>PAJI01000015.1 GCA_002705995.1 Crocinitomicaceae bacterium | reverse complement strand
AGTTCATGATCCCTCTGGGATTGAAAGCTTGTGTTTTGATACAGGTAGCACTTTGCGCGAATGAGGTTATGATCAAGTTCTTCAGGTCAATTTATTCACTGGTTTAATTTTTAATAAAGGAGTTCATGATCCCTTTGGGATTGAAAGCTTTTTTTGATAAAGACAGAGCTTTTCCAACTGGACTTGTGTTTGAAATTGTTTGATGTCTTCTCAATTAAGATGCTGAAAGATGTTGAAATTGTACACAACAAGGTCACTAAGTCTAGCGAATATGGATGTAATATCTTTGCATTTGGACTGCGGCTATGGCCAAAGCCCCTAAAGCCCCATTTTTAGTTCAATTCTTCTGTTTTCAATTGCATAACGATCAACCAGACAGAGAAACACAGGTGCACATTTAATCAAAGAATTGTAGAAGATGATTGTAAGGTTTACTATGAAGAAATAAAAAAGGCTGTCACATCTCACAGCCTTAAAGAGGTTGATCCTTGCACGTATGCTCGAAGCACGTATGCTCGAATCTGAAAACGACAAAGATAGGTAGATGCCTTTAACTTTAAGCTCACAAGGATGAATATTTACTACTACTGCTAATAATGGATGTTAGAATCTTGTCGTTACTTATGTTTGTAGAAACAAGGAGTTAGTCTGGATAATAATTGCTCAAGGTTTTAGCATAGCGATGAATACCCCTTAGCTGGGCGGATTAATTTCTTGTTTCATGATTTTCCCCTCAAACTTCTTACAAAATCAGCAATGGGAAGTTGATTGTTTAAGGCTTTGATAAACGCACTTCCTACAATGGCACCATTGGCATGTGAACAGGCTGTGGAGAAACTGGCATGATCGCCAATGCCAAAACCAATCAGTTGAGGATTTTTAAGTTGCAACTTTTGAATGCGTTCAAAATAGTGGAGCTGTTCAGCTGAAAGACCTTTTTTAACTCCGGTAGTTGAACTCGAAGAAACCATGTAAACAAACCCGTTAGAAGCCGCATCAATTTGCAGAATGCGTTCGTCTGAAGTTTGTGGCGTAATCAATAAAATGTTGGCCAGTCCGTGTTTTTCAAACAAACTCTTGTACTCACTTTGCACTTGATCTAACGGAAGGTCGGGAATAATTAATCCGGCTACTCCGGCTTCTTCTGCTTCACGACAAAAATTTTCCAATCCCATTTGTAAAATAGGGTTGAGGTAGCCCATCAAAATAAGTGGAATGGAAACGGTTTTACGCGCTTCTTTGAGTTGCTGCAACAACAGTTTTAGTGTCATTCCATTTTCTATGGCTTGCTGACTGCTTTGTTGGATAACAGGTCCATCGGCAACCGGATCGCTAAACGGAATGCCGACTTCTACCAAGTCTACACCGGCTTGCTCCAGTTCTTGTAGAATGGATACCGTACTGTTTTTCTCAGGGTATCCGGCTGTAAAATAAATGGAAAATATATTGTTGGGCTTCTGTTGGAAAAGCGTTTCTATTTGATTCATGTTTACTGTTTTTGAGGTGTTATTTTGTACTAACGTGTTGTGTTGAATTCACCGTTTTTGGTTCTCCAATTGATGTAGGTTTCCAAGTCTTTATCGCCTCTTCCCGAAAGGCAAACCACGACACATTCGTCTTTTTCAAATTGGAGTTGATTCAAGGCGGCCAACGCATGAGCCGATTCAATGGCTGGAATAATGCCTTCAATTTTACTGAGTGCCAACCCGGCTTGCATCGCTTCGGCATCGGTTACGTAATTAAACGTTGCACGTTGTTGGGTAAAAAGGTTGGCGTGCATCGGGCCAATTCCCGGATAATCCAGTCCGGCTGAAATGCTGTAAGGTTCAACAATTTGTCCGTCTTCAGTTTGCATGATCAACGTTTTGCTGCCGTGCAATACACCGGGTTTTCCTAAGGCAGTTGTAGCAGCAGATTCACCACTTTGCAAGCCCATTCCAGCAGCTTCAACGGCTATCAATTGTGTTTCCGGCACATCGAGGTAATGGTAAAAAATACCGGCTGCATTGCTGCCGCCACCCACACAGGCAATGATGCGATCTGGGTTGGAATTTCCCGTATGGAATTGCAATTGTTGCTTCACTTCCTGACTGATCACCGATTGAAATTTGGCCACCATTTCCGGATAAGGATGTGGCCCTACAACAGAACCTATGATGTAATACGTGTCTTCGGGATGATTGATCCAGTAACGCATGGCTTCGTTGGTAGCATCTTTTAAGGTTTTATTGCCCGAAGTGGCAGGCGTAACAGTTGTGCCCAAAATGCGCATGCGTTCCACATTGGGTTTTTGACGTTCCATGTCTGTCTCGCCCATAAAAACAGTACATTCCATGCCCATTAAAGCACAAACAGTAGCAGTAGCTACACCGTGTTGACCGGCACCTGTTTCTGCAATGATGCGTTGTTTTCCCATGCGTTTGGCCAACAAAATCTGACCAATGGTATTGTTGATTTTATGCGCTCCGGTATGGCACAAATCTTCGCGTTTCAAGAAAATGTTACAGCCGTAGTGTTCCGAAAGTCGTTCGGCTAAGTAAAGTGGAGTAGGACGTCCTACGTAATCGCGGAGCAACCGATCAAATTCCTGTTTAAAGTCCGGTTGATTGATGTAGGCATCAACAGCTTCCTGCAATTCCGAGACGTTTTTGTAAAGCATTTCGGGGATGTAAGCTCCTCCGAAATTGCCATAGTATCCGTTTTTATCTGCTGTGAAATTCATATGCTGTTTTCTTGTTGTTCGTTGTTAAAAATAAGGTTGAGTTGTGTTGCAAAAATTTCGATGCGCTTGGTGTCTTTCAGTCCCGGTTCAAGCTCAAACCGACTGTTGACATCGATAGCTGCCAGTTTCGGATGACGCAACAAATGCGGTTCTTTTAAAATGCTTTCGTCAATGCCACCACTGATGAAAAAAGGCGTTTCTTCCCTATATTTTTCAAGCAATTCGGGCGCAAACCGTTTACCGCTTCCACCGTGGTTTTTGGTTTTGGTATCGAATAGAAAATAGTCGCAAACTCCGGTATAAGACGCAGTGGTTTCAAAATCGAAATTTTCGTCTACACCAAAAGCTTTGATCAAAATCCTGTTGGGAGCTTTGAATAGAGTAATTTCTTCTGGTGTTTCACTGCCGTGAAATTGAAGTGCATCCAGTTGAAAAAGCGCTAACTTTTGTTGAATCACCGTTGGGTTGACATTGACAAATACACCTGTTTTCTTGATGTGTTTCGGAATGACTTCCAAAATAGATTCCGCCAGATGATCGGCCACAAAGCGGGGCGATTTTTCATAGAAAATCAAACCAAAGAAATCTGCATGGACAGTGACTAATGCTTTGATGTTTTCGGGATATTTCAAGCCACAAACTTTAAGCATAATCGGTGTTTTCAGCGTGAGACAATGCTTTCATAAATGTGTTGGCCGCCAATTCGGGATTGGTGTGCTGCATGAATTTTTCGCCCATCAGAAAACCGCGATACCCCAATTGTTTCAATTCAATAATGGCTTCAATGCTTGAAATACCACTTTCCGAAACCGCTGTAATGTGTTTGGGGAGTTGAGTAATCAGCTTTCGCGAAACCTCTAGCGATGTAATGAAGGTTTTAAGGTTACGGTTGTTAACTCCTATCAAATCGGGTTGAGCAGCAAGAGCAGGTTCAAGCTCTTCTTCCGAATGGATTTCAAGCAAAACTTCCAATTGAAGTTCATGCGCCACTTGTGTAAAACGAGCGAGTGTAGCAGCATCCAAAGCAGCGGCAATCAACAGAATTACATCTGCACCAATGGCTTTAGCCTCGTAAATTTGGTATTCACTAATGATGAAGTCTTTCCGCAAAATGGGGGTAGCATTGACCGCACGTGCTTGCGTAAGATCATTAGCTGCACCACCAAAAAACTCATGATCGGTAAGTACGGAAAGTCCACTTGCACCAGCCTGACTGTAAGCTTGAGTTACGGATTGTACATCTGCTGTTGCATGAATAACCCCTTTACTGGGCGACTGTCGTTTAAATTCTGCAATGATGCCGCTTTTGTCGGCACGCTGTAAAAAGGCACTCAGCGATAGCGTTTCACGCTGAAAGTGCTGTTGCTGTTGGAGCGTTTCAAGACTCACCAATTCTTGCTGACGAGCAACTTCTTGCTTTTTGTGTGCGATGATTTTATCGAGAATGTCCATAATTAAACAGCGATACTTTTAACAGGTTTGGCAATTAATTTTTCCAGTGCTTGNAATGCTTTTCCGCTTTCCAGCGATGCTTTGGCCATTGCAAAACCNTCTTCCGGTGAAACNCCTTTGGCAGTNCTCAACGCCAGTCCGGCATTGGCCAATACCACNTTTTTTTGTGCTTCGGTTCCACCNCCGCGCAGNAGNTCCAAGAATATTTTACGTGCTTCTTCAATGGTTTCACCTCCGTAAAGGTCACTTTCGGTAATGCGATTGATGCCCAAATCTTCGGGGGTTAAAAGGNTATCTCCTTCATTGGTAATGACTTTAAACCTACCCGTAAGTGAAATCTCATCGTAACCNTCAAGGCTGTGCACAATNGCAAAAGAGGCTTTGCTGCCTTGCATTAAATAGCTGTACAAACGCGCTAATTCCAGATTAAAAACACCTGTGAGTTGCTTTTGTGGCTGACAAGGATTTACCAAAGGCCCNAGCATGTTGAAAAAGGTTTTGATGCCCAATTCTCTACGTATNGGCACTACATTTTTCATGGCAGGATGGAAAAGCGGAGCGTGCAAAAAGCAAATGTTGGCTTGGTCTAAACTGCGCTTGATTTTGTCTTCGTCATTGGTGAATTCATAGCCCAACGATTGCAACAAGTTAGACGATCCGCAAATGGAAGANACACCNTTGTTTCCGTGTTTGGCAACNGCTTGTCCGGCTCCGGCAACAATAAAAGAAGCCAGCGTTGAAATGTTAAACGTGTTTTTACCATCACCACCGGTACCGCACAAATCCATAGGGTCGAAATCACTTAAGTNTAGCGATTGACATTGTTCGAGCATGGCTTCNCGGAAACCGTCTAATTCTTCAACGGTAATNGGACGCATGAGGTAAACGGTAAGAAATGCAGCCATCTGACTGTTGTTGAATTTGCCCTGNGTAAGGTCGGTTAGTGCTTGTTTTGCTCTGGGCTTGTCCAGTTTTTCCTGGGCGATTAATGCACTCAATAATTCTTTCATGAGCTTAATGTTTTAACCAGTTTTCAATCATTTGTTTCCCGAATGGGGTAAGAATAGATTCCGGATGAAATTGTACTCCGGTGCAATCGTGGGTTTTGTGTTTCAATGCCATTATAATTCCGGCACTGTCTCTGGCGGTAACTTCCANTTCATCGGGAAGTGTTGCAGCATCTACATACCAACTGTGGTAATGACCGATNGTNGTGTGTTGAGGAANNCCTTCGAATAANCCCTTCGAATTCAGAATTTCAAGGTTNGATTCAATTCCNTGTTTTACCGTTTCGAGTAATTTTAAGTTCCCCCCNAAATTTTCGGCAATNGCNTGATGTCCCAANCAAACTCCAAGGATAGACTTAGTAGGTGCATAGGTTTTTAGCAATTCGGGCATAATGCCAGCATTGGCTGGAACTCCAGGCCCNGGAGAAAGCAAAATCTTGTCGAAATTATTGACAGTTTCCANNTCAATTTTATCGTTGCGATNCACTTCCAAAGCATCGGCATANTCGAGNTGACGCAAGAGGTGCACNAGGTTGTAGGTAAACGAATCGTAATTGTCTAACACTAAAATTTTCATATTGCTGTAGCTCTTTTAATGGCGTGTCTTAAGGCCGATAGTTTGTTGTGNACTTCTTGAAGTTCNGAGGGAATGTCGCTTTTGGCAACAATTCCNGCACCGGCNTGGTAATGCAATTTGTTGTGNTTGCTTACAAAGCTGCGGATGATGATGGCTTGATTGATCGAATCGTCAAANCCTANAAAACCNATGGCACCNCCGTAAGCATTTCTGCGAATGGGTTCGTAGGTNTTGATCCATTTCATGGCTTCAACTTTGGGGGCTCCCGATAGGGTTCCAGCCGGAAANGTAGAGGCCGCAAGGTGTAAAGCATGTTCGGGATTAATGTGNGCGGAAACCTTTGAAACAAGGTGAATNACATGGCTGAAATACTGCACTTCTTTGTAAACTTCAACTTCCGTATCGGTGCCGAATGTNCTNANNTCNTTNCGNGCCAAATCGACCAACATGGTGTGCTCTGCANTTTCTTTAGGATCNTTAGCGAGTTGTAAAGCCAGTTCTGCATCTTCTGCNTCTTTTCCCGTTCTTTTGAAAGTACCGGCTATGGGGTGNATGGTCGCTTTTCCGTCTTTTACAATCAGTTGCGCCTCTGGNCTNGAACCGAATATTTTGAACGANCCGAANTCAAAATAAAAGAGGTAAGGAGAGGGGTTGATGCTGCGCANAGCTCNATATACATTGAACTCGTCTCCTAAAAAAGGTGTGTTGTAACGCCTTGAAAGTACAATTTGAAATACATCTCCACGAAAGCAGTGTTCCCGTCCTTTTTTCAGCACTTCAAGAAATGCATCATCTGANAAATGCGTGGTTTCTGAGCCGTTCACTTCAAAATTGAANGAGGGCAATTTGGTGCTGTAAATCANTTGNTCAATGCTTTTGAAACCATGCGGTGTTTCACCTTCCGGAATGATTTCGTAGAGGTAACTTTCGTTTTTAAAATGGTCGATNGCAATGACATAGCGAAACAAGAAATAGTGCATTTCCGGAATGCCCAATTCATCGGGGTTTTCTTCCANCGGAATGTTNTCAAAGTAGCGAACAGCATCGTAAGCAGANAAGCCAAANAGCCCGCCAATNGGATGGTGGACAGCNTCATTNGCTACCATTTGAAACTGTTTTTTGTANGCCGAAAGGTGCTCAATAGCTGAACTTCCGTTGATGGCTTTCACTTCCGTTTGACCGTTGGGAAGCGTTATTTTCACCTCATTGTCTTTGACATAAAAAGATGAAATNGGATCCATACCGATGAACGANAAACTGTTTTCTTGTCCGTGGTAGTCAGAGCTTTCAAGCAGGCAAGCCTGTGCAAACCGGTCGCGAATGCGGAGGTACAATCCAACCGGTGTGGTTGTGTCTGTTAAGATTTTCTGGTGTTTTACGTTTAATTGGAACATGTTTAGTAATGGGTATAAACGAAAAAAGCCTGTGNGAACACAGGCTTTTAACTTAAATTATAGAAATAGCTCGGCTCACTTTCTCCGTTCGGAAAAGTGCCACCACCAAGCCATATTTTGAGCTGAAAATTTCATTTTNTCAAATGTATGGAANNTTTAATGTGAATATCAAACTATTTGTGGNTCTAAAATGNAAAAAATCTTTTTGAAGTGTTTTTATGTTGCATGAAAGAGATTTTAGTTCAGTAAAATATAGTACATAGTTTTTGATACAACTCCAGGATTTGTTGTATGATTTAAAGTATAAGCTGTATTTGCTGTTGTAATGCGGGAATAATAGCTGTTTCAAACCATTGATTTTTGGCCATCCAAATGTTGTTGCGNGGNGAAGGATGTGGAAGAGGGAAATAATGAGGAAGGAACTCTTCGAAATGTTGTACTGTTTCGGTCAATGTTTTTTGACGTAAGGTTTTTAGGTAATAGGCTTGTGCATAAGCTCCTACCAGAAGGGTAAGTTTCAGGTGTGGCATTTTGTGCAATAATTGTGCGTGCCATAGCGGAGCGCATTCCGGACGAGGAGGAAGATCACCGGTTTTCCCTTTTCCGGGGTAGCAAAATCCCATGGGAATGAGTGCAAAAATTTCAGGGTTGTAAAAAGTTTCAGAGGATACATTGAGCCATGATCTTAACCGTTGACCACTAGCATCATCCCACGGAATGCCGGTTTGATGTACTACACTCCCCGGAGCCTGACCAATAATGGCTATTTTGCTGTTGGTATGNGCTTCAANAACCGGANGAACAGTGTGGGGTAATTTGTCTTGACAAATACTGCATTGCNTTATTTCNTGAAGAAGTTGTTTCATACCTCTGCAGATAGGTTTTGAATGCATTGCTCTCGGATGCTCCACACTTTNTCAAATGATANNGGAATNNGATTTTCAGCCATCCANGCATGTAAAAAATCTTTGTGAAAGGCTANTTTATATTCGGNCACNTGTTCNGGCAAAATTTCTTGTTCTAATAGNATGTCACGTTCAATTTTTTGAAATTGAGATTCTTGGGTAGTGATGTCGACNCTTTGACCATTAATTTTTAGGTAACAATGTGCTTCAGGAATGNCATCCATGTTATTTTCTGTCANTATNGTTCCNATGCCGGGAGTGTTTTCTTGCCGCATGGCATACANACCTAAAATGAGTTGAACATCNGNAATGTTGTTGAGNTCTGCCACATGTTTTAAGAGCGCATGTTTTGAACTACACGTACCTTTCCTCTCTGATATTACCAAGCTGAAATCAGTTCTGTTTTGGTTTCTTCCATAAGGCAAACGTTGTATAAAAGCGAGCAGTNCTGCCCATGTATGAATGTTTAACGCACGAATAGATTTAGTTAGCGGATCAGAAGAAGAGAGTGCATACCCAGTAATCATAGTACAATGATGCATTAAAATGTGCAATATACCGANAATNTTAATGTTGAAAGAGGTATAGNTTTTTGTGNTTTAACTATTGATTTACAGTGGTTTGTTTGTTTTTTGCTTAATGCGGATGCGGAAAAAGCTTTACATAGAAATCAGGTACAATTCTAATGCTTTTCTAATTTTGCGCGGTGAAAAAGATCTTAAGCCTTTTGGGTGTGTTGATTGCTATACAAGGTATGGCGCAGCAAAAGCAGGAGTACAGAACGGGGAAATTGTTTTTCAATTGGGGCTATAATCGTTCTTGGTATGGCAAAAGTGATATCCATTTAGAAGGACCNGGCTACGATTACACCATTCACGATGCAAAGGCAGATGATGATCCGCAAGAAGTCTCTTCTGTTTATTTTGATCCGGGAAAATTTACGGTTCCTCAGTTTACATTCAGAGCGGGTTATTACATCAATGAACACTGGTCCGTTTCAGCAGGTTGGGACCATATGAAATACGTATTNCGTAATGGACAAACAGCTAAAGTGTCGGGCGAGATTACCGCTGATGCTATTGATGACTATGCNTGGATGAATGATCCTTCGGTGGCACAATACATTGGTGAATACGATGATGAAGATGTTTATATCGGTAAAGATTTTCTGAAATACGAACATACAGACGGATTGAACTTTATTCGTGTTGCGGTAGACAGAACTGATGAATTGTTGCGCCTAGCGAATGGAAAAGTAGGCGTGATCTGGCAAAANAGCTTGGGAACNGGACCTGTATTACCATGGACAGATTTTACACTTCTAAGCGGAAAACGCTACAAAAACAGACTCCANTTTTCAGGCTGGGGTGTAGGTGTTCATACNGGTGTGAAAATCGAATTNTTAAAATCGTTTTACTTNCAAACGCAAGTTGGAGCTGGGTACATTAACTTGTTTGATGTAGAAACCAAGATGCACGAAAGTGACAAGGCTACACAAGAAATCAAATACATTGAGTGGGATTTTGTAGCAGGNTTTTACCTGAACTGGAAACGCATTTTGAAAGTAGGGNATTACAAAAANACAGCGGAGAATTAAGCTTAATTCTCCGATATAAATCCATTTTTCTCATTNCTNNACAGAGCTGGTGTCATGCCGGTTTTGGCTTTGAACAATTTGCTGAAATACTGCGGATATTCAAAACCTAAGTCGTAAGCGATTTCACTTACCGGAGCAGAAGTGCCTAATAGAGCTGTTTTNGCTTGCTCTATCAGATAATTGTGAATGTGNTCTTGTGCATTTTTNCCGGTTTCTTTTTTCAATAAATCGCTGAGGTAATTGCCTGATAAGGCTAATTTTTCTGCACANTATTTTACTGTTGGCAATCCGGTTGAGCGTAGGTTTTCGTGCTGAAAATAATCTTTCAATACCTGNTCAAACCGTATTAANATGTCTTTATTGGTNGTAGAACGCGTAATGAATTGTCGGTCGTAAAAGCGGGTGCAGTAGTTCAGCAGNAATTCAATGTTTGAAACCAANAANGTTTGGCTGTGNTTGTCGATGTTTTGATCTANCTCATCNCCAATNTTTTTGATACAATCGTTCAGGGTTTGTTTTTCNTTATCTGACAAGTGCANGGCTTCATTCATGTCGTAATCGAAAAAGGTGTAATTGTCCATTTTGCCGGAAAGCGATGTTCNAAGCAGTAAATCAGGGTGAAAAAACAATCCCCAACCGGTTAACGCTTTTTCTTTATCCAGCTCNGGNTCAACCGTTCCCACCTGATGNGGAGCTGAACACATGAGAGCACCTTCTTCAAAATCAAAATGACTTCTGCCATANGTNAANCTACCNAAGCAGTGATTTTTTAGCATCACNGANTAAAANCCTGTAGTTACTTTCAACGNCTNNCCTTCATANGCNGGAGTTTTNGAGAANTCNATAATGCTNATCAACGGNTGTTTGGGCTTTTCNTGATGNAAAAAAGCATTCAATTCTCCTATGGTTTCAACGTGTGTAATTTCACTCATNANGNNGTTANTTTACTTGTGNCATNACNGCTTTGTCAAAAATACGATCTCCAAGGTAAATGCGCATCCANACNANTGGNTTTGCCANTTTNCCAACACGGTANCGCGTCTTNGGNCGNNNNGNNTTTACAATTTTAGAAACGGTATTGGCAATTAANGANGCNGGNGAAGCATTGTTGGGTTTNTTNTAGCTGTNTTCCANTGTTTTNGCAATGCTTTTTACCATCTTGCTGTAGGCTCCTTTTCCAGAATATTTGTTCATTGGNCCATCNACTACNTTACCAAATTCAGTGGCAATTACACCGGGTTCAAGAATTACAACATTGATGTTGAATTGAGCCANTTCNAANCGNAAACAATCGCTCCAGCCTTCTAAAGCATGTTTNGTNGCATGNTACCAAGCACCNANTGGCGTATACATTTTTCCACCCATTGAAGAGGTGTTGATGATTGTTCCTGAATTGGCTCTTCGCATCACAGGAACTACCTTTTGAGTCAGACTAGCTAAACCAAATAAATTGACTTCAAATTGTTTTCTGGCTTCGGCTACAGGCACGTCTTCAACCGAGCCATATAAACCATAACCGGCATTGTTCCACAATACATCAATTTTACCTTGTTCCATAATGATGGTNTCTACAACCTTTTGGATGTCTTCTTCTTTTGAAATGTCCATTTGAATGGGAAAGCCACCTTGCGCTTTCAAATCATTCATGTTCTCAATTCTGCGTGCAGCAGTGTAAACAATGTGCCCTTCTTTGATGAGTTGTTGAGCTGTTGTTTTTCCCATTCCGGATGAGGCTCCGGTAATTAATATGACTTTTTTCATGGTGCTGAATTTTTTGATGGGACAAATTTCTCAGAATCAAATTCAACGGAATACAACAAATTACTGGTATGTGTATACAAATGCTGGATAAGGGAGAAAGAAGCTGAAAATAGAAAAGAAAATAAAGGCTAGTGTTGCCTGAAACAATTCAACGGTTTACTTTGTANTCATTCAGTCATTTGTTGAAAAGAATGGAAGACTTGCTCCTCGAAAATATTGCCAAAACAGTTGATCTTACTCNCGCAGAACAAGAGAAAGTGATGTCGTTTTTTGAAGATGAACACTTTAAAAAAGGAGAGTTGCTTTTGATGGAGAAAAAAGACCGTTGTAAGCAACTTTATTTTGTTTACGAAGGTTGCTTCCGGTTGTACAGTACAGACGATGATGGTGAGGAACACAACATTCAATTTGCACCTGAAGACCATTGGATAGCTGATATTTATAGCTTTTGGACCAATGAGTTGTGTTTGTTTTCGATGACTGCACTTGAAGATTGTACGGTGAAAACCATTTCGCACGACAAGATGGAGCAGCTTTTTAGTGAAGTTCCGGCNTTGGAGCGTTATTTCAGAATCCTAATTCAGAATGCCTANATCGCTTATTTGCAAAGGGTCAATGGCTTCTTGTCGTTATCTGCTACTGACCGCTATGCTATTTTTTGNAAGAAATATCCGCAGTTAATCAATCGGATGCCACAGTATCATATTGCTTCTTTTTTAGGNGTAAAACCNCAATCGTTGAGTAGAATCAGAGCGGCTTACAAGCATTGATGGCATTTATTCACATAGGTGAATGGAATTGGTAGGCATTCATAGTTCCTTTGTAATGTCAAAGAAGAACTAACTTTCGNTTACGNGCGAATTAAACATCTGCGAAAGATGGATAGAAAAAAATTTTTAAAAAGCATTGGTGTAGTTACACTAGGAATAACAAGTTTACCCATGTTAGAATCGTTTAGTCAAAAACTGGAAAAATCGGAAAGAATGCCGGTTTTGTTTGTTGGACACGGAAGTCCGATGAACGCTATCTTAGAAAATGAATTTACCNAAACCTGGGAAAATATGGGCAAGACATTGCCTCGTCCACAGGCTATATTGTGTGTTTCTGCTCACTGGTTAACCCAAGGTACGCACATTACAGCAATGGAAAAACCAGAAACCATTCATGATTTTGGAGGCTTCCCNCAAAAGTTGTTTGATCAACAATATCCGGCACCNGGTTCACCGGAATTTGCAAAAGAAACNGCCAGTTTGTTTGATGAAGGAACTGTGCATTTAACGCAAGAGTGGGGATTAGATCATGGAACTTGGTCTGTATTGATCAAAATGTATCCAAATGCAGATATTCCGGTCTATCAAATGAGTATTGATTACTCAAAATCGCCACAATACCATTATGANTTAGCGAAACAATTGAGCACTTTGCGCGATCATGGTGTGTTGATTATTGGAAGTGGAAACATTGTACACAANCTGCGNCAAGTCAATTGGCATGCAACAAAGCCTTACGATTGGGCAGTTGAATTTAATGAGAAGATTAAGAATAGCATTCTTACGGGGAATCACAAAGATGTGATCAATTACCAAAATCTTGGTTCTGCGGCACAATTGTCGGTTCCGTCAAACGATCACTATTTACCCTTGATGTATTCAATGGGGCTGATCGATCGAGATAAGGATGAAATTTCGGTATTCAACGATGCTTATGATCTTGGATCGGTATCGATGACCGGAATAAAAATTGGATAAACCCAAGCAATCAATCCATATAAACATGAAAAAGCACATCAATTATGATGTGCTTTTTTTTCGCATGTAACTAAACGAAGTCCCCGGTTCGTTTAATTAGCGGATAATCAGCGGAGAGGTCATTGCATTTCCATTGCTATAGGTCATTTTTAGGAAATACATACCCGCAGATAGCGTGTTTACATTGATTGATTGATTAAGACTATTTGTTTGAACTTGTTCACGGATAAGTGCTTTACCACTAATGTCGATCAGTTCAATGGTTTGGGCTGAAGCTTCGTTACTTTCCCATTGAACAGTAATTTGATCAACGGCCGGATTCGGGTATACCGAGAAACTAACTTGTGTTTTCTCGTTGATTCCATTAGACATTTCGCGAACTAACGTTATATTTTCTGTTGTACTGTGCGCATCCATACTACCATCTGTAGCAATTACACGGTGATAAACCTCTACAGGCATTCCATAGGTTATACCATTCGCTTCCAGTACAGAGTCTACCATCATCTGAGTAGCAGAAAAAGTGGTCATGTCAGCTACGTTTTCAGCAATTAAAACCTGGTTGAAATTACTGTCTGTAGCTAATTCCCATACGTAGGCTACCATATTATTTTCTGGATCGGTTACCATATTCCACATTGCTTCAAATGGCATTGTAGAAGAACTATCGATACTAACTGAACCTGAAGTTGGACTAGTGATCATAGGCATTTCAGGAGACCTATTGTCATCAACTAAAAGTTGACCGCGAATTTCTCCTCCCTGATACATTACAGAGTGAATGTTGATGTAGTTATTGCCATAGATGGCATTCATCACTTGTGTAGAATCCATCGTAAACATGTTGTTCATAGGATCAAACACACCGCCCATTGTGTCAACATCAAATGTGGTGTTTAAAACAAACTCAACACCTCCGCTAGAACCTGCATCACCTGCATGAATATGTGCTCCTCCAACAATATCGGTAGCCACTTTACTCATAAGATCATCATAGGCTCCTGAAACAATCAGTTGGTCTTGTATGCGTTCGGCAATAACACCTCCCATAGCATCAGACTGTACAACAGGCATTGTATGGCTAGCCATTAAATTAGAAGTAATGTAACTGTTGGCTAAAGGCATTAGCTGTGCACGTAATTCACCTGCTGGAGCTCCTGTAGTATGAATATTTACATAAGCCATGCGGTGTTTAATGGTGTCGATTTGACCAGAAGTTAGCATAAACTGATTGTCTCCAGGCCAATATGCACCAGCCATATTTCCACTTTCAACAGTAGCATTTAAAAGAGTGAACACATCTCCGGTTTGTCCGGCATAGCCTTTGTGTAAATGGGAACCACCTGCTACCGTAGCGTCAAAAGCAGAAGAGAGGTCATGGAAAGATCCTGTGAAAATTAGCTCATCTCCAACCAGTTCAGCAGCAACACCACCATGAGCAGCAGTATGTATTACAGGACGTTCAACACCTCCTGAAAGTGAGCCCACAAAGTAAGCCGTGGCTTCGTGCAAGAGCTGTGCGCGTAATTCGCCTGCAGGAGCACCAGTGGTATGAATGTTAGAATATACAGCACGCATTTTCAAATGTTCTGCCAGAGTACTGTCTATCATCGTCATGTTACTATCGGCATAAAAAACACCTCCCATGTTTCCGGTTTCTAGCATGGGAACAAGTGTTACAGCAATGCCTCCGTTTTCACCAGCTAATCCTGTATGTAAATGTGAACCGCCAGCTACAGTAGCATCAAAAGCCGATGAAAGGTTAGAAAAACCTCCGGTTACGGTTAAATGATCTCCCACAATTTCGGCAATAATGAATCCCTCACCGGAGGTTAATNCAGATGGTGTTTCAAAGTTCCCGGACATAAATCCATTGAAGTAATAATTTGCCGTTGGTACTACTTGTCCGCGAATTTCACCNGCAGCGTGCTCTGTNGAGTGAATGTTTACATACATTCCTCGTTGCAAGAGNGTATCAATGGCTCCGTTTGAAAGTGTAAACATGTTATCAGTAGCTTCGAAAGTTCCTCCCATGTTTGTTCCGTTTAGCGTAGCGGTTAAAAACTGGGCTACGCCACCAGTTCTTCCGGCCATGGCAAGGTGNATATGTGCTCCACCTGCAACTGTAGCATCGAAAGGAGNATCAAGGTCATCAAAGGCGCCACTAACGGTAAGTGTTGTNCCATCTAATTCTACAAGTACTTCACCATGTCCGCTTGAAGTCACCACCGGAATTTCATTGTATCCTGCCAAATGAGCTCTTAAAATTGCATCTGGGTTTTTAGCAGCATTTCCGCGTAGTTCTCCACTTGGAAAGGCTAGNGTATGAAGGTTAGCATACAATGAGCGTTCTTCTAAAAGACCTAATTGAGAAGTAGAGAGAGCAAAANNNTTAGAGTCGGCTACAAATCGTCCAGATCTTAAGCCAGCATCAATTTCACTGTTAAGTAATAGTTCAACTCCTCCGTTTTCACCGGCCAACCCATTGTGTAGATGTGCCCCGCCAGCAATAGAAGCATCAAAATCTCCCTCTAGTCCTTCAAAAGTTCCGGTTACGGTTAGGTTTGTACCGTCTAGGTCTAGCAATAATGCTCCCCAGGCATCNGTAATGATAGAAGGCACTTCATTGCTACCAAAAAGGTGTACGAGATAAACCTCATTTCCTGAGGGCACCAATTGCCCGCGCAATTCGCCACCGGGTTGTCCGGTTGTGTGAATATTGGCATAGACCTCTCTATTTTCAAGAGCTTCTACCTGAGCATTGGTNAGGTTAAATGTATTATCAAGCGCGGCAAATGTTCCGCCCTTGAGGTTAGCATCAAGGTTGGGTGTTAGGCTGAAAACAACAGGTCCATTTTCGCCAATTAGCCCAATGTGTAAGTGTGCCCCGCCAGCTACATTAGCATCATACTCTGTTTCTAAATTGCTAAATGAACCAGTAACAACAAGTTGGTTTCCGTTTAAAAATGCTGAAATACTTCCTGTAGCACGAGTTAAAACNGGNAGNGCNTCNTGNGCACCTGATAGTTTGGCTTCGTAGTTTTGTGCCGATCCGATTAAGGAGCTAAATAAAGCAAAAAGTAGCAGTGAGTGTGTTTGAATAAAATGTCGAATTGTGTGCATAATAATAAGGTTTGGTTATTTATTTAATGATTGATTGTACCATACCTACGCACTGAATGAGCAGTTGGATTTTTGAAATGTTAAAAAAGCTCAATAAGGATCAACAAAGTGACAAACGAGAGCGTTCTTACTTGTAATTTGCACACNCTAAAGTCATCTTGGGTTTAATATGTATAAACGTCTCCGAAAAGTAACCATACGTGCAATNGGTGTATACCAGTTGTTTTTTATCTTATTTATTGGGTATTTAACCTATGTAGCTCAACCNGGGGTACTTCGCGAAATGTTGGTATTAGGTATTCCCATTTGTTTAATGTTAAATGGGGTTGCCTTTGTNGTCTTATTGGCCTTGAGAGCTAGCATGCAGTATTTTTTGTTGTTTCTAATTGCATTCATTGTTTCTTTTCCGGTNCTGAAAAAAACGGTAGCATTCAATACGGCAAGAGAGGTTGATGAACCTACATTTTCGGTGATGAGTTTCAATGCNGCTGCTTTTACCCCAGACCGGTATAAAAANCCTATGGGAGATACGATGGTTACACATCAGGTTTTCAATTATTTTAATTCTTTTGGCTCACCAGATATTTTATGCATTCAAGAGTTTTTTCACAGTGATGTGGAATCTCGTGAAAATACACTTGACTCACTTTCAAAGGCAGGAGGATANCGTTATTACTACATGAATCCAGATTATAGCAAACAGTTTAATGGTATTCTAGGNGTNGTTACTTTTTCGCGTTTTCCGGCAGTAGCTTCAGGGAAATTGAATTACAATAAAAGTCCTATTAATAAAGGTACNTGGCACGACCTTATAATCTATGGAGATACTATAAGGGTNGTGAATTTTCATCTAAATTCAATGAGTATTCGTTGGCGTAAAGATGGTTTGGANCCCATAGAAAGTGTAATTGATATTTGGGAACGGTTGGAAAAAGGAGCACGACAAAGAGAAGTCGAAGTGGCCAAGNTTATGGCTTTNTTAGAACAAAGTCCCCATCCATTGGTGGTGTGTTGTGATATGAATGCAGTTCCATATTCGGATGCTTATGCCGAGTTTAGTAGTATTTTGAACAATGCTTTTGAGGATGGTGGAAATGGTTTGGGCTACTCTTACAGGAGNTTTCCGAGTTTCATTAGAATAGACAACCAGTTTTATGATGAGAAAGCCTTGGAGATTTTGTCTCTGGAAACNAAAACAAGNCTCAAAGCATCAGACCATTATCCTATAGAAGGCG
This sequence comes from Crocinitomicaceae bacterium, assembly GCA_002705995.1. Classification (GTDB taxonomy): domain Bacteria; phylum Bacteroidota; class Bacteroidia; order Flavobacteriales_G; family Salibacteraceae. The sequence continues at coordinate 22,133 of PAJI01000015.1, read as the reverse complement.
TTTATACGTTGAAATAAAAAAAGCTCCNNAAAGGAGCTTTTTCAATTAGTTTTTTTCGAAAATGAGCTGGTCAACATCTCCGTTACCTCCACTAACATCTCTTAAACTGATCATAGTTTCAGACTTGTCTACAATGTCCCAATCATCAGTTAAATCAACAAATTCTTGAGGAGTAGGAAACATAATGTTGAAATCAAGGTCAGAAGAGCCATCATCGTCATCACCACTATCATCCGTTACAGACCATGTTCCGGCATTGGTNATTGAGTCATTTGTTGCTATTAGAGCACCATTTGNATTGAATTCAAATGTGTATCCGCTAAAATGATAGGTTTCATCATTACCAGAATCATTAAACAATGTGATTCGCCANGTTCCTGACTGTANAGTATTTTGAATAGAAGATACGGTATAACCACTTGAAGAANTTGATGATGAACTATCATCATCGTCAGAGCAGGATGAGAAANTAAGAGTAAAAGCAAGAGGTAGGGTTAAAAACAGGGAGTTTTTTAACTTCATAATTGATCGATTTAATAANAGAATATCAATAATATTACTTTTCACTTAACAATTGAAAATAATCAATATTGTCGATATCTAGCGAATTTCGAATGTAATCGTTCCATTTTAACATAGCTTTCATATTTGTGCCCCTGTCTACTTCTCGCATAAAATCATGTGCTANTTGATCTGCTTTTTCCTGAAAACGTGCACATATTTCCAAAGCTTCTGTGGTATCTTTTGTTTGGTGTAAAGCAACTGTCAACTGTCTTCTGTTGATNTCATAAAGGTCAAAATACATGTTGATAAAAGCNGAAGCAGCATTGGTCATCGGTAAATGATAGAAGCTTTGATACGGGTCAAACACAGCAGCTGTGATGTAATGTAAACTATCTTGATTCGAATTAATGTCAGCATAGAGGTTTACTTTNAGTGCATATTGATCTGCCTTTATNGTAGGAGTGAGNGTATTGGGTTTCAAGCTTTCTGGAGTAGCGGCAAAAGTGATGCGTTCTTTTTTCCACNGCATAAAGGGATGTTCAAATAAACCTTTATTCATAGCACGGTTTTTTTGAAAAAGCTCACTGTTAAAAAGNGTAGAAGGAGCATTTAAGAATTGCTCAATNTTTTGTTTGGATGCATTTAAATTAAAATCAACAACTTCTTCCCAAAAAAAAGTATTGTAAGGCACAGCGCTTATTTTGCGGTAATCGTTCAATCCTTTTTCAAAAGCGAAAAAAGGAAGTGTAAAGTTTGTAGCATAATCATAAGCATAGAGCACAGCATGTGTTTTTACAGGCAGTAATTGATGTTTGGCGTTCAGGTAATTTAATCGGTAGTCGAACGTNACAGATTCTATATAGGCTTTGTCATCAATGTTTTGAAATGTTTTAGTNAGGTTCAGGTCAACTTGTAAAATAGAATCATCCGGATGAAGCGGAAGAAAGGGGTGTAATTGAGTAGCCTCAACCGATAAATTCACTTTTACTAATTGATGAAGATCTTGGTTAACCCATATTTTTCCTGAAAACAAAGTATTTGAATCTGCTTTAGGTAGAAAGCTAATGACATAAATGTTATGGCTATTCTGATCTTTATAGCGATGCTCAAGCTGCAAATCAAATTGTTTTTGCATTTGTCGGAATGAGAGTTCAGTAGGAGCTACAGGGAAATAATCATCTTTCTCAAAAAGCTTATTCATATAAAGCGCCTTAGAACTTTCAATGGAAACAAAATATTGTCCTTTGATGGATTGAATGCCAACTCTTCCGTTTTTAAGGTNCAGTTGTTCTACGTCAACACCATTAAAATTACCATTGTAATAACACTCTATTTGTTCTATTTGTCGTTCTCCAATAAACGATTCAAGTTCCAAATAGGTCTTAGCTGTTTTTACTGTTTTGGCCCTTTCTGATTTACAATCAGAAACTAATTTATAGAGGTAATCATTGTTAGCAAACACAACAACCTCCCCCAATAGTTCTGTTTTGGGATAGAGTGAGAATGTTTTTTGTCCAAGTAATTCGCGAATACTTACGGTATCTGTAGTATAGCCAACGAAAGAAAAAATAATAGAATCAGAAGTTGATTGGTAGTGAATTTTGAAATCACCTTCGGTNTTGGTAATGGTTCCTACGTGCCTTTGTAGATGAATAACATGAGCATAAGGTATAGCCTCTCCCGTATTGCCATCAATCAGTTTTTGTCGGATAAAAAGAGNATTATTCTGAGCAAAAACTGAAACAGGAAACAGTATTGCTATGAATGCGAAAAGAATCGTTGTGCGAAACTGATGTTTTGTCATACAACGGAAGATACTTTATTTTTAAAAGGCATAAAAGCAAATTTTGCTTTATGCTGCAGGGTAAATGCGCGAAGTTTCGTGTTTCATACGTATGTATAACTCAGGATCGCGCTTTTTGAAATAAATTCTAACCGGAGTTGTTGGCGAGAAATGGGCATGAAATTCCTTAAGAATAAGTGTTTCCATTTCTTGAAAATCTTCACGCAATGTATCAACTCCAAAACAATAGAAAGGAGACTCGTCAACAGCNACTTTCATATATCTCCCGTAATAAAGTCCAAAAATGCTATGTTGATTTTTGGTTAGTANCTCTTTAATTCCGGGAACTAATTTTGAAGCAGTTTCAGGTAAAACCGGGTTAAATATCAGCTTGTTATCNGCAATGCTTAAAACTTGCTCTTTCTCTTTGAANTCAACTTGATTGTGTAATACATTTCCGGTGAAATCGATCCCTCCGTTTTTATTGAAATTGCGTGTACGNAAGACATTGAACGGNCCTATCGGAAAATGCCAAACNCCTAAGAGGGTTGTAATGAAGTTATAACGCGAGATATACCTCTTTANCTCCTTTTCATTTTTGATTAAATGTACCGGAGAGTAAAAATAAAAGGTACGAACAAATAGACTTACTTGATATTTGAATGCTCTGAANTGAACTCCTAGAGCTACATTGGCAGAGATTTGTTCCTTGGTTAAAGGATAGGGGTAATGAATTTTGTGGCGATACATAGGTTGTGGATGCTTAAGTAATTGGTTGATTAAGAGATCAAATGTAGTTGTTTTATTTGTTTTAAATCTAAAGGTTTTTCAATAAATGATAAAACTAAGGGGTGTTTTTTGGCTTTTTCGTGATCCAAATGATCAATTGAAGAAGATAAAANATGGATTTTGTAATTGGTTAATGCTTTTGATGCTAATTGTTCCANTGTCTCCCAACCATCCATTTCAGGCATNTTGATGTCCAAAAAAAGNAAATCGGGTTGTTTTTCTGCGATGGCCGTAATACCACTAGAAGGAGAAGTAAACGTACAAAGTTCAGCATCTGGAAAAGCTGTTGTGATCATGTAACTGGCAATGTGAATGAAAACCGGGTCGTCATCAATAAGGTATATGGTATCGAGCTTTTCCAATTGATTCATAGGTTTCTACAACGCTTCAAATTAAATAAAAACAGAAGAACATCTTACNATCAAGTACNGGAATATTTCCAATAATGGGTTTTGCTTCGTGTCAANTGCCCNNCAATATCATNGGGTGCATAATATATTNNGNCGATTNCTCNATGAATGGATGATATNATTACTTATTNCTTNTCTTCAAAACTTCTTCAATAGCTGTAAGCGACAAATCTTTAGCTTGNAATAAAATTAAGTAGTGATACAGTAAATCTGCGGCTTCNTCTTTTAAACGTTCAATGTTGTCATCTANNGCTTCAATAACGACTTCNGTAGCTTCTTCNCCNACTTTTTGCGCTACTTTATTAATGCCTTTGTCGANNAAAGAATTGGTGTACGATCCCGGTTTTGGATTTTGTTTGCGGTCTGCAATAAGGTTTTCCAATTCAAACACAAANCCTTTGGCAGAAGTTTCGTTGAAGCAGGTGTCGTTTCCNGTGTGACAAACAGGNCCTGCAGGAATAGCTTTGATCAATAAGGTNTCGTTGTCACAATCAGAAAGAATNTCNANCACNGTAANGAAGTTACCNGATGTTTCTCCTTTTGTCCACAAGCGNTTTTTGCTGCGNGAAAAGAACGTGACTTTTCCGGTTGTTTCAGTGATTTTTAAAGCTTCTTCNTTCATGTAGCCCAACATCAAAACGGTTTGTGTGTTGGCGTCTTGTATGATGGCGGGAATTAATCCGTTGGTTTTATCGAAATCTAATTTCATCGTAAAGGAATGTTGTGTTGTTTTAAATAGTTTTTCAAAGTAGGAACGGGAATTTCACCAAAGTGNAAAATNCTAGCNGCCAATGCGGCATCTGCTTTTCCGGTGGTGAATACATCCAGAAAATGAGCTTCCGTTCCAGCCCCTCCTGAGGCAATAACCGGAATGGAAACCGTNTCTGAAACAGCTTGCGTAATGTCAAGTGCAAAACCTTGNTTGGTNCCATCGTTGGCCATTGAGGTCAANAAAATTTCACCNGCTCCGCGTTCTTCCACTTCTTTTGCCCATTCGAGNGTTTTTAGNGGAGTAGGAGTGCGACCTCCGTGTACGTATACTTTCCAAATGTCATNCTCAATGTTGGTGTCAATGGCNACTACCACACACTGACTTCCAAATTCGTTGGCGAGTTCGTTCACCAANTCAGGACGTTTAACCGCAGCAGAATTTATGCTGACTTTATCGGCACCGGCTTGNAGNANAAGCGCAACGTCTTCCACACTGCTGATTCCACCGCCTACGGTAAACGGAATATTGATTTCACGGGCAATGCGCTCAACCAATTGGGCAAANGTTTTCCGGTTTTCGATNGTGGCTGTAATGTCGAGAAAAACGAGTTCGTCTGCGCCTTGTTCCACATAAGCTTTTGCCAACTCAACAGGATNGCCTGCATCGCGAATGTCTACAAAGTTGACCCCTTTTACAGTGCGTCCGTTTTTGATGTCTAAACAAGGAATAATGCGTTTTTTTAACATAACTGACTCAAGGCTTTTAATGAGATTTTTCCTTCGTAAAAGGCTTTGCCAACAATGGCTCCTTCTAATCCGGCTTCGGCCAATTGTTCCAAATCTTCAATGGATGAAACTCCTCCGCTNGCNATTAACTTTACACCGGGAGTGTTGTCCATAATTTCCTGATAAAGATCAAATGAAGGTCCGGCCAACATGCCGTCTTTAGAAATGTCTGTACAAATGCTGTATTGAATTCCTTTTTGAACGTATTGATCAATGAATTCAATNACTTCTAACGAAGTAGTTTCCTGCCAGCCGTTGGTTGCNATTTTGCCGTTTTGGGCATCTGCTCCTAAGATGATTTTATCTGCACCATAAGCGTTTAACCATTGTAAAAACACTTCCGGATTTTTGGCTGCAATACTTCCNCCGGTAACTTGTTTTGCNCCACATTCAAAGGCNATGCGTAAATCGTTATCGGATTTTAATCCACCGCCAAAATCAATGGTTAAAGTGGTTTGTGAAGCCAATTTTTCCAGCACTTTCCAGTTCACAATGTTTCCGGCTTTTGCTCCGTCAAGGTCAACNAAATGCAGGTGTTTGATGCCTGCATCTTCAAATGCTTTGGCCACTTCCAACGGATTTTCATTGTATGTTTTTTGCTGTGCATAATCGCCTTGCGTAAGGCGCACACATTTGCCATCAATCAGGTCTATGGCNGGTATAATTCTCATATGTCCAGAAAATTTTGAATGATTTNTTGTCCNACTTCAGCCGATTTCTCAGGGTGGAATTGCACTCCGTAAAAATTGNNNTTGTGCAAAGCAGAACTGAAGGGCAAAATNTAGTGTGTGGTAGCAATGGTATCTGCTCCTGNTTCAACGTAATAACTGTGCACAAAATACACATCGTCTTCGGTGTTGATGCCTTTGAATAAAGGACTCTTTACAGCTTCAAAGTTGTTCCATCCCATGTGTGGNATTTTGTCTTGAGGTGGAAATTTGCGNACCGTTTCGGGGAAAATGCCCAAACATTCGGTGTTGTTTTCTTCTGAAAATGNACACATCAANTGCATGCCCAANCAGATGCCTAAAAAAGGCTGTTCCAGGTTTTTGAGCACNACNTCTAACTGACGCGCTTTAAGGTAACTCATAGCNGTTCCTGCTTCGCCTACNCCGGGAAAAATGACTTTATCAGCAGCTTTCAATGTTTCCGGATCATCGGTAATTTCNAATGTAACTCCTAACCGATCAAAAGCATTGACGACTGAGCGNGTGTTTCCGGCATTGTATTTTACAAGTGCAATCATAANGTTCCTTTNGTGCTGGGAAGTGCGTAAGTTCCGGTTTGCTCAACAGCTAGTCGAATGGCGCGTGCCCATGCTTTAAAAATAGATTCGATCTTATGGTGTTCGTTGTTGCCTTCNGCTTTTACGTTCAAGTTGCTGCGCGAAGTGTCGCAAAACGATTTGAAGAAATGGTAGAACATTTCNGTGGGCATATCGCCAATTTTTTCGCGCTTGAATTCTGTTTCCCAAACCAACCAAGGTCTGCCGCCAAAATCGATGGCGACTTGNGCNAGGCAATCGTCCATAGGCAATGCAAATCCGTAACGNCCAATGCCTTTTTTAGAACCGANTGCTTTATCAAAAGCTTCGCCCAATGCCAGCGCAGTGTCTTCAATGGTGTGGTGTTCATCCACTTCCAAATCTCCGTTTACGGCAATGGATAAATCAATGTTGCCGTGTTTGGCCAATTGATCGAGCATGTGNTCGAAAAAGGCCAATCCGGTTGAGATNTCAGCTTTTCCTGAACCNTCTAAATTGAGCGTTATCGCAATGTCGGTTTCTTTCGTNTTTCTCGTGACTTTTGCTGTACGCGGAATTTGCTTTAAAAAGCGGTAAATCTCNTTCCAATCTGTNGTGTTGAGTACTGCGTCATCACTCGCTTCAGGTGAAATGTAAATGGCTTGAGCGCCTAAATTTTTAGCCAACTGAATATCAGAAGCACGATCGCCAAAAACATACGAGTTGGCTAAATCATAATCACCTTTGATGTAGTGTGTTAACAGCGCTGTGCCCGGTTTACGGGTGGGTAAATTATCTGCCGGAAATGAACGATCGATCAAAATTTCATCGAAAACAATGCCTTCGCCTTCCAGAATCTGAAGCATTTTATTGTGAGCCGGCCAAAACGTGTCTTCGGGAAAACTATCCGTTCCCAACCCATCTTGATTGGTTACCATTACTAAAAGATAATCGGTTTCGCGTGCAATTTTTGCCAGATTACTGATAGCTCCGGGAAGGAATTCCAACTTTTCATAGCTGTCGATTTGCTCGTCTTCCGGTTCTTTAATAATTGTTCCGTCACGGTCTATAAAGAGTACTTTTTTCATGCTTCCATTTCTTTCAAAAGGTTGATCAATTTGTGATTTTCTTCAGCGGTTCCTACCGTTATGCGCAAGGTATTGGGAACAGCACTGGTTCTGTCGCGGAGAATGATGCCGTTTTCAACCAATGTGGCAAACAGTTGTTTGGGATTGTCAAAGGCAACCAGCAGAAAATTAGCATCCGAAGGGTAAACTTCCTTCACCATTTTTAATGTCGATAACTGTTCGGCCAACCATTCGCGTTCACGTACAATTTCATCAATAACAGGCTCCAATGCTTCTGGTTCTTCCAGTTGAGAAAGCGCTTCTGTTTGCGTTAATGTGCTGATGTTGTATGGCGGTTTGATCTTGTTCAATACAGCAATTACCTCAGGACTTGAATAGGCCATGCCCAAACGAATTCCGGCTAATCCGCGAGCTTTGCTGAACGTTTGTAAAACCACAATGTTAGGATGTTGCTGAATGGAATTGATCCAACTTGGAGCTTCCGAAAAATCGGCATAAGCTTCATCAATGACAATAATGCCGTTAAACACGCTGGCAATGGCTTCAATGGCAGAAGCGTCAATTGAATTGCCCGTTGGATTATTGGGTGTGCAGATGAAAATCATCTTGATCAACGGGTTGTTGAGTCGGGGCAACACCGCTTCCAAATCAATTTGAAAATCGCTGGTTAAGGGCTGCTCCTGAATGTCTATTGCATTGATGTTGGCCGATACTTCATACATGCCGTAAGTAGGCGGAAAAATCAACACCTGATCTTGATTGGGTTCGCAAAAAGCGCGGAACAATAAATCAATGGGCTCATCGCTTCCGTTGCCCAAAAAGATTTGATCGGGAGAAATTCCTTTTTGTTCTGCTAAAATGGTCTTTAGCTTTTGCTGACGCGGATCCGGATAACGGTTTAAGCCACTGTTAAATGGATTTTCGTTGGCATCTAACCAAACCGAAGCGTGTCCTTTGAACTCATCGCGTGCACTGCTATACGGCTTTAACTGTCTGATGTTGGGTCTTACAAGTTGATCGATGTTAACCATTGTTGATGTCTTTTAATCGGATGGATACTGCGTTTTTATGAGCGAACAATTGCTCGGCTGCTGCCATTTGTTCAATGGCTGGTCCAATGTTGGCCAATCCAGAAGCGGTAATTTCCTGAAAGGTTACTTTCTTCAAAAAGCTGTCGAGCGAAACACCACTGTAATTGCGGGCAAAACCGTTGGTAGGCAATGTGTGGTTGGTTCCACTGGCATAATCACCGGCACTTTCACAGCTGTATTTTCCTAAGAAAACACTTCCGGCATTGATTACTTTTTCAGCCAGTTCAATAGCGTTGTCTGTTGCCAGAATGAGGTGTTCGGGAGCGTAGATATTGCTGAAATTCATAGCGGTATCGAGTGCGTCAAATGCGATGGCTTTGCTATTGTTCAACGCTTGTTCTGCGATGGCTTTTCGAGGCAAGTTTTCCAGTTGATTTTCGGTTGCTTTTACTACAGCTTGCGACATATCATTGCTATCAGAAAGGAAAATAACCTGAGAATCGGGGCCGTGTTCAGCCTGACTCAATAAATCGGCAGCTACGTATTCGGGATTAGCATTGGCATCTGCAATCACCAGCACCTCACTTGGGCCAGCTGGCATGTCGATAGCCGTTCCTTCTTGTTGTACCAACTGCTTGGCTGTTGTTACGTATTGATTTCCGGGGCCAAAGATTTTGTCCACCTTAGGAATGGTTTCCGTTCCGTAAGCCATGGCTGCAATGGCTTGTGCACCTCCAACCGGATAAAGGGTTGAAATGCCCAGCATTTTAGCACAGTACAATACTGTTGGATCAATTTCTCCGGATTTGTTCAAGGGTGTACACAATACCAATTGTTCACATCCTGCAATTTGTGCCGGAATGGCCAGCATCAACAGGGTAGAGAAGAGCGGTGCACTTCCTCCGGGAATGTACAATCCAACTTTTTGGATTGGAATAGACTTTCGCCAACAGGTGACACCGGGTTGTGTGGTGATTTTTTGAACCGTTTCTTGCTGACTTTTATGGAAGGTTTCAATGTTTGATTTGGCCAGTTCCAAAGCAGCTTTCAATTCTTCGTCAATGTTACTTTCTGTAGGAACTGTAACCGATAAACGTTCAAGAAGAGTGCCGTCAAATTGTTGGGTGAAAACTTTTAAAGCGGCATCACCTTCTGTTTTTACACGGTTTAAGATTTCCTGCACACGAGGAATCAACTCACTGTTGTCGAGCACTGGGCGCTGAGCCAATGTTGACCATGTGGAAGGTTCCGGATTGTTGATGATTTCCATGTTTAAAGGATCATTTTTTCAATAGGACAAACTAAAATTCCTTGGGCCCCCAGACCTTTTAACTGATCGATGACTTCCCAAAATTCATCTTCTTTAACTACGCTGTGCAAACTGCTCCAGCCTTCTTGAGCTAAAGGTAAAATGGTTGGGCTTTTCATACCGGGTAACAAAGCAGAAATTTCGTTGAGTTTGGCGTTGGGAGCGTTGAGTAGAATGTATTTGTTCTGTTGCGCATTTTGCACAGCTTCGAGGCGAAAAAGCAATTGATCTAGCAGTGCTTGTTTTTCTGTACTGAGGTTTGGACTAGAAACCAAAACAGCTTCACTTTTCATTACTGTTTCCACTTCTTTCAGTCCGTTGGTGAGCAACGTACTTCCGGTACTTACAATGTCACAAACGCCATCGGCCAAACCAATTCCGGGTGCAATTTCTACACTTCCGCTAATTTCTTCGATGGATGCATTTACGCCTTTTTCTTGTAAATATTTGCTGAGAATAACGGGGTAACTGGTCGCAATCTTTTTGCCTTCAAACCATGACGTGTTGGTGTATTCGTCTTCGCGTTTTACGGCAAGTGATAAGCGACATTTGCTAAAGCCGAGTGTTTTTTGCACCACCACATTTTTGGCTTTTTCAATGACAACATTTTGTCCTAGAATACCAATGTCGGCAACATTGTCGGCCACGTATTGCGGAATATCATCATCGCGAAGGAAGAGGGCTTCTAGTGGAAAGTTAGCGGCTTCGGCTTTGAGTTTACCACCGTTTTTAACACGAATGCCACATTCGCTGAGCACGTTGAGCGAATCGGCACTTAATCGACCGCTTTTCTGGATGGCAATTCTGAGTTTACTCATGTTTTTGTTTTGTTGTGTTTGAGTAAATCAGCATGGCTATTGCGCAACAAAAAACCCGTCTGATTTACTCAAACGGGTTTAAAATGATTTTTTGTTTTATGGTATAAACATCGATATCAATTCCAACTCGCTTGAGCGATGAAATGCGCATGGAAATGATGATGATGTCGTTGTGTCGTATTCATGTTGAGTACGAATATAAACAGAAAATGTAAAAGCCAAATTATTTTCAGTATTCTTAACAATTTGCTGACGATAATTCAATCCATGGGTTATTCCTTAATGATCTTGAAGGTTTGGGTGCTGCTTTGAGTTGAAAGTTGCAGCAAATAAGCACCTTGTGCCAATTGTTCTAACCCTGATATTTCTTGAGTGACTTTACCGCTTCTCACCAGTTGACCACCTAGTGTATAGAGTTCGTAATCTACAGGAGTAGCGTTGTTATTCAGTTGAATAGATGATGAAAAAGGATTGGGATAGACTGAAATAGTGGATAGATTTTGATGTTCTGCTACCGAAACAGGAGAGTCTCCACCACTCTCTACAAAAGTAACTTCACAATTGTCTAGGTTAACTTCAAATGTCCAGTAATGCATCCACATGCAACCAGCTGGACAATCTCCCCATTTGGCGCGATAGGTAAGTATTACGCTACTGCCATTAATAGAATCTAAGATATCGTCACTGTCACCAGCAGTATAGCCTAAGTCCATGTATGAAACTCCAGCGATGGTGTCGATATCTGTTGACAACATGCTGAAATTGAACATCGAGTCTGTGTAGAAACCTACGGTAGGTTGGGTAAAAACATAATCATAGAAGTTAATCGAGTCAAGAGACAAATTAGTCATCAAACTATCGATGTATGGATGGCCACTTGTTGCATTTCCGGCTTTAAGGTTTTGCATCCAATAGGTGTTGGAATCAGCTTTGATGCTGAAATAATGAGGATTGATGTAAGAGAAGTGATGAATGTCGTAAAGCGTTACTACAGAATCTCTTTGCGGCAATTGAGTAGCGTTGTAAACAGCAAGCATTGCCTTTAATAGCGTATCTGTTCTTCTGGGATTAATCTGAATACTGTCTTCATACACATCGTGATTTTCCAGCGTGTTTTCCAATGCTTTTAGCATAGCATCTTTACGATAAATGGCGATAACACTGTCAGAAGCATCACAACTAGAACTTACAGTTTGTGCATGTATAGAGGCAGAAAAAGAGAGAAGGATCATGAATGTGAAGAGTAGTTGTTTTTTCATGGGAGATGAGTTTGAGTTATTCGTTGTAGCTAATAACGCTTAGTGTAGTTTGTTGGGTTGGGTTGAAAAATTGGAATGTTTGTTAGATTTGATATTGAACAAAGTCATTAAAAATGAATAATAAAGCCACAATACTTTTTCTTGTAAGCATATTGCATATGATGGTGCTTAATTCTTGTTTTCAAATTCAATATTATGGAGCGAATCATTCTCGTGAATCTGATCAATACGAAGAAACAAAGTCAACAATGTATGTGTCAAATCCAGATACATCTACCTTTAAAATGCTAGAAGATTCAATTGTTTTTGTGGAAATTGATAGTAATTATTTGAATAATCAGTTGTTAAAAGAGTCACAAAATGGCTGGGTATATTACATGTCTTATTGGTGTGCAAATTGTATTCAACATATTGATCAATTTAGCAAGATGTCGGAAGAACATGATGTTAAGTTCATTCCCATTTCTACTTCATATGATGTCAAAAGGCTAAGGAAAAATTTAGGTTATTCCAATTATAAGGGAATCATCTACATCTTGAACCATAGTTATGGTGAAACCGAAACAGAAAAATATTTCAAGTTTCGAAAAATGTACATTGGAGAGGGAATCAATGAACAGTTTTCGGTACCTACCAGTGATTTTTTTATAGCGGGAAAGTATGCTAAAACTATCATTGGAGCAGGTAAAATCAATGATGAACTACTAGAAAGTTTAAAAACGCATTAAATCACTTTCTCACCAATCATACCCACCAAAAAACCAGCAGTAGCACCAAGGGGAGGAAGGTATATTTTCTTCATGGTACTTTCCGGGGCAATGTCTTGAAACAGGAGGTAGATGATTCCGCCACTGGCATAAACCATAATTAATGCTGTAATCTGTGGCGAATTTTGCAATAAAAAATGTCCGGCTAAAGCTCCAACAACCCCCGATAAACTCAGAAACGCAAAAATGATGTGTGTGGTTTTTACTTTGTATCCACTGATAACGAGTTCTCTAAATGAGTTGAAGGCCTCAGGAAGGTTTTGCAAGCCAATGAAAATAGCCAACAACATGGCTTGTTTTTGATCGGCCATGAATAAGGCTCCCAGCGCAATAGATTCTGGAATGAAATCCATTAACATGGCTAAAAGCATTCCCATTTTACCGCCTTTTTGATGAATGTAGCGATCGATAAAATAAAAGCTAACGGCACCAAGAGCAAAAGCAATTGAAAGCGGCAAGAGCTCTAGTGTTTCCATCCCTTTAGGAACTAAAACCAAAGCAACAGCAGAGAGAATAATTCCGCCACCAAATGCAATAGAGGTGTGGATAATCTCTTTTTTAAAGGGACTTTCTTTGACATGATTTTCAAAGAGATAAGATAGAAAACCACCAATAGAAATGGTTATGCCAGAAAAAAGGGCAAAGAGTGCTATTTCAACATTAATCTCCACATTCGGGGTGTTTAAATTCCTTTTGTAAAGGAATAAAAAACTACCGTTGTGAGTTGCTTAAAAATAATTTTCTAGAATTTTCTCCAGTTTTTCTGGGGTTAAAGGCTTGTGAATGTAGCCTTTAATGACTTCGTAAGTTTTTGACTTGTCTTCATCATCCGGATTCAAAGATGTGGTGAGCATCATAACCACGCAATGTCCTTTTTGAGATTCGTCAAGTTGGGTAAATTCATCTAAAAACTCCCAACCATTCATAGCGGGCATATTAATATCAACAAGAATAAGGTCTGGCTTGGGGTGTTCTTCATCTGGAACGTGTTTTAAGTACTCCAAAGCTTTGATTCCGCTTAAAGCAATAACAACCTTCTCTGCGCAGTCAACTTTGTTAACCACCATCTTGTGAATGAAGTTGGTCGCTTCATCATCGTCAATTAATAAAACACATTTCAACTTTTTACTCATGTTCGCCTACTTGATATCGGTTGGGGAGACGGGAATTGTGAAGAAAAATTTACTGCCATTTTGCCCGTCTGACTCTACCCAAATGTTCCCTCCATGCAAATGAACGATTTTTTGACATAATGACAATCCAATTCCTGTGCCTTCATACGTACTTCTATTGTGTAATCGCTGAAATAATACAAAGATTCGTTCTTGGTATTTAGCGTCTATTCCAATGCCATTATCACTAATGCAGAATTTCCAGAATTGATCTTCTTTTTTTGCAACAATTTGAACTACAGGGGCTACGTCAGGTTTTCTGAACTTAATGGCATTGCTAATNAGGTTTTGAATGAGCATTCGAAAACTAACCNTNTAGATTAAAATTTCGGGCAATCCGGCATAGATAACCTGAGCATTTTCCGTTTTAATTTGAGAAGACAAATCTGCGACAACTTCATCGACAACAGTATTTGTATCTACTTTTTCATATTCCTGCCTGTTGTTTACCCTCGAATATTCCAACAAGCCTTTTACCATCTCNCTCATTCGATTGATNGATTGGTTGATGTAGTTGAAATAAGTAATTGTATNGTCAGAAAGTTCTGCTTNAGACTCTTCGTTAATGATNTTAATGAAACTTTTTACGGTTCTCAAAGGTTCTTGCAAGTCATGCGATGCGATATAGGCAAACTGCTCTAACTCTCTGTTTTTTTGCTCTAGTTTTTGCACATATTGAGACGATAATAACTCTTCAGCCTCTTTTTTAGAGGTGATGTCAATCATAAAGGTTAAGTATTGGGTAATCTCTCCTTTTTTGTCTTTAAATGGAATAATAGAAGTATGCACCCAATAATAGCCGTTATTTTTATCTTGATTTTTAATNTCTCCNNTCCATACTTTTCCATTAGAGATTGTATGCCACATTTGGTTGTAGAAAGACTTCNGNTAAAAATCAGAGTAAATGGGATAAAANTTCGTGTTAACTACTTCGTTTTTAGTATAGCCTGAAATGGTGCAAAAGTTATCGTTTACATAAGTGATTTTNCCTTGGTTGTTGGTAATGGCAACAATAGCCGTGGCATCTAATGCCTTTTTAAAAGCCATTAATTCTTGGTTAGAAGAGCGCAGGTTGCTTTCCAGTCGTTTTCGNTTAATNTCAGACTTATTCATTCGAATAGAAACNATTGTAACGTANAGNAGGCTNGATAAAATNAGCAGTACACTATAAAGCGCAATAGCAAAGTCTTCTGGAAGTATGTTGTTTTGAGTAAGGTATAGCCANAGGTTGCCCAAAATGAGCGGAATACCAATAATCATAATAAGNATGGTGCGCAAAAGACGACTACCTACATGAGGNCCCAGTAAGACGGCTGTAAATCCATTGGTGTTGTTCTTTAACGATAAGATGTGTACNAGAATGAAAAACAAAGCNGCAGTGTGAACAGCCATAGAGTGAATAAAGAANGNCTTGTTNTCTGAAGANACTCCNATGAAGTANGAAACTAACGTNATTAACGTAATGATTGAAACAATCAAAAGAGCATATTCTGCAATGGCTTTTAAAAATTTATTTTCNAGCAAAATGCCCAACAGGCCAATGCCTGATAGTATAAAGCTTAAAGCTGTGGCAGGAGACATCCTTCCGGGNAANTCTTCTGATAAATGATCAACAACAAAAATGTTATCGATAGANATGGGCANTGGCAGGATATACTCCATGAACGTATATCCACTGATTAAAAGNAGTATGAAATTAAGGCCTATGGTTAATTTAAAGGTNCTTTCTTTTTTCCATGAACGNATGATTAATANAAGCGCAATTAACCAAAACAATAGTGCTGTATTGAATTTCATAGATGCACCATTGGGAAAAATGGTAAGTAAAACCCTAAGGTCAAGAAACCATGAAATCATTACTGCACTCGTCAGTAAGAAAATAATTCCTNTGATGCTATTTGTTATTCGCNGAGATTTTTTGCCTTTCATTTTCAGGGTTGGAAGTTAAGCTCAATGTCATTTTAGGTTGAAGGGTTTTTATGCTNTTTNACAAATNGGGGAGACAATAATAAGCCTAAAAAATACAAACATTCAATTTAAAAGAGTGGTAAAGTAAATGTTCAATTTNTGATAGCTTATCGTTAAGGATTACTTCATAAGATAAAAATCATCCTTATAACTGATAATTATCATGAATAAGGTCTGTCATCCTCAATAAGTTTGCTCCGTATTAAAACAGTCCTACCATTATGAAAGCAATAAAAATCCCTCAATTATTTGCTTTGAGTGTTGTGCTCTTTTTAGCTCAATTTACTCTTGCGCAAAAAAACTACCACCTAAAAGAAAATCCCGAATTAAAAGTTGAAGGTACATCAACACTTCACGATTGGGAAATGGTGTCTAACGAAGCAGAAGGTACAGGTCATTTTACTGTAGAAAGCCACAAAATTTCTGCGATTAACAATGTAAAAGTAACAATGAAGGCTAAATCACTAAAAAGTGGAAAGTCTTCTATGGANAACAACACCTATGAAGCACTTAAAGCGGAAGACCATCCGGTAATTACCTTTCAACTTAGCGAGTTGATAAGTGCAACGGNAAACACTTTAAAAGCTTCAGGTTCAATGACAATTGCTGGCGAAACACGTAAGGTGACGTTTCACTGCGAATACGAAATCAAAGGCAANGAAATTGTACTTAAAGGTGAAACCGCATTTCAATTAACCGATTTTAATATTGAGCCGCCAACAGCGGTGTTTGGTACCATTACAACTGGTAATGATGTTACCATTTCTTTCGATGTAATATTCCTATCATAATAACCCAACATCATGAAAAAACATTCAATTATTCTGGGAGCATTTTTAGCTTTCACAGTGGGAG
This sequence comes from Crocinitomicaceae bacterium, assembly GCA_002705995.1. GTDB lineage: Bacteria > Bacteroidota > Bacteroidia > Flavobacteriales_G > Salibacteraceae. The sequence continues at coordinate 5,640 of PAJI01000015.1, read as the reverse complement.
CTAATGCTCAAATTCAAAAAGATCTTCAGTATTGGAGAGCTAATGATCAAAGAGGAATTAACGTGTTTGAAACCTCTAAAAAAGACACNNTTCCTTATGAAGGTGTGCGTGTGCGTGTAGGTGGCGACCTTGCCCTGCAATTTCAAGGTTTATCGCAAGAAAACGAAGCTGATAANCTGGTTGAGTTGTCACCTAACTTTACATTGCCAACAGCCAACTTGAACTTAGATGTTCAAATTTATGATGGTGTGCGCATGCACTTAAGAACTTATTTGTCTTCTCGTCACCACACCGAAGCGTATGTAAAAGGTGGTTACATTCAGTTTGACAAATTAGATTTNATCAAAAAAGATTTCTTGAAAGGTTTCATGGAAATCGCTACCGTTCGTTTCGGTATGGATGAAATTAACTACGGTGATGCACACTTNCGCAGAACAGACAATGGTGCTGCAATCTATAACCCATTTGTAGGCAACTACATTATGGATGGATTTACAACAGAACCATTTGCTGAATTAACACTTCAGAAAAGTAACTTCATAGTAGTAGCNGGTGCTACCAATGGTCGTTTGAATCAATCTCCTGTAGAAGGTGATGACGGTATGGTATTCTTCGGTAAATTAGGTTACGACAACCAAATTAATGAGGACTTGAGATTCCGTTTAACNGGATCTATCTATAACAGTACTAGCGAAAGCACACGTGATTACCTATACGGTGGNGATAGAGCAGGNGCACGCTATTACAAAATCTTAGAAGATACAGCCGGAAACGGAAGTGACTTTGTACCTCGTTTTAACCCAGGTTTTATCTACCAAACAGCTTTCCAAGTTAACCCATTTGTAAAATGGAAAGGNTTAGAATTCTTCGGAGTGTATGAAATGACTTTTGGAGATCAGATAAAAGATGTAAGCGAAAACGGACAGTACACNCAATACGGAGCTGAGTTGTTATACCGNATTGGTGAAAAAGAGAAACTTTACGTAGGTGGCCGTTTCAATTATGTAACCGGAAAAGACAACGATCTTGACGGAACTGAAGAGAAAAACATTACCCGTTTCAATGTAGGCGGTGGCTGGTTCTTAACCAAAAACATGATGGCTAAATTAGAGTATGTTCAACAAAGCTACGATGGTGATGGCTTTGTAGGAACGAATTACGAAGATGCCATGTTCAACGGTGTAATGCTNGAGGCTGTAATTGCTTTCTGATACACGATAAAGCATCGTTTTTTTAACGATGAGAAGACCCCAAATTATTGGATTTGGGGTTTTTTTATGCTTTGTTTTTGATGGATTGGATGGTGGCTTTGATGCCCTCATCGTATGCCGTAGGTGTAAAATCAAAAGCGGTTTCAAAAGCAGAACTATCAAAAACATAATCACGGTTGTTCTGGTAATACATTTCAGCCGTTTCGCTCAAAATAGGAACAAACAGTCCAATCAACTTAAGCATCAGTTGAGACACGTTTCTGTAGTTGGGTTTTACGTCCAATTCATGTGCAATTTTTTCAATCCATTCCTTTCCCGTTAAGGCCGGAGAAGCCGTTGGGATATGCCAAACAGGTTGATCAAACCCTTTGGAAGAGTTGCCCAAAATAGCCATGGCTTTAGCCGCATCAGGCGTGTAAGTAAAAGAGTGTTTGAAATTGGCATTTCCTAGCCAACTGGCCGTTTTTCCTTGAAGAAAAGGTGTAATTACAGTTTCTGTAATCACGCTGTTGCGTTGTTCGCCTGGCCCGTAAAAATCAGCAGAACGCGCAATCGTAGCTGTTAGCTCTTTGTTTTCAATGGCGTAGAGTAACTGGTTGTAAATAGCAGCCCTTACTTCTCCTTTTTTACTTGATGGATGTATAGGCGTGCTTTCATCCATACCGTTGAGGTAGTTTTTATCATACATGTAGATATTGTCAAAAAATACCAGTTTCACATTGTGCTTCTTGCATGCTGCAATGAGGTTCGTCATAAACACTGGCCAGCATTTTTGCCAAACTTTAGCATTGTAGGGGAAGCCTACTGTAGCATAAACCACTTCAGAGCCTTCAATAGCTTGCTCCATTTCTTTTGCGTTGAGCAAATCTGCCGGAAACAACTCATCGGTTGCATTCACCTTTTTGGGGTGACGGCTCACCAGTCTGATCTGTGTAGTATATTCAGTTAAAGTACTGGCTAAGTGATTACTGATGGCACCACCCGCTCCGAGTATAGTGTGCACAAGTGAGGATTTTTGTTGCATAAGTGAGGATTGTAATTGTTCAAATTTACTGGTATTTAGTTTCTTAACAATGTGTTAGGAAAAAGACCTAGGTTATTAAACCATTTAATTGAAAAGTCCGCATTAATTTTGCACCCTCAAGAGGAAGTATGCAGTTAATTATCTTATTGGTGCTTATTATCATCGGCATTGTGCTAGCAAAGCTGAAAATTATCAAAGCCGGTTATATCCAGTGGGCCAACAAATGGATCATTTACTTTGCGCTTCCGGCTGTTGCTTTAGCCAAAATTCCATACCTAGAGCTCAATCAACAACTTATAGCTCCGGTTTTAGCACCTCTTTTGGTGTTTGTAGCTTCAGTATTCGTTTTCTACTACTTGTTCAAAAACATTCTTTCAGACGATGAAAAATTAGGTGCTGGCATTGCTTGCAGGATTGGGAAATACCTCATTCATGGGCTTTCCTTTATTGTCTTTCTTTTACGGTAGTGAAACCGCTCATTTATCTTATGCCGTGGTGTTTGANCAAATTACTTTTTTGGTAATGGCTACCATGGCTCAGTGGATGATTTTGCGCAACGAAGAGGGATACACCTTTACAGGATCTTTCAAGAAAATTCTCACATTTCCACCGTTTATAGCTATGGGAGCGGCCTTTTTTATTCCAAGAGGAATATATCCCGGCTGGTTTGATGTTGTCCTCGAAGTTCTAATGGGAAGCATTACACCGGTGGCGATGCTTATTGTTGGTTACCAAATTGCTCGCTATGTTGATTTCAACTTTTCAAAACCCATGCTATACGGATTGGGGTATAAATTAATGATNGCTCCGGCCATTGTTTGGGGAGGNTTGTTCTTTTCGGGNGTGAATCAACCGGTTTTTGAATCGTGTGTGTTAGAAGCCGGAATGGCACCCATGTTAACNATTTCNATTCTATTGTCNGATAAAGATGTGTTGCCAAAGCTCACCAGTCAGCTGTTGTGNTGGGGAATTATCATTTCGATTGCAACCACAACACTGTGGTATTTGTTCTTGTAACAAACCGTAACTAAAAGAACCCATTTGTATGAAATTATTTGCTACCCGAACCATACCCGGAGAAGGACGTCAGCTATTGCTCAATGCCGGAATTGAAGTAGAAGAACATACCGAAAAAAGAGCACTTTCTCGCGATGAATTGATAGCGAAATGCAGGCAAGCGGATGCTTTAATGTGCATTGGTAGACATGAGTTAGATGCCGTTTTTATGCAAGCTTGNCCCAACTTAAAAGTCATCTCACTNTTTTCNGTGGGNTATGATCATGTAGATCTAGAAGCCGCCAAAAAACAAAGCNTTCAAGTGGGAAACACNCCCGATGTATTAACCAATGCAACAGCAGATACTGCCTTTTTACTGATGCAAGCCGTNGCACGCAATGCTTTTCAATCGTTTAAAACAATAGAGAAAGGTGAGTGGGGCTTTTTTGATCCTTCGGCTAATCTTGGACAAGAGCTAACGGGAAAAACACTCGGTATTTTCGGGTTGGGCAAAATTGGNTTCGAAATGGCACGTAAAGCCAAAGCAGCATTCGGAATGCCAATCATTTACCACAACCGTTCAAAAAATGCACAGGCAGAAAAAGAGCTGGCAGCACAACATGTCGATTTTGAAACCCTTTTGCAACAAAGTGATGTGCTTTCAGTANACGNNAATTTATCACCCTCAACACAAGNTNTTTTTAATGCAGCGGCTTTTCAGAAAATGAAACCGACAGCTATTTTTATTAATACCGCCAGAGGAGGAGTGCACAATCAAGAAGATTTAATCCAAGCATTAACGCAAGGTGAAATATGGGGTGCAGGACTAGATGTAACCAGTCCGGAGCCAATGGACGCTAACGACCCTTTGTTACAAATACAGCGCGTGTGCATATTGCCACACATAGGTTCAGCCACTTACACAGCACGTTTTGCCATGGCACGTTTAGCAGCCCAAAATGCAATTGCTGCACTCAACGGAGAGCAAATGCCACATGAAGTGATTTAACCTCTGCATTGATAAAGTAACCTTTTGATGAATCGTTGGGTATCTTTTGCTGCTGAGTCTAGGTTGTATTTAATGTAATAAGTAAAGACTGTGAATGCTATAGGTATGGTAATTAAGCCCAATAAATGCTCAGTGGCATAGTTATCTGAAATTGCAAAGAAGGTAATCGCACCTGCAAAAACAACTGCACCAATTACAATCAAAATGGCTGTAAAATCAAACTCATAATCAGTGGTGAGTTGGATGGTTAATGATTGATCATTTTGAATGTAGACCCCTTTGGTTATAGTGGGCATGTTATCGTGATGATTGTCGTTATTAACTAAAATCGAAAAGCCATATTGGTCACACTTTATATGAAACTGATCAAATTTTATAGAGGGCTTTTGGGATTTCTTTCGTTGACCGTACTGTTGCAAACATTGTTGTACTTCTTCTAAAGATCTTTTTGTTGTAAAGCTGTGTTGTACAGTAAACATAATTCGTTGATAGAGTCAAATGAAAATCAAATTTAACTTTTGATTTTATACGTGTAAGGATAGGTTTTCCACAATCTTTTTTCTACGGTAAAATTGAAGCCTTGTATGATCCGGTAACAAAATCACTATTTATAACGGTTGTAAAGCTTTTCTTGATGTTTACTTTTTCGAATGAGCAAATAACCGCTGAAAATAATTCTCCACGGTAAGAAAATGAAGGCATAGCCAAAATAAGAAGCCGATAGAAGTGAAAAGCCACAGCATACCAGTCCTGAAACAGCTAAAACAATACCAATTGTACTTGTCTTTTGAAATTCATGGTGGTATTGTTGGCTTGTCCACCGGTTAAAACATCAATTTTTTCTTGTTTGGTAGCTATGCGTTCCTCATCCATAGAATAGTTTGAACAAGTTTTTTCAAAAGCGGCTCTTTGCATAGTGAGCCTACAGATTAATCCCTGTTCAATATCCAGTTTGCGGTGGATGCATTTTTCACAAAGCAGAAGTTGTTTTTGGCGGTTCATGTCTACAAGTATAGAAATTTTGCCAAGGAGTTAACCTTGACTTTAATTGAAGTTAATGAAGGAGGAGGTTTAGGTGTCTTTCAATTTTTTAGTGATGGGTTTTATCTTTCTGTTTATTAGTTTGTTATGTGCTTTTGTTAAGCCAGGGTTAATCTCGTTTAAAGCGAGAATTACATTTTTTTGAGTGTGATGAATAACGGATTGTTTCCTAAAAAAAGAAGTGAGCCCTCTCTAGTTTCGTGCCGTTAAGATCATACAGTAAAACAGAACAAACAACCACGATTGAAATATTGATAATAAACACGCAAGGGGATGTGTTTTTCAAAGTGGAAATTGTGCAAGTCAGGCAGGTTTGAGATGTTCAGCCCACAATTGCATGCGCTAATGCAAAAAAAGCA
>PAJI01000014.1 GCA_002705995.1 Crocinitomicaceae bacterium | reverse complement strand
CGTGCTTTATGCACTACGGCTAAGTAAAACTTACTCCACTCTTTGTTCTTTCTTTTATTATCTGAATGTAATATTTTGCAAGCTTAGGACGGCTAGTAGTACAAGTCCTAATATATCGTCAACAACAGCAGCTCCAAGAATTAATTTCGATTCTTTGATATGAAGCACATTCGCATCCTTTAGCACTCTGGCAGTAATTCCAATACTGGTAGCCCCTAATGTAGCTCCCATAAAAATGGCAACATTATCACTGGCATGCATCAGTAGTTTACTGATGAGATAGCCCAATAAAAAAGGGAAAAGCACACCTAGAAAAGCCAAAGAAAAGGAAACTTTACCCAGCTTTAGCATTTCTTTAATGCGTATTTCCAAACCTACCATAAACAGTAATAATAAGACTCCAATGGTAGAGAACAGGAGCGTAAAATGGGTATAGAGGTAGACCTGTTCATATTTTGCATCGTTAAATAATTTCGTCAGAATTCCTTTAGTTTCAGAAGAAATATCTGAATGGGCTAACTCTGTCTCAAGTGAGTGGCTTTCAATACCAGGCTCAAAATAATTTGAGATAAGGTGATCAATTTCAGTATGGTGACGAATTGAAATTGCTACATGATCTCCCGCTTCATATAGAATACTTCCTACAATAATTCCAATCAACAACTCTCCTAAAACAGGAGGTTGGTTGAGTTTTCTGGAGATATATCCACCAACAATAGCCCCGATAAGCAAAAAGAAAATGGCTAAAAATTGAGAAGCATATGGGTCTCCATGTTCGTTTGATGCTAATAATGATAAGGGGATTCCAATACCAAAAACAACAGCAGGTAGCTTTCTTTTCATCGTAAACTCAAAATAAGCATACAATGTAGGAAGGCAAAATCGCTTAATTCTTATGTGAAGATTAACGTTTTGATTAGGGTGGATATAGAAACAAAAAAGGCCGAGATCAAATCTCAACCTTTTTACTCTGTACGGGTGGAGGGAGTCGAACCCACACACCTTGCGGCACTAGATCCTAAGTCTAGCGTGTCTACCAGTTCCACCACACCCGCAATTGTATTGTTCGAGGGTCGAACAAGTGGGCGGCAAAGATAAATCGAAATTTGAATAAAACAAGTCTTCTGGGGTTAAAAATCATCCTTTTGCCTCTTTAAGATTATCCTAATTTTGTGCTTCAAAATCAAAACACATGATCAAGGTAAATCCGGAAGAAGTCCCAGCAGCTAAATTACATGGATACCTCCAAGGAGCAATTGCTCCAAGGCCTATCGCTTTTGTAAGTACAGTAGATGAACAAGGGCGATCTAACTTAAGTCCATTTTCATATTTTAATTTGTTTAGTACTACACCGCCAATAGTGATCTTTGCACCTTTGCGTAGAATGCGGGATAATACAACTAAACATACCTATGAAAATGTAAAACAGGTNAAAGAAGTAGTCGTTAACATTGTTAACCATTCTATAGTAGAACAAATGTCTCTTTCAAGTACTGAATACCCTGAAGGAGTTAATGAATTTGAAAAGTCTGGACTAACTCCAATTCCNTCTGATAAGGTAACCCCTTTTCGTGTAAAAGAAGCTCCTGTTCAGCTAGAATGTAAAGTCATAGAGGTTAAAGATTTTGGAGATCAAGGTGGTGCNGGTAGTTTAGTGATATGTGAAGTCGTAATGGTTCATGTTGACGAAAAGGTGCTAGACNATGAAGGTAAAATTGATCCTTTTAAAATAGATCTGGTATCAAGAATGGGAGGGAACTGGTATTGTAGAGCCAATGGTGATGCCCTTTTCGAAATTGCGAAGCCACTTAGNAATCTTGGAGTAGGGGTAGACCAAATTCCTCAAGACATTAGAAATAGTACAATTCTTACAGGAAATAATCTGGGGCAATTGGGCAATGTTGAGACAATACCTGATGAAACNGAAGTAAATGATTATAAGCTCATGGAACTTAGTGAGCTATTTATGTCTTATGAAGACAATGCAGTTGAACTAGAAATAAAATTACACGAACGNGCTAANGAGTTGTTGTCTAAAGGTGAAGTTATGGATGCCTGGAAAACACTATTAGCTTTCAATGATCAGTAAATAGAAGTAGAGATATGAACGTAGAAATTACAGGAAGAATTAAAGAAATTTTTGAAGCACAGACATTCAACAGTGGATTTAAAAAACTTGAATTTGTTGTTACTACTCAGGAACAATATCCACAAGATTTAAAGTTGGAATTNGTNCAGGATAAAGTAGANCTTATCAATGGCATGAACAAAGGAGATGAGGTAAANGCTCAAGTGAATCTACGAGGAAACGAATATCAAGGAAGATATTTTGTAAATCTACAAGCTTGGAGAGTTGAGAAAGTTCAACCTGAAGCTTCTTCGAACCCAGGAATGCCATCTCCACCTCCTTCNTCAGGAGCACCTTTGCCAAANGAACCAGCACCGTTTGACACTGATGGNGANGATGATTTACCTTTNTAAAAATGCTAGATTGAATTAATCCCGTTTGATTTATATCATTTTGAACGAAAAGCAATGCTAGTCAATAGTGTTGCTTTTTTATTTTACCCACTTGGGCTTTATTAACTGGCTGGCAAGNATTGTAAGTGTAATGTAAAAAGGGAAGACAATTGAAATGGGCAAAAACCAAGCTAACACTTCCCNATCATTAAAAAAGGTACTTCCTTTTTTNGTAATGTATAAGTCTGTTNTGATTTTTAAAAAAATAGGAATNACCCAGTACCACTCAGCTGTAACGAGTAGGAGTATTAATGAAAGAACAAATGAAAGGTTCCCTAAAAAAATCATGATACCAAGCTTTTCTGCATTACTATTATTGAGGTGTTTGGTTTTTGCTCCCCAGCGTATGCGTTGTTGAATAAGTTCTTTTATGTGCTGTGCAGCTTCAACATAAACTATTGCATTNGGATGGTTACAAAATTTGATAGAAGCCTTGTTTTCAATAGCCTTTTGGAGCATAAAAACATCATCACCAGATGCAATGTGTTCGTTTCCTTTAAAACCACCCACAGCATTAAAAAATGCTTTTGAATAGGATAAACTAGCTCCACTGCAGGTAATTGGTTTACCCAACTTTGTACATCCTGAACTCAAGACTTGAATACTCATTTGTTCGGTTCGTTGTAATAAATTAAGTAACCGTTTTTGATCTTTCTTGAAATATACCGGGCCAATAACAAAACCCATTTGGGCATCCCCATNCATATTATCCATCCAATTTAATGGAAGAATAGCATCAGCATCACTAAAAAATAATAGAGCATTAGAGGCATGTTTTACCCCTGTTTGTATCGCNGCTTTCTTTCCTGATCCTTCATTGCGTATTATTTGACCAATATGATGNTTTGAAATAACTTCAATGGATTTATCAGTAGAGTGGTCGTCAATAAGNAGTATTTCNTGCCGAGCTGTNTCTAATTTTGCGAGGCTTTCCAAAAGTGGAAAAATTCTATGTTCTTCATTTTTAAAAGGAATGATAATAGTGTAGTTGGCATTATCATGGACAGGAACATTATTTTCTTTTNCAAATGCTTTTGTCGCAATCTGAATTAACNAAACTGAATATGTTGCTGCAATTAAAAGTAATATNAGCAGTAGCATGGAATTATATTTTAGAGGGNNTTAACCTCACCAAAAAGTAATTACCAACTAAGGCTGGNAAAATGAGATTGAANAACCATAATGTAAAAGAAGCATAAAAAATAATGAGGTCATTATTCGCATTTTGCCCCATTAACTCAATTGCGATTATTTCTCGTACACCAAATTCTGCTAGTGTGATAGATGGAATAACGGTCATCAAAAAATAGGTAAGGCCTATCCCTGCAAAACAATCAATAACTCTAAGTTGAATTTTAAAAGCATATAGAAGAAGCATAAACTGTGAGGTAAAGACAAGGTATCTTACAATGCTAATCAAGATCACCTGTCTTAGTGTGTGTGTATTAAGTTTTCGAAAGATGCTAAGCTGACGTTTGAATTTATTCCAAATCCACTTATTGCTTTTAAATAGGGTAATTGTAAATGAGTTCGTTGTGAAAGCAAAATAAGATAATGGAATGAATAAAATGGAAACTGTTCCTACCATAATAGCGTATGCAAGTTCGCCTTTTATCCAAAGCATATAAGTCAGTGCAGATAAGCCAAACCAAAGTGTAACCATTAATTGACTAATGTTTCCAAATACAGACAGTATTGCCCCNGAAATACGCCATTGAGGAGGTATGAATAGAATTCTTCCGAGNAAGCCTCCAACCCTATTGGGGGTAAATAAGCTAATAGCTGTTCCGGCAAGGGTCGCTTTAAATGCTTGTGTTTTTGATACTGGAGTAGTAAATGAAATTAATTTTCGCCACTTAATAGATTCACTGAACCAGTTAGCATAAGATAATAAGAGAGCGATCAAGATGAAGGTTAAGCTATTTAGATCAAGTGCTTTTGTCGCAAAACTTATTGCATGGAGAAAAGTTCGTTCCTGGAATACTTCAATATATATAATGTAGAAAGTAGCCGTGAGCATTGACACTTTCAGAAGTGTTAATATCAATTTCCGGTTACTCCGTATGTTTTTTGGTTTATTCATTAATTTGTCGACATGGCCAAAAGTACCAAAATAGAGCATGAGAGAGTGATTCTGGGTATAGATCCNGGAACTAGTATGATGGGATACGGATTAATTAGAGTGGTTAATAATAAGATGGAGCTCATTGATATGGGGACGATCAACCTTTCTAAACTGAATAATCATGCACAAAAGCTTAAGAAAATTTTTGAGGATACATTAGACTTAATAGATAAACACCATCCTGATGAATTAGCAATAGAAGCTCCTTTTTTTGGGAAAAATGTTCAATCAATGTTAAAGTTAGGAAGAGCTCAAGGAGTAGCCATTGCAGCTGCTGTATATAGAGATATTCCAATGGTAGAATATAGTCCAAGAAAGATAAAACAATCAATAACAGGAACAGGAACAGGATCTAAAGAACAAGTAGCATTAATGCTACAAAGCCTTTTGAAAATAAAAGAGCTACCAAAACATCTTGATGCAACAGATGGTTTGGCAGCTGCCGTATGTCATTTTTTTCAAGGCAATAATTCCTCTCTAACTTCAAAAAGTTACTCAGGATGGTCAGCGTTTATTAAAGCTAACCCGGGAAGAACTAAAGGGTAATGTGCTGTTTTATTTTCTCAGCGATTGAAGAAAATTCTTCGGTAGTAAATTGAAGTTTCGGTTTAGAAAAATCAATATCTAAAGGACCCTGAAGGGGAATTAGATGAATATGCGCATGAGGAACTTCAAGGCCTACAATAGCTTGCCCAATGCGCTCACATGGGAATGCTTTTTCAATGCCCAGCGCTACCTTTTTTGCAAAAAGTTGTAATTCAGCTAACATTTGATCATCGAGGTCAAAAATATAATCAACCTCTTGTTTAGGGATAACCAAAGTGTGCCCTTTTACAATAGGAAATGCATCTAAAAATGCAAGAAACTGTTCTGTTTCTGCGATTTTGTATGAGGGAATTTCCTCGTTAACGATTTTAGTGAAAATGCTAGCCATGTTTATTATCTTGAGATTTCTATGATCTCAAATTTAAGTACTCCTCTTGGAACTTTTATCTCTGCAATGTCACCAACTTCTTTTCCCAACAATCCTTTTCCTATTGGAGACTCAACAGAAATTTTCCCTGTTTTAAGATTTGCTTCATTTTCTGCCACTAACGTATAAGTTAACTCAGCGTTGTTTTGAAGGTTTTTAATGCGAACATTTGATAAAATATAAGCCTTACTGTTGTCCATTTGGCTTTCATCAATCAAGCGAGCATTACTTAACGTTTCTTTTAGCTTAGAAATTTTAGCCTCAAGTAAGCCTTGAGCTTCTTTTGCAGCATCATATTCTGCATTTTCAGATAAGTCACCTTTATCTCTGGCCTCAGCAATTTGCTGAGATATTTTCGGGCGTTCAACAGACTCTAACTGTTTTAATTCAGCCTTTAGCTTTTCTAATCCTTCTTCTGTGTAATATGTAACCTGTGCCATAAATGGAATATTACGAATGTTTATTAATAACAAAATCCCGCATATGCGGGATTTTACAAAATTATATGAATTTATCTTATTCTGTCAAACTATAGATTAATACGAATTCCAACAGTATGTGTACCATTAAATGGATTCGTATCACGATATGAATAGTCGATATCAATAGAAGAACCTTTGTCGTTTATTGGAACAGCAACTGTTAAACCTGCAGTTGGTCCAGTGTAAACTGTAGTACGCTCATTAGAGTCAAAAATACCGTCTTCGTATACGAAACCAGCTCTTACCATAAACATTTCTTTAAAAGCATATTCAGCTCCAATCATAACTTGATCTTTTCCAAAAGAGTTAGCTAAGAAATTACCAGCACCTGTTATTCTGTGCATGGCTTTTAGCTTATCATCTTTTTTACTCTCATCAACTCCGATATAATAGTCATAGGCAACACCAATGCTTAGTGAAGAAGGTAATTCATATGGTTCAGTTCTTTGTTCNAATGTNAATTCTTCTTCGTTGTAGGTTACTTTAGTTGATAAACCGTCTCCATCAAATTGCATTTGAGGNCCTACATTTTTCAAAGCAATGCCAAATTTNACATTGTCATATTTCCCTGTCACATATCTNATACCTGCATCAAAAGCCACTCCACTGGCAGAAGCATTTGTCATTTTTTCAGATATAACCTTTACTGTTGCTCCAGCATAAATACTATTTGAGAACTCTTTGGCATATGAAAGGCCAATGTTTAGAAATTGAGGTGAATAAGTACCAGAACCACCTTCAGGAAGGTCAACTGTTGTAATGTCAATGTCTCCAAAATTCATAGACATNACATTAATTCCAAGTACACCTGTTTCACCAATTCTTTGAGATAAACCAAATGAGTTGATACTGATTTCAGAACCGCTAAGGTATCGGGTGTGTGCAAACATTGCTTCAGTCTTATTTGTAAATGCAAGACCTGCAACATTAAGGTTTACAGATTCTAAACCGATCACTGAAGCGGTGTTGGCGTTGGCAAAACCTGAGCTTCTTGCCCAAGGGTTAATTTGAAGCTGTGATGCCCCTGACTGCCCAACGCGGTCTTCGTTACCAGCATATATGTTTGAAGAGACAGAAGTCAGTAGAGCAATTGCTGCTCCACTAACTAATATCTTATTTATGCGAATCTTCATAGCGTATGAGTTTCTGTACGTTTAAAAAGGCTTAAGTAATTTATTATATATCTGACTAGAATGAATCAAGGTCAACTGGTCGCATAACACCGAACCATTTTAGAACCTTTTCACCTACTCCAGGTACATCAACATGAATGATATACATACCGCTTGCTATCGGTATTCTGGCATGGTTTTTCAAATCCCAGTCTATTGAAGTTATACTCTCATCATCTTTAGTAAGCTCTCTTACAAGAGTTCCACCCATTGTGTAAATTTTAATGTTACACTGTTTAGGGAGATTAATGATTTTAACTCTGTTATCTAGCTTGTCTTCTTCATACTGACTATAAGCATAGTATGGGTTAGGAACAATATAGATTTCATCAAGAGCTGATTCAGCTACCGTATTAATGTTATTCTCAGTAGCTAATGCATCTAGATTAAACTGATACATAGGAAGCCCTCCATTAACTGATGTAATCAATAAGTTAGCTGTATCTTGATTTACGTTTGTAAAAGTCAAAGCTGAGTCTGTAGCTGTAATAACATCATATCTTTCGTACTCTTGACCATTGTAGCTTACAGGACCTGCGTCAACCATATACTTCTCTCCTGGAGTTAATGGATCACCAGGATTCAGGTACTCTCCTGTACCATAAGGTTGGTATCTACTATTGGTTCTTAACTTAATAGTTACATCGCTATCTAGAATCGAGTAACCCTCAGCAAGGAGTGGGAAGCCCGTCCACATTGAAGCTCTCCATACATCTACAAAGTCAATTTTATTACCGGTAGATAATTTATCTACCATAAACTGGCCATAGTCATAAGATGGCATTCTAAATTCTGCGAAACCATATTTTGGAACACTAGTAACATTGTAAGGTCTGTCATCAGTGTTTTCTTCCACAATATTATTTCTGAAAACATAGATGAAATGCTTACCTCCAAAACGAACATTTCCAGCTCCTTCTCCAACATAGGTAGTCGAAGTAGGGTTCCATAACATGTCATTACCGTTTTCAGCAACAAGCCATGAATCTTCACCAAAGGCCATGTTTAGACGTTCTCCAGACATTAGGTCAATAGCATATCCAGGGAACCAACCCATTCCTACAGGAGATATGTAGTTTGGAGAATCTGGATTATCTGAAGCACCAGCTCCATTGGTTGTGTCTGCAGGATTACCATCTTTATCTACAGATAGAGACTTACGCATAGAACCTTTTAACGCATTTCCAACAGCATTACTTGGGTCATCGTGCATTTCTATAACAGGTACACGAGTCCATTTAGACTTATCACTAGTTATGTAAATGTTGACATCTCTAAGGTATTGTAACTGCCATGAAGCAGGTTCAGTACCTTCTGCTTTCATATAAATGTCATCAATGTCTACAAGACCATTGGCCAATGGTAAAGGGCCATGAGTATTCCAAGTTGTCATTCTTGACGGAGCACATGTACCGTCTAAAATTGTCTCATAAACCTGATCCGGATCTATAGGAGTACCTTCACGGTTACCACTAGCATCGAACTCTAGTGCATAATCAATATATTCAGGATAATCTTCTTCAGCACTGCTTCCAGAGCGAATCCAGTTCTGATAATTGTTACCATCATAATTAGCAACTCCTGTTAACCATTGAGCATCATTATTAGCAAACTCCATAGTTGAGCTAATAAAACCAAGATCTGTGGCTGAAGAACTTCCTGAAGTATCAGCTTGGGTAATAAGCATTGAAACACCTAATTCAGGAATTAGTACTTCACTAGAAAGTCTAATGCTTGCTGAAGCTGTAATTGTATCTTCAAGACCATCGCCATAAAGCACCCAATATGCATCAGATAAATCCTGAGTAGAGTTTGTGTCTATGAAAGCAACTGTATATGTACCACCTTTTACATTCAATGGGTCATATACTTTTACCTCAATAGGACCAGCTCCTTTTTCATATACAGGTTGTTTTACTCTCCATGGTTCACCCGACATTATTTCGTCAATACTTTCCTGACTCATTTCTACATTGATGCCACCATTTCCAAGACCTTCAATTCTTGTGATTTCAACACCATCTCCATAAGCGGCATTTAATCTAGTCCCTCCATATTTAGGATCAGATATGTGAGGAATTCCCGTCTTAATTTGAAGGGCTCCTGATACACCTTTTCTACTTGCTAAGTATGGCTCTGTCTGTCCATCAAGGAAACCATCAACTTGCTTGTATTCTTTATATTGATTGAATGCATATGCAATCGCCATAAAGTAATACGTTTTATGATTCACAAGTCTATTATCTCCTTCAGCAAAAGCATCTGTAGTAATACGGAATGATTTATAAATTCCATCATTGGCCGCATTTTCCACTTTTTGCTCAGGAACATTAGCTTGAAGATCATTGTCATATGTGAAGTTAATAAGGTCNGTAACACTATCCTTAATGTCACATTGGGCAACAAGTCTTGCTTTATCCACATCGAATAATTCTCCTGAAGAAACAGANTCATCTTTCAATTGGAATATTTGGTATCCTTGAAAGTTATAAGAAGTGTAAATTCTTTTCTCTTCTTCCGATAAACTATCTGGCGGAATGTTAAACGGATCAACNTCNGTATATTCTTCATTGTAGTTGTTAGAGTTAGAAAAGTTGTCGATAGTTAAAATCAACTCTTTATCTAATTCAATAACTGATAATTCAGGAGCTTCAGGACNATTCAATATTTGGAAACAGTTATCAAATAAAGCCTGAGTTTTATCATCAGCAGTTCTAAGCGTTTCAACTGATGCATTAGCACCACCTGAAGTAGCACGNGACCAAACAACCCCAACAGTAATGTTATTAACAGCACCAGGTGTTANGGTAAATGGGCCTGANGATTGTATAAATCTTCTGTCAAAAGGAGTGTTTCCAGCTGTAACTTCAGTCCAAGAAGATTGAGGATTTCCTCCAGTACCCCAGCCTATAGGATCAGAGTCTCCAGGGAACATGAAATCTGCTTCTACATTGGGGTCTGCACCAGAACTGCTAATATGTCCAGTACCTCCATAGCGCATCTTAGAATTATCTTTCCAGTAACTTCTAAGGTAGTTGTAATATTGAGCAGCACTACTAGGTTCTCCTCTGATACTATTGTCNTTATTATAGTATAAGAAAGCGCGCATACCTAAACGTTCGTTATCAACTTCTCCATCACCATANCCNACACCTAAACCTTTGTATGGAATTCCATCACCGTTAAATGCAGTGTTGTAATCAAGATAGTCTGTGTTTGTTTCAGGTCCAGGGTTATCTAAACCATCATTGTCCTGNTAAGGTCCTTGGAAGAAGTCAACTCCAATTGCNGGTGGTTGTTCACCATATCCTGCAGAACCTCCGTTATCTTCATCATTTTCATCACCNTTGTAAGCATANCCTAAACCTCTTTGTACATCACAACCNACNTANTCATCTTGCGCATTACCAAGATCNGCATCAACCCAAAAACCAAAGTANGTNTCTTGNAATGTATANGATGAACGGTTAACAAGNTCATAGTTNTAAAAAGTCATGTTATTGACTTCATCATTAGTNGCAAAACCAAATGCTTGTGCACGAATTTCCATACCGATAGGATCNCCACTNGTTTCAGAGTGAATATTTCCNTTATCGTTAAAAATCCACCAAAGGTTTTTNTCACCATAGATATCTACGATACGTTGACCACAATCTGCATCNGAACTTAACTCATAACGAGGATAATCACCTGCATTAGGGTCATATGTACCATCACCATCTCTATCGTAAAACGGAGCTAGGTTATAGTCTTCGTTATAAGGAGCATAATTTCTACCATGAGCAGGCCAATTTGTAATACTTTCAGGTACAGAATAATCAGGGTAATTTTCTGATTGTGTTTCAGTCCCNTTTTCAGCATCATATACTCCTGCTTCATACCATCCAACAAACTCAGACACTTCATCTCTTGTTGTNACAAANTGNTCATCCCATTCCANACATGTGGCGGCATCAATTTCAGAAGTTTGAGTACTTAACGGCCCTGTCCAGAAATCTGTTCCTTCAGATCTAAAGCGAAGAGCAGCTAACTTTAACTGTCCTGAAACATCTTCTCCACCNAACCAAAGTGATCCGGCAAAGAGTGCATTNATTCCGCTACCTGCAGGGATTTCATAGCGAGGAACTCCAACTAAGTCCCACCACATATCACCACCGGTTTGAATTAGGGCAATAGTATTGTTAATATCTAGCTCAGTAGAAGCAGTTGCAGGTGAACAATTAGCAGCTGTACCAACAGGTGAGCTTTTTGATCGTTTATTACCTGAGGATTGCTTATCTCCTACAAATTCTCGTGCACTTAAAGAAAGTGTTGAACTTGTAAACACAAGACTCAGTATAAGAATAAAACCCTTTTTCATAATCTATAATAATTTTAGACCGTTCAAATAATGTTTTAGAAGTTTAGCAATACCCCAAGACGAATTCGTCTTGGCANATTGTAGTTAAATGGACTATCAACCTTCATCGAGTACAAGCTTCTAAAGACTTGTTCATCTCTTTGTGATTCAATGTCATTTTGATAGGTTGCATCAGATAGATATCCATCATCGTCTGCGTTACCTGTAGCGCGGTATACGCTAACCACATTTTGAAGGTTGAAAACATTCAAAATCTGGAAGTATACATTCATCATTACAGGNTTTTTCTTTTTNCCAACATTCAACTCTATATCTCTGTCAATACGAGCATCAACTCTATATTGCCATGGTAATCTTGANCCGTTAATAGACCCATCAAGAATAGATGATCCAACAGTTGAAATATAACCTTCACCGGTAACAGCTTGCTGTGCTGAATATGGAGTTCCTGAACCAGCAGTGAACTGGAAGTTAGCACCTGTATTTGCTAAGATCTGTTTGCCAAAAAGGATAGGGCCGTTATAGTCTTTTCCATCACCATAGCGATAATCAACAGTAGCTACTATAGTATGGCGTTGGTCATAACTTAAAGGTGTTGTTGTTCTTAAACTTTGACGACCCGCTCTTACTAAGTTAACTCCTGATGTACTAGTTGAACCAGTTCCATCTGCAAACTGTAGTGTATATGAAGCCTTCATCCACAAGTTACCAGTCTTTCTAAGGTCATAAGTAACAGTCAATCCTTTAACAGTACCAAAGTCAATATTACCATACGTTTGATAAGTTCTAGGGTATGCTTGCTGATAACCGATTACTTGAACTTGATTTCTCATTTCACGATAAAAAGCTTCAAGCTTTAATGATGAGCTGTTTGTTAGCTTTTGTTGGAATCCAACAGCATAATCAATTGTTTGCTCAGGCTGTAGATCCGGATTATTAAGTACAGCACTTGAAGAAGTTTGATCTAAGAAGTAATAGTTCAAAATGTTCAAGCGGTTACCTGTTGTAGGACGCTTTGTCAATACATCGTAGTGAGCAAAGAACAAAGCCTCATCCGAGATAGGGAAAGAGAACGCAATACGTGGCATGAAGTTCGTTTGAGGAGAATAATCTTCAAACGAAGCAGATGTAATGTCATTAGAAGATGTGTTTTCTTTGTCTACTAATAAAGGAGCGATTCCATTTGCACCTTCTAATGTAGAAGCATCATCTATTTCAACACCATCAGAGTTATACCAAGTATCTCCGTCACGATAACCCACAATTGACGTTGGGTTTTCCACATTATCAACATAAACAACATAATTATCACCAATGTTACCAGGGTGAGAACCATCTTCGGCAAGAGCAACAGCTTCAGACTCTCCTGCTTTCACAGTAGGGAAAAGCACATAAGGATCTTTCAATACCGATTGGTTGGCATCGTAACGATCAACACGAACCCCTACATTGAATACTAAGTCATCAAAAGCAAATTTATCTTGAATGAAACCTGCTGTATATATTGGGCGGAAAGCTCCAATAGGACGGGTAAAGTTACCGTACTCATCTCTTTCATTAAAGAAGTCATCAATACTTGGGTTATCAGAAACCATGTTACCCCAAGCGTCATATCCATAGTATGAAACCAAGCTACTACCACTGTTCAATAATTCATCAGCACTAAAGTAGTTGATGTCCATAATGTCTGGAGAATAACTATTAAAGTCAATGTAGTCAGTACCATCAGGATCTAAACCTAAAGCTTTTCTAAGGTTGTAATCAAAGAAACTTTGAGATTCATTCTCATCATACGCGTTGTATTCACCCGGAGATGCATTAAGTCGCTCATAGCTGATGTAAGGATTAGTTTCTCCTTCTCGGTATTCAAAAGACTCATTGTAAGTATCAAGGTTATCGATGTGCGAGTTGGTTCTTAGTCTACCAATCTCCCATAAACCTGCCGGTGCAATTGAGTAAGCACGGTCAATACGTTGTTCATATTCGAAACCAAGGCTAATTGCATGATCCTTAATGTCTGCAGAACCCATTGCTGATAAACGGAACTGATTCGACTGACTTTTACCATATGAATTATAAGGTAATGCATGACTTTGCCATATGCCATAAACTGCATCAGGTAAATCACCATTAAGCAAACCACCATTACCTTGAATGTTACTTGTTCTTCTCAAGTAATAGTTTGCTTCATCATCGTTTGATGCCAGGTTGTAATCATAAATAGGATTTCCCTCGTCATCATAACCTTCCCAACCATATAGCTCATAATATGCCTCTGTATATGCTGACATTTCAGGATTGATGTCACTTGGAGTAAATCCAATTAATGTATCTTCAAATGTTTGTTGAACATAAGCAGAACCAGTCCACGCGATAGTATCTTGCGCAAATCCCCACTCTTTACCATTGTACAACATAACAACAGTATCTCCAGGGTTATCAGGACTTAAAAGAGAATAACTTCTGTCTTGGTATGATTTAAACTGTCCTACATAACCATAATTCCATAAGTTGTCTTGGTGTCTTTCATCCCATATACGGTAGTTCGTTTGGTTGAAATCCGCCTGAATTGTATAGTATGCATTTGAGATAATAGAAGCGTTCTTTTCTTCTTCAGTAGAAGTGTTATTGTTAAAGCGCTGAGTAAATCGACCAAAGACTCTCCAAGTGTTATTCATTACCTCTGGGTGAGCATCATAGTCAAATAATGAGTATGAGTAATTAAACTGGTTTTCTTTAGAATACTGGAAAGTACCACCAAATGTAAGGTTCGTATTTTTTCCAGTGTTGAAGTCCAGTTTACCCGTCATGTTAAATGATTTCGAAGCATCATTTTGACGAGTTCTTACTTTTTCAAAATTATCCATAGTCAGTAATTCAGCACTTTGGAATGTACCTGACCCGGTATTTGAATACGTTAAAGGATTATCTCTGATTTCATCAAGCGCATCGTCTTTAATCTTCCAATACCCTGTATGAGAAGGACGTTGATCTTGAACAGATAAGAAGTTTCCAGAAAGGAAAAAGCCTAGTAAAGGTTCTGTTTTGTTTCCTGCAGAATCTTTTTTCATGATTAACGGACCAGCAGCAGATGCTTCAATCAAGTTGTAACCATAAGCATCCAATCCATATACGTCATCACCAATTTTAAACCCTGATGTTACATATTCCAAAGATCCGAAGTACACACTTGAAGGGCCTCTTGTTGTAATAGAGATCACCCCACCGGTGATATCACCGTATTGAGCAGGAACCCCACCAACCATAACGTTTACTTCTTCAATAGCAGCCTGAGGAACATTTGAAGAACCTCTAACCTTAATACCATCAATGAAATAGTAGTTGGCATCAGAACGAGCACCACGAATGTTGAGACTTCCAGAGCCATCGTCTGCAGAATAAACACCACCTACAGTTTGGGCGATACCTGATGCACTACGTGCTGGCATTTTTAAGATGTCTTCTTTTGTAATGGTTTGTCCAGAAGTAGTGTTATCTTTTGATATTAAAGGAATCTTGTATTCCTTAACAACAAACTCAGTTAACTCTTCAATTGAAGAAGACATGTTTACATCTAAGAAGGTAATCTGGTTAGTGTTTACTACAACACCATTGATTTGAATAGGCTGATAACCGGTAAATGTTGCTTTAACCGTGTAAGTACCAGGGTCTAATGGTTTAATAAAGTATTTACCGTCAAAGTCAGAAGCACCACCAGTAACCTGAACTCCGTCACGTTCAACAATCACGTTTACAAATGGCAATGGTTCTCCTGTTTCCTGATCAATAACTTTCCCTTTTAGACCGGCCTGACCGCTCTGAGCGTAAGAAATAACACCAAAGAGTAGTATGCTCAGTACAGTTGAGAGTAGATTTCTTAACATATTTTAAGATTTATAATAGTGCTTAAATGTAGTATAGCGTAGCAAATTTTAAAGGCCGGTAAAGATATGTAAATACGTATTTCAATTCCAAATTTAATTCCACGTTACTCAAGTATTACCTTGATGTTTAGAGAATTGATGTGTTATTTTATTTTCATTCAAAATTTATTTTTAACGATGAATATTCAGCTTCAAATTCACAAATGCTAATGTCTGAAAGTTTAACATCGTTTAACACTCATATTTAGGAATCGGCATTTTTTCGTTCGTAAACGGTAAAAAAGTGAACCACGGTTGGGTTATTCTTTTTCAAACTGACTTAAAAAGCCATTTCGTTTTCTTCTGGCTACCGGAATGTTTGAGCTGTCTGTTAGCATTAAATAGCCTCCATCACCTTTAATAAATTCTTTAATGTAGGCGATGTTTATCAGGTGTGATCTATGAACACGGTAGAAGCCTTTATTTTCCAGAATCTCTTCGTAATGCTTAATGCTTTTTGAAACGAGAATTACCTTTCCATCAATTAAATGGAAGTTGGTGTAATTGTCGGTAGCCTCACACCTTACAATATCTTTAATGTTGATGAATAGAAGAGAGTCAAGTGTTGGCAATACAATTTTCTCAAATGAGTTTTGCTGATTATTGATTGCGTTTAGGAGATGGTCAACTTTTGAAGTTGACAATTCGTTTGAGCTTTTCTTTTGTACAATTTTATTAACGGCAGCTTGTAGCTCATCAATATCAATGGGCTTAAGCAGGTAGTCCATTGCATTGAATTTAAAAGCTTTAATAGCATATTCGTCATGAGCAGTAATGAAAATAACGTTGAAGTTAACTTCTTCAATTGATTCAAAGAGGTCAAACCCTGTTTCACCATCCATTTCAATATCAAGAAAAACAACTTCAGGTTGAAACTTTTGAATGGCAGAAACACCTTCTTCAATAGTATTTTCCATTGCCATAACATCAACTTCAGGGCAGTATGATTTCAGTAGATTAAATAGGTTTTTTTGAGCTTTTAACTCGTCATCGATGATAATGGCTTTAATCATGTTGTTTCTTTTTGAAGGTTAAGTATTGGAATGGTAATTACGACTTTAGTACCTAAAGGTTTCTCTTTTTTATATAAATCAGTGGTTTGTATGGATAGTTCTTGCCCGTATTTCTGCTTCATTGTTTGAATTCTACTTTGAGTAATTGACAACCCTGCAGATTGGTGAAGGCGATTTTTTTTCTGCCTGATTTTATCAGCAGCAACCCGTCCGATGCCATTGTCTGTTATCGTACAAATCAAATAATCATCCTTTTGTTGGATTGAAATTTGGATATGACCAATCCGGTTCAACTTTGAAAAACCATGATTAATAGAGTTCTCTACAAATGGCTGAAGTAACATGGATGGGATGTGGATTGAATTAGGTTGAATTGAATTAGCAATATCTATAGTGTAATCAAACCTGTTTTCGAAACGCATTTGCTCTAACTTAATGTAGATTTCTAATGCTTCAAGGTCTTTTTCGAGACTTACCCCCGGAACTTTAGAGTTCTCAAGAATTAAACGCATTAACCGGGCAAACTTTGTGAGGTAGATGTTGGCTTGCTTTTGTTCATTTCCATTGATATAATGCTGAATGCTATTCATGGAATTGAAAATGAAATGCGGGTTCATTTGTGACCTGAGTGCTTGAAGCTCCAAATTATCAAGTTTTCTTTCAAGTTGAGCTTTGCGTTGAATTTGTTTTAATCTTACCCAATAAATTAAGAACAAGATCAATAATAATATTCCCGAAGAAAGAACGATGAACCATGTTTGGGTATAAACAGGAGCAAGAATAGTAAAACTTAAAGTTGTTGGATTTCGATTCCAATGACCATTTACATTACTACTCTTTACTTTAAAAGTATAGAATCCTGGCTTTAAATTAGAATAAGCCGCAACTCGATCTGTTGTTGGCGGAGACCAGTTTTCGTCATAACCTTCAAGCATGTATGAGTAACGAACCTTTTTTGGATTACTCAGACAAATACCTTTGAAAGTGAAAGAAATCTGATTTTGTCGATATGCTAAAACGCTTCCTTGTTTAAGGATTGTGTCGTTGTAGAAAATTCTGGTGCCGGTAATGTATGTTTTATTTAAAACATCTGGTTTGTCTGAATTTTCACCTACATATTGGATAAGTCCGTTTACGGTTCCGAACCATAGTTGATTATTTGTATCTGCCCATGCGGCCTGAGCATTACATTCTACACCTACGAAGCCATCATTTTTGCCAAATGAAGTAATGTTAATGTCTCCAAACCTAGAATAGGTAGAGAGATCCATTCGGCTAACACCTTGATTTGACCCAATCCATAAATTGTTTTTATGGTCAAGCAATAAGAGGTAAATAAAAGGGGATGGAATTCCATCCTCTGTACCAATATGGTTAACATGATTTGTTCGTGTGTTAATGTGAAAAACGCCTTGGAAAGTTCCAATCCAAAAATCATGAGGAGAAGAGGTCTTGATGTCAAGAGCAGTTTCAATGTCTAGCCCAAGGGTATTTCCTAAGTTAATGACACTATCGTTTGGTAGTAATTGAAGAAGCCCAGATTCGTAGGTTCCTACCCATAAATTTCCGATCGAATCACGAAGCATTGCCCATACATCGCCAGATTTTTCTAATCTTAGATTATGAGTTTTAAATCTTTTTCCATCGTATTCGTAGATGAAACCATTTGAACCAAACAGAACACGGTCTGGACTTTCAACAAGGATAGAGTTGATTTTTTTGCCTTTTAGGAATTTGGTTCGATCAGTCTCTATAATTCTCTTTGTAGTAAGGTCATATTCGCTAAGGCCAGATTTGGTACCAATCAAAATATGATTTCCAAGTTGTTTTATAGGGCCTATCTTATTACCCACCAATCCATGTGTTGAGTTATAGGCGGTAAAATAATCTCCGTTATAACGAAAGACCCCTTGTTTTTGAGTTCCTACCCAGAGCTGTTCTTCAGAATCACGCATAATTCCATAAATGAAATTAGCGGGTAATCCGTCTTTGAACGAATAGTGACGAAATGTCTCAGAATTGAACTTGTATAGCCCGTTATAGGTTCCTAACCAAATATTACTTTCTCTATCCTCGTAGATGTTTTCGATGTAATTTCCATTTGGTAGTTCATCTACAAACAGCATTTCAAAATGATTGTCTTGATATTCTACAAGGCCATTGTCTGTTCCAATCCACATTTTTCCGTTTCGGTCGGGGCAAAGAGTTAAAATATTGTTTGACGGAAGGCCGTCAAAAACAGAGTAACGTTTGACTTTTTGCCCTTTTAGCAGAATTAAACCTTTGGATGTGCCTACCCAAATTGAGTTGTCAATGGTACTACGGGCGAAACATTTAATTGTAGCCTTAATTTTTTGAAGGTGATCTGGGAAATAGATTTTGTTGTTTACCAATAGCGCAATTCCATTAGAGGTGCCGATGTAGACAGAGTCTTTGGTAAGGGGGAAGATGCTTATGATGCTGTTGTCGGGAAGTTGAGGATAGTGTTCTTTGTCGAAATTTTTTACAGTATCGGAAGAGACAACACTTAATCCTTTATTTGTACCTATCCATGAAATACTGTCTCCCCAATGCGCAATGGTGTTGATTGAATTTGAAATAAGTCCGTTGTTAACGGAAAGCGTATGAAATGTATCTCCGCTAATAATGTTAATTCCTTTAGATGTTCCTATCCATAGTTTTCCTGAGGTGCACATAGAAATAGAAGTGACCCAGTTACTTTCAAGTCCGTCTTGTCGATTGTAGTTTTTGAACTGCAAGCCATCAAAACGGCTTAGTCCTCCATAGCCGCCAATCCATAAATACCCGTTTGTATCTTGGTTAATAGCATACGTATGAATAAAAGGTAGCCCGTCATCTACAGAAAAATGCTGGAAGTGATAGGATTGAGCATAAGAAGCATAAAATCCGCAAAGGCTGGCAAAGAAGAGAAGAGAGTGTCTTAGAAATGTTTTTATAATAGTTTCATTTAGTAAGTTAGACTAATAATCAGGTCGGTTTAATATCACCGAATGAATTACCGCCTGGCGTAAGTCAAATTCACTATTAATATGCTCTTCTTGCTCATCAATCGGAGAATTGATTGATGGCTCTAAGATAGAACCTTGTTGATGATTGCCAACTTTTTTTGGTCTTTTTTCGGTATTGTATTGATTCCACTCAGCTTCTAAGACAGTTTTTTTTTGTGTTTCTTCTTTTCTTTGAGAAACTGTTTTCGTTTGTGAACTAGTGTTTTGAGAGTGGCTAGTTTTTGCAGGTGCTTGCTCACCAGAAATTTCACGTATCCATTCTTCTAAATCCGATTGAAAGTCGGGCTTTCTTTTGGATTGCGTATGAGGACGATTACGATTCGCGCGATCTCTGTTTTTCTGCGTTTTTTTCAGAAAAGAAAAAATTCCCCAACCAATGGCTATTACAATGTATATAATGTCTTCAAAATCCATAGTCTAAAATATTCGTTTCCAAAAAGGCTCTTTTTTGCCCATGCGGTTTCGTTTTGCTTTTTTGGCAGATCGTTTCATGCGCTTTCTGGTTTTACGATCTTGATTTTTCATGTGTCTTTTGCGGATCTTTTCAATGTTCTCATCTGCTTCTTCCTTTTGCTTTTCTTTAAGCTTTGCAGCATTCTTTTGCTTGGCTTCAGGAGTCTTGCCTTTTATTTGAGCATAACCAGATTCTGGTATTATGCTAAGCGTGAACAAAATAATAGAGATGCCAATTACGTTCTTCAACAGCTTTTTGATAGTGCCATTACTTTGCTTATTATCTTTGCAACATGAAGAATTGGATAATTTTAGGTCTTTTGATCGTAATGATGACATGCATCAAATGTACCAAAAATGACGATAGTATTCCCCTAACAACTGTAGATGTAACGGTTAACATTAACCAGCCGGCTTATTTTGATTTACAAGTTGTTGGTGGTTGGGAATATTTAAATGGGGGGTCTATGGGGTTATTGGTTTATCGTCAATCTACAGATGTATTTAAGGCCTATGATCGTCATAGTACTTACCGCCCTGATGATTATTGCAGGGTATATGTTGATTCAACAAATGTGTTTGCAGTAGATGAATGTAGCGACTC
Organism: Crocinitomicaceae bacterium; assembly: GCA_002705995.1. Lineage (GTDB taxonomy): Bacteria > Bacteroidota > Bacteroidia > Flavobacteriales_G > Salibacteraceae. The sequence goes on along the minus strand of PAJI01000014.1, from coordinate 68,024 downwards.
TCGTTTTGTTCTTACTGATGGAAGTGTAGAAACAGGTCCGGCTTCCATTCCTTTGAAAGAGTATACCACAACATTTAACGGATCAATATTGCAGATTTATAATTGACCAAATAAAAAAGCCGAATGAAACTTCATTCGGCTTTTTAGTATGTTATAATCGATTACTGAATCTTAGTAACGATAGTATTCTGGTTTGAATGGTCCTTCAACAGTAACTCCAATGTAAGCTGCTTGCTCTTCTGAAAGTACTTCTAGTTCAACACCAATTTTTTCTAAGTGAAGTTGAGCTACTTTCTCATCCAAATGCTTAGGAAGCGTGTACACTTCGTTTTTGTAGTTGTCTGAATTGTTCCAAAGTTCAATTTGTGCCAATGTTTGGTTGGTAAATGAGTTTGACATTACAAACGAAGGGTGACCTGTTGCACAACCTAAGTTTACCAAACGACCTCTGGCTAATAAAAGGATATCATTTCCGTCAACCGTGTATTTATCTACTTGAGGTTTGATTTCTACACGTGTATGACCATAATCTTTTTCTAAGAAAGCAACATCAATTTCGTTATCAAAGTGTCCGATGTTACATACAATTGTTTTGTCTTTCATGTTGCGGAAATGCTCTTCACGAACGATTCCTTTGTTTCCTGTAGAGGTAATCACAATATCAACACGACCAATTACAGTTGAAAGTTTCTTTACTTCATAACCGTCCATAGCAGCTTGAAGGGCACAAATTGGATCAATTTCAGTAACAATTACTCTACAACCGGCACCTCTTAAAGAAGCGGCAGTTCCTTTACCAACATCACCGTAACCACAAACAACAGCAACTTTACCAGCCATCATTATATCTGTAGCTCTACGGATTGCATCAACAGCAGATTCTTTACACCCGTATTTGTTGTCAAATTTAGATTTGGTGACAGAATCGTTTACGTTAATGGCTGGCATTGGAAGAGTTCCGTTTTTCTGGCGTTCATACAAACGGTGTACACCAGTTGTGGTTTCTTCAGACAAGCCTTTAATATCTTTTACCAATTCAGGATATTGGTCTAATACCATGTTGGTTAAATCACCACCATCATCCAAAATCATGTTTAGAGGTTTGCCACCTTCAAAAGCATGAAGTGTTTGCTCTATACACCAGTCAAACTCTTCTTCGTTCATTCCCTTCCATGCATATACAGGAATTCCGGCAGCAGCAATAGCAGCAGCAGCATGATCTTGTGTAGAAAAAATATTACAAGAAGACCAAGTTACTTCAGCNCCTAATTCTACTAGTGTTTCAATTAATACCGCAGTTTGGATAGTCATATGCAAACAACCGGCAATGCGCGCACCTTTAAGTGGCTTGTCTTTTCCGTATTCTTCTCTTAAAGACATCAAACCTGGCATTTCAGCCTCTGCCAATTCGATTTCTTTACGGCCATATTCGGCAAGCGAAATATCTTTTACTTTGTATTTCAATGCAGTTTCCATGAAAGGACGTTTTTATTTAATTCAAAATTTGAAGCTGCAAAGGTAGCAATTATCTGAGCGTGATGAATGTATTGAAANCTGAACAACTTGTTAATCAAACTTCTCTNCACTTATTAAGTCTGGATNCTCCAAGTGATNATCTGTTGCAAACAACAAGATTGTCTGTTGAAGAGTTAGATAAGTTGAATAGTATCCCGCTTGAAAAGCGTAAGAAAGAGTTTATAAGCAGTAGAGCTTACCTCCAACAATTATTTGATAAGAGCGAAANNATTGCTTACGATAAATANGGGAAACCTTACTTACCACAAAGTGGTTATTCCATTTCGCTTTCACACAGTGGAGATTTAATGGCTATCCAATTGGCTAAAGGAAAGGAAGTAGGGATTGATCTGCAACAATTCTCTCCTAAAATAGAGCGCATTAAAAAACGATTTATNGCTCCGGAAGAATTTGAGTTTATTGTAGGTGATGAACAAGCAAAGTCTGATTATTACCACATTCTATGGTGTGCTAAAGAGGCATTGTTTAAATGGTATGCAAAAGGAGGCTTGACATTTAATGAAGACTTAATGGTTAAACCATTTGAATTAAAATCTAAAGGTCAGTTAGTTACGTATATTCGTAAAGNTGCTGAAGAATATGAGGTTACTCTTCGGTATGAAAAATTAGAGGACTATTTCCTTGTTTACACCTTTAATAGCTAATATTNCTCCATGATTCTGGACCAACTTGTAGAGAAAAAAGCACTGTCTGAGAAGCAATTTGCNGTGTTGATTGACCCAGATAATCAGTCAGCGGAGGAACTAGTTGCTTTTGTGCAAAAAGCAGATGCTGCCGGAGNNGGTTTTTTTCTTGTTGGAGGAAGTTTACTGATTTCAGATCAATTAGANGCTACAATTTTGGCTGTTAAATCAGCTACGAGTAAACCTGTTGTTATTTTTCCAGGGAGTCCTATGCAGGTGAACAATAAAGCAGATGGAATTTTATTGCTATCTCTAATTAGTGGTAGAAATGCTGAGATGTTAATTGGACACCATGTTATTGCTGCTCCATTGCTAAAAAGGAGCAGGTTGGANGTTTTACCCACCGGATATATTTTGGTAGATGGGGGTAGACAAACAACTGCTTCATTTATGAGTGGAACAACTCCAATTCCNGCTGATAAGCCAGATATAGCTGCTGTTACAGCAATGGCTGGAGAAATGTTAGGGTTAAAGTTAATTTATATGGATGCAGGTAGTGGCGCACAAAANCCTATTACTGCTGAAATGATCGGTAAAGTTGCAAAGGGCACTGATGTTCCTTTAATTATAGGAGGAGGTATNCGTTCTATAGAAAGTGCAAAAACTGCATTTGATGCAGGTGCAGATGTAATTGTTGTAGGAAATGCACTCGAAAAGAATCCCGAATTTTTGAATGAATTAGCNGGCTTGGTTTAGATNTTCTCTATTAGACCTTAGCCACTCCAATGTTTTTTTCACGCCCTCTTTAAATGGAGTTACGGTATAACCAATTTCTNGCTGTGCTTTGCTGATGTCTGTNCCCCAATCATGTGTATATTTTCGTATAAATGGAGGGAGGATAATTGGCTCTTTCTTAAAGGTATTGGCCATAAACTCCATAGATCTGGCACCAGCCATCATTATGGGNATTGGAGTAGGAATCATCTTTCGTTGAATGCCAGCAATTTCGCCTATCTGCTGGAACATNTCCAAGTAGGTTAAATTCTCTCCACCTAATATGTAGTTTTCGCCATTTTTACCATTCTTCATTGCAAGCATATGCCCTTCAATGATGTCTTCTACAAATACATAGTTTCCTACTTTCTTTCCATCTCCGGGGACNAACCGTAGCCCTTTGTTTACATATTGATCCATCACTTTTGTGGCGGCATTACTAACACTTAATTCACCTGGTCCGTAAACTCTTGTTGGGCTCACAAAAACAACTTCAATGTGNCTAGAATAACTCTTGGCCAATTTCAGTGCTTCTANCTTAGTNCGTTCATATTCAGTGAAAGGTGGCAAAGGTTGTTGAATGGTTTCAGTNACCAATTGATTNTTGAATTGAGGACCAAANGTTCCGGCAGTAGATGTAATTACAACACGTTTTACATTGTGTTTCANAGCAGCGTCAAGAACATTTTTTGTTCCCTCCACATTAATGCGGTAAAAAGTGTTAGGGTCAGGACTCCAAACTTTAGCAAAGGCGGCTAGGTGATAGATTTGATCTACATTGCGTAATTGATCTTCAAATGAAAGAGGGTTTACAATATCTCCTTGAAAAATAGAGCAGTTTGGNATGGCTTCTAATGCAGCNTTAGACTTTTTGCCAGAATGAACCATTGCTTTGATTATAACATCAGGCTTTTCAGAAGAAATTTTTCTGGCTAATTCTCCTCCGATAAATCCTCCTGCACCAGTAATTAAAATAGTTTTCATGGCTTAAAAAGCTGCTCCCAATTTTGATCTGCTAAAAAAACAAAAGAAATTCTAATTCAACGATTAATGGATAATCAAAAGCTACAAAACCAAGTGTTTAATAGACCTATNTACAGGTGGAATAAAACAGCGTAGAGAATAGAATTAGTTCTGTAAGTCAATAATCCAAAGTAAATACCACCAATAGCAGCTCCCCAGGTTTCACCTTCCGGTTTGCCAATGTGCATCAATGTAGTCAGCAATGATTGTAACATAATAGCGATAAAAGCTCCATGTTCTTTTTTTACACCAAACCCTATGTAGCCTCTGAAAAAGAATTCCCAACCAATGTAATGCGGCAAATAGGTAATTGCCCAAAGCATGAAATACATGCTGCTTGAAGTTGCTAAATGAACAGGAAAGCTAGAAGCATAAAATTCATGATGATGTGGGTTAATTGAAGCGCGATAGACTAGAAAAGGCATTACGATTAAAGCAACCCCAGTCATGGTTAGNCCAAATTTCCAATCACCAATTGCTAATCCAAAATTACTTAAGGGCTGCTTGAATACTTTTTTTACAATGATGGCAGGAATAATGAAAAATAAAAGTAACGAAGCACCGTGATGCCAACCCCATTTTGCCCAATTNAGCCATTCTGTATTGGAGTAATGATCTCCAAAATGACGNACGAAAAAAGATTGATCTCCTTCGTAAATTTTTATGGTCATCAATACAATGATCGANATCCAGAAAAAGGCGTAATTTTTTGATGTTTGGAGTGGCGCAAAGAATGGAGATTTAAAAAAACGCTTCATTATTGACATTTGCGCGCAAAAGTAATTTTATTCCGGTTCTATAGGAAGTACAATATAAAATGAGGTGCCTTTATTTATTTCGCTTTCGACATGAATGTCTCCTTTGTTNCTGTCAACNAACTCTTTACAAAGAATGAGGCCTAACCCNGTTCCTTTTTCTCCTGAAGTTCCTATCGTGCTTTTGTTGCGTGTGATCTCAAAAAGCGATTCAATTTTATCTTCAGGAATTCCTACNCCAGAGTCTTTTATAATTAAAGTAAATCGTGTTGCATCTATTGTGCTAAGAATTTCAATGGTTCCATTGTCAGGAGTGAATTTAATGGCATTGGCAACAATGTTTCTTACCACTGTTTGAATGGTTTTAAGGTCAACCCATGCTCGGTGTCCCCTTGAAAATTGTTTAATAATTGAAATGTTCTTTTTGTTTGCAGATTCAGCCAGTAATTCTAATGGTGTCTCAACCATATCTGAAGGAGAATAAAAAGAAGGAGAGAGGTCAATTTGATTATTTTGAGATCTTGACCAATCTAACAAATCNTTGAGTANGCTTTGTGCCGATTTTAATGATTTGTGCACAACCTGTANGTCAGATTTAATTTCTCCCTTATCCATGCTGTCCAAATCGTCAATAATAAAACCAAGCGCATTTTTTGTACTGTTTACAGGNCCTCCAAGGTCATGNGAGATGATACTGAAAAATTTGTCTTTTACAGAGTTGGCTGCTTTTAATTCACTTGTACGCTGCTCTACTTTTAGTTCNAGNTTTGCATTTGAATCAGANAGCTTTGAGCGAAGTTTTTCATTCANTAGATAAGTTGAATTGAAGTTTGCTGCTAGAACATATGATTGTAGCAGCATGAAAAAGAAAAAACCTACAACCGCAATTTGCGGAGGAGGAATAACTTCTAATGTAACCAACATATCATAAGCTATGAAGATACACAAGGCTAAAATTCCGATTGAGAANAAGACATATCCAGGCCTTTTTTTTCGAATAATTCGAATNGTTACGTATAAAAAGTAAGCAATACAAACGGCAGTAAAGACCTGAAAATAAACGACTAGTTCTGAGTAAAAAATTGGTTTGGTAAAAAGTGTAATTGCACTAGCNAAACCCGAAACAGAGGCAATAACAATGAGTACTTTTTTATGAAAGTCTTTCGGGAAAATAGATTGAATAAATAGGCCTAAAATTCCAACTGCAATGAAAAAAGTTAAGAGTTCCAAGCGGATAATATTGTCCCATGAGAAAATATTGAAATCACCAATAATGTATTCTCCTGTNGCTGTAGATCGGAGCCCAACAACAATGGTACCCAGTGCATAGTAAAGGTTAGAGCGGTTTCTACGTTGAATAAAGAATATTCCAAAATGGTAGAGTCCTATAATGAAAAAANCACCCAACAGAAAGTAGTCTAGAAAGAGGTTATGTTCATAGTGCTTTCTGACAATGTTCTCAGGGCCAATTTCCAATGGTTTCCATGCTCCTCCGGTTCTGTAATTGAAGTTNGNTGTTTGAATAATAATGTCAAATTCAGTAGTATCAATTTCGAGATGAACAATCTTGGACTTAAAATCCGGAATTGTAGTTTCTTCTGATTCTCCGGGTTTTCCTGAAGAGACAATNGCTTTGCCNTTAATGAACAGTGTGGAAGCAGTTCCGAAGGTTAAGAATTTGAAAGAGAAGTCAGTACTTCCCTTCGGAAGAATAACATGAGCTTTATAAGTTGCACAACCAATGCCGGGAAGAGGATTTGTTTGGCTATTGATGCTTTGTCCTTTCCAAGATGAAGGAACTTTTAAATAATCAGGAACATGAGTCGAGGTCTCAAAATCGTTATAAGTTAATAGCTTATTCCAGTANAANTCCCATTCTCCNTAGAGTTCAACCGAGCCACTTTCTTTAAAATTATAGTCAGAAAGGTCTATTCTCCCTCTTTGAACAGTTGGAGTTCTTGCCATTAGTTGTAGAGCAAACAGCAAGCTGAAAAATAATAGGAATAGTCTTTTCACAGGGTTGAAAGTAATTCTTTGGTGCTCGAAAAATAAAAAAGCAGGCCGAAACCTGCTTTCAATTATAACCTATTCTATATCAATATCTATGAAAAATATTTTTCTAGGATACTTTCCTGAGTGTTATTNGCCAGCGTGACTTTCAAATTAGGTGTTCTATTCATCTCTCGCTCAATGGCAAAGCGGGCTTCTTTATTTTTAGCCCAACTTCTTCTTGCAATGCCGTTGTTAACATCCCAAAAAAGCATGCGTTTCAATTTTTCATCAGTAGCCTCAGNCCCGTCTAATAACATGCCAAAACCACCATTGATAACTTCTCCCCAGCCAACGCCTCCGCCATTGTGTAGCGAAACCCAAGTAGCACCACGAAAAGCATCTCCTACAAAATTCTGAACTGCCATGTCTGCTGTGAATTGAGACCCATCGTAAATATTACTGGTCTCACGGTAAGGAGAATCTGTTCCCGAAACATCNTGATGATCTCTCCCTAAAACAACCGGACCAATTTTTCCAGCTTTGATAGCCNCATTGAAGGCTGCTGCAATTTTTGCTCTTCCTTCTGCATCGGCATATAAAATGCGTGCTTGCGAACCAACAACCAATTTGTTTTCACGGGCTTCTTCAATCCAGCGGATGTTGTCGGCCATTTGTTGGGTGATTTCATCCGGGGCTGTCTCCATNATTTCACGCATAACATCTAAAGCCAATTGGTCTGTAACTTCCANATCTTCTGGCTTTCCAGAAGTACACACCCAGCGGAAAGGGCCAAAACCGTAGTCAAAACACATAGGGCCTAAGATGTCTTGAACGTATGAAGGATATTTGAATTTTTCGCTAGAAGAACTGTCCATAACATCTGCTCCGGCACGCGAAGCTTCCAATAAAAATGCATTTCCATAATCAAAGAAATACATGCCTTTTGCAGTAAGCGNGTTGATCGCATTTACTTGTCTCTTTAACGACTCCTGAACGCGGGTTTTAAATGCTTCAGGATCATCTGCCATTAATTGGTTGGCCGTTTCAAATGGTAATCCAACAGGGTAATAACCACCGGCCCAAGGATTGTGTAAAGAGGTTTGATCAGAGCCTAGATCAACTTGAATTTCACGATCGTTTAGACGTTCCCACAAATCAACAATGTTACCAATATAGGCTACAGATTGAGCTTTTCTTTCTGCTTGAAATTGTAATGCCATATCAATAGCTTCATCAGCGCTATCTGTAATTTCATCTANCCAACCTTGTTCGTGGCGTTTGTAAGCAGCTTTNGGGTTTACTTCAGCAGTAATGCTCACNAACCCTGCAATGTCAGCAGCTTTTGGTTGAGCCCCACTCATCCCACCTAATCCGGCAGTGACGAATAAAGGAAGCTTTTGTTCCCCGTCACCTTTCATCATTTTACGAGCAGCATTCATTACTGTAATGGTTGTTCCGTGTACAATTCCCTGTGGGCCGATGTACATGTAAGAACCCGCTGTCATTTGACCATATTGNGTTACNCCNAGGGCATTAAACTTTTCCCAATCATCGGGTTTACTGTAATTCGGAATCATTAACCCATTGGTAACAACTACCCTTGGAGCATCTTCTTTTGATGGGAATAAACCCAGTGGATGACCACTATACATGACCANCGTTTGCTCNTCTGTCATTTCAGACAAATATTGCATGGTTAAACGGTATTGAGCCCAGTTTTGAAAAACAGCCCCGTTTCCACCATAAGTAATAAGTTCATGAGGGTGTTGAGCCACAGCAGGGTCAAGATTGTTCTGAATCATTAACATAATGGNAGCAGCCTGTTGAGAGTGTGNCGGATACTCAGAAATCGNCCGAGCATACATCTCGTAATCCGGGCGTAAACGNTACATGTAAATGCGTCCGTANGTTTCCAATTCACGCGCAAAATCTTCTGCGAGTTCTTCATGAAATTGCTCCGGGAAATAGCGCAAAGCATTACTCANTGCCAGTTTTTTTTCGGTTTTGGTAAGAATGTCTTTTCGCTTAGGGGCGTGATTAATTGTAGTGTCGTAGGGTTTGGGTTCAGGCAAATGAGAAGGAATTCCCTCTTTAATTTGATCCTGAAAACTCAAGACTACATTTTCCATAGCTAGTACTTTTTGTGTTGTCGTTTTTTCTTTTTGTTGAACCCATAGGGGCAGTGTCTGCATCCACTTTGGCAGCAGTGACCACGTTTGAGGTGATAGGCCTCAGTAAATACGATGTATCCCTCGTCTGAGTAGTAAAAATCTTCAGGGTCGAGGTTGGGTTTTGAGGAAAAACCGCTTAGATCATCACTCATAGTTGAGCAAAAATCGGCTTTTTAAAATAAACCACAATGTAGATTACATTTGNGCNATGGAGTGGCCTGAAAAGCAAGNTGAAATTCAGAAAATTGANCTTCCNCTGNTNANNNAAAAGGAAGTNGAATTACATGTGTTGAGAGAAGATTTGTTGCACGAATNTATTTCAGGAAATAAATGGAGAAANCTGAAATACAATGTGCTAAGAGCAGAGCAGAAAAAGTGCGAAGCTATTTTAACTTTTGGAGGAGCATTTAGTAANCACATTGCTGCTACGGCTGCTGCCGGNAAAGNATTNCANATTAAAACNATTGGAATTATTCGTGGCGAAGAGGCTGATTTGACGAATCCNACTTTAGCTTTTGCATTGGAACAGGGAATGGAANTTCANAAAGTTTCAAGAACAGAATATCACCGTAAATACGATGAGGATTATAANTATGAATTGCGTCAANGTTTCGGAAATATTCACATTGTTCCTGAGGGAGGATCCAACTATGAAGGCATTAACGGATGTACTGAAATTTTGAAAAATANTTCGCTCGATTTTGATTATGTTACTGNGGCCTGTGGAACAGGAGCAACTTTAGCAGGGATTTTACTGAGCTTAGAAGANCATCAGAAGGTANTGGGGTTTCAAGCGTTAAAAGGTGAAGGNTATTTAAAAACCGAAATTCAAAAAATGCTGAAATGGTATTTGATGGACGAATCTTTAATTGAAGAATATGTTGCTCAGTGGGAAATGGAAGAGNACTATCATTTTGGCGGGNTTGGTAAGATAACAGATGAACTGGTCAGCTTTATAAAAGACTTTAAAAAACAAACCGGCATTCAGTTAGACGGACTTTACACAGGAAAACATTTGTTTGGTGTAATGGATAAAATTAAGAAAAATGAATTCCCAAAAGGAACGAAGGTATTAGCCATTCACACCGGAGGGTTACAAGGAAATCAAGGGTTGGAAGCTCGTTATGGTGTTTCGTTCGATTAACACTGCATTGTTCATTCTCTCTATCGTATTGAGGTAGAAACACTTTTTATCGGTTTTATTTTTGCATAAAATGCAGTTGATCTATGTATAAATATGCTCTAACCTTTGTTTTTAGCCTTTCTCTGTTTTGGGCTGCCGCAGCTCAAATGTCTCGCGAAGATTATATTGATAAATACAAAGACATTGCAATGGCCAATATGCAAGAGTTTAAGATTCCAGCAAGCATTACGTTGGCACAAGCTGTTCTGGAAAGCAATAACGGAAATAGTGATTTAGCTTCACGTTCCAATAATCATTTTGGAATTAAGTGTCATTCTGATTGGACAGGAAAGAAAACCTACCACGATGATGATAAAAAAGGAGAATGTTTTAGGGTATACAATAAGGTTGAAGATAGCTATGCCGACCACTCGGAGTTTTTGCAAAAAACACGTTATGCCAAATGTTTTGAGCTAGACATTATGGATTACAAAAGCTGGGCAAAAGAGTTGAAAAATGCAGGTTATGCCACAAACCCAAAATACCCGGCTTTGCTAATTAAGATTATTGAAGACAATGAGTTGTATAAATATGATCAGTTGGCAATGGGCAACTATAAGCCTGAGAAAAAGCAAAAAGACAAAACCAAAAAAGTAGAACGCCATACCAATGATGACCTCAAAGTAATAGATCTATCAACGCGTTTAGTAGTACAAAAGTCGCCCAACAAAATTAAATATGTGGTAGCCGAAGAAGGGCAAACACCTGAGGAAATAGCTGAAATGTTTGATTTAGGAAGCTGGCAAATAACAAGTTACAACGATGTGAGTAATGATAAGGTGTTTAATGATGGCGATGTTGTTTACCTCCAGCCCAAACGCAGAAAAGCAGCAGTTCCTTATCATGAAGTCACAAGCGATGATGAAACCCTAGAGTCTGTTTCTCAGCAATATGGGATTAAACTACATTCGTTACGCTGGAAAAACCGATTGAAAAAGGGAGATCAAATCCACAAAGGAATGAAGTTATACTTGCAAAAGCGTAAACCAGATTCAGCGGAATAATCCTTTTACTTTTCGAAATGCATTTGCTCCCAAATGTTTTAATGAACCAATGTAAAGTTCGGTAAGGTCTCCTGAGAATACTAATGCCAGAAAAGCAACGGTAAGTTCCACTTTAATGCTGAGCCAATGTAGTCCGAATATGGTGATGGTAAATAGCGCAATAAGTTCTACTAGAATCAACACTTTAGTGATGAGGTCGTAATACACTTTGTAGCGTTCGGCAATGAATAGAAACAAAACCACATTAAGGTAAACCAGCACAAGTGCAATAAGTCCGTTTACCCAAGTGGGGAGTGTATTGATGTATCTGTTGTTTAGCATTTGTGCTAATATGTTAGCGTGCACTGTTACACCATACATATCCGGAAACGATCTTCCTGCTGTTTTTTCATTGAGAGGGGTAAAGAAAATATCTTCAAAAGAGGGAACTCCCATCTGAGGTCCAATGTATCCCAATAAAACAATCTTGTCTTTTAGAAAGTTAGGATTAAAACTTTTTTTCAGCACATCGCTATAATCAAGGTGGAAGAAAGCCTTATAATTTCCTGTCCAATTAATGGTTTCTAATAAGTTGTCTCTTGCTACCATCGCTTTGTAGTTGGCAGGATCATAAATTTCAAGCACTTTACTGGTAAAAGCGGGAATAGTAGAATCACTAGCACAGCCAAAAGGCATCCACTGGCGAACAGTTCTGTAGCCTTCGTTTCCTCCGGTTATGAAATTAGAGAACCCCGATGTGGTATTTTGAGTAAACAATGGGTTGGAGTAGGCAATACTATCAAAACAGTCACTGTTGGGATGAGGCAAGAGCAGTTCATTTACCATAACAACCGGACTGTTTACATTACCCAATCCCATGATTAGCCCAATGTCTTCGTCAAATGTTTTTTTCGCTCTAAAAAATGCGTCAATCCCTATCACTTTTGGGTTTCCTGCATCGATGTTACTTAACAATTCTCCTACTTCATCGCGCTTAAGATGTCCAATATTTACAAGTACAATATTCGTGTCAGTGTGTGAAACTTGACTATTGCGCAGTTTTGAGAAGACAATATCTGTAAGCTCCATGTCGCTTAGCGCTTCACCCACAGGATCAAGAACTTCAAATTGGGCAGGAATGATCCAAAGAAATCCAATGAAAAGGAAAATAAACGATGAGCATAAAATTGCATCTAACCTAAAAAACTGCTTCATTGAAAATGTAGTTCGTTGAGAATGTGGGACTAATGTACATTTTTATACAAAATGTCTACTTTTGCAGATAAATTAAACGATTGCTCACCTGCTACTTTTCTAAGGGATTAATTGACTAGCTATGTTTAAAAACCTCATTATTGGACTTCTATTGAGCATTATTGGTGTGCATGCAATTGCTCAAGAAGCTGTATTTACAATTTTAGCTTCAAAAGGCACTTGCATTGTTCAACGTGCTGAAAACCCGGATAGTTATGTGCCTCTGGAGTCTGGATTGAAGATTTTCAAAGGAGATAAAATTATTGTTACCGGAGATGAAAGTTATGTTAGCCTTGTTACATCAGAAGGAAAAGCACTTGAAATAAACAAAGGAGGGGCTTTTAATACGAATAAGCTGGAAGAACAAGTGAATTCAAATTCAAATGACGTTGCCAGTAAGTATGTTCAGTATTTAGCCGAAAGCCTTACTAAAAAGAGCGAACAGGTTAATCAACAGATGGGGGTAACCGGTTCTGTTGAACGTAGCTGGAAAAAAAGTGAGTTGTTTGTTTATGCCCCAAAGAACAGTAAAGTTTTTTCTAATGAAGTAACGGTTAGATGGAAAGAATTGTCTGGTACTTCTGAGTATAATGTACAATTGCTCAATATGTTTGATGAGGTTGTCTTTGATGAAAATGTGAATAGTAGTCAGATTTCTTTTTCTATTCTTGATTTGGATTTACAGCCGACTGAAGTTTATAAGTTAATCATTAGTTCTCTGAGCGATCCTGCAAAAAAATCTTCAGTGATTACATTGGAAGTTCCCTCAAAGGATGAAGTTGCTAAAATGCAAAATGAAGTTAAAGACATTCAACAGGCTTTTGATGCCAACTCGGCTTTGTACAATGTTGTTTTAGCTACCTATTTTGATAAAAGCGGCATGTATTTAAATGCTATGCCATTGTATCAGAAAGCAATTGAAACAGAACCTGAAGTAGAGGCTTATCAAGACTTGTACAACGATTTTCTTTTTCGCGTTGGGTTAGGAGACCTTTCGATTTATTAATTGAATTGCCTGTTATTTCCCAATCATTACAAATGCTCCCCAATAGATAGGAGCATCGTATTTTTCTTTGATCATCTGTTTGGCTTGAAGAAATGCTTTTCGCTTGTCTCCGTGCTCTAGCCATTTGGAATAGAACTCAGCCATTAACTCTTGCGTAACCTGATCATTCACTTTGAAAAGTGTCATAATTACGTTTTGAGCTCCTGCAACTAAAAAAGCACGTTGTAAACCATATACACCTTCACCAACCTTTACTTCACCAAGGCCGGTTTCACAAGCACTTAAGACTACCAATTCAGTGTGGTCTAATTTTAAATTCATGGCTTCAAAAGCTGTTAAAACACCATCTTTTTTATTGAATTGGTATACATTTTCCTCCCTCATTAATTCATCGGCTCCGGCAAACAATAAGCCTGATTTGTGCAAGGGGTTGGTTGTTGTCTGCGGACGTAAACTCAATTCGGATTCGGGTTGAGATGCATTCATAAAAAAGCCATGTGTAGCCACATGAAAAACCCGTGGACTTTCTAAATCTTTTACCTCCATTTCAGTAGCGTTAGTAGCTATAAACTTTTGCGTTTTCCAATTAGATTGACGCAATAGTTCACTAACAATGTTGACTTCTTTTTCTGCACCGGGTAAAGGCTCAACACTACTTACTTTTTCGCCATTTACCGAACGGTTTATTGTCGATGAGCTTGTACTAAGGTCTTTTCCATCATTCTCATCAGAGGCAATAAAAGAGGGGTTGCCAAATAAAACAGCAGACTGTGAGGGAACCATTTCAGTAGATTCGTTTTTGGCCAATAGAATGTCTTTAGTATTGGAAAGAGAAACAATGCTGTACTTATCCAACATGTATTTTCCATTGGTGTCAGCAAATGTTTCGGGATTCAACTGGTTATAGACTCCATCTACACTTAAGTAGATAACTGAAGAGCCTGTTGTGACTAGAACACTATCGATCGGTTGCCAAAACTTTCCATAGCTATACCGATCAGTAGCTTTGTACTTAATGGTATTGCGGTAGTATTTGTAAAACTTAGCTTCTAGCTCATTGCCAGAATTCAGAGGGAGAAAAATGGGGTGTTTTTTTGTTTTAGGAGTAACAATAAGAGCAGCATAGATAACACTGTCAGTAAAGTCTTTTTCAAAGTTATTGAAGCGTATAATTTCGATAGCAGCTTCATTGTCTTTCAATTGCTTGCGAATATCTTTAAACGTAACTTTTTTACTCTTTTTTTCTTCAGAAAACCCTAAAGAACGCTCACTAAGCTGCTTTTCCAATAAATTGATATCGCGTTCTAATTTGCTTACAGAAATCCCTGTGGCTTTTAATTCGGTAGCACTCATTGAGAGTGTCTTAGCCAGTTGTTCTTTTTTTGCCCCCCATGTTTCATAGAGTGCAATAAGCTCATCGTCTCCACTAGACAAAATGCGTTTTCTGATCTTGAGCGAAGAATTGAGTAAAATGGCTTTTGTAGCTAGCTTATTGTTGTAGACAGATGTGTAAAGTGTTTCTTTTTTATTCCCATATTCAAGAGCAAGTACATTCATTAATTCAAAATCGCTGCGAATAAAATTCCAGTAATCGCTTTTTTCACGTTCAGATAAAGAAGGGAAGAAGTTGTCAATAAACTCAAGGTAAGCCGTAGTAGAAGCTGTAAGTGTCTTTAGAGCCTGTTTGTGGTTGCCCATTACAAAATAGGTGCGTCCGATGCTGCTTTCGGCATTGACATAATTGGGATGTTCTTTTGAAAATATTTTTTTGTAGCCTTTGGCTGCTTTTTTATAGAAATCAATGGCGTTTTTATAATCAGTTTGAACATAGTATACATTACCCGTATAGATTAAGTTATCTACTGTAGAAACGTGATTTTCTCCCAAGGCTTGCCTGTAAATAGCGGTTGAAGCATTTAGTAATTCGAGCGCCTTGGTATAATTAAGCTGGGTGGTTGCCAGTTGTGCTTTCAAACGCAATACATCACCATATTTAGGATGTTCTTTGTTGAGGTTGAACAGAATGATTTCTTCGGCATCTTGCAGTAGTGTGTCTATCCCCTCAGTATTGTTGTTCATCATTTGCTGTTCGGCTATCTTCAGTTGGAGATCTGCAATGCTTAAATGACGGTTTGAAAACTTGGCTGACAAATGAGCGATAGAGGTAGTATAAATAGATTTAGCTTGATCAAAATCACCCATAGAGGCATAAACATCACCCAATAATATTTGGGTGTTAATGAACTTTATAGATGTGTCTGAAAGACTAATTTCAGCTATGTCCAAAGCTTTACGTGTAGCTTTTTCTGCTTTTACAAAATCACCACGAATAAGAAATAGTTCACCCAATGTGTAGTATGGATTAATAAGCTGAAAATGGGCTTCTCCGTATTTATGTTCCTTAATTTCAATTGATTTTTCTAGCAGGTTTTCAGCATCATCGTATCTCCCGGTTTTGATGTAAAGTTCTGCAAGCTCTTCAGTGGAGTTGACAGATTGCATTTCACCAATAGACCCTAATTTATGGTTGATGCGATATGCCTTTTTGAGCATTTGTCGAGCATCATCATATTGGCCATTGATGTTGTAGAGTTCTCCTAATGTGTAGAGAACATTCGCATATGTTTGGCCGCGTTTGCCAACATCGGCTTTAATTACGTTTGCTGCCTTTTCAAGAAGCTCTTCTGCAATGGGGTAATTGCCTAAAATAATGTGTATTTCAGCAAGTTTCTGAAGCTGCAAACCATAAGCTTCGCTTTCATTGCCAAAACGTGTTTTTGCTAGTTCCGTATTGTTTTCCAGCAACTCATAGGCTGCATTAAAGCGGTCTGTAGTTGTGAATATTTTGGCATAACTGTTCGTTGTTGGAATATAATCGTTGTGGAAGTTGTGGATTTGTGAAATGTAACCATCGAAATGTGTGCTGAAAATACTATCAGCTCGTTTGAATTGGTTAGGGTAGTTCAGCTCAAAAATTCCTTGCTCCAATTTTAACTTGTGAAAAACAGGCGTTTCTACTCCATAATTAAAAGCATAAAGCACCTGAATAGAGTCATGGATGTCTCTGGCTTGTTGAAAGTCATTGGTGTGTACGGCAATTTCATACAGCTGGTATAAGAGTTGTGTGCGGTTCAAGTGATTTTTAGGGTAATAGTCGTCTAGTTTATTGTAAAGTTTCTCAGCTTTTCTTAGTGCTTTGCGGTATCTGTGAATCACTAGTTCGTCTTCAATCATCATAGACTTTGACGAAAGAAAATAAGTAGAATGGCGGCCAAATGATTTGGTTTTGTATTTGTGTAGCTTGCTCAGCTTTTGGTATTTGTTGAGTTTACCCAGTTGCAGGTTAGTGTACATTTCTTGCTCTAGCAATTCAAAATAAAGTCGATTGGGAAATTGATACCGTACTTTACGTTGGAATCGTCTAAGGGCTTTATGGTAAGCTTTTGCAGCTCCTTTGTAATCAAGCTGATCGGCTTTAAGTTTGGCCATTCCTGCTATATGCTGAAAGTAAGTGAGGCTATTTTTCTTGATCAGCGTTTTTAAAGTATCATCGTTTGAACTGTAAAGCATCTCTGCCACAGGAAGGTTTCCGCGAAATAATTCCAGTTCGGCCAATTGAACAATGTTCTGAGCAAGTTTAGCTTGTGCCTCTTTCCATTGACTGCGTTTAATCTTTTTACCATTCTGATAGCGTTGTGCTTTTTTGAGTAGAGTTGAGTGCAGGGTAGAAAGTTTTGCATCGGCAGCAGTATAGTTCATCTGGGCAAAAAGAGAGAGAATTTCAATTTGATCGAATTGAAGTTTCCATTCTTGGATAGAATCATTGGTTACAGCTGCAATTTCACGGCCTTTCGCTATGTTTTCTAAAGCTTTTGCCTGATTGCCAATCAACTGATAAGTTAAAGCCGAATAGTAATAAAACGCTGTTTTGTGTAAAGGAGAAAGTGTATCAAAAGTAGCAAATGAAATGCTGTCTAAAATAGATTGAGCTTCTAATGCTCTACCTCTTGCTTCAGCATATTTGGCCATCAATACCTGACTGGAAGAAATTTCAACGGTATATTTTTTCCCTTTTTCTGCTTTTTTCACAAGACGTTTTGCTGAACGGTAGGCGGCTGAATATTTACCTTCTTCAAATTTATCTTCAGCCCTAGCCACTTTCTTTAACCATTTGGAGTGTGCTTTTGATTGGCCTGAGACAAATGTTGAAACAGTCATCAGAAAGAGTAGTGGAATTACTGTTTTTAAGATTCTCATCGTTTTGAAGCTTCTTCAAGTATGTTGGCAGCCAGAAAAATGAATACTAGTTCATAGCTCGTTTGCCAGCAAAAATATTTTTCCAATTCATACTTGACTTTAAGAAATTGATAATTGTGTTCAAAACAGCATAAACAGGAATAGAAGTTCTATTATTCCGTGAAGCTTTCTCATTCAATATCTTATCGTCAGAATTAAAAGTACAAAAACGAATGTATTAATCGGTGTACAGCTTTCTTTTTTAAAGGCATTACTGCAGCATGTAGGTGTAAACTTTGCCTCCTAGCCCAC
Organism: Crocinitomicaceae bacterium; assembly: GCA_002705995.1. GTDB lineage: Bacteria > Bacteroidota > Bacteroidia > Flavobacteriales_G > Salibacteraceae. Next base: position 50,176 of record PAJI01000014.1, on the reverse strand, counting down.
ATACAATTAGTTCAAATTTTCCATCTTTATTGATGTCTGCAATAGAGAAAGCTGAGTTACCGTGCATAGGGAAATTTTCACCAATATTTCCATTTTTATTAATGAGGTAAATCTCATCAAGACTCCCTAGGGTAATTCCAATTTTAGTAGCATTAGAGAAACTGTATAAATTAGGGCCGGCTGTAATAGTGGTGTCAAATTTCATTTGGAAAAGTAACTCTTGCTCTTGGTTATATACTTCAAGTATTCTTCCATCTGCAAATACATAGTCCAAATTAGCATCGTTGTCAATGTCTGCCCACTCAAAATGATGATTGCCAGAATAAGGGTGGAAATTCATACTTTGGAAATTATCATTGAAATAAAGGCTGATAACATTCCCTTTTTCATCAGTACCGACAATGCGCGACTGTTTGATGTTTTTCCCTTCTTCTACAAAGAATGTAGTATTTGGAGCTAATTTTAGTTGCTTTTTGAGGGGGATGCGAATTCTTCCTCTTCGNTCTAGCGGAGTTACATTTCCAAGGCTATCAACAGCAAGGATGTAATCTTTTTTGTTGACTACAAAATAGTGGATAGGATGGTTAATCGGAGCCTCTCCAGCTTCGTGTTTCCAACCTTTTACAACTTTTCCTTTGCGATCGTAATTGTAGATTTTTTTATNTCTTGCCGGAATGAGAAAACGATAATCTCTACTCTTGTTGTAGTCTAAAATAGTCATAGGAGCAGAAGCAGGAGAAGGAAGTTTAATTGGGAATCCTTCAACATCTCTTCCTAGTCGATCAATAACATACAGTCTATTTTTTGTGTTGAATGTCAACTGAAGTTTATCATTTTTAAAGACATCTACTTGCTCTACAGTACCCATTATTTTTTCCGGTAACTGTTTCTTCCAAAGTATTTTTCCGGTATTGCTAATAAGGTAGAGGTTATTTTTTTCATCCTGCACAACAATTTCCAATGCTTGCGTATAATGATTGGTGACCAAAGTAGGNTTGAAAATAACAGTTGTATCTAATTCAACTTCCCATAAAGAAGTAGATTCTTGTTTGTAAACGGGGTTGTGTTTTACAAAGAGGTTATGATAAAACAGGTTATTGTTTTCATTAGAAACTTGTAGTGAAAAAGCTTCAAACTTTCTGTACAGCTCAAGGTGTTGATCAATTTCTTGTGTAAGCTTTTCATTGGTAAANTGCTCGTACAAATAAACAGATCGGGCAATNTTGCTGTAAATGAATAAATTGGATTCTGATGAAATGTTGTCGCGGTAAGCATCAAAATTTTCATCGTAAGCGAGTGTNCGGTCAGATAAGTAGCTGTTCACAATACTGCGGAGTGCAGAAGCTGAATTTCCAAAAATGAAATAGTTGTCGATTTCAACAAAGTAGTTCTCAGTCACAGATGAGAAGAGTTCTCCAAAAAGAGTCTCAAAAAGCCCTGGAATTTTGATTTGNTGGATGNTGTATCCNTTGTGATTAATAACTTCGGTTTCATCTTCTNTTGAAGTATTAACAGCTGAAATNAGAGCTTTAATCTCTTTATTGGCTTGCTCGAGGTTATTGGTTTTTAGAATCACATAAGCACCGTCTTCAAAATCTTGATCAGCTGGTTCTGNAATGGCTACCGCTACTTCATTTTCAATCCACGAAAAAAGATGATCGTTAACGTTGATGCGGTATTTTTCTTCCAGTTGCTGAATNTGATTGTTGTAATCGTTAATATGCCCTAGTGTGGTAAGGTATTTTTTGTAGTTGTTAATGAACGCNTCAAAGTTGCTTAGCCCATAATGNAAAAATGTAGCNGTGTTGCTNGGAAGAACTTTAATAAATTCAAAATGTTCTGCTTTCTGTCCGTCAAATACATTTAAAAACTGATTGAGAGAGTCGCTTGAATAGCTAAATCCGTTAAAAGCAAGTGAATTTGGTTTGATAGAGAGATCCATTTCACTCCAGCTTGAGAATGCTCCCGTATTGTTTGTGATNGNATAATAAGGTTCCTGAATTAATGTGTTAACCAGCTTTGGGAAGTTGGTGTAATTCACAAATACATTGGCATCGCTATAGTCTCCTTTTGTCTCCCAAATTTGCTGAAATGAAGGGTCATTTAAAATAGATGTTCCCGAACTGATTTGAGCAATACTTTCTTTCAAAATATTGAGGCTGGGTGAGAAAACTAAAATTCCATGATGAACGGCATAGCTAATTGATNGAGAGTTGTGTATAGAAGTTTCTTGGTGNTGTTGAAGTGTATAGGTTTCATCATTATGTGTTTCGAAAAAACGGGTAAGGTCTTTTTCAGAAACACTGTTTCCTACCGTTATGGCAAATAAAAACTCAGTTTGATTTTGNTCTGTTTGATGAAAACTTAACCAAAGTGTTTGNTTTTCCAGTAGGTTAGAAATTTCAGGATTAGATTGTAACGCAGAATCAATGTTGCTAAAAAGAGTGTTGAGGTGTTGAGCACTTTCAGTACTTAAAAGCTCTTCCCAAATGATATTTGTCTCAGAAATTTTTCGCCATGTTTTTGTAGTAAAGTCACTTTTAATCAACAAAGAAGAAGATTGAGGAATAGCATCAATTGCNTTGATTTCCANGTCTTCATCAGGTTGAAAGAAGATTACTCCGGCAATAAGTATGGCNAGAGCCAATACTGGAACAATAAAGAGTAATATTTTCTTGAGCATAGTACTGTTTTAATTTACTCACGAAAATATTGAATTAAAAAATGCACCAATCGCCTTCTTTCGAAAGGCTATTAACAAAAGGTCGTGTAGAGTTTAAGGAATGATTTCTATTTTCATAGGNACAGATTNATAAGGCCAGTCGCGAGTATCTGTTTCTAAGTTTGAAATTTCGCGAACTACNTCCATNCCNTTGGTAACTTCTCCAAAAACAGTATGCTGCCCATCAAGGTGAGGAGTTCCACCTACAGAGGTATAAATGGCTTTATTTTCTTCTGGAATTGTAATGCCATATTCACGTTCAATAGCGGCCAGTTCTTTCATTGAGCGCTTTTCACCAATAACAATGTAAAACTCAAAAGAAGATGATTTTTTCTCCGGGTTATTTTCATACTCTCTGGCCATGGCTATGGCTCCGTGTTTGTGAATGCGATGCTCTTTAAACTCCGGATGAAGACGGTAAGTTCCAATCTCACCTTTGAAATCCTGAAAATCATATTCGTCAGAATCGCCACCTTGGATCACAAAATTTTCCGTAACACGGTAAAACTCNGTGTGGTTAAAAAATCCACGTTTCGTTAGGTAAATAAAATTAGCTCTGTGAATAGGTGTGTCGTTGTAAAGCGTTAGTTCAATTTCTCCAAAGCGAGTGGTGATTTTGATGCGTTGCTCTTTGTTTTTTTTGCCATATTCAGNCAGAAAATCAGTTACGTTATTGTTGTTGAGTTTAGGGTAGGGCGACTTTTCTTGTTGCTTCTCAGCAGGTTTTTTCTCTTCTTTTTTTNTCTTTTTAACCTGAGTTGTTTGAGTCTTTTTCTCTTTTTGTGGAGTAGATGTTGAATCTCCGCTACAGGCAGAAAAAGTAATAAGCAAGGCTAAGAGAGCAATTGAGCAACTGTTTTTTAGCATGAAAAATTGATTTAGCACAAAAGTAAGGGGTAAAAAGCAGGATTAGAAATCGAGNGNCATTTGTTCTGGTAAAAGTTTAAAGGTTTTGCGGTGTAGAGGAGTAATGCCAAATTCTCGAATACCGGCNCTGTGTTTTTTAGTAGGATATCCTTTGTTGCTTTTCCAGTCGTAGTTAGGATAAGTCTCATGTGCTTTTTCCATAAACTCATCACGATGAGTTTTAGCTAAAATAGAAGCGGCAGCAATGCTAAGGTATTTTCCATCTCCTTTAATGATACAATCGTAAGGGATGTTGTTNGGGTGTGGAATAAATCGATTTCCGTCAATTAAAAGGTGTTCGGGTTGAATGTTTAATTGGTCAACAGCCCGATGCATAGCATAATAAGATGCCTTGTAAATGTTGACTTCATCAATCTCATTGTTATCAATGAAACAAACTGCCCAAGCGGCAGCTGAAGCCTCAATTTCAATGCGTAAAAGTGAGCGTTGTTTGTGCGTTAGTTTTTTAGAGTCGTTGAGTAAATGATGTTCAAATCCTTGAGGTAAAATTACAGCTGCAGCTACAACAGGGCCGGCCAAACAACCACGACCGGCTTCATCGCAACCAGCTTCAATTCTGTTTTCTTTCAGAAAAGGTTCAAGCATAAGTCATTTAATTTTTGAGNCAGCTTTCTATTGAGGTCCAAAGGTCTTTTGCTGCTTTNTCCCATGAAAAATGGGCAGCACGCTCAATTCCTTTTTGGCGGAGCNTTTTTTGTAATTCTAGGTCAGAGGCGAGTTTTTTCATGCCTTTGNTAATGTCTTCAATATCAAAAGGGTTTACTAAAAGTGCAGCATTNTCAGCAACTTCAGGCATGGAACTAACTGCAGATGTAATTACCGGAACTCCGGCTTTCATNCCCTCAAGAATAGGAANTCCAAANCCTTCATAAAATGAAATGTAAGTTAAAGCAGTTGCACCACCAACAACATTTGCNAGTTCATCNGCATCAAGTCTTCCGGTAAAAAGNACNTCTTGCTTGTACTTCATGGCATCAAAAATCTTCCCAGACTTTTTAGACCACCATTTCTTTTCACCAACAATAATGAGTTTATACGATTCATCGTACTCTTGCCTAAATTGGTCAAAAGCGAGCANTAGATGGTTGATGTTTTTTCTNGGCTGAAGTGCTCCNACGTANATAAAGTAAGGAATNCCTCTTGTGTAATGCCACCTCACATCAGTACGTTGTTTTTCAGGNAGAGGTNGATATAGCGTAGATACCCCATTGTAAACAACGTCTATTTTTTCTGCCGGTGTATTGTAATGTTTAACCAATTCATCTTTCGAAAAATGAGAAACNGTAACAATGCGNTTGGCCTTTTTAGCAAATTTCGGGAAGAAATAACGCAAATATAGTCGAGCACCCAGAGGCACAAACTGAGGGTAAAGTTCGAAATTAATGTCGTGTATTACAGCTAACTGCGGTTTCTTAGAACTTAGGGATAAATAACCGTCAGGAGAAACAAACAAATCGATTTTGTACTTTTTTAAGGCACTTTTTACGGCAATTTCAAACCAAATTANAAATAGAATNGGGTGTCTTGCCTGAGGAGAAAGCACAACCGGATGTACATTTTCTGCAAAGATGTATTTGGGGTCAAAAGTCCGATCAAAAAAGAAATAAAAATTGTGCTCGGGGTGAGCTTTAACAATTCTTTCGAGTGTNTCTTTTGTAAACCAGCCAATGCCTTCTAATCTACCATTTAGTAATAGCCTGGTGTTAACTGCAATGTTCATTCTTGTTGTGTGAGCGCGAAGTTAGTTTTTTGATCAAGGTTTCCGATAGTTGCACCATCAATAAAATTATATTTGCCCTTCTTGAAAACAATTGTCAAATACATCTTACAAAAGGCGCTGGGCTACGAGCGTTACTTATTTCTGTTTTCCCGATTTAAGATCAATACATTAAAATCGGATAAGATGGAGCGCGATTTTTTCTATTTCTTAACCTTGCTCCCTAACGAAGGGCAAGTACTAGATTTAGGTGCCAACATTGGTATCATGGCCTATCACTTGTCAAAGGCACTTCCGCAAGCCAAAATACAGGCCTTTGANCCTGTGCCACAAAACCTGAATGTTCTGAAGAGAATNATCACGCATTTTAAGTTAGAAAATGTTATTGTTCNCCCTTATGCNTTGGGCAATGAGTCGGGGAGTATAGAAATGGTTGTTCCTGTAGTTGCTGATGTAAAAATGCAGGGATTAAGCCATGTTGTGCATGATACAATTACAGAGTTTAATCAGGGAGAAACGTTTCAGGTTCCAGTTAAGCGATTAGACGAAATACCGGAACTTCAAGGGCAGAGAACTACCGGAATTAAAATTGATGTTGAGAATTTTGAGTATTTCGTTNTAGAAGGAGGACGCCAACTAATTCAAAAGCACCAGCCCATTATCTANTCCGAATTGTGGGAAAATNAAAACCGCGAAAAAGTTTTTGAGTTGCTGTCACAATTGAATTATTCGATTAACATTGTGCAAAGCAATCAACTGGTTGAATTTAACCAAACTAAACACCATACTCAAAACTTTATTTTTCTGCCAAATAGCTAAAANCCAACAGTGTTTTCTTGACAAAAAGGTAAAACAGGGTGGTTGGATAATTGTGCTACTTTTGGCAACTGTTTAAAGAATTTTAGATAAACATGACAGATCAGAATAAACCAAACGCAGAGTTTGATTCTTCCAACTTTTTTGTGTTTCTGCTGCGTTGGCGAAAGCCGTTAATTATCCTCTCATTTGCAGCGGCAATTATTTCAGCAATAGCTTCATTTCTTATCGATGAGAAATTTCTTTCAACGGTTATTTTCTTCCCGGCAAATAACAAGTCACTATCAAAAGCGGTAATGACGGAAGATGCTCAGGCAAAGAATGATATTTCTTCTTTTGGAGAAGAAGAAGAGGCCGAAGCTATGTTGCAAATTTTACAATCAGATGAAATCAAATGGCACATTTGGGGCAAATACAACATGATGAGTCATTATGAAATTGAAGAAGGTGAACAGTATGCATTAACCAAATTAGCCAATACGTGGGAAGACAATATTTCTTTTAAAAGAACAGAATTTAANTCCATCCGNATTGATGTGTTGGATACAGATAAAGAACTNGCCGCTGAAATTGCNAATGAAATAGCTGCTTGGGCAGATTCTACCAAAAACCAAATGTTGCGCGATCGTGCTAAGGATGCATTGGTTGTAATTGAAAAAGAATACAAAGAGCTTGAAGACTACATGCAGTTTTTAGATGATTCGTTGACTGTGCTTCGTCAAAAAGGAGTGCATGAGTACGACAATCAAATTGAAATGATTACGCGTGTGTATTATGAAGCNATAGCAGATGGAAACAGTCGCGCTGTAAAGGAGTTAGAAGCACAACTCGACACTTTGGCAAGGTATGGGTCTGCGTACAAATCGATGACNGANAACNTGGANTTNTTACGTGAACGTTTGGTGTTGNTNCGTGGTAAATATGANGAAGCAAAAGTNGATGCCACNCAAAATGGTACGTGGAAGTTTATNGTAAACAAAGCTTACCCTGCAGAGAAAAAGGCTTANCCNATTCGTTGGTTAATTGTAGCGGTAAGTACTATNGCTACATTNTTAATGACCATCCTGATCATTATTGCATTTGAGAATTATAAGAAATTCGCAGACAAAATATAGATGTGATGNCGTCTATAGCTTCTAAACAGGTGAGTTTGAAGTGGGTTTACGGANCCGGCTTAGGATTCGTATTGCTCAATGCTTTTTTCATCTATATGGAAGTGTTTTGGCTGGCCGCAATTCCAGCTGCTNTATTCATAATAGGATTAGCGTTGTTTCGCATTGATGTTCTTTTGATGATCATNACTTTTGCAGCTCCGATTTCACTCAATATTGAAGATGTTGGTGGAGGTTTTGGACTTTCTGTACCAACAGACCCCCTGATGTTTGGAGCTATGGTAGTGTTTCTTTTTCGCACATTTTATGATCTGAAATACGACTTTAGAATTTTAAAACATCCCATTACAGTCTCTATTCTGGTTTATTTGGTGTGGATTGCATTTACGAGTATCACCAGTGAATTGCCGTTGGTTTCTTGGAAATTTTTACTCTCAAAGATGTGGTACATGGTTCCGTTTTACTTTATAGCGGTTCAGATGTTCAAATACCCNGATAAGGTGAGTAAGTATTTCTGGTTATACGTTATTCCAATGACCGGAGTAATTATTTACACNCTGGCTCGTCATGGAGCAAGAGGNTTTGGTGATGAAGCNGCNCATTGGGTAATGCAGCCNTTTTTTAAAGATCACACNAGTTACGGAGCTATTTTGGCCANGTACATTCCTGTTATACTTGCCTATACATTGTATGATAAGTGGGACATTAACGCTAGAATTTTAGCAGGTTTTTTCTTAACTGTTTTTCTTGTTGGCGTAGTAATGAGTTACACACGAGCAGCTTGGGTAGGTTTGGTTGGAGCNTTGGGCTTGTTAGCGCTGATAGTGTTTAAAGTAAGGTGGTGGGTTGTTGGCACTTTTGCTTTATTAGGAGTGGCTGGNTTCTTTGCTTTTCAAACTGAAATCATGCACAAGTTAGAGAAGAANCGTCAGGATTCTTCNAGTGATTTGGCAGAGCACGTTGAATCGATTTCCAATGTAGCTACGGATGCATCTAATTTAGAGCGTCTGAACCGTTGGAATGCAGCTTTTAGTATGTTTTTTGAAAGCCCTGTAGTAGGTAAAGGTCCCGGGACGTATTCTTTTCTTTATGCTCCGTATCAAAAAAGTGCTGACCTTACCATTATCTCAACCAACTTTGGAGACGGAGGAAATGCACACAGTGAATATTTTGGTCCTTTGGCAGAACAAGGAGTTCCAGGAATGTTGACCTTTATTGTGATTGTATTCTTTGTATATTTTAGAGGAATTCCGCTTTATTACAAACTCAATCAGCCAAGTCAGCGCAAGGTGTTGATGGCAGTTTTATTAGGATTGACAACCTACTTTATTCACGGAATGCTCAATAACTTTTTAGATATCGATAAAGTTAATGTCGCTTTCTGGGGGTTTATTGCAGTGATTACGGCACTTGATGTTTACGGAGAGAAAAAAGAAAATCCGGAAACTGAAATACAATTACCGGATTCAAAAAACTCGAACTAAGGGTTTGCTTCTTATTTGTTCAGCTCTAATTGTCTTAAAATTTCTGGTAACTGACTTGTTGCAGCCATTTCTTTCCACTTAACTCTAGCTTCTGTAGCAGGAACACCAAAATAGGTTTTTCCGCCTTCTAATGACTTCGAAACACATGAGCAAGCTAAGACAACAGCTTTGTCTCCAATGGTAATGCCACTGGTAACGCCAACTCGCCCCCACATGGTAACTTCATTGCCAACAACAGAACAGCCGGCAATTCCTGTATGTGCAGCTAGTAGGCATTTTTCACCCACAACCGTATCGTGGCCAATATGGCAGAGGTTATCAATTTTGGTGAATTTTTTCACACGTGTAATCCCGCTTACACCACGGTCTATTGTTGTTCCTGCTCCCAGCTCAACTTCATCTTCAATAACAACCGAACCTCCTGAAAGTAGTTTTTCAACACCTTCAGCATGTTTTTTATAATAAAAAGCTTCACTTCCAATCACCACATTAGAATGAACAATAACATTATTGCCCAATTCGCAATTGTAGTTAATCACAGCCCCGGCATGAACAATACAATCTTTGCCGATTTTTACATTAGGTCCAATCACCACATTGGGTTGAATAATTGTTCCTTCTCCAATAATTGCAGAAGGGTCAATTGCTGCTGAGCTAGCCAAAAACGGATTAAAGTGTTTGGTGAGTTTATTGAAATCGTAAAAAGGTTGGTCTGAGATAAGCAATGCTTTTCCTTCCGGGCATTCTACCTCTTTGTTAATGAGAACAATGGTTGCTGCAGATTGCAAAGCTTTATCGTAATACTTTGGATGATCTACAAAAACAATATCACCAGGCTCAACCACGTGTATTTCATTGTGCCCAAGAACAGGAAAGTCATCGTCTCCTACATATTTACAATCTAAAATTGCTGCTATATCTTTTAGCTTTTGAGGCTGTTGGTATTTCATAAAAGGACTATTAATGAAAAATGGATACAAACAAAAAATCCCACCGAAAGGTAGGATTTGTAATGCGTTTATGAAAAGCAATTATTTCTTTACACGCTCCATGTAAGAACGGTCTTTTGTGTTGATTTTAACTACATCACCTTCATTACAGAACAAAGGAACTCTTACCTCAGCACCAGTTTCTACTGTTGCCGGTTTCAAAGAGTTCGTTGCAGTGTCACCTTTAACACCTGGCTCAGTATAGGTGATCTCTAATTCAATGCTTGCAGGCATTTCAACTGCTAGAGGACGCTCTTCTTCGGCATGGAAAATGATCATTACCATTTCACCTTCTTTCAACAAATCATTGTTTTCAATAAGGTCTCCTGGAAGAAAAGTTTGCTCGTAGTTTTCAGTATTCATGAAGTGAAAACCACTGTCATCGTTATAGAGGTATTGATATTGTCTAGTTTCAACGCGAACTTCTTCAATTTTAGCACCTGAAGGGAAGGTATTGTCCAATACTTTTCCTGTAGTTACACTTTTGATTTTTGTACGAACAAATGCAGCTCCTTTTCCAGGTTTAACGTGCAAAAATTCGATGACCTGATAAATGTCGCTGTTAAATTTGATGCAAAGNCCGTTGCGGATATCTGAAGTACTTGCCATGATAATTAGTTCTTAATTCGGCTGCAAAAATAGGTTATTTATAGTCTTCTACGTTAATCTGCTGATTGCAGAAATAATATTCGGCTTCTTGTTGATTTGAACAAACAATTACAAGCCTGTTGTTGCTATGCTTTTCAATAAGCTGTCCATACCATTTCATCGCAGTTTTGTCAAGGTTAGAAGTAGGCTCGTCCAGTAATAAAAGTGGAGTGTCTGAAAGAATGGCTAATCCAAGTTTAACGCGTTGTTTCATGCCAGAGCTATATGCTCTTATGGGCTTATTTAAAGCGTGCTGTAAATACAAGATCTCCGGAATTTGTCGAATGTCTACTCCGGCAACGGTATCTTTAAACTGGAAGTGAAAATCAAGCGCTTCTTTTAGTGTAAATGTTTCGTAAACAGATAAGTAAGGGGTGGCAATACTTACCTGCTTGAAAATTTTATCGCGATCAATTTCCTGACCATCGATGCTGTATTTAATACTACCTTCCGAAGGCATAAAAACACCGGCAAGAATTTGTAGAAGTGTNGACTTTCCACTTCCATTAGCTCCTTGAATAACATAGGAGTTGGTGTTGTCTAGGTTCAGATCAATGTGCCTGAATATCCACTCTTTGTTGTAACNTTTTCCAGTGTCTTCCAGCCGGATTTCCATATGTTATGGACGTTTAACGATGCCGTTTTCAGAATTTCGGATAAATTCTAAAATGTGAGTTTTGTGAGTACTATCAGGATAATTGGCTTCAATTTCTTGAAGGGCTTTTGAAATGTTCACATTACGGATNTANAAGGTGCGGTAGATGTCTTCAATCTCTTTGATTGTTTCTTCTTCCCATCCNCGTCTGCGTAATCCAATAGCGTTNATTCCNGTATAAGTAAGCGGCTCACGCGCACATTTAATGTAAGGAGGTACATTCTTACGAATTAAAGATCCTGCAGCAATAAATGAATGTGCTCCAATGTGCAAGAATTGTTGAGCTCCTGAAATCCCTTCAATAATGGCATANTCTTCAATTACCATGTGTCCAGCCAAAACAGTGTCAACTGCAATAATTACATGATTGCCAATAAATGTATCGTGGGCAACGTGTACATAAGCCATTATAAGACAGTTGCTTCCAATACGCGTTTCCATTTTGTCAACCGTACCCTTGTTAATGGTTACACACTCGCGAATTATNGTNTTGTCGCCAATGGTTGTAATGGATTTTTCGCCTTTATATTTAAGATCTTGAGGTTCAGCAGAAATAACTGCTCCAGGAAATACTTTACAGTTTTTTCCAATACGAGCACCGTTCATGATAACAGCATTTGGACCAATCCATGTACCGTCACCAATTTCTACATCTTCTTGAACAGTAGCAAAAGGTTCAATGGTTACATTTTCTCCAATTTTAGCATTGGGATGGACATTTGCTGTAGCCTGGCTCATATATTAGACCTTCTTTTTTGAGATTTGTGCAAGTAGTTCTCCTTCAGCNACTAACTGATCTCCAACATAAGCCATACCTTTCATATGGGCTAAGCCTCTGCGAATAGGAGTCAATAATTTCATGTGAAGCACCAAGGTATCTCCCGGAACTACTTTTTGTTTAAACTTCACGTTGTCGATCTTCATAAAGTAAGTAGCATATTCGGCAGGATCGTCAACGTGTGCAAGAATAAGAAATCCTCCGGTTTGAGCCATGGCTTCAATAATTAATACGCCTGGCATAATTGGTTCTTCAGGGAAGTGTCCGTTGAAAATTTCTTCGTTGCGCGTTACATTCTTTACTCCAACAACGTAATCGTCTTTTACNAATTCAACAATCTTGTCGACTAANANTAAAGGGTAACGNTGTGGTAGAATGCGACTGATTTCGTTAATGTCGTATAAAGGTTCTGCAGTTAAGTTGAACTTAGGAGCAGATTTCTTTTGCTTTAAAATTTGAGCTTTTAGCAAACGAGCAAACTCAACATTGGACAAGTGACCCGGGCGAGCAGCCAAGATNTGGGCTTTAATAGGAACTCCAACCAAAGCTAAATCACCAATAACATCAAGTAACTTGTGTCTNGCAGGCTCATTTTCAAAATGCAGGTCAAGGTTATTTAAAATTCCAATACCGGTNTCTTTCAACATTTCAACAGGNTTGTTGAAAGTGTCAGCTAATTTTTGCTTTTCTTCATCAGAAAGCTTGGTATCGACCATTACAATAGCGTTGTTAACATCGCCACCTTTAATTAAGCCCGCATTTACCAATTGCATTAATTCACGTAAGAATACAAATGTTCTACAAGGAGCAATTTCTTTTTCGAATTCCTTGATGCTGTACATCATTACGTTTTGTGTTCCCAACAATGGTGAGTTGTAATCAACCATTACAGTAACACGGTATTCTGTATCGGGAACTGCTAAGATTTCTGCATGTTTCTCAGCATTCTCGTATTTCATGTTTTCTTTCAAATAGAAATACTCGCGAAGAGCACCTTGTTCTTGAAAGCCAGCTTCAACAATACCTTCGATAAAAGGTTTTGCACTACCATCAAGAATAGGNATTTCAGGACCATCAAGNTGAATTAAAGCATTGTCAATTTCCATTCCGTAAAGAGCAGCAAGCACATGCTCTGTAGTGTGGATTTCTGCTTCGCCTTTTTTNAGTGTAGTTCCGCGCTCAGTTGTAGTTACGTAGTCTACGTCTGCTTTAACTTTAGGCTCTCCTTCTAGGTCTGTACGTTGAAACACGTAACCGTGATTCTCTTGAGCAGGTTTGATGGTTAATGTTGTTACCTGTCCGGTGTGTAGGCCTACGCCCTTTACTACGATGTCTTTCTTGATTGTTCGTTGCTTGTCAGCCATTCAATTTTATTTAATGGTTTCCCAATTTATCGCGAAGCTCTTTTAATTCTTTCTTAAGGTCAGAGATCTGGTTGTTGAGTTCTGGTAATTTGCGGAAAAATACATAAGATCGTTGATATTCATGAATTGGGAAGGCAGGAATACCTTGGTAGATACCATTTCCTTTCGCAAGCTTTTTAGGAACACCAGATTTTGCGGCAATCTTAACACCATCTTCAATTCTTTGGTGACCTTCAAAGCCAACTTGTCCGCCAATCATACAATTTTTCCCGATGTATGTAGATCCTGCCACTCCGGTTTGAGAAGCAATAACTGTATTCTCGTCTATTTCAACATTGTGGGCTATCTGAATCAGGTTGTCGAGTTTAACCCCTTTTCTGATAATAGTACTTCCTAAAGTGCCTCTATCGATTGTTGTGTTGGCTCCAATTTCAACATGGTCTTCAACAATAACATTACCGATGTGAATAATCTTAGTGTAGTTGTTGTCTTGATTGGGTTGAAAACCAAATCCGTCTCCACCAATAACAACTCCCGATTGAAGAATNCAATGATTACCAATTACAGACTCTTCATTGATGGTTACGTTATAATGTAAAATACAATTTGCACCAACTTTAGCTTTTTCTCCAATAGTACTGTGTGCNGCAATGTTTGTNTTGTCTCCTACTTTAGCTCCATGCGCAACATATACAAAAGGACCTATGTAAACGTTTTCTCCAATTTCGGCCGAAGCTTCAATGATTGCTGAAGGGTGAATTCCGNTTTTNTTTTGCTTGAATTGTTGGTAAGCTTCCAAAATTTTAGCAAAAGCCAAACGAGCATCTTCAACTCGGATAACAGTAAGTGTTTCAGGAAGCCCCTTTTCAATTGCAAAATCACTGTTGAGAATTACAATTGATGCTTTGGTGGTATATAAATGTTCTTTGTATTCCGGATTATAGAGAAAAGAAATCGAATTTGCTTTCCCATCGTCTATTTGAGATAAGGTGTTTACCGTTGAGTTCGGATCCCCTTCAATGGTTCCGCTAAGCAATTCGGAAAGTTGTGCTGCTGAAAATTCCATTTGACGATTGTTCTAAATTGACTTACTTCTCTGATTTTGTGTCAAAAATAGTATGCCTATAGTTTTCAAAGTTGTGCAAAAGAAGAATTTTTCAACAAGGATGCTGTAAAAAATCAAAGGTTTTTAGGGAAGCACATGAAGTATTTGCGCACTTGTTTCGTTAAAGCGGCTATACCGATAAGGTCTGCATCTTGGGCTATATCAGAGATTACCCCGTTTTTATGCAATACAATTATCTTATCCATGTCATCAGAATAAGCACTGTTGGTGACTTCTTTGCTAAAAACGTAGTAATTGATGTCTTTCTCATCAATAGTACACTTACGCATTACGTTTTCTTTCATTGCAGTTAANGTGTCCTCGTCAAATGGTTCATTTTGAAGTTGAATTTTGAAGAGTCGTCTGTTCGTTAACCTTTGGCACAAATCTGAAAGAATTGTATCCGGATGATCAGACCAAGCCTTGATAGATGCCAGAATATCATAATCGTCCAANTTTGAAAAGGTGTGTAGTAAATTACGGTCGGCCATAAAGTCTTGCTTGCTAAACTGACCATATAGAAAAGTCTCAAAAGCNGGNGNACAAAANAGNTTTTCTCCTTGAGCTGCTAATTCTTTAGCTCTNGACAGAATGTTTGTCAATAAAAATTCAGCAGATAAAACAGTTTTGTGCANGTAAACNTGCCAGTACATTAACCTGCGGGCAATCAAAAACTTTTCAATGGAGTAGATTCCTTTACGTTCAATGGCCAGTTCGCCATCGGCAACATTGAGCATTTTAATGATNCGTTCAGAGCCTACAACACCTTCGGAAACACCTGTGAAGAAACTGTCTCGTTTCAGGTANTCCAGTCGATCCATNTCTAATTGACTNCTNACCAATTGATGNAGNAATTTTTTNTGGTANTNGTTTCTNAANATNTGAAGAGCNANTGTAAGTNCTCCNTTNAANTCTTTNTTCAATTCATTCATAAAGAANTCAGANATNTCTTCNTGCGAAATGCCCTTNACAATNCTNTGTTCTAANGTGTGTGAATANGGNCCNTGNCCAATNTCGTGNAATAAAATNGCNATAGTNACNCCTTNNGCNTCTTCNTCNGTNATNTCAATNCCTTTGCTNCGCATTACTTCAATAGCTCTGGTCATTAAGTGCATTGCTCCTAATGTGTGCTGAAATCGAGTGTGATTAGCACCNCTGTAAACAATATTGGTTAAACCAAG
This sequence comes from Crocinitomicaceae bacterium, assembly GCA_002705995.1. Classification (GTDB taxonomy): domain Bacteria; phylum Bacteroidota; class Bacteroidia; order Flavobacteriales_G; family Salibacteraceae. The sequence continues at coordinate 34,678 of PAJI01000014.1, read as the reverse complement.
TTGAGTTATTCTACGCAGGCGTTGAAAATAAGGATGCTCGATGAGGTCGAAAATGATTCCGAAAGGAATCGAAATAAAACCGTAGATAGGNTCGTTAAATATTTTGCGTTTGCTGGTATATGTCTGATTCAAGGCGTATGCTCGATTATTTTTATCAATTTTGATGCTGCAAAGTTACGCAGCATAAGCTTTTTAAACACCTTGCAAAACTAAGATTTCCATGAATATAACGATTCTTTGGGCCGATGATGAGATTGACTTGTTAAAGCCACACATTCTNTTTCTTGAAGAGAAAGGCTATCAGGTTAAAACGGCTAACAATGGCGATGATGCTTTAGATATTTTAGATGAAGAAGACATTGACATTGTATTTCTCGATGAGAATATGCCAGGATTATCAGGTTTGGAGACATTAACGCGNATTAAAGCGAAAAACTCNTCAGTTCCGGTAATTATGATTACCAAAAGTGAAGAAGAATCAATCATGGAAGAAGCCATTGGTTCCAAAATTTCAGATTATCTGATTAAACCGGTAAATCCGAAACAGATTTTATTGTCAATTAAAAAGAACCTGGATGAACAACGCTTAGTAAGNGAAAAAACAACTTCAGGNTATCAGCAAGAATTTCGCGAGATNGGAATGCGTTTGGGAGATCGTTTGGATGCTGAAGANTGGTCTGATTTNTATGCGAAGATGGTTTATTGGGAAATGGAACTTTCTCAAAGCGATGACTCAAGTATGGAAGAGATTTTGCGCATGCAGAAATCAGAAGCCAATNAACANTTCAGTAAATTTATAGAAGATAACTACCTCGNTTGGATCAACGGAGACGAAGATGCTCCTGTTTTGTCTCACACCTTATTTAAAAAGAAAATAGCTCCTGAAATAAAACCGGGAGAGCCGTTTTTTCTTATGGTCATTGATAACCTGCGCATGGATCAATGGAGAATGATTAAGCCAGAGNTNGATCGCTATTTTAGAATAGAAGAAGAAACATCTTATTANAGCATATTACCAACNGCTACGCATTATGCCAGAAATTCTATTTTTTCTGGATTATTGCCATTAGAAATGTCAAAAATGTTCCCTAGTCTTTGGAAAAATGAAGAAGACGAAGGTGGAAAGAACTTGCATGAAGAAGATTTTCTTGGGCACCAACTAAAACGTTTAGGGTTGAATGGAAAATTCAGCTACAACAAAGTCACCAACCTTAAATTTGGTAAAAAGCTGGCAGAGAATTTTTCTAACCTCATGCAAAATGATCTGAATGTGGTGGTTTACAATTTTGTAGACATGCTTTCACATGCCAGAACAGATATGGAGGTCATCCGCGAATTGGCTGATGACGATTCAGCCTATCGTTCGTTAACACTTTCATGGTTTGAGCACTCNCCGTTGTTTGATATGATGCGNCAGATTGCNGAGAATGGTGCCAAAATGGTCATTACAACAGACCACGGAACCATTCAAGTATCAAACCCTTCAAANGTGGTTGGAGACAGAAANACCAANACTAACTTNCGTTACAAGCAAGGGAAGAACTTAAACTACAATAAAAAAGAAGTATTCGAAATTTCGAATCCTGAAGAAGCACATCTTCCTAAATCGAATGTTTCATCGCGTTATATCTTCGCCAAAGAAGANCTNTTCTTTGCCTATCCTAATAACTACAATTACTACGTAAATTATTACAAAGACACGTTTCAACATGGAGGAATTTCATTAGAAGAAATGGTCATTCCTTTCATNAAATTAAATCCGCGTTAAGAACATGCAGTGCGAAGCATTTGGGCTTGAAGANTTGAGTACTGTAGCTCAGAAAGTACTCGAAAACCTAGATCAGGACACCATATTGTGTTTTTATGGAGAGATGGGAGCNGGCAAAACAACGTTGATTAAGGCAATTTGTCAACAGTTGGGTGTCGAAGACCAAGTAAGCAGNCCNACATATTCTATTGTAAATGAGTATCTTTCTTCTTCCGGAGAGCCAGTGTACCATTTTGATTTTTATCGGATAAAATCAGAAGAGGAGGCTTACGATTTCGGATATGAAGAGTATCTTTACAGTGGTGCAATTTGCCTGATAGAATGGCCGGAGAGGATAGCTGGCTTATTGCCTGAATCGTATGCTAAGATTGAGATAAAAGTAGAAGAAGGAAAACGAGTTTTTAACCTAACGCATGTATGAGCCCGATTGATGATACCCTCAAAAGTTTGTCGCAAGAAGCGGCAAGGCAGCCCAAAGAGCAAATGGTTGCTGTTGCAAATGAAGAACGCAAACTTTACATCGGAATACCGAAAGAACAATCTTTTCAAGAAAATAGGGTTGCATTAGTTCCTGAAGCAGTTAACCTGTTGGTGAACAACGGACATGATGTTTGGGTAGAATTAGGAGCTGGAAAAGCGGCTAACTTTTCAGATCGGGAATANAGTGAAGCCGGTGCCAGAATTGTAGAAAGCACAGAAGAAATCTACAAAGCCAATGTGGTTATGAAGGTGGAGCCACCTTCTCTGCAAGAAATCAATATGATGCAGCGAAAACAAACGCTCATTTCCGCATTACAACTTTCTATTCAGCCAGAAGATTTTCTGAAAGAATTAATCAAAAAGAAAATAACTGCCGTAGCCTGGGATTATATCATGGATCAGGATGGCAACCTTCCCGTAGTAAGTGCTATGGGAGAAATTGCCGGAAATACGGCCGTTTTAATCGCAGCAGAACACCTTAGTAATTACAACAATGGAGTAGGTGCTATGCTTGGAGGCATTTCAGGTGTAAAACCTACTGAAGTTGTAATCATAGGAGCAGGTAGCGTTGGCGAATATGCTACAAGAGCAGCTCTTGGTTTGGGAGCTTCTGTTAAAGTATTTGACAATAGTACTTACAAGCTGCGCAGACTTCAAAACAGCTTAGGAGCACGTGTTTTTACTTCAACCATTCAGCCCAAAGTGCTGATGAATGCACTCAAAACTGCTGATGTGGCTATTGGTGCAGTACGTGCGCCACACGGAAGAACTCCATGCATGGTTACAGAAGATATGGTTTCGTTGATGAAACCGGGCTCCGTAATTGTTGATGTAAGTATAGATCAAGGAGGATGCTTTGAAACATCTGAAGTTACTAACCATGATTTTCCAATCTTTAAAAAGCATGGAGTGATTCATTACTGTGTGCCGAATATAGCGTCAAGAGTTTCACGCACAGCATCTTATGCGATTAGCAATATTTTCACTCCTATTCTATTAGAAATGGGAGAAGAAGGTGGTCTCGATCGATTGTTGCGTAAAAAACGTGGCCTACGCAATGGAGTATATCTCTACAATGGAATTCTTACCAACGAATTTTTAGGCAGGTCATATGGAATACCATACAAAGACCTGAACCTTTTGATGTCTGCCCTTTAGCAAGAATTTGCATTTTTGTAGTTATCATGTGGAGAAGAGTTAGAATCTATTTAATAGGTGTAGCGTTAGGGTGTCTTTTAGTTTGGGCCATGCTAATTCGAGATAGAAGCGATAATACATTTGACTTTTGGTTGCCTGGAGAAAGAATTTTAACAGCGATACAAGAAGATTCGGTACTTGTATTTCCTCCAAAGTTGAAATGTGAGTATGAATGCTACGGCTATAACTCTATCGACTGGGAATATTTTGTGAAAAATGCAGATGTGGATTTTTCCAAAAGTAAAACTCACCAAGAACCCAAAATCTATTTCCTTTCATCTGATATTGAGCGAAAAGGGAANCTTGAAATAGAAATAGCATTTGCAGATTCTGCCAAAGAAATTGTGAGTGTGAAGCATATTGGTGAACCAGAAAAAACGTGTAATTGTGAGTAATTACCGTGAGATAAAAACTGATCAGTATTCTGTTTTTGTAGGCAATGTTCTTCAACAACTTGATCANTTNATTACCCAAAATTATTCAGCTTCAAAGAAGTTCATCTTAGTTGATTCGAATACCATCGAACATTGTCTTCCGGTATTGGACTTTAACGATGTGACATCTTTNAGTGATGCTGAGGTGTTGGAGGTTGATGCTGGTGAGGAACACAAACAAATAGAAACTTGTGCCCAACTATGGGCGGCAATGTCTGAATTAGAAGCTGATCGTAAGAGNTTAGTGATTAACCTTGGAGGTGGAGTCATTGGAGATATGGGCGGCTTTGTNGCCGCAACATATCAGCGCGGAATAGATTTTATACAAGTTCCCACTACATTACTTTCTATGGTAGATGCTTCTGTTGGAGGCAAGTTAGGNGTAGATTTAGGGGTTTTAAAAAATCAGGTAGGGTTGTTTCAGCATCCCAAAGCCGTTTTTATTGATCCGGTTTTTTTGGAAACATTGCCTGAAAGAGAACTGAAATCTGGTTATGCTGAAATGTTGAAACATGGATTAATTACTAGTCCNAAGCACTGGCAAGAAGTTACAACAGCGCTAACTGAAGAAAAAATTCCTGATGCNGATCTGATTTTTGAATCGGTAAGTATTAAAAATGATATTGTTACAGCTGATTTTAAAGAATCAGGNAAACGGAAATTACTCAACTTCGGACATACGGCTGGTCATGCAATTGAAAGTATGTTGTTAGAGAANCAACAGCCTGTTTTGCATGGTGAAGCAGTTATTGCCGGAATGATCGTTGAAAGTTACACTAGCCTGTTGGAAGAAACATTGGACGAACAATCTTGTACAAAAATCGTTGAAACTTTACTTCGAAATTACAATCAACTTCCTGTGAATGAAAAAGATATTGATCAATTACTGGGGTTGATGAAGACGGATAAAAAAAACCAAAACGGAGCAATNAATTTCACGCTATTAAAAGCGATAGGAGAAGGCAGTGAAAATCATACTCCGGACACGGCAACAATTATTCAAAGCTTAAAAAAATACATGGCATGAAGAACAAGCTGACCCTGATATCGAAAAAACAACCGCTAAAAGGAACCGTAAAATTACCCGGAAGTAAAAGCTTATCCAATCGTGCTTTAGTTATTGAAGCAATTGCCAATCAGGGTAAGTTTGTAAAAAATGTTTCCAATGCCAGAGACAGTGAATTAATGGCTGCTTTGGTGAAACTCAATACGGGGAAGCTAGATTGCGAAATGGCAGGAACTACCCTGCGTTTTTTAATGGCACATTATGCTGCAAAACCCGGAGTTGAGGTTATATTAACGGGTCATGATAGATTGTTGCTTCGTCCGATTAAAGCACTTGTTGAAGCACTAAAAGCTTTAGGAGCTGATATTTCTTATGTCCGTAATCCGGGATTTCCNCCTGTGAAAATTTTGGGGCAAAAACTCGAAGGNGGTGAAACAACCATTACAGGAAAAATCAGTAGTCANTTTATTTCTGCATTAGCAATGATAGCCCCCAATTTTGAAAAAGGGCTAACCATAAAAATTGAAGGNGATTTGGTCTCTGCACCTTATTTNCACATGACANTGGAATTGATGCGCCATTTTGGGGCAGAAGCCAAGTTTGAAAACAATGCCGTTAAGATTACGAATCAGTGTTACATTATGAAGCCCTACACGGTAGAATCTGACTGGAGTGCCGCTTCATATTGGTATGCATTTGCAGCATTGTCTCNAGAAAGTGCAATTACCCTTCGGAATATTCGAAAAGNTTCGCTTCAGGGAGATGCAGTTTGTAGTGAGCTCTTCCNCACTTTTGGTGTTGAAACCATTGAAAAAGGAAAAGACATTACGCTACAAAGTAGTGGTGAAGAAGCTCCAGCCTCTATAGAAATGAATTTATTGGCTACTCCTGATTTGGCACAAACGTTAGCTGTAGTTATAGCAGCTAAAAAAATGAAGGCAAAATTAACAGGNCTTCAAACACTTCAACTCAAAGAAACCAAGCGTTTAACAGCACTGAAAAACGAATTGGAAAAATTTGATGTAAAGGTTGATGTTATTGATAACAAGGAGTTAGAAATAGACGCAACTAATTTTANGCCTAACAAGGTAGAAATCGAAACCTATAACGATCATCGCATGGCAATGGCATTTGCTCCATTGGCGTTGGTTTGTGATGAGGTAACCCTTACAAACCCTGATGTTGTTGGGAAATCGTANCCTAATTTTTGGAAGGAACTAGAAAAAGTTGAAGGCCTAGAGCAGCGCTAAAATTAATTGTGGGTGATAGGCGAAAGCTCAATAATATNTCTTTTCCGGGCTATAGGAACAAAACTCCAGCTNNCCTTNANTTTTGAGCAATTCATTTTTATCGAATAGCGAAATAGCCTGTGCTGGAAAATAATTTCGGTGGGTTGGGCGATTAGAAAAGGACCGTCTCTTGAAATGGTGAAATTGACTTTTACAAACTTCACTTGATTCCACTTGATACCAATCTGTTGTCCTTCTTTAAGCACTCTGANAAAATCGCGCTCTAAGGCGTATGCAAAGTCAAACCCTAAATTTTCAGAAAAGTTTTCGAGNAATATGCTGTCTTTGGTATAGGTAGATCGAAATTCATTTAGATCTTGCTTCTTTAAAGCTTTCAAATATTGCTTTGCCAAATCTGAAAGTGTGGGATAGGATTGCCCAAAAGAAGTGAGAGATCCAAATAACAATATTATCCAAAGCCAGTGCCGCATATAGAATTCAAACGTAATGCAATTTACAAAAGGAAAATGAAANCTAAATGGTGAGAGGACTAAAAGCGGAATCGAACTTGAGCTCTAACCTCAGTCTTTGTAGGCTCGNTGATTAATTCGTTNCCACTACCAATTTCATCACGGTCAGTATAATAAGTACGCGCAATTCTAAGCCATAAGTCAACGCGTCTANCAATGTCAAATTTTGCAGTTAGGTAGGTTTTGATACCTCTTCCGTAATAAGCAGGTACANTGAAATAATATAATACATCATTCTCATAAGCATAGATGCGNGAATTGTAATCATCGGTTTCAAAGACAGCAAAACGACCAGAAAGTGTTAACCAACCATCTGGTTTATGGTATTGAANATCCTGATAAATTAATATCCCATTTGAACGAGGACTATTTTCTAGCTTATAAGAAGAAAACTCAACACGGTTTTTTAAACGCAACGATTCAGAGACTCTATAATCGATGTGAATACGGTATTTACTGTTGTCTTCATCTTCTATTTTAGACATTGTTTGATCTTCNAGCTGGCTGTTACGCTTTTGTTTTTCATTNCGGTAACGTACATAACCTTCTACTCTGCGAGAAGGTCTCCAATTGATTTGAAGTAAAACATCACCACCTTCCGATGGAGCATCAATCAAATATTTCAGCCATTCAAACCGGTAACGGTCAACGTAACCAGACATTGTAANTGTAGAAGAAACTTTAGCTGTGGCTCCAAAATAGGTTCCTTTTTCGTTTTGATTACGGCTGGATTCGCTAAAAGCTCCACCATACATCGCCTGATAATCGCGATCAAATGATCGGTTGAAAACAGTAAGTTGAAACCTTGAATGGAGTGCTGCATTAACACCAACTACATAAGCCATTGCTCCGTTTTCACTTTGGCCAATTTCTCCAAACACGTTAAACACACTGTAATGTGCATTTAAATCCAAGCCATAGTTGATGTTACTTTTCGCATTAAAATCAAACTGATTGTAAAGCGGAAGGTTTCTGTTNGCATCCAANCCGTATTCACTTTTAACAGCAGTTGCTCCTAGCTCAAAATATTCGTTGGCATAGCTAAGGTGCCCCCCATAAATGGTCTCATCTATGGAATTTTTGTCTTCAATTTCGCTTTCGGTACGGTGGAGTCCGGTTTGNTGAAAGGCTGTGTAATAAGATTCTTCGTTGCCTAAAGAGTCTATTGTTGTAACCGTGTTGGCATCAATGTTCTTTTTTGAAAAGAACCCGGTTAGTTTAANTTTTCCAAGTTCAATAGTGGTTGCACCACCTCTTAGAAAAGTGTTTTCATTGGCCGATGAATAAGGCTTTATTTTTTGTCCAAAGCGTTGAATGTTCAAAACATCAGAGGACTTTCCAAAAGATAACCCCGACCAAAAAACTAATCCTTGTCCAAACTGAGCTTGATAATCTCCAACAGCTAACTGGTCAATAACACCATTGCCGTGGTAATAAAGGTGAGCCGAATAAAAGTCGAACCCTAAATCATTTGTACCTCCAAAGAAGTCTTCTCCGGCATCTTTATCGGCTGTGAAACCAATACTTAAGTTATTGGCAAATTGATAGCGGTAACGCAAATATGCACTGTAGGGATCTCCTGCATAAGGGCTAGAGGCCTCATCNGTATAACCTTTCTTTTCTTCTAAAACCTGGGANTAGCGCATAAAAACATCATGGTGACCATCAGTTAGTGCGTTGAGCTTNACCTTATCTGAACTTTCGGCAGCTACAAACGGCAAAATGTTTTGGATACTTTCCATGTCCAAAGCCGGAATATTTCTCAACTCGTAGATGGTTTGAAAATTACCATACNTTACACGGTAAGAAATAATGCTGTTGATTTGATATTCNGTCAAGAGTTGAAGTTCTCTTAATTCTTCGTTGGTTGCCAGATTAAGGTTCAACGGGTGGTCAAAATACATGCTGAGGTTATCAAACAAGGTGGTGAAATCTAAATTTTCAGATTCAAGGTTCTCAGCAATGAGCTCAATGCGCTTTTCAATAACTTCATTCTTTTCTGCTTTATCTTGCTGTGCTAGCAAGGTATGTTGAGCGCAAAGTAGAATGAAGCAAATAAGAAGTTTACGCATGGCTTAAAATTTATACGATAATGCCACTTGAGGCGAGTATCCCAANACTTCATGATAAGTAGTAGCAACATCAAGACTCAACCCTTTTAGGTTTAATCCAAACCCAAAAGAGTTTTTAAATGGGTTAGTAGAAATACCGGCTCTAATGTGAATGAGATCAATGATCTTGTATTCGGCAGCAACCTTAACCATTGCTTTTCGATCCACATCTTTTTCAACTTCGGCAATGGTCAATAGNTTATCTGAAAAATCGTATTGCAGACCAACACGCATAATGGTAGGTANGCGTTCGTTGTCGTAATCGTCTAGCTGTGTAGTTGTTGGGTTAAAAACATGGGCGGCAGCCGTAAGTTTATCNGTAACATTGGCCATTATACCAATTTCACCAGCGAGCAGATCTTTTTTTCCGTATTCTGATTGTTGAACNCGTATGGCCATGTAATCGAGTTGAACACCAACAGAAAAATTATCACCGAACTTTCTTCCATAAGCAAGNCCATACTTGGTCTCATTGTATGCAGAAAAGCCAAANTGGGTAACGCTTACCCCAAAAGTTCCTCCTTTGGTAGGNAGTGCAAAAACAGCTCCTTTCAAAGCCATTTCNCTCAGGTTGTACCTGCTTTCATAATAAGCGCCAACTGATATTTTTTTTAGATAGCCTAATCCTGCTTGATTGTTGTGTAAAGACCATACGTCTTGATGTGTAACCGAAGCGTGAGCCATTGCAGCAGAGCGACCACCAATATGATAATTGCCAATGCCAGCGAATCCGAAACTCGGAAGTAAAATCAGTAAGGTGATAATCAGCTTTTTCACAGTGAATAAAGACTTGTTCTGTTTTGTATATTAAAATTGGCTTTTTTGTTGAATCGGCTTCAAACAAAAAAGCCCTTCATTCACGTCTCGGGGTTGAAAGGCTTTGTTCAAAACTAAAAACTTTTTTCTAATGAAGTATTGATGCCCAATAATTTACTCGGCATCTAACTCTTCTTGTTGCTTATGNACCTTGGTCTTTAGTGCTTGTTTNTATGCAACTAGGCGGTCTAAAACTTCACGATCTGCACTGCCTATGATTTGTGCAGCTAGAATACCGGCATTCTTAGCCCCGTCAAGTGCTACAGTGGCAACAGGTACTCCTCCGGGCATTTGTAAAATAGACAATACTGAATCCCAACCATCAATAGAGTTGCGCGATTTAACAGGAACACCTATAACAGGCAAAGGCGTTAAAGACGCTGTCATTCCGGGAAGATGAGCAGCTCCACCAGCTCCTGCTATAATTACTTTAATCCCTCGTTCTACAGCAGTTGTAGCATAGTCATACATTTTCTCAGGTGTACGGTGTGCNGAAACTATGGCTACTTCGTTTTCAACACCCAATTCTTTTAGTACATCAATTGCTTCTTGCATAATGGGCAAATCAGATTTACTGCCCATGATAATTCCTACCATAATATTTGTTGTTTAAGCGCTGATAACGCCAAGGGTTTCTTTTACTTTTTCTGCAGTAGAGATGGCTTCTTCAATGGTTGAAGCTGTAACGGTAACATGTCCCATTTTACGGAAAGGTTTTGTAAACTTTTTCCCATAAAGGTGAACATATACTCCCGGCCAAGATAAAACAGTATNAAGGTTCTCATAAACAGCTTCTCCAGTATGGTTTTTATCGCCTAATAAATTGACCATTACNGAGGGAACAANAATGTCTGTAGCCCCCAACGGTAAATTAAGAATGCAACGCATGTGTTGTGCATATTGAGAAGTAATATTCGCCTCAATGCTTTGGTGACCACTGTTGTGNGGACGAGGAGCAATCTCATTTACAAGTACCTCACCATCTTTGGTAACAAACATTTCAACNGCCAGAATACCAATAATGCCAATNGCTTCGGCAACATCAACNGCCAGTTTTTGCGCTTTTTCTTCAATTTCTGTAGTAAGTTTTCCCGGAGAGAAAAGGTATTCTACCAAATTGGCTTCTTCATTGAAACTCAACTCCACCGTTGGAAAGCTTTTAGTTTCTCCATTGGCATTTCTACCTACAATAACAGCAATTTCCGTTTGAAAATCTACAAAAGATTCCAGTACAGAAGGTGCATCAAAAGCAGTTGCTAGATCAGCAGTAGATTTAAGAGGAGTAACACCTTTACCATCATATCCACCTGTGCGCAATTTTTGCATGAACGGGAATTCAGAAATGTAGTTGTCAATTTCTGCTTTGTTGTTAACAATATGGAATGGAGCAGTAGGTANGTTATTGTCNTTGTAAAAATTCTTTTGAGTGCCTTTGTCCTGAACAATGCGCAAGACACTTGGCTGAGGGTATACTTTTACACCATCTTGCTCAAGTCGCTCTAAAGCATCAACATTAACGTGTTCAATTTCAATGGTGATCATGTCTTTATCTTTTCCAAAAGCCATCACCGTATCAAAATCTTTTAAATCACCTTGTGTAAAGGTTGTCGCTATTTCTTTACAAGGAGCGTTTTCATCTGGGTCTAAAATGTGAACAGAAAGGTTAATGTTAATTGCTTCCTGAATGAACATTCTTCCCAATTGGCCACCGCCAAGAATGCCCAGTTTAAAATCGTTGCCGTAAAATGCTTTTTCCATAGGGCGCAAAGATAGTATTCGGGAAAAATTCAAAGTGTAAAAGCCTATAAGACTTTCGTTACATATGAAACCGTAGAGAAGTTGTACTTTTGAAATCTCAACTTAAAAAAAGCCATGAAAATGGTAGAACTCTGGGGAAAGCAATTTGTACCTTACATTGAGCATGAAGAAATTTTAGATCGCGTTGAAAAAGTAGCCGATCAAATTAATCAGGAACATGCAGGAGAAGACCTTCTTTTTCTGTCTGTTTTNAATGGAGCTTTCATGTTCACCAGCGATTTACTCAAATACATCACACTCCCATGTGAATTACAGTTTATCCGTTACAAGTCTTATCATGGAATGGAGTCTACAGGACAGGTAAAACCACTGTTGAAAATTCCGGACAATGTTCAAGGGAAAACTGTAATATTGGTAGAAGATATCGTTGATACAGGAAGAACTATTAGCCATATTNTTCAGGAGCTGAAAGAAGGTCAGGCAGCAAAAATTAAAGTTTGTTCTTTGNTGCATAAGCCAGAAGCTTTGGAAAAAGACATTAAAATTGATTATGTTGGCTTTGAAATTCCNAACAAGTTTGTAGTTGGTTACGGNCTTGATTATGANGAATTAGGAAGAAATTATAGCAAAATATATCAAGTTAAAGAAGGATAAATCTATGTTGAACCTTGTACTATTCGGCCCTCCGGGAGCTGGAAAAGGAACGCAATCTGAAAGGTTGCTTGAAAAATACAATCTCGTACATCTCTCTACCGGAGATATTTTTCGTGCGAANATTAAAAACGAAACNGAGCTNGGCAAGAAAGCCAAAAGCTACATTGATAAAGGAGAACTTGTTCCAGATGAAGTAACCATTAGTATGNTAGANTCTGAAGTAGACAAGCATANAGATCCTAAAGGATTTATTTTTGATGGTTTCCCAAGAACAACTGCTCAGGCAGAAGCCCTAGACAAGTTTTTGGAGAGCAAAGAAACTGCCATTACATTGATGTTGGCACTTGAAGTTCATGACGAAGAACTAAAAACACGTTTGCTAGAGCGTGGAAAAGTTAGTGGAAGATCTGATGATCAGGATCCTGAAATTATCGAAAACAGAATTAAAGAATACAATGCCAAAACTGCTCCTTTAAAAGAGTACTACATGGCTCAAGATAAGTTCAAAGCAATTGACGGAATTGGTTCAATTGACGAAATTTCTGAGCGTTTGTACGCAGCAATTGGCTAATTATTATCGAATTCGAATTTTTACAATTGAAGAATTGCTCTGCTTTAGGGCAATTCTTTTTTATTTTGTAGCATGAGTAAGAACCGTAAAGTACAGCAGTCTAACTTCGTTGATTATGTAAAAATCTTTTGCCGATCGGGAAAAGGAGGAGCGGGGTCTGCTCATTTGCGAAGAGAGAAGTTTATCCCTAAAGGGGGACCTGATGGTGGAGACGGAGGTAGAGGTGGACACATTATTCTAAGAGGGAATAGCCAGTTNTGGACTTTATTACACCTAAAGTATAGAAAACACATTCATGCCGGAAATGGTGGAAATGGTGGGAAACAAACTTCNCATGGTAAAGATGGTGAAGACATTATTTTAGATGTGCCCTTAGGAACTGTTGCCAAAGATGCCGAAACNGGAGAAGTTCTGTTTGAGATAACAGAACATGGAGAAACTAAAAACCTCTTGAATGGAGGTCGAGGTGGACTTGGAAACAACCATTTTAAATCGGCTACCAATCAAACACCTCGTTTTGCACAGCCAGGTGANGATGGTATTGAGTCTTGGAAAATTTTAGAGNTAAAAATATTAGCAGATGTTGGGTTAGTTGGATTTCCTAATGCNGGTAAGTCTACATTGCTTTCTGTTGTTTCAGCAGCAAAACCAGAAATTGCTAATTATGCGTTTACAACCATGACGCCAAATTTAGGAATTGTAAGTTATCGAGATGATCGTTCATTTGTGATGGCAGACATTCCCGGAATTATTGAAGGAGCAGCTGAAGGNAAAGGAATTGGTTTACGCTTTTTACGCCACATTGAAAGAAACTCTTTGTTGTTATTCATGATTCCTTCAGATGCTGAAGACATTAAAAAGGAGTATGAAATANTGCTCAAAGAATTAGAAAAATACAATCCTGAAATTCTAGATAAACNGCGCATTTTGGCCATTACCAAAAGTGACTTTTTGGATGACGAACTTAAAGAAGCTTTAGCACAAGATCTGCCAGACCTTCCATGGTTGTTTATCTCTTCGGTAGCCCAAACCGGAATTCAAGAATTGAAAGATTTAATCTGGAAACATTTACAAGAAAGTGTTATTAATGATTGATGAACTGATAACATTTGATCAATCGCTTTTTTTGCAACTGAACGGATTGCACAACTCATTTTGGGATATAGTGATGTGGTGGGTTTCAGATACTAAAATCTGGATTCCACTTTATGCTTTTTTCATTTACAGTGTTGTGAAAAAATATAAGTTCAATTGGAAAATTCTTTATGTCTTAGTTCCAATTGTGGCATTGTTAATTTTAAGTGCAGACAAAAGCAGTGTGTACCTGTTTAAAAATGTCTTTCAACGTTTACGTCCATCTCACGAGCCTGTTTTAGATGGGTTAGTTCACATTGTAAATGGAAAACGTGGAGGCCAATGGGGGTTTGTTTCTTCTCATGCTGCTAATTCTTTTGCCTTAGCAGTGTTCTTACTTCGAATTTTTAAAACNCAAAGCTGGACGATTTTTCTTTTATTTTGGGCTGTATTGGTTAGTTACAGCAGAATTTATTTGGGAGTACATTATCCGGGAGATATCTTAGGAGGTGCGATTTTAGGATCGCTCTGGGGGATTTTGTGGAGTGCTATTTTTCATTTCAGTGTTCAGAAATGGAGTGCCCAGTTGAAAATAACAACATAATTTGAATACTTACTTTGCCATATTTATTGGAGGGGGCTTAGGNAGTCTTTCTCGATTTTTCCTCTCAAAATGGGTAGTGAAACAAGTAAATATGGCTTTGCCAATAGGCACAATTGTGACTAATATAGCCGCTTGTTTGGTAATGGGAAGTGCATTGTATTTTTTACAAGATAAAATGAACAATCATCCTTGGTTAAATGCACTTATCATGGTTGGTTTCTGTGGAGGGTTTTCAACNTTTTCNACTTTTAGTCTTGAAACNGTGGCACTNGTTCGTGAAGGACTTTGGCTTTATGCATTGTTAAATGTGTTGATTAGTGTCATCTTTTGCGGAATTATTCTTTTCCTNTTTTTAGCAAATAAATAGCTTACTCAAATTCTATCTCAGAAANTAGCCCAGTGTTGGGNTCAAATACCCAGCAGTGAATGGCTAANTGTTGATTTTCTTGTAATACTTTTTGAACAAGGTCAATTTGAATTAACTGTTCATACTGCCGTATAACATTTAACTCAACCATTTTTTTCTGACGTTCTTCAGTTGTTAAAACATCGAGTTCAGGTTGGTTTTTTGCGTAGTTGGTTTTGATGCCTTCAACCCATTGTTGTACAAAACTNGAATTTTCACCTTCNGAGAGTGCGGCTTTAACACCGCTGCAGGCATAATTTCCGCAAATAATAATGTGNTCTACTTTAAGCACATCAACCGCATATTGGAGAGCACTCATGAAATTAGGGTCTTTGGAATTAACTTGATTGCCTATATTCCTGTGCACAAAAATTTCTCCGGGTTGCGTNTTTGTAATTACAGCTTCAGGAACCTGACTATCTGAACTTCCAATCCAAAAAAANGANGGTTGTTGTTCTTTACCTAACTGGTCAAAAAATGTGGGCAATTTGCTACTCTTTTCTTCTGCCCAGGCTTTATTNTCTAAAATTAATCGATCGTACTTGTTCATGGATTATTTGTTTTCAAACCCTTCAAGAGTAACTTTTATGTTTTGGTATTTGGCATTATCTATAAAATCATAGATCAGCTCTTTAATATCATTGTCTATAAAATCGGCATGCTTGGCATCAAGCACAACGTAACCNTTTTCTTCAATTTTTGAAAAGGTATCNGCAATCANCGCCTTGTTAATGAANGAAACATCTTTTCTAAAGCGAATTAAATAGTGGTTATTATGCTGTGTAATTTTAATGGCTTTAGGATAATTTGAACGGATAACAAAGAAAACACCAACTACCAGTCCAACNCCAATTCCAATTAACAGGTCCGTAAAGAAAANAGCAACAACAGTAATAACAAAAGGAATAAACTGACTCCAGCCTTTTCGATACATTGAAACCACAATGGAAGGTTTAACCAGTTTGTAACCCACCATAAGTAAGATAGCAGCCANNCATGAGAGTGGGATTAAATTGAGTACCTGAGGAATTAAAGCAGCTGTTCCCAAAAGAAAAATGCCATGTAGAATAGCACTTAGTTTAGTTTGAGCTCCGGCTTCAATATTAGCAGAACTTCTAACAATTACTGCTGTAATAGGAATTCCGCCAATTAATCCTGAAACAATATTTCCAATNCCTTGCGCACGTAACTCTTTTGATGCCGGGGTAATTCTTTTGTGAGGGTCTAATTTATCAGCGGCTTCAATGCACAGTAGAGATTCTAAACTGGCAACCAAGGCAATTGTTATCGCAATGGTATATATCTCAGGGTTTGAAAAGGCCGTGAAGTCTGGAGTTGTAAATTGGCCAATAAATTCATGAATGCTTCCAGCAATTGGAATACTAACTAAATGTTCCTGCTCTAGNGCAAATGATGCCATTGAGCTTTGAAAGAAAACATTGATTAAAGTCCCTATCAAAACAACAAAAAGTGCCGGTGGTAAAATTTGAAACAGNTTAAANTTTTTGATTTTTGGGACTTCCATTAAAATGAGTAANAANAGCGAAATACTNCTAATTATTATTGCTCCGGGTGTCATGGCTTCAATTGCTTTTCCAATTTCAGACAAGGTGTTTTCATGGTCTAGTTGGAAAAAGCTCATATCACCTTCATAGTCTTTATCAAACCCAATAGCGTGTGGAATTTGTTTGAAAATGAGAATAAGCCCAATGGCAGCTAACATTCCTTTNATGACTGATGATGGAAAATAATAACCAATTACACCAGCTTTTAAGATGCCTAAAACAAGCTGAATTATTCCGGCTAAAACCACAGCTAAAAGAAAAATNCGATAATCTCCAAGTCCTTCAACNGCACTAAGAACAATTGCTGTCAGCCCTGCNGCAGGACCACTNACGGAAATTGAAGATCCGCTCAAAGCGCCAACCACAATACCACCAATAATTCCGGANATTAATCCGGAAAAAAGAGAGGTGCCGGAAGCNAAAGCAATGCCCAANCATAAAGGCAANGCAACAAGAAANACTACAATAGAGGCAGGNATGTCTTTGGATAAATGTTTTGTAAGGTGTTGCATAACCGGAGGTGTTCTCANTAAAGTATTAAAGTTGTTAAACGTTCTTTGAGCGGGGACTCCGAAGACCAATTGTCAACGACAAACTAATATAAGAATACAAATACGGATTCTCTGAGAAATAACTGAAACGTTTTCAAGAAATAAGCAGATTGTGCGATCTTAGTCAGAATAGNAAGCACTGAATATAGATGAATGACATTCTTCTGGATATCCCAGATAAACCTCGAAAGAAATATGCTCCTTTTGGGTTGCGAATTTTAGCTGCAGCAATTGATGGAGGGCTTATAATAGGCGTTACCTATGTGNTGCATGAAATTATTGTGAGGTGGCTAATGTCTCTTGGTTTAATTCCAGAGNTAGCCTCTGAAATAACTGTTTTAATTACAATTTGGTTATATGATGCGGGTTTTCATGCTAGTCGTTTTGGAGCAACTCCCGGAAAAATGATTAGTCGAATTCATGTGGTAGATAAAGACGGTCATCGATTATCCTTTTGGAAAGCCACANTAAGGTATGTCTCAAAGCTGGCAACTATTCCCATAGGTTTAATTGGNATACTGCTTATTNTGCTGCAAAAAGAAAGACAAGGATTACACGATAGACTAGCCGGATCTTGGGTAGTGNATAAAGAAGTTTAAATTAAACCTCTNGACTTTAANTCNAGGTATTTGTTAACGGTATTTAATGAAAGTTCATCGGGTTTGGTTAACAATGTTTGAATGCCAAACTGACGAAGCATTTGTACAATTTGAACTTTCTCATGCACCATCCCCTGTGCTGTTACCTTCAGGAAAATTTGTTTAAGATCTTTTGCNGGTTGCTCACTGAAATCAGTAATTTCTGTGTTCTCAAAAAANACTACAACTAAAAGGTGTTTTTTATTCAGTCTTCTTAAAATGGGCAAAACACGATCAATGCTNAGGATACTTTCAAAATTGGTGAACAGGAACAATAAACTACGCGTTTTTGAAATGTTANTCATCCCGTTATAAAGTAGTTCGTAGTTGGCTTCAAAAGGCCTTTCTTTTTCGTTGTAAAGCGTTTCCAGAATACGTTTCATTTGAACCTTACTACGTTCAGCTTGCAATACTGCACCAATACGGTCTGAAAATGTAACCAACCCGGCTTTATCATATTTTTTAAGTGCGATGTTGGANATCACCAAAGCAGTATTAATTGNATGNTCCATTAATGTTAATCCGTTAAACGGCATTTTCATGGAACGGCTCTTGTCAATAATACAATAAACATGTTGTGAGCGTTCATCTTCATACTGATTCACCATTAACTGGTTGTGTCTACTAGTTGCCTTCCAGTTAATACTTCTGTAATCGTCTCCGGTTACATAATTCTTGATTTGTTCAAATTCATAAGAGTGCCCAATTCGTCTGATTTTCTTTACTCCTGAAATATTGGCGGTTCTACTGAATGCCGTTAATTCAAAATGTTTCATTTGAATTACAGAAGGAAATACCTTCATGGTTTTATTCAGAGGGGCAGAAAACTTACGTTCAACCAGTCCAATGGGAGAGCGTAGATAAATTTGAACTTTGCCAAAATCAAACTCGCCTCTTTCNGTAGGTCTAATGGTGTAATTAATCTGTTTGTCCAGATTTTTTGGNAGTTTGAAGGTAACTGAAAAATGACGATTGTCTAATTGATAAGGAAGTTCATCAATAAGTTTTACATCAAATGGAATTCCGGTTTCGTTAACCAGNTCAATAGATATTTTTAACTCATCACCTAGGGTGAGCATGTCTGGAGTCTTGCGAACTACTGTTAAAGGTTCAGTGTGGTGAAACATTAACCAGATGTCGTATAAAAATGTAGCAACAGCAAGGAATAATACCAGTTGTGCAAACACAAAAAGGATTGGCCAGAAAAAGCTAAACACAAATAATCCGGCACAAACACCAAGAAGGTAGAATAGCCTGTTTGGTAAAAAAACGGATGTCCAAATTGATCGAATCATCGGGGGATCTCTACTTTCTCAAGAATTTCCTGGATTACAGTTTCAACTTCAACTCCTTCCATTTCTTTATCCGCAGTAAGNATTAAACGGTGATTCAANACCNATGGAGCAATAAATTTAACATCATCAGGAGTGACAAAATCTCTGCCTCTCATAGCTGCTATGGCTTTTGAAGCATTCATAATAGAGAGCGAAGCTCGTGGAGAAGCTCCAAGGTATAAACTAGCATCTTCTCTTGTTTGATGTACTAATCCTGCAATGTAATCNAGCAATTCGTCTTTAATATGAATACTGCGCACAATTTCCTGACAACGTTTTAATTCCTCAGCTGATAGTACAGGTTGAACAGCTGTTGCAGATTCTTGTGAAGATTCATTTCTAAATTTTCCTAAAATAGCACGCTCTTCATGAAGAGTAGGATAATGTAATTTTATTCTAAACAGAAAACGGTCTAATTGTGCTTCCGGAAGTTTATAAGTTCCTTCTTGCTCAATTGGGTTCTGAGTTGCAATTACAAAAAATGGATATTCTAAATGATGCGTGTGTCCGTCTACGGTAATTTGNCTTTCNTGCATCACCTCAAATAAAGAAGCTTGTGTTTTAGCCGGGGCACGATTAATTTCGTCAATAAGTACAATGTTGCTGAAAACAGGGCCAGATTTAAAATTAAACTCTCCTGTTTTCATGTTATAAACATTGGTTCCGGTTACATCTGTAGGCATCATGTCAGGTGTGAATTGGATGCGAGAAAAGTCAACCGATAATGTTTGAGAAAGTAATTTAGCCGTTAATGTCTTGGCAATTCCNGGAACACCTTCCAGCAATACATGACCTCCTGTTAAAATCCCAACAATCATCAAGTCAATCATCTGGTCTTGTCCAACAATAACTTTTCGAACTTCAGATTTTACTTGCTCTACAGCAGCATTAATGCGGTTCAAATCATTGTTACGCACTGTTGCCGTTGAAGATGGACTTTCTGTAGAAATATTTGTCTCCTGAGTGGAGGTGTTTTCCTGAACTGAATCTACAGGAGTATNACCTGTGTTTTCGGTTGAAGAAGTCGGTTGCTCTGAATTTTGAGTAGTATTGTTTTCCGGCTCACGAGGAGTTTCATTGGGTAATTTATTGTCTTCCATTATCGAGCTTTTTTATGAAATTCTTCAATTAATTGATGGTAGTTGATGAGCGAATCATCACTCATGGTTTCAAGGTATTGTATTGCTTTTGATTTATCAATAATACTGCGCGTTAGACCTGGTTCTACCTGCGCTTTTTGGGCAAGTTGAGCTGCTGCATGCTCATCCATTTCCGTAATGTTTACGCCATATTTTTTTCTAACATGGTATAANAAGAGGTCAAGGTCTTTACGTGCAATAGCAATGTTGGCTTTGTTTTGGAAAAAAAGCATCCCAACAGTTTCGACAAAAGCCAAAGAAGTGTTTTCGTTTCTAACATGAATGGGCATTATACGTTGTCTACGTTTAAGGTTAAAAAGAATGAGTACANATCCCATAGACAATAATATATACCACGCCCATTTGAATTCTTTAAAGCTAAGTAAGTAACCAAGCGGGTTGTAATCGTTTCCGGTATTGCCACTACCTTTCGTATTGCTGTATGGATTATAATAACGATTGTGATCCCAAATGACTTCTTCAACCGGANCTTCACTTATCATGTTATTGGNATATTCAAAGTTTTTTTCTTCCAGCTGAAAATAGTTGGTGAAGAGAATCGGAGTTGTAAAAAAGGTAAATGAACCACTTCCTACATAAAATGTAATCCCGTTAATGAGACTNTCAGAATGTGAAAGGGTTACAAAATCATATTCATCTTTTACATATTCAGAAACAATGTGTGTCCACGAAGCTGTAGAAGTGTCATTAACTTTTCTTATTGCAAGTGGAATAGAGTCGGTATAAAATGGAGAAGAAAGCGTAACNATGTCAGAAGAGTAATCGCTGAGGTATACAGTATCAATATTGATTTGATTAAAAAAGTACGTGGTGTCTGGGTAGCTATAAAGAAAGGTGTCTAAAAGAAGGTGAGAAATATTTTTTCCGGCTATAAAAGCATGATTTCCGCGTTCAACAAAGTGTAGTAAATCTACAATTTCAGTAGAATCATAAAAGGCATATTCATCTACATAGAGGTAGAGTGCATTNTCTAGTGTTGAATCTAANGTTAAAGTTTCTCCTTCAACAGAGTTGAACTGATCCTGAAACTGATCTTCAAGCATCGATTTAAAAATACTTAACCCATAAGGTTCTTTACTGGAATCTCCCTCGGTNGCATATGTCTCTTCCCAATTGTGGTTTGGGCCAAGGGAATTAAGAAATAGAATTACTCCCAGAACAACAAGCACCATTACAGATAATATGAGAGCCGAACGCTTATCCATTTAGTTGTTGTAAGAANTTTTGTGCTTGTGTTTTGTACGACTCATAGTAAAGAACATCAGTTTCCTTTTCTCCATACCAACTGATTTCAAAATTGTCTGTAAGTTTTTTGAAATCATTGGAAAAAGGCTGNGATCCGGTCTCGAGAATGTAATCGTAATTTGTTTTCTCTTTCTTCCAAATNATAAATTGATGATCCCACAAATCTTTAAGAATACGTAAGTAGTATAAACGAATCGCTAGGGTATAATTTTTATTTTTAATCGCTTCGTTAACCAAAGCATCAAAATCCAAATCTTTCATATTCTCCTCTAAGCGATCGGGATCAAGNCCAATGTCTTCAAATGACTTGATTTTTTTGTTACGACTTTCCGCATAGGGTAGAAGCTTATAGAGNATAAAAACAATGAGTGCAATGAGTGCAATAAAGCCTAACACTTGAAAAACAACAGTAAATGAACCTAAAAAGTCTCCTAAATTAAAGTTAGAAGGACTTTGAGTTTCTGAAACAGCAGCATCCTTAGGCTTTTCTTTCTTTTTTGGAGCTTCGTTATATTCAAAGCCATCTGTAGCATTGTACCAAGCCTCNTTGNCAATAGCNCGCTGTTGGCCAATTGATAGTGTTGAAACTCCGGTAACAAACAACACAATGAAACTAAAAATGATTGCTTTAACCCTCACGCTCTAGTCCGTAAAAACGTTTTTTAATTCCAACCTGTTCAATCTGCTTTCTTAACCCATCGTTGGTAGAAATCTCTAATAGGTTAAAATAGCTCAATGTAAAATTGATNAGTACAATTCCGTATACAATAGCAACTCCGAAAAGAGCAATGAAGTTTACAGAGCCATTAATAATGGTNGTTTTTAAAGAAGCATCTTCAATAGGAATCAGGTTAAAGATATATTCAATGAAAATCCATAGAAATGGAGAGCTGTATAGAATAAAGAAGATAATTCCTACAAAAAAGATAGAAAGGTAAGGGAGTATAAATCGACCAAATCCTTTTGAAATAAGAANAATACTNCGTCCTATTGANCTCAACGAATTTTTTTGTTCAAACAAAACAAGCACAGCAGCAAGTANTGTAATTGGAAGGTGAATGAAAAANGCAATAAAGCTCAAAAANNCATCGGGGATGTAAAAAATGGCATTAAAAATAAACTCTAAGNTGGTTACAAATACAAANGNAATAACCCAGTTTTTNAGTTTAAGTGTTAANGTAATGTGTGACTTTATTTCTCGGTAGATAAAATAAAGTGCAGTAAAAGTAATACCAGAAAGGAACAANGAATTGATAGCAAAAAGAANCGGAGATGATGTAGAGGTGAAATAGTCAGCAAGAAAACTTAAACCTGTAAACGGATTGAAGTTTCCCCAATAAAACATTATTGGTGTTGAGGTTACAAATGTAGCNGCTATGGAAGCGATCAATGTAACTCCTGCAAACCAGCCAATAAATTTTGGGAAAATGTTCTTAGCTAGAAAGAAAGTATCTGTAAAAATNCTTCCGGAAGATTTGATTTCGAATAAGTTTAANTTGAACTTTGATACGGGAATATCAGTGTATTCAAATTCATAGTTGGCTCTTTTTTCAGGAGCCATTAACCAAGGGAAAACAACATAATACAGTAGAATAAATCCAAAAGACAGAACAACAACTCCAATGCGGATAACATTAGAAAGGCCAGTTAGCCGTGTAATATAACTTTCAATTAAGCCTGCAACAACNATAATGGGAGCAATACCCAGCATAATTTTGAAAGCACGACTGGCAGCAAATCTAAACGACTGAAAACGGCTATAAGTTCCCGGAAAAATCCAACCTCTTCCAATTTGTATTCCTGCTGCTCCTGCAATTACAATGGCACTAAGCTCAAGTGCTCCATGTTGCATAATGGTNATAATGGCAGTTGTNCCCAAATCATATTGAAAGAACAAATGATGAAAAACACCAACCATCACACCGTTCCTAATAAGACTAACAATAGTACCTACCCCAAGTATAAGCCCCAATAGAAAAGTAATGGTGGCCACTTTAAGGTTATTTGTTGTAATCATTAGAAACATCATAAAGGCATCATCATCCTTATAAACCGCCATNGGNTCACCTTTTTCAATGTTTTCAATGGTCATTTCCACATAGTNATGACCAAGAATTTCATAAACGAAATCAGGATCTTGGACACACGAAAAATATCCGGCAGCAATTGACAAAATGAAAATGAGAAATGAAGCCAACAAATCTTTGCGAGAAAACCACATAATGGAGGGCAATTCTTCCACCCAAAAAGTGCCGACCGTTTTTGAACGGTCTTTCCTATACTTATAAATCCAAAGGAATAAGCTTTGCGATAAACTATTGAGGTAATACCTTACAGATCGGTTAGGATAATGGGTCCTGGCATAGGATAAATCATCCGTTATTTGTACGTAGAGTTGGCTTAGTCGGTTTGGGTTCTTATCTCTTTTTCCTAACTCACGCTCAAATTCTTCCCAGTTTTCTTTATTTTGCTGTATGAATCGAGTTTCGCGCATGGTGAATAGTCCTCAAATATAATTAAAACCCATTCATGAAAACCATAACAATCACAACTGCCCAAAAAGTTAATATCGACTTCGAATTAGCTACTTTGCTCGACCGGATATTGGCCTTTGTTATTGATATGGTCATCTATTTTATTCTGTTAGGAATTTTGGTTGCTCTGCTTCAGGCTTTTGTTAGTTATGATAGCGATAATTCGGATTACTATTTTTTCCTAGTGTTGTTTCCAATTTACACGTTATATACNTTTTACTGGGAGTACTTTAATAAAGGTAGAACCCCGGGNAAAATGGCATTAGGACTTCGCATTATTNGAGAAAACGGAGAAATGCCCACAATTACAAATTACCTCACTAGNTGGGTTTTTAGAATGATTGATATTTGGTTTTCTTCAGGGTTTATAGCCGCAATGTTTGTGGCGAGTACAGATCATGCACAACGCTTGGGAGAAGTAGTCTCAGGTACTGTTACCATAAAAGTTCGTCCGAAATACAATTTTAACCTAGCCGATATTTTAAAGATAGGNGAAGACAAAANCTATGTTCCCAAATACAAACAAGTAGCAGCTTTNGCAGAAGACGATATGCTTTTGATTAAACAATGTATTGAAAGAAATACAACATTTAGTTCTAAAGTTACGAAAGAGAGTATGCTGTTAATGGGGAAAAAAATGAAAGANGTTTTAGGTATTGAAGAGAAAATCCCTGAAGGAGAAGTAAAAGCCTTTCTTGAAACGTTGATCAAAGATTACATCATCCTTACCCGATAATATAACTGTACTTNCAGGTTGTTATCCCTTATTAGGATTAAACTTTTGCTTGCCTGTGAGTAGCTCACCAAACAAAATGAAATCNGAGGCCAAACTCCACAAAGGGTATTGGAANGTGGCAGGTTTATTCTTCTCGAAGAAGAAATGCCCAACCCAAGCAAAGCCATATCCAACAATCGGGAGAAATGCCAATGACATCCAACGTTGAGTACTAAAAGCATAAATCAGAATAACAAATAAAAGNGAAGTGCCAACAAAGTGAAGAACTCTACAAGTTGCATTAGAATGCTCACTGAGATAAAAAGGATAAAATTCCTTTAGNCTTTTGTATCGTTCATTATCTGTCACAAATGGNNGTTATTTTGCTTCTACATATAGGCTTTCAATAGCATCGTGGTATTTTTTTAGGATGACCTTACGCTTTAATTTCAAAGTAGGAGTCAGTTCCCCTGTTTCCACAGACCATTCATGTTGAACCAGAATAAGTTTTTTAGGACGCTCCCATTTACCTAAATCTTTAGTAAGCTCATCAACCTCTTTCCATACACGGTCAAATAGACGTTGGTTGTTCACCATATCTTGAATAGATGTAAATTCTATATCGTGAAGCTGACACCAATGGTGTATGTTATCCCACTGAGGTACGATTAATACAGAAGGGAATTTTTTGCCNTCACCAACAACCATAGCNTGCTCGATAAATCGACTGCCTTTTAGTTTGTTTTCTATCGGTTGAGGAGCTACATACTTTCCACCTGAGGTTTTGAAGATCTCTTTTTTACGATCTGTAATTTTTAAATGACAATCNCCAACAAATTCGCCAATATCTCCGGTCATAAAATAACCGTCCTCAGTAAAGGCTTCTTGTGTTTTNTCTGGGGCATTGTAATACCCTTTCATCACATTNGGACCTTTAACAAGTATTTCACCGTCATCGGCAATCTTTACTTCTACATTGTCAATCAATCGACCAACAGTTCCCATCATTAGACCACCGTCTTTTTCACAATTAACAGCTATTACAGGAGATGTTTCTGTTAATCCGTAGCCTTCCAAAACCGGAATTCCTGCTGCCCAAAAAATGCGAGCTAAACGAGGAGAAAGNGCTGCACTTCCTGAAACAACGGCTTTTACATTNCCACCAAGAGCTTCTTGCCATTTTGAGAAGATAAGTTTGCGGGCAATGCTAAGTTTGAATTCGTAGAATGCCCCGTTTTTNCCATAAGGCTCCCATTGCTCNCCCAATTTAATGGCCCAAAAAAACAATGCCTTTTTAATGCCACTAAGTTCTAAACCTCGNTCAACTATTTTTTCGTAAACTTTCTCTAACAAACGAGGAACAGCAGTAAAAACTTCAGGAGAAATTTCTCTCATGTTTTCGCTAATGGTGTCCAGAGATTCAGCAAAATAAACGGATACCCCATTGTAAAAATANAGGTAGACCACCATGCGCTCAAAAATGTGACAAATGGGAAGAAAGCTTAAAGCCTTTGCCGTATGATCAACAGGAACTCTTGGAGTGGAGTTAATACAATTAGAAAGAATATTATTGTGTGTTAACATTACTCCCTTTGGCAAGCCTGTAGTTCCNGAGGTATATATTAATGTAGCTAAATCATCTGGTTTAACCTTTCNTTTCAGATCTTCTACTTTTTGTTGATCAGCATTTTCTCCTAACTCAAGAATTTCTGTCCAATGGGTAGCTCCGTCAATTTTATTNAAGGTAAAAACCTTTTTAAGCGTAGGAACTTTGTCAATGATAGCATTTACTTTTCCTAAAAGAACATCATCAGAAACAATGCAATACTCAACTTTNGCATTATTGAAAATGTAGACATAATCTTCTTCAGAAATAGTCGGATAAATAGGAACATTCACTGCTCCTAGTTGCAAGATGCCAAAGTCTACTATATGCCACTCAGGACGATTATTAGAGATGGTAGCAATTTTACTTTCTGGTTGAACGCCCAGCTCAAGCANNCCTCNGCTGAACATATTTGTTTTATCAGCCCACTCTTGTGTNCTAGTAGGAACCCACTTTCCGTCCTCTTTTACCGAAAGAGCATCTTGCTTAGGAAACTTTACTAACTGATAATCAAGGATATCAAAGAGNCGAGTTACATTTGACATATTACTAATATTGTAGTGTTTCTTCTTTAGAGGTTTCTAAAGTAATAAAATTGGACACCCTAAAATAGTATGCGTGCATAAAAAANTTAATTCTATAGAAAACTTAACATGTGGTNGAATTAGGAAAGTATACTATTTGAATCATGCGTACAATGGCGTTTTTACTATTTTGAAGCAAAATCNATAACACACACATAGCCGTATTTTTTATGAGNNTCAATACCTATACCAATTAGAGAATAATTCTCTCGCAAAAGGTTTTTACGATGACCTAGTTCTGGTAAGCCATCATCAACTAAAAGGTTGAATAAAATATTGATAGCTNTATTGTTACCAAGATCTATATTTTCGCCACAAGANNTATAATCTAAAACCTTTTTTATCCGTTGACACGGAGATTGCCCTTTAGAATTATGATGACTGGCACGACCTGTTTTACCTAAATAANTGGCATGTGTGAGTGCNATATTTGTTAA
Source organism: Crocinitomicaceae bacterium (assembly GCA_002705995.1). Classification (GTDB taxonomy): domain Bacteria; phylum Bacteroidota; class Bacteroidia; order Flavobacteriales_G; family Salibacteraceae. The sequence continues at coordinate 7,671 of PAJI01000014.1, read as the reverse complement.
TGGTTGACTCGGGTGTAAAAGTGGAACAACAGGCTGNTTCTTTAAATCTCGAATAAGTGACTGAACGTATTTTTGAGAAAAATTTTTAGTGAGTGCCACTTGATTAGGAACTACAATTGTAGCATTAAACTTTTGAGGATTAATGCGCATCAAATTAATTAGAAAAACAACTTCCGCAGATGTAGAATCTAAAAACCGAATGTCTTCACTTGGTTGAGCCTGTTCAACTTCTTCAATCGACCAACTGTTCAAAGAATAAGCATAATCTTCTTGAGAGAAAAGCAGGTGGGGAAATAGGAATAGACTAATTAAAAGTGAGATTATTTTCATGGGATAGAGTACATCAGTTCACCTCCGGAAAACGTTGCATTTACGTTTATCGTATTAAATACAGCTTCCGGCTCTTGCATAATATCATGATCGAGAATTACAAAATCGGCAAGCTTTCCAGGTTCTAAAGACCCTTTTTCATTTTCTTCAAACGCAGCAATTGCAGCCCAAATAGTCATGCCTCTTAGTGCATCTTCTCTAGAAATTGCTTCCTCAGGTTGAAAAGCAATTGATTCACTTTTGAAAGGAGGCTTTCTAAAAACAGCTGCATAAAAGGTTTTCAATGGTGAAATGTCTTCAACAGGAAAATCAGTTCCAAGAGGAAGCAGCCTGTTCTGCGTCAAAAGACTTTTGTAGGCGTAAGCATATTTCAGTCTTTCTTCTCCTAATCGATCTCCGGCCCAGGTGTAATCACTGGTAGCATGTGTAGGTTGAACAGATGGAATGATCGTGTATTGATTGAATTTTTCTAAATCATTTGGGTGAACAATTTGTGCATGTTCAATGCGCCAGCGCTTGTCATTCATCGTTTTCAAAGCCCCTCCAAAAACAGCTAAGATCATTCGGTTTGCCGAATCTCCAATACAATGCACGTTCATCTGAAAATCCATGCCCAACATTTTTTTAGCCATTTCCTCAAAGTGCGATTGGGGAGAAAGCAACATTCCCGATTCGTTTTTCGAATCAGAATATGGAGAGAGCAATGCTGCACCTCTGGATCCTAATGCTCCATCCGCATAAAATTTAAACGAGCGGANATTTAGGTATGAGGTTTTGATTTTTCCATGTTCTTCAAAGTAGTCAAGATTAGTAGGATGATCAGCAACCATGATATACATTCGGGTAAAGAGCTGTTCCGCTTTTTGAAGAGAGTCAATCAGTAAAATGTTATCTACGTTAAGGCCAGCNTCACAAACTGAAGTAAGTCCAACAGCAAAACAATCTTTTTGTGCTTGAATAATTCCTTTAATTTCCATTTCTCTGGAAGGCGAAGGAATTACCTTTTGGATGAGCTCAACGGCATTGTCAACTAACAAACCTGTGAGTTTCCCATTTTCGATATCAATATGACCTCCTTCAATTTGAGTAGAAGGAAGAATGTTAGCCAATGCTAAAGCCTTATTGTTGGCAATTGCAGCATGGCCATCTATGCGAGATAACAAAACTGGTGTATCAGGAAAAAGAGAGTTGAGCAAATCGTTGGTAGGAAAACTTTTCTCATTCCAGTCGTTTTGATCCCAACCCCTTCCAATTATCCAGTTGTAATCATGTGATTGGGCATACACCTTTGTGCGGTCAATACATTCTTTCCATGATGATGTTCCCACTAGATTTACTTTTTCCAGNCTTAATGCATAACCATAAAAGTGGGCGTGTGCATCAATAAATCCTGGATAGATAAATTGCTTACGGGCATCATAGGTGTTTTGACTTTGATACTTGTTCAAGATTTCGTGTTCAGGACCAATTGCAACAATTGTATCTCCACGAACAGCCATNGCTTCAGCCGTTGAAAAAGCATCGTCAACNGTATAAATTGTAGCATTGTGAACAATAAGATCAACCGATTCTTTCTTCAATCCGGAACAGCCAAATAACAACACAAGAAATGTTGTATATATATAAAGNTGTATAAATCGCATGTTTTAATCGCGTTTTATAGTTGTAGCATTCGCTTGAGCAGTTGGTAAAATTAGCATATCACCAACGTTTACATGTGCTGGTCGAGTGGCAGCGAAAAGAATACAGTCTGCAATGTCTTTTCCTACCAAAGGGGTGAATCCATCATAAGTAGCATCAGCTAATGTTTTATCTCCATCGTGGCGAACAATAGAAAACTCCGTTTCAACTAATCCCGGAGCAATGTTAGTTACCTTAATGTTGTCAGAAACCAAGTCTAAGCGCATTCCTCTTGAAAGTGCATCTACTGCATGTTTTGTAGCACAGTATACATTTCCATTTTGATAAACTTCTTTTCCAGCAATTGACCCAACATTAATAATGTGCCCCTTTTGAACTTTTAACATCCATGGGACAACTGTTTTTGTGACATAAAGTAAACCTTTAATGTTTGTGTCAATCATTCTTTCCCAATGATCCAACTTACCTTCTTGAATAGGGTCTTTACCTGCTGCTAGCCCAGCGTTATTAACTAATACATCAACTTTTTTCCATTCATCTCCCATTCCGTTAAGATGAGATGCTGCTTCTTCATAATTTCTTACATCAAATGCCAAAGGCAAAACATTGATTGAATATTGTTTTGTTAACGATTGGGCGATGTTTTCTAATCTTTCTGCTCTCCTGCCGGTAATGATTAAATTCCAGCCATTTGCGGCAAAAACTTCAGCAGTAGCCTCGCCAATTCCGGCTGTGGCTCCTGTAACAAGTGCTAATTTCGACATGTGCTAATAAATTTTCTCAAAAGTACTTTAATCGAATTAAGTTGAAAACTTGATTGTCGAGTTTGAACTTACTCCGTCCAGATAACTATTTTTGCCGCATTAAAATCTAGCGCATGTCAAACGTAGACACTCAATTAGCAACAAAAGGACAAGCATTACAGCTTGGATTATTAGAAGAAGAATACGATAGAGTAATTGAAATTTTAGGCCGCCAGCCTAATTTTTGTGAAGTAAGTATCTATTCTGCCATGTGGTCAGAACACTGTTCTTACAAAAATTCTATTGTTTGGCTAAAAACACTTCCTAGAAAAGGAGATCATTTATTAGTTGAAGCAGGTGAAGAAAATGCAGGCTTAGTTGATATAGGTGATGGATTGGCGTGTGCATTCAAGATTGAATCACACAATCACCCATCGGCAATTGAACCTTATCAAGGTGCAGCAACTGGTGTTGGTGGAATCAATAGAGATATTTTTACAATGGGAGCTCGTCCTATTGCACAATTGAATTCTTTGCGTTTCGGGAACATCGATTCAGCTAAAACCAAATGGTTAGTGAAAGGTGTTGTGAAAGGGATTGGTGATTATGGAAACTCTTTTGGTGTTCCTGTAGTTGGTGGAGAGGTCTTTTTTGATGAGTCTTACAATACTAATCCTTTAGTGAATGCATTCTCGGCAGGTATTGTTGAAGTAGGGAAAACAATGTCTGCTACATCATATGGTGCTGGAAATCCGGTTTACATTGTAGGTTCTGCTACAGGTAAAGATGGTATCCACGGAGCATCGTTTGCATCTAAAGACATCACGGATGAATCTGCAGATGATTTGCCTTCTGTTCAGGTTGGTGATCCGTTTCAAGAAAAATTATTGCTTGAAGCAACAATGGAGTTAGCTGAAACCGATGCCGTAGTTGGGATGCAAGATATGGGAGCAGCAGGTATTACTTGTTCTACTTCTGAAATGAGTGCAACCAATAATTTTGGAATGGATATCGATTTAGATAAAGTTCCAACGCGTCAGGATGGAATGCACGCATTTGAAATNTTACTTTCTGAATCGCAAGAACGAATGTTGGTTGTTGTTCATAAAGGAAAAGAGAAAATAGTTGAAGATATTTTTGAAAAGTGGGATTTGCATGCTGTTCAAATTGGAACAGTTACAGAAGGTGGTCAACTGAAATTTTATAAAAATGATGAGTTGGTTGCTGAAACACCAGCTGAACCTTTAGTATTAGGTGGTGGTGCTCCAGTGTACAATAGAGAATATAAAGAGCCAGCATACTACCAAGAGTATAAAAAGTTCTCAATTGATCAGGTTGAAGAACCATCTGATTTAAAAGCAGTAGCAGATCAATTGATTCAATTGCCAAACATTGCATCTAAAAGATGGGTGTATGAGCAATACGATTCAATGGTTGGAACAAAGAATATGAGTACAAACGAAGCTTCTGATGCTGCAGTTGTAAACATTAAAGGTACGAATAAGGCAATCGCAATGACTGTTGATTGTAATTCACGCTTTGTTCAGGCAGATCCAGAACTAGGAGCTCAAATCGCTGTTGCTGAAGCGGCAAGGAATATTGTTTGTTCAGGAGGTGTGCCTTCAGCGGTTACAAACTGCTTGAACTTTGGTAATCCATACAATCCTGAGTCTTATTGGCAATTTGTTGGAGCTGTCAAAGGAATGGGTAAGGCTTGTGAGAAATTTGGAACTCCTGTAACTGGTGGTAACGTAAGTTTCTACAATCAAACCGTTAGTGGAGGTAAAGAAGTACCAGTATTTCCAACTCCAACAATTGGTATGATTGGGCTAGTAGAGAAAGAAAATAAGATGACCATCGGGTATAAAAATGAAGGTGATCTGTTATATATGGTAGGTGCTACTAAAAATGATATTGCTTGTAGTGAATATTTGGCAAACATTGTTGGGGTAAAAGAAGCTCCAGCTCCTTCATTTGATTTGGATGAAGAATATGAACTTCAAGATACATTGAAGTTGTTAATAGAAAATAAGCTAGTTCAATCTGCTCATGATTGTGCCGATGGAGGTTTGTATGTGGCATTATTAGAATCTGCTATGAATGCAACTTCCACAATGGGATTCAATATTGTTACAGATAGTTTGGTAAGAAAAGATGCTTTCCTTTTTGGAGAAGCTCAAAGTAGAGTGGTTGTTTCTGTTAAACCAGATCAACAAGAAGAGTTTGTTGAGTTCATGACAACTAGAGAGGTTGACTATACTTTACTTGGTCATACAACCAGTGGTGACCTTGTGGTAGATGATGAAAGCTTCGGAAACGTTGATGAAAAAGCTAAGCTCTATAATGAGGCACTCGAAAATAAATTGACTAAATAATTAAGAAGAAGCCCCGAAAGGGGCTTTTTTATTTATAGAAAGGACTGTAGCCAATTCCAACTCGATATACAGGATTAGTATATGGTGAGTATACGTCTTCTGTTAGATTAATTAATAATAAGACATTAGCATAAAAGCCTGAGCCAAGCATTTGCTGATATCCTCCGCCAACAAACAAAGAAGATACATTTCTTCTTTCTCCTTGAATGCCAAAATCTCCGCTGAGAACCTCCCCTTCTGCATGAGCAAACAGTCCTTGGTATATTTTATATTGATAGAAAACTCTTCCACCGTAAATATTGGTTGAATAGCTATACCTCGTATCTTCATAATACATATATGTTCCGCCAACACCCATTCGAAGCCTCTCTGTAAGTTGTAATCCTACCAGAGGAGATAAGTCTATAGATGTTATAGTTCCAAATGAAAAACCAAAACCACCGCCAACAAATAGTCGGTCTGATAGGCGAAACTTACTTTTGTCTTTCTCTGGCTGTTGTTCAATAGGAGAAAATTGAGCTAAAACCAAACTCGGGAGAATGAGTAATAAGAAAACAAGTAAACGTTTCATAATAATATTTAACGGATGAACATACTAATAACGGGAGTGTCCAGAGGTATAGGGTACGAATTAGCAAAAAAATTTGCAGATAGAGGTTTGACAGTATATGGCATATCAAGAAATGCTGAGAAGCTTAAGGAACTGGAGAAGTATTCAGAGAAGATTAAAACATTAGAAGCAGATCTTACTACTTCAAGTGGAGTAGCAGCTGTTGGGAATTGGATAAAGCAAAAAGAAACTGAGCTGAATTTTTTGATAAACAATGCAGGAGCAATTGTTAACAAGCCATTTAATGAAATATCAAAGGAAGAAATGTTGCGGGTTTATAACGTGAATGTAATGGCACCAACAATCCTCTTACAACAAATGTTACCACTATTGAAAGCAGCTTCACTAAATCATGTGGTCAATATATCATCCATGGGAGGAGTGCAAGGATCTGTAAAATTTCCAGGTTTGTCTATGTACAGCTCAAGTAAAGGGGCTTTAAATACGCTTACAGAATGCTTATCTGTAGAATTTGAAGATGTGAATTTTAATGCCTTGGCTCTTGGGGCTGCTCAAACAGAGATGTTAAATGAAGCTTTTCCAGGCTACAAAGCCCCATTAAATGCTGAAGAAATGGCTGATTTTATTGTGCTTTTTACTCTGAATGCTCACCAATACCTAAAAGGGAAAATAATTCCGGTGTCATTAACTACTCCATAATCAGTGGTTTAAAAAATAGTTAAGTGAATTTTATGAATAATGTGTTGCATATATTAAAAAGCATATTACATTTGCCGCCCGCTTAACACCAAACGTTCTATGAAAAGCGCAAATGTGACAACTTGAAATAAAAAAAAAGAGCATTTTTCTTTTTTATGTTAGAATAAGTTTTACATTTGCAGCCCTGTTTTTGGGAGACGTTCTTTAAAGGAAGCGAAAGCTTCTAATTTTTTCAAGAAGTTGTAAAAATAAAAATCAACAAAAGCTTGTTAGTTTTAAAAATGGTTTTACATTTGCAGCCCCTTTGATCGGAAGGGTTTTTCGAAAGANAAGTTTTTGAAAAAAAAAAGTTTCAAAAGTAGGTTGTTAGAATAAAAATTCGACTTACCTTTGTCGCCCCGAAAAACGAACGGGTTTTTAAAAATAGACTTTTATAGCGACCGAAAGGTTAATATNTAATAAAGTTCTTTGAAAGATTGAAAAGCATATCGAAGAAGTAAACATCCACGGGATCAGTAGATATTTCAAATATTAATTCTCTTTTACAATGGAGAGTTTGATCCTGGCTCAGGATGAACGCTAGCGGCAGGCTTAACACATGCAAGTCGAACGGTAACAGGAAGAGCTTGCTCTTTGCTGACGAGTGGCGAACGGGTGCGTAACGCGTATGCAACTTNCCTTCAACAGGGGGATAGCCCGGGGAAACTCGGATTAATATCCCATAATATTATTCTTTCGCATGTTAGAATACTTAAAGCTTTGGCGGTTGAAGATGGGCATGCGTCCCATTAGCTAGTTGGTGAGGTAACTGCTCACCAAGGCAATGATGGGTAGGGGGCCTGAGAGGGTGATCCCCCACACTGGTACTGAGACACGGACCAGACTCCTACGGGAGGCAGCAGTGAGGAATATTGGNCAATGGNNGNAANNCTGANCCAGCCATCCCGCGTGAAGGATGAAGGCGCTCGACGTCGTAAACTTCTTTTATATAGGAATAAACTTAGGTACGTGTACTTAATTGAATGTACTATATGAATAAGCATCGGCTAACTCCGTGCCAGCAGCCGCGGTAATACGGAGGATGCAAGCGTTATCCGGATTTATTGGGTTTAAAGGGTCCGCAGGCGGACTAATAAGTCAGTGGTGAAATCCCATCGCTCAACGATGGAACTGCCATTGAAACTGTTAGTCTTGAGTCTAGTTGACGTAGGCGGAATATGACATGTAGCGGTGAAATGCATAGATATGTCATAGAACACCAATTGCGAAGGCAGCTTACGAAACTGAGACTGACGCTCATGGACGAAAGCGT
>PAJI01000013.1:21666-172468 GCA_002705995.1 Crocinitomicaceae bacterium | reverse complement strand
GAAAAATTTACGGAGACTAAGCTTGTAGAAGGCATGGGGTTTCCCTGTTTGGACGAGGGTTCGAATCCCTCCGGCTCCACTTTTACACCCTTGTACCCCTTGAAAACACTGAATATTATTTTTATAGGGGTACAGGTTGGGGTACGAAACTAAAAATTTGATTATTTCTTTAGGAGTACTTTACTCAATTCATTGAACACTGAAGTTTGAATTTCAGTTTCACCTCCAGTAGCTTCCTTTTCCAAATTACGCCTCTGATCAATCAAAGAATAAATCTTTTCATCAATTGTATTTCTACCTAAGAAATAATAACAATCAACATCGTTTTTCTGTCCAATTCTATGACATCTGTCTTCTGCCTGATCTGCATAACTTGAAGTCCATGGCAATTCTATTGAAAGAAATTTAGATGCTGCTGTTAATGTGTGTCCAGCATATGCTTTCTGATATGTACACACAATAATTTTAGCGTCACCTTCTTGAAACCTTATTTTATTCTCTTGAATTTCTTCATCACTATCATCACCTGTAATACTTACAACATTTTCAAAATTGTTCTTGATGAAATAGGCTGTGTCTTTGAACCAAGTAAAAACAACAAGTTTTTCACCGGAGTTCAATACATCTTCAACGAAGTTTTTTACAGCTGATAATTTTCCTTTTGCTGAAATTTGTTTGAGCTTATTAATTTGTACAAGCATTTCTGCTCTCATAGCCCTATCAATTTGTTCACTTGATAAATTCAATGTGTTCAAATAATCTTGAAAAAAGTTAAATGCATGATCATACTCTGATTGGTTATCAATGTCAACATTTACAATTTGACGGAATTTTTCAGGAAGGTCTTTTAATACTTGAAACTTCTCTCTTCTAATAAAACATAGTGATCTCAACTTAGTATTTAATTCTCGTAAGTTCATCGGTTGATCTGTACCAGAATTAAAGGATGATGATTTCATATCTGTATATGTTTTGATGAACTTATAATGTCCTCCAAACTCTTCTATTCTTCCTAATATTTCAAGGATTGAAGCTAAGTCTTTGGGCCCGGTAACAATTGGAGTTCCAGATAAACCAATCCTAACATCTTTACCTTCTGCAGCAGCTTTTGATAGTTTAAATTTTAAAGTGTTTTTATTGCGACACTCATGTATCTCATCGAATATGATACTCTTAAAAAGTTTGATCTCAGGTTTTAGGTTGACTCTCTTCACAACCTTCATTTTATATTCTTTAATCTTTTCTTTAAGTTCTCTATCCCATTTTTCTAAATCCTCCTTTGACAAGGATTGATTTTTTGAATTTTTTTGATACAGTTTGAATTCTTTCTTAAGTAGTTCTCGTTTTCTTGCTAATTGAGCTTTCTTTTTTGGAGATACTAGCATAGGCGTTAGGTATTCATCAATACTATCTAGAAATAAAGTTTTAAGTCCATCATAGTTAACTATACCAACATCAAGAATATCTAACTCTAGGTATCTATTAAGTTGCCTAAATAATTTCTTGTCTAATACATGCGCTTTTTTATTTGTCCATCCATCCCATTCTAACTTCCAATTGTATCGTAAAGACTTTGGTGATACGACTAAACATGGAAAGGCTGGTTGAACCTTTTCATGTATTCCTATAACTGCACCTATACTTTGTGGAGTTTTACCTAGTCCCATTTGATCACCAATGAGTACTTTCATATTTCTTATTGTGTAATCAACTCCACCGGTTTGAAAAGGATATAATTGCTTTTTTAGAGGAAGATTTAATTCAATGTATTCTGCTGTGTAAGATGCTTCAAGATTACCATTTATATTATGCATCATCCTTTTTGCAGAATCACCAACCCTAAAATCATATTTATCCTTTAATCGTATGAGATCACTAACAGATGTTACTGGAATTAACCATGATCTATCAGCTTGAAAAGCTGCACCAGGTATTTTTCTAATCTCATTAACTATTAGACGATCATATTGAAAGTTAACAACAAATCCATTTTCATAGTAGGATATTGTCTTGTATGAACTCTGATTGAAAAAGGTATTATTAGATTTAAAATCAGATGATATTTTGAGATCATTTATTTGAATACCTTTTACTTTATTCAATACCAAATTATGAGGTTGAAGAATCTTAATCAAAGTTCTTGCATCTGATTCTTTCCAAAAGTCTTGTTTTCTTAAACTGTGTAAGAGCCCTCTGTATTGAGCTATTGATGAAGTAGGAATTTTTTTTTCAATTAATAATTCCCTAAAAGCCATAAGAGCTTTTTTAAGCTCGGGATATTGTTCCATATGATCAAGAATTATAGTTAAGAGATGGAACAAAAATACACAAGACTATGTATTATATAGCGTAAAAGATGTATTAAAACTTACAATCGTTCCTTCAACTAAAGAAATATTAGTATCGTCAGTAAACACTTGTACTTCTCCAGATGGAAGTATTTGACATGAAGCATTTGAAACAGGAATTTCATTTGATGAACCTACAAGTTGATAAATAGTTGCTTGAATGTGAGTTCTAACACTAGATGTATATTCGGAAGGTAGAGTAAACATTGTAGCACCTAGAGTAAGAGGTCCTGTATTGTCAACTTCAATAGCTCCTTGAATATCAACTTTACCTGTTCTAAGGTCTTTTCTAAATCTGAGAAAATCAGCAGAATATACCGAGCTACTTGGTAATTTCCATCCGATATTAGGTGCAGGAGCATTTGTGTCTCCAACATTTATCCAATCACCAATTTTGGGAGAAGTGAAACTACAATGGCCTAAATAATAGTAATCTGTTGAAGTTTTAATTACCTCGAATGAACCACGCTCATCGGCAACCTCTATATTTTTTTCTCCGGGTATGTATAATTTGGAATACCCTGACGGTATTGTACCACTGTAATCATGAATTAACTTGAAATTACGGGTACCTGATCCAAATAAATCAACAATGAAATTCAATATAGTCCCAGATAATGAGTTCGAAATAAACCTAATCTCTGTGGTACTATTTATTAGTAGTAAAAGATTTGTGTTTGCTGATTGAATATCAATTGAATATTGAGATGAATTATACGTAGCGGCTAAATATGCAAAGCTTTGTAATTTAGTGAAGCTTTGTTCTTCATTTAATCTTGCAATATCACTTGGAATAGGATCATCATTGAAAAAAGGTGATTCTGGACGTGTGTAATTCACACCTGAATCATTTAAACTATTTACTCCGGAAGGAATATAAAGTTCACCTATAATAACTTGTTTAGTCGGAAACGTTAATGAAGGTGATACAGGTGAAGAAGCTGGAGTTCCATCTATAGAGTAAATTACTGTATTACCTCCTCCTTGAATTTGCTCATATTCAAATTCAACAACAACTAAATCAATTCTAGGTAAATTAGGATCAGCGGCTGAAATTTGTACTAGATGAGTATCTGATGAACGAATTATTGCCCCCTGTTTTGATCTAACAACACCTACAGTTTCAGTTGTTACATTATCTGACAATACCTGGTCCAATCCAGTAGAAGCATGATTTAATTCAAGAACCATGGAGTTAGTCATTACGGCATCAAAACCACGGTATAACCCATGGGGTAAAATCCCTAAATCTCTAAGGTTTAGACTCTCTGTAGAGTCATCATCTTGAAAATTAAAATGTTGATATATGCTCACTTTGAGGATAATTTTTTATTCAATAATCTATTGATATAAGCTAGTATTTTACCAGCCCACTTATGTCCCAATTTATCAAGGTTTTCCATCCACGATATCAGCAAGTGAATGAAAATAAAATTGAATGCCAATACATTTAATGCTGAATTAATTGATACTCCATAAATTTCAGTGTCATTGTATAGATCATATGATTTTGTGATGTGTAGCACTGAAAGATATGTTAGAAGTTTTATCATCATTCTACCAAACTTTCTACTACTTAACTGTTCTTGATTTACTTTCAAACTAACTCTTACACCGGAATAGAATTCAAGTACAATTAGCATGATAAATGCTAAAAACATTCTTGTCTCTAAACCAAAAACATCATTTAGGAATGCATCAACATATATATGTGCTAATGTTAGAGTTACAGAAAGAATACCAGCTAACTTATGATGACTCCAAAATGTTGAATACAGAAATTCTATAATACTTTCAAAACCAAATTGGTTAATGAAATTTTCAATGAAGTAGTCTTTGAAATCATCTATCAGCTTTTTCATTTTCTGTATGGTTACACAGAAATTTAATAATTATGTCAATGCTTCATACATCTCCTTATTACACCATTCAATAGCATATTGAGGATTATTATCTGCAAATGCTTTCAAGGCTATCATTTGGTTGTCTGACAACCTTTCTCCTGCCACATTTGTCAATAATAGAACTTTGTTTTCTGGTAATGTTTTCACTCCATCTGGATACCAGTCTGAGAAAGTTCTATGCTGAATATTTAACTCCTCATCAGTATACGTGGCTTGCGGTAATGTTTCAGGAACATTTGCTCCCAATACAGATGCATCTGCATGAATCGCTAGAAAAACTCCACTAAGTGAACTACTTGGAAAGGTTGAAGCAATACAAGCATCAGCGATCAGAAATAGCTGCTCCCAATAGTCATAACCTTTCATGTTGACATATTTTCTGAACACTTTTTCTGGAATTCGGAAGCCTTGGTAATCTGGATCTGCAATACTGATTTCTTCACATTCATTCGCGAACTGCTTTAAGTCAATTATCATTTGCTTAAATGGATTGGGTAAGCCGTCAATCTCATCTAAAATTGCGCGTCTGGTGGAATAGATTATAATCATAAGCTTTTCTGTTTGGTGTAATTCAACAAGCTTCGGCAGTGATGGCCAGTTGAATTCAACGCATTGGTATTTTGAATACTATTTCCTTTCACATCTTCAGTGGCCAGTTCCAGAGTTGACATATATTTTGCAGGTATTTTGGCCGTGCTATCAACAGTAAGTTGATGAATGTGAACCCATTGATCTACATTGTTTTCTGAATTACCTGCAGTTCTGAATATAATCGTGTCAAAGTGCTGAAGCGTGCGTTCATAATTTGAGAAAAATTCAGAGCCACCACCACCTCCAGCTTGAGTCGCCAGCAAATTATCAACACTCATCTCTAGCTCATACAACGTTCCTGATAGCAGCACCTTATTCAAGGTGCCAAAAAATCTACGTGTTAACGCAGATCGTGCATTTGAAGTAGATTGATGAACAGAATCATCATATAATGCCTGTAGAAATTGCGTACAATTAGCGATTGAAAACACACCATCTAGAATAGTACGCAATTCTGTTGAAGTTACACCTGTCATACCTAGTGTTACTGATGGGTAGTTGTCATCAGCCCCGTTCGGGAAGCTTGTGCCTGAAGTAGCTACACCTCCATTCAGCGAGTTGAATAGTTCTTCTATCGTAGTGATAGAATCATACGGACTATCACTTGTCGAATAATAAGATTGAAAAGCAGCTATAAAACTATCAGAAAGACTATTGTCTTGAATTTCAATTTCATGAAAAGGATCACCAGCCAATACATCTACCAATAAGTATATGCGACCGGAACCAAAACCAGAATCGATGGAGAAAAATGTAGAGCCCCCCATTTCAACATCAGATTGGGAATTCCCCATATAGATATTCAGCACATCATTAGAGTTAATAGTCACAAAACCTTGCGCGTCTCCATTAGGATCATTGACTGTATCTCCAGCTCCAGCACCATCACACTCCATATATAGTCGGTATAATATACCATTGTCAGAATAGCGAAACCTCGCTAATCTATTAGTGAGTGAATCTGCAGTAACCATAGCTACATACACATTGGAAGCGTCAACATTCAAACTCTTATCGAAAGCATAGCCGTATGTAGATGAGTAGATGAGTTGAGTCTGTGTGCTCCAAGAATTACCACTTACAGCCGCATCAAAATAACTAATAACATCATGAATAGTAGTACCAACGCCTTCACAGCACGGATACCATTCAATGAGTTCTCCGGAAGCATTGAAAACTTTAATATTGAATATTGTACCAGAAACCGTGCATGTAATTTCCCGCGCAACTAAATCGATGGTGATTTGGGCGGTGCCGGAAAAAGAAACAGAGTTCCATGTATTAGACGAATTAAAGCTAATCGTATCGCCATCGGTGAAGTCTAAGCAAAATTCATCCAATTTCAACCCAGAACTTAAAACCAATCTTACCAAATAGTCATTGGCGTTCATCGCAAATAACGAACTGCTGATTTTATTTTGAATTTCAGCAACTGAATAACTTACCGAAGGGTCTATTCCTGTTGAACGAACAGCTGGACATTCAGGAAATTGAAGTTCGCTTTCAACCGTAGATGCTAGAGCCTTAGTCGTTGCAAATGATTGGTAAGCATTCCAATGATACTCATCTTGGCGTTGCCAAATTGAAGTTGGCGCATAAGTGCCATTCACAATGGTGGCAATACTAATCGTATTAGAACTCTCAACTGTAGTAGCCGCATCACCATCGGCTACTGGATAATGAAAAGCGCCATTAATCAACAGATTAAACACCTGTAGAGACGTTGGGAATAGAACGTTCCAGGTACCATTACCATTGTTTGTAATGGTACAATTGGCAAACTCATCAATATTGTTAACTATGATTGCAATTGGCTCATAATCTACTTGCAACTCCCAAACGCCATCGCTTTCTAAACACCAACTATTCACTAGCTGTAAAGCATAGCGAATTTGCCCAATATTATTAGCAGCTCCCCCCAAAGCGTCTAAATTCATGTTCTCTAACAATGCAGGAACTTCACCAATATTATAACCTAACGAATTAAGAGAACTATAAGGAATAGCTGCATCTGTAGAGTGCCACACAGCCAATGTAATATTCACCAATGCGCCTTGGTTTAAATTACCTAGAGAGTCGTAAGCAACAAAGCCAGCACCTTCTTCACCTAGATAGATAGCTGCCAAAACACCTGAATCGTAAACATGCAATCCGTAATATAAGTCACTATCCGTTAGAACGATGTGTTTATTCACATCATCTACTTCTGTAGTTAACTCAATTGGAGGATTAGTCGCAGCTATAGGATTAGCATTTTTAACAATCGCATCAATTGCATTATATGCTAAGCTATTCGCATGCACAACTCCGCTTTCTTTTTTCCACCAACATTTTACAGTTAGTGTTCCTGTAACAAAGCTACTCACATCAATGTAAGCTCCTGTTTCGCCCTGATAACACCTCCCAGGGAACACTTCTCCAGATCGTTGTCCTACATGACTTTCAATGCGGCCATCAATAGCAGCTGTGTGCCATTTTCGGCCAAACCATTCTGCTATACCAAAGCGTGGATATGGTAGTTTTGGATATTTCATTACATATTTGAACTTGTTTGAGTAATGACATATTTCCCAACACCTACTACTGTTATTGAAAACATGTCTTTTCTTCCCTCAATAGTTGATAGAAATGGTTTAACTCCATCAGGTAAAAAATAAACAGGAATTAAATCTCCATTATCAATATCTGTATCAATATCAATAGTTGAATAATCAGAAACGACAGAATATACCCTAGTCATTTCTATATACCCATTACCATCTAAGTACTCATGTATGTACAATTCACCTTGGGAAATATTTGTTCCAGTAGAAGGGTATGGTGATGCTAAATCAAGTAAATGATTACCCCCAGATGATTGAGTAATCAAAAATTGATAAATCATTCCTACATTACCACCAGTAATAGAAAGTGAAGTAATATCTGTTTCCATACTGATTTCATAAAATTGAAATGAATCAAAATCAAGAGTTATTCCACCGGTAACATCATGTATAACACTAGTTGATTGGAATATATTCACTTTGTTATTTAGAGCTAATTGTGTAGCTGTTGATACAGGTTTATCGATATCACTGGTATTATCAACCTGGTCTAAACCAACATCATCTTTATTAAGATCAGGTTCCCAATTTGAATTTAGAATACCTGTTTTTAATCGATATTTTTTTTCTACACCGGTAATTATCTCGGTAGTTTCCATTCCTATATACCTAATAGATGATGGAATATCTTCTTTAGAACTAAACTCACAAATAGATAGGTCTCCAACTATTTCATGTGGTTGTAGAGGTACAGCTTCAACTCTACTTATTTGACCCGGGAAGTCTGCTTTAGCTATATTATTACTCATGATAATGTGATTTCATAATTTGCACTACTACCAAATGCAGATGATGGCTCATATCTGTACATCTTATATGTTACTGGATTATTACCATCAGCTCCAGTAACATCAATCAAAACTTCTGTAGCTTGGAAAACACTTGTCTGATCAACCGTTAACGTACCTTGAAACATCACAGAATCAAGTGTCTTATTAGGCGGTATAACAAAACACACACTACTATCACCGGATACAATAGCTATGTTTATGGTATTTACATTATCCCATACATTACTTGTCATTGACCTAACTTCTGTTGAATCTAATGGTGCAGCAATATTTTTCTGATACCATGTTTTGTACCTTACTTTAATACTAATAGAGTTAGTAGATATTGTACCTGCTGCTATTGGAATACCGGATGGATTACCAAGGTTGTCATTTTTCTGAGGACCAATTAAATATTCTACATCTGCCTTATATGTTATAGTTGTAGGTATTGTTTCTTTTTGGGCCAAATGAGTATAATTCAAAACAGCACTAGATTCGATGACAACTGCATTTGCCAAATAATCAATATTGTCTAATGATCCAGCATCATTTTGATTAAATGTAACAGTAAGTTCTGCGTCAAATTCTTCTCCTACTTCAACTGTAGTAGATACTCCACTCAGTACTATTGATGCTGTAGGTTGTACATATACTGCCGGAATAACAGTAGTAAGGATTGTCTTTAAAATTGTTTCTAAATTAGTGCCAATAGGAATAATATCACCATCAGAATAACCACCTATATCTTGACCTGTAACAGTAATTGAATTTTGTGTTTTAACTATTCTTCCTAAAGCAATTATGTTACTTCCTTCACGGGTAAATACAATTCCGTCAATTAGGTTTATAAACAACTCTCCTTCATAAATATCAGTAGGTATCCATGTCCCATCTGTATGATCATTACTAGATGGAATAGTCGCTGATTCACCCGAAGTAGTGGTGTATTTTTCTATTCTTCTGACGTTTTGTGCTTGCATTAATTACCAGTTTGAAGTGTTGCACTAATATTTACAGTGTTATTTCCTCCTAAATGTACAGTTGGGAAGTTTTGAAGATTTGAATTTATTCCACCAGTTTGCAGACCTGAACTTGAGAATATAAGCTCTCTAAGTTTTGCATCAATTGGTTCACAGAAATCAATTATTTTATTTACAGCTCTTTCCAGTTGAGGTGTTTTAGTAGAATAAATAATTACCGTGTAATCGCTACAACTAGCACATTTACTATCAAATCTTCGTAACGGGTTGTCTAAATTGCCAGAATCAAAACCTGAAACAATATTATGTTCTATGATATCGCATTCTAATCCCAATAGCTTAAATAGTACCTTATAGCTTTTTTTAGTTCCCTTGATGCTTATGATACTTTGGGAGTATCGTATTAGTTTTCTATTGACATCATCATCATTTGAAATTCCAATATCAATACCTTTCTCTACTTGTTTATCTATCAAGTATGAGTTTATCATTTGTTCAGGGATAATTAAGTTATCATTGAAATTGTCAATTGAATCAACTTCGTTATCATCAATTTCACCTGCTATTAACTCCTGAAATCGTTGCTCAAAACCTTTACCATCTACCGGATACAGATCCTCTACATCATCCCTGTAATCAAAAAAGCTGAATATTTTATCTTTCAATATCCCCACTATATACCTCCTGACATATTTAGAGTTATTGAAGCTGTATTTGTATTCAATACCGAAGGTTCATCCAACTCTAAACCTGTAGACACTTCATAAGTATTGAAAGTCCATGTGTTTCCAGATTGATAATTTTGAAGAATTGAAAAAGTCAAACCATGTTTTTCAACAACATCTCCAACTTGGAAAGAACCAATAAATTGGGTACCAGTAAACACTTTGAATCCTGTAGTAGAATCAAATTTGATTTTCCAAGTAGATGAAATAATACTAGAATCAATTTGAACATCCCAGCTAATATCTGGTGTACTTGAATCATAAGGTATAGGTGATGGAATAGCAATTATTTCATTAATTATGCAATAATCTACACCAGTAACACTTTCAATTAATTGGTAAATATTGCCTTGTCTTAGTACACCTCCTACCTTTCTTATTTCTGAATGGTAGTCCAGTAATGCACTAATCACATTGTTTTCAGTTGCTGTTTGATTAAAATTATTGAGTACAACTACATCAACATTGTATTGTACAATTACCTCTCCAGCAGAATAAACAACAAGTTTACTTGTATTCATTCTCTTATCATCAAAGTAGTTATATACTTCATCACGAAGTGTTTGAGATGCTATTCCACCTCCTTCAGGATAAATGTACAGTTTGAATGTTTTACCACATTTATCACCAATACCTGCTAACTCAACACCGGTATATAATTCTGCTATATCAATGTAATCTTGATCTGAAACAGCTCTATTATTGGTTCTATTTTGCTTTGGTATATTAGCTTGAATATCTGTTAAACCTTCCCTATCACCTCCGCCTGTTATTTCATAAATATTAGATACCGATATTTCAATTCCGGTTGGTAGAGTAGGGCTTGTATTTATTTTGTTAATTCTCCCTATTCCAATATTTTCACCATTGCTTACATAGTAATCAACTGTAATATCATCACCGCTTTGTGGTATTTTACCATTAATGCCGTCTCCCAACTCAACAATAATATCTCTATCAATATTTAGTGTGGACCTAAAGTGATAATCATCAGAATCAGAAAAAACAAAACTTTCAACAGTTTCGTATGGTATTGAACCAGCACTAAGACTGATAGATTGATCAACAACATTTGAAGCTATTACAAAACTTTGATTAGCAGTACCATCACTTTGTCCTATAACCTCATTTGATTTTTTGACCCATTGTTTTACTCTACAGTCTGCATATAATTCCCCCGCATAAATAATGCATGACTCAATTGTAAGTACAATTTCACCTAAATCAGATTCTAATTCAGTACCATATGGTATTGTAATATCAACAAGTGAAGATTGATTAATAAAGAATCGTACTTCTCCGGATGCTGCTGAAACTCCTTTAATTCTATAGTCATATTCCTGAGCCTTGGCCCAAGCATTCTTATAAAGTTTTTGATGAATAAGAAATGTCTCCCTTGCCTTGAAATCTATGTAATAGTTGAGGTGTTCAGCTATTCCAGACCATATTAACAACTCCTTAATTAATGAATTGCTTTCAGTATAATCTGTTACTTCCGGTAATCCTGAAGTTGGATTTGATATTTTTGATTTAAGATTTTCAAAAATCTGTTGTGCACTTCTAACTTTATAACCTACCCAACTCATTGATCTCCTTTATAAAATGGATAAATTAGTGTTCCTTGTTCTTGAGTTGATCTCAGTGTATAATTCACATAACAATCAACTTGATTTTCAGAAGAATTAACAATGTCAACTGATCTGAACCTGATTCTTTTCTCACCTGACAATGCTTCTGGAATGAAATATTTCAACAATCCATGTAACACAGCATCATTTGGTTCAAAGGCAAGTAAATGAAGATAACTTCCATACTCCCTACTCATAAACCTTGAACCTTTTGGAGTTATTAACCTACTGTATATACTTTGATTTACAGACTCCAGTCCACCAGCTAACGCAATACTTCCGTCTTCATTAAATTCTCTCGGATATAGATAACTGACTCCAAAGAAATAATCAATTCCCTTCATAAAATTTACTGGTTATTACCAATAAATTAAAGGGTTTAATCAAGCTTTACAATCTCGCTTTTGGTTGCTGAAATGGTGGTGTCTTTTTCTGTTGTGAAAGCATTACTATAAGTAGTTAATGAAGTATTCAAACTTGTGTAACCAGCATTGAGAGGATTTAGTACACCTGATGATGAAGCAGCTGATTGAGCTGCACAAAAAGTCATAATTGACGTATATATTTGAGATACTTGTGTACTAAGTAAGTTCAAAGCATCTTCATTTTTATTTCCAAGAACAGCCGGCTCATTGCCGTTACCGTGAACTATGGTTTTTTCGTCTATAGTAAAAGTTTTACCTCCCTCAATTTTTATTTGAATTATACCATCTACATCATTAACTAGAATTGAATGACCACCAGATGTTTTAATGTGATAATTAGTTTTTAATGATTCTTGAGGTGTAGATGTTTTAGTATGCCATCCATATGACCAAATAGCATGATTTACATTTCCTGCTTCAAATTCTATCCATACCATGTCACCCTTTTGTGGTAAAGCCCATGCGCCTATGTTATTTCCTGAAAACATTCCACACGGTAAACACCAATCACTTTCTGAATCTCCAAATACTGATGGACAATTTACCTTAAGTCTACCTCTTGATTCTGGATCATCTACAGATGTAACAACCCCCCTATACTTCGAGTAGTATAACCCAAAATATTCGAGTCCTCGTCTTGTGAATTCATTGAAAAATTTGATAAAATTCATTATTGTTCCACTCCATTCACATTGTATACATGTGTTTTTAATTCTTTAGATTGATCGGTATCATCTGGACCAATATTATCATTAACCGTAGTGTTTACTCTACTATTACCACTTTCTACTTTGCTACCATTTCGAGATACTGTAATCACGCTCAAATAACCACCTCCTTGTATTGTATGCCTAACAGATTTGATTCTCCAGTTTCCGGAATGTATATCTGATAAGTTTGATAATGTGATAATCTCATCTGGTTCTAAATATGGATCACCAGGAACTTCCATAGTTCCATTTTCTGAATCTAGTTCTGCATCTTTATTTGTTTTTGATACTGCTGATTTCAATTCAGATTTATCATTTCCTGATACAATGATTTTTTTTCCAACTTCAACTGCCTTATCAACTATCTTTTTTCCTTTTCCATCCACATCATAAGACATTTTGTATTTACCTGTTGAAACCTCATTTCCGGAGTCTTCACTTGATGAAGAAATAGTTTCACCAGTTGAATCATCAATATTTGAAGAGGTTACCGACACTCCTGATGAATCATCATCTGATTTTTCGTCAATTTTAAATGATACAAACCCGTCACTCTGGTATGTAAATGTTTTGATTGGTTCTTTACTGATATCTCTAGACGTAAAGAATATTTTATTGTCAACAAGCTTGAATTGAATTGCTTTTGTATCAGTTGAGGCCTTAAGAGCTAAATCACACAAAAAGCTGTAGTAATCTTTGTTACCTACACTTAGACTATCATAAACCTTTTGTGTTTCATCAATCTCAGAATCAAACCCATAATCATCTGCAATTAACTTAACAATTTGACTAATTGTCTTTTCCTTAAATACTTTAGAAGAAGTATTTTTCTTCAAGAGCGATCCATGATCTCTGCATTTTAAAGTGACTGAATTTTCACCTACGTATGAAAATGACCTTGAATCTATAACTACTCTTCTTGTTCTTGATCGTTTTCCAGATAAATAACCAAAATAGAAGGTGATCTCTTTTCCTTTTTGATAATCTTCTTTACTGAATTCATCCTTTGAAATTCCCTTTAAAGGAATACTCATCATGTTATCCTTCTCTGACGAATCATCAAAATCTATACTATCTACTAAGTCAGTAATATCAATACCTGATTCTGTTTCTATTCTGTAAAAAGGAGATGCCATTAACGTTGTATGATGATTTTTAGAATGTCTGGAATTAATATTTTCTGACCTATGTAGTCAGTCAAATCAAAAGGATTTTCAATGTCATTAACTTCAGCAATAACCCACCAATAATATTCTGATTTATCGACAAGTTCTTTGTAATAACTCCATGATATATGATCAAGTGAATCTTCTATTTTAACAGAGTGGTAACGATCATTAATACTATTTTCATATTCAATTGGCACTCGTTCCAGAATAAATTCACCATCTGGTAACTGAATCAATTCAGCGTCATAATATAGCTCATGTTGTCTGACCTTTACACTCATCTTCTAACATCTTCAAATTCTAAATTGAAATCTGTTACTAATTGTAACTGTAGTTGTACCGATGCTCTCATTGGAAGCCATCCATTACCTTGATCAAAAGCTTCCATTGATGCTTTAACTGAAGTTACTCTCCAAACTTCATATTCAAATAAATCACCCATGATTAATTTAACCTTAGGTGCTGGACTCAAGTAGCCATTATTCATAGCTAAAGACTGTAGCCATTTGACACTCTTGATTACATCTTGTCGCTTTTCATCATCAGAATAAAAGTCAAGCGATAATGGTAAGGTATCAGCCCCTCCTGTATAATGCATAAGAGCATTGTTTCTCCCTACAGGAGCAATAGATGCATAATTTGCAGTTCGATGAGGTTCAATCTTATGGGGTACAAATTGAATGAACAATCTTTCGAATGGTTCCGTTAATTCAACTAATATCAGTTCATTATTTGTAGTGTTAAACCCCATTATCCTCTAGTTACTTCTTCTTGAATCTTCTCTGTTACTTTTTTAGCGATACGATCTCCATCAAGTAAGATAGTTTGATTAACTAACCTTTCTTTAGTTATCGTACGGTCAATAAATTGCGGTTGAGTTTTTTCCGATCTTAAATTATTGTTCTCTGTAGTAGCATTCTTCAATTTTTCAATTGGACCACCTTCAGGATCTGTTGTTTTGGTAACATTAGACAACTCATTATCAGTTTCAACACCTAATGAACCGAGTATTTTATCACCAAAAGGAAGTTCTGAAACCAATTGTATCAAATTTGATTTAAGCTTACCCCAAGCTCCTTTGATTCCATTCAATAGATTATTTACAAGGTTACTGCCTGCTTCTTTAACTCCTTCACCGTTCCAAATATCAACGAAGAATTGATAAAAAGATTTAATAATGTCCCAAACGAGCTGAAACCCAATAGCGATGTTTTTAAACATAAATTTAAACCCAGACCAAACAAACATTGCTGCTTTGTATATTAGATACATCGCTAAAACAACAGATCCTATTGTAATTGTTAATGTAATAGCTATAGATAGCAATGTCAAAAACACAGGAGCTAAGAAAATCAACAAGGCAACACCAACTGCTTTACCTGCTTTCTTCCAATATTCCATTTTGGAAGTTGCTTTATCTAATGAGAATCCAAGCTTGTCAAACACATTATTTATCAAAGGTTTTAAATAAGACCATGCTTGTTTAGCAAACATTTTCACCATATCCCAAGCATCTGTGAATGTCTCTTTGATTCCTCTGAAAAAGTTCTTTATCCTTACAATCCATGTTCCAAGGTTTACAACAAAATCAAGTATACCAAGACTTTCTAATGCACTATGCATTTTGTCACTTAATGTAAATCCTTCTTCTGTTGCACTTCTCCAAATATGTTTTATACCCTCAAATACTCCTCCAACACGTTGAACAAATCCTTTAAATCCTTTTTCAGCTTTGGTATTATCTTCAAGTACTTTCTGGAATTCATTATTTGCTTTCTTGGCTGCAACAACAGCACCTCCCACAACAGCTATCACACCTACTATAGCTGCAATAAAAGGCAACAATGGAGCTAATGCTGTCCAAATTGCAACACCAAGCGCAGACATTCCAGCCGTTAAACCTCCGGTCGCAAAAGCTGCTGAAACTTCAGCCATTCCCATTGCACCAAAACCGATAGCAGCTTGAGCAGATAACATCCCCAACACTGCAACTACTGAAATCAAAGCTCCGCCAACTAATAACAAAGCTCCAAATGCAACAACTAGGTACATTACAAATCTGCCAATTGGAGTTTCAATGAATCTACCAACTAAATCAACCAGACCTGTAAACATTTTCACAACTGGCCGTAGTATAGGTTCAAGTTTACTACCTATAGTAATCATTGTAGATTCTAAAGTAGATTTGAATATTGTAACATCTCCAGCTAAATTATCAAGCATCTCTTCTGCAATACGATTTGCTGAACCAGAGCTATTTCTCAATTCTTCTACAAATGCGTTGAAATCTTTAGCCCCTTCTTTTGTAAACGCTGCAAAGCCTTTAGCTCCTCTAATACCAAAAATATCTTGCATGATATTAGTTTGAGTGACATTGCCCTCTATACCTTTTAGTCTATTTGCAAGTAGTGGAATGATATCTGTTACACGCTTTAAATTACCATTAGAATCGGTTAAATCAGACATTGTTAACCCTAATTTACCAAGAGCTTTTTGTGCCTTTTCTGAACCACCTATTTGAGTTAAGCCCAATAACATTTGATTAATTGCGGTTCCAGCCATAGAACCCTTTAAACCAATGTCACCTAACATGCCTGTCATTGCAGTTAGTTCAGACATACTAACTCCAAGTTGATTTGCTGTAGCAGTAGCGTATTTAAATGTTTCACCCATTAATGAAATGGATGTGTTTGCTCTATTGGCTCCTAAAGCCATGATATCTGCAATATCCCCTGTATCTTTTGCCTTCAACCCCATTGCAGTTAAAGTGTCTGATACAATGTCAGCAGATAAGGCTAGATCAGTATTTCCTGCAGCTGCTAAACTCAATAAACCTGGCATAGCTTGCATCTGTTCTTCTGCATCAAAACCTGCCATTGCTAGATAGGTCATACCTTGTCCAGCTTCCATTGCTGAAAACTTAGTAGCCTTACCTAACTCTATTGCCTTATTCTTAAGTTGATCAGCATATTTGGCACCTTCATGTGTTTTGGAAATTACTTCAGACATTACAGAATTAAATTCCATAGATGTCTGAGTGGCTTTGCTAAAGGGCATTAACAATGCCCCTCCTAAAGCCATAGCAGTTAATCCTGCTTTAAGACGTTTTGCATTTCGTTCCACTCGTGTAACCATTCTATCAGTTACACCTTCTAGATTTCCGAATTTGCGCATTATATTATCCGCAGTCCGGGAAAACATGTCTTTCAATGTGAATACAATTCCAGCACCAATTAAGGTTGACCCCCCTATATTTCCACCTCCAAAAACCATCTATCTTCCTGTATTCTTTCTCATCTCATTGTTCTCCCTCTCTTTTTGCTCTGTCATTCTGTTAATGTGATGCAGAATAACAGAATATGGAAGCTCCAAAACTTCGTCTAGTGAAATACCTAATCCGGAGTAATTCAAATTGAAAAAGACATCTTCTATATCCCCAAACTGCGGAAGAAAAAAGCCGGTGTACTAATCAGATTCAACTGTTGTTGAAGTGAAGGATCTGATTTACTACCTACAACAAAAGTTGTATTGATATTTGCTTCTGTTTTAAGAATATCTTTCCGAAGACCTTCTACAATATGACTTGGAATTGAATCTATCGGCAATGATGTTCTTGTTGGTCCACCTTCTGTTTCCATTAAATAAGTTGGCTTCCTCATTTTCAAAATGGTGTTAATGTTTACATCATCTGACTCCAATAATCTTCCGTTTTCTTCTTGAGTCTTCATGTTTAACAATTTCCAGTCAACATCAATGTTTTCAATATCATCACCAGAGATAGTATATACCCTCTCATATTGATCTTCTAGCATTTCTTCATAGGAATCATACACTGGAATAAACCCATTTTTAAAGACTTCTAGTTCTTGATCTTCAGATAACTTAATTGATTCATCAACTTCATTATCCTCTTTCCATTGAGCTATCATCAATGGCTTAACCCATGAGTAAGGTTGAATTGGAAAATTCTCATCGTCAATTTCAATTTCAACTTGTTCTACAACTTTACGTCCGCCCTTTACAGGGAATTCGTAATTGAAACGAAGTGTCTCTACTTCGCCTTCTTCAACTTTATCAGGATTTGAAAGTAATCCTAACCTAAATAACAAGAAGTTTACATCTTCTGATAAAAGCTTCTTAAAGAATACATTGTCAATGTGCGTTTTGTCCCCAATCCTAACAATAGAATCTTGAAGCATTTTCATAATACCCTTTTTCTTCTTATTAGAATCTGACTTTGTAATCAAAGATTGGTGTGAGCCCATCGGCTCTTTTATCTCAGCTTCAATACCACTTGGAAGTATAAATGACGCTGTTCTTGCTAATTTCTTGAATGCATTAAAGTTGCTCATGTTTATTATTTTTAAGTGTGATTAACTATAAATTACAGAAAAGCCACATCCATTTACGGACAGGGCCTCTCACACTACTAATTCGACCTAAGCTATCAAGAAAAATTTTAAACAACTCGGTAATAATCACCTACAGACCATGTCATAGTCCTGATTGTCTTTTCTGAATTCTCTTTATTTGAATTAAACTCACTTGTCTCAAGCTTTTTAATCCATATGTCTTCACATAAATATCTCTCCGTTTCAATCATTTGTGAATTGTATTGAATCAAAAACCCACTAGAAATATACACCGGTCTTAAACCTGCTATACCAGCTTCAAACATTGTCCAGATAAGTGGATCACTCCCAGTTTCTGGCACTACTGATGTCAATACAAGATCGCCAACAGTTTTACCACCAGGCACTTTCGTATTAGTACTATTTCCAGGAGTTCCATATTGCAATTCTTTATGTTCAACAACTGGCGGTTGAACTGTTTGACAATATGCTTGAATTACACCAGCAATTTCAATTCCGAATCTATAATTTGTTAAAACACTCATGACTAACTAAAAATTTATGGATTTTGAATAATTGTTGCCATAGTTCCAGAATCAGTAGGAGAGACTTCTATCCCTATATACTCTGTAGCTACAATTGGAATAAATACAAATCTAGCTCTGTATTTACCTGCATTAATTTCTGACTTAACATTGTAAGAAATATCATTTACGTCTTTTGCAAATTGATCTCCTTCCCAAAACCAAAGTTCATTTTCACCTTTAGATTGAGAGTCATTAGAATGAATCGCTCTATTGGCACATAATGTATCTGTAATGAATGGCCTTACTTCTCTGTATAATTGATTCCACATAATAGGGTCATTTGGTTCAAAAGCCATCTTCTTAGCAATACTTTCAATTACCCTTACAATAAATACACATAAGTCAACAACATTCTCTTTTGAAAGAAGAGATGTTTTATCTAATAGTGTAGTTCTGTTGCCCCAATACATAGTTTGTTTGCTATTCACAACAATAGCATTAACTCCTTTCTCATATATTTGATCAAACTGTGTCTTATTACCTTTACCTGCTAGATTAATTCTAACCCCATTATTTTTGTTTGGAATTAAACCTCTAGAATAACCTGCGCCAGAAAACCATTCTCCAAAGTCATTATCCTTTTTGGATTGAATTGCAGCAATGTCAGCAGTACCATACATTATTCGTCTGATATCGGTGTCTTCATCATCAGAAATATCCATATCAGACACCACCATCCTAACAAACTCATTGTTCAAAGGAGAATGCGCATAAGCTCCAGTACCATCGCGATAATCATTTATTTCTGAAATGCTAAGATTTAACGGAACCGGTACATGTGCTACCATATCTCCTCTATTAGTGAGGTAGATTCCTAAATCTGCTTCTCTATTCGCATTATTATCTAGGAAAAGAACAATTCTCATTGAATCTTCAACATCATCAAATGCATGCCACCCTGTTTTTGTAATATCAGATCCTTTCCAGTCAACATCAGTTACATTACTAATAGTTCTAGATCCACCTGACATAGAATATGTTCCATTTGTTAATGGTCCACCTTGAGCAGTAGTGATTTTTAATTGATTCAACTTATTGTTAAGGTCAGTTACATTTTGAGCTGTAAGCGTTCTATTCACACTCAAAATTTCTTGAGAAATAGGGCTTTCATACAAAGAGATTTTCAAATCACATTTTGATGAATCACCACTTTTAGCATCACTGACAACAATTGTAGTCCCATTATAACCCTCAGATGGAACAACTGCTTCAAATTCAATAGACTCTTCATCAATTCCTCCTGTGAAATCTTGCACTACTGTTGCTGTTAATGTACCCGTAACTACTATTGATGCATCGTAAGTGTTACCTGATGAACCGGTACCAGAAGGAGCTGTAATTGTAAAC
This sequence comes from Crocinitomicaceae bacterium, assembly GCA_002705995.1. Taxonomy (GTDB): domain Bacteria; phylum Bacteroidota; class Bacteroidia; order Flavobacteriales_G; family Salibacteraceae. Next base: position 152,326 of record PAJI01000013.1, on the reverse strand, counting down.
TCAGCAGAATTCACACTACCGGTAAAACCATGAGTTGCTGTATTGTCATTAACATTTTGGATTAATGCAGCAGCTGTTACTGACTCAGAATCTCCTGACAACTTAGTGTACGTTCCAATTTGTATAGCTCCATTACCATCATTTAAATCAACACTCAATGTTACAGAATCTCCAGCTGTACCCATAGCTGTTATTTCTCCTGGTGTGGTTGCTAATACCTCAGCTGTTGTTAGTACTTTTCCAGTAGCCTTAACTCCTTCTATAGAGGTGATATCATCAATGTCATCAAAATGATAAACTGGTGTAATTCTTAATGTTGCTCCTCCTTGAATTGCTCTTTTAGCATATTTAGCGAAGTCATCACCTTCAACATACCCTCCAAGCTCTGCTTTGTATTCAGCCCATGAACCTATTAAGTAGTTCTTGCCGGGTTCGCCTCGGCTTGTAATTCCTTGAGTACAAATAATACCCTTAAGAATGTTTGCTTGTATTTGAGACAGGTCTACAATCTGCATGTAAGTACCTGGTGCACCTGCAAGATTTTGTTTTGCCATGGTTTACTTTTGATTTTTATTAATACCGTGACAATAATTTACCTAATCTTCTATTGAATCTACTTGAGGATCTGTTGATAATTTGAAATCAGAAGTAACAGCAACATCATCTCTTATTAGAACATTTCCAATGATGTCAACATCTTTTACCCTATACTGAGAACCTTTTTCAATGAAGCTAACATCACTTACGTTGTATGGGTTTTCTCTAATGCATTCAAGATGTTGTTCTAAATACACATCACTATCCATATCGTAAGGTTTAACAATTTGAGATTTAAACAAATCAATTAATAATTCATCTATGAAGTAACTTATAGTTGTACTGTATGTCTCAAATCTAACATCTATTAACACATCATAAACTCCATTTGGTGTCTTGTATTTCTCGTAGTGATAATCCTCACTAGAATCTTCTATTTTAGTAAATAGGTAATCAGATAGACGTCCATTATCTGCAGATTCTAAATCTTTATAGGAAATAAAAATTGTATTCTGTTTTACCTTACCTCTTTCAGTGTGATGAGAATCATTCACTATGTAAATTAATTCACCATTTTCACGTAATGTGTCCAATTCTGTTTTGTAGCCAACAGGATTTGAAGGAAGGTATGATTTAACATCTGGCAATCTACCTAATTCAACCAACTTCAACCTAATTGTCTCATATAACCCATCAATTACCTGTTTAACTGAAACTCTCATAGCTTTATCCCGTATTTACGCTCCATTTCCATCTTAAGATATTTATGGAATAACCCATCTTTTTCTATTCTTCTTATTAAGTGCTTGTAAACTGGCTCTATAAAAGGTCTTGCAGGTATGTTTCTAACCTTTGACCCTTTTTCCATAATTGCAGCGATGTTCGCTAACTTTTCTCCTTCATCATTCTCTGCATTTCTTTTAACACCTATGTAAGCATTACTATTGGCTGAAAATCCTTTAATGGAAAGCAACATTGATGAGGTTCTGATTAACATCTTATCAGACTTACCTTGCCTCAATTTACCCTGTTTATATTTTGTACTTAAAGCTGGCCATGAAGTAGGTTGTTTACGTATATACCTTTTCATCAGTGATTCCCCTTTCAATGCCAGAGAAGAAAAACCCGGATCCGCACTTAATTTCATTGTGCTTTTAAGTGTAGTACTTAAAAGCTTTGCTTTGGCCCAATCTCCACTTTTACCAACACTAAGCATCGATTAACTTTTGAAAATAAATTTTAATCAACGCGTATGTATCTCCAGTGTGCCCAACAGGAATAATAGATAGTATTTGACAAATCCTACTATCTACAGTTATTTTTGAGTTACCCTCATCAATGATGAATTTTGCACCATCTTCAACTAAACCATTATCTTTAAACTTGGCATAATCAATAAGGCAATAACCATCATAATCGTCAATCTTACCTTTCTTGTCAATCTTTGATTTACCGGTATCAGAGCTATTTTCCCACTTAATAACTGCTGGCAAGGTCACGTTTAAATCGTTAGTATTATCCCTACCATCCCTTGAGAATTGCGCAACAGTTGAATACTCTATATGTACATCTCTTTTAGCAAAAGAATCCATAACATCTCCAACACTACTAAGTATGTCATTGAATACACTATCACCGAATAATTCAGCCATTAGTTGAAAGTATTAAACATGAATATTCCTCCTGTTGTATCTTGAGTAGAACACATAGGAAGTGATATATTTAAAACTGTAGCAGTTTGGCAAATTGATTTTGATAGTCTTGATACTATCTTAGATGCTTCTTCTGTTAAATTAACACCTGTTTTGAAGAATTCATATTCCACCTCAACTACGTCAGCTTTAGCTTTCTTAACACCTTTTGCACCGGTAGTTGTTTCACCATTAATACCGCCAGTATTTTCTAATATCTTGCGGTTAACAAGTTCATAGGATGTTAATTCAGAAATAAAAGAAATCTGAAGATTAGAATAGCTTGATTCATCATAAGGATCATCTAAATCAAGTTGACTCTCAATGAGACTTATTGATTTGGTCTTAAATACTTCGATTAGATCATCAGTCTCTGTACTATTAACTAGAAATGGTAATGTTGAATATACTAGATTATTTACATCAAATGTTGTTGCCATTGTAATATTAAGTGAGTGTTTCACTTAATATACACAACTAACAGATAGAGCAGTCCCAATCTATAACATCGTTAAATCTTCTTTTCTCACCTTTAACAATGATATCATTACCATTATCAAATACGCGAACAATGTAGGTGTAAGATGTAGGACCAAACTCCTTACCTAATTTAGATTCTGGTTCAGCATTCATGATGTATTGTCTTATAACAGAATCTCCCAACTCTTTTGCAGATTCTTTCGATAAATCTTCAGATGTATAAGCATCGATATAAATGTTATTTCCGGAAACTGAATTAATTCTAACATTTGTCAACCCTTGAAAACCTCCTAAAGTTAAATTCACTTCTTGGTTCAATTCTAACTCATTTATCACAACATCATTTTCTCCGGTTAATACGCAGGATGTTATTGTCAACAGAGATAATACTAACGTTATTAGGATATATATTTTCATGGTTTGTTTTTGTATCAGTTATTGTACCAAATATAAAAAGCCGCTCAAAATGAACGGCTTTTATTACACACAAATGACACCTTTAGAGAGATTAGGTGACAAATTTTTATTAACTATCACTTTTTTCAAGTGAAAATGAATCTGCTAGTTTTTCAAATAATGAAGGATCTGAATAAACCTTTTTAGCGGCTTCTTCTTCTGTTCTACCAAGGTTGAGGTCATCTAATTTGATCCACCCACCTTTTTCAGATTTCAAAGTACCAGACTCAAGTCCTTTTTTGACAAGTTTGATAAATGAAGTAAGATCAACTTCTTTTTCAACTTCCACCTCCTTAACAATAGTATTTGAAGAAGATGTTTCTGAATCAACAGGTTTTCCTGCATTAGCTTTTTTAGCCTTTTCAAAATCAGCTTTATCTGTTTTGTCCAGTCTACCTTTTTTTAAAGCTTTTTTAATTAAATCGGTTTCTTCAACTTCAACCACATTGTTACCGGCAACTTTAACACCACCTTCATAATACATATGTGAATTAGCCGCGTTTTTTACATAAATTTTAGCCATAACTCAATTAATTGATAGTTTTAAATTGTTGGTTAATTCTGGAATCAACATCCATGTAGTCAGGAAACCCATTAGATGCATAAGCAAGAGATCCATCGATAATCAATCTTCCATCTCTATTGATAATGCCATAACCTAGATAATCACTAACAAACATCTCATCTTCTTGTGTTTGTGGATTTCTACGTTTTTCCATTTTCATGCCGATCCATTTAAACTTAGACATAGCAGTTGCCTTATTGAGCAACATGATTTGATCTTCTGGCATTAAAAACAAATCGTTTTCAAATTTCGGAAGTTTCTTTGTGATGCTGTTCATCAATGCGAGTACTGCAACGCCATCAAAACCTTTAAACTCGTCCAATAAATTTATATCAATGGAATCTTGTTCATTGGTAATCAATCTACCCGGTTCTTTTTTAAGACGTCTCATACGAGAAACGGCAGTAATCAAATCAACATACGCAATGTTGTTTGTTGTATTTTCAACTCCAATCACTGGTGCACTTTCTGAACCGTCTTCTTGCTCACCATTGATAAGAATATTGATTGCTTCAACATCAGCAGCAATAGACATATCATTTCCAAGTTCTCTTAATGATTGATTCATCATGTCAATTCTACTTGAAGCAACCAACTCATCAGTTATCTTATAACCAATACCTATTTTGAAAGTAGATGCTGATTTAAGGCCAAATTGCAATGAACCAAATGGGATACTTTCAGCTTCACCAATTCTTCTAGGTGTCATGTTACCACGTTTGATTTGTGGCATTTTAACATCCTTTTGAGTCAATTGAATGGTATTGGCAATCCAGTTTTGATTTAAACTTGAATGTTCATAACCAATACGAATGGCCTCCATGAATAACTCAGGGATAATAAATCTGTATTCTGATGGTACTTCCGAGGTATCACTTGCCAAAGCGATACTAGAATTGGAAATCAACAAGTTTTCAAGACTTGATTCTGTTAAGTTATCATGTCCTAGTTGTCTTGCTGCCTGGTTCAAAGTCATTGCATTCGTGTAAATGCCGATTGATTTAAGATATTGATTTACACTATCAAAACCATATCGATTCTTAACAGCAACTGACAATGAAACATCATCTGCAGGTACTTGATTACCTTTTGAATCTACTGCTTTTCCTGACCTAGTCAAATGCACTAATCTACTCAAGTCTTCCATATCTTTTTCAACGATATCTCTAACTTCTGTAGGCTTCATACTACCCATTGATCCAGCAGCAACTTTACGGTTGTGCTCGAACACCTTCTTCAACTTCTCCTTCTCTACTCTAGGCATTTTTATTCAATTTTTAAGTTATTAAGCAGATGGAGTAGTATGGAAAGAATCCAAAATACCCACCAATATTTCACTATCGGCTGCACCACCTTTGATTGTAATTGCACAATAATTTACTGAGGCACCAGCTGCCACATACTCCGGTCTACCTGATGAATCTACAGTGCCATTAGGAACTACTGCTACACCATAATTAAGAGCATTTGTTTTTGCTACACCGGTAACTGATACGGTGAAAAATGTTCTAACTGTAACCTTTTCACCATCTTCCGCACCAACTATAACTACGCCTAACGGTATTGTAGAACCGTCCGTCCGTTTATCCACTCCACCAGCAGACTTTAAATAAACTTCTTGGCCTTTAACTAAATCACCTCCACTATCATTAGTGAATCCAAGTTGTAACGCGTCATGTTTTTGATCTTGGAATACTGTAACTGACGCATTATGAATAGATCCTGTCATTTTATTAAGTTTTTTGGTTTACAAATGATAATCTCCTAAATAAGTTGCTTGATACTGGTCGGATTGTTCATCACCAGAACCATTTCCACCTTCAGGAGTTGATTGACGGAATGAATGACTACCGTCTTCTTCAATTTTAATACTAAACTCTTCTGCTGCTTTTCCTCCATATTGTTTCAAAAGGGAAACAACTTCAACAGGAGTTGACTTATTGATCAACTTAATAATTTCAGGATCCTCTTTACCTTCTCCAACAGACACCTTGTAAAGCCTCTCACATTCTTTCTTATTTGAATCAACAAGCTTTGAACCGTAGTTAGCTTTATCTATAAGCTCTTGTGCAGTAGTTTTAGTGAAAGGAAGTGATTTACCTTCTGCATCTTTTTCAGTTAGCACTTCGATAATTTCAGATTTATCTTTATTATCTTTTTCTAATGCTTCAATTCTAGCATTAACACCTTCGATTGCAGTTTTCAAAGATTCCATTCCGGTGATATTGGAATCAATCCCTTTAATCTCAGGAAGGCTTGAAAATGATGTTTTCTTAATAAACGAATACTTTTTAAGCACATCAGGTGTAATTTCATCTTGTGGAACACCTGTTAGTTTTGATAGTAATTCTAAAATTTCTTTTTCCATTACACTGATATTTTGATCGCTACTTTTAAATGGTTCTATTGGCGTCTTTGTATTTTTTGACAACCCTTCTACATTTAAGTTATGTGAAATATGACTTGTCCAGCTTTCCTTTTCAAGTGAAACAAAGTAATGGCCTGATTTTTCGTACAACTCTCTTGTTGAATCAGTTTCGAAAGCTTCTGGATTAACTACAGAAGGCCAATCGATATTGAATAGATCATCACCGATTTTAATTTTAGCATATGGATCAGCTCCTAAGTAGACAAAAGATGATTCTATATAATCAATGATCTTAGTAGCTATTCTACGGACCATTTTCCCTTTAACAATCTTTCCTACATGCCTGTCAAATTCAAACCAATCATAGTCACCTTCAGCGTTTTTGAATTCGTGCGATGGCTCCCATTCATAGATTACAGTTACAGACACGCTTTGAATATGAGGAACTGGCCATGCTAAAAGCTTTCTACATAAATCAGTGTGCAACTTAGAATCAATAATAGCTGGAGCTTCAAGCCCCCCAGGAATAACCTTATCAACTTCTTTCTTAGAAGGCACCCAAACAACATCACCAACTAATCCAACATTGTTACCAATTTCAATTGCATGGTTAACATACATTGGTTTATGCTTCAATAATGATGCAGATTTCTTAAGGATCTTTTCCGGAAACTCCGTTGATCTCCATGTACCTCCAGCCACAATGCCGGCAGATAAATGACGAATAGGAATTTTCACATAGTCATCTTCTGTTGGAATAGCTAAATCTTTACCATCCTTATTGACTTTGTTTTGACGATAATCCTCATTATCCCAACTGAATGATGGTTTGAAATTTTTATCATTTCCTGATTCACCAACCTTTACATACCTACTAGGAGGAGCAAATAAGGTCAGCTTAGATATTTTTGTCGGCATTGTAAAAAATATTAGCTGTTTACTGTAATTTACAGTACAGCCGTAACAAACCCTCTACATTTAGGGTGATAGGTAGGAACGTCAATGCCTGCTTTTTCCATTTCCTTAGTTGTCATTCCACGTAATTCATCTATTCCAATTGTAGTAGCGAATGGACTTTTGATTGAAACATCTTCAGGTTTTGATTCCATAACATCCTTTAGCTTGCTTTTAGTTTTACCAACTTCAAACTTCTTTCCGTCCATTACTGAACAGTGCTCACATGTTAGGTTATCATTAATCTCATTTATCCTGTAATCTTCAACTCCAGCTTGATCCATGTAATAGATTGCAGAATTGTTTCTTATTCGATTAGCAGTAGTATCAATAATGCGACTGATCTTATAAGACTCCCCGTTTAATAAGTCTTTGAATTTATTTTTGAATTTTGCACTAGGATCTTCTCCAATAGGAATTGATCCATTAACATGTTCATCGAAAATGAATTGATATAATCTTTTCTTGGTTGCTTTATCGTTGATGAATTTACCTAAATAGAGCTGATCTGAATCTGTGAAATATTGCATTGCTCGGAAATCATCCATATCAAAAACAGCATCCGGAATTTCAAAGTTTTCTGCAAATGAGTTTGTCTTTACACCAAAACACGATTTATCCTTTCTAAACTGGTCCCATAGTTGAGGTATATAATTACTTGTTGTTATATCCTGATTTGCGATATACTGAGTTTCCCAATTATTTAATATCGTGTCAAATACGAGTTTTGCAGTTTCACTTTTAGATGGCAGTATATCGAGTTTTGATAAATTATCAATTACAATATCTGATACACTATCAATCGCATTAGAGAAGTGTTTTAAAGAGTCTTTAAGATACTTACGGTACAAATCACCTTTATTGCCTGGTAACACCTTTGCAAATGAAATTTCATCATGATCATTACATGAAGTAGGTATTTCATATTGGTATTCTGTTAATACTCTGAATCTACTTGACATGTTTGATTCTTCATCCTCTTCATCTTGCGTTTCTTTTTCATGATCTTCTTCGTTAGTACCAGAAGCATTAGTTCTTGGCCCTTCTTGATCTGGTTTGTCGTACCCTCTTAATCTAGCTAAAGTTTGTTGACCAATTAAACCTTGATTATAGTCTCCCAACCATACCCGTTGATTAATTTCATCTGCTTCAGCTTTAGCTTTCTCGTCTCTTACTCTAGGTGCCTTAGATTTTACATTTTTTATTAATCGTGGGTCTATTCCATGAAGAAGAAGTTCAAGCTTATAACCCTTTCTAAAAAACCCATCAATTGCATTTTGATATTCACCGGTTTGTGATACCATTTTCTCCATGATGATTTTACCAAATGTTTCAGTGGTAGAGAAATTAAGGCCGTTCATGTTTGGGTCCTGCTTTAATGCATGCAGAATAGTTAGGTCAATGAGCTTCATCATTTCAGCTGCACCTTTTGCATTATTACTTGCAGAATTAACATTCATTACCATGTCATCCTTGTAACCAGTAATAAATCCAGATGAAAGCATTTTTTTAACATTGGGATTAATCCTGTTTTCTAAATGCTGATAACATCTATCCAAGTATTGTTCATCTGATTCTCCACTGATTTTTTTAGGTGGCTTTTTAACCTCAACTGATACGATTCCAAACATCCCCATCATCTTCATGATAGTTTCGAAGTTGTTAATCATTGCATCCTTGATCATTAAGGAACGTATAGAAGCTAAAAATGGAGGAGTAGGGTATGGTGACTCAAAATAACGCCTTAATGCTATGTACGTATAAGTAAGAGTATTCAACTTATTCAATCCATTTACTTCACTACTTGAAAAACCTAATCTTTGATAAGGGTCATGTTTTGTAGTATCAGGATTGTAAACGAATCGAATGTTTTTTGGTCTTACTCTAACTATGTTTTCAATTCGTTTTAAAGCAAATTTATCTGGTATAAATTCAGCAGATAAACATCCATTGATTACCATTTGAGCTAGTAAATCTCCTTTTAATGACTGGTTACCTTCTGCAAATTCATACCATCTATTTTCAGCTTCATCAAGAATATCAATAATTTCTCTTTGAATAGAGTCAGACGCATTATTGGAGAATTCAATTTCATGATCGGTGTTACCTAACTGAACAATGTTGTCTAGGGCTTGAGTAAAACTCCCATTTGTTACAGCTAAATACTCCATGGTTTCCAGAATATTGATATTGAACTCTGGAGTAATTTCAATTTTATTACTTACTGATCCTAGAGTAGGGTAGTCAGGTATAGAAGACCTACCACTTGAAACAATATTGGCAACTTCTTCTGTATTTTTAGATTTGTTTGATGATCTACTATTTAAGTTGCTTGTGTCAATATCCGGAAATAATGCCATTTGAAAATAATTAACGAGTTCAACGTTAATTTAAGCCGAAACAATACCTATTCCTGAATTATCGTAGAAGTTATGACGCATCCAATTCCAATACACAAAAGCGTCCAATAGATCAGGTGATTTACCTCCTAAACGTTTTTTGATATCATCTTTTGATTCAATACCAATCTTACCGCTTTTAATATGGTACTTAATTTGAACAAGCTCTTTTTTCAGTTGCTTAATGATGTTAATGTAATTTGGATGAGAAAGTAAATTGACTATTACTTCATTTCTTTCAAGATCAATTCTCAATTGCCAATACATCTGTGCTCTTAGGCTGTTAAATTGATACAAAGGCTTTTCCTCATTATCCAAAGGAATAGCATCTTCTAATTGGCCTCCATTTAAACCAATTACCTCAACACCCTTTTCTAAGAAACCGTCAACAGTTGCAGCACCTACACCAACAGAATCAACACCTATATTGTGTGAGTACAGATTAAAGTCTTTAACCTTTATAACATCATAATTATGGTATTCTTTAGCATCTAGATCATGGTTTTCCATCATAAAGTTAAATGCAAGATGCAATGCATTAGGACATGGAAAACTATCTAAATACAAAATCTCATTTGATTTTCCGGCACCGTAACTTGCTTTATCACCTGCTTCTGATTGTGCTACATCAATGGCTAATGCATCATAACCATATCTACGTTTTTTGCCATGGAATTTTTCATCATCAATGAGGCATTTTTCTAGCCATTCTAATCTAAATAAAGAATCAGTTCCTTGAGTTGGCGCTATCCCTCTAACCCTAGACTTGAAAAATGGGCTTTCTTTTCCATACTCTGATTCTCTTAAATCAATTGATTGTTGACTAACAGCTCCAGGTATAATTTCCCTTTTTTCCTTATTGACAATATTAGGATGATCATAACCACTAATAATGATATGGTCCGTTTTATCTAAATCACAGAACTCATGTAATGGATCAATCTGACTATCCGGGTTACCCATTCCAATTACAAGGTTATTTGAACCAGTGGATGTATTAATAATCGCTTTTAATACTGCTGGATGAATACCAGCCATTTCATCAAGAACAAATAGCATGTTTTCCGCATGAAAACCTTGCATTTTAACTGCTGATTCTTCACCAGCTCCTACACCCGAAACAAATCCTATAGCTTCATGCCCTACATTAAGATTGTAAACGACTTCATCTTCAAATTGCTCTTTAGCTCTTCTGGTGTCAACTTTAAGACGTAATGTAAGCAGTTCTGAATGTGGACGTATTCTATTGAATTTTGGATAAGCTCTTCCTATTTCTTTCCAAAGGATATTTTTTAGCTGTCCTTCTTTAGGAGCTGTAGTAATTACAGAAGCTTCTGGGAAAACATCTAGAAACCACATTAGAATACGTGGAAGCATATAGGTTTTACCGGTTGAGGTTGCAGATTCAATACCTACCCAACGCTTTTCAGCCAATGAAACGAAAGTTTGATAGAAAGGATCCGGAGTACCATCCCATACATGGCCATCGTAAAAATGATATTCAGACCATTTTAGATTCTTAATATCCTCTCCGAACTTATCACAGTACCAAGCAATAGGATCCTTTTGGTAGAATTTATTACTAACCCTACTCGCTAACTCACGTTTAGCCCGATGTAATTTAGTTTCGAATAAAAACAATTGTCTTTTTGTTGAAAATGTGTTGCTTCAACAAAAAGGTATGGAAGTTTATGTGTTAAAGATTAATAGACTTACTCATAACCTATCACTATTAAGAATTACAAACACATCATCTTCACCGTACTCAAGCATTAGGAAATTAGAATTTTCTATCCCTTCATAATCTTCCACATACATATCACGCAGTTCTATGAATTCACTTTCATTCAATAATAATATTGAGCTTACTTTATTACTGAACCATTGAGGGTTTACAATGTCATTAGATAGAGATCTAATCTTATTCAATGCAATAGTTTTGTCAGGAGGCTGAATATATCCTTGATCAGTTCGAATATATCCGTTCTCAATAAGCTTATCATGCATGAATTCAATCTTTAACTCATTATTATTGAATCTTGTCACCCAACTTCCTACAGTTCCTTTCTTGTACCTACTATATGCAAGACTTTTTAAGAACTGGCCAAATGCGTCTTTTACGTTTAATACTTGTACCAACATAGTTCCTTCTGGATTTAAACTCTTTAATAATTGTTATATAAGCCTCCTGTGGTGAATCAATTGTGATTAAATGATCAATTAATTGATAGTATTCCCAAGAACCTAATAGTGAAATATGACAGTCCACATACTTATTTTCAATATTCGAATTGATATCGAACACCATATTCATCACTTCGTCAATACTCTCATTCTGTCGATACAGAAAGCATTTATTACATTCATTTTTCATGTAATAATTAATGAGGAAATATTGAGTGTATCTGGACATGCTCTATTCTTTAGGGAAATACTTTTGCATAAGCTGATTGATATCAATAACAGCATACTTTGCATAGTTTAGCCTGATTTTTACTTTAGGCTCTCCTTTTTTTGAGTAATAGACCTTAAGCTTTCGTCCTTTTTGGCTTTTTCTGTTACTAATAATTTCACCGGAAGAAGTGATAAGATACTTTCTATCAAATTCTATTATTTCCTTTGATTGAATTGGTTGTTCACCATATGACAAGAAGTCTTTCCAGCTTATCCAAGACACATTGCGCGGGTCCTTATGTTTGGACTTGAAATGATAATAAGGTGATTTAGGAAAACCTTCTGGTAAGTATCCATTTGAAGTCATATAATCAATGAACTTCTTCTTGGTGTTAATACCAATTGGCTTTAGATTAAGTTTAACCCATTCCCGCGCTTGGGCATAGGTCATTTTTTTCATAATAATTGATAGTTTATAGTCGAGAGACGCACATGAAAATGCGTATGATTTAAAATACATAAACAGTATATTGTTTAACTAGAAATGAACAATAGGAATGTTGATAAAAATGCGATAATGTGCACAACAGTTGAAAACCTTCAGTAATTAACATGTGATTGAGTATTTATGATCGAGATATGACGCTAATATAGGCATTAATGACGAATTAATAGTCATGTATATCAATCGCTATTTATTAACAATAATTATAGTTTAAGGGGAAATATGAATGCTGAAGATCATACAGGGTAGAATAAGCCTATTAATCCTGTATATTTGTGTTTAATGTTTTTACCAATGAATATTCACTTAGAATATTATAGTGCAAAGCCAACATCATGCACTGTATATATTTTGAGAAGGATAAAGTGAAGTGTCAATGTTTGATTTTATAATCGAACATTTTGATGCAGTTAAAATGGCCTTGCCTATTCTAGTGATGTTTAGGCCTAAGTCCATAACGATAAAAGCGAATCCTTTTAGGCTCAGAATTCGCTTTTAAATGTCTTTAGACATACATTCAGTAATGCTAAGATCGAGTTCTGTTGGAGCTCGGTCTTTTTTTATTAATACGGGACAAATATATTCACTTTACTTTACTTTACTTGTATTTACTTATAAAAAAATAGCAAAATATTGTTTATTGCCACTAATTCTAAAATTAGAAGTAGCATTATTTAAACAACTCTATTTCAAAGTGTAGTTTCATTTTATTATACACTTATTTAGCATGTCTGTTTATCTGTGAGTTATAATGGTGCTATAGCATAGCTAAACCGTTGGCATTCATTTGCCCACGCTCAGTTGATAGTATCCATCAGACCAAAATTCCTTAGATAAGGCTACTCGTTTAATTTCGCCTTTCTTTAGTAAGTTGTCAAATACTCTATAGCTAATTTGCCCTAAATTGTCGCCTTCATTGTTGTGTAGGCAAATATTACCGAGATAGTGCTTTACATAGTTGTCGCTATCTCTTTTCAATCCTCTAATTACTTGCTGTCCATTTAATCCCATCGCTCAAAAACGAAATCCCAACAATAAATAAACCCAACGGCGCAAGTTGTCGTTTTGCATCCTATTAAAGTGGCGTGAGTTGCGCCACATGTGTTTATTAGAACAGGTTGGCAGCAATAACTACCAATACAACTCATTTACTTGCACGCCTATTGACTCTTGCATTTGAGTCAATCTATTGTATGTACGATTTTTAAATGGTTTAATTTTATCTGAGAATACAGGATTAATTTTGCAGTGGTTTTTAGCAACTGCTATTCTGTTTGAAGTTCGCATAAGTTCTACAAATTGAGATTCTTTATCCATCATTCAATGCATTTTCAAAACCTCTTCCTCAATTGAGGAAAATGATTCTTTGTTAATTAAGCTTGTTATGTCTTCGTCTTGTAGGTACACTTCTTGTATTTCTACGCTATCCGGAATACCTGGCGTAGCTCCATCACCAGTCCATTCACTATTCGGTGTGCCAGTTATGAATTTGTAACCAACCTCTAGCTCAATACCATTTATCTTTATAGTCAAATGATCCATTTTAAACATGTTTTGGATTTACAATCAACTGAGCTTTTCCAGTTGTTTTAAGGATAGGGGGATAGTACCACCAGAATTGTTTTGGTTTACCATTTTCATGATCATCACACATTGTATCTGTATGAAATTTCCATTCACCTTTAGAAAATGAATAAAATGCTAGACCAGACATATTATCTTCATCTACTATTACCACATCTACACTATATTTTGTATCATCTGCAGATGGAACCGGCAAAACATTAGATGAGTATACTTTTAGATTGATATCAAATTTAAAAATCATCATATCACATCCTCCAAGCTTTTAAAAAGTAGTTTAACGGGACTAGTAGTTTTACTAAGCTCGAATGATAGATCTCCATCTTTAGTGAATGTTGTGTATAATCTTTTTGAATTGGCGTTGTAAACAGCAAATGCCATCCTTCCTTTATTTTCTACTAGCCAGACTTCTTTGTCTTTTGGTTTGTTATTTGGAGCATCCTTAAGCTTTTCAACAAGTTCAAATTGCTCATCCCATGCTGTAGAATGATTATCACGTGAATACCAATGTCCATTGTTGTAGAACATAGCTGTTTTAGCACCATCGCTTTTAAACTCTAAAAGCCACAGTTCACCGTTTTTTGGTTGTCCCATTACTTAGCTAATCTTGAATTATACTCTTGTTGACTTATCCAATTATCAGAATCACAATGAAAGCACTTATCTGTTTCAGGGTGAGCTGCTTTATCATGTGACAAACAAGTTCCACAGTATTTTTCTCTATTGAAATGAGGAGATAAACCTTCGTTTTGAATTTGAGCTTCTTGAACTTTTTGAATAACATCAAGAATGTTAGCTCTTGAGTGAGATTTCATAAGAATAATAATTAAGAGTTATAGTTGAGAGTTGTTAATTGTGTCGCTAAATTACACAATTATGTGTATAATGGATGTGTTTTTTGAAAAAAAAATCCAAATAATAGTCACCTGTTTAATGAAGTCTGTTAATTGTAAAGCATCAATGCAGAATTCAGAAACGTTTAAAAGTCGTTGGTTACATTGTATACATTTTTCTTGGTTCTAGTAGAGAAAACGCGGTAACGTCCGGGCGATGCTTCAAACAATTCGTTGCACTTAGCTATAGCAATTTCGAGTTCATATTCGTAAGCTTCGAAATGCCACTTATCAGCTATTTGCTTTTCGATTGTGTACATTTTTTATCTGGAATCAACTTAACAATGAAACCAACACTTTCACCATCTGGAATAAGATCAATTTCACGGCCTGTAAATCGCTTGAAAATTTCTTTTGACTCTTGCGGGTTTTGACTTGCTAGAACCATTTCACCTCCTTTTTCCAAGGAAATTAACGTTTGATGTGCCCCAGTAATCTAAAAATCTGCCAAGTATTTCAACTTCTTATAGATATAATCAATTTTTTGATATGATTCTGTTTTATTCTCCTTTGCTTTTAAAAACTGGCTGGCATTGTTTCACTTATGAAATAATTCAAAGCTTCAGCTGCTAAATTTTGCAAGTAATATATCATATCATCCTCTACATCGATTATCCAGTTTAATTGAGTACCACCCCCGTAAGTCCTATATGACTCGTCATTTCCCAATGGATGGGTAAAGTTAGTTACCTTAACTATTGATTTGCAATTTCGGCCAGAAATTAAAAGTTCAATTGTGTAGGTCCAAATGCTACCTTCTCTTAATTCAGAAAACACAAAATGTTGAGCATATTCTTTTATATCAACAGACACGAAAGTTTCAATTGGTAATAAATCTACTCCGGATATATCACCTTCTTGTTTTTCATTGTGGATCAATTCATATTTCATAAGATGAAATTACATTTAAATGTGATCTTTTACTTCATTATGCAGCTCTTTTGCATGTTCTTTTAGGTATTCGCTAACTTTTTGATAATTGTAAGAAGTAGTCTTGTTATCAAACCCTCTAAATTTAACCCTTGCAGGATAAACACTTCTCACTTCATCATTTTCTATTTCAAAAACAATGGACCAACCAAAAACATGTAATAATTGATTAATAATCAAAACTAGACCAGTACTCCTGAATTCTGGCCATGTTTTCTTTTCAACCATATCTGAATTAGATTGTGTTTTATCTATACACTCATCATACTTGTGTTCGTCAGGATCTTGAGGCCGAACTTCATTACCAATAAACTGATACGGTGAAACAATTGCTTTGAATTGATCGATAGTATTAGGGTAATTGTCTGACCTAATGTAGACGGAATCTTCCTCTTTAATATGATCATTAACAAATAAGTCTGAATTCAAAGCAAGACCTTTATCAATTAATCCAAATACATCAAATTTCCATCGGAGTAATCTCTTAACAATAACGTAAGGCATATTCAAAGGCTTTGATATTCGTTCCTCAATCATTGTCCAAGCACTTTCAATAGTGTACTTATCGTCAATAGTAGATACATATCTAGCTAATTCTGCTACATAACCATTATCAAAAGCACTCATGGGTTTCAATAATGGTTTAATGTCTTCAAATCCTTTATAAGATTCTACGATATTCATAAACGTATAGGAGTTGTCAGAATATGCAGCGTTAAGCTCAGATATTACTATTTCACCTTTATCAACTGTTAGGCACTTTAACTTATAAGGCAAGTAAGGTGCAATGTGATGTAATTTCAATGTTTCCATAATCTTGAATTAACTGCTGCCAACAAAAGATAAAAAACAGGCGCAGGCAGCGTTTGCGCTCAGTTTCCAAGGTTCAGGTTTGCGCCCGATTTTTTATCAAGGCCGTTGTGGTGCATTTAGTCAATCACAACATAGTATTTACTATCACCAACCAATTCTTTAATCATTTCTTGCTTCTGTTCTTCCGTTTTGTAGGGAAACCAGTTGTTTGGGTTGCCATATATGTCAGTGTGCCCATTGTCTAACAGTCGTGGGTTTATTCTGACCAATCCTGAACCCCAATCGTCCCAAATTAAAATTGCAAATCCTTTTCCCATAATAAAAACGCACCACAACACAGTATAAAATCAAGCGGGGTTGCAGTGTCTTTTTGACCGCTTCGGATGTTTAAGTAAGTTTTGAGCTTTCGGGAAAGTGTTTGCCGTTCATTCCCCGCCAGCTTTTATACTAGGCACGTTAGTTGCAAGGCTCGTTGTTTTTCATCCACAATGTTTTCGTCTAGACCTCCGTGAATGACACATTCCATGTAAATCAGTTTTATTAGTTTGAAATTTCAAAATGTGTCAAATAGAGTGGGTATTGAGTTTTTGTACTCTGCTTCCCTGCAGTAGTTAACACCATCTTTCCAATACCCTTTATTAAGCTCTGTAGCTATTCCAATTCGATTTAATTTGATACATCTGAAAGGAACTGTCATAACACCACCGAAAGGATCATAAACAGTATCTCCTTCATTGCTATATCTAATAATTGACCGGTCAACAATATCAAACTGCAATGGACATACATGTTTTTCTTGCTTCCTATTAGTTTGACTTGTGTTAAGAGTGTGCATACGGTTTATATCAGTCCAAACACCATCACTTTTACTAGGAGGAGGTATGGCCATAAACTTAGAAGGTAGCTTACCTATTTCATCAAGAGTTTCACACAGCTTAACATGTGTATCGTAATCATAGGGATTTTCCTGACAATATTGTTTCCACCATTTACCGATTTGTGAAAGGTTCATCTTTCTCAATTCTTCAGGTGTCAATAATCTATTACCATTAGAATGCCAGTGAGCATGTGCATCCAATTGCCATTTACCCCTTGAATAATGCTTCTTATCTTTTACTACACGATCATCAGCATATGCATTACTCATATCAGTTGGAGGCTTTCTGAATATCAATAAGTATTCAGGAGAACCGGCACCCATCTTGGTACCGTCTTTACATTGTTCTGACCATCCTAATCGATATGTTTGGTTATTCTCACTTACTACATCTGTTGTGATAATGTGTTTACCTAATAAGTGCCAACCATGCTTAACAAAATGTTGAACCGTTAAACCAGAGAAATCTATTAATGATGTGAAACCAACTCCATTTTGATAACTGTACTGGATCCTATCCTTCACATGTATTGCAGCAACTCTACCGGGTTTAGTTATTCTCAAAAGCTCTGGAGTTAAGTAGTCCATTTGCTTGAAGAACCCTTCATTACCATTATTGTGGCCAAAGTCTCTGTAGCTTTCACAATATTCATACTGATCAGAAAATGGAATAGACGAACAGATCATATCTAAGCTGTTATCCGACATATTTTTAACCTCTTCAACAGCATCATTATGAATGCAAGTGAATTTATCTCCGGAAACCTCTTCACGATCTATTTGTATAGTTCTCTTTAGATCATTGATAGCATCACGCTGTGATAATCCATATTTACGCATAAGGTTGGTCATTTCAGCAATCATTTCTTTATGCTTGGTCCATTTAGATTCTAATTTCTTTAGGACCTCAACCTCAGCATCAGTATAAACAAGATGAATGTTAACGTTAAAAATTTGACCAAATCGAAGTACTCTGTGAATTGCTTGAATAAAATCTTTGAACTTATATCCTATTCCAACAAACACAACATTGTGACAATGTTTCTGAAAGTTACAACCTGCACCAGCAATACTAGGTTTAGTTGCTAGATATTGGTATTTACCGTGCTTGAATTGATTTAGTAACTCCTCTTTTTGCTCATTCTTCTGAGAACCATAAACAGTATTAACACCAGGCAGTAAGTTTTGAATAACTTTTCTTTCATCTTCTAAATCATGCCAGAGGATAAAATGATCATTCTGATGTTTATTTACTATTTCAACAGACTTAACACATCGAGCAAACAAGCTTTCTCTCTTTTCTCTAGCAGCTTCAGAAAGGCCTTTACTAGCATCCGCAAACATTTTAATCTGATCATCTCGATCAACAATCAGCTTCCTATCTTTTAATTCAATTTGATGATAGTGTATCTTGAAATCAGGTAGTTTATAACCTTCATCTGAATAACCTAAATCAGAAGGATATTCTATGAATATTGCCCAACTTCTAACCCATAACCAAAATTCATGTTCTTTATGAGGGTATAAGGTGAGATTACCTGCCTTTTTACTATCACGTTGAAAAAACCTAGTCAATGCCTGACCTCTATCACACACACCTAGGAAATGAGCATAATTTAGAATTTCAGTGTATTCATTTGGTGCTGGAGTAGCAGTAGCAATAAATCGCAAAGGAATTCTTGACATTTCATTTATGATATAGTCAGAAGTCTTTGTATCAAGATTTCTGATTGCATCTCCTTCATCAAAGGAAACACCTCCGAAAATATCAGGTGTAAATTTACCTTCACGGATCCTTTCGTAATTACTTATCAGAATTGAAGGTTCATTTATCATGAACACATCATCCATATCCCTTACATAGTGAATGTTCATACCAAACAGATCTTTGGCATCATCTTTAAATTCACCAAGTACACCAAGAGGTATTCCTATTAGGAAGTGCTTTTTAGTATACTTAACAACCTGTCTTCCTATTTCTAGTTGCATGGCTGTTTTACCTAGCCCAAAGCTGCAAAATATAGCTCGTCTACCTCCTTCTAATGACCACGTGACAACATCTTTTTGATGTGGATATAATGAGGAGTGTAATGTATCAGGAACAAACCCATAGTTTTGGGTTGTGATAATCTTAGATTCAAGAAACTGTTTATAGAGTATGTTTTTATCAAAGCTCTCCATCGAAAATCATATTTGAGACAAATAGGTGAGCATTTTTCACTCTATCTATTACATTTTGTGCATTGTCTGAATTCTTACTAAACTTTGCTATTGAAGCCCATAAACCAACTCTACTCATTTCCCACAGTATCGTTTTCTTGTCGTATGTTTTAGAAGCCTTTCTCTTGTATGAATCTGCTTTGATTCTATCTACACGTTCAATGAATCCTTTTAGTTTCACTGTAGCTTGTGCCGGTGTGATTATCCTCATTATTTCACGATTAAAATGTATGCTGCATATGCTACAACAGCGACTAACACTATTGTCAATACGAAAAGTGGCAAAGGCCATTCTAATGGGTTTCGAATGGTGGTAATTGCATAATTATGGATATACGCTGCAAAAAATATCAATACGGTTACCAGAACAAATACAGCTTTATCAATAGTTCTGATCTTTGTTTCTAACGACATGATCATGTTGTTAATTTTAAGGCCTTACCTATGATAATGTATTGCTTATTGAGTAAGAATATTTCCACGCCTCCATCTAGTTTGTAGAAGCATTTCGAATGCATGTCAAATGTTTTTTTGTACATGTTGAGGTGTTCTAAAACCTCATCTCTTGTCATTTGACTTGTAAAACCTTCTATTTTCTTTTTCGATTCGCGGCATATAAGCGAAACATTTACAGTTAGTACTGCCATGTTTAATAATTGAGAATTTATAATTGAGAGAATTGTTACGCCTTTACAAAAAGCGTTTAGTAAAATCTAATGTGAATGTAAGGGAGCAGTTTTTCACCTGCCTACATGCATGTATGAATGTATCTAAATCAATACATCCATTCTGATATAGGAAAGAAGTAGTGAACTTTAATTCAAAAGGTACTTTAGAACTTCTACGGCACCCAAAATCAATAGTTCTCTGTGTTATATAGATAAGTGTTTTGCCATCTTCACTTATTACAGCAAAAGCCCCGTTAGGGATATTAAACTCACCAATTGGCAAAATACCTTCTGGCAACTTATTTAGCCCTTTAAAACCTTCGAAAGTCCTTATAAACTTATCTTTTGAAAGCCCTTCTGTGAATGTTCTTTGTAAATCTTGAAACCTAGTAAATAAATGAAGTACTTTATCCGTTTTTTCTTTTCCTCTATCTGGGTATGTAAGAACTGGATATTCAGTGTTTGCCAATTCTGAAAATGGTCTAGCTATCATATAGTTGAGAGTTATAATTGATTAACTTGACTCAAAAATACACAATCTTGTGTATTTTGCAACAACAACAATAATTATTTATTGCTTGACTCTCCAATAAACTTTTTAAGCTTCTCTTCTGACCAATCTTTGAATTCGTTAGGTAATTTAGATTTGAGAGGATCATAGTCACCTAGCAACTTACGTAGATTTGTTAACTCAGTAATTGTGATCTCTTTATGCTCCTCTATTTTACTTTCTTCTACTGGAATAGTTTCAAGTGATTCTGTATCTGTCACATAATCATATTTGATTCTTTCGACCTTAGTAAATCCGGTTTCAAGCTTCTCTAATATCAGTCTATCAATATTTCTTTCCATTCGTACAGTGAATACTGCACTTAGAATATTTCTTGCCTCATTGAACATTTCCCTAATAACAGGTGACGTGAATATCCATTGAGTGAAAACACTATAACGTAGGTTATTTCGCATACACGCCTCTGTTATATCCATCATACCGGTAGAGTAGTCAAGAAGTATATTTCTTGCAATCTCTTCTCGTTCTTCTTCTGAATTAATTTCAATTTCCTGATAGCTTTCCTCAATTTGTCTTTTGCGCTCTGCTACCTTTTGGATCGTTATTGCATTTACTTTTTCCTCTACAGTATCGGATATTTTAAGGGACTCGACTTGATCATTGAATGTGAATGAATATCGTTTCTTACGATCAACAGAGGTGAGGTATACGTCAAATGATTGATTCCAATCTTCATGATTGATTTTAACACGGCTATTCTCTTCAACTTTCCAATTAGTTTTTCTATACCCTTGAATAGCTCTAGTTGAAGAACCTTGACATACACTACCTAGAAGTTTATCTCTTTCTGTTTTAGAATCGATGTTATTAAGGCTTTCCCACATCTTCTTTAGAAGACGCACTTTGAACACAAGGTTTTTAGGAACAATAACCTTAACGCTGTATTCATTTAGCCAAATGGCTGATAGTGCTTTTTTGGGATCGATTTCTGACACTTCTCAAATTTTACGATGGAAGAATCAGAATTTATTGAATCTCTGCGAACTTTGCGAAAATGATGTTTGCAGACTTCGCAAATAGAACTATAACGTTTTGTAATTGTGGTTTTTATGATTGCGAAAAAAATTCGCATATGATGCTAATTTAATTCAAACGGTTTCCAAATCGCTTTTAGTTTTTCAATATGTGGCTTCAAGTATTTAACAAAAAGTTCAATATCGCTTTCATAAAACGACTCTATTTGTATAGGTTTAAATATCCCTCTTCGTTGTTGCATCATAAATATTTCCAAGTAATGTATTTCGCTTTCCTCACTCTTGCGCAAATCCCATCTAAAAACTAAGTTCATATCTACATCTGCATCGTGAAACTCTTCATAAAACTCAGCAAAAGTTTCAAAGCTCATTTCTGGCTCATTACTGTAGTAATTACTTCCACTGCAATAATAATCGTGTTCTATCGCTAAATCCTTTAGTGTTAATCTTTCCACTTTAATAGTTTATTTATTGGTTCAGTGTTTAATTAAGTTGCTTAAAAAATGTATTAACATTGTTAATATCATCTTTAAAATGCTTCAACTGTCTATCTCTTATAAAACCATAAGAGTTACCTTCTACATCATCAGAAACAGATTTAACCTCCTTTATTGATGTGATCAATTTATCACCGGATAAAATCCTACCTATGAGTTCTTTATTTTCAAATTGTACTGCCATAGATATAGTTACTATGTCAAATAGAACTTCCTCAGCTCTTTCTATTTTCATTTCAGTTAATTTCATGATGATTTGTTTTGTTTTGTTTATTCTGAATACATGTAAGAACCTAATACAGATTTGACAATATAATCTACTGTTACAGATTCTAGAGGCATAATTTTATTGCCAATGATGTAATCAATTCTTTGCTGTACAGTTCTCGCCAATAACCCTCCATCATCGTTGAAATTTTCAGAAAGTTCGTTTACAAATGCAATTATTAATGGTTCACAATATTTTTCTACAAGATTTTTTACTTGTGAAAACAAATTACTATCACCGTAATAATTTTTTATACCCTCTAAAAAAGAGTAGTATTCTTTTTGCATTTTTTGAGCTGTCAAAAATTTTGTAGCATTTTCTATCTTCACTCCATCGATGTAGATTGAACCGTTGTAATTCTTCCCATTCCAACTTCTAAATTGATTTACTGTGATATCCATCATTGCTTTAATAGGTTTGTTTGATGAATCAAAGGTAGCACACACTACCTTAAAAAACAATAGTTAATTAGTTTTTTTTAGTTCATCATAAATCCAGACAATACCATTCATTCTTTTAACGAATGCAGCAGACCTTGAAAAACTACGCCAACTACCGTAACCAAAACGTTCACTAAGCTCATCTCTTGTTATTCCAAGTTCATTCGAGATTTCCTTGGCTTTAATTTGAAGCTGCTGTTTATTAAGCTCTTCTATTGATTCCTTATTAACTCCCATGATTTTGAAAAGTCTTTATCTTTAAATAATTCTGTCAAACCGCTTAGTTGTTTAAGTCTAAGTAGTTCATCTGCATCCATTCCAATATGCTTCATTATCCAAGCATCACCTTGTCCAGCCTTCTTAAGTTCTGCAACAATATTTACCATTAGAGAAATATCATGAGTTCCTCTGGCCCGGTTGTGACGTATAGTGGAAGCCATTCTATTACTTTCGTCTTTATCAATAACTACAACAGGAAGCTTACCATCTTCACGTTCATAAATCCTTTTACTCGTTTTAAGAACAGTATACCGGTGAAACCCATCTACAATTTCATACATGTCATCATCAGGTATGTAATAGCAAACAACAGGCATTGTATACCCATCCTCCCAAATTGATGTTTCAAGAAGTTTCATCTCCGGAGGAGCTACACTATTTGGATTATAACTATTTGCTCTAATCTTATCAATTGGTACTGGGATAACATTATATACAGGGCTTTTCATAATAGTGATTTGTATTTTGTCATAATATCTTTTCTTCTTTGCAGCTCAGCTTTTGTTTGTCCGAATCCAAGAGTTTTACAACTGGTATCGTTTTTCATAATAGCTATGCACATTCTTTTATAGGTAGGTAGAAGGTTTGGATTCTTAATTTCAATCTCATCTAGATATTCTTTGAATTTTACTACTCTATATTCTTGAGTGTATTTCCTCTTTGTCTGAGGCTTTCCCAAATCTTCAAATTCTAAATCAGATGGTAATTCATTGAATGTTTCAACAGGAAGAGCCCCACCTTTTTCTAACCAATATGCAAAAGATGTTTTTAGCTTAGTGAGGTAGTTATCACGTATATCTTCAGGTAATGTTTCAAGCAGAAAATACATGTACTCCTTCCACGTAAAATGATCAGGTTTAGAAATACTATTCCATCCCATTGCAGTGGTACCACCATAAAGACCTGTGAAGTTCACTCCATTAACGCGACCAATCAATTTACCCCAATTATTAGGGTCTAAAGCTTTATATAGTTTCAAGCTTTCTTGTGCAGCATCATTAAATGGACTTGCCACTCTCATTTGATGAGGTGTAAGGCCTGCTAAATGCATAAGGTTATAAATATTGTTATACTTCCAATTAAAACGACCATATGCAATCCATACATCATCTACAAGCCAATCATATATTGGATAAGCATTGATACAATTTGAATTTATTGTAGTTGTGTAGTTAATTCCTTTATAAGTGTTGTTGTCCTCTAATTTTGTTACTGCTTTATATCTATGAAGACTTTCTTGAGTTCTAATACCTATTAGGAAACATGTGTGTTTTTCCTTTGATAAAGCTTTAGCGAATTTGAGATTAAAGTCATAATCAGAAATCTCATAATCAAAATCAAATGGGAAGTTATCTTCATTTATACAGTTCTCTGGTAGTTCTCTACACCACTTATCCCGGTCTTCTTTCTTCCAAGGTTGCCAATACGTTTGGAACATTGATGTACTACATTGAGCTTTTATTGGAAGACATACCCAATATTTTGAGACTTGTTTGGGTAGACTTTTGAAAGTTTCAGTAACAAAATCTGTAGTTGCCTGATATTGGGCTTCGTAATCCATATGATACACACACACCTTGTCAAGCATAGAGTTATCATTAGCATACTCAAGAACCATATTCAGAACAATACCACTGTCTTTACCTCCTGAAAATGAAACAACGATCTGTTCGAACTCATTGAAAAGAAACTTTATTCTTTCTTTGGCTGCTTCGTAGACGTTTTTTTCCTTGTACGTTTTACCAATTCTAGTGTGTGCCATTCTTTTCTTCGGTTTGAAATTTTAAATCCTAATTTCTTGTAAATGCTGAGGTACTCATCTTTCCCGAAAGTATAAAGTCTATTGTGATCAGATGATTTGAAATCGGAAACAATTTCACTTAATAGGATATTTAGACCTTTTTTCCAATCAATGTTTACAGGTAAATAGGAGTGAGCTTTAATGCTATTATTCTTGTGTTCAAATACAGCGTAAAATGCTAATAGCTCATTTTTATCACCTAGTAATAGGTACCATGTATCACTTGGGCTTGTAGTAATAACATTGTCATTCATTCGAATGTATTTCCTATCCATTGCATACGGTGCTATCAACCGGTATACATCAGGGCTATCACCTTTTATTTTCTCGATCATCTGTGTGTTCGCTTAAACTCTCGTAATCCAACGCGTCTAAAATACTCCAACATTGACTCTTTACGTGCAATATTAGAATCTATTAAATTATCGAGATTGATGTTCCCATCCAAATCATAGAACAAACAATCTTCAAATTGACCGTTACGATACGTTCTGTTTTCAGCTTGCAAACGCTGAGCATAATCCCATGTTTTATCAAAAAATACAGTTACATTCCTATTCTGCAGGTTTAACCCATAGGTATGCTTACCATAAGTCAATACTAATGATTCCGGAAATGAATTTCTACATAGTTCTGCACTATCCCTATACTTACAGAAAATAATAGTCTGATTCTGAGAATGTGTTTTATTAAACAGATCAAATAGTTTATCAACCTTGTCTTGTGTCTTACAATATGAATGTTGAAGCTTCTGAACCATACGTATGAAAATATTATTGTCATACATCATCATGGTTTCAAGCTTTAAGAAAAATTCTTTCCAATACTCATATTCTTTCTTCTCTTCTACACCAACTGTGTAACGAATACTATTATACCTCTTTTTAACATCTAATTTCAGATCACATTCATACACGTAGTGAGAAATGATAGAGTAGAGATGATCAATATTGTGAAATCCTGTTATGAATTCCTTTTTAACCTTATATCCGTTCACATTTTTTGTTACAGTAGTATACTCACAATAGTTTTGTTTGAATTCACCTAAACTCATTTTAAGAATCTTAGGGCTTAAGAATTCTAGTTGTGACCATACATCAAGTAAATTTCTGCTTATAGGTGTACCATTGAGTATCATCTTATATTCAGCTAACTTACCTAGCGTTATGATCCTCTGTGTACGTTTTGCTTCCCAGTTCTTTATTTTTAAGCTCTCATCAACAATTATCAAAGGTTTCTTGGCTTCACTTAGTTTAGTATGTAATTCTAAGTAAATCCTACTTGAATTACTTATCGACTCAATACCTACTAAATCATATTTCGTCCATATACCACCACACTTTTCAAGTTCATAAGGAAGACTACTTTCATATTCCGGAGCATGAATTGTTCTATATGGTGCAAACCATAATATGTAATCTACATCCGGTATTCCTTTTGCAAATTCATATGCAGTTGCTGTTTTGCCTGTACCTGGCTCCATGAATAGAGCACCTACCTTGAACTTACTAAGTTTATTTATGGCTTTACTCTGATCCTCTAATAAGACTCTCATCAGGATCTTTATTTTCAGGTTCTAATGCTTTAGGAAAATGGCTTTCCTTTACTTCTACAACTTCAAATTCATCAACCCATTCAGCTTCAAAATTTTCTTCCAAGAATTCTCTATCTGAATAATCAGGATACTCTAACCCACACCATACAAACCTATTCTTGTCGAATACTGCTAATAATGAAACTGGACCAACTCTACTTTTCTTCTTTTCTTCCCATGCTGAGCAGAGCTTTTCCCATTGTTTTTGGCTAACCCAATATGAATGAAATTTTTCTTCATATACATCAAAGAAAATCCTAACCAAAACACTTTTCTTCCCCTTCCTTACTTTATCAAAGTCATAGATGTATGTCAGTGAATTCATCTTTTTAAGTCTTTGTCAGGAATAGGATTGGTGATTTCTATTTTATCGGGAATATGCTTCTCTATTTTCACAGTAGCATCTGATTCATCCCAATAGATACCCTTTTCATCGCATATTGATACCGGAAGGCATACATGCCCTTTAAGCTTTTTATTTACAGTTATGTTTTTACATAGGTATTTGGGCAACCAATGTTCTTTTCGTCCAATACCTATTAAAATAGCCTTACCGGTATCATGATAAAAACGGTCAAATTTTATTCTGACCTCCTTTACAATGATCATTGTATAGCAATTTCGAATTCTGATTTATCCATTTTAACTACTATGAGATCTTTTCCGGAGTTTGCATTCCAATCTTTGACCTCATCTTCAAGGAAAGTATCAGCTTTTTCTTCTGAATAGAATACTTCTGTACAGATATCCAACTTATCAAAAGTATCTGGGCTTGAATTCACAAATAAACCTGTTGACTGATCTTTAATAAGATATACATCTGTAGCTAGAGCAATTTCAAGATCTTCTTCTACACCTTGAATTACAATTTCCTGTTGAGATTTAATGAATTCATAGGGTTGATTCTCACATTCAATAAAGCATTTAACAACATATTGGCCATTAACTTCTTCAATGTATGTATTTGTTGACATTTTTTTGGTATTAAACCCTTTTTCTAGATAAACACGTTTTTTACCGTACTTTTCCCAGTACTTGCCGCCCATTTTGTCGGCTAATTCTTGAATTGATAAATTTTTCATATAGTTGAGATATTATAATTGAGAGACGGAAAAATTCCGTATGATTTAAACAGGAAGAAGGTGAACAACATCAGTTAACCAATTCACTATTTCTTGCTTGGCATCTGATATATTCATATGTTCATGAACTATTGCATAATCAGAATAACCTGAGAAGGAAACAATTACTATTGCTTTTCTTTTTACACCGTCATCGTAGCAATTTTCAATTGAATCCCAAATATCATTTTCATCTTCTTCAAACTGGAATTCCCAATCATCTCTGTCCATTACCTCAATATTGATGAGGTCTACTTCTTTAAGATTGTTTTGATTGAAAATGTCTTCTAACAGTGTATTGATTTCGTTCTTGGTTATCATAATTTCATTTGTTTGATAAAACAAAGGTAGCATATACTACCATTAAAAACAAATAATTAATCCTAAATATTTAAGATAAATCCATTTTCCTACTTAACGAAGAATAAATAGCTTCTACCCACATTTTAGGTATTATAGAATGTACAGCATTTCCAATGAACTTCTTTTGATCTGCCTGAGTACCGTGTAATACATAGTCATCAGGAAACCCTTGAATACGTTTTAGCTCAACTATTTTAAGCATACGCATTTTGATATCAGCAATTCCAAAGTACGCCATGAAGTATTTTATTTTCTTCATGATTTCAGAATCTTCATCAAATACAATAATTGCAGGGTAACCATATTCAATATGTTCTGTTGTAACTATTGATGGTGGTCTTTTATCCATTCTTGCAATCAATGTAAAACATGGGTTATCAATAGAGGATCCTTTGCTAGTAAATTGTGGATTAACTAAATACTGAGCTTTTCTACATGCTAGTATAGCTGCAGATGGCTCATTAATAGACTTAGGATTATTATTGAAATTAGTTTGAAGTAAATATGGTTGCTCAGCTGAAAACAAAGCATGTTTATCGTTTGTAACAATAGTGCCGGATGGTTTATCTATACTTTGATGGTTTGATTCACCTGAATACTGTTTATCTAGCCATTGTGCATTTATTATGGCCAACCNATCTTTTGTAGTTAATGAACTAGCAGGACCATTTAGAGGAACAAGGTTTTCACCATTACCATGGTACTTTTGTAAAAACTCAGGTGTTACGAACGAGAATTTATCTTTAGTTAGAATTGTTCCTAATGGTAAGTCACCGGTGTATGTTCTTCCATTTCCGTAATAGTCTACAATATAATGAGGCGTTACAACTGCATGTCTGTTGTTTGTTGATATAGCAGTAATAGGTCTATCATTAGAGTAAACTCGTTGATCATTTCCACCACCATTATATTGCTTAATGAATGATTCATCACCTTCAGCTACATATTTCACTAGACCGGCATATATTCTCTTTAGTGTATTTTCAGATAATGGCTTTTTTCTTGAAAAAATAGATGCACCATGATCATTTAAGTCCAGAACATCCTTAACAGGCTTCCATGGTTTTAAATGACCTATAGGTTTCTTAGCATGCGTTTGTTGTGGCCATGCCATTGGAAGTCCTTTCTTAGCAAACATTCCAAAGTATCTGATACGTGAAGTATATGCACCAAAGTCAGCTGCATTTAACAAACGCTTATCATAGTTATACCCATAATCTTTGATTTTCTTCACCCATCTCTGATAATCAACACCTGCTGTTCTTGACTCCGGAATCATAACATATTGACCATCCTTATTAATTGCTAAGTCTGATCGATCATTATGTTTTTTAGAACACTTAACCCGGAGTGGTCCCCAGGCCATAAACTCACGGACATTTTCAATCAGAATGTAATCAGGTTTCCAGTATTCAATGTATCTAAATAGATGATTAGCTAAAGTTCTGGAGTCAGCATCACGCGATTGCCCCCCTTTAGCATTACTGAAATTTGTACACTCCAACGAAGCCCAAAGAAATGTTTTAGCATTAACGGACTTCTTAGGTAAAAGTGATGTATCAAATAATCTAATGTCTTCGATAAAATGTTTCGTCTCAGGATGATTTGCACTGTGGCTTGATATTGCTAATGGATCATGGTTAATGCATCCAATAACTTTAGCAATTTTAACCCCTTCAATATTGGCAAATTCAATTCCTGTTGTGGTACCACCAGCACCACAAAACAAGTCTAACCCTTCAAGGATTAGAGGAGATAACAATGTCATAAAGTATGTGATTAAATTAAGATAGTAATACTGTTATACACTCAAAACCATTACTATACTTATGCACTACGTCTTTAACTTCGTACAACTTTTGAGTTATGCCTTGAATTTCTTGGAAAGAATCAGGATGAATTTTAGAACCAATCTGAGGGACATGTCTGATTCCTTGAGAAGGAATAATTTTACGGTCTTTAATTAATTCGAATTCAATTCGAACAAATTTTACTTCAATAATATTGTTCATATAGTTAATAATTATGATTGAGAGATTTATTACTAAATAAATGATAGTATCAGTATTTCTAACACGAATACTACCACGAAAAATAAGATAATGAGGATTTTAAATAGCTTGTCTTGCTTTTGATCCTTAACTGTACTTGGTAATACAATAGGGCTCATATCTACTTTTAGATCACCGTCTGGTTGTGTGACTATAGTTTCAAATACAATAACTCTATTATCGCCATTATCAGACCCATAGATTCTTTTGATCACTTTACACTCATCGACATCCTGACTTTGCTCACTTATTAAGTCGAAATTCTTCATTGGACTTCTTACGTTTATCTAAATAATTTTGAATTGCTTGTTCATCAGATATTTCTGGAGAAACATAAATAGTAGTTCGGCTATCAACCTTCACACGTCTTTTACCTGAAGTAGTATCAATTGTCAACACCTTATCACCATTAAGAAAATCATTACTCCAGTTTCTTTCCCTGATTTTCTTTCGATTCTCTTTTGCCTTTTTCTTCGCAGCAGATTCCTTAAGTTTTTGTTGATACCTATCCTTCCTCTTCTGTTCTTTAGAGTCTAGGAGTTTATTCCAATAGTTTTTACGTTCAGCCTTAATTTCCGGTGTGGTAATCCTTTGCTTGTTTCGGACTTGATTTGCTTCTTTAACATCACCGTTAAAACCATTACCAGACAATGTCAGGTTTGATATTCTAACATCATTTGATCTACCATTAATAAATATTAAATCAGTGAACTGAGGAATTCGGTACCCGTTAGACCTCCAAATGAATTTATGGTACTCTACCCACTTGCCTTTTAATTCAACCCAATAAACAGGCTTACCATTATTTAATCGGAGTTCAATTTTTGTAACAAGTGATTTTATTTCTTCCGGAGTTCTGTAGAATTTCTTTTCTTGAAGAAACTTCCTTAAACCTTCCTTAGGTCGGCTTAACATTTTGGCCATAATAGAATTGGAAACAAAACGAAAGTTGTCTTTTATGTATTCAATTTCAGTAACTGTATACCTTTGATATTTCCGCGTTACCATTGGCGAATGTGTTTTAATTATTTCATTGGCTATAGGTATAATATATGGGCTCGAATGTGATTGAGAGTTATAATTCATATAGCTTATAATTAAGTGACAACTCAAAAATACACAAACTTGTGTATTTTATACAACTTTATGTCGCTTAAAATATGCTAACAACTTCTTAGAGGTTAATATTTTCAACTTGAATTCTGACTCTAGCATTCCTATCGATGTTGCAGCTTCTTGTAAATCTTGGTACAATACATAGCTCTGAACCATTATAGACTCATTCACTTGACTGTATTCACAGAAAGATTCCCATAGTACTAGATTGGATTTGAATTCTCTTACATAATGATTATGAGTCAACCACTTATCAAACTTCTTAGACTCCAAATACGAATTACTCATTACAAGCAATGCTTTTGAGCTAAATTTAACCGCTTCAATGCACTGACGATGAAATTCAGGATTTTCTTTAATGTAAAGAGATACATCTTTGGGAGAAACTAATATGAATGATGATGAAATAGTTAGACCAAATCCGTTTTTCAAACCTCCTATGAATGCTGCTTTATCTTCTTGACTTAACGTGGTTTTTTTCTGTTTGGAGTCCATGACTTACTAAATCCTTCTGAGTTCTTACTTATTAAAGCCGGCATTCCCTCTCTGGTAATAAGTCTATCTACTTCTTCTGAATCCATACCAAGTCGAAACATTATTTCTTCTTTTGACAAATTAAGTTCCTCAGCAAGTTGTCTAAGAATCTTTGCCATCTCAATAACCCCATGGGTACCTCTAGCACGATTATGTCTTACTGTTGCAATTCTCCTATGTGCTTCATCAATATTTTCAATTATTACTACAGGAACTTTACCTTTAGTAAGTTTGAATACATCTTGATCTGCAGATACAGTATAACGGTGAAACCCATCAATTATAACGTAATGCTTATCAACAACAATAGGCTGAGTCCAACCGGTTTCAATAATACTCTTCTTTAATAGTTTTAACTCCTCTGGGGCTACGTAATTTGGATTATAGTCATTTGGATGTAATTTAGATCTATCAATCCAAATGAGCTTGTTAAGTGGTTGTGTTATCATCTTCCGAATAATTTTTGTGCTTTACTTAATGACATTCCTTTTCTCTCTCTTATTTTATCCGCTTTATCCGCCATATTGTTTGATGTTCTCCCTTTGAAATCACCCTTTATAACAACCTGGCACAAGAACTTCCAACTACAACCAGTAATTAAATCTGTTTCACTATCATGTATAGGTTTTTTACTTCTGGAGTGGTGATACTTTATCAAGTAATTCACTTGCTTTTTAATAGCAATTTGATCATCATCGGGGTATAAATCCATAATTAAGCTGAGGTATCTTTTCCATGACAACCCATTTGGAGGATCCTTTAAGCCAACAGAGTATAAATCTGTATTTGAATATCTCCAAGCAGAAGCCACTCCATGAACTCTATTCAACATTTTATGCCACATGGCAGGGAAACATTTAGCATATACTTGAATTCCTCTTAATGGTTCTTCTCCATAAGGAGGACATACTCTTTGGCTACTTGGGGGTACACCTGCCATTTTGAAAACATCATACGTTTTGTTGTAGTCCCATTTTTTAAGAGCTGTAATATTCCATACATCTTCTGTTACAAAGTCATAAATAGGGAATGCTCTGTAACCTTCATTTTTACCTCTCATTGTTATCCAATTCTCAACATTACGCTGTGTTACAACACGTAATCTGCGGAGACTTTCATCAGCACGAATGCCCAACAATGAAACTATAGTTCCTGCATAATCTTTATGGATTAATCGATATGCTTCAGGAACATTCATTCCCTTTTTAAATCCTTTTAGGTGAGTGATTGCATTTTCAGGAAGATCCCTTATCCATTTATCCTTTTCTTCTGGATTCCAACAATACCACCATGGTTGAGTCCTACTACATGCATTTCTATGCTTTACCGGTATGCAATACCATTTAAAGTCAAAGTCTTTATTTGCGGCAACCCTTTTGACATAATCAATGGTGGTAGGGTGTATAGCCTCTTCATCGAAGAATATTACTTCTAATGGGAGTCTGTTGTATTCTTTAGCAATATCATAAGCAATATTTAGTACAACCGTTGAATCTTTACCACCTGAAAAAGAAACTGCAACTTTATCAAACCTATTAAAGCATTCTCTAACTCTTTCATATGCTGACTCAACACACGTTTTGTCTAGGTACTTCTTTATTCCTGCCATAATTCTATTCGACTAATTAATAATAAATCACTTAGTCTGTATTTCTGGTAAACTATTGGCACTAATACCCTTCACAATGGTTCTATTTATCATAGGGTGAAATTGATCTACTGGGCCATAATCAGAATCCGGATGATAGGCAATAACAACCATCTCTTTATCAATTGTTCTGAATTTGTGTTCTCCTTCTGGATGAATAATAAATACAGTGCCGGGTTTTAATTGTATTTTTTCATCAGGTGTTATGCATACACCTTCTCCTTTAGTAACTATACCAACCCTCATTGAAGGATGAGTATGCATAGTTTGATCAATCCCTTTTGGGAAGTACAAAGCATTAAAGCATGGATCACCCATTTTAACAGGTGGAATCAATAATGAATCGGTGCAGCCATCTATGTATTTTAATCTTCCAGATTGTTCGATTGGTCCTCCGATAATAGTTACTCCGGAATGTTCGATTCGCTCTACAACAATTCCACAACCGCCAATAATAAAAGCATCTGATTTTCCATTAACAGAAAAATACATACCTGGTAATAATGGATATGATACTTCTTTAATATACAAGTACGCAACCCCACTTTGAACATATCCATAATATGTTGAGCTTTCATTTTCTAATAACAATTGATCTTCACTTGTAAAACCATGAAGAATACTAGGAAATTCATTATCTGAATAATCATAGATAAGGCCATGTGATAATTTATGACCGGTGAAGTGTTTTGACATATTAAGTTAATTAGGAGTTAGCTTTATAGAATTCTGCTAAATGAAATAACGCTTCTTGTGTAGTTTCAAATGAATTTTCATCCTTTATAGACCTTAACAGATCCATAAAATCTTTTCTAAACCCAACTTCAAGAAGAATTTCAAATGGCATACGTTGAATGGATTCACCTTCAACATTATCTTCAGATGTATGATCTTTTGATTGTGACGCTGTAAATGAAACATTTGTTTGTTCTTCTGTTTCAATCGTATCACCATCAACTGAGTTTTCATTATCTATTTGAAAAACATCTGTCTCTAACGAACCTACTTCCCATTCTTCAAAACCAACATCAAGCAGTACATCTAAAGAGAAATTAGCTTGAAGCTGATCAATGTCAAATGTTCCTATATTAAGATTGTCACCTAAAGCTAACTCTTCAAATTCTTTTTTAGTTAGCTTACGACTTGGCACCATTACTAACACTGAATCATTCAGTCTACCTAGTTCAATTAATGCGTTTCTACGTTGGTGCCCAGCAATAATTGTATTATCGGTATTAATTAAAATAGGGGTTGTAAACCCTTTATCACGAATTTGCTTAACAAGATTCTGAAACTTTTCCTCACTTATAATCCTTGGGTTTTCTTCCCATTCCTTCAAATCAGATAATTTCCGTTCCTCGGGTTTCCAAATAATACTCTTTGACATGTTTATTTTTTTTCTATTGATATAGAATCAATTTAACATGCTGTTGTGCATCTGGAATGCAAATAATAAATTATTTTCCCGTTGTTCCTTTTACTGACTCTATTAGGGTATATGCTGTTTCGATTCTTAAGTTTGAATTGTTTGAAAACAGAAATATTGAAACTATTTGTTGGAGCAACCTTATCTTATCTTCCTTCAATCTCTTGGTATTTTCAATGAAAAACTCCCTAGTGTTTGTGTAATCGAACTTTTGATCAATATTAGATTTCTTCAATTTCCAATTAAATAGCTCAGATAATTTTCTTTGAGATATATTATCCATGCTAGAGTACAATTGCCATAGTATTAGCTTTGAAAATTCAATATTATCAGACGGAATATCTTTCTCAATAAGATCGAGTGCAAGGTCAGAACATAATTCTACTACCTCATCTATTTCTTCATCTGCTTCAATATCATTTTCAGTTGAATCCTCTTCAACTATATAAACTGTATTTCCGGCTAAATCTCCATTTACAATAAGACCTATTGTTTCTGTTGGCTCTTCAGAAGTAAGAACGCGCATTAAGCTTAATCTACCATCTCCTTCACCTTCATGGGACCAACTGTTTAATTCTATGACTGATGAATGTTTCTCTTGAAGCGCATTTTTTTTATTAATCAGAAACTCTTCTTTTTTAGCTATGAAGCATTGAGGATCTAGACATGTTTCTTCCTTCTGAAAATCTTCAAACAGTTGTTTATTAAATCCTGTTCTTTTGGTACATTTCAAGCAACTACCTCCATGCAACTTTTTGTCCTTTAAGCTGAAAATTGCTTTAGTTAAATCAACCTCGATATTCTTTTCAATGAATCTCTTTAGCTGAACTGCATTCATGGAATATTTCAGAATTCCATTGTTCTTTACAATGCTGTTAAGTGCCTTATCTTGATCAGTCTCCTGTAAACAGGATAGCAACTTCACATGTGAAAGATTTATCACATCATCATCCAGTAATTCTTTGGATCTATCAGATAATTTCTTGATTTGCAATCTTGAATTCACATAAGTTATTGACTTTCCTATTTCATCAGCAATATCAGATACTGTTTTACCGGATCTTACTAACTCATCAAAAGCTTTATATTCTTCAATTGGAGTAGGGTTAACGCGTTGAGAATTTTCAATGATTTGTACTTGAACAATATCATCATCTGGAATATTTTTCTCAATAGCTGTTATAGTTTTCCAACCTAATTTTTTAACAGCTTTCAACCTTCTTTCACCAGCTACTAATTCATAGTTATCATTAACTTTTCTTATTAGTACTGGTTGTAATAGTCCTTCTCTTTCTATTGATTTTGCTAACTCATCAATAGATTCATCATTAAATTTTGTTCGGTAATTTTTTGTTGAGGTTATTATATCCCCAACATTGATTTCCATCATATAGTCCATAGTAATACATATAAAAGTTATAATCGAGAGTTAAATAGAAAATAGAAGGTGGTTGTGGCTATGCTTCACCAAGCAATATTTTTCTAGCCCAATTCTTTGTATCTGCCGGAAATGAAGCTTGTAATATCCATCTTAAATAAGATGGATCGTCTTTTGCAATCTGCCCTTTCTTTTTAGCGAAATTGATAACTATTTCACCGTCTTTGTTTCTTACAAAACGTCTTGCAAAGTCGACAACTTCATGTTTATTGGTTGAGAATTCTTCCCATTTGGAAGCATCTTCACCGATTTCTTCAGTATGCTTATTTATCATGGATATAAAAATCTCCATTAAAGCATCTGAAACTGTTGTTGTTTGATTATCCATCAACATTTCATTACCGGTATATGCGCGGTAACATGTATCAATTCTTCTTGGATTTAGCTTCTTGTAGATATTACCAATATCAATACAGTGAATATCTTGTGAGCTAATTTCTATTCCAGACCGAATAAAAGATTCTGCTAAGAAAACATTGTACAGATGTTCATTATTATAGCCGGTCCAATAAGTATTCTTAATGAAATCAAATAGCTCTTCAGCTATATCTTCAAACCTTGGTTTGTTAGAAACCATTTCATTAGTAATACCGTGAACACTGGTTGAATAATCAGAAATCCTAACACCTGGGTTTATTAGCTTATGATACCTTTTAACTTCTGATGTTGATACTATCTTAAGAACTCTAATTTCAATGATTCGATCTATTTCAGGATTCTGTCCAGTTGTTTGAATAGCATAAATACAGACAGGTTTATCGAGGTTTATCATAATATAATCAATATCTATAGTTGAGAGTTACGCAAATGTAATCATTAAGCTTTGCTTGAGAAGGATTCTTTAGAAATTCTTCTTGGCTTTTTCTTTGATTCCTTTTTCTTATTGGATTTTTCTTCCTGTTTTTCAGGTTTATTTTTTGACATGCAGTTTTTATTTATTTGACAAAAGTTTTGTTTTATCACTTGAACTTTTAGAAGTACCGAAGTAATATCCAAAAACCGAAAGAGATGCACCTTCTATGATTCCCATGAGTTGATGAAATAGAGGAGAATCATCAATTCCTAACTCAAATTTTGAGTTTAAAATAACAGCTATAACCATAAATAAGAATACTCCTAAAGCTGTAATTCCTGAAGCATACATTAGCCAATCTGATTTGCCAGCCTTAGCCATATCTACCTCTCTATTTCGAGCTGATTCACGATCTTTAATCTCTAAGTCGTACATTTCTTTTTCAAATGTTGCACGTAGTTTTTCGAACTCTAATTTAAGTGCTGTTATTTCTGACGAGTTAGCTCTTTTAGTTTTTAAGTTCAAAGCCTCTCCAACATTTTGAACTGCTCCTATTAAATCTCCGGAAGCAACATCAATAGCAGCCTCAGCTAAATCAGGAACAGCTTTTACTGCCTTTGCCAAAAAATTGGCGAATTTAGTTTCTTTAAAACCTTTTTTATCGCTCATGAATATGCTTTTATTAGTTCAAAATGAGGACGATCATCGAATGACTGATCGATCAATATGGCTCCATCCATATCCCAATTTCCTCCCCAACGAATACGGTGGCCAATTCTGCCTTGTTGCACTAAAATGTTTGCGCAAGCCTCGATTACACCACTCAAGTACGATAAGTGTTCATTATCCCATTCAGCTTTTCCGTTGACATAAGGGTATATATCAACTGCTAAAGAAGGGTGATAATTGTGCTTACCTAATTTGGTAATGCCATCAATTTTACTTTTATCTTCTCTGAAATACTGCTGTTGTTTTTCAACAGATCTATGACCTTCAGCAATCCCAAAATCTACAGAACTTACTTGAATGGCCAAGTTCATAATATCAACTAAATCTTGATGACAAGTCGAAAGTCTTTCAAGGCTAGTTTTACCAAATTTAAAGCTCATATCTTTTAAAAAAATTTACGGTGTATTGATAAATTAAAAAACCTCTAATGATAATTCACTAGAGGTTTTAATACTCACAGACCACACCTATTCAACTTCACATATCAACAATCAATCTCTTTCTCAAAAATGTTGTGAGCTTCAATAAGTTAAAACAAAGTCAATTGACCACGTTTTACAATTGGTACTTTTTCTTCAACTTCATTCTTTTTAGCTTCCCACACCTCAACAGAAAATGCATGATCTTCATTTTTAATAGGTGTAACATTAGGTATTCCTAGTCTATGAATAAGTGGATTAATATTCCAACCCTTAAACCATTTCACTGCTAGGCTATCCATATGATTAACCTGTCCTTCACAACCATGCATAACCATATTAATAACAGACATTTTTGCACACATAGGATCTAGATCGTCACCAAATACAAGATTCCCTGGATTAAATGCATGAAATGATAAAAGTATCCTTCCGGAACCACATGTAGGATCTGATACTTTCTGACATTTAATAGTTTGATCTTTTGGGAAATTTAGCATCGTCATAACGTCACAAATCTCTGGAGGTGTGAAGAATTGTCCCATTGATGATTTCTTACCTCTGCTTGAAATAATCATATAATAATCTCCTAATGGGTCATACCAACTACCTTCATCTGTAATCATTTTTCCCATTACGTTGATTAACTCCTTAAACAGCTCATAGAATCCTTTAAATCCATTTTTATAATTTGATTTAATTCTGTTTAGGTTATCAATATCTCTATGCTCATAGAACATGAACATTGAAATAGTATAAGTAAGGAAATCGTCAAAAACGATAGAATCATCATTGTAATAAGCCAACTCGTTAAACAATTTATTGAATTGCCTCAATTCTACAGGTACATCAAGAGTCTTGGCCATTCTCTAATCTTTTGATGGTTATACATCCATTAGAGCATTGGACTTCTACTGAGTCTCCTATTTCAAACCCTACTTCTCGAAACCACTTTCCGGTAAGATTAAGTTTAGGAAAAAACAAAATTCTTCGATAGGCATTCTTACGGCTGGAATAGCCGATTTTGATAAATCTAGTCATATAGTCGAGAGTTATAATTAATTCGTCTCTCTAAATTACATAACTATCTATATATATGAAAGTTAACAGTTGTAAATAAGTGTGAAACACTATAGATTAATTAGTTTACCATGTGAATTTTATCGAATGCTTAATAGCCATATTTTTATAAAAATCACTTTTAAACTTTCGAAAAGTTATAGGGTTTAGTGGTGGTTTACAGTTGGTTAACTGTGGTGTTTTTAGACGGGAGTTACCCACTATAAAGGAGAGTAATTCTATCTATACTGTCCAATTGGGTGTGAAGTCTACCTGTTGGGTCTTGTTCATCGTTCCCGTTTGTCCAGTTAGTTGGTGCTAACCATCTTTGCCCAAGATATGTCATTCCTATTGCTGAAATTGAGCTACCTCCACTTTTCCAAAACACCTCATAGACACCTGATTTACATTTGAGCATTTCTTCACCTATGTATGTTTTCTGGTCTTTACGGTGGGTAACACTCAATAAGTTCAATAACTCCGTTTGTGCTTCCTCTGGAGTTAAGTTTCCTTGTTCAACATCAAGGAATAATTTGTAAGTTTCTGCTTTCATATCGTTACTGTATTTATTTTTTTCCGTTGTAGGCAATTAGTTTGCCCTATAAATACCACCACAATCATCATTTTCGCACCATATAAATCCATTCTGCATCCTTGCTTTATGCTTGCAATCAGGGCAAACTAACTGTTCGTTACGCCCTACAACAAAGTGTTGGCGTAATTGCTCGTATGCGTTCTTCGATAGAGTTATTCCGTAAGCACTTCCGCTTTGGTCGTGTCGTACTATAATCTCAAAGTCTTCACCTTTTGGAAGCACTGTTACTGTTTCTGTATCCATAGTATGTTTTCGTTTATAATCCGAAACTACGCCAACACAAAATATAGTGCATAGCTCGTGCCTCACTACGACACCATATTCAAACCGTTAGTGGCAAGCGTGGAAATAATCACAGGTTTTACTAATCATTTTATCTCCACATCCATCTAACAAAAAACCTTTCATTTCTTCATTCCAAATACCTCTAAAAAACTGATTATCTTGTGTGTAGTAGTATTTTTTGCCGTCCAAAGGTTTTTCTTTATCAAATGAACGCCAGCCAGCAACCGCTTTATTAATTTCTCTTATTTCAGCCTTTATTGTATCTGTAAATATTCCAGAACTTGAAAAGGCGTGCTTAACTCCATCAATAATTAATAAAGCTTCGCAATCGTCATCACCTTTTATTAATTCGAGCATTGCCTTAAGTCTGCTTATCTCTTTTTTAGCATCAGCTTTTATACTTTCTCTTTTTTCTTCTTCTAAGTTCATATCGCTATAGTAATAATGATACATCAACCCTATCACCTTTAGAAACTTTGTTTTTAATCTTGCTGTATTCGTAAGGCAGTATTAGGTTCAAATATCCGTGATTATTTTCTACGGTAGAGCCAAATTCATCAACTACAAACTCAAGTGATTCATTGTTTCTAAGTCCATCAGTTATTACCTTAATCTTATCTATTGCATCCGACTTACTTATTTCGTGATTGCAAAGTTTCTCAATAATCTCTTCTACTTTCATATTACTATACACCCATGCTTTATTATGAAGTAAAGCTTATCTGGATCTGCTCCCCATTCTGGTTTTCCAAATCCAATTTCAATTCCTTCATGTTGCAGCTTTATTATTCTTGATGTGTCATTGTTTTTAGGGTATCCCAA
The DNA here is from genome assembly GCA_002705995.1 of Crocinitomicaceae bacterium. Classification (GTDB taxonomy): domain Bacteria; phylum Bacteroidota; class Bacteroidia; order Flavobacteriales_G; family Salibacteraceae. The sequence continues at coordinate 111,169 of PAJI01000013.1, read as the reverse complement.
TGTCATTACATTGGTTGTGAATTCCTTGAATCCAAAATGGTTTTTCGGATTTGCAAGGAATTTGTAGGCATAATCATCATTCACGAAATTATTGATATCGTTTCTTCCTGTATGAAGCAAAACATCCGATAGATTGTAAACCAGTCTCTTTGCCCAATAGCAATTTAACGCCCTGTAATCTTCAGTCTTAACACCTGATTTGGTCATTTCAAACCATTGCTTTTTTAAGGGCAATTGTAAATTCATTATAGTGGCTGATAATCAATTCTTAATTGGAAATCATCACTTGTTAACTCTTCAGATGTAATTAATTCATCAGATTCAGCATCATAGTAATATTTCATACCATCTTTAAAATTTAACCTCACCTTGCAATTTGATTCTCGTGTTTCAAACCCCATTCTATGTTTTACAGAAAGATCATGTATATTACTGTCTAATTCCGTAATCTGATCTCCTAGTCTTTTACTTATTAGCTTCTTTTCTATCTCAAGCTTATCTTTTTGATCAATTTGCTCACACATTTGATCAGCAATACCTTTTAGTTCATCTATTGTCAATGTATGATTGTACTCTTTAGGACGAGTACCTTCTAAAAGAAAATCATCTTGATTGATTGCACGATACTTCAATGAGTATTCCCTACCTATAATTTCAATTAGATCATTATAGGTAATGCCTTCTGGAATTGTGTAACAAGGAAAAGGTTCTTCTACATATGTGAAATATATTTCATCTTTCCCAGTGAATTCTTGAAGGTTTGGGTTCAACACTTCTTCAATTATTTCTTTGAATTCAATTATTGTGATATCTGGTGCCACAATTACTTTTCCATTTGTTACGATTTGGATTTTTTCCATGATTTTAATTGTTTGAATTTGTTGTTATTCTGTAGTCTTTACTGTTTTCTTTTGAGCCGAGATATATAATGTTGAACATCTCGTTAACTCTTGATTTTATCCTATTTCCATAAGTTTCTCCAACTTGGTCCAAAGTCATATTTGTAGTTACATGAGTGATTAATTGATGCTTGGTAAAATGCCTGTATCTTTCATCAAGGACATGTTCCATCACTGAAATGATGTTATTAAAATATACTGTCTCTGATTCCTCATTACCAAGATCATCAAATGCAACATGATTAATTGAAGTAATACTTGTTGCATTAGTTCTCACAGAATCATAGCTGTATTTAGCTATACCATCATGTCCTTTAGAATTGAACCTTCTATTCATTTCACGAGTGGAAATCATTTCAAAAGGAACATGCTTAAGCTTATATTTTGAAAATATCTCTAACAATAATGTTTTACCTGAACCAGTATTACCGGCAAGCCAAATACCTTTCCTTAATGATGGCTCATTCATTACTGTTTTATTATCCCAGAATGCTGGATCATTAGTAAAGTATTGATACAGAGCTTTGATCACTTCTTTATTTTCATCATTTACACGAAGTTTTGTTTCGCGTGTATTACTCGTATATTTCTTAGCATAGTCCCAGAATTGTTCTTTCATCTCCTTATCCGTTTGGGACAAAGGATTTACGTTCACCTGTTTTCTTTGCTTTTCTTGAGATGCTTGTGTTCTCATGGCCTTTCTGTTTAGATTTTTGAACCTCAATTGCTATCTTATTGAATTCAGAATTCAAAAAAGTCACATCGAGTTTATCTTGATAAAATGGCGGTAATCTGTCCAAGAGAGTTTTTAAAGTCTTCTTGGCTTGTTCATGATCAAATTCTTTATCCGCGTTAGAAGCTTTGTTTGACCATGATTTTTCAATTTTATCCATCAGGTATTTCAAACTATTATCATCTTTAGAGCTCCAGATGTATTGCTCACCGTTTGAATACTTTGAATAATAGTATATGAATATGTTTTTAAAATCAATTTGATTTTCTGGGATTGATGCCTTCTTTAACCAGTTGAGAAGAGTTCTGTAGACACTATCACGGGCTAAAACACTATGATTTTTTGAAAATTCTGATAACTCATTGAAGATTAATTCTTCTCCGAATTGACTTACCAATTTTGAAAATTCACGAAATGTAATTTGTGAAGGCATATTCAAAATTGTTCTGTAATCATCTTTAATTTTCTTTTGAAAACGTTGAAAAATTATGAAATGAGGGTGTTGGGAATCGTGAGATTCCCCCATACCCCCTTGTTCCTTTGTTTCATTGTTCTCTTTGTTTTCATTGTTTCCATTGTTTCCATTGTTGTTTGTATCCGGTTCAAGTTTCCTTTCTGATTCCATTGAGTTTCCATCGTGTATCTGTAGTGTATCTTTAGCGTTTCCGTTATGTTTCTCTTGTGTTTCCGAAACATCTTGATATTGGTCGTAATTAACCACTGTTACTAGGGTTGTCTTGTGTTTCCCAGAACCTAAAGTTTCAACTTTAATCATATCATCTTCTTCCAAAACTTTAAACCAAGATGACACACCCTTAGTAGAGCATTTAAATAGGTCTGCCCAAGTCCTAAGAGAGTTTGAAGACTGCCCCCTTTTTACCTCAATTAGATTATTACCTAACCTATGCTTCTTAGGCTTATGATTTACCTGCAGCATTAATTTACACCAACGGGAAAAGTCTACATCACTTTGCGCAATCCAATGATCCATTATTGATCTATGTATGGCTATCCAACCCTGCATTAATTCAATACTTACTCTTAATGAAATCTGTGATTTTATGGTATTCACAAAAGCTTATTAGCTCTGAAATGGTCCTTACTAGATGATCTTTCATTTCCGGATACGGGAACAGTTTAAATGACATGTGTTTGATTTCAAATGGAACACCTAGATGATCTGTTTCATCATAGTTAAACAAATTGTATATCAACTCATTTGACCCTTCACTCATTAAGAAATATGACCTCCATTGCATACTTCTTGAGTAAAAATCAACATTAGGAGGTTTTGAAGAAGTCTTTTGTTCATGCAGGACTAATCCTTCTACACCATCCATACGTCCATTTAGTAAAACATTATGATTTCCAATTTCTAGCCAAGTTTTCAACTTAACTTCAAAAACCATGTTTGGATGATCATCCCGGTATTTTAGAGCTACATCTACTACCTTTTTAGGTATTTTAACAACACTCTGTAAATCATCACCTACAATAACCAAATGATCTTTTTCCCAATTATATGGATCAGAACCATTTTCTAGTATTGCATGAAATGCTGAACCAAAAGTCATTTTAGGAGTCAATTTCTGCTCTCCTTTTATTGTTTCAATGACCATATCATTTGTGACATAATCACTGAACTCCCCATCCATATACTGGCGGAAACGCTCAATTTTGGAAGGGGATAATATCAGTTTATTTTTTGTCATCTTTCACCTCCAAAGGCATGTATTCATTTACATCCTTTACATATTCACAATTCAATTCCTTAGATCGTTTTGCGAATAATGGTTTCAATGATTTTTTATAGTTGATAATTACATGTTCAGGGAATTTTTCCAATAGTTTATTCAAACCGCCACAATCTTCAACTGAACTAAACTCAGCCTCCCACAATTCAGTGTACCTCTTCTCAAAGAGAGTATTCAATTGAAACTTATAACTAGGTGATAATTGTTGAATTTTTTCAAACAATTCATTAGGAACTTCTTCAACGTTATCAAGCTCATTTATCTCAATTTTGTACTTATTAAGTTCTTTAATTGCTTTCTCTTGAGCTTCATTTTTTGAAGTGATCTTGTTTTTTGTTTGCTGGATTAATTTTTCCATGTAGCCTTGGAAAGAAGCATCATTGTAATGAGGAATTTCAAGCATTGGTAATTCAGCAGTATTCTTTCCTATATGCCTATCAGTTGGATTAAAATTGAGAGTCCTCTTATTGTTTTTAGATTCCATATAACCAACCATGTCAGCTTTGGCAATAAGTATATCATAAGAGCCTCCAGTCATTTTAGGTCTATGCTTAACCTCATCTCCATCCTTGAATTGTTCTGTGTGGCATATAAATATTAAATCAACATTTAATGACTTTACACGGCTGAAAAACTGATTAGCAACATTTTTCAATGCTCCATAACCTTGAAGTGAAATTTCACCAGCTTTTTTTCTATTCTTGAAATCATTCTTTATTACGTATTTGGCAATAAAGTCGTCAAGCATAGTTCCGGCAGTATCAATTATTAATGTTTGTGGATTAATCGGTAGATTGCCTTTCTCAATATCTGTAAGTAGAAGATCAACATCTTCCCACTTACTAATTACAATTGTATTTTTTCTACCAATAGCCCTATGTGCTCCTTTATCAAAGTCCAATAACAATGGTTCCTTCGATGTATAAGCGAGAGATGTTTTTGCCATACCCGGCTCACCAAATATTATAGTGATGATACTTCCGATTTCAAAAGCCTCATCTTCCATTACTAAACTATACATAAGGAAAGTGAATTATTGTTTAACATATTCAACAGATGGTGATGTAGTACTAGTTTTTGAAGGAGGAAGTACTTCAAAAACTTCACCGGTATTAGGATCTAATTCCGTTACAGCTTCAATACCTCTCATTAAGTCTGGCTTAACTGCTGTTTTTAGCCTTTCTTCTCGTGCTTTAATCTGACTTTTGAGATTTTCAATTTTTTCATTCAGATCATTCCAAACAGGATCATGGCTATAATCATACTTTACACCGGTTTCTTTTGAAGAAAATTTAAAACGTCCAATGGTTAAAGATTTATCATTAGCTACCTCATCTAACAATTGGTCCTTGATGAGGTCTTTTACCCCAGGTTTTTTATACTTACCGGAACCTTGTCCATTAAAGACTTCATTAATGATAGTAATAGCCGTATATAACTCAGCAGCTCTACATTCACCGTTGTTAATTTTATCGACCCACGATAGTTTAATGTTATCAATATCATTTCTGTTGATATTTTGAATTCCTGACAATTCTGTTCCTAATAAAATTGGAACTTGTTTTTCTTTTGACATATTATTGAGATTTATAGTTAAGAGACATTTTAATGTTATTGACCTATGAATTGTGACTTTGTAAGTTCACCGTGTTGTTTTTAAGGTATGCTTCAACGTCTTTTCGCAAAAACAAAACCTTTTTACCATCTTTTACAAAAGGAATTTTATTCCTAAAACCCTTAGCATGTCTTTCTGAACAAGAAAAAATTCGCTGTAAGTCAGAATAACCATACGTTACTATTTCTTCTGATTTAACATTAGAAGTATTTGCATGTGATTCTATACACTCATTAATTATATTTTTTAGTTGATCAGGTGTAATGACAATTAATTTACTTGACTCCATGATTCCCTATTTTAGCTTTGTTTCTCATTATTTCTAAGGCTGGGTAGTTCTTTTTAGTCACTTTCCTTTCACGATGTATTATCAGCCTTACCAATTCAGAAGAGTATCCAACTTGATGTGATATAGACAACCTGTCTTCTTTAGTAATAACTTGTTTTAAAAGTTTACTTTCATTTTCGCTGATGTAGAAGTTTTCTCCTGGGAAACCAGCTACAATTTCAGATTTATGTTCTTTCATTTAGATAGTATTAGGACCACTAATACCCACAACTTAAAGAGGCCAACTCTATATGTCGTTTATAGAATTGGCCTAAGAATTCATACTTATGATCGAGTTTTATAGTTGAGAGTGATCTGCATTATTATTTTTGCTTAATCAGATTGTTGTTGTTGTTGGCAAATATAGACATAGTTTGATACTAAATACACATGATTGTGTATTTTTTTGTTATTACACGCAAATTTTTGAAAAATGACATTCGGAGAGAGATTAAAAATTATCTACACAATCTATGGTGACAGCCAAATTACTCTTGCAAAAAAGTTAGGTCATGCCAGAGGTGACAGAATAAGCAGGTATGTTAAAAACAAACACTACCCAGAGGTGACTTTTTTACTTGAGCTTAAAAAAATATATCCAACAGTTAACCTACATTATCTTTTGACAGGGGAAGGACCTTACAAAATTCCAGAAGATTGGAAAGTTGAAGATTAGCCCCCCCCAAATGGGGGGAGTTTTTGAGCGATTAAAACTCTTTTCTTTGTGGAAATTCCTCCTGTCATGGAAAACAACGCACAAACTGAAAATAGAATACCCGATCTCGCTGAAAGACTTTTAGACAAACTTTCGAAAGAAGATATTGAAAGATCTTTTAACACAGTGCTTGATTCAGTCATATTCTATGAAGGAAATTCTTCTGAAGACATACGAGATGCATACTATTTAATCAGCGTCATAAAGGAAGAAATTCAATTAACATCAAAATAAAGATCGAATTTTCTAAGAATGATATATTTGGGCATAATCAAATATATTTTTCCATGAGCGACACAAGCATTAATTTCATTCCTACAGGGACAGATGGTGTATACAACATTGAAGTCTCTATTGTACATCTTGATGATATCAATTATGATTTTATCAGTAAAAATCTATTAGATGGTGTTTTTACCATTGAATATGATGAAGTTGATGATGATGCTTCTTCAGCAGGAACTTATGTAAATGTAGTTAACGTTACTGATGTGGAGGCTGAAAACACTAACACTGTTGAAGTCATCGTTAAAAAGAAAAATGGAGATCGAGTTAAAACAACTTCTCCATATCCGGATTAATCAGAAAACACCGTCAAAATATTATATTTGGCGGTGTTTTTTTCTTAATTATATCTCTTAATCATATGAAATATTTACTGCTTTTTATCTTATTACTGATCCATATTACTGGGTCAACTCAAGATTCAATTGACTCAAACTACTCCAAAGGCCTTAAGTATAGAAGCATTGGCGAAGTAGAACAAAGTGTAAAATCATTCATTTCAGCAAATGATCATTTCAAAAATTTAAACGGCAGAGAATCTTCCAAGATTAACCGGTCAATTGGAATCACATTATTAGGTACAGATTCAATTTTAGCATTGAAATATTTTAAGAAAAGTCTTTCAATTGCTATAACAGAGGATGACACAATTAACATTTTCAAATCTTCAACATGTATTTCAAGTTGGTATATAGATCATGAAACTTTTGATAGTGCATATAAATATCTGGTAATACAGAAAGAATTTTCAAATAACGACATAAATACTGCTGGGTTATTAAAACTAACTGAAAGCCAAATATTAAAAGACAAAAAGAATTACTACAAAGCTCTGGATAAAATTGATAGTGCTAAACTACTTTTCCAACTATCAGATAATGAAAAACTTTATTTACAGTCTGAAATAAACTCAATAGCGCTCATTTATGAAATGTATGGATTTAGTGATGATATAACTTATCCGATAGACTCTCTAAATCTAATTTTTGATGAAGGTAAATATCCAAGTCTTGCGCAAACTCACTATTATAACCTATATGTTATAATGAAAGACTTGGAATTATACAGTGAAGCCATTGAATATTTAAAAAAATCTAATTCCTTAGCTATTTCAAATAAAAGTGTGAACGGTGCCAATTATGCCAATCTTAAATACCTGGAAGAAGAGGTTGAAAAACTTGAAGCCATTCAAATAAAGAATATGCTGGAGATCAAAAATAAAAACCTTGTTATCATTACTTCTATAGGCATTATTTTACTTATTCTACTTCTTGCTAGTATTTCATGGATATTGATTTCTAAGCAGAGAAGAACTGAGAAAAGTTTAATTCAAGCCAATTTTGAGATTCAAAACCTTAGAAAGAAAAGAATTTCTACTAAGCTAAGAAAAGACATAGTTGATATTCTTTTTAGCATTGACCTTGCTACCAGTTCCGGAAGTCAAATCAATTTTGAAGAATTGATGCTTAATGCTAAGAACTCAGCTACAAGTCTTGCATCTGAATTATATCCTTCAACATTAATTTCTGATTTTGGTTTAGAATCTTCACTTGAAGAACTATCGAAAGTATTATTTGATGATTACCATGTAACGCTAAATTACCATGGTACAGGAACTGATAAAATCATACAAAAGCTAAAGGAATATTGTTATTGGATAATAAATGAAACATGCATGCCCATTGCTGAAAATGAGCAATCAAAAGAAATATTCATCAATATTAGTTGTTCGAATTTCATCAATATTTCAATTCATGCAAAAGACTACTTTGATAAACAACTTGAAATATCTGCGCTTGAGTATGAATCGCTCTACGTAATTGTTAAAACATTGAATGGTTCATTTACTTTTTCAAACAACTTACTAAAAATAAAACTACCCAATGAATAACATACTAATAGTTGATGATCATGAAATTTATGCAAATACATTATCCAGTATTTTAAAAACGCATAATTTAAACTGCTACACAGCTCATTCATACAATGAAGCTAATGATTTATTAGTTTCATTTGATATACAACTCGCTCTGATAGATGTAAACTTAGACGATAATAAAAATGGGTTCCACGTAGCAGAATTAGCAAGATCAATTAATGCTGATATCAAAATAGTTATGATGTCATTCATGCATTCATTTTCTTTTACAAAGAAACTTGAGACTTTAAAGCCAAATGGAGTTATCCATAAAGATGATAAGAGATTTATTAATGCAGTAAAAGAAGTACTAGAAGGTAAAGAGTATTTCAATTATGCTCATTCCGGTAAATTAAACAAATTATCGGCTAGAGAAATGGAAATAGCAGAGTTAATACTTGCAGATAAGTCTTCCAATGACATTTCGTTCTTGCTTAATGTATCATCTGAAACTGTTAGGTCTTATAGAAAAAACATTTACACTAAATTAGGTGTAAACTCTGTAGTTGGACTAACAAAACTATTCTACTCAAATGGTAATGAATTCTAATCCCAAGCATTTTTATGTGATCGAATCAAAGCTTTATCAGAAACTTTTGCATATGGCTTTAGTGATTTAGCGTCAGCATGATCAGTAATGTCCATAACCTCATATATTGACATTCCTCTATGTAGGGACAACGTAATAAATGTCCTTCTTCCTATATGACTCGACACAAAACTATAAAATGGCCCTACAAACTCTTTTCTAACTTTGCCATAGTTCCTTACTAAGGAAATATCATCTACTAAACCAGCATCCTTTGATATCACCTTTATTAGCTCACTGAAATTTTTCAATGCTATTTTATGAAAGAATATACCCGTTTCACGGTACCTTTTCAGGTATTTATCTATAATTCTTCTTGTAACTCCATCTAATGGAATTAGATTATTCTTTGACTTTGTTTTGATGAAAGATTTTATGATGTGGGTTTTCTTGATATGGAATGGCTTTAAGTTTTCATAATCACTGTATCTCATTCCAGTGTGACATAGTAACACTAGAACATCCCTACACATATCCTTTGCAGAAAACTCCGGGTATTGAAAATTTTCAATAGATGCTAATTGCTCCTCATCAAAGAAAATAACGTCTGCTTCTTCTGTTACTTTTTTCCAATGAGATAAATCTATATCAGAAAGTTCTTTAACATACTTGCTTTTGCAGAATTTTACGAATGTTTTAAAGAAACCGATAAACCTTCCAGCAGTGTTGGTAGAATTCTCAATTTCATAGTAAAGAAAGTCCATCATCAAATCATACATCTCAAATTTACGAAGGTGATCAAACGTCAATGTTTCGCCAATGTGTTTATTGAACTTGATAAGTTTATTCCTAACGTTATTGTACTTCTTGTAATACGGATCAGTTTTATCAATCTTACCGTCTTTAGTCTTCTTAGATTTAAGGTATATGAAATCATCTAACTCACTGAAAAGTGAAATTTTAGAATTTTTAATTTCAGCTTTTATTTCTTCATCCTTTTGATAAGGATTATCTTCAATCTCAATATCAATGTGTTTTCTCAATAGATCAAAGTCAATCTCATCTCCTTTATAAAGTCTTTTAAATATTTTGATTTTAGACGATACTATTTTTGATAAGTATAACAAGTAGTCATTTAATCTGTATGATTCTGAATCGATAAGTTTAGCCTTTTGTTTTTGAAAATTCCAATTATCTGGATTTACCGACTCAGTAGTGTAATATTTAAATTGCTTACTATTAATACTTTTCTTAATGTATATTTTTGTCTCGTGGTTTGATTTAGGATCCTTCAAATAGAAGGGGATTTCTAAAGAGCTCATTTGCGGGTACGAATTTGGGTACCAAATATATTATTTACCTGCATTCAAGTACACTTATACCGCATTTTTATACATCTAAATGTATTTTATAACGTCATATTCGTGTATTAAAGAGCACACAAACGCAACTATCTGAATCCCTCCGGCTCCACTTTTACACCCTAAACATTGATAATCAATTAATTGGAATTCATTTTTCTAGGGTATGTTCAAAAAATCATTATCGATCAAAAAATCAAAAGCCCTGTGAGTCCACAGGGCTTTTAACAAACCAAATTTCGATTTAGCTGCTGTTTAGCAACTTGCTTTACCATCCATCTTAAAAGCAACAATTACATGTTGCTCTATTACTATTTTGCTTGAGTCAAATTTAACATGAGATCGTCCATTCATGCTATTAATTATACGCCAAAGACTTTCTCATTNACTGAAAGTAGATTGTAACTCATTGCATTTGTGCNGATTGTCTTACTTTTACCATAATTATACCCCCTGGGTAATTGATTTGACAAAAGCCAGCGTAATTTATTTACTGCTGGCTTTTGTGTTGATTGTAACCGAAAACTNGTTTCTATAAATGACTACTTTGAATAAATAAAGACGACTCATTAATCTTTCCACTTCTAGCAAACTCAACAAGTCTTGACTCCCCTTTCGGAAATCTTATCGTATTTTCGCGGCTNGGCCTCGTAGTACAATGGNTAGTATGTGGGTTTCCGGAGCCCAAGATCTAGGTTCGATTCCTAGCGAGGCTACTTTTCTTAATCCGTATTTCTACATTTTTTTAGNCTATTTACTTTTTTCACAATCCATACTTACCAATAAGTCATTGCTTTTTATATTTTCGAACTCTTCCCCAATCAAAGAAACATAACCAATGAAGTGGCTATTTTCTATTGTAATGCTTGTTCTTTTTCNNTTCCACTTTCTAGTCACACAATGGAAAAGTGAACNTGANANCGCCNTTCAACCTCTTGTACCCTATTTTCACACATACTTTGAAGCTGTCAATGTTCCTGACCTCATAAACAAGAATTGGTTTCATGCCTCCGCTGATGCAATTGCGTCTTCTCCATCTATTGAAAACACTNCTGCTGAAATAGCTTTTGAAAAAGAGTTGCAAGATCTTGAACTTTCCAAAAACCGCGCAATCAACATTGCTATTACCCTATTGATTTTGAGCATTTTTGGCGGATTGATTGCCATTTATCAATGGCAACAACGCAGAAAGATTTTCATACTACNGCAAATAACTCAAAGCGATAAAGAAGCAANTGAATATCAGTTGGAGCTTGAACGAGAAAAGGCAGANCAACTTCTGCTTCGAATCAAAAATTTCGAAAAAGAAAAAGAAGTTCAATCCAAAGAGGTTGAAATATCAAAACTGTTATTTACATCNGNTAAGTTGAACAGTTACAAAGAAAAGGTGGAGACAATCATAGATCAAACTGAACTNGAAAACACAGAAAAAAAACGGTTGAAGAAGCAGTTAGCGCTAAACAAAGGTTCAAATGTAGATTGGAGCGAACTAACAAAGCAGTTTAATGCATCTTATCCTAGCTTNATTAAAAGGGTAGAGGTTCAATATGACAAACTAACCTCTAATGATATAAAGTTATTGATGTTACTCCGNTTAAACCTTTCTACAAAAGAAATTGCGGCTCTATTNAACATATCAGAAAAGAGTAGNGAAGTGGCCAAATATCGCTTNCGCCAAAAGCTAGAACTTCCGAAGGGGAAGAACCTTACCGATTTAATTCATACACTCTAACTAAGCTTTCTGAGTAGATTCCTTACAGTTTCAACGGCCCGCTTTCGGGACGAAGAGATTGCAAAAATTCAAGTTTTACNGGCTTTGTTATATAGCCTTGGACAAGAGGNTGACTTTTGGCTTTTTCTCTGTCGCTTTCATCAATGGAAGAAGTGACAATAAAAATTGCGGGGATACGCTGNGACTCTTTCAAAGGTTCTGTAAAACGTTCAAGGAACTGCCAACCATCCATAATAGGCATATTGATNTCCAGAAAAATAAAATCGGGCAAACTGCTTTCTGACTCTAACGCTTCCAGCATCTTAGCTGCTGCCTCCATTCCATTTTTGGAAGTCTCTACATTTCCACAAAAATCAATTCGCATGAGTAACTTTTGAATGATCATTTGGAAGACTGGATCATCATCAATTACCCAAAAATTTTTTTTCTCAATCATAATTATCCCATCAGCTTTTCGGGGCTGAAAATACAATATAAATATTCAGTTCCGTTAACATTTTCNATCCATTTTTTCACGACATTTATTCAAATCAAACTCAATAAGAAACAATCTCTGTGCTTTAACCGTTCTATTATTAAATCCTCCCGATAAATGAAAATTTTACACTCANACATTCAACAATCAATTGCCTTACTTTTGGCAATATTTGTGTTTACATCATGTTCTAACGCTCAAGGCGATCCAAATCAAGTAATAAACAGTATGGATTCTATAAAAGTAAAAAAAGAAGGCGCTTACAACGTATTAAACCAAGAGGAAAAACGGGTAATTGTTAATAAAGGAACCGAATATCCTTTTACCGGCAANTATGTTGACAACAAAGCCAGTGGTGTATACATCTGCAAACAATGCAACGCTCCTCTTTACAATTCTCATGATAAGTTTGACTCACATTGCGGTTGGCCAAGTTTCGATGATGAAATTGAAGGTGCTGTTACACGTGTTCCTGATGTTGACGGAAGAAGAACAGAAATTATTTGCAGCAATTGTCAGGGGCATTTAGGTCATGTTTTTATGGGAGAAGGGTTTACATCTAAAAANACTCGTCATTGTGTGAATTCTGTTTCTCTACAATTTATCCCTATTGAAGACTGGAAAAAAATGCAGGCTAACCTTGAGGAGTANTCTCNTAAAGTCAGAAGCGCAGCAGCTATAGAAGTTTCATTACCTTTCGCAAAATTTAATGCATGAGGCCGATTTTCTTTTTGATCTGCTTATTAATTCTACCGTATTTTAGCTATACTCAATCAGAAGTAGAAATATCGGCCATGTTCCTTGAGCACAAGGATCTTGGTCCTTTAAATTTTGAAACCCGGGAATTTGCCAAATGGGGANATAAATTATCAGCCCTTTTAAAAGCTGAGCTAAAGCGAGAAAAGGCTCCTTTTGAATTGTTGGTGATGACGCATTTTAAACCGGATGGTAACGCTACAACAACCATTCACACCCGACCAGAAATTCCAGANAATAGCGTTTTTATTGATGCTTTATTGGCAAAGGCTGAACGTATTCCAAAACCAATTCCTCAATTTACATCACTAACAGTTATAACGCTTGCTAAAGTCAATGGCGGAATAGAGGACAGCGATATGAATTATACNCCTGTTCTTACCTTCCCTAAAAAAAAGATCCAAAACCAGTTTAGAGAGAAAACACTCGAAGAAAAACACNGGGCTATTCAAAACTATGCGGTTACAGAATTGATCCCTTTGCTAGGAGANATTGCTTACAGAATGGATGACCAATACCAAGGAATTCGTTCAATGGGAACCAACCTCAGTTACATCAAAGAAGTACCNTCTTTAAGTGATGTAAAACAGCTTACTGATCACAGCAGCACNTANTGGAGNGCCTTAATTGAAATGAANTCAGGAGATCAACTAATTCCGGCTATGAAAATAAGNATGCATGCCGCTGCCGGAGATTTGGATTATGCCAACCGACTTTTATCTTCAATGCTCTACTTTTCTAAGCCATCAACGCTTCCTCATTATTTACTGGAAGAACTGGATTGGCGATTTGAGCTTTTTTACGAACAACTTAGGGTAGAGGTTGAATATGGAATTAAGTTGGAAGAACGCAAAAAAATAGACGAGGCTTTGGCTCANCTTAAAAGCATTGAAAAAGAATTTCCGCGTTCTGCTTGGTTAAACTACGAGTTGTATTACACACTTAATGATAAGCGCCTTCAGGAGCACGGAGACCCTTCTGATTTTGCCTTNTGGGACAGTATGGCTCCACTTGTTTTTAATGCCGACCCTATGTATCCGGCAGAAGTTGCTGTTAGAAATGCAGATGANGCTTATGAACTCTACCTTAGAAATCGCATTACAGAATTATTCAAGAATAAAAATACCATTACGAAAGACCTTATTGAATATGCCAACATTGCATTGGACTTGGAGGCTTATTCATTTGCTGCTCATGTATACTGGAATTTAATTGATTCAGGTGCAGACAAATCATTACTTTCTGAGTTTTTATACTGCCTTACTCAACTTGGAGATCGTTATACTGTAAACAGTTTTTCACCGGCTGCCGTTCAATCTGCACAACAAGTCAAGCAAAAGAGAGAGGCCGTTAAGCACGATAACGAATACTATAAAATGTATGCTCGTTAAAATGCTTCGCCAATGTTGAAATAAAATCCATTGGTATCTTTTCCGAAACCTGCATCAAAACGAATAAAAAGTCTCCGCTTCTTATCAGCTAGTATTCGCACACCACCTCCGTAACTAAGCCTAAGGTTATCGGTTATTTGTTGACTGGTAGCTCCTACTCCACCAACTCCTGTAAAGGCTACAAACCCTAAAAAATTAAAGTACACTTTAGAGCGCAACTCCGCCTGCAAAGCAGTATAGCGCATATCGCGAAAAACGCCTTGCTGAAAACCACGCATCATTTCGGTTCCTCCTAGCATGGCCAAACGGTTGAAAGGAGGGTTTCCATAATTCCATTCTGAAAGAAACTGTGCTGCAAAAACATGTTTCTTAAATATTGGGGTGTACCCTCTCAAATCCAGTTCGTACAAATCATAAGAAAAATCGCTTCCCAATNTTTTNGAAAAATGCGNNNTGGAGAGTTTTAACCAAGTTCCCTTCGTTGGAGACATCTCATAATCTTTATTGGTGTACAACAATGCCAGCCCAACCCCGGATGTAACACCACCNGAACTTCCTACAATTGTTTTTTGACGCAGCACACCATCAAAATCACGCTCTGTCATTGTTACGTTTTGATAGAAGTATTTTGCTCCGATGTAAAACCCTTTATAAACATCGCGGTAAATGCCAAAATTTATTCGCGGAAAGGCTGCAGTATACTTTTCCAGATCTACATCTACTTCATGATCGTTTCCAATTCCGCCAAAAATGTATGGATACCTATAGAATGATAATTCTCCCTGGAACAAATAGTTATTTCCGGGAGTATAAATGCGGTATGGAGCAGAAAGAATAATTTGATCGTTTAACGTATAAATAGCATTGCCAGCAATTTGTGAATAAAAGGTTGTTGAGTCTAACTTGGTCTTAAACATTGCAAACCCTGTAACACCTCCTGCCCAACGTGTTTCTGGCGTATAATAAACTGCCGGAAGAACAATAAAGCTTCTTTGNTTCTTCTCACGCTCAATTTTTCGTTCAATCCGCTTTACTTTTCTTAAGATCTTACGTTGCTCTCTTTTTGGCACCGGATCTTGAGCAAANAGCTCACNGGATACGAACCCAAAAAGCAAGATCATTATTAGGGCTAGTCTATACTTCAATGCTTTGTTTTAGTTTATTCACCACTATTTTATCTATGGGAAAAGTAACATCTTCAGCTGTTAAATCGGCTAATTTAATCCAACGGAAAACTTCTGTTTCCGGCTCATTGGTTTGGAAATCAAAGGGGATTTCAACTGTAGTAAACTGCGGGNTACCTTGAGGCTTAACAATGTAATAAATGCTTANAATTTGTGTCCCGATTTTATGAAATGCAGATCGCTGAAAAAAGTCTGTGGTATAAAAGTGCTCCAATANTTCAATTGGCTGNTTCAGNTCTTCTAAAAATTCCCTCTTTAGGCAATCTATTGTGCCTTCTCCCAACTCCAAACCTCCTCCGGGAAATTTGGTAAAAANAGNTCCCTTCAATCGCTCATCAGCCAAGAGAATCTCACCTTTATCATTCATTAACAAGCCGTAGACACGAACTGTTATCTTTTCTATTTTCATGGTTTTNTTGCTCTGAGCATTTCGCGTTTACCGGGAGGTCCGGGTAGTTTTTCTACTTTAAAACCAGCTTCTAACATGTTACGCCTTACTGATCCTTTTGCGGAATATGTAACTAAAACACCACCTGAATTCATCAATGAAAAGCATTTTTGAAAAACGGGNAACTCCCACAAATGTGGTTGAACACGCGGACCAAAAGCATCAAAGTACACCAAGTCATACTTCCCTTCTAATACTGTTTCNTCAAGTGTACCTTCTACCTTTTTAAGCTCAACTTTTGATGTTATGGAATGCCATTGATTCCAACTTACCTCATGGGCTTTTTCAAATGNNGANGTTAAATCCTTACGATTTAGCAAGCTAATGTAATTCAGTTCATGCACTACTTCTTTACCCAGCGGAAAAGCTTCAATGGCTTCATAAGCAATTTTCTTTTCATCAAGGTTAGCAAGCGTTACCAAGAAGTTTAAGCCTGTTCCAAAGCCCATTTCNAAAATGCGCACCTCATCTTTTTCTATTGCTTTAAGCCCATTTTGGATAAAGACATGNAATGCTTCTCTTATGGCNCCATGACGAGAATGGTATTGTTCATCTAACTCTTCGTGGTANAANGAATGTGAACCATCAGCTGTTTCTACTCGCTTAATTGCCATGATACAAAAGTAATCAGCGGGNTCTAAAAAGTTTTGCTTCTTGCTTCAAATCAGGAAAAAATTGNTGAAATGCTGCTTCAATACGATCAAAATGATTGTCTAAGACAATAGCTCCTCTTTCCATTCCTGAATCAAACTTGCTCCTTCTGGACATTCCCTGAAACACAAGGTCTATTCCTTCCAAATATTGATACCTAAACAAAATATCTTCTCGCATCATNTATGTATGAAAAGGCTTACCGCGTTCTGGTATGNTGCTATAACGGCTACTGAGCATCGCATACACANCATCGATGTATTGGCGCAATTCCTGATTGTGGTATTGATTCCATGAATTGGCTAAAAAATGATCGAAATACACATCAAGTACCACACCTGCATATTTTCTNAAATCTGCTCTGAGGTTTTCTTTTTCTTTTAGCACTACCGGATGGCTATCGGTATATTCATCAATAAAACGATGCAGTTGAATTCCACTTTGCACTTCTGCNGAATAATTCAATTGTTGACTTCCTTTTACAAAGTCTGCAATAAAATTTCCAAATTGAAGATCTTCATCAGAACCTGAAAGATAGAGATGTGCTAAAAAATTCATTGATTCAAAAGTAACGTTGAATCTATGAATAAGTTCTAAATTTTAATCGTTCACTTGCTTGTGACAATTATCTGTTATTGGCTTTTAAGAATGTACCATAGGGTTCTTTTCCAAATTGCGGAGAGAATTTTCCATTTTGCCATGCTATTTTACCTCCTACCATTACTAGGCTTACAGCATCGTCATTCCGGTTTACTAAACGATCACATCCGTGTAAGAACTCGGCTGTATGATATTCATGTACATTATCGTTTAGGTTGTCAAAATCAATAATCGTGATATCAGCTCTTTTCCCTTCAGCTATATGTCCTGCATCAAGGTTAAAGAAGTCTGCTATTTCTTTTGTCAAACGCCAAATTGTTTTCTCATAACTCATGTGCGGATTACCTCTTTGGTGCGAGTCTTTCACATATTTCAGTACCCGTAAAGGAAAGTTGTAAAATGCCATGTTATTGATATGTGCTCCGGAATCTGCAAAACCAAAAATCCCGTTCAAGTCATTGTAAAGGCTTTTATAGTTCTGTGGATTTTGATTCCCGATGGTTGTTTCCCACTCTATTTGCTGATCCATTTCTATTACAATGTCTAAAAATGCATCTACAGGATGTTGTTTTCTTTCGTTAGCAATTTCCATAAACGATTTCCCGATCCAAGATTCATAAGGGTGGGGAGCGTTAGTTACATATGCATCTCCAAAATCTTTTTGCCACACTTTGGGAGCAAGTTTATTGCGGTAATTGCGCTTAAACTGTTTCCTGTATTCGGGATCTGCCAATGTAGTGTTACGTTGTTCAAGGTCTTTTTTCAAATGGATGGCTAACTCTCCTGCCGGAAATTCTTCAAAAATGACCAGTTCCATTCCTTGAGCCAGTATTCTAAATGGTACAGGAAAAGCCTGCATTCTAAATCGGCTCCAAATACTTTATTAAAAAATCCGGAGAGGTTACTTATTAAAACTCTGATGTAAGGATCTCCTTTTAGATCCATCATAGCCACCATTGATGTCTTTAACTTTTTACGCCAGAAAAACGAGCTACTCTGTGTCATGTACCACAATGCAGCCACCCTGTTTACTAAGTTTGGAACTCCTTGTAAATGTGCTCCTCTTTTACGCACAATTTTGATAAGCGCACTACGCTCTTTTAATTGAGCATATGCAGCAGGTAAAAGCTTTGACCAATGCCGTCCATCCATTTTATCCCAAGGATTGTGCTGCATTGAAATCCCAATAAATCCCTCATCCAAAGCATCTTCTAAACACTGCTTCATTTGGTTTATTTCTTCTTTAGTGGGCTTTTCTTTTTCGCTTAAAGCTCTTTCTATTCCCATTACAGCTGCTCTTGTGTCAGAATGACCCAAAAATGAAGCTACATTAGGCCCTAACGGTAACTTATTAATGTGATTAACCCATTCTTTAGCATTTGACCAACTTTTCTGATCTTTTAAAATAGGAAAAAGCACTTCTCTAGGGAATGCTTCTACCCGAGTGAACATATCGCAACAATCTTCAACATCTGCATAGACAAAAGACAGAGAACAGCCACCGACCATTACCGTAGTTACCCCATGGCGTACAGACTCGCTTAAATCTGGCTTTACCAGCATTTCCCCATCGTAATGCGTATGGTTATCAATAAACCCCGGCACTACCCACTTTCCAGTTGCATCAATTCGTTCTGCTCCTTCTTCCTCTATTGGAGCTTCAGATAGNTTAGAAATTAGGCCATCCTCTACCAAAATATTCGCCACTCTTGATGGGTTTTGTGTACCATCAAAGACTTTACCGTTAGCAATTATATATTTACTCATAGTGTTTTAAGTATTGATGTTGTGAAAATTACAAATAAAAATGACACTAATGTCATTTTNGAGTAATGACTCACTTTNNANCTCCCATACATAGAGTTACATGTTGTTACACCTATTTTATATAGGTTTGTTAAACNCATGGGGGAACATCTGACATCAACAAAACCTTCAAAGAAGGAATTGAGAAGACNACAAATTATAACTGAAGCCCACNTTTTGTTTTCTGAAAAGGGCTTTGACAATACAACTGTTGCAGATATTGTTATGGCTTGTGGTATGGCCAGAGGAACTTTTTACAATTACTTTCAAACAACACAGGAAATTCTGGATGAGATTATCCATGACATGAACCTCAATATTCTTGCTTCAATCAAAAAGGCCAGAGAAGAAAACGATACGCTTTTTGATTTTGTCTATGCTGCTTTTAAGGTTTATTTNGACTTNGTTTCTACTCCAATGATGGCNAACTTCAATAAAAACAATCAAGCTCATATTCGCACAATATCCTACTCCAGCAATAGTATGAAGACGTTAATTGCCGGTATTGTTGATGAGTTAAAAGCTTCTGATCAGGTAGTAGTGAAAAACGAAAANGATTACCATTTGCTTTCATACATGATTGTATCGAGTGCTTCTGAGGTACTCCTGCACATTTATCAGGCAGAGGAAGATGTTGACACCTCATACCTTGCGGATTTTATGACCAATGTTTTTCTCNNTGGATTTGCGAAATAACCTACACTCACCCGCTATAGTTCTCGTTCAGCCAGATTTATTGCCATTAATGTAAAATCAAAAAAACGCAGCTGCATTAATTCTATTTTTGGATAAATGCAAAAGACGAAAATTTACATCCTCTCTCAATTATTTGGNTGGTTTTTGTACATNATACTTGCCGGAGTTGTTAGTCAATTCAATGGAAAAGATTTTTCTGTTGACTTGCTGATTACGTTGTTTTCTGTCTTTGCAATAGGACTTTTTACNTCTCACATCTACAAAATGATTATCAACCATTTGGAATGGCAAAAGATGAANATTCGAGCACTGATTCCAAGGGTATTAATCAGTAGTGCTGTTTTTGCCGTTATTTTTCAGGTGCTTTATTTCATTGTCTACTCCATCTTTATCATGCATCAGTTTAACTTTAAATGGATTGACTTTATTGAGCAAATTTTCAATTGGGGCATTCTCTTTATTATATGGTCGTTGATTTATTTCACCTACAACTTTTTTGAGAATTTCAGAAAAGAGGAAATTAAAAACTTACAATGGGAAGCCACCAAAAACGAAATTGAGCTCAATCGGTTAAAGTCACAGCTTAATCCTCATTTCATTTTTAACAGTATGAACACTATTCGTGCGCTGATTGAAGAAGATCCACAAAAGGCAAAAAAATCNGTAACACAACTTTCTAACATTTTACGTAGCTCTTTCACAATGGGCAAACAAAAGACCATCACTTTTGAAGAAGAGCTTAAATTGGTGAATGATTATTTGGAAATTGAAAAGACNAGGTATGAAGAGCGCTTGCAATTTAGTTGGGATATTCANCCACAAAGCCTCAACTTTCCTGTTCCGGCAATGATGTTACAAACCATTGTCGAAAACTCCATCAANCACGGAATCAGCACCTTGCCTCAAGGCGGAAAAGTTTGTATTCGCTCTTATTTCAACATTACCAAACTTGTTATTGAAATTGAAAACGATGGGGTTTACGATGCTGAGAAAAAGTCAGAATCNGGTTATGGTTTAAGCAATACCATTCAACGACTTAACCTGTTATACGGAGAAGATGCTCANCTCACCATCTTTAACACCGTAGACAAAACTGTAAAGACACTAATTACTTTACCAAACACAACAAAAATTTAGACCTATGATAAATGCTGTAATTGTTGACGATGAAAGACTAGCCCGCCAAGAGTTAAAGCGCATATTGGAAGCGCACAAAAAAATCAAAGTTATTGGTGAAGGAAGTCATGCTGACGAAGCCATTGAAGTAATAGAAGAACAGAAACCCGACCTTGTATTTCTAGACATTCAAATGCCTGGAAAAAATGGTTTTGAAGTGTTAGAAGAACTCGATTTCACTCCTGAAGTTATGTTTGTTACCGCTTATGATGAATATGCTTTAAAAGCTTTTGAGGTTAACGCTTTAGACTACATTTTAAAACCTGTTGATGAAGAGCGTTTTGCAAAGGCACTGGAAAAAGTCATAGNCAAGATCGAAACAAAAAAGGCAGAAGAGAAAACAACTGATACCAGCGGAGAACAATTGGGTGAAAATGANCAGGTTTTTCTGAANGACGGTGACCGTTGCTGGTTTGTACAACTCAAAGATGTTCGATTNTTTGAGTCTGAAGGGAACTACGTTCGTGTATATTTTGACAACCAAAAACCNCTGATTTTAAAATCATTGAACAATTTAGACAAAAGATTATCTGACAAAGTATTTTTNCGTGCAAACCGCAAGCACATGATTAACCTCAAATGGGTTGATAAAATTGANACTTGGTTTAACGGTGGTTTGATGGTAATTCTNAAAGATGGTCAAAAAATTGAAATTTCAAGAAGACAGGCTGTAAAACTCAAAGAAATGATGAGTTTATAGTTACAATCCATTAACTCAAAATCAACTTTAACTGGCTACCTTTGGGTACATCATGGCACATAATATTCGTCCTTGTCCCCGATGTANCAGTAGTCTGGAGCGNGAGCATTCTTCAAGTATGTCTTATCAACTTCTAAAAGTTTTTTTGAAAAACAGAATAGGTTATTATTCTTGTTTCCAATGCAATTGGTCAGGAATNTTNTGGAGACGAAACTCCACTCCCCTTTTTCCCATCATCAAGAAAGTGAAACGGCAAGAGTCTTAACAATTCAGTCTGCTTTAAATAGCCTCCTTTAATCGTATTTGAAAAAACNATGATGCAAGCATCTTCTTCNGGAAAATGTAAAAAATAGGTGTGGTATCCTCTCCACCAACCATTATGATAAATGAGTGTTTTATTTCCATATTTCCGCAAGCGGAAACCAAATCCGTAGCTATTTCCTCTAGACGAAAAAGGTGANTAGGGTGCATACATTAGTTGAGTTAACGAATCATTCAATACTTTACCCCACACTAGGGCATCGTGAAATTTCTTCATATCTGCNACTGTGCTGTAGACTCCTTTATCGCCACAAACACCGTTGAGGTAAAAGTCTGGTTTAGGATGTCCATAACCATTTGTTCCTACGGCAATATTGGGNAACTGCTCATAATTCATATTGGTATATACCAATGTATTGTGCATCTCCAAAGGATCAAAAACTTCCTGCGCCATGTACGATTCAAAAGGGAGGTTGGTAACTCGTTCNATAATGTAAGCCAACAGAAAATAATTGGTATTACAATAGTCAAAACGCTTATCCGGAGGGTAATAATACATGGGATTCTGCTCCACAAAAACGTCATATGCTTCATTGTTACACATCGAGAATTCTTTATCTGCCCAAGCACTATCTGTAACATACATGTAGTTACTCAAACCAGACCGATGACTCAACAATTGCTCTATNGNGACGCCATAATATGGAAAATCGGGAAGAAATTTCCCCACGGTATCTGAAAGCGCAAGCTTACCTTCTTGTACCAACAATAAAGTTCCATATGCAGTCAACATTTTAGAGACAGAAGCCAGTTGAAATTTACTTGAATCAGTTAAAGGAACTTTTGCCTGAATGTTGGCATAACCATATGCGTGTTGAAACACACTGTCTTTAACAGCCACCAATACATTGCCATTAAACTTTCCCTGTTTAAACTGTCGGTTGAAATACGACTCTATTTTTTTTCTGGATTCTTTCGAGAAATCAACCTCCAAACGTTGAATTACAGGTGTATCTCGAACAATTGATTTCTCTTTTGGTGTACAGGCTACAAACATTACTAAGGCCATCACCACTATCACTACAANCTTCCTTCTCTCCATTCCTGATGCAAAAATAAACCAGTAAAAGAGAACGAAAAAATCAGGGGAATGCCGTGAATCTATATTTTCGCAACATGGCTCTTAGGATTTTTCAACGTGACATTTTTGGGCATTTACTGATTATCAAACGNTTAATGTTTGTAGTCTTTGGAGTTATTGCTCACCGAAGGTTTAAAATCATCAATAAAACAGAATTGATTGGTTGGGAAATTATTAAAAACCTTCCCCGAAAAAACGTGCTTTTTGTTTCTAATCATCAAACCTATTTTGCTGATGTAACNCTTATGTTTCTTGCCTTTGCAAGCATAAAAAACGGATTTAAAAACCGGCTAGGAAACCCTTTTTACCTTTTAAGACCCAAAATCCGCATCTATTTTGTTGCCGCTATGGAAACGATGAAGTCGGGTTTATTGCCCCGGATTTTTGCGCAAGCAGGAGGAATTTTAATTAAACGTACCTGGCGCGAAAANGGAAAAGAAATCAACAGNCAAGTTGACCTTAACGATTCTCAAAAAGTAATGAATGCTATCAGAGATGGCTGGGTTATTACCTTTCCTCAAGGTACAACTACNCCTTACAAAGAAGGGAGAAAAGGAACAGCACACATCATTAAACAAGCTCAACCNATTGTTGTACCTATTGTTATTGATGGTTTCAGGCGTGCTTTTGACAAAAAAGGGTTAATCATCAAGAAAAAAGGCGTGAAAATCACAATGAAATTCAAGCCTCCTTTAGTCATTGATTATTCAGCTNCGGCTGAAGAAATTTTAGATCAGATTATGGAAGCGATTGAACAAAGTGAAAAATACCGCGATCAATACATTCAAAAAGAAGCTACTGAAGCACAATAAAAGAAANGGTTAACTCATTGAACCNTCTTCTTTTTCCAGCATTCCACTTTTTTCAATGGGGTAAGCATTAAATGTCCCCATTCCTTTTGCGATAACCACATTATNCCGGTTTTTAGCACGNATAACTCCGGTGGTTATAATAATTCGTTTACCCGCAGATTCGATATAGCCTTCTGCCACCAATTCATCTCCCAAACGGGTAGGTGANAAATAATTCATCTTGAACTCAACGGTACTCACCAATTTGTTGCTTTCNCAGGATAAGCTTAGTGCNGTAACGCCCAAAATAGCGTCCATAAATGCTGCTATAATTCCACCATGTGCAGCCACAGTTGTTCCCATGTGCTTTTCTTTTATCTTCATGGTGTAAATAATTTTGCCTGGTTCAAGCACTTCGTAGTGCATATCCTGATCCTGACCAAATGCATTTATCTTGTTGTAGTGTTTTAGTATATTATGCATGCATACAAACTTAGTGAAAGCTAAATTCTTATTTGCAAATTTGTAGAAAGCAAAACTATCAAATGATCAAACGAGTTCTCGATTTTGTTAACGATGGTATCTGGCGAGTACCGCTAGAAAACAAATCAAAGCCTACACGTTTTTTATTCCGTCAATTGCGCATTCTTATTTTTTCGGTAAAAGAATACAATGAAGATAATTTGATGTTACGTGCTTCTGCACTGACTTATTATTCATTGCTCTCTATTGTGCCGGTTATTGCAATGCTTTTCGGAATTGCCAAAGGTTTTCAGTTAGACAAAGAATTGAAAACAAAGATCATGGAACAAGCCAACAACAATGTTGATGTTTGGAAAAAAGTTATTGATTTTTCTGAAGGCATGTTACAAAANACAGAAGGTGGAATTGTTGCCGGTTTTGGTATTGTTCTGCTGTTATGGTCTGTAATGAAACTGTTTGGAAACATTGAGGCTTCTTTTAACGACATCTGGCAAATTAGACATGGTAGAAGCTGGATCAGAAAGTTTACAGACTATTTCTCATTGATGTTGATCACTCCTATTCTGTTTACACTCTCAAGTAGTGCTACCATTTTTGTAAAATCACAGTTTGAGGAATTAGCTGAGTCATTTGCCCTTTTAGGCTTTTTTGGCCCTGTCGTCAACTTTTTATTTCGTTTGGTTCCTTATGTTCTGATTTGGGCTGTTTTCTCNATTCTCTATATGATTATGCCCAACACCAAAGTAAAAATTGGTTCTGCTATTATTGCCGGAATCATTGCTGGTACGGGCTTTCAACTGTTTGAGTGGGTTTACATTACTTTTCAGGTGGGAGTTACACGCTATAATGCCATTTACGGTAGTTTTGCAGCTCTACCTTTATTTCTCATTTGGCTACAAACCAGCTGGTTAATTGTTCTTGTTGGTGCTGAAATTGCTTTTGCCAATCAAAATATTGAACGTTATGAGAACGAGCAGCAATCCCATGATCTGAATGCAGCTAGTATGAAATTAATCAGTATCTACATTTTACGTTCAATTCTAGAGACATACAAAACGGGAGGAGATCCAAAGACAGCAGGAGAAATTGCCGAAGAAGCGAACATTCCTATTCGAATGACACAAAAAGCAATTGACACACTCTGTGTTGCCAAGCTACTGGTTGAAACCAGAATAGAATCGGCTGCTGGCGAGTATGCATATGTACCGTTAAAAGAGGTTAGTGAATATCGTGTNTCGGAAATNTATACTGCTTTAGATAGCAACGGAGCTCATTTAGAGNTAGAGAGATTACCTCAACTAAATGCATTATCCAGNCAATTAAACACGTTTAACAACGCNATTCAAACTATTCCCGAAAATCATAAGCTAATTGCTATTCAATTGAAATAGTGTTTTGTACGCATTTGTATTATGACTCAAAAAGAACAAGAACTCCTCNCATATCTACAAACTTATTTAACTCCCGAACGNTTCGCCAGACTAGAAGATGTTTTGGCCTACAGAACGCGNCATTTTGCAGTAGTNCTAGAAGATGTTTTTATTGATCGAAANGAAGGTGCTATTATGCGCACTTGTGACTGCTTTGGGATTCAGGATGTTTATATGATTGAAAGCAAGTACAACAAGAAAATTGCACATTCAATTGCCAAAGGTGCCGAAAAATGGTTGACTCAACACCGTTATGACGAAGGTAAAAGTGCTACAACTGACTGTATTCGCGATTTAAAAGATAAAGGATATCAAATTGTAGCCACGACTCCTCATACCAACGATTATAGTTTGCATGATTTCGACATTTCAAANCCTTCAGCCTTTGTTTTCGGTGCCGAAAAAACTGGAATATCAAAAGATATGCAACAACATGCCGATGCTTTTTTACGCATTCCGATGTATGGTTTNACAGAAAGTTTCAATGTTTCGGTGGCAGCTGCTGTTATGCTACAAGACCTTACCAAACGACTTCACCAATCAGAAATTCAATGGAAACTAGAAGAAGAAGATNAAAGTCAGTTACGGTTAGAATGGACGATTAAATCAATAAAATACGTAAAGTCTTTAATCAAGAAGTTTGAAACCGATTATACTGAAAATTAGAGTTTTCCCAACTCACTTAAGACTTGCTGTAACTCTTTAGANTGTTGCGTNCCTANTAAAATAGTANTCCCTCTTGCCTGAAACTCTAAGCCAATGNTTCCTGCAAAAATTAGTGCCCTACCTTTATTAAACAGNCCTCTTCTNTAACCATATCCACCATATTCTTTAGCGGCATCATAGGTGCGAATTTTCAAATGCTCTATTTCATCCCACGTAAAAAATCGCTTAGAGAGCGGCAATGGAAAAANCTGGTAGTAAATTCCAACTTCGTCTATTTTTACCNTAAGNCGGTTGATCTTCACAAAAATAAACAGTACNAAAACCACTAAAAAACCACCTAAAAGTCCACTACTGGCTATAGGTTGAGTCCCAAATGTTTTTCCAAAAAATTCCTGTTGCACATAACCGTAGGCAAACAATACCATAATTCCTACTAGGATNGCATCTAANGCAGGTTTTTTAAACTTTTGATTTTCAACAAACTCTTTCTTACTACTCATAATGACTGAAGGNTTTCCTGAGTAAATTCATTCAATGAGGAAAGTAGAATGGTAGCCGCTTTAAAACGAGGATCTGTAACATCTTTTTCATCGGGCACGGCAACAACAGACGAACGCGCTGCCAANCCGGCAATTACTCCATGAAAAGAGTCTTCAAAAATAACACAATGTTGAGGAGCTATATTCATAGCTTCAGCAGCNCGCATAAAAACTGCCGGATGAGGTTTACCATATAATTCNGTTTCTGCACTTCTTACAACATCAAACCATTCCGATATTGACAATGTNTCAAGCGTAGCNTTAATTAACTGCATTTGAGAACTAGAGGCTAAAGCTATTTTTAACCCATTNCGTTTGCAAATTTCAAGTGCTTNTATCACTCCGGGCAATGCTTTTCCTTGNGTGCGAATTAGTCGCTCCATTTCATTCACAATATTCACAACCACTTCTTCTTGACTAATTGTTTCCCATGGAAAACGTTCATACCAATAGGCTACTACCTCATTGATNCGCATTCCCATTGTTTTCTTACAATCTTCTTCGGTTAATGCGATACCAACTTCTCCAAATTTTGAAATTTCGGCTTGTCGCCAAAANGGCTCTGAATCTATNATAAGCCCATCCATGTCAAATATTGCCGCTTTTATCATCGTGCAAAAATAAAAAGGGACACCAATAATTGGTGCCCCTCATCTTCACTCTCTAAACCCCAACATTAGAGATTGACTTTTTTATCTTTAGGATATTTCACTGTATACGTGAAATCCATCTTTTTCATTTCTCCGGGTTGGAGTGTAAACCTCCATGTTAATAACCCTGTTTTATCATTAACGTAAGAATTTCCGTTTTGGTTTAGTTCAACGTTAATTTCTTTATCAGAACTTATCGGATATTGATCTTGAATGACTATTTCAACAGGTGCATTCTTGTTGTTTTTCACCTGTAATTCAAGTCCGATAGTCTCTACTTTATTTCCGAAGCTTTCTTTGCTAAAATCATGAANCCGCTTACGCGAAAGATTTATTCGGTCNTCTTGACCNANTGCTATATTCAGTGTATCGTNCGTGGTAAAGGTATTCAAATATGTTTTTGAAACAAAACCTCCTTCAAAGAAAATGTTTGCTTCACCTGGCATCAAGTTATACTGATTCCAGTCTGTGATCTTCCCAACAAGAAATGCCTTTTGAGTTAATTTAGGTNCTGCATAGTATTCATATTTGGCAGGNAGNGTTAACTCTTGCACTTTAACTGTTCGNTGTTTTCCATCACTAGGNATAGTGTANGGAATTGCTATGTCAAACGTTACNGCTAANTGCCCTTCCATAACATTTGTAAAATCACTGGTACTTTTTGCTATTTTTTCCTCCTTGTATACTGATTCAGCATCTTCTGTAACAGTNACTTCATTCAATGCATAAGCCCTGTTTGAATATGANGCTGCTCTCAACCTCATGTCTTGCANAAAGTGTAACACCCACGGATGCATTTCGGGCTTAGTTGCATTATTCATAGGTGAACCTGTAGAAACTTTCATTTTCACACTGTTCCAATCTTCTCCCGAATTTTGATGCACATCTGCCATGTAATCTATTTTTAGGTCACTGCCGGCACCATTGCTTCTAATGTTATAGCGTGGAGTCCANCCTGCTGCTGTTACCAAGTATTGAACTTCCAATTTTGCATTTGTTCTGGCATTTACCATTACAGTAACATAAATCTCTCCATAACGCTGGTTAAGCTTTACATTCCACTCATTCAATTGTTGGTTGAGCTTAGCAATGGTTTCTGCCATTTCTTTTTCCTTGCGGTTAAGGTCACTAATCTTTTTATTGATCTCTANCAACCGCTTGCGGTAAAAATTNGCCAGTTGTTCNANGTCTTCAGCTCTTACGCCTTGGTTTTGTGCTCCAACCTGTTGGTTTTTCAACACCAAATCNCGCTCGCTTACATANNCNCTTTTCTCNTTGCCAAACTTGATGTTTTCTTCTTTTGCCCACTCTATGGAATCTTTCACCNCTTTAATGTATGCAGGAACCGGACGATTCCGCAAATAGTCATACCCATGATTTACAGAAAGGATTGTAAAGTCTCCTCTGCCTTTTACTTGAATAGAATTGGGATTAAGGTATTGAGAAAGTTCCGGAAATTTTAATTCATGCACACCTGACTCTAGTGTAATACTTCCTTCTCTAAAAACCTCTGCCCCTGAAGAATAAACAATCACTTCATCAATGGTTGAGGTTACTTCTTTTTTATCATTTCCTAATAAAACGGTGGTAGTGAGCAATACTGATAGTGTGAAAATAAGTTGCTTCATAATTGTGTGTTTGTTGATCGTTTTACATTCAAAGGCCGTGCCTTTTTTTAAGATGCAGGGTTTGAAAAGTTTCCACATCAGAAGGGGTTAAAATTGGTTACTTTCGCATTCTAAACGACTTGTATCTGATGGCAGAAGAAAAAGATGTATTGATTTTAGTTTGTAATGATGATGGGGTTACGGCTCCTGGAATTAGAGCATTAACAGAAGTTGCCAAAAAATTTGGGANAACAATAGTTGTTGCTCCTGACAAACCTCAATCTGGAATGGGGCATGCCATTACCATTAACGCTACGCTGCGCATTAANCAGCATACAACTAAAGACGGAGTTGAGATTTTCAGCACTACCGGAACACCTGTTGATTGTGTAAAGTTGGCTGTAAATGAAATTTTGGATCGCAAACCCGATTTGGTAATTAGTGGTATTAATCATGGTTCAAATGCTTCAACCAATGTCATTTATTCAGGAACAATGTCTGCCGCTATTGAAGGCTGCCTTGAGGGGATTCCATCGATCGGNTTCTCGCTGTGCGACCATAGTATTGATGCTGACTTTGAAGCCTCAAAAGTGTTTGCNGAAAAAATTATAGAACAAGTATTGGAAAACGGNTTGGAAAGGGGTGTTTGCCTGAATGTTAACATTCCAAAGCTTTCGCTAGATGCTATTGCCGGAATAAAAGTGTGCCGACAAGCTGATGCCAATTGGACAGAAGAATTTGACAAGAGAACGGATCCTTCTGGAAATCCTTATTACTGGCTAACCGGTAAGTTTGAAAATTTCGATACCGGAGAAGATACAGATTTACATGCCATTCAAAATGGATATGTTTCTGTGGTTCCTGTTCAATACGATATGACCGCTTATAATTTTTTAGCCAATCTCAAGAAGTATAAATTTTAATGAATCTTAGAGAAGACAGTTTTTTTACCGGCCTAATCATTGGCCTTCTTCTTCCTGTTGGACTTTTTTTTCTGGGGCAGGAGATACTCGAATTGATGGATAAAGAAATGACCGAATCGTTGGGTGAAAAACTACAATTGTTCCTTTTTGCTGTAAACGCCATTATGATGCGCCAGTTTATGATAAAGCGCGAACAGGATAAAATTGGTAGAGGTATCCTTGTAATGACTATGATTTTGGTTTTTAGTCATGTTATCTATTATTACACATCTCTTATTAACCCATAGTTCTAGGGCGTATGAAATATTACATCATAGCCGGTGAAGCTTCCGGAGATTTGCACGCTTCTAACCTAATGAAACAAATTAAGCTTCAAGACGAAGGTGCTGATTTTAGGGTTTGGGGAGGAGATTTAATGAAAGCCGAAGGTGCTCAATTGGTAAAGCATTATAAAGATTTGGCCTTTATGGGATTTGTTGAGGTGCTTCTTAACCTTCGTACTATTTTATCTAACCTCAAAATTTGTAAGCAAGACATTCAGGAATATCAGCCTGATGTATTGGTGTTGGTAGATTATCCCGGATTTAACCTTCGCATTGCTGAATGGGCACATGAAGAAGGATTAAACGTGCATTACTACATCAGTCCGCAAATATGGGCGTGGAAAGAAAACCGTGTTCACAAGTTCAAGAAGTTTGTAGACGAGATGTATGTAATCCTCCCTTTTGAAAAAGGGTTTTACGCCAAACACAATGTTGATGTTAATTTTGTGGGGCATCCTTTATTAGATGCTATTGAGGATTACAATGCTGAAAAGCCTGCCTTTGAAACATTTTGCGCCACACATCAGCTTAGTAATAAACCCATTGTTGCATTGCTTCCGGGAAGTAGAAAACAAGAAATTTCTACAATGCTACCGATTATGCTTTCAACGACATCGGCCTATCCCGAATACCAATTTGTTATTGCCGGAGCTCCCTCTCAGGATCCTTCATTTTACGATCCATTTCTAACAAAAAGTAATGTCAAAATTATTTTTGGTCAGACTTATGAACTGCTCCAGCAAAGTACAGCGGCATTGGTTACCTCAGGCACAGCAACACTAGAAACAGCTTTATTCAATGTTCCTGAAGTAGTTTGTTACAAAGGAAATTGGGTTTCATACTGGATTGCTCGTTCACTCGTTAAAGTAAACTACATCTCGTTGGTTAACCTGATTATGGATCAGGAGGTGGTTAAAGAGTTGATTCAGGGTGAACTAAACCCTCAAAATCTAAAAAAAGAGCTCGATGCCATTCTTCCCAATGGAGAGAAACGCGAAAAATTACTAGCCAATTTACGCTTGTTGCGTGAAAAGCTAGGAGGAAGTGGTGCTTCTAAAAATGTTGCCACTCTTATGTTGAAAACTCTGCGATCAACAAAAAAATAAGAAACGCTTCATCGTTATTTTTGGATTCATTAGGACAACTTATGCGCTTCCTGTTTTTGTTTCTGTTTTTAGTCTGCATTCAGGTAGGAATGGCTACTCCAAAATACGACATCATCAAGGTGGGTATATTTTGGGATTCGCGTCCGCTTTCTACCATTATTACTGTTCACAAGGGAGAATATACAGTTTATGCAGACGGTCAGAAAATCATGGATTTAGACAAGCGCAGCATGGTTGTATTTTCAAGTGCAGGAGACCTTGTTAAGATAGCTACACTAAGTCAAACTCTAGGAAATTTCCACCGTGTTGAGTTACGTCCGGCTGATAAAGATTGTAGCTTCAACATTAAGCCAAATAAGCCTAGTTTAAACAATCGCATTTACCCTGATTGGTTACATGTATCTGTTGTTGGTAATCGCTTAAAACTGATCAATGAAACTGATTTTGACGATTATCTTGGAGGTGTTGTCCGCTCTGAATCAGGAAATGGGCATACGTTAGAATATTACAAAGTTCAGGCGATTATCAGTCGTACTTATGCGTTGAGACACTGGTACAAATACAGCAATGAAGGTTTTAACCTTTGCGACAGAGTGAACTCTCAGGTTTACCATAGTTTATGTACGGATAATGACACTATTCTTCAAGCTGTTGAGATGACCAAGGATATTGTTATTGTTGATCATGAAATTAACCTGATTACAGCAGCGTTTCACTCTAACTCAGGAGGAGAAACGCTAAACAGCGAAGATGTGTGGCAAAAGCCTGTGCCTTATTTAAGATCTACACCAGACTCTTTTAGTTTGAACATGCCTCATTACCTCTGGGAAACTACCCTACCGAAATCAAAATGGCTGGACTATTTTAAATCTCACTACAATGTTGACCTCACCAATCAGCACCAGGTTGATTACATTCTTAATTTCTGTCCTCAGGAACGCATGAACATTATGCATCCTATTAAGCCCCGGGCTGAATTAAAAACTGTTCGACAGGATTTCCATTTAAAATCAACTTTTTTCTGCGTGAAGGAAATCGGAGACTCTGTTTTAATTACCGGAAAGGGATATGGACACGGTGTGGGATTATCACAAGAAGGTGCTATGAAAATGGCTGAGATGGGTTACCCTTACACCGAAATTTTGCACCATTATTACAGCGACATCCATTTGATTAAGCTTTCTGCGATAGACTTTTTCAGAGGCGAATAATCGCTCTCTTGCTCACATTCTGAATTCTTGTATTTTTCGATTTTCAGCCGTAAAACTCTTTTTTCATCAACCCTAGCACTCAATTGTTTTCATTATCTTAGGTGTACCTCTGAAAATGTACACATTCAATGCCATACCATTGGTGCGCATACTTGCGCCCTTTGTGTTGGGTA
The DNA here is from genome assembly GCA_002705995.1 of Crocinitomicaceae bacterium. Lineage (GTDB taxonomy): Bacteria > Bacteroidota > Bacteroidia > Flavobacteriales_G > Salibacteraceae. Next base: position 78,113 of record PAJI01000013.1, on the reverse strand, counting down.
TTGTGGCTGCTTCGTATTTCCCTTTTTACCGTAGCTACCACGATTACCTTGTAATCATTTTATTGATAGTTTCTGCATTCATAGCTTTCTACAAACCGCTTTATCTCAAATATCAGAACCGGTTTATTTACGGATTGATTTTAGCTGTAACTCTTTTGAGTTTTGGGTATTGGCTGCCTCAATTTTATGATCCTCAAAATAGTTCTGATTATTTTTTCAAAGATGGCAGGCAAGAAAACGACTCCTTCATTATTCAGCTTGTAACAGCTCCTGAAAATAAGACCAACAGTTATAAATGGACAACTAAAATTATTGCGACTGCTACAGGTAGTAGCTGGAAAAATTCATCCGGGAATCTAATTATCTATGCTGAAAAGCACCCTTCAACCGATAGCATCAAGTACGGTGATCAAATATTGATCTCTGCTTTTCCTGACCTCATTCCTCCTCCCTTAAACCCTCATGAATTTAATTACAAAAGGTATTTGTCGCATCATTATACCTACCACAGCAGCTACATCAGGCACCAGCAAATTCAGCTTTTAGGAAACAATGGAAACTCTATCCAACAAATAGCGATAGCACTACAAAGCTATCTGCTTAACATTTTTAAAACGTATGGCATTGATGGAGATAACTATGCCATTCTTTCTGCTCTTGTTTTAGGCAATAAAGATGAATTGGATTTTGAAATCACACAGGCTTTTTCAAGTGCCGGTGCAATGCATGTTTTAGCTGTAAGCGGACTTCATGTGGGAATTGTTTTATTGCTAGTCTCTACTTTGTTAAAGCCGCTTCAAAAACATCCCTACTTAAAATTTCTAAAACTGCTACTTGAACTCTTAAGTGTATGGTCATTTGCTTTAGTTACCGGATTTTCTCCTTCTGTGATTAGAGCTGCTACGATGTTCTCATTTTTAGCTTTTGGGCAGGCATTAAATCAAAACACCAACATTTACAATACACTTGCCGCTGCTGCATTTTTCATTTTATTGTTCCGTCCTTTTATGATTATGGAGGTAGGTTTTCAACTTAGCTTTCTGGCCGTTTTAGGTATTGTTGCTCTTCAGCCTCGGCTTTACGATTTATTGACCTTTAACTCTTGGTTACTGGATAAAATTTGGACAATTACCACTGTTTCAATCGCGGCTCAAATAGCTACAGCCCCATTGGGATTTCTCTATTTTCATCAATTTCCGAATTACTTCTTACTTTCTAATTTAATTGTTATTCCCGCAGCTTTTATCATTGTAATCGGTGGAATTTTGCTCTTCTTGCTTAGCCCTTTCTCTTCTATTGCTAAGGTATTGGCTTTTCTTCTTAGCGGAGTAACTCAAGTCTTAAATGAAGTTGTTACAATGGTTCGAAAACTGCCTTATGCCATTACTTCTGAAATTGATATCTCAATTATAGAAACGTGGATGATTTACGCCTCTATTGTATTTATCGCCATTTACTTTATGAATAAAAAGGTGAGAAAATTACTCTGGGCATTTGGTCTTGTTAACTTCCTCATTACACTACAAATTGTTGAGGAAATGCAACTTGATCGGCAGTCAAAGTTGGTAATTTATGCGGTTCGAAAATCTACTGCGATCGACTTAATTCAAGGGCATAATCATACGTTTATAGCAACTACAGATTTACTTTCTAACAAGAGCAGTATGCAGTTTCACATTTGGCACAATTGGTGGGCAAACAACCTTACTCAAGATCACTTCATTCCGCTAGATGTTCCTCAAGTCCACATCAACCTGCCCGATGGCAATCAGCTAATCATTCTCAATAAGACATCTGTTCAACAGAACAATTTCAACAATGCTATTCTCTTGGTCAGAAACCAATCTCTACCCAATAACATTACACCAACATCTCTTCAAAAAGTTATTCTTGATGGATCATTACATTGGAAAACGCGCAAAGAATGGATCGTTTGGTGCAAAACCAATCACATTGCTATTCACAATGTTTTGGAAGATGGAGCTTTTGAAATGGATTTAATCGAAGCAACAACTACAGCTCTTGCAGCGCACGCTCAATAATGCTATCCTTTCCCTGAATTCTATCGATGTTAGTCTGCGTCACATAAATATCCGGGGGCACGCCATTTTCAAAATTCTCTCCCGCTGCGGTAAGTGTTCTTGTTCCGGAAAAGCGATAGTCCCAGCCATTAGGAAGTTCACCTCCGGTTGGAATTCCCATTCCACCTCCGGTTGTATCGCCAATAACAATAACATGTTCTAACTGACGCGCCAATGTTGTAAAAAACGATGTTGCACTAAACGAACCTCGGTTCACCAAAAGTGCTATTGGTTTAGTATAGCGAATGCCACTGTAAGCACTGTATGAGACTGTTACCGGAGATGCAAAATCATTAACTCCGGAACCATTTTTTGTTTCGGAATAAATTACCGGCTCCGTATGGTTTACAAGTCGTTTAATCAACTTCTCACAGTTACTTAAACTTCCACCTCCATTACTGCGCAAATCAATAATTAACCCTTCTGTATTGACCATACGTGAAAGCACAAAATCCAAGTCATTGTGCTCAATATCGTATTGAAATGAAGCATAGCGGATATAGCCAATTCGTCCACTATCCAATCCATCATTGTACAGTGCTCCGGTAATGTAATAATCATCTCCCAAATAATTATCGGTAATCAATCGCCAGTCAAAATTCTCTTGAGAAACACTTTCAAAATCGTAACGAGACACATTGAACGGAGAAGTTAAATTCACATGTCCATCTTCCAATTCGTTGAGCATTGCGCCACAGATATCAAACAACTCAATCTCTGATGTTGTAGGTGTTACCATTGGATTGTATACACTGTAAATTGAATCCCAGTTAACGTGTTTGTAATCAAAAAAGGCGTAATGATCACACACTTCTTTCCACAGGTAATCGAAATTTTCTTGTGGATCTATAGAGTCGTTGTTTTCAATCAAAATCTGCTCACAGCCAGCAAAGCTCACAGCCAGCACCAATAAGAAAAGGATCAATTGCTTTTTCATTTTTTAGCTGTTGAATTGAGTTTTAAATACAATGATGTAGAGAAGCCGTTCATACTTCCTTCAACTACATTATCTCCAGATTGGCGGGTATTGTTTAGACGGTAATAATTCCACTGATAATTAAAGCTAAAAGCGTTCCCATTCAAGAAAAACCAAGTCAGTTTTAGGCGTGAGTCCAATGAAAAAATACGGTTTACCGTTCCTGCAAAAACGTTTTCATCTCGTGTAAATACCTCCCAGTAAGAATCGTCTCCTTGAAAATTCTGAATCACTTGATATCCGGGACGAATACCTACACCTATCAACCCTGTAGAAAGTTGATATGACAACTCCATAAAATGGGGCTTCTGATGCCATTTCAAGAACCATAGGTGACGATCGCGTTTTTCTTTTTGCCACCTGCGAATTGTTCCAAAGGCAGGCCCTAGTGTAGAATAGTAATCATAGGTATACGCTGCATTATCAAACTCATCGTTTACTCTGTATACAAACGTATTGGCCAAACTCCCTCCGGCATAAAAATCCCACTTTTTAAACGAGAAATTCAACTGGTACAATCGGTCATAATTCAGGTTTATTCTACTCAACGATGGAGGATCACCTCTTTCTGTATTGTCCTGTGTACTGTAAACACTTCCTCCTGTAAATTGTAACGAAAGGTTTGATAGGTGTCTTTCGCGGTACCAGTTCATTCCTAAACTAAAACTACTGTTCAATCCTGTATAGCGCAACGGAGACACTAATTCATCCCGGGCTGAGTTGAGTAGAAAACCTCCTTCAAAAGAAAAGAAAGCATCATCTAATTGACGTTGTGCATAACTCACCTTGTTCACTCCTACCAAGAGAAGTAGTAAGTATAAGACATAGCTTATTTGTTTCGTTTTCATACGGGAAGTAAAAATAAAAAGAATAGCACCTGAATCTCTACTAAGATCGTGTGATTTGGTTAATATTGGAGATCAAATGAGCGCACCAGGCAACAACGCACAAAAAACCATGGGAACCTTGCCGGTTTTCATGACGGCAATTTCTACCATTTTAGGAGCTATTCTTTTTCTCCGCTTTGGTTATGCTGTAGGAAATACAGGATTAATAGGTGCTTTACTCATTATCCTAATCGGTCACATGGTAACGGTGCCTACTGCAATGGCTGTAGCAGAAATAGCTACCAACCAAAAAGTTGAAGGTGGTGGCGCTTATTACATGATTTCGCGTTCATTTGGGCTACGTATTGGAGCGGCTATTGGAATTGCTCTATTTCTATCACAAGCTATCAGTATTGCATTTTACGTTATCGCTTTTGCTGTAGCCATTGAACCGCTTCGCGATTTACTCTATGATAATTACGGCATTTTTATCAGCAACCGTTTAATTGGCTTGGGAACAATGGTTCTCTTAACCACATTAATGCTTACCAAAGGGGCTAACCTTGGTGTAAAAGCACTTTATCTTGTTGTGGTTTTGCTTTTTACCTCATTGGCGATGTTCTTTAGTGGTTCAGCCTATTCTACTCCTTCAGATGACATTTTTGCTACAGTTGGCAATGCTGATGATTTCTTCTATGTATTCACCATTATCTTCCCGGCATTTACAGGAATTGCTGCGGGATTGGGATTATCAGGGGACTTAAAAGACCCTAAAAGTTCCATTCCAAAAGGAACGATGTGGGCCACATTAGCCGGAATTATTGTTTACATCGCTATTGCCATTAAATTATTCTACTCAGCTAGTTTAGAAGACTTGGCCAACACTGATGTCCTGATCATGGAGAAAATTGCCACTTGGGGACCAATTATTCCAATTGGGTTAGCAGCTGCCGGAATTTCTTCTGCTTTGGGCTCTGTTATTATTGCTCCCCGGACATTGCAAGCGCTAGCTGCAGATGGTATTTTTCCTAGCAACTTAAACCAGGTTTTGGCCAAGGGAAGACAACGAGACAATGAACCCTCCAATTCTATCATTATTACCTGTGCGATTGCTTTCTTTTTTATTGCTATCGGAGATATTGATTTTGTTGCACAGATCATTTCCATGTTTTTTATGGTAACATACGGTGCCATTTGTTTAGTCTCACTATTAGAACATTTTGCTGCTGACCCTTCTTATCGCCCCACCTTTCGTTCAAAGTGGTATTTCTCTTTAACCGGAGCCATTTTGTGTTTCTACCTTATGTTCAAAATGAACTTTGGCTACGCTGCTTTGTCATTGGCCATTATGGTAGGAATTTACATTTGGGTAGGATCGCTCAACAAGCACAAACGCGATATGGTCAATCTTTTTAAAGGATTGATTTTCCAGGTTACCCGCCAATTACAAGTATTTGTACAGAAGCGTGATTCTGTTTTTGCAGAAGAAAGCTGGAGACCTTTTATCATTTGTATTTCCAAAGACAGTTTCAAACGCAGGTCTGCATTGGATTTAGTGCGCTGGATTTCGCACAAATATGGTTTTGGCACCTATATTCATTACATTGAAGGATACCTGAACCAAGAAACTTATCAGGAAAGTAAACTAATCAAAGACCGTTTGTTGCACCTTACCGAAGGTGTCAAAAGCCGTATTTTTCTCGATACGATTATTTCTCCCAGTTACACTTCGGCTATTGCACAATCCATTCAGCTTTCAGGTGTTTCCGGAAAAGGAAACAACTTAATGTTGTATGAATTTTCTGAGGAGGAACCGCATACGTTATCAAACGTCATCCAGAATTCACAACTATTACAAGCTACTGAGTTTGATGTTTGTATTTTAAAGAGTACTCTCAGAGGATTTGGCTATCATAAAGAAATTCATGTCTGGATTTCATCAGATGATTACATCAATGCCAATTTGATGATTCTGCTGGCTTATATTATTCTTGGTCATCCTGAATGGAAAAAAGGAATCATTAAGATTATCAGCACCTATCCCGAAGGGAAATATGAAGAGAAAGCAAGTGAAATGAAAGCACTTGTAAAAGCCGGGAGACTGCCCATTTCAGAACGTAATATTGTTTTGGTTCCACAGCAGTCGGAGCAAAACATGCGACACATTATCAACAAAAAATCGGCTGATGCAGACCTTACCATCATTGGTTTTAACGATGACAACTTAAAGCACGAAAAAGAAAAAGTATTTGACGGTTATTATCAACTTGGCAACATACTGTTTGTCAATGCTTACGAAGAAAAAACCATCGAATAATTGTGTTGATAATTTGACATTCTTTAACATCCGTTGAATATCATTCCGTGTTTAACTTTCCGTTAAGTAATTCTAAACTACGCGCAATCAAGCGATAGTAGTGTTAAACTTTGCACACATGGATGAATTGATCAAACGCGATGAATTCGCAGATATAGCCAGTATTGGGAAGTTAAAAATGCCGCGTATTGCCGGTATTTTAATGAATGTTCTTTCGATCAATAAGATTAATGAGTTCTATGCGAATAATGCGCATAAAAATGCAGTTGATTTTGTTGATGCACTTTTCGAACAATTAAACATTGAATTTGACATTGACCCTACAGAACTGGCCAACCTTCCTAAAGAAGGTGCTTTTATAAGTGTTTCTAACCACCCTTATGGGGGAATTGAAGGATTATTTTTAATTAAGCTACTGCTTCAGCAACGACCAGACTCAAAAGTGATGGTCAATTTTTTGTTGAACCGCATTGCTCCATTGGCTCCACACATTATTCCGGTTAACCCTTTTGAAGACAAACAAGACCTAAAATCTAGTTTTGCAGGAATAAAGCAGTCGTTACACCATTTGAGTGAAGGCCATCCTATTGGAACTTTCCCTGCCGGTGAAGTTTCTAGTTTTCAAACTAACAGCAAATCGATTACAGATCGTGAGTGGCAAGATGGCATTTTAAGGTTAATTCAAAAAGCAGATGTTCCTGTTGTTCCCATTTTCTTTCACGGAAACAACAGTTTAATTTTTCAGCTTCTAGGCTCTATTCACCCTGCTCTTCGCACAGCAAAACTACCTTCTGAAGTCTTTAATAAAAAAGACCGGAAAGTTAAAGTGCGCATTGGAAAACCCATTTCTGTTAAAGAAATCAATGGTTTTGAAGACCACAAGCAGATGGGACGTTTTCTACGTGCAAAAACCTATGCTTTAGGCTCTGCTTTGGAAGTGAAAAAATTTTACCGCCCGAATTTGAGTGCGCTAAAAAAGCCTGAACCCATTGCGAATGCGATTCCTTCTGATGTTTTATTGGGTGAAATTGAAAGGTTGCGTGCTATGGATATGCGCATTCATACGCAACAAGAATTTGAAATCTATATTGCCTACAGTACCGATATTCCTAACATCCTTACAGAAATTGGCCGATTGCGCGAAATTACGTTTAGAGCCATGCAGGAAGGCACTAATCGCGCTTTAGATTTGGATGAATACGACTTGTATTACCATCACTTGTTCATTTGGGATAAAGAAGCGAATAAACTGGTTGGAGCCTACCGCTTAGGAAAGGGTAACGACATCATGAAAAAATACGGCAAGCGTGGTTTTTATGTTCACAGTCTTTTCCGCTTGAAGCGTAAGTTTAAGCCCATTCTTTTTGAAACCATAGAGTTAGGACGTTCTTTCATTGTAGAAGAATATCAGCGCAAAATGCTGCCGCTTTTCTTGCTTTGGAAAGGTATTTTGTACTTCCTGATTAAAAACCCAGAATACCGTTATTTAATGGGGCCAGTTACTATCAGTAACCGCTATTCGAAATTATCGAAGAGCTTGATGATTGGTTTTATCAAGAAAAACTTCTTCCGTGAAGATTTAGCTGAATTGGTTCGTCCTCGAAAAAAATTCCGACCTAAGACGAAAAATGTTGATGCCGAGATTATTCTTGAATCTTCGAAAGATGATTTCAAATCACTCGATAAATTCATTCAGGAAATTGAACCGGAACGCTACAACATTCCCGTTTTATTGAAAAAATACATGAAGCAAAACGCTCGTATTATTGCATTTAATGTAGACCCAAAATTTGGACAAGCTTTGGATGGGTTAATGGTTTTGGACATGAATGATGTTCCGGAATCTACCATTGAAGACTTGAAAAAAGATTTCGATATAAAATAGGCAACAAAAAAGGCTGTCTTTCGACAGCCTTTATCTTTTATTTTCTAACAGGTTATCTATTAAAAGATATCACTAAAGTTGTGTGTTTGATCTAAGCGAATGCCTTTTTCGGTTTGTTTCACTGTACACAATTCATTTACTGCATCGTGCTCTAAGAAAATGTAAATTTCTTCTTCAACAGCTTTGTTCAAAAAGGTTGTTTTTTCATCCATCGTCACTAGCGGACGTACATCATAGCCCATTACATAAGGCAATGGAATATGATAAGCCGATGGCAATAAATCAGCTGCAAAAGCAATCTTTTTCCCTTTATAGTCAATGATTGGAATCATTTGTTTGTCGGTATGGCCATCAGCAAAGAAAACATCAAAGCCTAACGGACTATTTTCAAGAAATCCATTCCCGGGAACATCTACAAACTCTAATTGCCCGCTTTCTTGAATGGGAAGAATATTCTCTTTCATAAAAGAAGCTTTTTCACGCGGATTGGGTTCTGTTGCCCATTTCCAGTGATTTGCATTGCTCCAATATTTAGCATTCTTAAAAACCGGAGAAAGCTTCGTTTTATCACTATTGTATTCAACAGCTCCTCCAACATGATCGAAATGTAGATGCGTTAAAAACACATCTGTAATGTCATCGCGGTTAAAACCTAAAGCTTGTAACGATTTATCTAGAGAATCATCTCCATTAAGGTAATAATGGCTAAAAAACTTTTCGCTTTGCTTGTCTCCGATGCCTGTATCAATCAACGTTAATCGATCACCATCTTCTATAAGCATACAACGCATTGCCCAGTTACAAAGGTTGTTTTCATCGGCTTCAATGTTGCGCGACCACAATGACTTTGGCACAACGCCAAACATTGCTCCACCATCTAGCTTAAAGTTCCCGGTTGAGATAGGATAAATGTTCATTATATCTATTTTTTAGTTGTTCATTGACGAAGGAAAACGCAACCTTCCTTCACGAATATCCTGATACCTTTTTCCCAAATGCCTCAACATTTCAGAAAAGGTCTCTACCGCCTTTAATGTCTCTTGATGGACTTGTTGTTTTTTGAGTCTTAAGATCAAGACACCATACACCCCATTGAAACACAACTCAATAGGATTAAGTGTTTGACCGTTTGTTTTTTCTGCTAATTCGATAATATTGGGATAGGCTTTCTCCCATAGATCCAGGTATTCGCGATCCTGAAAAACATTCATTAAAGCTTTGTGTAAATACGAAAGCTCACCAATAATTTCAATCACCTCTGAAAGGTGTCCGGCATCTTGAATGTTTTCGCGCTCCATGCTCTCAATGGTTTCTAAGTACCATTTCTTGAGCTCTATTTTTTCTTTGTAGGGTTTATCTGATTTATCGACCAATTGCTCTACAACCAACTTTGGATTCAATTGGTGAGAACGCAACAGGTCTTCCGTGTGGAACATGAACAAAATATACTCAATGATATTTGTCTGTTTTTTGCGTTCTGCTTCTATCATATATTACTTGTTCGTTGTTGCTGCTTGCCCAGCTTTGTATTGTTCATTCATTTGACGAATTACTTCATTGGTAATGTCTAGCTTTTTATCTCCCCAACGAATAATTCCCATTTCATTATAACTCAAAACCACTTCATAAGGTTTATCTTTTGAGTAACCTTCAAGAAATGAACGGATTTTAACGTTCAATTCCTGATTTTTCTCTTGTTCCAAGTTACTTAATTTTAATGAATATCGATCTTGCAGATCAACCAAAGCTTGTTGCTTTTCTAACAATTCTTGTTGTTTCATTTGCCCTTCAAACTGGCTCATGTTTGCTGCATTACGCTGCAATGCTTCATACTCACTCATGAACTGGCTTTCTTTTGATTGAAGTTGTTTTGTTAAGCGCTCTTCTTCAGCCTCCAAATCTTCTTTCATTTGAATGGCCAATTCGTACTTAGCGAATATGCTATCGGTGTTAATAAATGCCACTACCTGTAAAAGGTCTTTGTTTAGCATTTCAGCATTTTCTTGTTGAGGTGTATTTGATTCTTCCTTTACGGATTGACCTTCCGCCTTCTGATTTCCGTTAAACTGAAAAAAGTAAAGAATTCCAACTGCTACAATAAGTACAGCATTAAGTAGTAAAGAGATATTTTTCAAAGCAAATTAATTTTGAGCCAAATGTAGCATTTGGAAAGGGGTAATAACAAAAAACTCCCACAGAAAACTGTGAGAGTTTAAGATTTATTGGGAAAATTTCTTCTAATTATTCATTCGTTAACTTCAAACGAGTAGGAATATCATATCCATTTTCAACACCGGTAAATCGAACAACAATACCATCTCCTGATTGAGAAATTTCTGCACTTGCAGCTCTGTGGTTATCCGATGATACTACCTCAACATAAGCTGTAGTTCCGTCTAATTTTCCTGAAATTTCATAAGCCGTTCCATTAACCGTTATTGTTCCGCTTACTTTTTCTTCTGTAGAGTTTACATTAGCAGAAGATGTTCCGTCTGAGTATTTTCCATTAATTCCATTAGCGAAAACACTAACCGATAAAAAGGAAACAAAAAATAAGAGTATAATTTTCTTCTTCATAGCTATCACTGATTGAACTGTTTTTTACTTCGATATTGCGTAAATATACAAAACATTTGATTTAGCCTCCAGTGGCTAATAAATGATTCATTAGTTCATCAAAGCTCTTGGGATCGTAATATTTGGAATCGCTGTAAACATTTGCCATTAATTTAATGTAACTCGATTCATTATCTATTAACACATGTTCAATTACGATATTGCCATATTCTTGACTTGAAATATCAAACTTTTGCTTGGGGTTCACCGGTTTCAGGTAATGCATTTCTACTGTTTGAACATGATCTGGCCGATCATTCACCTCTAGTTTAGAGGTATACAAATAGTAACTTAATTCAAGTACCCGGTCTTTAAACAAATCAAACAAGAATGGGAATTCATTCTTACCAAATGAGTTGTTTTTCGTAAAGTAAAACCCGTTGCTTTGTTTTGAGTTAAAGATATGCAGGTTAACATGTGAATCTGCACCTATTTTCTTAAACTCATAGGCATTCTTGATTAAAGTAAGTGGTGGTCTGCAGGCGTTTGAAGTCACCCAACCATCATATTCATCGATGAATGATTTGCTACGCACCAACTTTTCAGAAAGCACCGGAGGCTGATAACTTGACCCGGGCTCATTTCTTGGAGGTATAATTTTCTCAAGAATTCTGTTAACAAAGGACATCGTTGGTTTTTTATTTTTGATCCATTACGAAATTCCGCAAACTTTTCACCTCAAACATCCATACTTTGGTCGAAATTATTAAACATAAAGTCATTAGAGATTTATCCTGGCTAATCACCACTCCTCAGCTCTTTAAGGCTAGTGAAATGTTAGTGAGACCNTCGTTATTCTCTGATTTTGAAAAGTTAATGTTCCAACTAGAAAACTCACTACCTGAACATGTACCCATTGACTCTAAAAATCGATTAGGATTTTATGCTGAGGATCTGGTAAAAATTGGAATTGATTTTTCGGATNATCTTGAGCTTATTGCCCACAACCTGCAGTTGCGCCAAAACAACCAAACANTAGGCGAAGTTGATTTTATTTTAAAAGACTTACAGCACAATGAGTTTATTCACNTTGAAATGGCTGTAAAGTTCTACTTGCTTAAAATAAACGGAAATACACTTCATGANTTTATAGGGCCTTCGGGAAAGGATATTTTTGAGAAAAAAGNGCATCGCCTTCAATCACANCANTTAAANCTATTAGAACGAAAGGAAGCAATTCCATTGCTTAAGCAACTTGGTATAGAAACTATTACTCCTCAACTATTTATTCCCGGAATGTTGTTTCACCATTTTAAAGCTCATCCGCTTCAATTACCCGANCTCAACAAAAACCTCCAATGGGGCAAATGGTGCACAATCAGCGAATTTTTNGCTTATTTTTCAGAGCAAGACGAGTGGATTCTTCGTCCAAAAATGGATTGGTTATCACTTCCTGAAACTTCACCGGTTACAAGTGCNGAACTAAAGGAAAAACTCTACGCTCAAACATTAAAANTGCCTATTTTATTAACCCCTTCCAAAACTACAAGTCAACGTATTTTTATTGTTGATAACCATTGGCCTATTGAGGAATAAATCGAAACGTCATGTTACCAGGCTGCAGTTTTGGTGCTGATGANCTTTTATTAAATCGAGCACTTTGTGCAGCCTCCAACGCGGCATTCAAAAGGCAATTATCATTNGTTGATGACGATTCATAATCAACTTTTGCGGAAGCCACATTTCCATTTCTGTCNACAACAATGTTTATGGTTACTTCGCCTCCATATTGACACAAGTATGTGGGCACATAGATGTAGGTATCATACCTGTTTTCTAACCTATAAGTAATGTTTGTNGGACCTGAAACGGCAGCCTCAGAGCGNGCATCCTGAACCGTTACATTCTCCAATTTCTCTTGCTTTTTGGAATTNATTAACGCTTCTGCTTCTTCAGGAGTGTAACCATAACCAGAAGCCCTTTGCTCGGCAATTACTTGCTGTTCGATTTCACGAAGTTTTTGATTAATTTCTTCTTCTACAGAACTACGCGTATTGTTTGAGACCTGCTCTTCGTTTATCTTATTATAGTCNGAAGGTAATTTAGATGTACTTGCCAGATTACGTGCTTTGTTAGATGCTNCTGCCAATTGCTGATCAAGATCTTGCGTTGCTTTCTCTTCTATCTCTTTTTGAGTGAGTCTTTCNTTGGGCTGAGTAAAATCCATTTTGATCACCGAAATTCTTTCTTGAGGTGAATTATTTATGCCCCANAAGCTAAAAACGGTAACAANCAAAAAGTGTAACACGATTGTTCCCATAATGCTCACTTTATGGCGTTCAAAAAAATCTAAAAACCGATCAAACGCACTCATTCTTCCTTCTCTGTTTCTTCTGTTTCTTGATTTTCTGCTACCGGTGTTGTTTTCTCTTTCAGTGCTTCAACAAAGCCTNGNTCTGTGTATATAAATGCCTGACTTGCCAAGTCATACAATGCCATTTTCTGTTCTATTTCCANATTATAAACTTGCTTGTAATAACGCTCAATNTTTGTNAANATAACAGGAAGTACTTCTGTAGTATCTTGTNTAATCACNCCATACTTACCTGTTGTTGTNTCTACTAAAACAAGTGCAGAATCAAGAACCTCTAATGTGTTATATTCTGCTGNAATNACTTCNTTTCCCAATGTATCAATCAATCCGACAAGTCCTTCTTTTTCAATTTTAGCCCATCCGTTGATGAACTTCCANGCATAATCGTATTTATACTTAATCTCTAACTCAACATCAGCATTGGCATACCCCCATTTTCCATAGCGTTTTACAGCTGTTAATTGAGGTGTGTATTCTCCAATACTTTCGAAAATAGCTGGAAAAATACGTTTCCCCAATGTATCAATCATTCCAAACTTATTTTTCAGTTTGTAAAGTGCATACCCGTTTTTAAACTCTGCATAGTTCAGTGTTGTGGCATCATAATCATACTTGCCCTTTATAACCTCTTCTCCTTCTACGTTTATGTAAGTATAATTACCCTCTTTAATCTTAATCATTCTATTGTCTGAGAGCTCTCCAATAAATGTTTGCTCAAAAGGAACAANGGTATCTCCGTTGATGTGGAGAATTCCCCATAGGTTGTTGTTTTTTGCCTTGAATAATTGGGGAGTAATGAAGTCTATTTTTTCAAACAGAAAAGGAAATACAGTATCTCCCTCAACATCAATAATTCCATAGGCCGTATCTTTTTCAACTACAGCATAGTTTCCTTTAAAATCATAAACCATCGTATACACAAATGGTATGGCCATTTCTCCATTCTCATCGAGGTAACCATAATGATCACCTTTGAGGGCATACATTCTGTTTGAGTTTAACTCTCCCAGTTCATCATATTCTGGAGCTACAACATATTTTCCCAATTTGTTGACTACTCCATAGAGATCATCCAGAATAACAATGGCTCGCCCTTCATGAAAAGCAAACACCTCTTCATATTGGGCTGCAATAACTTCTTCTCCTTTTTTATTGATGAATCCCATTTTTCCTTTTTCAGAAAATGGTGCTAACCCATCGTTGAACCACCCTACATAATCATAAGCAGGAGATATTCGCACTGTAGAGTTTGTATCGATGTAACCCCATTTATCTGTTCCGTTAACATCCTCTTTAATTGGTAAAAACTTCACCTTAGAAAGGTTAAAGTCTACAAATGCCTGATCACGATAGGGATAATCCGGATAATCCAACAAGAATTCACTAATGGATTCGGGGCTGTAATCTTTTGTTTCTAGCTTATAAATAATTGCCCATGCACTGTTGACATTTCTATTATCGGGATTGTTATGTATAAATGCTAAATAGTCTTCTGTTTTCCCTGAAGCAGTGCTCAAAGCATAAATTTGATCTTGTGCGTCTCCTGCATATGGGTTTTCGGGATAGTTCTGAATGAATGCCTGATAAGCTCCTATCGTATTTGTCTTGGTCTTCGCNTGATAAAACAATTTATCGTAACGCTGTTGTGCCTCTTCTANCTCCAATGCATCAGGATAATTTTTCATAAAATAATCNTAGGCTTGATAGGTATCCAATTCTTTGACCCTTTCAAAAGCCAGTTGATTTCTTTTCCGAATGGCTTCTTTGTATTCGTCTGCCCAAGGGTTTTGATCAATAAATTCCTGATAGCTTTCTACGGTATGTTTGCTTTTTGCAACCTGATAGAATAAGGTTGATACAACTTTTTTTTGGGTAAGTATTGCTAACGAATCAATGTTTAGTTCCAGCAATTTCTCCCGCTCTTTCTCATCNGCAACCTGATAGGCAGAATCGCTTTTAAGAATAAAAACGTAAGCTTCTTCTCNGTTGTGAAACGGGTTTTTATCATTGGCATAAATTAAACTCAATCCATAAGCGGCACCAGCTGTTCGCTTTTTCATCGATTTTTCAAACAACTCTTTCGCCTCAAAATAATTATAGATTTCAAGTGCTTCAAACCCACGTTCCAGCTTTCCACCAAAAACAGTGGTAAAAACCATGATGAAGAAGANGGAAAGCAGTATATGTTTTCTTGTTTGAATTTGATTCATTGAGCAAAAATAGAATACAANAACAGTTAAAGTGACATGTATGTGCAACTGATGAAAGCGCTTTTTAGTTCATTCAACTTTAATTTTTCATTGGATTGAAGTAAAGAAAACAGACAATTCACCCCAAAACAATATTTTAGCCTTGGAATGAGCAGCATTTTATCCATGGAACATTTTCTACAGGCAATTACAGTTGCCTATTACCTAGTTGCTGTTTTGGTAAGTGTGCGGGTTCTGCTTCANAACAGAAACCCTATTAAAACAACGTCTTACCTTATTTTACTGCTGTTGCTCCCTGTTNTAGGGTTAATCATTTTCTATTTTTTTGGACAAGACTACCGCAAAAACAAACTGTTTAGNAGAAAAGGAATCAGTGATGATGCTTTTATCAACAACTGGACAAATCAACTTCTATTTCGCTTCCAGGAGAAAGAGTCTTTGGTCGAATCTGAGCTGCATGAGATGGTTAAAATTGCCCGGTTATTAATGCACAATGAGCAAGCTGTACTTACGGTTTATAACGAAGCTGAAATTCTCTACAACGGAGAGATGTTATTTCCTAAAATGCTTGATATACTCTCAAAAGCCAAGCACCATATTCATATTGAATACTACATTATTGAAGATGGAAAAATTGCCGAGGAGATTTTTCGGATTCTTCGTCAAAAAGCACTTGAAGGTGTTGAAGTGAGGTTAATTTATGATGATGTTGGCAGCAACCATTTTTCTTCTAAATCTGAACAAGAGCTAGTTGAGGCAGGTGTTCAGGTATATCCGTTTATGCCTGTTCGTTTTCCTACATTCACCTCAAAAGTCAATTTTAGAGATCATCGTAAAATTGTTGTTGTTGATGGTACAGANGGGTTTGTTGGAGGCATTAACCTTGCCGATCGCTATGACAATCGCTNTAACAACTGGTATTGGAGAGACACTCACCTTTACCTCAAAGGTGGCGCTGTAAAATCAATGCAACTGCTATTTTTTCTTAACTGGAAATTCGCCTCTGAACAGACTTTAAATCCATCGGACATTTATTTTCCAATGGTTGAAACCACAGATCATTTCTTGCCCATTCAAATTGCCGGAAGTGGACCTGATTCAGACTGGGCTTCAATTATGCAAAGCTACTTTACAGCCATTACAGAAGCTAACCGATTTGTCTACATCACCACTCCTTATTTTATCCCTAATGAAAGTATTTTAACGGCTTTAACTACTGCCGCACAAGGCGGAGTTGATGTAAAGTTGATTGTTCCTGAAGAGTCTGATACTAAGCTTGCCCATTACGCCACAAGGTCTTACCTAAATACTTTGATGAAAGCAGGAGTTCACGTCTACATGTATACAAAAGGGTTTATACACGCTAAAACATTAGTTGTTGATAATGAGTTTTGCTCTATTGGCACTGCCAATATGGATTACAGAAGCTTCAACACCAATTTTGAGGTAAATGCATTCATTTACAACAAAAAACTCTCGGAAGAACTTAGCCAACAATTTTTGATTGATTTAGAAGACACTTTTGAACTTACACGTGAAAAATGGAAAAAACGAAATTTTTCTAATCGTATATTAGAATCTTTCTCCAGACTCTTCTCTCCCATCTTATAACCGAATCTTTGCGTATCTTTACTTTACCTATAAGATTGTTAACGCATCAACTTGACTGAACATATGTTGTTTACGTTACTGACTTTCAAACCATTATTATTGTTTTTACAGCAGTAGTAATTCCATACGACTTCATTTACCTCAATGAAATAATATTTATTAACCTAATTAACGAAAAATAAAACCTAAGCGCTTCAACCCCAAGCCTGAATAACAGCCCCTTTTGATCCAACCCTTAAATTAGAGACGTAATGAAGACCTATAAAATTTTACAAGCTCTTGGCTTCAAGAAACACTATGCTCTTAAATTTCTTTTTGTAGCATTCCTTGGAATTCACATTCCACTTATTGGCTTTGTGATTTACATCATTTTTCAAAAATCAACAGCGATAGATGAATTTTCTGCTGTTGTATTGTTACTCACCTTAACGCTTATAGCAACGGGGTGTACACTCTATATCTTAAATCGATTGCTTTCGCCAATACGCTTAGCCGGAAAGGCCATGAATATTTTTCAGCAAGAACAACGCATCATAGACCTTCCTACAAACTATGATGATGAGGCCGGAAGATTACTGTTAAATATCCGCACTACATTTGAACACATTAATAAACTTACAGAAGAACGAAGAGACTTTACAAGCCTAATGTCTCATGACTTGCGAAGTCCGTTAACTTCTATTTTAGGACTTAGTGAAGTTATCTCAACGACAAGTTCAGACAAAGAAGCCGCAGAATGTGCCGGGAATATTCGTCAGCTTGGAGAAAAACTAATGCTATTAATTAGTGACACACTCACCTGGTTAAAGTCAGATGGTTATGAAATTAAAAAAGATGATATGAAAATGCTGCCTTTGCGAGAAATCATCAATGAAGAAATCACCTCTTTAAATGGCTTTGCGATCAGGAAGAAAATTCATTTTAATGTAGAGGTTGATCCCAATGAACAAGTAAAAGTTCATCCACAGTTTTTCTCTCATATTATTCAAAACCTGCTGTCCAATGCCGTTAAGTTTTCTTTTGACGAAGGGGCAGTTCATATCAAATCAATCAGAACCAATAAAACATTACACCTCGAGATCATTGATGAAGGCATGGGATTTTCACCGGAAAAGTCTAACGCTATCTTTGAACGTTTCACAAAGGAAGGGCGTAAAGGCACCGATGGAGAAGCTTCATCAGGAATTGGTTTATACCTCACTAAAAACTTGGTTGAGAAACACAATGGTAAAATATATGCTCAAAGTGAAGGCGAAAACAAAGGCGCTATATTTTCCATTGAACTACCAACTTCATAACACATTAAGAAACAACAAATAACCCCTTAAAAACAATTAACATTAAATTATTGTATTCATGTTTATTGTGGGAATAATTCCCCTACATTTGCCATGCTGAAAATTACAGAATATTACTTCTAATTAACTTTCGAAATCTTCGATTATTAAGATTGTAGTTTTTTGGTTTGCTTCAGCCATTTTTAAAATTTTTATTTATTTCTATTATGAACATTTTTGTAGCTAACCTGAGCTATCGCGTTGAAGACAGCGATTTACAGGACATTTTTGAAGAGTATGGCGAAGTTTCGTCAGCTAAGATTATTAAAGATCGTGATACAGGAAAATCACGTGGTTTTGGTTTTGTTGAAATGGCTGACAATGCTGCTGGAAGCAAAGCAATCGAAGAGCTTAACGGTGCTGAATATGACGGTAGAGAAATTACTGTTAAACAAGCTGAAGAACGTAAAAGCAACAACAACCGCAGACCTGGTGGTGGCGGTGGTAGAAGATGGTAATTCTTACACATTCTCTATAAAACGCAAAACCCCGGAAGTTCCGGGGTTTTTTATTGCCTTATTTTTCGCTTATGATTTCATAGGATGTTGGTACAGATGAACATCTCTCTGTGGGAAAGGAATTACTAATCCTGCACCTTCTAGTTCTTTCTTCATGTGATAATGTGTATCGAACCAAACGCCCCAATAGTGTTCAATTGATGTAAAAGGTCTTACTACAATATTTACACTACTATCAGCATATTCCATAACTGCTACGGTTGGAGCCGGATCTTTACGAACGCGTTCATCTTTTTCTAAAATACCCCTCAATACACTTAAAGCTGTGTCAATATCAGATTCATAACTTACGCCAATCATCATGTCTACACGAATGTATTCTTTGGCTGAGAAATTTTTCAGGCTTCCATTACTCAACACACCGTTTGGAATGATCACCACCTGATTTTCTAACGTTACCAATTTGGTTACCAAAATGTGAATCTCTTCTACAAAACCGGTATATCCATTGGCTTCAATCAAGTCTCCTACTTTAAAAGGTTTGAATACCAATAACACTACACCACCAGCAAAATTTTGTAACGTTCCTTGCAGTGCTAAACCAATAGCCAAACCTGCTGCTCCAATAATTGCAACAAAAGATGTAGTCTCAATACCAATCATTGATGCGGCACTAATGATCAGCATGATCTTTAATGACCAGTTGAGCACACTCACTAAAAACGGAATTAAAGTGGGGTCTACTTTTGCATGGTTTAATGTTTTCTCCATGCGTTTGATCACCCAATTGATCAATCGAATTCCTACAATTAATACAATGATAGCCAAGATGAGTTTTGGACCTTTATCCAACACCCAATTGTAAGCCAACAGCGAATACTCTTGAATTTGAGCAGCGTCAATTCCTAATTCTTCCATACTTCAATTTAGATTAAGTTCAATGAAAAAGTTCTTTTGAACAAGGTAAACCAATTCGAAGAATCAGGTATGAGAATGTTCTTTATACGTTCAGGTCAATTCCAACCGGACAATGGTCAGATCCCATAATTTCATTGAGAATAAAGGTATTTTCAACCTTGGGCATTAACTTTTCGCTAACGATAAAATAATCCAAGCGCCAACCAATGTTCTTCTCGCGAGCAGACATGCGGTAACTCCACCAAGAGTATTTCACTTCATCGGGATGCATGTTGCGCCAACTGTCTACATAACCTTCTTGAAGCATCGCGCTTAGTCCATCAATTTCTTGCTGGGTAAAACCTGCCGATTTATTGTAATTCGAATCTGGGCGGGCAATATCGATACGCTGATGCGCCACGTTTAAATCGCCACACAAAATCACGGGTTTTTCAGCTTCTAACTTCAACAAATGTTGCTTTAATGCTTCATCCCATGTTCCGCGATAATCTAATCGCACCAATTTATTGCCTGAATTCGGCACGTAAGTATTTACCAAATAAAAGTCTTTAAACTCTGCTGTAATNAATCNTCCTTCCTGNTCGTGCTCCTCGNTTCCTAAGTCATANCTCACAGAAACAGGTTCTTCTTTCACCAAAATAGCCGTTCCACTGTACCCTTTTCGCTCNGCNGAATTGCTGTAGATTTTGTATCCCTCAAGCGCTTCAAGNGCCTCAGCTACCTGATCATCTTGTGCTTTGGTTTCTTGNAAACACAACACATCAGGNTTCATTTTTTCAACGTCAGCAAAAAAATCTTTTTTCGTTACAGCACGAATACCGTTTACATTCCAGGAAATTAATTTCATTCTCAGTTGTTTTTTAAGGTCATTAATCGATCCATAATAGTGACAGCGTGGACACGGGAATTTTCAATGAACCATTTNTGCGTTTGTAATCCGCCACAAATCACTCCNGCCAGGTAAATACCTTCAACATTTGTTTCCATCGTGGTTTTGTTNTGTANTGGAGTTTTAAATCCATCATCTTCAAAACCAACTCCCAGCTTNTCCAAAAATGAAAAATTTGGTTCATANCCNGTTAGGGCTAACACAAAATCGTTGGGAATTGAATGTTGTTTCCCTTCTACTTCATACACTACAGCATCAGGTTTTATTTCCACAATGTTAGCATTGTAAATGGCTTTGATGGCTCCTTCTTCNATTCTATTNTCNATATCCGGTNTTACCCAATATTTTACACGCCTTCCAATCCCTTCTCCTCGAATCAATAAGGTTACNTCTGCTCCCTTTCGGTAACACTCTAGCGCTGCATCAANAGAAGAATTGGAAGCTCCTACAACNACTACTTTTTGATTGTAATACGGATGTGGCTCTCGGTAATAATGTTCCACTTTNGGTAAATCTTCTCCTGGAACATTCATCNTGTGNGGCAAATCATAAAACCCTGTAGCAACAANCACCGAATCGGCATGATAATTTGCCTTTGAAGTCGTNACCTTAAATCCATTCTCTTGCTTAATGACTTCTTCAATGGTTTCATACAATCGGGTATCTAATTCCCACGTTTGNGCAACCCTTCTGTAATATTCTAACGCTTCGGAACGCGTAGGTTTATGGCCGTGCGAGACAAACGGAACTCCACCAATTTCCAGTTTTTCAGAAGTNGAAAAGAANGTCATNCCCAANGGATAATTGTACAATGAGTTGACCAATGCTCCCTTCTCNACAATCACATAGCTCAANCCTCTTTTTTGAGCTTCAATGCCACATGCTAAACCTATTGGCCCGGCTCCTANGATCAAAACATCAACACTTTCCATGCGAACAAAGGTAAACAGCTACNACTTAACGAAAGCNGAATTAACAGTTCGATTACATTTGTAAGCTTTCGATGGAAAATCAACCNCTCATATCGATTTTGATGCCCGNGAAAAATGCGGCNCCATGGTTAGAAGAATGTCTAACGTCTATCCTTTCTCAACGTTATACGAATTGGGAATTNTGGGCAGTTAACGATTTCAGTTCAGATCATTCNNTNTCCATNTTAGAAGANTTTTCAAAAAAAGATAAACGCATTCATTGGTTACAGAACAATGCTCAAGGAATCATTCCTGCATTGGAATTGGCCTATCAACATTCAANAGGAACATTCATTACCCGNATGGATGCNGACGACAAAATGCCTGAAAACAAACTGGAAATTTTGCTCTCCCCATTGTTAGATCATCNNNATGNTATTAGCACAGGAAAAGTTCAATATTTCAGTGAACAAGCAGTNTCTGAAGGTTATCAACTCTATGAAAACTGGTTGAATNAATTGTGTGATGAACAATCTCACTGGAAATGGATTTACCGCGAATGTGTCATNGCCTCTCCCAATTGGATGGTTCACCGATCTACNCTTGAATCTATTGGAGGATTTTCAGCGTTGAATTACCCTGAAGACTACGACTTAGTACTGAAATGGTATGCACACAACCTCCCAATTATATCACAACAAGCTATAACACTCCTGTGGCGAGAACATCCAAAAAGAACTTCTCGAAATTCATCGGTCTACGATCAGGATTCTTTTTTTGAACTGAAATTGAGCTATTGGTGTCGATTGGAATTACAACCAATGGACACAGTTGTGCTCTTTGGTGATGGTGTTAAAGCACAGAAAACAGCCGATTTTCTTCATGCTAGAAACATTGCTTTTGAATGGTTAACGCTTCATCCGAATGCCCATCAAAAATCGTTTCAAACATTAAGTTCAATCACCAACCCAAAGGTACTTTCAGCAGTTTATCCAGAACCTCAACAACGCAAAAACATCATCGATTTTTTCCACTCTTGTGAATTGGAAATGGGAAAAAACTACTGGTTTTTATAACCACAAAAAAAGGGAAGCCAATCTGACCTCCCTTTCAATTCTTTATTCAAAATTCTGATTACATGTTTCTGCGGTACTGGCCTCCAACTTCAAACAATGCAGAAGTAATCTGACCCAGCGAACATACTTTTGTTGCTTCCATCAGCTCTTCAAACATGTTTTTATTTTCAACTGCCGCTTTCTGCAAGTTTTTCAACTGCTCTTCAGTTGTTCCTTCGTAACGGTTATGCAGATTTCCCAACATGTTGATTTGATATTCTTTTTCTTCTTTCGTTGCTCGAATTACTTCTCCGGGAACAACAGTTGGCGAACCTTGAGAACTCAAGAAAGTATTTACCCCAATAATTGGGTAATCGCCATTGTGTTTCAACGTTTCATAGTACAACGATTCTTCCTGAATTTTGCTACGCTGATACATTGTTTCCATTGCACCCAACACGCCTCCGCGTTCAGTAATGCGATCAAATTCTGTCAACACCGCTTCTTCTACTAAATCTGTTAATTCTTCGATGATGAATGCACCTTGAATTGGATTTTCGTTTTTCGCTAATCCTAATTCTTTATTGATGATCAACTGAATGGCCATTGCTCTACGAACACTAGCTTCCGTTGGCGTTGTAATCGCTTCATCATAAGCATTGGTATGCAATGAATTACAGTTATCGTAAATCGCATACAATGCCTGTAGCGTTGTGCGAATGTCATTGAAATCAATTTCCTGTGCGTGCAATGATCTACCACTGGTTTGAATATGGTATTTCAGCATTTGAGCACGAGGATTTGCTCCGTATTTCTTCGCTAGAGCCTTAGCCCAAATTCTACGAGAAACACGTCCGATTACAGCATACTCAGGATCAATTCCGTTCGAAAAGAAGAACGAAAGGTTTGGACCAAACTTGTTGATATCCATTCCTCTGCTCAAGTAATATTCTACGTAGGTAAATCCGTTGGCCAATGTAAAGGCCAATTGCGTAATTGGGTTTGCTCCGGCCTCAGCAATGTGGTAACCAGAAATCGAAACCGAATAGAAGTTTCTTACATTCTTTTCAATGAAATATTCCTGAACATCCCCCATCAAACGAAGGGCAAACTCTGTACTGAAAATACATGTATTTTGAGCTTGGTCTTCTTTCAAAATATCGGCCTGAACCGTACCTCGTACCGAAGACAATGTTTTCGCTTTAATTTCGCTGTATACCTCAGCAGGCAACACCTGATCTCCTGTTACCCCCAAAAGCATTAAACCAAGACCATCATTCCCTTCTGGCAATTCTCCTTGATAAGCCGGTCTTTCCTGACCTTGAGCTTTGAAAATGGCTTCAATCTTTTGGTTCACCTCAGCTTCAAGGCCATTTTCTTTGATGTATTTCTCACATTGTTGATCAATGGCTGCATTCATAAAGAATCCTAACAACATGGGAGCAGGACCATTAATGGTCATCGAAACAGATGTGGTTGGAGCTGCCAGATCAAATCCGGAATACAACTTTTTCGCATCATCCAAGCAGCAAATCGAAACACCTGAGTTTCCGATTTTACCGTAAATATCCGGACGATAATCAGGATCATTTCCGTAAAGTGTTACTGAATCAAATGCCGTTGAAAGACGCGCTGCCGGCATTCCTTGACTCACATAATGAAAACGTCTGTTGGTACGTTCAGGGCCACCTTCCCCAGCAAACATTCTGGTAGGATCTTCACCCTGACGTTTGAATGGATAAATTCCAGCTGTATATGGAAATTCTCCGGGAACATTTTCCTGAGCAGACCATTTTAAAATATCACCCCAACTTTTGTATTTCGGCAGAGAAACTTTTGGAATTTGTGTATGCGAAAGCGACTCTGTATGGGTCTTAATGTTAATTTCTTTATCGCGAACTTTAAACGAATAAACAGGATCTATGTAACGCTGTTTTTTGCTTTCCCAGTTTAAAATTAACTCCCAATTGTGCGGATCAAAATTGAGTTTTTCACTGTCGAATTCAGCTTTCAATAATTTCACAGCGGCAGCTCTGTCTTCACTCAATCCTGCTTCTTCAATGGCGCTGTCCCAATCTGCATTGTGACTTAATGCTAACGTTGTTGAACTCAACGTTTCTAGTGCCTTGTGCAATCCGTAGAGTTTATCTGCAACAGTTACTTGCTTTTCAACCCACTCATCATAACCGCGGTTATTCTCAGAAATTTCGCTTAGGTAACGTGTTCTCGCTGGCGGGATGATGAAAATCTTTTCAGACAATTCATCCGAAGTACCATATTGAGAATTTAATTCAGCTCCGGTTTTCGATGCCACCGTATCCATAATCACACGGTAAAGTGTGTTCATTCCCGGATCGTTGAATTGAGAAGCAATGGTTCCAAATACAGGAAGTTCTTCATCTTTTGCTTCCCATAACCCGTGGTTACGTCTGAATTGTTTCTTTACATCGCGCAAAGCATCTTGTGCTCCTCGCTTATCGAATTTATTGATCGCTACAACATCGGCAAAATCCAACATGTCGATTTTTTCTAGCTGAGTTGCAGCACCAAATTCAGGAGTCATAACGTACAAAGCCGTATCGCTATAATCCATAATTTCAGTATCACTCTGGCCAATCCCTGATGTTTCAAGAATAATCAAATCGTAGTTGGCTGCTTTAAGAATTGCGACAGCATCTTCCACATATTTAGAAAGTGCCAGGTTACTTTGTCGAGTAGCCAATGAACGCATGTAAACACGCTCGTTGCGAATAGCGTTCATGCGAATTCTATCGCCCAGCAATGCTCCACCAGTTTTACGCTTTGAAGGGTCTACCGAAACAATGGCAATGGTTTTATCTTCAAAATCCAATAAAAACCTGCGCACCAATTCATCTACCAAAGAAGATTTACCAGCACCACCGGTTCCTGTAATTCCTAAAACAGGCGTAGTTGACGTTTCAGCCAATTGAGTAATTTCACCCAATAAATCTTGATGAGTATCTCTGAAGTTTTCAGCAGCTGAAATTAAACGCGAAATCGCTTTTACGTCTTTATTCTTCAACGCTTCTAGTTCTCCTTCTAACTCTTCACCTACAGGATAATCTGATTGTTTTACCAAATCGTTGATCATGCCTTGTAGACCTAATTCACGGCCATCATCAGGAGAATAAATACGGGTAATCCCATATCCCATAATGTCTTCAATTTCTTCAGGAAGGATTACTCCTCCTCCACCACCGAAAATCTTAATGTGACCTGCTCCTTTTTCTTTCAGCAAGTCATACATGTATTTAAAATATTCGGTGTGTCCTCCTTGATAAGAAGTCATTGCAATGGCTTGAGCATCTTCTTGAATAGCAGTGTTGACTACTTCTTCAACGCTACGATCGTGACCAAGGTGAATGACCTCACAACCGTTAGCTTGGATAATTCTGCGCATGATATTGATCGCAGCATCATGGCCATCAAAAAGTGAGGCGGCCGTAACAATGCGTACATTATTTTTTGGCCTATATATTTCAATATTTTTCATTAATCTGGAGTATTAATAAGTCCGGCAAAAGTACAGATTTATCAGGTGGAATACAATTTCAAAAAGCGCCCTAAACGTTTGTATATTCGCTGTTTTAATAGCGATGAAAGTAATTTTTCCTAATTTAATTCTGCTTCTACTTCTGCCTCTTTTTTCTGTAGGGCAAGGCTATCTTGACATTGTTAAAACCAACTATGAATTTTCTCCTTCTGTACCTGTTAAAGATACGGATGAAGACATGAGTTTATCCACATACAATGCGCTCATCACCCTTCCCATTGAGCTCAACAATGGAAATATTTTGTTGACGGGTTTGCGTTACAACCAAATGACAATGACTGCTGACATCAATTTTAGAGAGCAGATTGTACTGAAAAGTATGCAGTTCAGGTTGGGATCTATTCTCAAGTTTGAAAACGATTGGGACCTGAACATTACCGGTATGGGGAGTTGGAATTCTGAATGGGATAATTATTATTCTGAGGATCTTGTTTACGGAATTTTTGCATTAACCTCTCATCGTGTAAACAATAAATTGAGGTGGTCTACCGGAGTCTATTTCAGTCAAGAACTTTCAGGGCCATTTATTACGCCCTTAATCGGATTGGATTACCAGCCCAACAGAAAGTGGAACATCTTTGGTACACTGCCCATTGACTTTACAATTGCCAGAAAACTCAGCTCTCGTTTTAACACCGGACTCTATTTCAAGTCTTTGCTAATGACCTATGGAATGGACGATGATTTTTTAGCCGAACGCAGTTATGTAGAGAATTCCCCCAATAATTTGTTTGTCTTTTTAGAATACATCTCTCCTAGCGGAGTTGGCTTTCGCGGAATGATTGGTCACAGTATTTTTCGAAAAATCAGATTTTATGATGCCGAAGAGCAAGTTGATTGGCAACTTTCTGCTGTGCGATTTAACGAACGCAATGTTCCTAACATGCAATTGGGCGATGGCTTAATTATCGACTTTTCATTATTCTTTCGGGTTTCAACTCGATGAGAAATGGATTAATGCCTCACCACAAGCTTTTGTGTTTCCACATTTTCTCCATTGTTAATTTGAAGAAAATAAACACCTGAACTCCAATTTTGGGTAGTGATCACATCATTTACAGATATCTGTTTTTGCAGCACAAATTGCCCGGTAACTGTATACACACTTACCTCAACTGTATTTACTGAAGCAGATGAATTGCCCAACAATTGCACATAACCTTCAGCAGGATTGGGCGCTAATGTATATTCAAAACTGATGGCTTTTTCTTTAACAGCAAGAGGTCCGTTATTGTCGTAAATATTCACATTATCAATAAAGATATTTCCGCCTTTTTGGTTGTACGTTTCAAACTTGATCAAAACTTCTCCTGCATTTACAAAAGCACTCAAATCTACTGTATCTCTTCGCCATTGATCGGTCTGATCAGGAGTCCAATCAACACCTAAATCCAATGGATCTGTTTTTAACTCATTAGGGCCTTTTGCATAGCTTGTCATTTGCCATGTTGCTCCACAATCTGTTGACACCTTTACTAAAAGAGAATCATTAAATCCATCAAAAACAGAACTGTAAGCCACATCGAAAAAGAGCTCAAATCTTCCGGAAGTTGGTGTTGTAATTAACGGAGTGATCAAACCATCACGTTGGCCATCTCTAGTTCCATACCTTCCCAAACGGATGTATGCAGAGTGTGCTGAATTGGACAACCCTCCGGTTGATGACGTATCAAAAGCCATGTCATTTTCATCATCTTGAACATACCATTCAGAGCGGTACAGATTCACACCTTCAAAATCTTCAGCATAAGGCAATGTTACCCCTTCTTGGATATTGAAATAGCTATACCATTTATTGTTGATCGTATCGTCTTCTACAGCACTCCCAGTATACATCAATTGGGCATAAAACGATTTAAATGTCCCTGTTGCAGCCATAATTGAATTCAATGTCAAGGTATCTGAAACTGGGTTAGAGAATGTCATTGTTTGAGGAGTTTCGCCTTCAAATCCATAAACAATTGCTACATCATTCCAATCTAACGAGCTTGGTGTAATCACTTTGATTTTCGGTTCAAATGTTGATGCGCAAGTCATCCCAATGTCATCCATATTCGACCACTCGATAGCAAGGTCAAAACCAGTATTAGAGGGAACCAAAGGCGTATAAAATTGACTCAAATAAGTATAGGCTCCTTCTGCGTTAATCATTCCATTACCATAGGTATTGTCTTCACCAACATCGCCCAAATCATCAGCAGATAAATACATGGCCATTTTAATTTCTTCAGCAGTAGCCTGCGGAAAGGCTTCTCTCAATAACAAAGACATTCCTGCTGCATGAGGTCCTGCCATTGAAGTTCCACTGTAATAACCGTAATCATACGTTCCATCATTCTCACGAATAGCACCCAATACATTTACGCCAGGGGCAACCACTTCAGGTTTTATCAAGGCAGAACCTGTATCTCCACACTGCGAAGGCCCTCTCGATGAAAAAGAAGCTATTGGGAAAGCTGTGTCGTTTCCATTTACAGCACCTACACTAAAATTATTAACCAATGTAGAATTCATGTTGGCAGGCGAACCAACTGTTCCAGATCCGGGACCTTCATTGCCTGCGCTTTGCACACTAACTATTCCTGCTAATTCAACCGCTAGCAAAATGTCTTCATAAAACCCATCACAAACAATAGTATCAAAGGCAGCTTGATGCTCCCGTCCCCACGAGTTATTGATGACATCAGGCATGTCATGAGTTGTTTGAATATTTCCA
Source organism: Crocinitomicaceae bacterium (assembly GCA_002705995.1). GTDB lineage: Bacteria > Bacteroidota > Bacteroidia > Flavobacteriales_G > Salibacteraceae. The sequence continues at coordinate 49,418 of PAJI01000013.1, read as the reverse complement.
TCAGGATTCATTGCCCATTCGTAACCAATTGCCATCTCGGCATACGACTTAATATCAGCCGTAATGTAAACAATTGGATCGGTTGCCATAAAATAAGCATTGTAGGCGATGCCCATTGTATCATTCAATGAAGTGTCTAACCCCATGCATGTTGAGTTGGTATGGGTTCCATGACTGGTTTTATCTCCGGGACGCTTTTTATCGTAGCCGAACCACGCCTGATCAATTGGTGCTCGTTTTCCCATAAACCGATTGCGAAATGCCGGATGATTTGGCCACAACCCGGTATCAAAGCTAAGTACCTTAGTGCCTTTTCCAGTATAGCCTAAATTCCACAAAAAGCGAGTTCCGATCGCTTCAACTCCGGGTTCTACACCATTATTTACTCTTGAAACAGATGAATTTCCTACAGAAACCGGCTCATGCCATTTTACCAAATTTTCATTTTCTAACTCTATGCGAGCTACATTTCCAGATTGAGCCAATTGCTGCAATGTTGAAGCTGGCGCTTTTACAAGCACCATATTGGTTATCCAATAACTTCTTTCTTTTTCATATGGAAATTGCTGAAGCGCTTGTAGAATTTCCATTTGCTGTTTAGCGGCATCTTGTAAAGATTTCAGCACAATAACTGCGCGTTGATGACGAGGAGTCGCATTATTGTAAAAATGTTGTTTGAGGCTATCTAAATTGGCTTTTTCGGTTCCCAATACAACAACTGTAAACCATTCTTTTTCTCTTTTGTCCTGCTTGATTTTTTGTTGCAATGCTGGTGAAAAAACAGTTTGTCCAGCAACAAAATCAGCTAGTGTTAAACACAAAAAGGCGGTTAGTGCAATATAGAATGTCCATTTTTTCATACGATGCAAGTTACAATTTCTAAAAAGTAGAATCTGAGCGGCAATTCCATTAGTTTTGCGCTGTTGAAGAAAAATCCGCATGTTTTTTATCCTCTCAAAAATATTAGCCTTTCTGATTCACCCGCTCTCTTGGGTTTTTATTCTTTTAATTTTTACGTTTAGGACAAAGAATCCGCGGAAGAAAAAGAAGCGTTTCATTTATACACTTCTGGTACTTTACTTTTTTAGCAACCGCTTTATTCTGGCTGAAGCCAACCGGCTGTGGGAAATACCAACACAAAACGTTAATACACTACAGCACAAATCGATAGCGGTAATTTTAGGAGGATTTACAGAATATGACCCAGAATATGAACGGGTAGAGTTTTACGAATCTTCTGATCGTTTGTTGATTGGCTATCAACTCTACCAAAAGCACATTGTTGACAAATTGGTGATGACGGGAGGTTCTTCAAAAATCACAGGTCCTAAATACCGTGAAGGAGATATGGTTCAACATTACCTATCGAGTATTGGGATGCCCCAAGAAGATTTGTGGATTGAACGCGAGTCGCGCAATACGTATGAGAATGCGCTTTACACTCGAAAACTTTTAGATAAAAAAGGAACTTCATCAGAATCTTTTTACCTCATCACATCCAGTGGACACATGCGCAGATCTTTGGCATGTTTCGAAAAACAAGGGTTACAACCAATTCCACTATCGGTTGACAGAAGAGCCGGACCAAGAAAATTTCAATTGGATCATCTGCTAATTCCTGATGAACAAGCCATGATTGGTTGGTATAAACTGTTCCACGAATGGACGGGATATTTCTCGTATTGGCTGGCAGGGTATGTATAAATCTTTTCTCAACTAAAAAATAGCGGATTTCAGCTATTGTCTTTTATGTTTTTAGTGCTGTAAATTTGACACTGGTCATTTCATAGGCCACAACTCCCCCCTAGGTTATACTTCACACGCATTGACCTGTAATTGACGGATGCCGAAAAGTCATTTTAGAGTAGGCAATTCTTAATTCATTTATTAGTCATGAGAAAATTATTTTCTACAGTCTTTTCACTTTGTATTGTGATTTATTTAACCTCTTGTAAAAAAGAAGATCAATCCGATTCTTCTACAAAACAATCATCTAATAATGCTGAATATGCTTATGGTAAAGTATATGAATTATATCCGTGCTATCCTGAAATAAGCGGTGAACTTTGGTTTGGTTTTTACTGTCATGCAGGGTATTCAGAAGAATGTCCTCAAGAAATTGCCTGTACTCCATTGATGCCATTTAGTAATGGTGACACCCCCACTAATTTTGGCGTTGACTTAGCTGGTATATATGGTTATACCGATGTTGATAATTTTATAAATGATCTGAGTGATGGTATAATTGACATCTCTGATGAACCAGAAGGAGTTGAGCTAGTAATTAATGAACTTGACTTTGAAAATTAATAGTAAGTGACATTCTATGAACATGAAAATCATAAGCCTTTTATTACTATTAATTGGAGTTTTGGGAAGTTGTACTGATGACAATCTAGAGGTAAACAAAAGCTTAACTCTCTTAACTACAGACACTATCAAACTAAAAGTTCCAAGACCTAGTATGGAACAACAAACAATAGCAATCATTAATGAAAATGAGGATTTTTGTTCGTACGCAGAGAGAGATTTTTTTCGGTACTATGAAAATAGCTTTGACAGTAGTTTTAATGTTAGCTATTTAAGTGCTATTAGAAATAGTAAAGCTACTCTTGGAGAGGATGGCACAATTACTTATCATAATTTAAAAGCGCAATTTTCCAATCTAAACCAGTTGATGCTTAGCGACTTGATTCCTATAAATAAAGATTCAAGCATAGTTGTAACTGAAAACGATTTCTTCCATTTACTTGTAGGAGACTCCGTTCTTTTATCAAAACCATTCCATGATGTATTTAACACAGAGCAATATTATTATGTAAGTCATGATCAGGATTTAAAAAACACAACTCCTATAAGATTGGGTAATGATTTACTGATCACCTTCGGTGGAGATTTAATTAATAAAGGTAAACATGATCTAGACTTTAAGATTTTTGGACTTTTGAATATTAAGGATCTTTCTTTTAAAATGCTTGATTTCACCCCTCCTCCTTTAAGTAGTGATGTAGATCGTTTTTTTTCACCCGCTTACCTTAATCTTAGCAAAATTAAAGACGATGTCTACCTTAGGTTTGGCTCTGACACAACTCTTTACTCCATCATAAAAGGGAATTCCAATATTACCTTGAAAGGGCTGTCCAAAGAAGATATTGATCAAGTAGATTCACTTAGGTCAAATTGCAAAATTCCACAATTGGCAAATTTCTTTATCAACCCAAGGTGGTCAAACCTTTTTGCATTAGAGCACCTTCAAATCTATTGTGTTGTAGGTTTTGTTCCCAGTGATTTTAAAGTACAGCAATCTAGAATCAATTTAAGTTTTAAATCATTTATTGATATCTACAATCGTGATTTTCACTTTATAGAACGAATTCTAGTTTCCGATAAAAATGCTGTATTCCCTCCTGTATTTGAAGCCTATGACAGATTATATTTTATGCTTAATAATGACACAGCAACCTCATTAACAAACGATTCCGTTCGACTAAAAACATTTATTCGGTACGAAATTAAAAGTAATTAAAGTAAAATTGGTGGTAGCCGAAAAGCCATACAAGAGAGTAGGCCGATTTTATAGACATTCTTGAATCATGAAAAATTTATTTTATCTATTCGTTTCATTCTCAATTTTATTGATTTCTTGTAAAAAAGAAGATTCATCAGATGTATACACTCACCAACAAACAGGCGATGCAGAATATGCTGTTGGCAGATATTATTCATTAAGTAATTGTACACTAGAGAAAAGTGGAATTATGTACTGGGGAGTAGAATGTATTACTAGTTACATAGATGAGTGTCCTTCCTCTTTAGAATGTAAACCTATTATAGCACTAAGCAACTCAAACGATAGCGAATTTGGAGTTGAATTAGCTAGCATATATGGTTACAATAATGTTGAAACTTTTATATCCGATATTGAAGATGGGACGATCGATATTCACGATAGCCCTGATGGTATTGAATTAATTCTTAACCACCTTGGCTTTGAATAAATAGTAAGCTCGATTTTAAATTAAGGCGGTTACTGAAAAGCAACCGCCTTTTTCACTCGTTTAAATGTGTATGATAAAAAAATTAAAGGTTAAGCTGACCATACTATTTACAATGTATGGAGGACTGTTTTATGCTTGTGAACAACAAGAAAATAAGAGCCCACAACAAGTCTATGGGTTAAAGCAAAATCAAGAAGTAATGTTCTATGCTCACAAAGGAGAACCTACTTTTTTAGCTAATATTTCTTCATATAATCCGAAAACAAAAAACATTAATCTCAAATGGGACAGAACTGAAAGGCGATTAGCTTTAAATTACTTGGATGGCTCCGAAAATTCTTTAAAAAGGATCTATGCATTGGATGATCAGTTACAGCCAAAGAATGATGTTCTCATTAAAAAATTACCCAATAACAGTTTAATTCTAGATGTTATTTTCTTGGGTGACACTATTTTAATTGCTTCAGATACGGCTTATTCTATGTATGACACACATACAGGAGAACTACTTCAATCAAACCTATATGAAGATGTTTTTCAATTAAAAAACTACCATCATGTACCTCTAGAAAAAGCTAGAAATCCTATCCCCTTTCGTAAAGACAACAAACTACTAATCTCGTTTGCTGGCGCGAGTAAAATGGCTATTCATCACCCTAATGACTTTGAAGCTTTTGCTTGGTTAAATCTCAACAATTTAAAAGCTGAAATAATCCCGTTTCAATTCCCTTCTCCAATACTAAAACCTAGTCCTTGGTTAATTAGTGCCTCACTAATTAACAGCGCTCCATATTTCCGCTATCAGTTAGATACATTACTTTACAAAATGGAAAATATTGAAAAAGAGGACAGTGTATTCAATCTTAAAAAGGTCAAAGAGATAAAAATGCAACCTGTAGAAACTTTATTTGACAGTTTAAAATTTCCTCAGCTCTATAGAAATGAATACAAAATTTCGTGGTCTCCATTTTTCAGAATAAATAAAAACAGTCCCATCTATTTTACAGCTGGATTCATTCCTAATTCTTATTCTGGTGGCGGGGCTTCTGGTATGAATTACAATTGCTTTATAGACTTTTACAACTCCAATAATTTCACATTCATTAATCGTTTTTGGATAACAGGTGACAATCTACACCATCCGGTATTTTATCAGAACGGAAAATTATATATCTCTCAGAAAAACACAACTGACTCAACAATGAATGATTCTCTTCAATTGATAAGTACTTTTACGGAATTTCAAATAGTTGAAGAGTAGTTTATTTTTGACATATATAAAAAAGGCCACCTTTTTGGGGTGACCTCTTTTCTTGTTTATTAACGATCAAATACCGATTACAAAGCGCTTAGTTTTTCTTCTAACACTTTGATTTTTTCTTCGGCATCTGCCTTTTTCTTTTGCTCTATTGCGACTACTTGTTCAGGAGCATTGTTCACAAAACGTTCATTCGACAGTTTTTTCATTACTGTGTTTAAGAACCCTTTTGTGTATTCTAATTCTTCCTGAATTTTTTGTTTCTCTGCTTCAACATCAATAGTTCCTTCCAATGGAATAAAATACTCGGTGTTGTTGGCTACAAAAGTGTAAGCCGACTCTGGTTTTTCGTTCGTATATTCCAAAGCCTCTAGGTTACACAACTTCTCCACCACTACATCAAATGCCGTGTTATTTGCTTCAGCTTTAACAATGAGTTTTAAAGCTTCTTTGTTCGGTACATTTTGCTGCTTTCTAAATGTTCTTACTTCTGTAATTACATTCACAGCGGCATTGAAGTCTACCAGCAATTGTGCATCAACAGTTATTTTCTCTGGCCACTGAGCAACGATAATGTCATCGCCTTCCGTTCTGTTGCGCAATGCATGCCAAATTTCTTCCGTAATGAAAGGCATAAACGGATGCAATAACTTGGCTATATTTTCAAAATGCGCTGTTGCTTCTTCAATCGTCTTTGCGTCAATTGGTTTTTGGTATTCTGGCTTAATCATTTCCAAATACCAAGAGCAGAAATCATCCCACACCAATTTATAGGTTGTCATAAGCGCTTCACTCAAGCGGAATTTTGAGAATAAATCTTCAATTTCTGCTAAAGCTTCACTAAAACGATTGGTAAACCATGCGTTGGCTTTGGCTGCAGCCGGAGATTGCTCAATAGAACCATCAACTTCCCAACCTTTGATCAATCGAAGTGCATTCCAGATTTTATTCGAGAACTTGCTTCCTTGTTCACACAATGATTCGTCAAACGGAAGGTCATTTCCTGCCGGAGATGTTAGTAACATTCCCACACGAACACCATCTGCTCCGTATTGCTCAATTAACCCAATCGGATCTGGAGAGTTCCCTAAAGACTTCGACATTTTACGCCCTTGCTTATCGCGAACAATTCCGGTAAGGTAAACAGTATCAAAAGGTTTATCTCCTTTGTATTCATACCCTGCAATGATCATTCTTGCTACCCAAAAGAATAGAATTTCAGGAGCAGTTACCAATACATTTGAAGGGTAATAATAATTCAATTCTTCACTTTCAGGATTTCGAATTCCATCAAAAACACTGATAGGCCACAACCAACTTGAAAACCAAGTATCCAGGGCATCTTCATCTTGATGAATGCCTGCCAATGTTAATGCTGCATTTCCACTTTTTTCTTGTGCTAGTTGCAAGGCTGCATTTTCATTTTCGGCAACAACATAATCTTCCTGGCCATCACCAAAATACCATGCAGGAATACGATGTCCCCAGTACAACTGACGAGAAATACACCAATCGCGAACATTTTCCATCCAGTGGCGATAAGTGTTTTTAAATTTCTCCGGAACTAATTTCACCACATCTTCCATCACCGCTTTTAATGCCGGCTCTGAAATTTCTTTCATCGACAAAAACCACTGTTGCGAAAGTTTAGGTTCGATAACAGCTCCCGTACGCTCACTGGTTCCTACAGAAGTATTGTAGTCTTCTATTTTTACCAAAAAGCCTTTTTCTTCCAGCTCTTTGGCAATGCTTTTACGTACCGCAAAACGATCTTGTCCTTCGTAATGCAATCCGTGAGCATTTAATGTTCCATCATCGTTTAAAACATCAATTACTTCCAATTGATGACGGTCGCCAATTTCTTTATCGTTTACATCATGAGCCGGAGTAATTTTCAAACAACCTGTTCCAAACTCAATGTCAACATAATCGTCTTCAATAATTGGAATCGAGCGGTTAGCAATTGGTACAATTACTTTTTTCCCTTTTAGGTGCGTAAAACGCTCATCATTCGGATTGATACAAATGGCTGAATCTCCTAAAATGGTTTCCGGACGTGTAGTTGCGATGGTTACAAATTCATCTTCACCTTCAATTTGATACTGAACGTAATAGAGTTTTGCATTCACATCTTTATGAATTACCTCTTCGTCTGAAACGGTAGTTTTAGCATCCGGATCCCAGTTTACCATGCGGTAACCACGATAGATTTTCCCTTTGTTATAAAGGTCAACGAAAACCTTCATTACACTTTCAGAACGTGGTTCATCCATTGTAAACACTTCACGGTCCCAATCGCAAGAAGCACCTAATCTTTTCAACTGAGAAAGAATAATTCCTCCGTGCTTCTCTGTCCACTCCCATGCGTGCTTCATGAACTCTTCGCGAGTAAGGTCTGCTTTTTCAATGCCTTCGGCCTTTAACTTGGCCACCACTTTTGCTTCTGTTGCAATCGAGGCATGATCGGTTCCGGGAACCCAAAGTGCATTTTTGCCTTCCATGCGTGCTTTACGAATCAATACGTCTTGAATGGTATTGTTCAACATGTGTCCCATGTGTAAGACACCAGTAACATTAGGTGGTGGAATTAATATTGTAAAAGGTTCTCTCTCATCAGGAGTAGATGAGAAATAAGACTTGTCTTGCCAGTATTTATACCACTTCGCTTCAGCCTCAACAGGGTTGAATTTACTCGAAATTTCGCTCATTGTTTGCCACAATTAATTTAAGAGCGGCAAAGTTATTCAAATGCGCTCAACGAATGGTATTCAAAAGCCAAAAGGGTTACTATCGCTCCAATCGAAAAGGGTTGCCCAAAGAATAATTCCAAGAATAATGATAAGTGCCAGCCGAATAAGGTTTTTGTTCATCGTTAATCAGAAAGGTTCTTAGAAGAGAAGTCAACTTCTAGCGAAGAAGATTTTATTTTGAATGTTTGGCGCTTATCAATGCCTGCTTTTTTACGGAGCACCATTATGTTTTTTGTTGCAACGTCTAATGCTACCTTAACAGTTGTGTTGCCAGAAGAATTTGCTTTTGTCTCTCCCAACTTCTCACCTATTCCATCTTCACTCACAGGATAAAATTCATAAACTACAGGAGTGGTAATTTCTTTCAGGTCATCAATCACTTTTATTTCAATGGTATTATCTGCAAATTGCCTTTGATGAATTTCTGAAGATTCTTTACCACTTAGGTTAATTGCAAAGGCAAGAGAGACCGTTATTAATAAAAGGATTCCTGATATCTTGGTTAACGTTTTTACTGACATAACAATATTCTTAGNACAAAGAGTATTACTAATTCTCTTGCCAAAACTGTAATGCGTTAATTATTAGCATTTTTACGTAATCTTGTAANTCCATTTATTCCCATAATAGGATTTAATTTCCGGCTTTTAGCAGAAAAAAGATTACCGCTGTTAATGAGTTGTTAAAGGNTTTAGAGCTAAGAGAGAGATTGTTTAGCTTTGGAATTCGATAAGATTAGAATCCTATAATTTAAAGCATTATGAAAAAGCTATTTTTCTCTTTTGCATTACTTTTTGGTCTTGTTGCTTTTGTGAATGCNCAGGAAGTTAGCGGTAGCGGTCCTGAAATTTCTTTCGAGAAAGAAGTTCACAACTTTGGCNACTTGAAGCAAAACGGTGATGCTTCTACAGAATTCAAATTTACTAACACAGGTACAGAGCCTTTGATTATNTCTAACGCAAGAGGATCTTGTGGATGTACCGTNCCTTCATGGCCAAAAGAACCTATTTTGCCAGGGAAGTCTGCTGTAATTAAAGTAAAATACGATTCGAAGCGTGTTGGACCAATCAACAAATCAGTTACGATTTCATCCAATGCAACCAACACTCCTACAAAAGTGATTCGAATTAAAGGTAGTATCGAAGCTGCTCCTAAGGAAGAAACTATGCCTGTTAACAAAAGTGAAGGCGCTCCTATAGCTCAGTAATTTATACCTTATANCATATTAGAAAGTCGCAATTCTTCAGAGTTGCGGCTTTTTTTGTTTTCGTAATTAGGAATCTGTTATTTTCGCGGCACTAATATTGAGAATATGCCAAAAATATCTGATAAAGGCTTTACCATGCCAGCCTCTCCAATTCGTAAATTGGTTCCCTATGCAGAAGCTGCAAAAAAAAGAGGTACAACTGTATACCACTTGAATATTGGTCAACCGGATATCGATTCTCCGNAAGAAGCGATTGATGCCGTTCGCAATATGGATTTGAATGTTTTGGCTTATAGCCATTCAGCCGGATTCGAATCTTACCGTAAAGGACTTTCTGATTATTACCATTCTGTAGGTATTGAAGTAACTCCTGAAGAAATTATTGTTACAACCGGAGGTTCCGAAGCATTGCTTTTTGCTTTTTTAGCTTGCTTTAANCCTGGTGATGAAGTAATTATCCCAGAACCTTTTTATGCCAATTACAATGGNTTTGCGGTGGCTGCCGGAATTAAAGTAGTTCCTGTTACTGCAACAATCGAAAATGGTTTTGCTCTTCCTCCCGTAGAAAAGTTTGAAGCACTCATCACTTCTAAAACGAAGGGAATATTGATATGNAACCCGGGCAATCCAACAGGTTACCTGTATTCTCAGGAAGAATTAAATACTATTCGCGACATTGTAAGTAAACANGACTTATTTCTGTTTGCCGATGAGGTTTACAGAGANTTTGTATACGATGGTAAAAAGCACATTTCTGTTATGCATCTTGAGGGAATTCANGAGAATACTGTTTTAGTGGACTCTGTTTCTAAGCGCTACAGCATGTGCGGTGCCAGAATTGGAGCTGTTGTTACTCANAATAAAGAGGTGCTTAACACTGTAATGAAATTTGCTCAAGCTCGTTTAAGTCCGCCAACACTGGCGCAAATAGCTGCTGAAGGAGCACTAAAGACTCCTAAAACCTACTTTGAAAAAGTAAACGAAGAGTACATTAACAGAAGANATACATTGGTTAACGGNTTAAANGCCATTGAAGGTGTTAAATGCCCTACNCCATCGGGTGCTTTTTATTGCGTTGCCGAACTTCCNGTTGATGATGCAGAACAGTTTTGNCAGTGGATGTTAGAGTCTTTTGATTATNAAGGAGCAACNGTAATGATGGCTCCAGCCGCAGGTTTTTACAGCAACAAAGATTTTGGCAAGAAACANGTTCGCATTGCNTATGTACTTGAAGAAGAAGCNNTAAANAACTCGGTAAAATGTCTTGAAGAAGGCATTAAGCAATATAATTTGACGCATTAGAAGCAACCTTTTAATGATTCTTGCGTCAAAGGTGTAATTCTCGAAGTCGAAGTTGAAGAAATTCTTAGATGTTCCTTGCTCTTATACGGTTTTCGTTTCTTCTCTTCGACTTTTTTTATTCAAACAACGGGTATTGATATTCCAAAGGCCTTTCAAACGATATATCCGGATTCAACAATTCACTAATCACTTTTTCAAAAACACGCATTAGNACCTCTTCTCCTAAAGCGATAGAGNCTTTCTTTTCTGCCAATGAAAGNACTCCCGCTTTCATATTTCTTAAACTAANAATTCCGGCAACTACTTCTTCTTGTTCTTTTAGCTTTGGTTCATACAACCAGGCATACATCATTAGCTGCACAACTTTTCCGTATTCTCCGTTAAGAATTTTCTCTTCGTCTCTTACCGATAAATCTTTTTGCTGAACCATTCCGGATTTGTAATCCAATATCCAGATGGAGTCTCCGACTTTCTCTACCCTATCTGCTGTTCCTTTAAACACAATGGTATGTCCGTAAAACTCCATCTCACGAACCATTTTCTCTTCCAATTCAAGAATAACAACAGATTGACCTGCATCAATTAGTTTTCTTACGCGCTCCGCATCGAACTCAAGAAAGTCATTCAGGTATTTTAGACTTACGTTATAAGACAACCAAATTTCACCAGTTTTGTACGCCCTGCCGTATACCTTTTCGTAGTTTGCTTTAAGTAGTTTAGTCACTTTCGCCTTTTTAGCAAGAATCACTTCCGGAGTTAGCTCGTGATTCAACTCATCTTTGTAAAGTTCTTCTAATACTTCATGTAGAATGCTACCAAAACTACTGTCTTCAATATCCTCTTCAACGCTGTCTTCATCGTAAAGCTTTACAATATTTTGATAGTAAAAATCCAGAGGCGACAATAAATAACTATTGATAGATGATGGCGAAACTCCACGTTGAAAAAATGATGCTATTGATTGAAAAACGGCTTCGTTTTTAGGAATCACTACTGCATTATTCTCTATTGGCGGAACCGGAATCTGAATGGTTTGTTCCATGAATTCCACTGCGGGGTTATAAGTCGGCAGCTCACGTTGTAATTGTAACACAAACCGACTGGCTTCACCGGTTGAAAATCCATCAACTTCTTCGTTATAAACCAGAGAGAGTTCAGAAGCTCTTTGACAAAGGCGGTAAAAATGATAGGCGAAGACAGCATCTTTTTCGTGATGTGTAGGTAACCCAAATTGGTATTTCACATCATAAGGAATGAATGAATTTTGTTTTTTACCTGCCGGTAAAGTCCCTTCGTTTACAGAAAGCATAATTACTTTATCAAAATCGAGAAGTCGGGTTTCNAACACTCCCATAATTTGAAGCCCTCCAAGAGGTTCTCCTCTAAAGGGAATAGACTCTTGACCTACCAACTGTTGAAAAAGTTGGCGGATTGTCCGGATTGAGACTTCAACATCATAGCTTAACAAAACTTCATCGAGCTGATTTAACAAACGTGTTAGGGTAATGTGGTATTCTATTTCTAAGAGGTCTTTCTTTTCATTGTCTGGCGTAAGATAGTTAAGCCATTGTTTCAACCTCTCTATTAGTTCTTTTCCATTATTTAAAGGACGAAGTAATTTTTCCANAGCTTCCAGCTCAGGATANTTGTCAAAATAGTTGACCAACAAATTCTCACTGATGAAAATATGATTCTTACGGGCTATTTCGGAAAGGATTATTTGTGCAAAAAATGCGATGGTTTCTTGTTCTAATAGTACTGGTTGACGCAATAGCTTTTCAAAATCTCTGTGGTAATACAGATCTGATTTTCCGGTCATTTTTTGCCCGNCACTGTGCAAATCTATCACAGCTAAAAGAAGNGTAAACAATGGGGATAGCTTGACTGGATATCCCATTGTAACATTTACTTTTTNAATATTTTCAGGCAAGTGATTTAATACTGGCAACAGCAAGTTTTCATCTGCAAGTACCAATGCAGTATTGGTTGGTTGTTCATCTGTAGCAAGTTTTAGCAACTCATTTGTAAACTTTGCCTGACCAATATCTCCGCTGACGCTGTAGATCTCGACTTTTTTAGGGGCTTTAAAGNTTTCTTCTACCCAATTAAGCTTTCCCCATTTTTTTTGAAATCGCCTTAAAAACANACCGGCTTCATGTATTTCANTNTGAAGGTAGTAAGCATCTGCATCCCAATAGAGATCTGCCTTTCCTTCTTTTATCAGAAAAGAGATAATTGCTTCTTCNGCAGCATTTATAGCATTAAACCCGGCAAAAACAACTTGATTTCCCAGCCATCCATTTTCGTTATTCTGTTCTGTATAGATAGCACTTAAGTTCTCTACTAAATAACGGAATGNCAGACCTTGATAGGCTTTATTGNTTGTTAGTAATCGTGTCCGAAATTCCTGATAATATTCTCCCATCTTTTCCCAAAACTCAAGGTATTTTACTTGTGTTTGGGTGGGTACTNTATTCTCAGGATTCCAGATTTCAATTGCTCGTATATCTTTCAGGTAAGAAAAGAATTTTTGAGGGTTAATCAGGTAAGCNTCTAACTCACTAAAATCNGCCAACATTGTAGGAGCCCACTTTAAAAACTGATCCAAGTCTTCTGCTTTTTCGGCTTCTATTACCCGGTAAGCCTGATAAAACTCAAGCGTAAGTTGCATTGCGCTCAATGGCTGCAACTTGGTCAACTCATAAACAAAATCTTCAATGGAGACTATTCTTGGGAGCCAGATAGGTGATGTTGTATTTTTTCCGACAAAATGCTTAAAAAACGTACATGCTCTTCTACTGGGCAACACAACTACCAACTGATCAAAGTCNGTGGNATATTTTTCAAGCAAATCTTTTACAACCCTGTTAATGAATGGCTCCATNCTAAACTGAGATCTCTAATNTTTTTACTTAAAGCCGTTCTTNACAAATTTCACGAATTCTTTAAACGATTCTTTTTTATAAAACACTTTCAAAGATTCTTTAATGATTGCCGAGCTCTCGGGAGACTTTGTTTCAGTCCTTTCTTCTANAATTTCCNCCGTTGCTTCCTCTTCAAATTCGTGAATCTTCATTCCCATTTTATCAGCAAGTTCATCTGCTTTTTTAAAATTCACTTTTGCAGATTGAATTTGCCCTAACTTCTCCTCCATCAACCCTAAATTATTGTAGGCTACAGCATCTTGAGGATCNAATTGAATTGCTTTTTTATAATCTGCTATAGCACCTTCAATATCATCACAATATCCTTTGATGTATGCACGACTAGAGTAACGGTAGGGATTATTGGGCTGAAGTACCACCGCTTTCTCCATGTCCATGAGTGCCAAATTCTTTTTTCCCAAATGAAAATAAGCCACACCTCTGTCCGAATAAATATANGGGTTATCAGGATTAGCTTCTATTGCCAGATTATACATCTCAACCGCTTTAGAGTAATTTCTCTCTTCGGCTTGTTGCTGAGCTTTGGCATAATAATTATTTTCTTCACTCATACTGCAAAGTTAGCAATGAGCACTACTTTTGCCGTGTTATTCCTTTGAAATGATTTGAGATGAAAGACGTTAATTTTCCTGTTTACCGCAAATACGACAACAACAAATCTTTTTTCGAAATTCTATCTATGACAGAATTTATCGAGCATAAAACGCTAGGGAGTCATTACGAACGCATTCACATNATTGCCAAACAATTGCCAGAAAGAAACCTTATTTCAGACCTTGTTTCATACGCTCTACCTTCTATTCTGGAAAGCTCTCAAGAAGAATTCAACCAAATTAGAACATCGCATAAGTTATTTTCACTTTAATCTTATTGGCTCTTTATCCTCTTTTAACNCCATTTTGACCCACTAGTTAAAACTTCTGACACCTTTTCAAAAACACATCAGAATTTCAACTATTTTTTGTTGAAAACTCTTCTCGAGTGTAAAATATCATACTTAAGATTGCCTTGTAAACGAAAACATATTTCGAATTGATCGTTCTGTGAATCTTTAGTTAAAATCTCAAAACCCCAACATTATGAGAGTTATTAAGAAAAACCCAACGAAGTCAATCTTAGTATTGATGGTACTATTGGTTGTTTTATCGACAATCAATGCTATTGCCGGAGATCCTGTTAAAGAAAAATCCGTCTTCAAACAGATTTTTGAGCAAAAGCAACAGTTCTTATTGGTAGACGGTATTGTAAAATACGGAAGAACAACCAAAATGACAGGCGTTGAAGTTGCATTGGTTGAAGATGGTGACGTAGTAAAAACTGTGAAAACCAACAAGCACGGAAAATACAAGTTTGTGCTTGAGAAAGACAGAGATTACAAAATCATCATTAGAAAGCCTGGTTACGAATCAAAAACCATTGCTTTCAACACAATGATGCCAGAAAAATCACCTAAGTACAATAAGTACTTGATGGCTGTTTACCTAAAGAGAGACAGTTACAACTTGGAAGAAATTGAGGCTCAAAAAGAAGCTGATATTGTTCCTTCGGAATTTGAGCCTATCGCATCAGTAGAATATGATGAAAGGCACTTGAAATATCGTAAGAATTACGGTTTAACAAGTAAAAACTAAAGTCTTGTAAAGTTCAGTTTAATTGACATAGCTAATACGTTGTCAATCCCTAGGAGAGAAGTAACGCGGTTCAGAGGTGAACCGCGTTAATTTTTTAACAGCATTTCTACATGAGGAATTCCATCTTCCAAATATTCTTCTGAAACTTCTTCAAAACCGAGCGTTTTATAAAATTTTCTCAAATAGCACTGTGCTGATATCCGAACTGCCTTTTCTCCTTTTTGCTGCGTCCATTCAATTGCCTTTTTCATAATCACTTTCCCTAACGCTTTTCCTCGATGTTCTTCCTTCACTACTACACGTCCAATTGACATTTCTGCATAAGACACACCTGGCATACATATTCTGAGGCAAGCAATAATTTCATCGTTGTCAATGGCCCATAAGTGCATTGACTTTCTGTCTTTCCCATCACAATCTTGATAAGGACAATTTTGTTCTACAACAAAGACTTCCGCTCTTAGTGCCAGNAGATCATACAATTCATTTGTAGTGAGTTCTTCCCAGCTTTTTAACTCCCATTTAATTGCCATAAAACAAGATTAACATTTTCTGTGTTTCCTTTAAAAACAAAAAAATGAGGATACATCAACTAAAACAAGTACAGCTTTTACCGATAACACTTTCAGAAGCTTGGGATTACTTTTCAACGCCATTGAACCTCAACGAAATTACACCTGATGACATGCATTTTGAAGTTTTAACGAAAGGACTTGAAAATCAAAAGATGTATGAGGGTATGATCATCAACTACATTGTTCGACCTGTTGCCAATGTTCCCATGCGCTGGACAACAGAAATTACCCATGTTAGAGAACATGAGTATTTTGTTGATGAGCAACGCTTTGGTCCATATGCATTTTGGCATCACAAACATTTTTTTGAAGATCATCCAGAGGGAGTACTAATGACTGATATTGTAGATTATGGTCTACCACTTGGTCTTTTTAGGAGAGATCGCTAATTCNATTTTTGTACAACAAAAGCTGCATTCTATTTTCAACTACAGGCACAAAAAGTTAGAATACCTTTTCACCAAAGACACGGTTGTNAAAACATAAAAAAAGCCCTGCAACTGCAGAGCTTTTTCTTTATTTCTTCTATTAAGAAAATTCTTAATAGTAATGTAGTCTTCTCACTTTTGCTACATATTTCGCTAAGCGAATTACCTGTTTAGTATATCCAAACTCATTGTCATACCATGTGTAAAGCACAATGTTTTTCTTGTCTGAATGCACCAAAGTAGCACAGCTGTCATANACTGAACAGCATGAGTTTCCAATAATATCACTTGATACTAANTCAGGATCTACAGAGTAGTAAATTTGGTTTACCAAATCGCCTTTAAGTGCTGCACTACGAACAAGCTCGTTTACNTCTTCTACCGAAGTTTCTTTGTTTACCGAAAGGCTCAAAATTGCTAAAGATCCGTTTGGAGTTGGTACACGAACTGCGTTAGCNGTAAGTTTCCCTTCAAGTGTAGGAATTACTTTAGAAACAGCCTTACCTGCTCCTGTTGAAGTAATTACCATGTTTATTGCNGCAGAACGACCTCTTCTTGGCTTTTTGTGCATGTTGTCCAANAAGTTTTGATCGTTGGTATATGCATGAACCGTTTCAAGGTGNCCTTTTTCAACACCTAANGCTTTTTCTACCACTTCTAAAACAGGAGAAATCGCATTTGTTGTACAAGATGCTGCTGAGAAAATATTTTCTCCTTCAAGGTCAAGATCTTTATGGTTGATTCCGTAAACAACGTTAGGAATTCCTGATCCAGGAGCGGTTAAAATTACTTTTGAAATCCCTTTTGATTTAAGGTGTAGTCCTAAGTCTTCGCGTGTTTTATACACTCCGGTATTATCAATCAAGATAGCATTGTCAATTCCGTAAGCCGTGTAATCAACCTCAGAAGGATGACTAGCTGCGATCATTTTAACACGTTGACCATTAATNACCAATGTTTTATCAGCAAGATCTTCTTCAATTGTTCCAGCAAATTTACCATGNACAGAATCGTTTCTTAACAANGCAGCACGTTTGATAATTGAGTTATCATCATCNCCGCGTGTAACAATAGCTCTCAAACGCAATTGTTGTCCTTTACCTGCTTGTTTAATTAACTCACGGGCTGCAAGACGNCCAATACGACCAAACCCGAAAAGAACTACATCGCGTGGTTCAAGCGAATCTGAAGATCCTTTTCTGAAGCTTCCAACTTTTGATTCTAAGAAAGCACGTTTAGATTCAAACTGCTCTTTAGTTTCTTGCCACTCAGCCGTTAGCAAACCAACATCAAGTTTTGCCGGAGCTAAATCTAATTTTAAAATTTCCTGTGCCATATCAGCAGTCTCAACCACCTCGATGGTTTTGCCTGCTACGCGTTTAGCATAAATGTGCTGTTGAAGCACTTCAGACACACTTTTATCTACTAAGTGAGTACGAAACAGAACCAGTTCAATTGCTCTGTCATACAATAACTGTCCAACTGCACTAATTAAATCAACTGCAGCTTTTTCTTTTTTTACCCAGTCTTCAAGATGTTGACTGTAGGAAGTATTTTCCGAAGTGTCGGCCATTTTACTGTGATTTTAAAACTATGTAATAGTTTGAAATTTTGGGCAAATATAGTTTTTTAACCACTTTTTAAGGCAATAAAAAAAGGCACTGTTTCCAGTGCCTTTCTCACCTTTATCGACCTCAACTTACAGACCGAGTCCGTAATAACCTCTCATCCCATTAGGATAAATTCCTTCAATCAAGACTCCACCTGCTTTTCCGNTCANAGCAGACTTAAAGTCTTCATAATCTTTAATTTCTTTTTTATCAACATGAGTAATGATAAAGCCTTCTTTAATTCCGGCACTTCGTAGCTTTCCTCCATTTAAACTTTCAATTTGAAGACCTGAATCAATATCCAGTTTTTTCTTTTGGTCGTCTGAAATGTCTTTAAACGTTGCCCCAAAATCAGATGCCACCATCAATTCTTTAGGCTCAACTACATCAGTTCCTCCAAACTTATTGGTTAATACCACCTGCATTTCAAGCTCTTCATCACCTCTTAGNACAGTTACCACCACTTTATTACCTGGTCTAAAACGGCTAACTTGCTCTTGAAGTTCTGCAACATTTTTCACTTTCACATCACCAACTTTCACAATTACATCGCCNTTCTCTATTCCTGCTTCCTCGGCTGCTCCATCTTTCATTAATCCTGCTACATACGCTCCTGATAATGTTTTCACGCCCTCTTCAGCGGCAAATGTTCCATCAATATTTTTGATACTCACCCCGATAAAAGCTCTTTGAACCGCTCCGTATTCTAATAAATCGTCTACTACTTTGCTCACAATATTTACAGGAACCGCAAATGAATATCCAGCATAAGATCCTGTTTCAGATTTTATAGCGGTATTAATTCCTACCAANTGTCCTTGCGCGTTAACCAACGCCCCTCCACTATTTCCTTTATTTACAGCAGCATCTGTTTGAATGAATGATTCAATAGGAACCACATCTTTATCATTCCCATGCAATAGGCCAAGGTTTCTTCCTTTTGCCGAGACAATTCCAGCTGTTACCGTTGAAGTAAGGTTAAACGGATTACCAACAGCCAAAACCCATTCTCCAAGTCTCAGTTCATCTGAATTTCCATAAGGAATTACCGGAAGGTTTTCTTCATCGATTTTTAAAAGCGCAATATCTGTCGAAGGATCTGTTCCAATCACTNTTGCTTCAAGTGATCTTTTATCGTTCAAAATAACTTCTACCTTTTCGGCATCTTGCACAACGTGGTTATTTGTTACAATGTATCCGTCATCTGANATAATTACTCCTGAACCAAATCCTATTTGTGGTTTCCCTTGAATNGGCTCTCCTTTATCGCCATAAAAGAAATAACGGAAAGGATCTACCTGATAATACTGCTGCCCTTCCATCGTACTCTTAACGTGCACCACAGCATTAACACTTGCCTCTGCAGCATTGGCTAAATCGGGTGCTTCAAAAGCTTCTCCTGGTAAATATTTCGCTAGCTGCGGATTAGCAGCATCAATTGTATTTTGTGAGTTGTTTAATGGTTGATCAGTAACTAAATTCAACTCACCTTTTCCCCAATCGTAAACTGAAACAGAAAGCACTCCTCCAACGAGTGCTGCCATAAAGACGGTTACAATTTTTTTCATTTTATCTCCATTTTTTAGTTTCTAAACTCGCTATATAACACGCTTGAGCTTTGGGTATTGTTGCTACACCGCTGTTAAAAAGTGTTAAGCCAAAACAACTGTATACCAACACGATGTATTGCAAAATTCAGTTACATTTGTTCCTTTATTTCAATGCTCTGAGAACACTTTTTAAAATACGGATTGTGTGGCTTTTCTTAGGAGTCATCTTAGGAGTTACCGGAACGGTTGCTTCTTACACTTTCCTATTGCCTGAAGCAAACACTTCTAGGAGTGAAAAAAGTAACTCTTCTGAAAACGTTATTAGCAGAATGACGGAGGTGATGAATAAAACATCATCAACCAACGAAGAAGCCATTATCTCAAAAGCGCAAAAAGATGTTGCTTCCAGCATTCAGCAGATTGAGAAAAACATTGAAACTGAAGAAGAGAAAAACACCGTTATTTCTAACAATGACACTGTAGCAACTACTGAAGAGCAAACCTCTGACAGCATGCTTATTCCATCTATATCAAAGACAAAAAGTGATGATGATGATGTAGTGAGTGTTCGTGAAGAAATGATGGTTGCTGCAATTTCTTGTAAAGTAATCGGGAATGCTGAACAAAAGAAAAAAACTTCTAAAGCGGATTCTTTATTGGATGAGCTTGGAGATGTTTCTACCAAAGACGATCAACAACTTATTATGGTTGAATTCTGGGAGTCTCCGATCAATTACAAGGGATTTAAAATGGCTAATCACAAGCTATTGCTTTACGGTTTGGAAGTTGACAATAATGTTTCTCTGATTGCATTAAACGATTCACTATACTTGCACCACGTCAACGTATACTATAACCTGAAAAAAACGTTTGACTTTACACCATATCGCCCTGTTAGTAAAGACTACATAAAGGTGCAGTTAGATGAAATTAGAAATGACAACATTCTACAAATATCAAGGGACGGGCAATGATTTTGTAATCATTGATGACCGTGAAGAACAATTCGACATTTCAAATCAACCTTTAATCAAGAAGCTTTGTGACCGCAAATTTGGTATTGGTGCTGATGGCTTGATGTTGTTGCGCAACAAATCAGGGTTTGATTTTGAAATGGTTTATTTCAACTCTGACGGAAGAGTTAGCTCTATGTGTGGAAATGGCGGCCGCTGCATTGTTGCTTTCGCTCATTTCTTGGGCGTTATAAAAGAAAAATGTCATTTCATTGCTATTGATGGCCCCCATGACGCAACAATAAATCAAGGCATTGTTTCTTTACAAATGCAAAACGTAGATAAGATTCAACAACTTGAAGAAGGTATTTTTATGGATACAGGTTCTCCTCATGTTGTTAACTTTTTGACCAATAATGTAAAAGAGATTGACCTTGTTCCGGAAGCAAGAGCAATTCGCTACAATGAGCGTTTTGAGGCTGAAGGCACGAATGTAAATTTTGCCCATGTTGAAGCTGGTGAAATACAGGCAAGAACTTATGAGCGGGGAGTTGAAGATGAAACACTTTCTTGTGGAACAGGAGTTACAGCTATTGCATTAGCTGCACACCAACAAGGTTTATTGGATCAATCTGAAATAGCTATTAACACTTCTGGCGGACAATTAAAAGTAAGCTTTACTCCTAACGAGAAAGGTTACACAAACATCTGGTTAACCGGACCGGCCACTTTTGTTTTCAAAGGAGAAATTGAAGTTTAATCCAACACTAAGTCTACTACAAAACGCATGAAGTTTAGCTTTTTCAAGAAAGTTATTATCGCTATTGTTGTTGTTATACTTGCCGGTGCAGGAATAACAGCTTGGCATTATTACAGCCTTATTTTTGTAAAGGAAAACGTTCAGGTTAAAAATCCTGACAATAAATATTTCTACATACACACTGGGTGGACTTTTGAAGACGTAAAACAAAGTCTTTACGAAAAGAACTACATCCTCAACCAATCTAGTTTTGAATGGGTTGCCGAACTTAAAAAGTACAAATACAATGTAAAGCCCGGTCGTTTTTTGGTAAAAGAAGGCATGTCTAACAATGACTTGATTAATCTTTTACGCCTTTCAGGCAATCAAACCCCTGTTCAATTTACATTTAGCTATGACAAAGTGCATAGCCTTGAAGACTTAGCAGGATTGGCTGCAAAAAAAATAGAGCCGGACTCAACTACATTAGCAAACTACATTAAGAACCCTGAAATGATGGCTCATTATGGGTTTAATGAACGTACCATCTTAGCCATGTTTATCCCTAACACTTATGAACTTTACTGGAATACGGGAGCTGAAGAATTTTACAACAGAATGGCGAAAGAGTTTAAGTCTTTCTGGACTCCAGAACGTTTAAGTAAAGCCAAAGAACTTGACATGTCGCAATCTGAGGTTGTAACATTGGCCTCTATAGTACAAGGCGAAACAATAAAAAAAGATGAGATGCCCAAGGTGGCGGGACTATACATTAACCGCCTCAAAAAAGAAATTGCGCTACAGTCAGACCCCACTGTAAAATTTGCCTTAGGCGAACCGACAAGAAATAGAATCTATTATAAGCACTTGCAAGTCGAATCTCCTTACAACACCTATCTTAATAAAGGACTGCCCCCTGGGCCTATTGGAGTACCTTCAATTGCAGCCATTGATGCAGTATTGAATTACACAAAGCACAATTACATTTTCATGTGTGCCCGCCCTGATTTTTCGGGATACCACAATTTTGCCATTACCAACCGGCAACATGAAATTAACAGTGCTAAGTATCACCGCTTTTTAAATCAGCAAAACATCCGTTAGCGANCTGGATTCTGAAATTTATACCCAACCCCTCTTATCGAATGAAAGTAAACCGGGTTTTTAGGGTCTTCTTCAAAGTATTTACGAAATGCTAAAATGTAATTATCAATTGTTCGGGTAGAAGGATAAACATCATATCCCCATACTGTCTCTAAGATATCTTCTCTTGAAACCACTTCTCCTTTTCGCTCAATCATCAATTTTAACAGCATAATTTCTCGCTTGGAAATTTGCTTTTGTTCTCCTCTGAATGTTGAGATTTCGAAAGTGGTAAAGTCTACTTTATTATCNCCAAATTGATACGTATGAAACTCCTCTGACTTTTTACCTCCAGCCTCTACTCCCCTTTTAATAAGGTTTTGCACGCGCAACAAAAATTCTTCCAAATTGAAAGGTTTTGTCAGGTAATCATCCCCNCCGATTTTCAGTCCTTGAATTCGGTCTTGAGCTGCATTTTTAGCTGTCAGAAATAAAATAGGCACTTTGGTATTTTCCAAACGAATAGTCTGGCAAACGACAAACCCATCTAATTTTGGCAGCATCACATCCAGCACCACTAANTCAAANCTTCCTTTGCGAAAACTTTGGATGGCCTCTTCACCATCAGTTGCAATGGTAAGATCATACCCCTCCAATTCAAGGTTTAACTTTAACGATTCAACAATCGTTTCTTCATCTTCTACCAGCAATATTCGATAGGCCATGCGCCAAAAATAATGTTCTATCCAATTATTTATCGAAAAACAACGGGTGAAATCGTTAAATTTGTTCACATGAAAAAAAGTTGGCTCTCAGTAATTTTAGCTCTTCTGTTTTTCGCCCAAATGCATGATTTATCAGCTCAAAAGTGCATTACCACCGAAAAATCCGAACAAAGTCTTCAGGAACACCCCGAGCTACAANCCATCCNTAANCAACTCTTGCTTGATCAAGCCAATAAAACAAGTAATTACACGATTACTGATGTTTCCTATACCATTCCGGTTGTCGTACACATTCTTTATAATTCACCTGAGCAAAACATTTCAAACGAACAGGTTTACTCTCAAATAGAGATATTAAATCAAGACTATCAACGGCTCAACCCTGANACGGGAAACACTCCTGACCGATTTAAAGATCGTGCNGCTGATATTGGCTTTGAGTTTTGTTTAGCGGAATATGACCCTGAGGGCAATCTTACAACTGGTATAACCCGAACAGCTACAACTATTGAAGAGATTGGATCTACCGAAAAATACTATTACGACTCTGAAGGAGGAAAAACGATCTGGAACCCCAAACAATACCTCAACATATGGGTTTGTGAAATTGGTAATGACATTTTAGGCTTTACTTANCTCCCCGGAACTACTATAGATGCCAATGACGGTGTCGTAATTGACTACCGTAATTTTGGAACATCCGGAACGGCTTCATCTCCTTATGACGGNGGNAGAACAACAACCCATGAAGTTGGNCACTGGTTTAACTTGCAACACCCTTGGGGCAATCAACAATCTTGNAATGTAGACGATGGNGTAGACGATACTCCATTACAGTTAGGACCCAATTCAGGGTGTCCTCAAATTTTCAGAACATCTTGCAATAATTCAGAAGATGGCGGAGATATATTTATGAATTACATGGATTATACGGTAGATGCCTGCCAGAATCTTTTTACACAAGGGCAAAAAGAGCGTATGCTTGATATTATCGAAAACTACCGTAACGATTTACTGTATTCCTCAGGATGTGTTACAGACAGTAGTTACCTGAGTTCTACATTACAATTCAACGCTTACCCCAANCCTACTTCTGGTTCAACTACAATACGTATTCGGTTAACCGAACTCTCAGATATTAAAATACACATCTTCAACCTTAGCGGACAATTGGTTAAGTCTTGGGAAATGGAAAACTACGCCTCTGGCAATATCGAATTCGATGTTTCTNAGATTGGAAGTGGAGTATTTATTATTCAATTAGAGCACGGNTCTCATGCCGAGCATTTTAAACTGGTCAGNATAGCAAATCAATGATCTCAGCTCCTTCNTTAAAAACACTTCTCCTTTCTAATTTAGATTTTGTCACTTTTCGTTTACCACAGCACAAGTCTGCCTCTGTTTTTTACCACCCTGCCCACAAAACGAAAAAAATTAACGCCTCAGACCTTGGCAAAGAAGAAGGGTTTGTAATTNCTCCGTTTGAAGCCAACGGTCAGTACACATTAATTTCTCCCGAACAATCTGGAGATTTATCCGAAGCCGAAGATAAGNCGCAAAAAAAGCACACAAAACTACCCTATCAACTCACTAAAGATGAGTANTTAGAGCTTGCTCGCAATTACATTTCAACTTTTCAAAAAGGGGCTTTNCATAAAGNGATTTTGAGCAGAGTAGCATTAATTGAGNATAANCNATTGGATATTGACCTTTTCTTCGAAGTGTTGCAAAAAGCTTATCCGAATGCATTTGTTTATTGCNTGAGAACAGCTACAAACGGAATATGGATNGGAGCAACTCCTGAAAAGTTCATGTTGGTTGAAAATGGATTCTTATCNTCTGTAGCATTAGCCGGCACACAACCTTATAAAGCAACCACAGAGGCNTACGACTGGCAGGGGAAAGAAATTCAGGAACAAGCTTTTGTTACTGATTACATCAAAGCACTTTTTAAANTCAATAANATTGATTTTCAACTCAATGGTCCCTATACNGCTAAAGCCGGCCCAGTTGTTCACCTTAAAACAGATATTTCTTCTACTCAACAGGTAGAAAAAGAAAAGCTGGCTGCTTTTGCACAGGCANTACATCCCACACCAGCTGTTTGTGGTTTACCAAAGCAAAAAGCATTTGACTTTATTGTTCAACAAGAACCTCACAACAGAGACTTATACGCTGGTTTTTTAGGCCCAATAGAATCTGATAGTATCCGGCTTTTCGTTAACCTCCGTTGTATGCAAGTTTTCCCAAATCATTTAGCTTTGTTCCTTGGTGGCGGATTAACCAAAGATTCTGTTGCCGAACAAGAATGGCAAGAGACTGTTGACAAATCAAAAACGTTACTCTCAGTTCTCGAGCAAGCGCAAAAAATGAATTCATGACGTCAGAAAAACCAGGTGTTCAAGACCTGATCGCACTATTTAAAGCTAAAAACATTCAAGACATAATAATTTCTCCNGGGTCGAGAAATGCTGCATTAAATATTGCCTTTCATCAAGATGCTTATTTCAACTGTAAGGCTGTGATGGATGAGCGAGTTGCCGCTTTTATTGCTTTAGGCATGAGCCAAGCCAGCCAAAAACCAACGGCTTTGGTGTGCACATCCGGATCTGCCATTTTAAACTATTACCCGGCTGTAGCTGAAGCTTTTTACCAAAAAGTGCCTTTGGTTATTATCTCTGCAGACCGACCTCTTGACTGGATTGATCAGGCTGACGGACAAACTATTCGACAAGAAAANGTGTTAGATCAACACNTCAACAAATCGGTACAGTTAAAGCAAGAAGTGAAATCTGAGCAAGATCGTTGGTACAACCAACGCTTGATCAATGAAGCGCTGAATGCTTCGCTTTTCCCCAACAAAGGCCCTGTTCATATTAACTTTCCGTTTGAAGAACCCCTCTACGAAAAAGCAGACACCAATTCAGCTGTTGTAAAAAACATTACTCCTACGCCACTCCATGNACAATTAAGCACATCAACATTGGATGNGTTTGTACACANCTGGAACAACTCTTCTAGTCGTTTNGTATTGGCCGGAATGCAAGAGCCTAATCCACANTTAAACNAAATACTAGATCAACTTGCAGGAATGGGACAGGTTGTGGTAATGACTGAAACCACTTCAAATTTGTACAGCCCTCATTTTTTTCCATGCATAGACCGTATTATTAACCATTTGTCTGAAGAAGAAGCCGAAACTTTAAAGCCAGATTTACTGATTACAATTGGCAATGCTATTGTTTCTAAAAAAATAAAACGCCTACTCAGAGAGCATAAAGCNGTGAACCATTGGCACATTTCTCCCAATTCTTATCATCCCGACACCTACCAACAGCTTACCTCTTCTATTCAGCTTCATCCCGAAGATTTTTTCAAGCAACTTACCAGTTCTCCATTAGCGCCATCTTCTCCTGAGTATTTCCANCAATGGAAAAACATCGACATTGCACATGAAGAGGCACATTATCAATTTATCTCTACTCTGGAATGGTGTGATTTAAAAGCTTTTTCAATCTTTCAAAAAAACATACCTGAAGAAAGCGAAGTTCAGCTTTCCAATAGTTCTCCTGTACGTTATGCNCAGTTATTCAATTGGGATTANAGCCTAACTTTTCATGCAAACAGAGGCACTAGNGGCATTGATGGGTGTACCAGTACAGCTTTGGGATACGCTNTAAAAAGNAATACTTTAACTACCGTTATCACAGGAGATGTCTCATTCTTTTACGATAGCAATGCTTTTTATCACAATCACGTTCCTTCCAATTTAAGAGTTGTTTTAATTAANAATGGTGGAGGTGGAATTTTCAGAATCATTCCGGGACCGGGATCAACAGAAGAACTAGAAGACTTTTTTGAAACACACCACAACTTTAAGGCAAATGGCATCGCTTCTGCATTTGGGNTGGATTATATCTCAGCAACNGATGAAGAATCATTAGAAGTTGCCCTAGAAGACTTTTATGCTCCGAACCGCGAAAAAGCCGTTATTTTGGAACTCTTTACGCCACGCATGAAGAATGCTACTATTCTAAAAGACTATTTTCANAGCNTGAAGAACTAGTACAAAAGACCAATAAAACAATATCATAGAACTTAGAACATATATCAATGAGTGAATCAACAATTAACTGGGTATCAGTAGGTGACTTTGAAGATATCACCTATAAAAAATGTGGAAAAGTTGCGCGCATTGCGTTTAACCGTCCTGAAGTAAGAAATGCCTTCAGACCCAAAACAGTAGCTGAGCTTTACAAAGCATTTTTAGATGCTCGGGAAGATGTAAACATTGGTGTTGTTTTGTTGAGTGGCGAAGGTCCTTCTCCTAAAGATGGTGGATGGGCATTTTGTAGTGGTGGCGACCAAAACGCCAGAGGTCACCAAGGGTATGTAGATGAAGATGGTATGCCTCGNCTTAATATTTTGGAGGTTCAACGTCTTATTCGTTTTATGCCGAAAGTAGTTATTGCTGTNGTACCGGGTTGGGCCGTTGGTGGCGGNCACAGTTTGCANACTGTATGTGANCTTACGTTAGCCAGTAAAGAACATGCTATTTTTAAACAAACAGATGCCGATGTAACNAGCTTTGATGGCGGGTATGGCTCTGCTTATTTGGCAAAAATGGTAGGGCAGAAACGCGCTAGAGAAATCTTTTTCTTAGGTAGAAATTATTCTGCACAAGAAGCCTATGAAATGGGTATGGTAAACGCAGTTATTCCTCATGATGAACTGGAGAGCGAAGCCTATCAATGGGCTCAAGAAATTTTAGCCAAATCNCCAACNTCTATTAAGATGCTCAAATTTGCATTTAACCTTACAGATGATGGCATGGTTGGCCAACAAGTATTTGCAGGTGAAGCCACTCGTTTGGCATACATGACTGATGAAGCGAAAGAAGGTAGAAATGCATTCTTAGAGAAAAGAAAACCCAACTTTGATGACATTAAATGGATTCCATAAGTTGATCTTTAAACAAAATAGCATTTAAAGGGTCTT
>PAJI01000013.1:0-21661 GCA_002705995.1 Crocinitomicaceae bacterium | reverse complement strand
AAGACCCTTTTTATTTTTAGGCTATGCNCTTTAATTGTCACACTCTATTTCATTGAAATCTTATTTTTGTCCTAATTAATCATTCGAATACATGACCCCCGGTTTTCTGTTTACTTCTATCGTTTGTGTCTTTTTGCAGTTAAGCACAACTTTTTACCCCGCTTTTAAAAGCACTTCTATTGAGATCATCGATAAAGAACTTTCTAAAACAGTTTATCAAAATCCTGCTACGCTTCAGCTTAAAGCATANAGAGGAGCATTACTCATGAAGAAGAGTGGCTACAGTAAAGGAATCGAACAAAAAATCAGTCTTTTTAAGGAAGGTCATGAACTACTGGAAAATGCAATTGACGCAGCACCANCAGATGCCGAATACCGATTTCTTCGACTGGTTATCCAAGAGCATGCGCCTAANATATTGAATTACAACAACGAAATCGAAGAAGATGTTAGTGTTATCATTGAGCACTATAGCTCTTTAAATGAACAACTAAAAGCACGCATCAAGGGGTATGCTGAAAACAGTTCTAAGGCCCTGAGTATTGGAGACCTAAAGTAATGNAATGAAAAAGATACTGGTAATCAGCTACTCTCAATCCGGACAACTTGATCGTATTATAGATCATTTTTTGATTCCGTTTGATACTAACAAAATCGATATTGACCGTGTTTCCGTTCAGCCGGCAACTCCTTTTCCTTTTCCTTGGGACAATACCAGTTTTTTCAGCTGCATGTCTGATTGCGTTCTGGAAAATCCTATAGAATTAAATCCCATTAAATTAAAGCACGAGCGTTATGATCTAATCATTGTTGGTTATCAACCTTGGTTTTTATCTCCCTCGCTGCCTACTACAGGACTTTTTCATACNCCCGAATTTACAAGTGTATTAAAAGATACTCCTGTAATTACGCTTATNGGCTCTCGAAACATGTGGATCAATTCACAGCACAGTGTTGTGCACTGGATAGAAAAGTATGGAGGAAAAATTGTTGCCAATATTCCTTTTATCGACAGAGTNCAGAACCATGTAAGCTCCGTAACAATTGTTCATTGGATGATGACCGGTAAAAAGACCAGAAAATGGGGATTTATGCCACTCCCNGGAATATCTGAAGAGGACATTACGGGAGCTTCTCAGTTTGGTGAACTAACCCAAGAAGCCANTACNTCTGGNNATTATAGTCACTTGCAAGACAACATACTGAATACCGNAAAAATAGTTCTNCCNGCCTCTATTATGTTGGTTGAAAAAGCTGGCAAACGAATTTTTAAAATCTGGGCAAAACTGATCCAGAAAAAAGGCACAACACAAAAGAAAAAAGAAAAATGGTCGCTGTTTTTTTACGGTTATTTATTTTTCGCACTATATATTGTTTCTCCTATTGTAATTGTAGTTTATACACTTCTAATTTTGCCCTTAACATATGGGCTAATGAAGCGAAACAAAAAGAAATATCTATATCTGGGAATTAAAGCATAACGATATGGAAAAGACCACAGATGTTGCCATTATTGGTGGAGGACTTGCCGGTCTTACACTGGCTCTTCAACTCAAACAAAATGCACCTGACATAGCAATCACAGTACTTGAGTTCAGAGGAACTCCTGCTCCTATAGCAGCTCATAAAGTTGGAGAATCTACTGTAGAATTAGGAACTTATTATTTAAGAGAGGTTCTTAACCTCAAGGACTATTTGGATCAGCATCACCTTCCAAAACATGGACTTCGTTATTACTTTTCTACAGAGAAGAAAGAACGTTTAGAAGATTGTATTGAGTACGGAGCAAGAAAAAGGCTTACGATTCCAAGCCACCAGATTGACCGTGGACTTTTAGAAAATGACTTGGTTGAGCTTCTTAAAAATAAAGGAGTAAACGTGGTGCTTGGAGCTAAAGCAAAAGATATNGCTCTTGCTGATGACGCACATACNATTACTTATGAATACGAAAGAGCTCCTCAACAAATTACCGCTAAATGGGTAGTTGACGGATCTGGAAGAGCTTCATTTTTAAAGCGCAAGCTTGACCTTAAGAAAGATGTTGAACATGACATTAACTCTGTATGGTTTAGAGTTAAAGGAAAAATTGACGTTGACGAGTGGAGTGATGACCAAAGCTGGAAAGACTTCATTGAACCTGGTTTACGAAGACTTGGAACCATTCACCTTATGGGAACAGGGTACTGGGTCTGGATTATTCCCTTGTCTACAGACAATACAAGCATCGGTATTGTTGCTGACCCAAGGTTTCATGACCTTAAAACAATGGATAGTATTGACAAGGCTTACCAGTGGTTAGAAGAGAATGAACCTCTTTGCTATTCAAAACTGGCTCCAAAGCGAGANCANGTACTGGACTTCAAGCTATTGAAGAAATTCTCTTATGATGTAAAACAATTTTACTCAAGTGAACGATGGGGTGTTATTGGCGAATCCGGAGCATTTTTGGATCCCTTCTACTCTCCTGGAACTGATTTCATCTCCGTAGGAAATACATTNATGGCTGATTTAATTCTCCGTGAACACAAAGGAGAAGACATCCATACCAGAAGCATTATCTACGATCGTGTACATGCACAGTTTTTCCATAACTGGATTCCGATTTACCTGAACAAATACGAAGGTTTTGGAAATGCACANGTNATGACGGCTAAAATCACTTGGGACTTTGGAGTATACTGGGGCTTCCCAACATTAACATTNACCAATAAAGGGTTTACTAACCTGAATGTGTTAAAGGCNATTTTCATGTCTCAGAACTGTTATGGAGAACGCTTTGCAAAGATGAATCAGCAAGTCCAGAACTTTTTTATGGAATGGGCTGCTTTGGGCGATATACCCTATCCGCCTAGTTATACTGACCCCATGCAAGTTCCGTCTATAAAAGCCATGCATCAAGGCATCGAGCACATCCATGAAGATGAGGCTGCTCTNATTGCAAAGCTGGAGCAAAACTTTTCGACTTTAGAAAAAATTGCTGCCGAATTATTCAGAGTGGTTGCAGCCAAAGCAAAAGGAACTCCAAGAGACTTAGCTGTTAACCCATACACCATGTCTTTAAAACAAACAAAAGAAGAACTGATTGAGCAAAGTATGTCAGACGGAGCTATTCCATATACCGATGAAATAGCGAATGATGTTAGTGCACTTTGGCTCGATCAAAAAGTAATTGCATAACGAACCCTAGCTATTAAAGCTATTTTTATATTTTCCTAAGGATAGAAGGACAAAGTTGAGAGAACAATGAACGAAGTTTACATAAACAGAATTTCAGGCTTTTTGCCCAATGAGGTTATTGAAAGTGATGAGATGGAAGATTACTTGGGGTATATTGATGGGAGAAAATCCAAATCAAAAAGAATTATCCTAAACAGGAATGGCATAAAAAAACGCTATTATGCCATTGACAAAGAACAAAACACAACCCATACTAATGCAGAAATGGTTTCTGAAGCTGTAAAAGGGTTGTTTGAAAATAAAAGTGAAATGGCCGAAGTTGATTTGTTGGCTTGNGGNACATCAACTCCTGACCAATTTTTNCCTTCTCACGCAGTGATGGTACATGGGCTTTTACCCGANACAAATAACATTGAGGTTATCTCAAATTCAGGCGTTTGTTGTTCGGGAATGCATGCGCTTAAGTATGCTTACATGTCGATTAAAACCGGAGATAAGTCTAAAGCTGTAACTACTGGTTCTGAGCGTGTTTCAAAACTTTTAATGGCAAAGAACTTCGAAGATGAAGTTCAGCAGCTAAAAAAACTTCAGGAAGACCCATACCTTTCTTTTGAAAAAGATTTTTTACGATGGATGCTTTCTGATGGTGCTGGAGCCATGCTATTAGAGCCTACCAAAAATGAAAAAGGTATTTCTTTAAGNGTTGACTGGATTGAAGCNGCTTCATNTGCTAANGAAGCTGAGACTTGNATGTATCATGGGGCTTCTAAAGACGAAGAAGGCAACTTTATTTCTTACATGGAGCATACGACCGATGAATGGACTGAAAAATCTGTTTTTGGTATAAAGCAAGATGTTAAATTATTNGGAGAAAACATTGTAAAATANGGTCAGCAGACACTTAATAAAGCNCTGGAAAAACACGGAGCTTCTGTTGATGACATCGCTTATTTTCTTCCTCACCTGTCCAGCCACTTTTTTGAGAAAGAAATAGACAAATCGCTTATCGATGCTCATATGGCTATTCCAAAAGAAAAATGGTTTACCAACTTATCTTATGTCGGAAATGTAGGAGCTGGATCTATTTATCTTATTTTGGGAGAACTGTTTAACAACAACAAGCTTAAAGCTGGAGACCAATTGTTACTAATGGTTCCTGAAAGCGCTCGTTTTTCTTACGTTTATGCGTGGTTAACTGTTTGTTAAACCAATCCTATCTGCTATGAAGAAAGAGAACTTGCCTCAAGATGAATCTGCACTTAAGAATGTTACCCGCGAAGTCTGTTATGTTAAGAACAATGATGGGAAATATGAAAAAGGGCTAAGTTCAGGATGGCAAGTAAAAGCAGACGCTTTATCAGAAGCATGGGAAGAAATCTACAGAAAAGCTGAAGAAGCCGCTGAAGAAGTNACAAAAAACACCAAAAGTCCAATCTATTTTTTTATGATTGTCAACCTGATGGATATACCTACTTTATCAGGATATACCGGCTTTTGGATGATTACTATAAAGCGACATTTTAAACCCGGTGTTTTCAAAAAATTAAGTGACCGAAAGCTAGAGAAGTACGCTTCTGCTTTCAAAATTTCCATTGAGGAATTAAAACAATTTAATGGAGCAGACTTTAATCAATACATCAAAAATTAAGTTTGATCACCTTCAGGCTGCGCATTGCGAAAATGGAGTTGTTACCAGCCTCCTTCGCTACCATGGCATTGAAGCAATGAATGAACCTTTAGCTTTTGGAATCGGTTCCGGCCTGTTCTACATTCACATGCCTTTTTTAAAGGTNAATGATGGNCCTGCTATTTCGTTTAGAATTATGCCCGGCTTTGTATTTAGAGATACCTGTAAAGCACTTGGAGTTGGCATTGAACGAAAAAAATTCAAGAATAAAAAAGACGCTGAAAATTTCTTGAACAAAAAAATTGAACAAGGCACTCCTGTTGGGTGNCAGGTTGGCGTTTTTCATTTAAAATATTTCCCCAGAGAATACCGCTTTCACTTTAATGCACACAACATTATTGTGTACGGCTTTGAAGACGGNCGCTACCTTATTAGCGACCCGGTAATGGAAACATTTACCAGNCTATCACCTGAAGAGCTTGAAGATGTACGTTTTGCNAGGGGACCACTAGCACCTAACGGGCATATTTATTACCCGGTTAATGTTCCAGCAATTGATGAGGATANGTTAGCCAAAGCTGTTAGNAAAGGTATTCGAAAAACAGCTTGGTGGATGAGTAAAGTTCCTATTGAACGTATTGGTGCATCAGGGTTNAATTATACCGCCAAGAAGATTAGANTATGGAGAGACAAACTAGGTGAACGTAAAGCCGGTTTGTATTTGGGACAGATTGTGCGTATGCAGGAAGAGATNGGCACTGGAGGTGGTGGTTTTCGCTTTTTATTTGCCGCATTTTTAGAGCAATCTGCAGAGATTTTGGGCAACGATAAATTGCTAAAGTACTCTGATGAAATGACAAAATCAGGAGATTTATTGCGCGATAATGCTGTACGAATGGCAGCTATCTATAAAGGTCGAAAAACTGATCAGCAACATTTTAACGAAGTAGCTGATGCTATGGCAGACATCTCCAGACATGAAGCTGAAATTTTCAGGCAGCTTCACAAAATGAAGGTGTAATTGGAATGAAGCAACCAGCTATTGAAATAATTGATGTCCGCAAAAAATACCCAGACGCACCTTTCTATAGTCTGAAAGGTGTTAACCTCACCATCAATACTCAAGAAAAATATGGCATTTTAGGCCCAAATGGTGCTGGAAAAACAACACTTATCTCAATCTTGTGTAGAGTTCTTGAACCTTCTGAAGGTNACGTTCGCTACTTTTCTGGCGAAAAAGAGATTCTTCCTCCGGAATTTCAAACCAAACTAGGATATGTTCCTCAGGAATATGCCTTTTATGAAGAGTTAACNCCTATTCAAAACCTTGATTTCTTTGGTGCNATGTATGGTGTTGNCCGCAAAGAAATTAGATCTAGAGCCCTTTCTGTACTCGATCGAATTGGACTTTCAGATGTGGCTCACAAAAAAGTAAACTCTTTTTCAGGGGGAATGAAACGGAAAGTAAATCTTGCGATAGGNATCATTCACAANCCCGAGGTACTCATTCTTGATGAGCCAACTGTTGGTGTTGATATTCAAAGTAAAATCTCTATCCTCAGTTTTTTAGACGAACTCAATCGTTCAGGAACTACAATTATATACACTTCTCACCATTTGGATGAAGCACAAGAATTTTGTACCCGTATTGCATTTTTAGATCAAGGNAACATTGTAGATGAGGGTGCCACAAATGAACTTTTGGCGAAGCACAATGCCTCTACNCTCAAAGAATTATTCATNACACTATCAGGAAATCCAATACACTGATGCACAAGTTATTTGCAAGCATAAAGAAAGATTTTTTGGTTTTATGGAATGATAAAATTGGGTTGGCTTTGTTGTTCATTATGCCCATTATTCTGGTTTTTGTTATCACCATCGTTCAAGACAGTGCTTANAAAGTGGTGAATGAAAANAGAATTTCGCTTTTNCTGGTTAATGCAGATCAGGACAGCCTCAGTAATCAATTTGTTCACAACCTTAGTACATCAGACTTTTTTTCGGTAGAAGTTAATAACACATTATCTGAAGACACGATTAACAAAGTATTGATTGACGAAGGCTATGTATTAGCGCTNTACATCCCTTCTGANTTTTCTAAAAAGTTGCGCCTTAAAACAGATTTGGTCAGTAACTATATGCTTAAAGAACTTGGTTTATCTGAAAACCAAATTCAAGACAGCATTGAAAATGTTCACCTTAAATTATTTCACGACCCCGTATTGCAAGAAAACTACAGCTCATCAATTGCCAATATTGTTGCTGCTTTCGCCAAAAGCCTTGAAGGCGAACTGCTTATTAATGAAATTGGCGAGCAAGTAGGATTTAAAAATTCTGCGGAAGATTTAACAGAGGCAATGGTCAATAACCGGGTTGAAATTGATAGAATTGCCGCATCATTATCAGACAGAGATATTTTGCCCAACTCTACTCAACATAACGTACCTGCCTGGACCATTTTTGCTATGTTTTTTATGGTGGTTTCTCTAGGAGGAAAAATGGTTAGAGAACG
The DNA here is from genome assembly GCA_002705995.1 of Crocinitomicaceae bacterium. GTDB lineage: Bacteria > Bacteroidota > Bacteroidia > Flavobacteriales_G > Salibacteraceae. Next base: position 14,342 of record PAJI01000013.1, on the reverse strand, counting down.
CATTAACGGAAGCTTTATCCGTTTAAAAACAATGCCAACAAGTTTCTCTGTTATTCTAGCCTCAAAGCTTACCGTTTACCTGTTGGTTTCTGTCTTACAAGTCATTTTAATTTTCTCATTGGCCAAAATTATTTTCCCNGCAATTGATCTACCTCCACTGATNTTTCCNGACAATTGGCTGGGTTTTTCTGCTATTGTACTCATAAGTGGACTTACTGCAGTAAGTTATGCCATGGTGGTAGGAACCATTGCCAAAACACAGGAACAAGCCAATGGATTTGGAGCTGTTTCTATTGTTATTCTAGCATCTATTGGTGGAATATGGGTTCCTCATTTTATTTTACCCGACTTCTTACAAAACCTAAGTAACATTTCACCGCTTTATTGGTGCCTAAAAGGGTTTTATACGCTATTTTTATTAAATGGAAACTGGTCTGTATTATTGCCTATTATTGGNGGTTTATCAGCATTTATATTGTGTTGNTGGATAATCACCTATTACAAGCTTAAAGCAGACAAGATTTTATAATCAATTATTATGAGCGAGGATCAAAAAAATAAATTAAAACAACAAATCATCGATTACCTTAACCTATTGGATTGTAAGCCCGAAGACATCCAAAATGACGAGCCGCTATTTGGCCCAGAAGGTAATCTAGGACTAGACTCTATCGATTCCGTAGAACTTATTGTTCTTCTTGAAAGAGAGTATGGGTTGAAAATTACAGACCCTAAAGAAGGGAGAAAAATACTTATTGATGTAAATACCATGTATGACTACATTCAAGCAGCACAAGCAACAGAATGAGCAAAAAAGTCTACATCACCGGCTTAGGTATTATTACTGCTATTGGCAATAACATCGATGAAAACCTCGAAAATCTAAAAAAAGGAAAATCAGGAATTGGAAAAGCTCAATTTCTTGATTCTCGCTATACGGATGAATTACCATTTGGCGAAATCCCCTATTCTAATGATGCGCTTAAAGCGCTTGCTAATTTAAGTCAAGACCCTTCACTAACACGTACGGATACATTAGCACACATTGCCTTTCAGCAAGCTATTGCTGATGCACAACTTGANCATGAAACAGTNGCCGATGCTTCAACTGCATTTATTTCTGCCAGCACAGTTGGTGGNATGTCTATGACAGATCAACTGTATAGCGATGGTAACTTNAAAGGTCCGGCATCTCCATTTTTAGACGCTTACAATTGTGGTGCCCATACACATCGAATGATGGAGCATTATGGGATGAAAGGAATAGCCACTACCTTTAATACAGCTTGCTCTTCATCGGCCAATTCTATTATGCTGGGGGTTAANCTTATACGTTCTGGCAGAGCCAAACGAGCNATTGTTGGAGGAACAGACGCGCTNGCTAAATTTACTGTAAACGGCTTNAACTCTCTCCGNATTCTATCAAAAGAGCCTTGCAAAAGTTTTGACCAAAACAGATCTGGGTTAACCTTAGGAGAAGGTGCTGCTTATTTGATTTTAGAATCAGAAGAAGTTNCTGAAACCAAAANNNCTTATGGNGAAGTATTGGGCTATGGAAATGCAAATGATGCCTACCATCCTTCGTCTATTTCAGATGAAGCCACAGGCATTATACTTGCTATTTCGTCAGCAATAAAATCAGCAAAAATTGCACCTGGTGCCATTGACTATGTTAATACTCATGGTACAGGAACTGAGAATAATGATTCGTCAGAACTAACCGGTCTTNAAAAAATATTTGGAACCATTCCTCCTTATCAGTCTACTAAACCTTACACGGGGCATACATTGGCTGCTGCCGGAGCTATAGAAGCTATNTTCAGTCTTTTATCAATGCAAAATTCAACTGTTTTCCCTAGTTTAAACATCACAAATCCTATTTCCGGCTTTTCTCATCCGATAAAGGATTTAGCAACCAAAGAAATCAATATTGCTCTTTCTAATTCTTTTGGATTTGGGGGCAATTGCTCTTCTATTATTTTAGCAAAGCGTTAATTATGTTTATTAATAACAGTCTCTGCATATCTCCCCAGCACACCTATTCANGCGAATTGTTTGAAGGCAAAATTGAACTCCTTGANGGTAAACTATACAAAGCCATTGAACCCGAATACCGAGGGCTTATTCCCTTGGGGTTACTAAGAAGGCTAAGCAAAGCGGTTAGAATGGGTATTGCCACAGGTTTACCTCTTATTACTCAAGAAAAAGTAGACGGTATTATTGTCGGTTCTTCCAATGGTAGTATGGATGCCTCGATTAAGTTCCTTAACCAAATTATGGAATATGATGAAGGCACACTTACTCCAACCAATTTTGTTCAATCTACATCCAATTCCATAGCCGGAAATATTGCCTTATTGGGAAAAGTTACTGGTTATAACAATACGCATGTCAATCAAGGATTGTCTTTTGAAGCGGCCTTGCTAGATGCCTTTCTNTATTTTGAAGATCATAAAANCACAACCCTTTTGGTTGGTGGAGTTGAAGAAGTCTCTGAAACAAATCANAACATCGATTCACAACGCGGACTTTACAAAAAAGAAGACCTCACTTCTGAGGGTTTATTAAACGCTAACTCTCCCGGAACTTATTATGGAGAAGGTGCGGTTATGTTTACTGTTTCTGAACANAAAACACCACAATCAATTGTAAAGGTTAAAGATGTAGNNTTAAGAATTGAAACCAATACCAACAACATTAGCACTTGGATTCAAGATTTCTTAGATCGAAACCATTGTTCTACCAAAGAGGTTGACACACTTTTTNTGGGNTACAATGGAGANTCTAATTTTGACCATTATTACAACNCNGCTCTAAANCAACTGTTNGAANNNNCTAANTGCTATACATACAAAAACTTNTGTGGCGAATTTGCAAGTNCCTCAGCGTTTGCCACTTGGCTAGCCACTCAACTTGCTGNGGGAAAACAATTNCCTTCATCATGTTTGAAGAAAGGCACTTCTGAAAACATTCCAAAATGGATATTAATTTACAATCATTTTGAAGGCAATCAACATGGATTAATTTTGTTACGAAATGTAACCAACTAGNGCCTATGAAGGCCATCTTTAAACACCTCTTTTTCTTTTTTTCATTCATCGTGTTATTCTGTGCCATTGTCTATGGCCAGACTGTGCCTGTAATGATTAACTACACCGTAGATGATGGTTTACCCAGTTCAGAAACGCATGATATTTTACAAGACTCCAAAGGCTACATCTGGATTGCTACCGACCGTGGAGTAAGNCGCTACAACGGGTATGAGTTTGAAAATTTCACCACTGAAGACGGGCTAACAGACAATGTGGTCTTCAGGTTACAAGAAGATAGNGAAGGGAGGATNTGGTTTCACACCATGAATTTTAAGCTTTGTTATTTTGAAGATGGTGAAGTAAAGCCCTACACTTACAATGATAAATTGATGAAAGGCATTAAGCACCTTAAAGCNTTTGCTCTTAGATTCAACCAATTAATAATTGATAGTACAGGANCTGTTCATGCCTCTTTTGCNCAATCTGGAGGTTTAAAAATCACAAAAAATGGAGTTGTTACATACTATACTAAACCATTTCCTGAAAAAGAGACCCCTCAAGTAATTTTAAGCCATATTGATGACAAACAATTTATTCTTTCTTTTCATAATTGGGAGAATACATCCCCATTGCCTAGATATGATAGCTCCNTCAATGTACTCATTCAAAAAGAAAATAGCACTCAGGTTTTTAATAGAAACTTAGCCGTTCCTAGGCTACATACCAATCACAACTCTTCAAATAACTNTAACTTATTTTTTACACCAAGAACACTTTATAGATATTCTCAAAATAATAGTTCATTAGACGTTGTTCACCTGAACTATGATGAACAAATCAATGCTGCTGAACACATTGATTCATCAATATGGGTTGGATCTGATAAAGGCATTTACATATACCGGCAGGGTAAATTACATTCAACTTTATTAAAAAGCACCAACGTATCTTCTATTCATCCTACTCATAATGGTATTTGGATCACGAGCCTTAATAAAGGTGTATTTTTTATTCCCTCAACGAATGTTTCTCGTATAAACGTGCAAAATGACACGAACTGGATTTCAAGTATATCTCATAATGATGCACAAATATTTGTAGCCAATGCATACTTAAAAGACATTAATATCTATAACCGTAAGCTTGCTTTAACAGAAGTAATCCGTTTAGTTGGCAAAAGGCAAAATTTCATCCGTAAATTATCGTGGGATGAGCAAAATCAACGATTATGGATAGGTTCTTCTGTAAANCACCTCTCTTATTATAAGAACAACGAAATCGTAAATATAAAAGACCTCTGTACAGATTTAGAATACCGTATAGGTGTATATGACTTCATCTTCCATGATAGTATNTTAATCTTATCTACCCCCCAAGGGTTTCATAAATTAAAATACAGCAATGATCAATTTCATTTTATTGCTGAGATAAAAAAGAGNACTCCAGAATTTCAGCGCCTCAGCTTTTTTACTGATCATGCCAACCAAGTATGGGCAGGCGGAGTTTATGGACTATCTAAAGTCATCTACTCTCCCGACTCCGTTTCATTCCAATATCTAGGAGATTCTCTACCCGATTTAANGCTTAGAATTACAGCTATTGCTGAACGAGATTCCACATTATGGCTAGGAACAAGGGGGAATGGTATCATTATCTATGACAAAAAATNAAACACTTCATTTATCAACAAAAAAACAGGCTTTAAACCTAAGAACATCAATGCAATATGCATTAATNACGATCAGGTTTGGGTGGCTTCTAACATGGGGGTAACTCTCATTACCGAAGATAGCCTNGGCCAATATACTTTCCAGCAAATCAATATTTCTTCNGGGCTTTCTACCAATGAGGTTACTTGTTTGGATATAATGGGTGATANTTTGCTCGTTGGGACAAAAAAAGGGTTGAACTTTATTAACATNAAAGCATTTCAGCTAAATGATTACAAACAAGCCCCTATCATTACTAATGTATCNGTTGGTGATGAACCTGTTGANAGCAACAATGTTGAAATTACTTATGACAATAATTCAATAGAAATCTCTTACCTCACTTTTGCATATGGTACCGGAGGTGACGTTACTTATCAATACCAAATTACTGAGTTAGACCAAGAATGGGTTACAACTAAAGACCGTACAGCTAGGTTTGTTGCACTTCCTCCTGGCGATTACACCTTTAAAGTTAGAACGCTTAAAAATGGTGGAAATTGGACAAAATCCAGTGCTGTGCATTTTTCAGTACTCCCCGCTTTTTGGCAGACCTGGTATTTTTGGGTGGCTATGGGAATTGCTTTTGTAATTGTTATCTCTGCTATTGCCTATAACTCTATTAAAAATGCTAATGAGCGCAGTGAGATGAATGCACGCATTGAGAACCTCAAACAAAGTTCTCTTTCTTCTCAAATGAATCCGCACTTTGTATTTAACGTACTCAACTCTATTCTTACTTTTTTGTTGACCAATAGTCAACGCAATGCAGCCAAATACCTTAGTTCTTTTGCTTGGTTAATGCGCAAAACTTTCAATTTATCTAGAGAATCTAAAGTTTCGCTCGAAGAAGAAATTGATGTGCTTACCGCCTATTTTAAACTCGAAAAACTACGCATTGCCGAAAAAGTAGANTTTCAACTGGAAATAGATTCGAACTTGGATGTGGAAATGATCAAAGTTCCTCCGCTTATTTTACAACCCTTTGTTGAAAATGCCATTTTACACGGTATTAGTCAGGATAAAAAAAGCATCATTTCTGTTAACCTTACCAAAGAAAAAGACTACATGAAAGTAGTTATTGAAGACAATGGTATTGGCATTGAAAAATCAAAGAAAGAAAAAGAGAAGCATACACATTCCAAATCACACAAATCTTCGGGATTAGATATTTCTAAGGAAAGGGTAGCTTTACTCCACAAAGTCAAAAATGAAAAAGCCATAGTTGAAATTATCGATCTTAGCCTCATCCCTAACTCCCACAAAACCGGAACAAGAGTAACTTTTTATTTGCCGCTGGTTGATGAAGATTAAAAAACATATACNTCTTCTTTTAATCAGGAACCTTCTTTTGTTCATCCCTTTTTATTCTTTGGGACAAGGAGTTCCTGCTATGATTAACTACACCGTAGATGATGGNTTGCCTAGCTCTGAAACACATGANATTATCCAAGATTCTAAAGGTTATATCTGGATTGCAACTGACCGCGGTGTAAGCCGCTACAATGGCTATGAGTTTGAAAATTTCACTACAAAGGATGGGCTAACTGACAATACTGTCTTTGAGATCATAGAAGATCAAAAAGGGAGGGTCTGGTTTTTTACAATGAGCATGANNTTATGNTTTTANTGGAANAACCANTTNCANCCNTATNANTACAANNANNAACTACTNNAANCNATNAAANNAACNANNCNACCNCCTTCATTAGTTNGCAATTACTANATTGATCAAAATGATCTANTAGCAATTACTCTAAAANACTATCTCATTGAAATTGATANCTCCGGAAATGTAAATTTTAACCACTTCAATAAAGCGAAATCTGAAGTTTATTTTTTTCATTATGACAGCACTCTCTTTTTAAAAAGNNTANCTTCTACTTCTTTACAGAATCAAAACNTTATTCATTATTACCTTAATGAAANGGCTCTAGATTCTTTTCGTATTGNTANTGATNAATGGGNANTTTCTAAGCACATTATTNATAAATCATCGTATNCTCTNAATGTTTTTGGAATGAATACGGAGTTATTTAAANTTTCCANCAATAAAATAACCAAGGTNTACCAGTTTAAAAACACAATTAATTGCATAGCTTCTATTGGAAAAAATACGTGGGTAGGGAATTATCATCAGGGAATAACCATTTTTAATGACTCATTTGCNGTAGTACAACATTTACTCCCTAGCGAATCTGTATCTGANATCTACNTNGCNAAAGACAACACCNTCTGGATTTCTACCATTACAAATGGNATTTANCTNATTCCTAGTAATAACATTTTAAACATCACATCTGAAAATAGTGGTATTGCTCAAAATTCAATTTCAGCAATTGAAAGCTCCNCCAATCANACTATTTACCTTGGTCATCCCAACAGTAAAGTATCTGTAATCGATCATAAAAATAACCTTACTATATATCCCAAAACNCCATCCTCAGAGAGTAATTTTATTANATCAATCTATTTCAACGAAAAAAATCAGACGCTNTATATTGGATCCTCTATTGAAGGATTAGCTGCGCTTCATCAAGACCACTTTACTGTGCTAAAAACACTAGATAACGATAAAGCTTTTCGTGTTTTAAGTATTGTTAAGCTTGATGACATCATATTTTCTACTGGAACTATTGGATTTACGATAGCTGATTCTTCCAACACCTTATTTAGAATTAGAGCGACTCAAGATGAATCTCAAAGAGTAGAAACCCTCTACCTAGACAATAATGGTTACTTATGGGGAGGCAGNCTCAATGGGTTACTAAGAACGAATGCCTCTCTCATAAAAAAAGACCAAAGTATTGAATGGGAAATTTTTGGCCATCAAATTCCNGAATTAGACCAGCGCATTACATGTATTGCTGAAAAAGANTCTNNTNTNTGGCTAGGAACTAGAGGAAATGGAATTATTCTTTTTGATAAAAATTCAAAGACTTCATACATTGATCATCACATTGGTTTCTCTCCGAGAAACATCAATGCTATTTTGATACAGGGAAACAATATTTGGGTGGCTTCTAATCAAGGAGTCTCTCACATTATCGAAAACTATCCTGGCCAATATACCTTTCAACAAATCAATACTTCTTCTGGACTTTCGACCAATGAAGCAACGAGTTTAGCTCTGCTAGGTGATACTTTACTTGTTGGCACCAAGAAAGGACTAAACATCATTAACACCAAAACTTTTAGTCTAAACGACAGTAAAAAAATGCCTGTNTTTACGGCTATTAATGTGGCTGGAGAACTTGTTACGGATACCAANAACATTGAAATCACATACGATAAAAATTCCATTGATTTCTCTTACCTCACTTTTGCTTACGGAACCGGAGGTGATATTACTTATAAATACCAAATTGCTGAGTTAGATCAAGAATGGGTTACAACAAAAGATCGAACGGCTAGGTTTGTCGCTCTTCCTCCAGGGAGCTATACTTTTAGAGTTAGAACCCTAAAAAATGATGGAAACTGGACCAAGGCTAATATTATCCGCTTTTCTGTACTCCCTGCCTTTTGGCAAACCTGGTATTTTTGGGTGGCTATTGGGCTTGTTTTTGTGATTGTTATTTCTGCTATTGCTTACAACTCTATTAAAAATGCTAACGAACGCAGTGAGATGAATGCACGCATTGAGAACTTGAGGCAAAACTCTCTTTCTTCTCAAATGAACCCGCATTTTGTGTTCAATGTATTGAACTCTATTCTTACTTTTCTATTGACGAATAGTCAACGCAATGCTGCNAAATACCTCAGTTCTTTTGCTTGGCTAATGCGCAAAACATTTAACCTTTCTAAGGCGAATAAAATTACGCTTGAAGAGGAATTGGATGTGTTAACCTCTTATTTTAAACTCGAAAAATTGCGCATNANTGATAAAATCACTTTTCANTTNGANGTTGANCCNAAGTTAGATGTNGAAAGCCTTATGGTTCCTCCATTAATTTTACAACCTTTTGTAGAAAATGCTATTCTGCATGGNATTAGTCAANANCAAACTACAAGTGTAATTGCTGTTCAATTAACCCTTGAAGGTGATTACATGAAAGTGGTTATTGAGGACAATGGNATTGGAATTGAAAAATCGAAGCAAGAAAAAGAAAAACACCCTCAAGCTGCTTCGCATAAATCTTCTGGATTAGATATTTCCAAAGAAAGAGTAGCCTTACTCCACAAAGTCAAAAANGAAAAANCATTGGTTGAGATTATTGATCTTAGTTCTCTTGGCAACACNACTAAAACCGGGACTCAGGTAACCTTTTACTTGCCATTGATTTATGAAGATTAAAGTCTACATCACATTATTGCTACTTCTTTGGGTCATNACNTGCCCTTTGCTTCTTATGGCTCAGGGTGTTCCTACAATGATTAACTATACAGTAGATGATGGCTTGCCCAGTTCTGAAACCCATGATGTTTTACAAGATTCCAAAGGGTATATNTGGATAGCTACAGACAGAGGNGTTAGTAGNTACAACGGNTATGAATTTGAAAATTTCACTACTAAAAATGGACTGCCNGACAATACAATATTTGAAATCAGAGAAGATAGCCTTGGCCGAATTTGGTTCCTAACCATGAATTCAAGACTTTGCTATTTTCAAGATGAAGCTTTTCACCCATACACNTGGAACTCATCCATTTCGAAAGCAGTAGATTCTCTTGGAATAATCTCTGGAACTGTCTTTGACAATTTTTTCATCGACCACAAGATGAATTTAACGCTCAACTTTGCGAGTTCAGGTTTTATTAAAATCACACCAAACGGAGATATCTCAACGGCTAAAAGAATTGATAANAATAAAAGTGAATTTCACCTTATCGATACACTNCCATACGCCTATGGAATATTATCACCAACTGACTATAGCTTTTATTCTCTCTATGAGAATGATTCTCTAATTTCTACTTATTCTAANTCTTATCCTTTATACCCTGGGATTTCGCAAAAAATAATTCCATTTAACAAAGGAAATGACCACTTTTCAAACCGTTTTTTCAGCACAAAGAATTTCCTTTTTGAACACTCACAANACGCTATTCGAAAAATATATAAAGCTCCAAATGATATCAATTGCATTGTTGCTGTTGANGGTAAAATATGGATAGGAAGCTCTTTTTCTGGAATTGATATTCTTAATCAAAAAGGTGAAAAAATTGACCATATTCTAGATTCTATATCTGTTTCAGAGATCTACTGCTCTAATGATAACAAGGTATGGATTACAACTTTAGATAACGGTGTTTTTTACATCCCGAACAATGCCATCATAAACTTCACACCAGAATCACAACTGTCACATTCTATATCAAGCATTGCTAGCCTCAAGAACTACATTTATATCGCGTATAACAACAACAGATTAAACGTGTACAATACTAATTTTGGTCTGCTTAACTCATACAACATTGGATCTCCTATTCCTGGTATTCATTACGATGAATCTATTCAANAATGTTGGGTCTCTACCAAGGANAAGGGCATTAAACTCTTGGATGAAAACCGTATCATTCACCTNAATACGAATCGACTTACCCATGTCAGTATCACACCAGTTAAGAATAATGGAATTGTCACTTTTCGTAAAAAAAACACAAGNTTTTATCACTTTATAAATACAGATCATCCCCCTCAGCTTGAACTTATTAATGAGCTAGATTTAGAAAACAACTCTCAAAGTGTTGACTGTTCTTACTACGATGGAAAAACCATTTGGACTGGTACGCCAAATGGACTTTCTAAATTTGATGCGAACAACATGCTCAAAGAGGTTACTTATTTGGGAAATAAAATCAAGTTACTCTCAAACCGCATTACCTGCATTGCAGAAAAAGACTCTGTTCTGTGGTTAGGAACCAGAGGAAATGGAATTGTTCTTTTCGACAAAAAGAATCNTGCTTCCTATTTAAACCACGCACTAAACNTTAACCCTCAAAATATCAATGCAATTCTTATCAACAAGAATTACATATGGGTTGCTTCTAACATTGGGTTAATTCTCATTACAGAAATTAATCCTAGCCNATATACTTTCCAACAAATCAATACTTCTTCTGGACTTTCGACCAATGAAGTTACTAGTTTGGNTATGATAGGAGACTCTTTACTTGTTGGAACCAAGAAAGGACTAAACATCATTAATACCAAAAACTTTAGTCTAAACGACAGTAAAAAAATGCCTGTCTTTACNGCTATTAATGTGGCTGGAGAACTTNTTACGGATACCANNAACATTGAAATCACATACGATAAAAATTCCATTGATTTCTCTTACCTCACTTTTGCNTATGGCACAGGTGGTGACATTACCTACCAGTATAAAATTGANGAACTCGATCAGGNGTGGTTCTCGACNAAAGACCGCACTGCCCGTTTTGTTGCTTTACCTCCAGGAGATTATACGTTTAAAGTAAGAACTCTCAAAAATGATAGNAGTTGGACGGAAGCTAATTNGCTTCACTTTTCTGTACNCCCTGCCTTTTGGCAAACNTGGTATTTTTGGGTNNCNATNGGGNTNGTTTTTGTNATTGTNNTNTCNNCNATTGCNTACNNNTCNATTAAAAATGCNAACGANCGNAGNGAGATGAATGCACGCATTGANAACNTNANNCAAANCTCNCTNTCTTCTCAAATGAACCCACACTTTGTATTTAACGTACTCAACTCCATTCTTACTTTTCTGTTGACGAATAGCCAGCGCAATGCAGCTAAATACCTTAGTTCTTTTGCTTGGTTAATGCGTAAAACGTTCAACTTATCCAGAGAATCTAAAGTTTCACTTGAAGAAGAAATTGATGTACTTACCGCTTATTTTAAACTTGAAAAATTGCGCATTGCCGAAAAAGTGGAGTTTCAACTGGAGATAGATTCTGATTTGGATGTAGAAACACTCAAAGTGCCTCCTCTTATTTTACAGCCCTTTGTAGAAAATGCCATTTTGCACGGCATTAGTCAGGATAAAAAAAGCATTATCTCAGTTAACCTCACCAAAGAAGACAGTTACATGAAAGTTGTGATTGAAGACAATGGTATTGGTATTGAAAAGTCGAGAAAAGAAAAAGAGAAGCATACGCATTCTAAATCGCACAAATCTTCGGGATTAGATATTTCTAAAGAAAGAGTGGCCTTACTCCACAAAGTCAAAAATGAAAAAGCATTGGTTGAGATTGTTGATCTTAGTTCTTTTGAAAGCGCAAATAAAACGGGCACTAGAGTTACCTTTTATTTACCACTGATTTATGAAGATTAGAATCTACATCACATTATTGCTGCTTTGGATCATCTCCTCCCCTTTGTTTCTTTTGGCTCAAGGTGTCCCCGCTATAATTAATTACACGGTTGATGATGGATTACCCAGTTCTGAAACCCATGATATTTTACAAGACTCTAAAGGCTATATCTGGATTGCTACAGACCGAGGCGTTAGCCGCTACAATGGGTATGAGTTTGAAAACTTCACTACCGAAGATGGGCTAACAGACAATGTGGTTTTTAGACTACAAGAAGATAGCAAAGGAAGAATTTGGTTTCAGACCATGAATTTAAAGCTTTGTTATTTTGAAGAAGGTGAATTTAAAACTTATCAATACAATCACATTGTAGAAGAAGCAATTCTTCACTTAAACGCCAATATTTCTAAATACAATAGTTTTATTGTTTACAACGATACACTCTATCTATCATTTACTAGGTATGAAAGTTTCAAAATTGACCCTTTAGGTCAACTTAAATATTTCAATCATTTTCAGCCAAATGTTAACACTCACCAGATATTTGTCGATACAATAGGAGGACAAAACTTTATTACTGCTCTATTTAATTCAAATGCTTCTGACCGAACCATTTCAATAACAGCCAATAATCAAACCCGTCATATTCAAGCAGAAATGCATAGTCGTTTGAATGTAACACCTATTGATGAAAACCATAGCCTTCTTCATTGCCCCTTCTACATTCTCAAATACTCCTATGATAAGACCGAGCCAATCAAAATCATTTCCTCCTTCTCTTCGGCAAATATTTTAGTTGTAAAAATTCTTAAGGACTCTTCTCTGTGGGTTGGAAGAAACCGTAAAGGAATTGACATTTATCGGCACGATACTTTACAGCAGAATATTTTAAATAACACTTCAGTATCTTCAATCTTAGAAACAGAAGATGGAATTTGGATATCAAGTACAGACAGAGGAATTTTTTTCATCTCAAACAACAACATTAAAGTATTCAAGTCTAACACTTCTAATGAGGCAACAGCCATAACAATTGATTCTCAGCATGTTTACATTGGCCACAGCAAAGGAAAAATAGCAGTATTTGATAGGAAGTTGAATAATGTTAAAACGCTTGCATTTAAAAAACCCTATAAATCCAACGACTACATTAACAGCCTCTACACAGACTACATTAACAAAAAAATATGGGTCAACTCTAGTTCAAACATGCTCTCTTCTATTGACTCTAATTTTGAAATTAAAAGCTATTTCGTTGGGTATCCATTTGACGAAGGGCATCCCCAAGAAAGTGCTTATAGTTCAATCATTTCAAATAACAAGATTTTCTCTTCTACAAAACAAGGTTATGTCTCATTAACATACGGGCAACCCCAGTTCATCAAAAAAGATTTTGTATTTAATTACCATAAAGAACTTCAACGGCTAATCTTCTTTAAAGAAAAGAATGGCCAATTCTGGGCTTCAGGAATTTATGGTTTGTCTAAAGTATTTTTAGACAATGATTCTCTCTCCTTTAAATATTTGGGGGACTCTATTCCTGATTTAAGCCTCAGAATAACCTGCATAGCTGAAAAAGATTCTGTTTTATGGCTTGGAACTAGAGGGAATGGGATTATTATCTACGACAAAAAAGCAAACACTTCATTTATCAATAAAGAGGTAGGGTTTAGCCCTAAAAACATTAATGCTATTTTGATTGATGGTGAAAATATTTGGGTGGCTTCCAACTCAGGAGTTACACTTATTAAAGAAATTAACTCTGGCCAATATACCTTTCAACAAATCAATTCGGCTTCCGGGCTCTCTACTAATGAAGTGACATGTTTAGATATGATGGGAGATACTTTGCTCATTGGGACAAAAAAAGGATTGAATGCCATCAACACCAAAACGTTTCAGCTAAATGATACTAAAAAAGCTCCTTTTATCACTAACGTTTATGTTGGCGATGAATTGGTTGACACAAGTGATATAGAACTTTCATACGACAACAATTCAATTGAGATCTCTTACCTCACGTTTGCTTACGGAACCGGAGGTGATATTACCTATCAATACCAAATTTCTGAACTCGATGATGAATGGTTCACTACCAAAGACCGAACAGCTAGGTTTGTAGCACTTTTACCCGGAGATTACACATTTAAAGTGCGTGCTCTAAAAAATGATGGGAACTGGACACACGCTAGCACCATTAATTTTTCTGTTCTCCCGGCCTTTTGGCAAACCTGGTATTTTTGGGTTGCTGTTGGGGTCATTTTTGTAATTATCATTTCTGCTATTGCCTACAACTCTATTAAAAATGCTAACGAACGTAGCGAGATGAATGCCCGCATTGAGAACTTGAGGCAAAACTCTCTTT
>PAJI01000012.1 GCA_002705995.1 Crocinitomicaceae bacterium | reverse complement strand
CATACCCTAGAAAAATGAATTCCAATTAATTGATTATCAATATTTAGGGTGTAAAAGTGGAGCCGGAGGGATTCGAACCCTCGTCCAAACAGGGAAACCCCATGCCTTCTACAAGCTTAGTCTCCGTAAATTTTTCGACTGCAATCGAGCCGGAAACAGCCTAATTACAGCTTAGTCTGTAAAGTTTTGGAAACAACGCCAGACTCATTATTTCCTATCCCAAACTCATCGGTGCCTCAACAGAAAACAGTGTCGGGAAAACTGTCTTCGGAGACATCTCGTCCTACTGCTTTTGCAGCGGATTAAGCAAATCTCACTTAGTGATGATTACGCAGCGAGAGCGTAGTTATTTTCGCCATTTAAAGGTCGAAGCATCTTATTTACGAGCAACACTTCAAGGCTCGGCTTGCTTACACAGACCTTCATCCCGCTGTCGAAACCGGTCGGCCCCATGTAGGCGACAAAGGTAAACAAATATTATGCCTTGCATCAATCAATTTAATAGGTGATAGCTTATTTTATATTTGCCCAACACAAAACACAGATTCATATGAAATTAGGCATCATTAAAGAAGGGAAAACACCGCCAGATATGCGTGTACCTTTAAGCCCAGCGCAATGCAAACTGGCTCAAAATACTTTTACAGGTTTGGAAGTAATGGTGCAAAAAAGCCCTATTCGTATTTTTCAAGACGATGCCTATGTAGAGTTAGGGTTAACTGTTACAGAAGATGTTTCAGCTTGTGATGTGCTTATGGGTGTAAAAGAAGTACCAATTGAACAATTGATTCCGAGTAAGACCTATTTCTTCTTTTCCCATACCATTAAAGAGCAGCCTTATAATAGAAAGTTGTTACAAGCCATTTTGGCTAAGAATATACGGTTAATTGATTGGGAGACGTTAACGGATAAAGAGAGTAGGCGCATTCTTGGTTTTGGAAAATATGCTGGCATTGTAGGAACGTACAATGGTTTTAGAGCTTGGGGAAAACGCTACGGAACATTTGAATTAAAGCCAGCTCATGCGTGTTTAGACCGTGTTGAAATGGAGAGTGAGTACAAAAAAATACATTTGCCGGCCATTAAAATTGCTCTAACCGGGAAAGGCAGAGTCGCTTCTGGCGCCATTGAAGTATTGAATGATCTTAACATACAGCAAGTAAGTGTAGAAGATTATTTAAGCAAAACATTTAATCATCCTGTATATGCTCAGTTTGGAGTAGAAGACTATAATAAACGTAAAGATGGTCAGCCTGCTACACAAGATGATTTCTTCCAAAACTTTCATGAATATGAGTCTGCTTTTATGAAAATTGCCGAAGTAACAGATTTATTTATAGCAGGACATTTCTATGCCGAAGGTTCTCCTTATTTGTTTACAAGAGAAGATGCGAAAAAAGCCGAATTTAAAATTAAAGTAGTCGCAGATATTAGTTGTGATATTGATGGGCCTGTTGCTTCAACAATAAAACCATCTACGATAGAAAATCCAATTTATGGATATGATCCTAAAACGGAAACCGAAGCAGACTTTCAGCAAGATGATGTTATTACTGTAATGGCTGTAGATAACTTACCCTGTGAGTTGCCTAAAGATGCTTCTGAAGATTTTGGAAAAGAAGTACTTAATCAGGTTTTGCCGCAGTTCTTTAACGGAGATAAAGATGAAATCCTTGAAAGAGCAACCATGACAAAAGATGGTAAACTCACACCGAAATATGCGTATTTACAAGATTATGTAGATGGGAAATAAGTTAATTCCCATTTTTTAAATCGGCTATAGTTGCTATAGGATCTTCTGAACGGAAAACAAAACTCCCGGCAACGAGGGCATTTGCTCCAGCTTCAACCAATGTATTTGCATTGTCTGCATTTACACCGCCATCTATTTCAATGTAAAGTTCGGGATTCAATTCATTGGCCATTTCACGTAAATCTTGCACCTTGTTGTAGGTGTTTTGTATGAACTTTTGTCCACCAAACCCTGGATTAACGCTCATTAGACACACAAGATCTATATCAGCCAAAATATCTTCCAGTAAGAATACAGAAGTGTGTGGGTTAATAGCAACACCGGCTTTCATGCCTTGTGCTTTTATCTCTTGAATGGTTCTGTGAAGGTGAGTACTGGCCTCAAGGTGAACAGTAAGAATGTCGGCCCCAGCCTCTTTGAAATCTGTGATGTAACGTTCAGGCTGAGTAATCATCAAGTGAACGTCAAATGGCTTTTGAGCATGTTTTTTTAACGCCTTCATTACGGGCATACCAAATGATATGTTCGGAACAAAAACTCCATCCATAACATCTATGTGAAACCAGTCAGCCGCACTTTGATTGACCATTTCGGCTTCTTTTTGAAGATTAGCAAAGTCAGCAGCAAGTATAGATGGGGCAATGATTCTTTCCATGCGTTAAAATTTTTGCAAAGAAACAAAAAAGGCCGCATATCGCGGCCTTTCTTGTATCACTGAAATAATTTTGATTACCCTAAATAGGCTTTGAGTAATTTACTTCTCGATGTATGTTTTAATCTTCTAATGGCTTTTTCTTTAATCTGGCGCACACGTTCTCTTGTCAAGTCAAATTGTTCACCAATTTCTTCTAATGTCAAAGGTTGAGAACCTTGTAATCCAAAATAAAGTCGAATAACATCGGCTTCTCTGGCTGTAAGAGTAGCTAACGAACGCTCAATTTCTCTTCTTAGCGATTCACGCATGAGTTCATACTCCGGATCCGGAAGTTCGTCATCATACATGGTATCGTACATGTTTCTGGATTCATCGTCACTTCCAATAGGAGCGTCCATAGAAACATGTCTGTTGTTGTTAGAAAGAGATTGTTTTACTTCTGCATCAGAAAGTTCTAGCATGTCAGCTATTTCAGAAGAAGAGGGGCTGCGCTCGTATTCTTGTTCTAAGTGTGAATAGGCTTTGTTAATTTTATTAATTGCCCCAATTTTATTGAGTGGTAAACGAACAATTCTCGATTGTTCTGCTAAAGCCTGTAAAATAGATTGGCGAATCCACCAGACGGCATAGGAAATGAATTTAAACCCCCTAGTTTCGTCAAAACGCTTAGCAGCTTTAATGAGACCTAGATTTCCTTCATTGATCAAATCGGGGAGGCTTAGCCCTTGGTTTTGATACTGCTTGGAGACAGAAACCACAAAACGAAGGTTCGCTTTTGTTAGCTTTTCTAACGCGAGTTTATCCCCTTCCTTAATCTTTTTTGCCAGTTCAACCTCTTCCTCAGCGGTGATAAGGTCAACCCTCGCAATCTCTTGCAAATACTTATCAAGTGATGCGGTCTCGCGGTTAGTAATTTGTTTGGTTATTTTTAACTGTCTCATAATGAAGGCTAATGATTGGTTTTTTCCTGTATAACTATTAATACGTAAATACCTTCAAAATGTTTCCTCTAATTCGAAAGAAATAATGTTAAAAATGAAAAAGCCCCGAATATTCGGGGCTTTTAGCTTGAAAAAAATGAAAATTATTTTCTTTTTATTCTTTTTCTATCAAAACCTTTCTGGAAAGTTTCATTTTTCCAGTTCTGTCATCAATTGCGATCAACTTAACTTTTACTTGATCACCTTCTTTTAGTACATCTTCTACTTTTTCAACACGGCTGTGATCAATTTCAGAGATGTGAAGTAGTCCGTCTTTACCAGGTATAATTTCAACAAAAGCACCATAAGGAGCAATAGCTTTTACTTTACCCATGTATATTTCACCAACTTCAGGTTGAGCTGTAATCGCTTTGATGCGTTGCAAAGCACCGTCAAGAGATTCTTTATTGTCAGCAGCAATATCAACAATACCAAAGTTACCTTCTTCTTCAATCATTACAGTTGCGCCTGTAGTGTTTTGAATTTCCTGAATAATTTTACCGCCAGGTCCAATAACAGCACCAATTAATTCTTTAGGAATCTTAATCTGTACCAGACGAGGAGCGTTTGGCTTAAGGTCTGTATTGGGCTCGCTAATTGTTTCAGACATTTTATCCAAAATGTGCATTCTACCGGCTTTTGCTTGCTCAAGAGCTTGTTGCAATACCTCGCGAGTAATTCCGTCTACTTTAATGTCCATTTGACAAGCTGTGATACCATCTCTTGTACCAGCAACTTTAAAGTCCATATCACCTAATGCATCTTCATCACCAAGGATATCAGAAAGAACTGCAAAGTTGTCTTTTCCGGTGATTAATCCCATCGCAATACCTGAAACTGGTTTTTTCATGGTAACACCAGCATCCATTAGTGCTAGAGAACCAGCACAAACGGTTGCCATTGAAGAAGAACCGTTAGATTCTAAAATATCTGATACCACACGAACAGTGTATGGAAAATCTGCAGGAACCATTGGCTTTAATGCACGCATAGCAAGGTTTCCGTGTCCGATTTCTCTACGGCTGGTGCTACGAATTGGTCGAGCTTCACCAGTTGAGAAAGGAGGGAAGTTATAATGCAACAAAAATTTCTGGCTTCCTTGAATGAAAGCACCGTCAATGTTTTGTTGATCTAATTTAGTCCCTAACGTAATACTGGTTAAAGATTGAGTTTCACCACGTGTGAAGATTGCTGAACCATGTGTTCCCGGTAGGTAGCCAACTTCAGTCCAAATGTCACGGATATCAGTTGTTGTACGTCCATCTAAACGAACACCTTTTTCAAGAATAAGGTTACGAACAGCTTCTTTTTTGGTTTTGTTAAAGTAAACACCAATCAGGCCAGCTTTTTCTTCTAATTCTTCTTCTGAGAATTGAGTGCTGTACTCTTCAAAAGCTTCTTTGAATTTATCGCTTCTTTCTTGCTTAGAGCTTGGTTCAGCAGCAATGTCATACAATTTTTTGTAAAGCGCTTCGAAGACTTGTTTCTCAAGTTCTTCATCGTGAACCTCGTGTGAATATTCACGTTTTACAGCAGCTTTTTCAACTTGAGCAGCAAGGTCAGCTTGTGCCTGACATTGTCCTTTAATGGCTTCATGAGCAAATAGAATTGCTTCAAGCATTTCTTCTTCAGAAATTTCACTCATTTCACCTTCAACCATTACAATGCTTTCTTGTGAGCCAGCAATGATCATGTCAATATCACTTTCTTCTAATTGAGAAAGCTTAGGGTTGATAACAAATTCTCCGTTGATACGAGAAACACGTACTTCTGAAACAGGACCGTTAAACGGAATGTCTGAAACAGCTAAAGCAGCTGAAGCAGCAAAACAAGCCAGTGCATCTGGCATTGTTTCTTTGTCAGAAGAAATAAGGTTAACTACAACCTGTGTTTCAGCGTGATAATCGCTTGGGAAAAGTGGTCTAAGAGCACGATCAATCAAGCGAGCAGTTAAGATTTCATCTTCTGAAGGACGAGCCTCTCTTTTGATAAAACCACCGGGAAATTTACCTGTTGAGGCAAATTTTTCACGGTATTCAACCGTTAGAGGTAAAAAGTCAACACCTTCTTTTGCTTCTGTAGCCGAAACTACAGTAGCCAATAACATGGTGTTTCCTTGTTTTAGTACGACAGAACCGTCTGCCTGTTTTGCTAGTTTTCCAGTCTCTAGCGTTGTTTCTACACCTCCCGTATTGAAGGTGTGTTCAATTCCAATTTTCATCTATATCTCTATTGTTGTGTACACTATAAACATAAAAAAAGGCAATTGAAGTCAATTGCCTTTTTTCTGAGGGCTATTACTTTCTTAAGCCCAATTCTTTAATTATCGCTCTGTAACGCTCAATATCTTTAGCGTAAAGATAATCAAGTAAGCTACGTCTTTTTCCTACTAAGCGGATAAGAGCTTTTTTAGTACCGGTATCTTTCCGGTTGATCTTCATGTGCTCTGTTAAATGCTTGATACGGTGAGTAAAAAGCGCGATTTGACCCTCTGCTGAACCAGTGTTTTCTTCTGATCCTGCGTACTGTTTAAAGATTTCTTTCTTTTTATCTGATGATAAATACATTTCAATATTGTTTTTAATGATTGTTATGTATCCTGATTTTCAGGGCTGCAAAGGTATCAATTAAATTGATAAAACTTTGTCTTTGTGATTAATTTTTAAAGAGTTGGAGCGTTTGAGCTATTTTCTCTCTGATTTCTCTTCGGTCTATAATAAAGTCAAGAAAACCATGCTCTAACAAAAACTCACTAGTTTGAAATCCTTCGGGAAGATCTTTCCCAATAGTTTCTTTAATGACACGAGGACCTGCAAACCCAATTAATGCTCCAGGCTCAGCAATGTTTACATCTCCCAGCATAGCGTATGAAGCTGTAACACCTCCAGTTGTTGGATCAGTTAAGTAACTGATGTATGGTAATTGGTGTTTCGCCAGTAGAGATAATTTGGCAGAAGTTTTAGCCATTTGCATTAGCGAAAATGCTGCTTCCATCATTCTGGCTCCACCCGTTTTTGAAATAATCATTAACGGATATTTATGTTCAATACAGTAATCAATAGCTCGAGCGATTTTCTCACCAACTACTGAACCCATTGAACCACCAATAAAGGCAAAGTCCATACAAGCAACCACTAAATCGTTATCACATACTTTTCCATGTGCTGTACGAATCGCATCGGTTAAGCCTGTTTTTTTCTGTGATGATTTAATACGGTCGGTATATTTCTTTGTGTCAAAGAATTCCAACGGATCTTCAGATGTCATATCCGGATTGAGTTCAGTGAATTTATGATCATCGAATAAGATGTCAAAGTATTCTGTTGACCCAATACGTTTGTGATAGCCATCAGCGGCAACAACATAGTTGTTTTCCTTTAACTCGCTGATTTCAACTATATTCCCTTGAGGGCTTTTGAACCAAAGGCCATCAGGAGTTTCTTTCTTTTCTTGCGTGGGCGTTGTAATCCCTTTTTTGATTCGCTTAAACCAACTCATCGGCAAGCTGTTTTTTTAGTGCGTAAAAAACAAAAATGCGCCATCATTTGATGGCGCACTTGTAGAGAGAATGTATTTCTACGCAATTGTTACTTCTTCAGTTAAATATACGTCCTGAACTGATTGGATAATTTCTACCCCTTCGTTCATTGGCTTCTGGAAAGCTTTACGTCCAAGAATTAGTCCTGAACCACCAGCTCTCTTATTCACTACAGCTGTTTCAACAGCATCAGCAAGGTCAGAAGCACCTCCTGAAGCACCTCCAGAATTGATTAAGCCTCTTCTTCCCATGTAACAGTTTGCTACTTGGTAACGACAAAGGTCAATTGGATGCTCAGAAGTTAATTCAGTGTAAACTTTTTCATGAGTTTTTCCAAAGCCTACAGCTTTGAAACCACCATTGTTAGTTGCTAGTTTTTGCTTGATAATGTCAGCACCAATGGTAACTCCTATGTGGTTTGCTTGTCCGGTAAGGTCAGCAGAAGTATGATAATCAACACCATCCTTTTTGAAAGCATTGTTTCTTGTGTAACACCAAAGAATAGTTGCCATTCCTAATTCATGAGCTCTTTCAAAAGCTGCAGAAACTTCCTGAATCTGACGACTAGACTCATCACTACCGAAATAGATAGTAGCACCAACAGCTACAGCTCCCATTTCCCAAGCACGTTCTACAGAACCAAACATGATTTGGTCAAATGTGTTAGGATAAGTTAATAATTCATTGTGGTTAATTTTCACAACAAATGGAATCTTGTGTGCGTATCTGCGCGCATTAGCAGCAAGTACATCGAAAGTTGATGCAACAGCATTACAACCAGCTTCAATCGCTAGCTTAATGATGTTTTCAGGATCGAAATAAATTGGATTAGGAGCAAATGAAGCAGCAGCTGAGTGCTCTATTCCTTGATCAACAGGAAGGATAGATAGATATCCGGTTCCCGCTAAATTTCCATGATTATATAGTTGCTCAATACTACGTAGTACTTGAGGGTTTCTGTCTGATTCTAAAAAAGATTGAGTAACAAATTCTGCATCAGGAAGGTGCAGCATGTCCTTAGAAATAGTTTCGCATTTATGCGTTAGAAGGCTCTCGGCTTTATCTCCTAATAGTTCTTCAATTTTTTGAATATCTCCTGCCATTTTTTTGGTTTTTACAGGTAAATGTAAGTCGGCAAATCTAATTATAAAGTGAAATAGAAAAAAATGAATTTAGCTTAATATCCAGTTTTCGTTAAGGTTAAATTCCAAACTAAAAAGGGTAATTAATACCAAGGTTTAAATTAAAAGTAGGGCGATATGCTCTGCCATGAGTTTGATAATAAATATCTTTTGGTTCGAAGATCCAACGTTCGCCTTCAATTAATCCAGGGTCATGAATTTGGAAAGCACCATCAATTCGGATAAGTAGAAAGCTGAAATCAAAGCGGAGTCCAACTCCAGCACCAAGAGCAATTTCTTTGTAAAAACGGTCAAATTCGAATTTACCACCCGGACGCTGTTCATCTTCATTGAGCAGCCAAATATTTCCGCCATCAACAAAAGCAGCACCTTCTACAAAGTCTACAATAGGAAAACGATATTCAACATTGGCCTCAATAAGAATGTCTCCAATTTGATCAATTCCCTGATCAAGGGAATCAGGAACTGAGCCTGGGCCTAGTGTTCTGGCCTGCCATGCTCTAATGTCATTGGATCCACCACCAAAATAGCTTTTTACAAACGGAAGCACTTCCGAATTACCATAGGGAATACCTATACCTCCGAAAAAGCGATAAATAACCCTAGTCTTTTTTGTGAGGAATTTTTTGATGCGAATATCAGAATCAATGCGAGTATATTGAGAAAATCGATTTCCCATTAACTCGTAATACTCACCATTTGTTTTAGGTTGATTGGTTACGTCATAAATGGTAGAGAGTATGTTACCGGACAACTCTAAATTCGTCATGATAGAAGTAGAGTTGCTTCTTAGTTGGCGTTCATTGGACCAGATGTGAGAAAATTTAGTGGCAGTAATTAATTGATCATTATAACTAGCCGATAAGAAAGAGTTATTGATTTCGTCTAATCTTTCCTGGAATGCAGTAGATTTATCAATTCGGATAAAGGAAATGTCAAAAGGGTTGAAAATAAAATTGTTTCTGTTTTTGGTGGTTAATGAAAACAAGTAACTAATGTAGGTGTTGGAAATAGTTCGTGTATAATCAGGACGTTGCTGAAAACTATAGTTGAAATTTAAGTTCGTTCTTGGTTCGTTGTAGCGTGGTAATCGAAATGAGTTATAGACTTTTTTAGGAAAAACCAGCTCAGGAATATAAAGTGATAATTCTCCACCATATTCAAGGGTGTTGAAGGGTAGGGCTTCACTAACTGTTTGGTTGGCATCATCAGAACTGACACTTACGTTTGACGTTTGCTGTGCTTCAAGACCACCACGAAGCCTGACTTCAAAACGCTCGGCACCTCTGAATATATTTTTGTTTTTATAGGCTACGTTTCCACTAATACCAAGGTTTGAAGATCTGTTTGTTCCTTCTGTTTCAAAAGCAAGGCTTTGCCTATCAGAGGGAGTTAAACGAATGGTACAATCCAAATAACCCAAAGTATCATTTCCAGCACCTTGAATAACTTCAAAATCGATATTGATGAACTTGAAGTTTTTTAGTCCTGCCAAACGCGTGTAGGTGTAGTTCTCGGCTTGCTCGTTGTAATAACGGCCGGCTTTAATAAACACGTTATCTGCAATAAGTTCCGGTCTATACCTGAGTAATTCGAAATTCAGAAAATACATGTCCAACGCATAGAGCGTATCTGCTCCCACAAAAGACGATTTTGGATCATAACTGGTATTAACATACACATTTCGAATTCGAAATTTTTTGTGGTGAATTTTTACACTATCAGCTTCGTTCTCTGATGCGGGATTGGTGATAATCTCTTTAATGTTTACAGCGTGTTTATTAAGAGAGCTGTCAACTTCAAAATAGATGAATTGTTTTTGAAACTGGTAATATCCTTTATTGCGCATACTGGAAGTAAGGCGGTCGCGTTCAGCTTCAATCTTATCTACATCATAAGGAGCTCCTTTAATAATGAGCGAACTTTTTACACTTTTCTTAACGTCATCCAAGAGTAAAAGGTCATCAATTGTAAATTGAAATTTATTGATGGTGTATAGAGAGCGAGTTCTTATGTTATAGTGGATAACTACCTTTTGAGTGCGGGCATTGACTTCAACACTATCTGGTAAAGAGTCGTGAAAAAGCTTTTTGAAGATGTAACCAAATTTATGCCTGTATTGAACGTCATAATCAACTTCGTTTAAGAAAAAGCCTTTGTTGAAAAGGTATTTCTCTAATTGATCAGTCGACTTTTGTGTTGAAACCGTATCTAAAATAACAGGAGGTTCTCCAACTGTATTTCTAAGCCAGTCTAACCAATGCGGTTTGTATTCTAGGGTATCTTTTCCTTTTGCTATTCTACGTGTATTACGCTTATCAATACGTGCTTTTTTCTTCTGGTTTTTTTCTTCTAGTTTCTGTGGAGAGACAACATTGTAAGCCTGCAGGTGAAAACGATAAAGCCCAAGTATTTTTCTGTTTGGTTTTTGGCGAATAACACCAGACATGTCATCCTCGCTCAGGTGCTTGCGTTCATGTTTATCTTTGAAAACAATTTTATTGGCAACCAGTAGGTTTTCTCCTTTTGAAAGGTTTCGGGTGGGGCTACAGCTGAACAATGTGCCCACCAGCATTAACAATGAAAAGAAATATGTTAATTGTTTTACCAATCTTCTAACCCGGTGTTTGACTAAGTTTGCAAAACTATTCAAATACTATGCAACTCTGTGCGGTATGATCTCGAAATCTGAAATTAAACACATTCGATCGCTTCGACTAAAAAAAAACAGGATTAAAACCGGAGAGTTTGTCCTTGAAGGAGAAAAGCTTTACGAAGAACTTTTAAAAAGTAATTTTAATGTGGTGAAGGCCTTCTCAACCATCCCAGATCATGGTGTTGAGCTGATTTCAGAAAATGAATTGTCTAAAGTTTCACAGCTCTCAACTCCTAATAAAGTAATAGCAACTGTTCAGATTCCTAAACGGATTTATGACTTGCAAGAATTTAGCGATGATCTGATATTGGTATTGGATGGAGTGAAAGACCCTGGAAATTTAGGAACGTTGTTGCGCATTGCAGATTGGTTCGGAATAAAAAATATTGTTTGTTCTGAAGATACGGTTGATGTGTATAATAGCAAAGTGGTGCAAGCAACCATGGGGGCTGTTTTTAGAGTGAATGTGCATTATTTAGACTTACAGCATTTTCTTCATGGTTATAAAGCTACTTTTCCTCAACATGCCATTTATGCTGCAGATATGGAAGGAGATTCTGTTTATACCGTTACTGCGCAAAAAGGAGTTTTAATAATGGGGTCAGAATCACATGGGCTTAGTGATGAAATAAGAGCTTTGGCCCAAAGAATAACAATACCTAGGGTTGGAGAAGCTGAATCGTTAAATGTTGCAGTAGCTGCAGGAATTATATGTGCCTGTTTGAAAAAGAGTTGATTATCCTTCAAAATTAAAATTGATCATAATCATTGCTGGCTGGAGCTTATTGATTGGAGAAGACCAAATGGTGTTTTCTTTGATCAGTACATTGTCAAACCCTCTTGAGTATTTAAGCTCGGGAGAGAATTTGAAATATTCGAGGAAGAAATCGAAACCAAAACCAACTTCCCAAGAGTAGCTGTTTTGTTGTAGCCTAACGAGTTGTTCTAATTCAGGAACATCGTTATCGGTAGATTTATCTGATGCTAAATCCAAGCTATATTTGGCTCCGGCAACTAAATACATTGCAAAGTTATTGTAGCGGGCAGAGCGGTATTTCACATTGAAAGGAAATTCAATAAGTGTTGATTCCACTTGCTTAATTACTACAGATCTGCCTTCATTTCCCTCAAAGGTATATTCCAGATTACGTTGTCCAAATGCAAGGGTGGGAAGAAAGCGCAGCGAAAAATATTTGTTGAAATGCAGTGCGGAAATAATCCCGATGTGAAATCCACTTTGAGAGTCTGTTTTTAGAGCTGTTAACGAATCTACCTTTCTAAGGTCTTGATCCATTTTAAAGTCCATGCTGTTGATTCCTAAAGTAAACCCAAAATGGATGCGTTTGCGGTCGAAATTCGGTAAATTGAGTGGTTTGCTTTTTTGTGCCAAAAGTACCTCACACGAAAGAGCCATAAGCACAGTCGTTAAAAAAAGAAGTACGTACGATTTATAATTTGACATCATGAGGCAAAGTTAGCAAACGCAAAATCCGGTTGGTTATTTTTCACCAATGTAAATAGAAGCAATGCCAAATGTTAGTGGAATTGCTTTCACATTTTTATACCCTACTTTATCCATTATTCCGATGAATTTTTTTCCGTATGGGAATGCATTCACAGACTCTGGAAGATAAGTGTATGCACGAGGGTCTTTTGAAACTAGTTTACCGATTGCAGGTAAAATGTTCAGGAAATAAAAGTTATAAAGCTGTTTAATCGGAAAATTCTCGGGTTTAGAGAATTCAATAATAACTGTTTTGCAACCCGGTTTTAAAATACGATGCATTTCTGCCAATCCTTTCTCAAGGTTTTCAAAGTTTCGCACTCCAAAACTCACTGTAACTGCATCAACAGAATCAGATGCTAGAGGAAGGTTTTCAGAATCGCCTAGTTTCATTTCAACGATATGATCTACCTTCTTTTTTTTCATTTTTTCACGCCCAACTTCCAGCATCTTTTCAGAAATGTCAATTCCTGTAATTTTTTGAGGAGCAATAGAAAGTGCTTCCAATGCAAAGTCACCGGTTCCGGTAGCAATGTCTACAATGTGTTGTGGGTTGTCTTTTCCTAAAATCCGAATGGCCTTTTTTCTCCAGAGAATATCGATTCCCATTGAAAGAAAGTGATTCAGAAAATCATAATTACCGGCAATGTTGTTGAACATTTCGGCAACCTGTTCTTTTTTAGATGATTCTTTATTATAGGGTGTTACGACTTCTTTTTTCATTCGGAAATAAAATTATCCAACGAGCATGTGCTCTTCAGGATATTTATAATTGGTTGACTTAATGTTTTTCGATAACGCAAAAGCAATGGTTAATGTTCCAATTCTACCCACAAACATAGAGATGATAATGGTGATTTTACCGGCAACCGAAAGTGACGAGGTTATTCCGGTAGACATTCCTACGGTAGAAAACGCTGATACGACTTCAAAAACCAAATCAGTAAAACTTCTATCTGCCTGAGCTAAAATATCTCCTTCAGTAATGGAAAGAACAAAAATTCCGACCAGAACCGCTGAGATCGCAAATAAAAATGTAGCAAACGCTCTAAAGAGTAAATCTTTTGAAATAGTACGGTTAAAAACTTCAATGTTCTTCTTTCCCCGAATAGTGCTGTATGCTGAAAGTGCTAGGATAGCAAATGTTGATGTTTTTATCCCACCGGCAGTTGAGCTTGAAGCTCCCCCGATGAACATAAAGAACAGTGTGGCAATAATCATGGGAAGTGTTACATCGTGAAAATCTACTGAGCTAAAACCGGCAGTTCTCATAGAGATAACTTGGAACAAAGAGGTAATGACTTTGTCCACATAACGGTAGCCTTTCATGGTATTGTCCCATTCAAAAATGAGGAATAACAAAGCACTTACAATTACCAGAATTACAGTAGTGTAAAGGTTTAATAAGGATCCTAATTTTGGACGTTTCCATGGAGAATTTAAGCGCTCGCGTAACTTAGAAACACCAAACAGGTCAAAGAAAGAATCGAATCCTAAAGCACCGACAAAAATCATAGCTGAGAGTACAAAGTGAACCAAGAAAAGGTGTTTTCCATATTCACCGCACATACCATCTTCAAGAATCGAAAAGCCAGCATTGTTAAACGCAGAAATAGAGTGGAAGATAGAAAAGAAAAAAGCATCACCATTGTTTCCTGTAGGGTAACTGCCTTGTACAAGTAAAAATAGCATGAGTGCCCCAACAAGCTCAATAATAATACTCCCGGTAATGATCTTAACCAATAAACCTCTTGAACTAAAGACACTTTCGTTGAACATAAAATCTTCAACAATTGAATGGTGACGCATCCCCAATCCTAACTTGGCAAAAATGTTTAGTGAAGCTCCGAAAGCAATAATGTTTAACCCTCCAAGTTTCATCAACATCATGATGATGAATTGTCCTTTAAATGTGAAAAAAGCAGAAGTGTCTACTACAATTAATCCGGTAACACAAGTAGCGCTTGTGCTTGTGAAAATAGCATCCAGAAAATTCATAGATCCTTCTTGGATAGACATCTCAGGTAACATCAATAAAAAAGTTCCTAAGAGGATGATGACCACAAATGTGATGATGAAAATATTGGAAGGATGAATTTTAAACTTAGGTTTTCTAACCGCCTGCTTGCCAAGGTCGATTCCTACTGCAACCAATAAATACAGCTGTAAAAATAAGTTGGTGAACCTTCCAAAACTCTTAAAACCAAGTTTAGAAATGGCATTGGAAATAAGAATAGTGTCAAATAAATGATAGCTCGCTGCTTCAATGATTAGAAACAACATAAGTAATCCTTCAAACCAGTTCCTTCGCAAGAAATCCAATGGTTTGAAATCGTAAATAAACTTGATAAAATAGTGAAGGATATAAAACGCAAACGAAGCTTGAATGATAACAAACAGTTGGTGTTCTTCATTATCAGTAACAGGAAATCCGTGGCGATAGATAATTGTTGCTACGGCAGCAAAAGAGACAAAGAAACTGACAATGCGTAATGTGCTTAGTACACGTTTCTTACTGTCGTATAGCCATAAATTAATTCGTTCACGTTGTTCTCGAATGCTCATGTTATTTGCTGAGTCTCAGCGCTTCACTTCTAAGCTGCTCTTTGTTGATTGGAACTACTCCAACTTTTTCGCAAACCAAACCGCCAGCCAGATTGGCTAATTTAGCGCTAAATTCTAAATCTAGCCCCAAAGCTAAACACATTGATGCGGTAGCAATTACTGTATCTCCTGCACCTGAAACATCTGAAATATCTCGAATATGTGCAGGAATCATTTTTTGCGTTTCAGAGGCATCAATGTATACTCCATATTCTGAAAGCGTGATCAATGCCGTTTCAATGTGCATTTTAGAACGCAACAACTTCACAGCTTCGGTTAAATCTGTTAAATCCCCTTTTTTGATGGTTAAGTTTAGACCTTCACGAAGTTCTTTTAGGTTGGGTTTAAACAATGTAACCCCATGGTAATCCATAAAATTACGCTTCTTTGGGTCTACTGTTGTTGGAATTTCTTTTTCCTTGGCGAGCTTAACAACTTGTTCAATTAACCCGGGAGTAATTACGCCTTTGTCATAATCTTCGAAAATGATGACATCAATTTTCTTTTGCTCAATAATTTCAGCAATACGATGATAAAGCGCTTGAGTAAGTTCGTTGTTAAGCGGGCTTGCTTCTTCCTGATCAACCCTCAGCATGTGTTGATGCTGGCTGATAATACGGGTTTTAACAGTTGTTGTACGGTGTGAGCTTTGGAGAATACCTTCGTGCGATAAGTTTTCTTTTGCGATTAGGCGTTTCATCAAATCTCCGTTGTTGTCTGTTCCAATAACGGCACAAAGTATAGCGTTAGCTCCCAATGCTTGAGCATTGAGAGCAACGTTTGCAGCTCCACCGAGCCTATTTTCATTTTTAGCAACAGCAACAATTGGTACAGGTGCTTCTGGTGATATTCGATCTACCGAGCCCCAGTAATACGCATCAATCATTACATCTCCTATGATCAATACATTTAGCGAACTAAATGCTTCGAAGGCTCTGTTGATGACGTTTTGATCCAATGTTATGCTAGTTTGTCTAATGCTGTCTTTATTCTATTCATTGCTTCTCGTAAAATATCTTCGCTAGTAGCGTATGATATTCTCAAGCATTCTGGACTACCAAAAGCAGAGCCAGGAACAACAGCAACGTTAGCTTCTTGCAACAAATAGAAACAAAGGTCTGTATCATTTTCAATCTCATACTCGCCATATGCTTTTCCAAAATAACGAGATACGTTCGGGAACAAGTAAAAAGCTCCTTCCGGAACGTGCGTTTGAAAATTAGGTATCTCATAGAGTAGAGACAGCATTAAGTCTCTGCGCTCTTTGAATTTCTCTTTCATAGGAACTACTACAGAAGGATCTGCTTCTACAGCAGCTTTAGCAGCCATTTGTGCAATGGTTGATGCTCCGGATGTAAACTGTCCCTGGATTTTTGTACAAGCTTTTGCAATCCATTCTGGAGCTGCAATGTAGCCAATTCTCCAACCCGTCATACTAAAGCCTTTCGAAACACCATTAACAGTAATAACTTGATCTTTGATGGCTTCAAATTGAGCCAAAGACTCGTGTTGTCCACTAAAGTTGATCAACTCATAAATTTCATCTGAAATCACAAACAAATCATCTTTTGCTTTGATAACATCAGCAATTTGTTTCAACTCTTCTTTGCTGTATACACTACCACTAGGGTTGCAAGGAGAGCTGAAAATGATCAGTTTGGTTTTGCGTTTGATGTATTTCTTTAAATCGTCAGCAGAGATTTTAAAATCTGCATCTACAGACGTTGGTATTACAACAGGAACTCCTTCAGCTAATTCAACCATAGCTTTGTAGCTGACCCAGTAAGGTGCTGGAAGAATTACTTCATCACCAGGGTTAACCATGCTCAATACAACATTCATTAATGATTGTTTGGCACCTGTTGAAACCACAATGTTTTCAGGACCATATTCTAGGTTGTTGTCACGCTTAAGTTTTTGCGCAATAGCCTTTCTGAGTTCTAAATAACCTGGAACAGGAGGGTAGTGTGTGTAATTATCATCGATCGCTTTTTTAGCGGCTTCTTTAATGAAATCTGGGGTGTCAAAATCGGGTTCCCCCAAGCTTAGGCTAATTACGTCAATGCCCTTTTCTTTCATCTCGCGACTCTTCTGAGCCATCGCAATTGTTTGAGATTCTGCAAGATTGCTAATCCTGTCTGAGAGGTTGTTCATCATTTAGTCATTAAATAGGCTGCAAATCTAATTAAAAGTTGAATTTGAAAAGGGTTTTCAGCCACTGCTGTTCATGGTCAGATGTTTATTTTTTCGATATTTGGCCTTCCAATAAAATAAAGCAATGGATTTCGTATTAGAGTTATTGAAAATTACCATTCCTGCCGGGATAGTATTTGCTACGGTTTACTTTATGTTAAAGCAATATTTTGAGGCTGAACACAAACGGAAGACCATTGAGCTTCGTCAGAAAGCTGTTCAGAACGCATCTCCTATGAAAATGCAGGCTTATGAACGATTGATTCTTTTCTTAGAGAGAATTAGTCCTGATAATCTAGCCATGCGCACACAGAAAAAAGGTTTGAATGCTGTAGCTCATCAGCGCGAAATGCTGAGAATAATTCGAGAAGAATACGATCACAACATCACACAACAATTGTACGTATCTCCATCAGCGTGGAAGTTAGTGAAACAAGCAAAGGAAGAGGCTGTAAGGTTAATCAATATAGCTGCTAGTAAGCAAGATAAAGAAGCTACATCTTTGGATTTAACCAAAACCATTTTAGGAATTATAGCTCAGCTAGATGTTTTTCCTACGGAAATAGCTAAAGACGGAATTAAAAAAGAGTTCAGATCAATGTTTTGATTTGTAGATGTCCAATAATTCTTTAGCGGCAAGGTAGGCGTTCATTTCTCCGTTAAGCACTCTTTTCTCTACAGACGGAAGTTTGCTGGAAACTTTAGCATTGTGAAAGAAATCTGCTTTTAGCAATTCAGCAATGTTTTCATGCATCCAGCTTTTAGCTTGTTCTTTTCTGTTTTGCTCGAAAAACCCTTTCCCAGACAATAGCCTTTTGTGCTCTTGAATCAGTTCCCATATTTTTTGAATTCCTTCAGCTTGAATTGCAGAGCAAGTTTCGACCCTAGGAGTCCAGCCTGTTTTGGTAGGAGGGAAAAGGTGAAGAGCATTCAGGTATTCTCTTCTGGCCAGTTTGGAAGCGCTTAAATTGTCTCCGTCTGCTTTGTTAATGGCAATAGCATCTGCCATTTCCATAATTCCACGCTTAATTCCTTGTAATTCATCTCCTGCTCCGGCCAGCATTAACAAAAGAAAAAAGTCCACCATACCGTGAACTGTTATTTCAGATTGACCAACTCCAACTGTTTCAACAATAATAGTGTCAAAACCTGCAGCCTCACAAAGTAAGATAGATTCTCTTGTGGCATTGGCAACTCCCCCAAGAGCTCCAGCCGAAGGTGAAGGGCGGATAAAAGCATTTTTTTGTGTACTAAGTTTTTCCATCCGGGTTTTATCACCTAGAATACTTCCCTTTGAGCGTTGTGAACTGGGGTCAATGGCTAACACACAAACATTATGACCTTCTTCAATTAAGTGATACCCAAAAGCCTCTATAAAGGTGCTTTTACCTACTCCGGGTACCCCGGTAATTCCTATTCTAATAGAGTTACCTGAATGAGGAATACATTTCTCAATAATCTGTTGCGCTAGTTCATGATGATCTTCACGAGAACTTTCNACCAACGTAATGGCTTTACTTAAAATGGTCCTATTTCCATTGAGTATNCCTTCTACGTATTGATCAACAGATAGAGGTTGAGGTCGTTTGAAAACAAATTTTTTATTGGATNCGGATAGGTCTTCTTTCATACCCCAAATGTATAAATCGGAATTGGGTTAAGGGAGCTTGAATTGTTGATTAAAGCTTAAGATGTAAGGCTCACAATTTCCGTCTTTAAGTTCAGATACGTAACCAGAGATNANAGCACCCTCTTTAAGCTTGTTAAGCTTTAGGTATTCTTGAGTGATTTTATCTTCTCTTAAAGTTCTTAGGTTCTGCAGTTCTTTTCCCAATAAAGACTGATCAAATTCAAGCCAAACATCATATTCGTCCGGACTAGTATTTACAGACTCAATTTTTACAATTTTCATGCGAACAAATTCTTGNGGGTAATAGTCGCAGTCTAGACGTGATGACGATTGGCAGGCGCATAAAAAAAGCAGAGATGAGAGTCCCACCACTGCTATTAATCGNTGAAAAAAAAGTTTAGTTGAAATATTTACTGTTCCAAGCATCTTGGCTAAATTCTTTAGATGTTAATATGCCAAAGATAAGTGCTGTTGTAAAGAAAAAGCCCGATAACATAAAACCAAAAAATGCTTTCATAACCATTGCATGAATTACAGATTTGGCTCCCAGTGGATTAAAGAAATCAATAGGGATAAAAACATTGATTAGCATGGCAATTGCTACACAAGAAAAAGCCAATGTTGTTATATTTCTGAATGGGAAATGAATGGCATTTCTGTACCAACTCATTTCATCGCCCCATTTGTGAATCATGTAATAAGTGTCGTTTCCCAAGCTTGCAAAAAGAATAGGATCTTCTGTACTGTCGGCTAATTTAAAACGAGACTCTGGGGCTAAAACTTTAAAAGATTTGAATTTCTGCCCTAATTGAGNTTCAACATGCTTGATTTTTAATGTAGCNTCATGTGGAATTGTTCCAATAAACAACGTAGAATCTAGAAAGCGTAACCTGTATTTTGTGCAGATCGACTGAACCACATCCTCTTTGAACATTAGACCGTAATCNAGTAAATNAAACTGCTCAGGAGTTAAATGATATTGATCTGTTGAATTTCTTCCCGAAAGTCGAGAAATAATCTCTGCTTCCTGATAGTAAGACTCATTTAAGAGATTCATGGCCGAATTCAGAAAAGAGTCTTCATTGGCTTCAATGCGTTGTCTTTCTTTTGACAACTCTTCAATAATGTCTACGGTGTTAAACATAATCAGTATCCGGATTATTTTGAAAAATAAACAGTTTTTAAGGCTGNTAATTGATAAGTTGCCTGAAAAACATATTAAAGTTACTTAAAAATGGGATACCAAAAGAAAAGCTTTGTAAAAGTAACACNCATAGTTGAATTCTGCAATGAATAAAAATGTTAATTTTCAGAACCGGAATGCATTAAATTGCAGTTGGATGAATTTGACTGTAATTTAATGTAGGCGTAAAATCCTTCTGNGGTAAATAGGTAATTTCGCAAATTGGATTATATTACATTCTTGTTAGCTAATTCACCTACTAGATAAAACTTAGCGCTAACGATGCAATTGATTTATAAAAAGGAGCTTGATCAGATTATACAGCGCTGCTGTGCTGGAAATTCTCGTGCTCAAAAACAATTGTATAAGCTTTTTGCTGCTAAGATGTATGCAATTTGTCTTCGGTACATGAAAAATAAAATGGAGGCCGAAGATGTTTTGCAAGAAGGATTTATTAGAACCTTTAAAAAGATAGATACATATAACAGAAAAGGTTCTTTTGAAGGCTGGATGAAAACCATTTTTATTAATGTTGCACTTCGCCAGCTTGACAAGAATAAAAAGTTAAATCAGCAACTTCCAATTGAAGATGTAATTGATTTAACGGTTCCTCAAGCAACCATCTCCTTTGAAAATTTAGACTATAAAGATTTGATACAAATGGTAAGCGAATTGCCGGATGGTTATCGGATAGTTTTCATCATGTATGCTATAGAAGGTTTTACACATGAAGAAATTGCTAACCATTTGAACATATCGCAAGGGACTTCAAAATCTCAGCTTTCGAGAGCAAGAAGTTTACTGAGAGCCAAAATTGAAAAGATTAATCAACACGTTGAATCCTATTTGAGTGAGCAATTCGCAGGATGACATATTTGATAAGCATTTTAAAGATGCCTTTGATGAGCTGAGAACAGAGCCTGATCCTAATGTTTGGGATAGGGTAGAAAAGCAGCTAGCTGATGATTCCGGCAATCAACGTTTGTTGTATATATGGCATCTACGTATAGCAGCATCTTTACTCATTTTGATTTCGTTGGTCTACAACATTGTAGACAATGGAGATGAATTAATTGCTAATGCAGAAGAAGATAGCATCAATAAAGTAAAGACAGAACGTGGAATTACCTCTCGTGGACTTCGGAATGTACTTTCAAATCAAAGAGATCATTTAGCATTTCTAGATACTGATTTCGATTCTGAAACTACTGATGAGCTGTTATTGGCAGAGAATTCAACACTTTCATCTAATGTTGAAAACTCAACTCAAGATGAGCAACTGGTTCTGGCATCTGAAAGAGGGGAAGAGCAGGTTCTAAATAATTCTTCAGTTTATCGTAAGGTCAAGTCTGGCGAAGAATCAAAAGCATTTGGTAATACAAAAGGATCTCATGTGGTTGCTACTCCCGTTGTAATGCAATCAGAAATGTTGGTAGCAGTCTCTGTTGTAAAGGCTAATGAATTGCAGACAGAATATGAGCTAGTGTATGTAGCAGAAGCTGATTACAATGAAAATGAAGTCAAATACTATACTTCGTCAGGAAGCGATGATTCTGAAAAGTGGTTCGCAGGAGGTATGCTATCTCCTGAAGTAGCCAATTCAAGTTTGGTTAACAATTTCTCTNCNGTTTACACCAACTCTAATAGCGATAATGTGGCTTTTGTTGTAAATGANTACAACACATTAGGAACAACTGTTAGCAGNGCTTACTCTGCAGCAATGCAGGTGGGATATAAAATCTCTGATCGGTTAGAATTTCAAACCGGAGTAAATTATTCTGATTGGTCGGGCGAGTTNTTGGCTGCTTATAATGTTGAACAGCAAGTATCTTCTACCAAAACAACCATAATGCCGGTACCTTCCAGAACAGGAGATGGTTACACTACAGTTTTGGTTGAAGAAGATGTNATCTCAACAAATTATTCAAAAGACACACTTTCTACTAATTTTAATTTACAGAGCATAGAGGTTCCTTTCCTTTTCCGATATGGTTTTGGGAAAAATAAATTGCAATATTTTATCTCAAGCGGACTTTCTACCAATTTAACTTCCAGNTTAGTGGCTCGCTCAAGCTCAGAGCAATACAATGAGGTTTCTCAACGCACTAATCAGAGCACAGGATTTGAGCCAACAAGCCTTAACGTATTGTTTGGAGCTGGAATTGATTATGAAATAATCTCGAATTTCAGGATTCGNATAGAGCCACTTTTTAGGCAAGGGGTATTGGTTAAAGAAGANTCTTTTCTTGATGGGAGTTACAATACTTTTGGTTTAAATACAGGAATAGCTTATCAGTTTTAGTATTTTTCAACACATTCATGCAACCATTTTCTGCTTCCACGTATCTTAAAAGAGACAGAAATGAAATTTTTTATGATTGATCCTGAGTCAAAACATGCAGACAAAAGCAGGGTTAAGAAGTTTTTTGTAAGTGTTATCATCGCGATTTTATGCGTGGTTTTGCTGAGTCTTATCTCTTCGTGCGAGAAAGATGATATGTCAAATAATGACCTTGCAGATGTTCCTTCCTGCATAGAAGAATCCAGTAAGAATAAAGAAGTGAACTGTACTGTTCTTGATCAGCCGGTTTGCGGATGTGATGGTGTTACCTATACCAATGCTTGTGAAGCGCGCTACAATTATGGTGTTACATCATGGACGAAAGGGGCTTGTGAGATGGATTCATCCTGTATGGAACAAGTTGTTGATTCTATTGATTGCTACCTTGAGTATGAACCTGTTTG
Organism: Crocinitomicaceae bacterium; assembly: GCA_002705995.1. Taxonomy (GTDB): domain Bacteria; phylum Bacteroidota; class Bacteroidia; order Flavobacteriales_G; family Salibacteraceae. Next base: position 157,619 of record PAJI01000012.1, on the reverse strand, counting down.
TGGTTGTAATGGCATTACCTACGCCAATGAGTGCGTAGCGAATAAGTTGGGGATTACTGAATACACATCAGGAACTTGCGGAACAACAGCTTTAACAATATGCAAGAGCGAAGAAGTAACAATAGGAATCCGTTTCCAAAGTGAACGTCATTACGTGTGGACTCCTGACCAAGATTGTGATAATTGTTCAGAAATAGTCATAGAACCTTCAAGAGATGTGGAATATACTCTGAGTGTGTATGACTCAGAGTATGATTTTGTAAACAGCTACAATCCGGTAAATAGCTACGACTTTAAAATTAGAGTAGAAGATTGTTCGAAATAATTAGCCAAACATTTTACCTAAACTTCCAAGACCAGGAATGTTAGGCATCACATCTTTTGCGGCAGCAGCTAATTCTGCTTCCTGAACATTAGTAGCGTTTTCTATAGCTTTATTAATGGCTAATATCATAAGGTCTTCTAATTCTTCTTTATCCCCCTGCATTAGCGTTTCGTCTATATTTACTTCTTTCACTTCACGGTTTGCAGTGGCAACAATTTTGATTTTTCCATTGCCAGACTCTCCTGTTACGTAAACAGAATTCAAACGTTCCTTTGTTTCTTCGACCTTTTTCTTGGCTTCAGAAATCTTTCCCATCATATCAAACATAACTGCTAAATTTTAGATCCAACCTTTTCTTCTGAAATAGTAAACCATGCCCACAACCAATGCGAGCATAATACTCAGCAAAATAAAGTAACTGTAATGAAACTGTAGCTCTGGCATGTATGAAAAATTCATTCCGTACAGCCCGGCAAGGAAACCCAAGGGAATAAAAATGGTAGAAATCACCGTCAGAACTTTCATTACTTCGTTCAACCTACTGCTTTGAAAACTGTGGTACAGGTCGATAATACCATTGGTGTTTTCACGAAATAACTCCGTAGAATCATGAATGTGTTGGATGTGATCCATAAGGTCACCAAGGAATTTAACTGTCGGCTCGGTCACCAAATCTGAAGTTCCTTTTTTGAGGTTCAAGACAGATTCTCGAAGTGGATTAACCGCTTTCCTTAATACCACAATTTCTTTTCTCAAGGCCTGCATTCTTTGCATAAAGGCCTTGTCTTCATAAGTCTGCTCGTAAATAGAAGTTTCAATGGCATCAATTTCTGCTTGGATGCGTTCTTCTATAAAATAGTAATGATCAACAATAGCGTCCAATAAAATGTACACTAAATAGTCTGTGTGAGAATTTCGTATTCTTCCCAAAGCTCCACGAATACGGGTTCTAACGGACGTAAATACATCTCCTGGTTCTTCTTGAAAAGAGAGTACATAGTTCTTTCCTAGGATAAGACTAATTTGTTCTTGATTGAGTTTTTTATCAGGAGTTATGCTCAACATCGTTGCAGTGAAGAAAAGATAATCCTCAAACTCGTCAATCTTTGGACGGTTCTCAGTACTTAAAATGTCTTCAAGAACAAGAGGGTGAATGTCAAATTGCTCTCCAACAGATTGAATAATAGAAACATCATGAATTCCATCTAAATCAATCCAATTGACTTGTCCATCTTTTACTTCATCAATTAATGATGAATAATCTTCGATTTCTCGCTCTTCTAAAAAGTCTTTGTTGTATGCTGTTAAACTACAGCCGACCCTACGCGATTTCTCATTCCCTGTATAAATAAGAGAACCGGGAGCTTTACCGATTTTCTTTCTGTAATTAGGTCTTTGACTCATGTTCTTTCGGGTTGATTCTTGAAGTATACCGTACGGTGAGGAAACGGAATGTCAATTGAAGGATCGTTGTCAAACCTTTTCTTAATAGAATAGTTCAGGTCATAATGCATTAATACACCTTCAATAGGATCTTTGGCCCAAATATAAGCACGGAGGATTACACTTGAGTCTTCCCATCTTACAACACGAATTCGAACTTTTGGTTCTCCGTTTAGTTTTTCTTCTTCAGAACGCCCGTCTATAATATCAGGATGTTTTTCACATTCTTCGGTAATGATAGCCATTGCTTTATCCATATCGCTATCGTAACTGATTCCATATTCACAAAACTCACAAACCCTATTGTCTTCAATGTGTGCATTGATGATGGTTTCTGAGCTAATGATGGAGTTTGGAATAATGATGCGTTTGTTTTGAAAGTTGGTGATAACAACATGGCGAAGGGTAATATCTTCAACAATACCTGTGTATTTGTCAGCAACATGAATCCAATCGCCTACTCGAAATGGTTTGAAAATAACAATGAAAATACCACTGATAATATTTGAAAATGCTTGTTGCGATGCAAAACCTAGAATGGCAGCAAAAATACCAGCACTTGCAAATATGGTAAGGCTTAAGCTGTGAAGAGCAGGAATGCTGTAAATTACTATTGCTGTAGCAGTAGTAAAAATGATGAGCGAGACTGCATTCTTAAAGAATGCATATCTCGTTCGATCAACTTTTAATTCTTTCGAAGAATCATTAAAAAAGTTATTGAGTAAAAAACGAATGGATTTGTTGAGTATTAGCGCAGCAATAATAACACCTAACGCAAATACATAATTTTCATAGGCTTTTAAAAGCTCAATAAATTCGGTCATGCTTCTTTGCTGTAAGCTTCAATCAGAATATTAAGAATATTCTGAGCGGCTTTTGTAATCTTTGTTCCCGGTCCAAAAATTCCGGCAACGCCTTGTTCTTCTAAAAACGGATAATCTTGNTGAGGTATAACTCCACCAACAATCACCATAATATCTTCTCTGCCCANTTTGGCCAATTCTTCCATAACCTGCGGAACCAAAGTTTTGTGCCCTGCNGCCAATGAAGAAACACCAAGAATGTGAACATCGTTTTCTACTGCCTGACGAGCAGCTTCTTCTGGTGTTTGGAACAAAGGTCCAATGTCAACATCAAACCCAATATCGGCAAAAGAAGTAGCAATTACTTTGGCTCCACGATCGTGTCCGTCTTGCCCCATTTTGGCAATCATNATACGAGGACGTCTACCNTCNATTGTAGCAAACTGATCGGCCANTTCTTTGGCTTTTGAAAAATCATCGTCTTGCATGGCTTCGCTAGAATAAACTCCAGAAATGGAGCGAATAGTTGCTTTATAACGACCAAAGCTTTTTTCCATGGCCATTGAAATTTCACCCAATGTAGCGCGTTCTCTTGCNGCATCGACAGCTAAAGCAAGTAAGTTGCCTTCTCCTGATTCAGCTGCTTTTTCAAGTGCAGCTAATGTTTTTTGACAAGCTTCTTCATTGCGATCAGCTTTCATTTTATTGATACGCTCAATCTGACTTTTACGCACTTTGGTGTTGTCGACCTCAAGNATTTCNATNGGATCGTTTTCTTCNGTTTGNTAACGGTTTACACCAACAATAANGTCTTTTCCACTGTCAATTCTCGCTTGTTTNCGAGCAGCAGCTTCTTCAATGCGCATTTTAGGTAAACCGGTTTCAATAGCTTTTGCCATTCCTCCCAACTCTTCAACTTCCTCAATCANTTCCCAGGCGCGTTCCATCAATTCATTGGTAAGGTGCTCTACATAATAAGAGCCTCCCCAAGGGTCAACAGTTTGAGTAATGCCTGTTTCTTCTTGAAGATAAAGTTGTGTGTTACGTGCAATACGCGCACTAAAGTCTGTAGGAAGTGCAATGGCTTCATCCAATGCNTTGGTGTGTAACGACTGTGTTCCGCCAAATGCAGCNGCCATCGCTTCNATACACGTACGAGCCACATTGTTNAAAGGNTCTTGTTCTGTTAAACTCCATCCTGATGTTTGACAGTGNGTACGCAGTGCCATTGATTTTTCACTTTTCGGTTCAAACTGTTTTACCAGTTTAGACCACAACATTCTTCCGGCACGCATCTTCGCAATTTCCATAAAATGGTTCATNCCAATCGCCCAGAAGAAAGAAAGTCGAGGTGCAAAATCATCAATAGCTAATCCGGCTTTTATTCCGGCACGGATGTANTCAACACCATCGGCCAATGTATATGCTAACTCAATATCAGCTGTAGCTCCAGCTTCTTGCATGTGGTAGCCAGAAATAGAGATAGAGTTAAAGCGAGGCATNTTTTGCGAAGTGTATTCGAATATNTCCGAAATGATNCGCATTGATGCCTGAGGTGGGTAGATGTAGGTATTTCTTACCATGAATTCTTTCAGNATGTCGTTTTGAATGGTTCCCGAAAGTTGTTCTGGTTTTACGCCTTGTTCTTCAGCTGCTACAATGTAAAAAGCCATTACAGGAATAACGGCTCCATTCATGGTCATCGACACAGACATTTGATCCAAAGGAATTTGGTCAAATAAAATTTTCATGTCTTCTACTGAATCGATAGCAACTCCTGCTTTACCAACATCACCAACTACACGTGGGTGATCTGAATCATAACCTCTGTGTGTAGCCAAGTCAAAAGCAACAGAAAGTCCTTTTTGACCTGCAGCAAGATTTCTACGGTAAAATGCGTTTGATTCTTCGGCTGTTGAAAAGCCGGCATATTGTCTAATCGTCCACGGNCGAGAAGCATACATGGTAGAATAAGGNCCTCTTAAAAAAGGAGGTAATCCGGCAACGTAGCCGATATGCNCTAATTGCTCATTTTCTTCTTGGGTATAGTAAGAAGCGAGGTCAATTTTTTCTGGAGTAGACCAAACAATCGAATCGGCCTTTTTCTCCGCTTGACCTTTAAGGTCTTTGAGTTCTATGTTTGAAAAATCTTTTCTCATAACGAAGGTTATTTCTCCTGATTAATTCGGTTCAATTCTAATTCAGATGCTGCACGAGTAGCAACCAATGGTTCTATGTTTTGCTTGGAAGGAGCAGAAGCACCCANGGTCTTTTTCACTTTGTNTTTTGCTGTTTCTTCCTGATTGGGGTATTTATTCACACCAATCATNACCATTTTGCTTTCCTTTACCCATTCAGCTTTTTTTGTTGCACTTTCAGTAACCATTTTCTGAATGTCTNCGGCAAGAATTGCTTTTTTGTAACCTCCNGATTTTTCGATTGAGGTGAAAATATCCCAACCTTTTTCAAGGTATTGATCAATCAAATCTTCAATGTAATAAGATCCGGCAGAAGCATCAATGATTTTTCCTAATCCGGATTCGTCTTTCAGAATCAACTGGATNTTTTTAGCCATTCTGTTACTGAATGAAGTTTCATCTTGATAAGCAGAGTCGAAAGGAGTTACTGTAATCGCATCTGCCCCGGCAATAGCAGCTGCCATAGCAGCCGATGTGTCTCTCANCATGTTGTTGTGTGCATCGTACACTGTATGAAACCATTCAGAAGTTCTGGCGTGTACATATGTTGTATGTGAACAATCGTGCTCGGGTAGGTATTCTTCAATAATTCTGCTCCAAAGCATTCTGAAAGCTTTCAGTTTGGCAATTTCAAAGAAGTATTGTGTTCCGGTAGAAAATTCAAATTGAAGTCGGGCTGCTGCTGCATCAACAGAAAGTCCTTTTTCCATTAAAGCCACCAAATACTCATGTCCTTCAGCTAGAGCAATACCTAATTCCTGAACAGTTGTAGCACCAGCCATATGCAACTGATAGCCATTGATAAGAACAGAACGCATAGCCGGAGCAAATTTTGCGGAGTGTAATGCGCTTTCAAGCGTAGCTTCCATTTCGCCTTCATCGAAATAGCCTGTAGAAAGTGCCAATCCAAAAGGATCACATTCAATAGCACCTTTAACGGTTTTTACATCAAAGTCAGCTTTTTCACAGGTTGTAATAAATTCTTCAATCAATGCTTTTGAAGCTGCTTCCGGACGAATAAAGGTTTCGATGTGAGGAAGTCCAATTTCATTAAAAAGCGTAGCTAAATTTCCTTCAACATTTCCAGATAGAGTAACTCCGTTAACACCATCCATCAATTGCTTTAGCAATAATGTGTTGATCGTTTTAGCATTGTCTTCTTTTACCTGAAAATCTTGATTGATTGTCCATTCATTGTTTTCCGGTTTTGCACCTCTTGAGTAAGGAGCTTTTCCGGGAGTTCCGGTTGTGAGATTGGTTTTCTCACGATTGTAAACCGGGTGAACAACGATTCCTTCAAAATTGGGTTTCTCGAGATTTTCGAGCGTTTTCCCTTTTAAGTCTTTTTCGATTTTAGCCAGCCATTCGTCAAATGAAACAGGCTTAAAATCTGTCATCAGTGAGTTATCCATGTCTACAGTTTTAACTGCGCTAAGATATTAATTCACAATAGATGAAGGTGCTATAAATGCAGAGAAAATGGGCTAAAACAGCTTATTTTTCAGGTACAATGACAAAAATTTCCTCATCTGGTTTTTTCATGAGGTATTTTTCTCTGGCAAACTTTTCTAGTTGTTGTTTGTCAGTTAACAAATCGTCTAAGTCAGCTTGCGTTTCCTTGATTTGTTCGATATAAAAAGCCTTTTGTTGTTCCAGTTGGTGAATTTCGTAACGGAGTTGAAGCTGGCTGATGATGTCGTTTTGGTCAAATAAGAGCATCCAAAGAACAAAAATGATGCTAGTAAGCACGTATTTGTTCTTCAGTATTCGAGGGATTTTATAATTCTTCCACTTCAAAGCCATAAATCAAAAGTAAAACGCTTCTTTAAGAATAGAAAAACCCTTGCTGATTGTTTTCAACAAGGGTTTTGTCATATCTGGTTGGATAAATTACTTAACCTAAGTAAGGGTACTTGTAATTAACTGGCGGAACAAAAGTTTCCTTAATGTTTCGTGGCGAAACCCAACGCAACAAGTTTAATTTAGAACCTGCTTTATCATTGGTTCCAGAACCTCTGGCTCCTCCAAAAGGTTGTTGGCCAACAACAGCTCCGGTTGGTTTGTCGTTAATGTAGAAATTGCCGGCAGCATGTCTCAATTTGGTTGTTGCTAGCTCAACAGCATAACGATCGATTCCAAAAATTGAACCTGTTAAAGCATAAGGAGATGTACTGTCTACTAATTTTAGTGTAGCTTCATAAGCATCATCCTCATAAACATAAATTGTAATTACAGGCCCGAAGATTTCTTCTTCGATGGTTTTAAACTGAGGATTGCTGGTTAATACGATCGTTGGTTCGATGAAGTAGCCTTTTGACTTATCGTATTTTCCTCCAATTAACACTTCTGCATCATCAGCAGCATTAATGTAGTCAATGTATCCGGCAATTTTGTCAAATGCTTTTTCATCAATTACTGCATTAACAAAGTTTGAAGGATCTTCTGGAGAACCCATTTTGAATGTAGAAACTTGTTCTAACGTTTGTTCTTTGATGTCATCCCAAAGCGATTGAGGAATGTAAGCTCTTGACGCAGCAGAACATTTTTGTCCTTGGAATTCGAATGCTCCTCTAGCTATTGCAGCTGCAACTTCACCAGTGTTAGCACTGTTATGAACCATAATGAAATCTTTACCTCCGGTTTCTCCAACAATGCGAGGATAAGATTTGTAAGTATCGATGTTGGCACCAATTGTTTTCCAGAGGTGTTTGAAAACTCCTGTAGAACCTGTAAAATGTAAACCAGAGAACTCAGGGTGATTAAATACTACATCTCCGGCTTCAGGGCCATCAGCAAAAACAAGGTTGATAACACCAGCTGGTAACCCAGCAGCTTCGAAAACTTCCATTACTACGGCAGCAGAATAAATTTGGCTATCAGCTGGTTTCCAAACAACAGTATTTCCCATTAATGCTGGGGCTGAAGGAAGGTTTCCTGCAATTGCTGTAAAGTTAAATGGAGTAATAGCGAAGATGAATCCTTCAAGCGGACGGTACTCTAAACGGTTCCAGATACCTTCTGATGAATTGGGTTGTTCGCGATAAACTTCTTGCATGTACATGGTATTGAAGCGCAAGAAATCGATCAGTTCACAAGCTGCGTCAATTTCAGTTTGATGAACGTTTTTAGATTGTGCCAACATTGTTGCGGCATTTATTTTATCGCGATAAGGACCTGCAATTAGATCTGCTGCTTTTAAGAAAATAGAAGCTCTGTGTTCCCAAGCCATGCTTTCCCATTTTTCTTTAGCTGCTAAAGCAGCATCAATGGCTTGTTGAACGTGCTCTTTACCACCACGATGATAAGTGCCAATAACATGTTGGTGATCGTGTGGCGGTGTTAAAGAGTGAATATCACCAGACGTTACTTTTTTTCCGTCAATGGTCATTGCAATTTCAATATTACTATTGAAAAGCTCTTTGTATTTGGCAAGTAAGCTTTCGCGTTCGGGGGTTCCCGGTGCGTAGCTGTTTATGGGTTCATTTGTCGCGGTAGGTACGTTGTATACTCCTTTTGACATTCGCTACTTTTTTTAAGATTAATACTTGTTTGAACAAAGGTAGGAATTCATGTTGGAGAATAATAAGGTGCGAGGAAGGCATAAAAAAAGGAAATACATTTGAAATCAATCAGATGTATTTCCCGGAGCAAGAATGGTATAAAGTGAATTACTTAAGCAGTACTAAAGTAGATCAAGTGTTATAGCTACAGTTGCATGAATTCGTGAACGGTAGGTTTTAAATTGTTGGTGGTAAATGCGAAGGGATTAATTCATTTTGAATGGAGCAGAAAGAATGAATTCAGGGATGGTTACCTCAAACGTTTTCTTTTCGTGAATTTTCATCATTAGGTAAGTCCCCTTCATAGAACCTATGTCCGTTCTTAGATCACAGGCAGATTCGTACTCATGAATTTCTCCGGGCTGAATAATGGGTTGCTCTCCGATAACTCCTTCTCCTTCAACTTCGCGAACAGTTCCATTACTATCAGTAATGTACCAATGCCTTCTTAACAGTTGAACCGTAGAAGGAGAATTGTTCTCAATGATAACATGATAAGAATAGATGAACATGCCTTTTGACGGAAAAGAGTGATTCGGGCGGTATCTCCATACTACCGAAACTTTAATTCCATCTGTTATTGCAATATTCATTATTACAATAATAGGAATAAAATGAATGTAATTGAATTTATCTTGAGGGGAAGCTAGTCGTTTGAAGACCAATTAGTTGTTCGTAGATGTCTGTAGGGTCTTTATAGTAAACGAGAATGGTGTAATCGTTTTGTGTTTGGGCGTGTGTTCCCTCAATTGTTGCAAAATTTGGAAGTTCTTTTCCGTCTTCAAAAACAGCATATAAGTAATTGTAATAACCTTGCTTTACATATAATGTGTTTTCGTATTGACGTTTTTTTTCATTCCATCTCATTTTGTATTTCGGATCATAATTCCAATTGCTAATTTCTCCATAGAGGTAGATATCTCCGTTTTTTACAGGGTAAGGGTAAGGGAGTGATAAATGCACAAGCGCATAGTCAGCATCAATGTCACTTTCTGCATTGTTCTCATCCGTATGGATAAGGTATTTCCCATTGATGTCTTGTTGATCTAAGTATACTTTATATCCTCTGGCTTCATCTTTATCCAAGTAAACATTAATAGTGTCTTGTAATATGTCAACTCTTTCAGTCTCCAGAGCAGAATAGCTAAACGTTCTAATGTCAAAAAATCGAAATTCATTGATGCCGTCAAAAACATTTCCTTCCGAGTAGTCATAGAGGTATTCGGTTCCTTTAATAAAAGTAGGGTTAATGCCTTTGATAGGATGTTTCCAATCTTGATTCTGGACAATTTGAACTTTAAGGTTTTGGTAAGGGTTAATGATCTCTAATCCAGTTTGGAAAATGCTAAAATCAACTTCGTGTTTGTAATACCTGTCTGCCACTTTGGATGCTTGTTTGATGTCTGGTGAGATGGTGATTTTTTGATCAACCACAAAAAATTTACGCGTAAGCACCAAAGCATTTTCATTGTTAATGTCATAGACCTTAATGATATAATTTCCTGACTTAGTAAGCTGAACGTCTGAGTTGGGAACTTCTACTTGATAATGAATATACTTTTGACGTTGAGTTCTGGAGTAATTATAATCTAGAATAAAGTTTTCTAACATGCCGCTCATATATTCCATGGGCATTAACCCGGATGGCTCCCAATTAGAATTGCAATGAATAAAGGTGTAGCCGTAATTCTTTAATTCCCCGCTTAAGTCGTCAAAATTAAGCGTAAGCTGACTTGTTCCGTCAAGTTCAATTACCGGGTATGAATTCTCCCACCCAGAGCGATAAATCTGTACGGTGTAGATGTCTTTGTTATAAACATGGTTGTCATAACGGATGTAATTTTCATCAAAGTAAGAATCATCCTGAGCAATGATGTTATTGTAGCATATGGTGCAAAAAATAAAAAACAGGAAGTTAATTGTAGCTGAGCGCTTTTTTAATGCCATTCTAATGAATTTCAATTTTATTTTTCGAAAATACCATTGTCTCTTCAAAAAATCCCTGAAAAATTAATTTTATCTACTCGAGAACTATATATTTGACCGCCAGTAAGAATTTTTATTTTTGCGCCACTTTAGTGAGGATTATCAATAATTAATCAAGGTATGTCAAAGACCGTAAAAATTCGCAAGGGTGCGGATCTTAATCTCGTGGGTACTGCTGATAAAGTATCTGCAAGTGTAAGTTCTAAGACCTTTGTAGTAAAGCCGACAGATTTTCACAATGTTACTCCAAAACTTCTTGTAAAAGTCGGTCATGAGGTAAAAGCAGGAACGCCTCTGTTTTTTGATAAATATTCTGATCGTGTAAAATTTTCTTCTCCGGTAAGCGGAGAGGTGATTGAAATTAATCGAGGAGAGAAGCGAAAACTTCTTGAGATTAAGATTTTAGCCGATCAGGAAATCAAGTATGCCGAAGCTACTCCTAAAACAGGAAGTAGAGAAGAGGTTGTTCAAACGTTGTGCGATAATGGTTTGTGGCCATTTATAAAGCAACGTCCGTATGATGTGATAGCTCGCCCGGAAGACACTCCGAAAGCAATTCATGTTTCTGCGTTTGATACAAACCCGTTAGCAGCCGATAAAGACTTTGTGCTTCACGGCCGTGAGGCAGATTTTCAAAATGGTCTGGACGTATTAGCAAAGCTAACAGATGGTAAAGTACATTTAAATGTACATGCCTCTAAAACGACCTCAGACGTTTTTCTTAAAGCGAAAAATGTTGAGATCAATACATTTTATGGCCCACACCCATCGGGTAATGTAGGAGTTCAGGTTCACCACGTAGATCCTGTAAATAAAGGAGAAAAAGTATGGGTTGTTAGTCCTGAAGGAGTTGCTCAAATTGGTAAATTCTTCGCTACAGGACAATATGATGCTAGCAGAGTTGTTGCTCTGGCAGGTAGCATGGTTGAAAAACCAAAATACTTTAAGACATTACAAGGTGCTGAAGTAGGCAGCATTTTAGAAGGAAACCTTAAAGCTGGTGATACTCGTGTAGTATCAGGAAGTGTATTAACCGGAGAGCAAATTCAAGCTGATGGTTATCTTGGTTTCTACGATTCAACCATTACTGTAATCCCTGAAGGGAAAGATCCTCAATTCTTAGGTTGGATTGCTCCTAACTTCAACAAGTTTAGTTTCAGTAGAACATTCTTCAGCTGGTTAATGCCAGGTAAACAATACAACTTAAATACAAATACAAACGGAGAGCCTCGTGCACTTGTAGTTACAGGTCAATATGAGCATGTTTTCCCTATGGAAATCTATCCTCAGTATTTGATTAAAGCGATGATTACTGAAGATATTGAGAAAATGGAAGGTCTTGGTGTATTTGAAGTAGCACCAGAAGACTTTGCCTTAGCAGAATTCTCTTGCACATCTAAGATGCCTTTGCAAGACATTGTAAGAGAAAGCCTTGATTTAATGCAAAAAGAAGTAGGATAAAAAAAGTACAGCATAGTGAAAGCACTTGAACAATTAATGGAAAAAATGAAGCCCAATAAGGATGCTAAATTTCCTTTAGCATATTGGGTTTGGGATGGAACATATACCTTTTTATTCACTCCTGGTCATGTAACTAAAAAAGGTGTTCATGTAAGGGATGCTGTTGATTTAAAGCGTACCATGTTTACGGTAATTATCGCTTTACTTCCGGCACTTCTTTTTGGAATTTGGAACACGGGCCATCAGCACTATCTTGCTTTGGGCGAGTTTACAGCGTTGAACGAAGGTTTCATGGACAAAGTGATCTTCGGGTTAATTAAAGTATTGCCACTTGTTGTGGTCTCGTATGGAGTTGGACTTGGAATTGAATTTATTTTCTGTTCCATCAACAAACATCCTATTCAAGAAGGTTTCTTGGTTTCAGGGATGTTGATTCCTTTGTGTATGCCAGTTGAGGTTCCGCTTTGGATGGTAGCAGTAGCAACAGCATTTGCCGTAGTTATTGGTAAAGAGGTTTTTGGAGGAACAGGGATGAATATCCTGAATCCGGCATTAACAGCCAGAGCATTTTTATTCTTCGCATACCCTACAAAAATGTCAGGGAATGCTGTTTGGGTAAGTACAGATGTAGACCAAGGACAACAAGTTGTAGATAGTTTTTCTGGTGCAACAGCACTAGGTAATTTAGCAGAAACAGTTGGTAAGCCTGTTGGTGATGCAGCCAATGATTCAATTTTAGCTATGTTCTCAACAGACGGAATGTACAGTTTGTACAATTCGTTTATGGGATTCATTCCTGGTTCAGTTGGAGAAACTTCTGCTGTAGCAATTTTGATTGGAGCAGCAATTCTTTTGATCACCGGAATCGGTAGCTGGAGAATCATGTTGTCTATGTTACTAGGTGGTTTAGCAATGGGCTACATCTTTAATGCATTTGCAGTAAATGATTTCATGACACTAGATCCTATTCACCAAATTATGTTAGGTGGGTTTATGTTCGGTATGGTGTTTATGGCAACAGATCCTGTGTCTGCAGCTCAAACCAACAAAGGAAAATGGATTTATGGATTTTTAGCAGGTTTCTTAGCGATCATGATTCGCGTATTTAACCCGGCTTATCCAGAAGGTGTTATGATGGCCATTCTTTTCATGAATGTAATGGCGCCAACTATTGATCACTTTGTGGTTCAATCGAATATTAACAAGCGCATGAAGCGCGCTAAAGTAGCAACAGCATAAACGCGTAATTATGGCTATCGATAAGAACAGTAACGGTTACACATTTGGTTTTGCCATTGTATTGGTAGTGGTAGTAGGAGCTCTATTGTCATTTACCGCAATGAGCTTAAAGAAACCACAGCAAGAAAACATCAAGCAGGAGAAAATGAAAAGTATCCTGATGAGTGTAGGTATTATGTCATCAAGTGATAACATGGCTGATGCTCCTGAATTATTTAACCAGTATGTAACAGGTCAAATAATTTTGAATGATGAAGGACAAAAAGTGGAGCGTGAGTATTCAGCATTTGATGTTGATGTTCAGGCAAACTATAAGAAAATGAAAGCAGGAGCTATAACTCCTGAAGAAATGGATTATCCGCTTTTTAAAATTGAAAAAGACGGAGAAACTACATATGTAGTTCCTCTTGTAGGAACTGGTCTTTGGGGACCGATTTGGGGATACATTGCTCTTGAAGGTGATATGAACACTGTTAAAGGTGCCATTTTTGCTCACAAAGGAGAAACTCCAGGACTTGGAGCTGAGATTACAACAGAGAATTTTCAGAAGCAATTTGTTGGAGAACAAATTTTTGAAGGAAATGATTACGTTTCTATTTCTGTCTTGAAAGGCGGAGGCGGAGATGCTAATAAGCATGCTGTTGATGGTATTACAGGAGGAACCATTACCTCAAGAGGTGTTGGTGAAATGCTTGATAGAACCCTTGGAATTTATGTTCCCTATTTCAAACAAAATTAAACGGAGTTAATCATGAGTGAAGTAGCAGAAAAAGAAGTAAAGGCACCAAAAGAGCCGTTATTTTCTAAAAAGAATAAAAAGCTTTTAACAGATCCGTTAAATGATGACAACCCAATTACCGTTCAGGTATTAGGAATTTGTTCAGCATTGGCAATTACCGTTCAGTTACAGCAGGCGATTATTATGGCGGTTTCTGTAATCGTGGTGTTAATCGGTGGTAACTTAACCATCTCATTAATGAGAAATACAATTCCTAGCCGTATTCGTATTATCGTTCAGCTAGTAGTTGTTGCATCGTTGGTTATTTTGGTTGACCAGATTCTGAAAGCATATGTTTACGATATTTCAAAAGCACTTTCGGTATTCGTAGGTCTGATCATTACGAACTGTATTATCATGGGACGTTTTGAGGCTTTCGCAATGGGGAATAAACCTTGGCCATCAATTCTTGATGCGATTGGAAACGGTGCCGGTTATGGAGCTATTCTGGTAATTGTTGCTATCGTTAGAGAAATATTTGGTTCAGGAGCTATTAGTTTCCCGGGAATGGGACAAATCAAATTCTTACCTGAAGCTGTATACGAAGCTGGATATATGAACAATAACCTTATGATCTTACCTCCAATGGCATTGGTAACTGTTGGTATTATCATTTGGGTACAGCGTAGTAAAAACCCTGAATTAATCGAAGATTAAGAATTAAGAAAGACGACATTATGCAAGAGTTAGTAAATATTTTTGTGAAGGCGATTTTCGTAGACAACATGATTTTCGCCTACTTCTTGGGAATGTGTTCCTACTTAGCCGTATCTAAAACGGTTAAAACCGGTATAGGTCTTGGAGCCGCTGTAATCTTCGTATTAGGAATTACTGTACCGATTAACTATTTGTTAGAGAACTTTGTATTGAAAGAAGGTGCTCTTGAATGGATTAACCCAGATTGGGGAGTTAATGGTGCCAATACAATTGATTTGAGTTTCCTAAGCTTTATCATGTTCATCGCAGTAATTGCATCTATTGTACAGTTGGTTGAGATGATCGTTGAAAAATTTGCGCCAGCACTATACGGAGCGTTAGGGATTTTCCTTCCTCTTATTGCGGTAAACTGCTCTATCTTAGGAGGTGCACTTTTTATGCAAGAAAGACAATATGCTACCATAGGTGAAGCAACAGCATTTGGACTTGGTTCTGGTGTTGGCTGGTTTTTAGCTATCGTAGCAATTGCTGCAATTCGTGAAAAAATTCGTTATTCTCATGTTCCAAAACCGCTTAAAGGATTAGGAATTACTTTCATCATTACAGGATTGATGGGAATAGCATTCATGAGCTTTATGGGTATTGAATTATAAATCGATCAAAGGGAATAGATAAATGAGTACTACAGTAATTATAACAATAGTCGTTTTCCTAACCGTGATCTTGTTTTTGGTATCAATTCTATTGTTTGCCAAAGCAAAACTTTCTCCAAGCGGCTTGGTGAAAATTAACATCAATGGGGAAAAAGAAATCGAAGTAGAAGCTGGCGGATCGCTATTGTCGACCCTTGGTAACAATAAAATTTTCCTTCCATCAGCTTGTGGTGGTGGTGGTACATGTGCCATGTGTAAATGTCAGGTAAATGAAGGTGGTGGCGAAATTCTTCCTACTGAAAAGCCTTACTTTACAAGAAAGCAAGTACAGGAAAATTACCGTTTAGGATGTCAGGTGAAAGTGAAGGAGGATATGAAAATCCAAATTCCTGAAGAGATCTTTGGTATCAAAAAATGGGAATGTGAAGTTGTATCTAACTACAACGTTGCATCATTCATTAAAGAATTTGTGGTGAAGCTTCCAGAAGGAGAAACGTTGGATTTCCAAGCTGGTGGTTACATTCAGGTTGATGTACCAGCAATTGAGGTTAACTTCAAAGACATCGACATTACAGCTCACCCTAAGATGCACAACGATCCAAAAACATTCCAAACAGAGTGGGATAAGTTTGGTCTTTGGGATTTGAAAATGAAAAATGATGAAGAGGTTTTCCGTGCATACTCAATGGCAAACCATCCTGCAGAAGGAAACATCATCATGTTGAACATTCGTATAGCAACTCCACCATGGGATCGTGAGAAAAATAAATGGATGGATGTTAATCCTGGTATTTGCTCTTCTTACGTGTTCTCAAGAAAACCTGGTGATAAAGTTGTGATTTCAGGACCTTACGGTGAGTTCTTCATTAAAGATACTGATGCAGAAATGATCTATGTAGGTGGTGGTGCTGGTATGGCTCCAATGCGTTCGCATTTGTTCCACCTTTTCCATACACTTAAAACAGGAAGAAAAGTTTCTTACTGGTATGGTGGTCGTTCTAAGCGTGAGTTATTCTACCTAGATGATTTCCATGAGATTGAAAAGAACTTCCCGAACTTCAAGTTTTACATCGTTCTTTCTGATGCTACACCAGAAGATAATTGGAAGCCTAAGAAAGATGTTGATGATGCTGAAGGTGATGGTTTCACAGGCTTTGTACATCAAGCATTAATCGATAATTATTTGTCGAAGCACGAAGAGCCTGAAGAAATTGAATTTTACTTCTGTGGCCCTCCAATGATGAACCAAGCAGTAGTAAAAATGTGTGAAGACTTTGGTGTTCCGGATGAGAACGTATCGTTCGATGATTTTGGAAGCTAATCAATATAGAATTGCATTATACTTACCCCGATCCATTGGATCGGGGTTTTTTGATTAAAAGCATTGATAAAGTGATGAAAAAACTAGTTTACCTGATCGCAATTATAGGACTTGTTTCATGCCAACAACAGACTCAGCAGAATAAAGAGGATGAACAAAAGTTGACAATTCAAGGGGAAGCTCAAGGCACAACCTATTCCATTGTATATTACCCTAAATCAGATACAATTACGAAACACGAAGTGGATTCAATTTTAGCTGATATTGATCTGTCGCTTTCAACTTGGGAACCAGCTTCGTTGATTAGTACATTAAACAACTCAGACTCTACTGAAATAGTATTTGAAGATTACAATGGCTATTTCACTGATATGGTAAGGTATTCTCGTGAAGTGTATAACGTAACTGAAGGAGCTTTTGATCCTACGGTTGGACCTTTGGTGAATGCTTGGGGTTTTGGGTTTAAGAATCGCGATGAAATTACTCCTGAGAAAATTGATTCCTTGATGCAATATGTAGGGCTTTCGTACGACAATATTCGCCTAACTCGTTTCGATGATCGAAATACAATAGATCCTAAACGCATTCTTGTAAAAGCCAAGAAGGGTATTCAGTTTGATTTTAATGCAATTGCTCAGGGCTATTCGGTTGATGTATTGGGGAATTATTTTGACCTAAAAAATGTGGATAGTTACCTTATTGAAGTTGGTGGAGAGATGAAAGCCAAGGGGACTAAACCAAGTGGAGTTTTTTGGAAAGTTGGTATTGATAAGCCCGTTGAAAATGCAGAAGAGCGAAAATTAAGTGCAATTGTAGAGGTTAAAAATGAAGCTGTAGCTACAAGTGGAAATTACCGCAAGTTTTACGTGAAAGATGGCGAGAAATATGCGCATACACTTGACCCAAAGACTGGCTATCCTGTAAAGCATAATTTGTTAAGTGCTACTGTTCTTGCAGACGAATGCTGGAAAGCTGATGCTTTTGCTACTGCTTTTATGGTTATGGGAACAGAAAGGGCAATAAAATTCTTAGAAAGCCACAAAGACCTTGGGCTTGAGGTATATCTTATTTCAGCAGCAGAAAATGAGAGCTATGAAACTTACATTACTGAATCGCTGAAAAAGAAGATTGAAGAATTAAGTGAGTAAAGGGCAAAATTAAGTGGCAGCTTTATCGCTGTCGTTTTCACTTTTACAACGGTCTCCTGGAAGAGCGCCACAAAAACTACAAGATTCTCCTTCAGGGTTCAAAAACGGGCTATTGCTCGCGCATGTACCGGAAAACTCTCCGTCTTTTTTTACTAAAATCTTAATGGCAATTCCGGCAAAAGCCAAGGCCAATAATCCAATCGCTACTAGTACTCCTGTCCAATTCATGGTGCAAATTTATCAAATTAAGAGATTCGATACAGCACTTTTGTTTGTATCATTATCGTATGATTAACAAATACAGGTTACCTCTTGTTTTTTTGATCAGTAGTGTGCTACTAACATTGTACTATTTATGGATTTCGACCGGTACAATGGGAGGTGGCGACAGTTATGTTCATTTCTTAATTTCTAAATACAGTTGGAAACATTTTAATCTGTTTTTCGATCATTGGGGAAAACCCGTATTTACTATTCTATCTTCTCCTTTCTCACAAAACGGATTGTTTTTTTTAAAACTATTCAACGTATTCTGCGGTATTCTAAGTGCTTTATTCGTGTACTTGAGTGCTAAAAAACTATTTCCTCAGACAGGAGGATTTTCCGCATTTGGACTTTTATTGATTCCCTACTTTTCAGCCTTGCACATCAGTGGGTTGACGGAGCCGCTTTTTACATTATTTCTTACTTCTGTAGTTTACTTAGTATTGATGAGAAGAAATGGAATGGCAGCTATTGTATTAGTGCTGCTTCCATTTATAAGAACAGAAGGTATTTTGTTTTTACCGCTTCTTTTGCTCTTATGGAGTGTTCAAAAGCAATGGAAACCAATTGGAATTGTTTTGTTGGTAGGCATCTTCGTCAACATCTTGGGAGCTTTTTTTCACGAAGGAGATTTTCTCTGGTTCATTACGAAAATGCCTTATAGTGTTGTCTCAAATTATGAGTCAGGAAGTTTCTTACACTTTTTGCAAAAATCCGACATGATTTTTGGACTTCCTGTTTTGATCTTTAGCTTATTAGGATGGGGAATAGGTCTTTTCAAAAGGGAGTATAATACTTGGGAGAAAAAGCTGGTATTGATCATCTTTCCGGTTGTTTATTTTTTATTTCATTCTCTGTTGTTTGGACTGGGAGCTGGAGCCAGTGCGGGACTAACTCGTGTTATGATCGTGATTGCTCCAATTCTGGCACTAAATAATGAATATGCATTGAATTATTTTTCAAAGTGGCTTCCTGATAGAATTAGATTAATGCCTTTCATTGTCTTTATCGTTTGGGTATCTATTCAGTTTGCGACCAGTAGTCGTCAACCGGTTGAGCCCACACAACAACAACTTACATTGGATGCGTCTTTAGATTATTTAGAGCAAAATCTGACGTATGAAAAAGTCTATTATTATCATCCTTATGTCCCTGTAAAATTGAACTATGATCCTTTTTCAGGTGAATATTGCAAAGAGAGACTCCCAGAAGAAAATGAATTACAAATTGGAGATTTACTTATTTGGGACAATCATTTTTCTCCACAAGAAGGTGCTTTACAGTTAGGTGAAATTAAAACCGATAACCATTGGGAAGAAATGGCTCATTTTGGAGATGAGGATAATTTTGCTGTCTATCTGTTTCAAAGAAGATAACTTCCTTTTAAACCCAGTAGGAGTGGGTTAATGCTAACTTTGCAAAAACGATGTGTTATGCCAGATAATTCAAGAGAAGATCAGTTAAAAGCCTTTGGTCGTTTGTTAGATATTATGGACGATTTACGCGAGAAATGTCCATGGGATAAAAAGCAAACCTTAGCATCTTTACGCTATTTAACCATTGAAGAAACTTATGAGCTGTCTGATGCTATTTTGGATAATGATCTGGATGAGATTAAAGGTGAGCTTGGTGATATATTATTGCACATGGTTTTCTATAGTAAAATAGGAAATGAAAAAGGTGCTTTTGATGTGGCTGATGTGTTAAATGCTATTTGCGAGAAATTGATTTACCGTCATCCGCATATCTATGGAGATGTAAAAGCAGAGACAGAGGAGGAAGTCAAACAAAACTGGGAGCAACTCAAATTAAAATCGGGTAAAAAATCTGTTTTACAAGGAGTGCCAAAATCTTTACCGGCAATGGTAAAAGCCAACAGAATTCAAGAGAAAGCCAAAGGCGTAGGATTTGATTGGGACAATGCAGATCAGGTTTGGGATAAGGTACAAGAGGAGATTGGAGAGTTGAAACATGAACTCAATGAAAATGCCCCTCATGAAAAAGTGGAATCAGAATTCGGAGATGTTTTATTTAGCATGATCAACTATGCCCGCTTTATTGGTGTAAATCCGGAAGATGCTCTTGAACGGACCAATAAAAAATTCATTAAGCGTTTTCAATATTTAGAAGAAGGTGCCAAAAAGCAAGGAAAAGCAATCCATGATATGACACTGAATGAGATGGAAGCACTTTGGAATCAAGCCAAAGAACTTTAGTATTGAATTGTGATCTATTAATACTACAACTTAAAGATTATAACTATTGGTTATTAGAGCATTATTGAAAACTTCAATGAATAGTTTCAAAACCAGTGACTTCAATCTAATTTTGAATAAAATTTATAAGCTATGGCAGTAGAACTAACAACTGATAAAGAATTTGAAGAAATCTTATCTAGTAATGAGAAAGTAGTCGTAAAATACTTCGCAGGATGGTGCGGATCGTGTAAATTGTTTGCACCAAAATATAGAAGAGTATCTAACGATGAGCGTTTTGAAAATGTGAAATTTTTAGACGTTGATGCAGAGCATAATGAAATTGCTCGTAAGAAAGCAGGAGTAGATAATCTACCATTTATTGCTACGTTTAAAAACGGTGAATTAGTAGATGCTAAAGCAACATCAAAAGAGGATGCATTAGTTTCAATGTTAGAAAATTTAAGTTAAGCGATGCAAATTCCTGTAATTAGAAGAATAGTAGAAGAATATTCATTAGAGCAATTGCAAAATGCCGAAGCAGCATTGCTTGAAGAACAACCCATCGAAATAGATGTAGATGGCAATGATGAAGGAGAGCAGTTAACGCACATAATGGCTGCAATCTGGATCAAACAAGAAATGGAAAAAGAAGATATTCCAATAGGAAAAGCAGTAAGGAATTACACGGTTAAAGTCCGTAATTCTATTAGCTAAATAAAATCATTTAAAAGAAAGGCTCTGATTACCAATCAGAGCCTTTCTTTTTTTCACATGTCTCGCAACTGTAAAAATCAATGTTGAAAATATTTCACATGTATAAATTGCCATAAAAAATAGTTACTTTGAATCTCCTTAGAGATTACACGATAGTGAATATAGTTAGTTGATGAAGAACTTATTACGCATACTATTTTTTGTTCTTTTTTGTGTTCAAAGTTCCTCACTTTTAGCAACTTCTAATATTGATAGTTTAGAGCATGAATTACAACGACTCAAAGGAGTTGATCAACTCCAAGTGCTCGATCAAATAACAAAACAGGCAGTAAATATCAACTTGAATGAAGCGCTACGCTATGCTCATTTGTACCACAATAAAGCACTGAATGAAAAGGACAATACCTTCATTTACGAATCAGCCTTTCGCCTTGGAGTTATTTATAAATATGTCGGTAATCTAGACAGCTCATTGTTCTATATAAAGGAGTCCTTAACAATAGCTGAAGCCACTCATGACTCAGTTAGAATGGGGCGTTCTTTTAACTCTTTAGGAGTAATCTATAAAACCAAAGGAGAATTAGAAGAGGCTAAAGTTTACTACAATAAATCATTGAAAATTGCTCACGATCTTGGAGATCAAAAAACAGAGTCTAAGATTTATAACAACCTTGGGTTACTTGAGCAAATGGAAGGGAAATATACTGAGGCATTAAAACATTTCTCAGCTTCAGTTGAACTTAAAAAGCTATTAGAAGATAAGAAGGGGCTGGTTGGTGCTTATAACAACATAGCACTCAATTTTACATTATTGAGTAAAACAGATGAGAGTATTCGCCATTTCAAAATGGCACTAGAAATCGCCAAAGAAATTCATTACGACTATTACCAAGGAGTTCTGAACAATAACCTTGGAGAAATATACCTTTCTATTGATAGCATTGATCAGGCCATGAGGTATTTGAATGCTTCAGTAGAGATCAGAAAAAAATTAGAGGATGAAATTGGGCTGGGGGTAACCTATTTCCATTTTGGAGAGTTGTGGGTAAAAGTCGAAAAGACCGATAGAGCCGAGCGTTATTTTCGTGATGCGGTAACTATTCTAGAAGAAAATCAGAAATATGATGAGCTTGGAAAGATATACATGGCTTTGGGGAATCTTAAATACAACCAAAGGCTATATTCCGAAGCAAAAGTATGGTATGAGAAAGCGATAAACTTAGCGAATGATATAGGAGCAAAAGAATACCTATTGGATGGTTATGAATCATTGTCGAGGACTTATTATTTAATGAATAAGTACGAAGAGGCTTATCATTATTTAAAGTTGGCAAAGCTACTGTCAGATGATAGTCATCGTTTTGAGGTGCAACAAAAACTCAACGAACAGCAGTTAAAATACGAGGCAGATTTCAATCAACAGACAATGGATCAGTTGAAAAGAACCAACAATATTCAGCGTTTAGAGCGTGAGAAAAATGACATTTTCTTTTACGTTATTTTAATAGGCTTATTGGTGGCTGCTTTCATTGCAGGATTACTCTTTCGGCAAAATCAACTTAAGAAAAAACATACAAAAACACTGGTTGAACAAAATCGCCAAATTGAGGCTCAGAACGAAGAACTCAAAATGGCTAAACTAGATGCTGAAGAAGCTCTTAAAGTAAAGTCTGAATTTTTAACAACGGTAAGTCATGAAATCAGAACCCCAATGAATGCAATTGTGGGCATGACTGACTTGTTGAACAAAACAAAATTGGATAAAACGCAATACACTTATCTTGAAACAATAAAAAATAGCAGTGAAAACCTTCTTGTTTTACTCAATGATATTCTTGACTTCTCAAAGCTTGAAAGTTCGAACTTAAAATTAGAGGTAAGAAGGGTAGAACTTAAGCAATTAATGAAGGTTGTTTATGAACTGTATAACCCAATAGCAAGGGAAAAGAACCTGAATTATAACTTAGAGTTAAGTGATGATCTACCGGAGTTTGTTTTTACAGATGCATCTAGGCTCAAGCAAATACTAAATAACCTTTTATCCAACGCATTTAAATTTACACACAAAGGAGGTATCTCTCTTAATGTGGAGGTCAAAGACCGAGAAAAGACATTTAACGGAGAGCTTGTTACCATTGAGTTTTCTGTGGTAGATAGCGGTATCGGTATTTCAAAAGAAATGAAAGAGCGTATTTTCAACGCTTTTAGCCAAATTGATGGCTCTGTTACCAGAAGATATGGAGGAATAGGGTTAGGATTATCTATTTCACAAAGTCTCACTGAAATGATGGGAGGAAAAATCTTTATTGAAAGTGAAATTGACAAGGGATCTCGTTTCTCATTTACACTTCGGTTAAAGGCAGAAAAGCAGAATCCACATGAACGAGCAGAGAAAATAAAGGAAAAAAACACTCATGAAAATACCGCTGAAATAGCCAGTAGATACCCCATGGAAATCTGTATTGCGGAAGACAATGCCATTAACCAGGAATTGCTGGTTATCATTTTACAGAAGCTGGGGTATGAACCTATTATTGTTGGTAATGGAGAGGAACTATTAAACAAATGGAGCTCCAACAATATTGATTTGATTTTTATGGATGTTCAAATGCCGGTTATGGATGGTATTACGGCAACAAAACGCCTACGCGAAATTTCTCCCAATCCCCATCATCCGGTTATTGTAGCAGTAACAGCCAATGTGGGTAATGATGATCGCATTCTATATCTCAATTCAGGCATGAATGATTATATCTCAAAACCTTATACCACTAAAGAAATCGTAGAGGCAATTAAAAACTGGTATTCAGTAATTAAAACCCACTACGAAAAGAAAAATCAGTAACCACCTTAAGCTTCTGTCTGAGCTTCTTTTTTGGAACCTTCGTAAATTTCATAGTGCTGAAACTTACATTCAATGTTCGCGTTTTTTACTGTATACTTTGGAGTAGGATGCAATCCTAAATGTTTGAAGGCTTCTTTAATGCTGATAACCCATGCATGGTAACCTTGAAAATGGTTTTTCAAACGGTTTCCGATGGTAACATACAAATCCTGAATATCATCCGGACTTAATCGTTGACCATAAGGTGGGTTTGTGATAAGCATTCCGGAACCTTTAGGTGGATCATAAGTCGCAAAATCTTGTTGCGAAAAAGAAATGTTTTTCGATTCCACACCGGCACGGTCAAAGTTTAGTTTAGCATTTTCAACAGCGCGTTCAGAAATATCCATCCCAATTAATTTGGGGTAATTCTCTTCTTGCTCTTCAATGGCTTCCATTCTTACATCAACCCAAAGTGCTTTGTCAAAGTCTTTCCAGTGTTTAAAAGCAAAATCTTTACGGTTCATGTTGGGAGCAACATTTTGAGCCATCATAGCAGCCTCAATAATGAAAGTGCCTGATCCACAGAAAGGATCAATTAAAGGCGTTTTTTTATCCCATCCGGTAAGTAAAATCAAACCTGCAGCCAACACTTCGTTAATTGTGGCAGGATGGTTACCCATACGGTATCCGCGCATGTTTAACGGATTACCACTACTGTCTAAAGAAACAGTAACAGAGTTTTGATTAATGTGAATGTTAACGCGTAATGTAGGATTTTCTAAATCAATGGAAGGACGTTTTCCTTCGCGTTCTCTAAAACGGTCAACAATGGCATCTTTTGCTTTTAGGGCCACATACTTTGAATGCGTAAATTCTTTTGAGAAAACAGTTGAGTCAATAACAAACGTATCGTTAACGTCAATGTATTTTGACCAGTTGATTTTTTTAATTTCAAAATAAAGGTCATGTTCATTACGCGCTTCAAATTCCTTGATAGGAACAAGAATTTTTAAAGCTGAGCGCAAGCGCAAATTTGCTTTATATAGTAACCTTTGATCTCCGGAGAACAGAATCGCTCTGTTAGAAGGAATAATATTAGATGCTCCAAGTTGCTCAAGCTCTTTTGCCAAAACGTCTTCTAAACCGGTAAGCGTTTTGGCTACCATTGGAAATTCTTTTTTCATGTTGATACCCTGTTTCCCTTATTTAAAACAGTTTCTTTTTTTGAATTTTTACATAACGTCTGGGAGGCCCAAAAATATTTTTTTCCTTATAGGCTTTTACCAGCGCTTTACGAAAGTTTTTAGATTTCTTGTACTGATCGTTATACAATAGTTTATTGATTGGATAGTACGTTAAGGTATCGTTTGAGACTACAAATTTATAAATAAGAAATTCTCTTGAATCTAATTCAAGCAATTGAATATTGGCGTACTGATCATTTTCTATGGTTGAGATGAAACCTCTGAAGAATGAAACTGACTTATCTTCACCTGAAACCTTCAGTGCATATTCATGTTCGTTAAAAGCCATGATTTCCAGTTCATGTCCCTCAAAATAAGTGGCAAGACTATCTGTATTGTCTTCAGTAATAAATTTCCATCTGCCTAAATAAGTAGAGTCAATGTGAGAGCGCCAGTGTTTGTTCAATGGTACTTTAGAGCTGTAATCGTCACAAGCTGTTAGAATTACAAGAAAACTTATAGCAGCAAATAATGTGATAGATTGTTTAAAAACCATAATGATCAAAGGTAGTGCTATAGTTTGATTATTTTCTGAATAGAATGTTCTGTTTGCGTATGTAAATGAACAAAATAAGTACCCTTTACAAGGTGAGAGAGGTTAATGGTTGTTGTATTCTCGGTAGGGTAGATTTGAGTAACCACTCTTCCGTTGATGTCATAGATATCAACTTTGCGAAGTTTAGCTTGCTCAGACTGAACAGTTAATTGGTCTTTAGCAGGATTAGGATAAACATGAAATTGCTCATTTAAGCCTGATAGGTTATTAACAGATGTAGTATCTGTTGTATCGCTTTCCTGAGCAAAAGAAAAATCCCAGATTCCTCTTCCGTAAGTACCGAACCGAACCGTTTTAGAAGCATTGATCCATTCAACTGACCAATAACGCTGATCGGGGGCAGCATCACTACTCATGCTATACCACATAGAATCTTTGGCTACAAAAACATAAGGACCAACTTCTGTAGCAGCAAAAATCAGAGAATCATCAGGTGTAGCATCAATCATAAAGGTTAACGTTTGCGGCAAACCGCTATTCATTTGTTCCCAGGTTACTCCATGGTCTTCACTTACCCATACCCCGGGATTGCTATATCCGCTACCGGCAGCAATAACACGGCCAAACTTAGCTTTAGAGGCATATATGCTTGCACCGTGAAAATAATGTGCCTCAGGGCCATTGTTCAACCCTCCGACATTCCAATTACTCATATTATCAGTAGAATAAACCATGGTTCCATTATCCATTAATGCATACCAGTAATCAGTATCGAGAGGTGAATAAGTAAATGCAGAAATTTGTCCACCTGTTAGTGCTTGTACATCAGCAGGTAGTTGGTTGTAAGAAACATTGTTGCCAGAAAGGTTAGCTGTAAGTTCGTAGATAAATGCTCCTGTTCCTCCATTCGGGTCATCTCCGGCCATGTATACCTTTGATTTAATCGTAGGGTGTTCACAAAGCGGAGGAAGCCAATAATTGCCTCTGCCGTCAAAATCACCGGAAACATCCCAGTTACCGGTTGTAGCATCGTCATTATATGCTGCAAACCCAGGGTAAACAAACCACATACTAGCCCCGCTATCTGAAGAAACGATGTGCGCATAATCGCCACTTACTGTTTGTTCAAATCCTAAAATGTCAGCTGTATCTTGTGAAGCGCGTTGGAAGCCTTGGTCTTGAGCTCCTGCATAGATATACTGCGGTTGAGCACGGTAGGTATAGACATCATAATACTGACTACAGTTTAAACCATGAAGCGATAGGTTTTCAACTGTTTGAAGGTTGTCATCAGAAATATAAAGCCCTCCGTCTGTACAAATGAAGATTTTAGCAACGCCATTTTCATCAAAGAACGGAATAACCGCAGGAATATCAGCATGTAATTTGTCGCTAATAGAACCATAGTAGTCATACCACTGATTAACTTCTTCCCAACTCGAAAAACCATTTAACGAACGGGCACAATTTACACCTCCAAAAAAGACAGCATTGGCGTTTGAATAAGATGCCGCAAAACTATTTTGTCTGAAAGGATTTCTGGCCACATTTGCTTTTTGAATCCATGAGGCAGCACCGTTAATCGATTGGTAAATGTCTTGATCAATGTATGCATAAAGCGTAAGATTTCCTCCAACATTTGTACCTGTAATCATTGACCGGTCATTGGTTAAAGCTCCTATGCTACCTATTTGTTGAGTTACATTTCCCTGAACTTTAAAAACCCTGTCTTGCTGAATGTAGTAAAGTGTATTTCCCTGATAGCGGTCTGCCCAAAAGTCGTGCTGATTAATGCTGCCCATTTGGTTGGTAGAATAAGATACCAGTTTTGAAAATGAAGTTCCCCTGTTTTGAGAATAATAGATCGATATAATCTCTTCCCAGTTGGTATAGTCCCACTCCTGTATAAGAAGGTAGATATTCTCGTTGTCTTGATTGAGCACGGCAGCTTTACGAATATCTCCCCAACTGGTTACAGCATTAATTCCTGTACTAGTTGTCCAAGTAGTTCCGTCATCATCAGAAAAGTAGCAGTATTTACCGGCAGCCACAAAGATACGAGGGCTAGAAGTTTGATTTAAAACAGCGAGGTAATCAATGCCACTGATGTTAAAATGATCAGTAATAGGAGTCCAGTTGCTGCCGTTCAAAGAACCTTTGAAAATTGTACCCCCGTCTGATGCGGCATAAATCGCATTAGAACTAGTATCATAGTCTGCAAAAACAATTCTTCCGGATTGATTAACACTCCCTCGTTCTTTCCAAAATCCGGTAAGAAATCCATTGGCAAGAGTGTCAATATTTGATCGTGTATTCGAACTTTTTCTCAAAAGATTCATGTAGCGAGTTTGCTGATCAATACTTCTCCAATCTGCATCAGGAGCTGTTTTGTGCAAACGATTGATCCACTCCTCTCGTTCAAGTTGTTCTTTCCACTCTTTCTCTTCTTTGTCTCCTTTATTGAGCACAATAGTTTCTGATGGAGCAGGAAACTTTTCTGTTTTTGAAAAGTGTGAATTCTGCCATTTAGAAACAGCAAAAACAATAGATGAAAGGATGAGTACAGCGAGAAGAAAAAATACTTTTTTCATAAAGAGAGGGATGTATGAAATAAAAAAACCGCTTTAGCATTGCCAAAGCGGTTTCGAAAATAGCAGTATGATTTTTACTGTGCAATACCTTGATACTGACGAATGTAATTTTGCACGGTAGATTCAATTTCCTTCGTAAAGTCGCTTCCTGCATCAAAACGCTTTTGAGTAGCAACAATTTGCTGAAGTGAACCAAGTGATTGCTCCAGTTTTGATAATTGAGGTACTAAGAATTTTCTGTTCTGACTGAGGTAGTATTCAATGAACTGTGTTTCACGCTCTAACAATACTTGTAGTACTTCGTGTGCTTTTTCAGGTCTGTCAATACTATAATAAACCTGAGCCATTGGAATAATTGCCGCATTAGCAGGAGTGTTTGAATTCACCGCAATTTCACGACATTTATCAAGTACAGCTTCA
Organism: Crocinitomicaceae bacterium; assembly: GCA_002705995.1. GTDB lineage: Bacteria > Bacteroidota > Bacteroidia > Flavobacteriales_G > Salibacteraceae. The sequence continues at coordinate 129,293 of PAJI01000012.1, read as the reverse complement.
GCACGTTCGTTATCTTTTTGTTGTGCTAAGTCTTGAGCTAAACGCGTAAATGTAAAACGGATGTTGGTAACAAAACGAAGGTTGTTCTCATCCAAATAAATGGTAGTGTCTTCTAAGCCACCCCATGTAAACTTATTCATCAGGTTGTCATACATCATTTCGGTAGCAACAGTTCCGTAACTGCGGTAACCGGCAGATGCATTTTTAACAGGGACTAAGCGATAAGCAAATCCTTCCTGACGGAAATAATCTTCTAGTCCAAAAAAAGCATCTTCACCCATTGTAATAGAGAAGTAGATAGGACGCTCCCAATTGTTGTTGGCCAATAAATCCCAAACAGCAAGTTCGCTTTTAAGAATATAGTTTCCTTTAGCTTTCCATGTAATATCGGTAACTCTATTTGCTTCCTCAGGAGAAACTAAACCGTATTTTACAGCAGTAGCAGAATCTGGAGCTGGTATACGCAAGTTTCTGGTTGGGATATAGTTGCGTTTATCTCCACCTTGTTGACCAAGTGAACGAGCACTTTCATCTTTAGAGATAAAATCAACAATTCTTTTCAGGTCATAAAACTTGTTTTTATCCAAACGTGGATCTTCACCATATTGGATAAAGTCACGCGTTCCCTGACGATATTGATCGGGTTTCATTGAGATTGGAATACCATCTCCGTCATAGGCTTTACGTGCCATTTGCTCAATGTACCAGTCTGTATTCAATAGCATGAGGTTTACAACCCTAACATCTGTACGATAGCCTTCTACTTCCTGAACATACCATAGCGGGAAAGTGTCATTATCTCCGTTGGTGAACAGAATGGCGTTAGGAGCACAGGAGTCCAGATAATCTTTAGCAATGTCTCTTGCAGTGTATCTTCCACTTCTATCATGATCATCCCAGTTTTCCTTTGCCATAATAACCGGAACAAGTAATGTGCAAATTACAGTTAATCCTCCGGCAAGAGCTGTTGCTGGAATTTTGTTTTTAAGTTCTTTATAAAGACCAATAACACCTAATCCAATCCAGATTGCAAAAGCGTAGAAAGATCCAACAAAAGCATAGTCACGTTCTCTTGGCTGGTAAGGATACATGTTAAGGTAAACCGCAATGGCAATACCGGTAAAGAAGAACAACAAGAAAACAACTAATGCATTTTTAGGATCATGCCTGTATTGGAAGAAAAGCCCCAATAACCCTAAAATAAGAGGCAAAAAGTAATACTTGTTGTAAGCTTTATTGTCTTTCAGTTCATCCGGATATTTGTCAAAGTTTCCCTGAAAAAATTCATCGATTGGTGTAACACCACTTATAGTGTTTCCTTCTGTGAAAGAACCGGCATCAATGTGATGACCTTGAATGTCGTTTTGACGACCAATGAAGTTCCATGAGAAATAGCGTCCCCACATCCACCACATCTGGTACTTAAAAAAGTAGGTGATGTTTTCTCCCATTGTAGGTTTTTCGTAAACCTTCATTTCAGGATCGCCATATCCTTGAAAACGGATTTTATCTCCTTTAAAATTTGTCCATGCTTTATAAGCTCGTATATGATTTCCTTTGCCGCTCCACATACGAGGGAAAAGCATTTTAAACTCTGAAGCATGGTTAGGAATTGATTTTTCTTTATTGTCGGCAATTTCATAACGTCCGGTTTCTTCATCTGGGTAGTAAACCGGAGAGCCATCTAGATAAGGTTCTCTTGGGTCAAGTGGTGCGCTAAATGTTTGACCATATGCCAGAGGAATATCACCATATTGCTCACGTCTTAAGTAAGACAAGAGGTTAATCATGTTTTCAGGGTTGTTCTCATCAATTGGAGTGTTGGCATTTGAACGAATAAGAATCATTCCAAAAGATGTGTACCCAATTAAAAGCACTGCAAAACTTAAAAGAGCTGAGTTGGCCAGCACTTTCTTGTTTTTGTGTGTGATGTAAATTCCATAAACCAATGCAGAAATAAGAACAACGGCAAAGAAAATAGAACCGCTGTGGAATGGCATTCCAAGATTATTGACAAAAATGAGCTCAAATTTGGCTGAGATATTTACAATCTGAGGAATAAGTACTAACTGAACAAAACCCAGTAATACAATTGAAACAGCAAATGCAATTAGCATTCCTTTACCTGTGGTTTCATAACGCTTAAAGTAGTAGACAAAAACAATAGCCGGAATTGCCAAAAGGTTCAATAAGTGAACCCCAACAGAAAGGCCGATTACGTACCAGATGAAAATAAGCCAACGGTTAGAATGTGGCTCATCCGCAACGCGCTCCCAGCGTAAAATAGCCCAGAAAACTAAGGCTGTACAAAATGAAGACATGGCGTAAACCTCACCCTCAACAGCAGAAAACCAGAATGTATCTGAGAAAGTAAAGGCCATTGAACCCACAAAAGCAGAACCGAGAATGGCAATCAAATTTGCTTGATTGAGTTCTTCATCTTTTATAAATTTTACTGCCAAGTAAGATATCGTCCAGAACAGGAATAAAATGGTTAGAGCGCTACACAAAGCAGAGAGCAAGTTGATCATTACCGCCACATTATCTGGCGATGAAAACATAGAAACAACTCTTCCTATCATCATAAAGGTAGGAGCTCCCGGAGGGTGACCAACTTCTAATTTATTTGAAGTTGCAATGTACTCTCCACAATCCCAGAAACTGGTTGTTGGTTCAATTGTGTTTGCGTATACAAAAAAAGAAATGGCGAATGCAATCCAGCCGCCAATTAAGTTTAGGTTTTTAAAATTCATGCCTTTTACATTAGAGATTCTCTAGCAGATACACCTCAAAATTTTGGTGGTTCAAAGTAAATTAAATTTCAGCGATAGCAAATGTTTATTTTTACTTCGCAAAGCCTACAAATGTAATAATCAGCAATTCATTCGTATGAGTACAGAAGTGAGAGATCCTGGATTTGGGAAAATTTTTGACGGTAACTTTAGCAGGTTAATCAATAAAGACGGGTCTTTTAATGTTCGTGTCAAAGGTGTACGTTATTCGCTCAGAGATGCTTATGTGTTGATGGTAGGCATGAAGTGGATTCCGTTTATGATGGTTTTAGTAGGAGGTTATTTTTTCGTTAATCTCATTTTTGCATTCATTTACCTGTCAATAGGAATAGAGCAATTAACGGTTGAAAAAAGTGTTAGTGACTGGGATAATTTTGTGCAGGCTTTCTTTTTTTCAACACAAACGTGTACCACTGTAGGTTATGGAATATTAGCTCCCAAAGATAATGGAGCCAGTATGGTTGCTGCACTGGAAGCAATGATGGGTTTTTTTATGTTTAGTGTTGCAACAGGTTTGATTTATGGGCGATTCTCTAGGCCAAAGCCGCGTTTTTTATTCAGTGAGAAAATGATTTTAGCTCCTTATAAAGATCAACAAAATGCATTGATGTTTAGGGTGAGTAACGGAAGGTCTAATGCATTAATGGATCTTTCTGTAAATGTGATGCTGGCCATGAGAACCAAAGATCAACACGGGTGGTCGTTGAAGTATTTTCGGTTGAAGTTAGAAACCAGCAGAATTCATTTCCTTCCTCTAAGTTGGACAATTGTGCACCCCATTGATGAAGAAAGTCCTTTTTATGGGTTGAGTCCGTCAGCAATTGAAGCAATGAGTGGCGAAGTATTGGTTTTATTCAGAGCTTTTGATGAAGGGTTTGGTCAGTTAATCCACAAAAGGCATTCATATATTCTAAATGATGAGTTTATAATTGGGGCCAAATTTGTCAGAAACTTTGGCCCCAATGAAGATGGAAGTATAGACCTCCGAAATGACCATATTGGAGACTACGTAAAATGTGAACTTAATCCAGTGTAGGGCGATTATCTACTTCTTTTTCGTCTACAATTTCTAGAGCAATTCCTCCAGTCCATCTAGCAACAAGGTTGTACACAAAGGCTCCTATTATTCCAAAGATAAAACCGAAAATTCCATAGAAGATGGGTAAAAAAATGATCATCATACCAGACATAGCTCCCATTGCAGCAAATTCTGAACCTCCAGCAAAGCCGCCTATAGCACTTAAAATTAATGCGTAAGGAATCCCTATTACAAGTCCCATAATTGCACAGATGGCACCATACACTAGTCCCATTTTTACGGGGTCAAACTTTTTAATTCTTTTCATTAGATAAATGGTTTTGAAATTAAATTTTTGAAAAGATACAATTGATCTTTAAAGATGTTTCTTTTTTACAGAGGCTTAATAGTGTAATCAATGAGTGTATCTTTGTATAATGGGAGAATTGCTTGGTTTTAATAAGGAACTCAAAATTGGTGAGTATCCAATAATGGAGTCTTTTTATACCATTCAGGGAGAAGGTTTCAATGCTGGTGAAGCAGCATATTTTATTCGCACAGGAGGCTGCGATGTAGGTTGCACTTGGTGTGATGTGAAAGAAAGTTGGGATGCCGACTTACACCCTTTAAGAACAATTACAACTTTGATTCATGAGGTTGAAGAAACACCTACAGAGAATGTTGTAGTTACAGGTGGAGAGCCCTGCATGTATGATTTAACAGCTCTAACAGAAGTGTTTCAATACAAAGGGTACAAAACTTGGTTAGAAACAAGTGGCTCACATCCCATTTCCGGAAATTGGAATTGGATTGTGTTTTCTCCTAAAAAGTTCAAGGCTCCGTTACAAGAAGCTTATGATAAAGCACATGAATTAAAAGTGGTGATTGCTAATCGTAATGATTTTAAATGGGCAGAATCACACGCAGATAAAGTCAATAAAGAGGCGAAACTCTTTTTACAAGTTGAGTGGAGTAGACGAGAAAAATTAATGCCTCTTATTGTGGATTATGTGAAAGCTAATCCTAAATGGCGTATATCAGTACAGTCACATAAATACATCAACGTACCTTAATTGCATTTTACCACAAAAATATTTGGATAAAACTTAGCTTTACAACACAAAGCTCTTATTGTTTCAAGCTGATTGTATGAAGAAATTGGTCACTCTTATTGCACTATTGATCGTTATTGTAAGCTGCAAGGCACAGAAAGTTGATTTTAAAACAGATTCTCGTAAAGCCAAGAAGTTGCTTGAAGAAGCCATTAGCTATTACAACTTGCGCTATTTTGACCAAGCATTTGCAAAAGTAGACGAAGCACTAGCAGAAGATAGCCTGTTTGTAGATGCTTATATGTTAAAAGGAGAAATGTATATGGAGTTAAGTGCTCCTGATAGTGCAATTGTTTTCCTGAAAAAAGCGATTCAAATTACACCGAATGAGTTTCCGTCAAACTATTACAATATAGGAAAAGCTTCACTAAGTCTCAATCAATTGGAAGAAACTAAAAACTATCTAAACAAGTTTTTAGAGTTTCCGGATAATCGCCAAGAATCGATTCGTCAGGTAGAAGACATGTTGGCTGCTGTTGAAGTTCGTAAAAAGTTAATGGCTAATCCTAAACCCTTTGATCCCATTAATCTAGGAGGTGGCGTGAACTCTGGCTTTTACGAACATTCCCCTACGATAACAACAGACGAGCAAACATTGTATTTTACCCGTAAAGAGCGAAAAATTCACCCCGGTGGTTTTGAGATGGAAGACGAAGATTTTTACATCAGTTATTTGCAAACCGATGGAAATTGGTCTCAAGCCAAGAATTTGGGTAAAAGAGTTAACAGTGAGTTTAATGAAGGAGCTTCGTGTATTTCTGCAGATGGGCGTTACTTGTTTTTTACTTCTTGTGACAAGCCCGGTTCTTTTGGTTCGTGTGATTTGTTTTTAGCCAGAAAACAGGGCGATAGCTGGGTTAATCCGATAAATTTAGGAAGTCCTATTAATTCTCATTGGTGGGAATCACAACCTTCATTCAGTGCAGATGGAAGAACATTGTACTTTGCGAGTAATCGTAAAGGCGGAAAAGGTAAAACAGACATTTATGTTACTAAAATAGGCGATAACGGACAATGGTCTGAGCCAAAATTAGTACCGATTAATACCAAAGGAAATGACCAATCTCCTTTTATCCACCCCAATGGAAAAAGGTTTTATTTTTCTTCTGATGGCTTGCCAGGAATGGGACTAAGTGATTTGTATTATGTGGATATTGATGCCCAAGGAAACTGGGGAGAGCCAGTCAATTTAGGATACCCGATTAATACGGGAGGAAGTGAGGTAAGTTTAATCGTTACCGCTTCAGGTAAAACGGCATATTATTCAAGTGATATGGATGGAGGTTTTGGAAGATGGGATTTGTACAAATTTGAACTTCCTGAAGAAGATAGAGCGGAGGCGGTTGTTTATGCAAAAGGAAAAGTATACGATAGCGAAACCAAGCAACCATTATCAGCTCATTTCGAAATTTTGTCTGTTGAAACAGGAGAGAAATTAATAGAAGCAACTTCAGATCCGGTTACAGGAGAATTTATAGTTGTTGTTCCAACAGAAGATGAGTATGCTTTCAATGCATCGTCTAAAGGGTATTTGTTCTTTTCCGAAAATTTCAATTTTAAAGGAGAGAAAGCAGAAGCTAGGTTTTTTGATATTCCACTCGATCAAATTAAAGCAGGGAAGAGTGTGGTGTTAAAAAATGTGTTTTTTGAAACTTCTAAGTTTGAATTGAAATCAACTTCTAAGGTTGAACTGAATAAATTAGTGTCATTTCTATCCCAGAATACTTCTGTGAGTATTGAAATAGGTGGTCATACCGATAATGTAGGTAGTAATGAATCTAACCAACAACTTTCAGAGAATCGTGCAAAATCGGTGTATGATTACTTGGTGAATCATGGTGTCTCAGCAGAACGCTTAACCTATAAAGGATACAGTTCGTCAATGCCAATCGCTTCAAATGATACCGAAGCTGGTCGTGCTAAGAACAGAAGAACTGAATTCAAAGTTTTATCAACCAATCATTAATTTATTATCGAACAACAAGCTTATTCCTGTGAATAGATCCATCTGATAGAGTGGTTTTTACAATGTAAATACCTGTTGGAGTCTGCTCAGGAAAAGAAATTGTTTTTTGATTGCTGTGTTGTGAAATAAGCTGTCCCTTTAGGTTATAAAGTTCTACTAATGCTACAATTTCACCAGCCGGAGGGGTAACTGTTAAGGCTTGTTCTCGATTTAAAGGATTAGGGTGAATGCTTAATTCATCATTCACAACAGTAGTGTGCTGTTCAATGGATAATGGAAGGGTTATTGTTGAGGAAGTGTCCAGATCTATGTTTTCATAACTTAAAGAACTCAATTCCCCAATGCTGTCAGTTTTAATGAGGAAGAAACCACTATAGTTAACTGACCAACCAAATGAATTTCCACACAAGTAGTATCCATTGTTAATTCTCACAATGGCCTTGCTTGATTCATCATCAAACTCAGGACTAGTTCTGATCGTACCATTCACAAATTGGCCATATTCGTTTGAAGTAACAAACAAGGCGTCATATTTTGTACCTGAGTTGTAAGAGGTTCCTATTGCTGCAGTTTTGTGTGAATCAGCAGTAGCAATCACATCATTTAACATGCCAATCAATGTAACTGAGTAGTAGTTTGCAAAGTTTAACTGACCACTAGCCGAATCTACTATAAATATGGCAGGGTCATTTTCTTCCTCATATTGATTATAGCTTTTTCCAACCAAAACCACATTACCATCTTTTCTGATCGTAACTCCACCTGTAGCTTCTTCTAATGCTCTCCCTCCATAAACAGACCAGATAGAATCAAGTGAGTAGGTATATTTTTGGAGAAAAACATCCCTGTCTTTTTGTAGGCTAGGGTTAATGCTACTGCCTGCAACATAAATATTGTTGTTCGTATCTTTTGTAAGTGCATTGAACACTGTTTCATAGTCAGGTTCAATCAATAAACTTTGATCGAAATTATCAGTCAGTTCATTGTAGCTGACCAGCCATCCGGCAGGACTATTGTAATAATATGACTGTCCACAGAAAACATAATTACCGGAATCTGTTTCAACCACATCATTAATAACATCCCAGCCATTCATTCCATAGCGTTTTGTCCAGATGAGGTTACCTGCAGTATCCGTTTTAAGGGCAATTAAGTCATAGTCATTGTGCTCATTATCATCTGAAATACCTGTCATAAGGTAATTACCATCTTCGCACTCAATTATAGCAGAACCTTCGGCCACTCCATCACCTGAATAAGTATTTACCCAAATAACATTTCCGAATAAATCCATCTTTACCAATAGAATAGAAGAATTGTTTTCAGAAAAAGAACTGGAAGACCCTACAACCAGTAAATGAGAATCAGAAGTTAAAATAAGGTCTTCGGCATAATCATAATCTTCTCCACTGTATATTTTAATGAAGGTAGTGTCATCAATATTTTGACCGAAACAAAAAGAAACGGCAAAAAGCAATAGTATGTTGAGGAATAACTTCATTGAGGTCAAAAACGTTTTCTTAAAGATAAATACAAATTTGTTCCGCCAAAATACATGGGTAAAGCAAGTCCTTCCAAATTATTGCTGGCTAGAGCAATCTCTAACCAAGGCCAGTTGAACTGTGCCTCTGCACCAATGTTGAATGTTCCGTAGCCTCCGGCTCCTAATGTTCCGGCAAGTCTTATGTGTTCATTGATTTGCTTTCCGTATTGTCCGTAGATATATGGAAGCATATTTGCCCGCAGACGATACATTCCACCAATGGTGTAAAACCATCCATTGTCTTTTTCAAGATGAAACTGCGCCATTAGTTTTACGGGAAACCAATAAGTGTAGCTTTCTCTTTTTGCATCACCTTTAAAGTCATCAATAATAGTATCTGGATTAGAAGCGCTTAAAATGCTGTCATTTAAATCAAAAAGATCTTCAATGTAAATTCCCTCAAAAACATAGGTCGTATCAATGTCATAATGAATACTTTGATTGTTCCATTGTACAAAACCTAAGTCTTGCACTTCAAATTCGAGATAGGCTTTTCTACCTTCTTTCTTTGATTTTAACTGATGCCTGTAGAATAAATCAATAGTTGCTCCCAAACCATTTGTTTTACCAAAGCCCGTGTTGTTGGTGTCTGTTTGATAGATTTCAAGGTCATTTGTTGAGGCCGATATGGAGTTTCCGTCAATTTCGGTGAAAACTCGAAACCGGTCAGTTTGCATAATGAGGTTTTGTTCACCGTTAATTGCAGATACAGCAAAGCCATATTGATGACCTGATTTCAGTTGATGCATTAAGCCCAATTGTAACTGCTGAAAGCGAACAAATTGAAGATTGAAATGGTCAAAGTTGGCTTCTTCACCTGCATACTGTTTGTTCCCATTAAGTACAAATTGAACCATGTCATCACTTAGTCTTGCATTAGCAAATTGCCGATCAGAAAGGCGAAAGAAAAGTTGTAAACTATCAGTTGGTTTACCCAACAAGTGATTAATATCAAATGCTGCGTGTATGGAAGTGTTGAATTCAAAACCGAGGTTGTTGATGATGTTGCCGCGATTTGTCATTTTATCAATGTCGCTATCTGAAATATGTCCTCCTGAAAATAGCTTAAAGAAAAAACGATTGGTAATTACAGAGCTGTTAGCACTAAAATTGCTGTGAATGCCAACAGCAGCCCTGTTCGTGTCGAGAAGCATTTCTCGCATAGAATATTGCTGTGCAAATGCGGCAGAGCTGAAAAATAAGAAATAGAGTAGGAATAATTTAATTTTCATCGATCTCTATACGATAGTCAAAATCGCCAATCAGTTTGGCTCTTAATTTATAATCTTCATAAATAGTTACCGCTGATGCGTCATAGGTATTCATTTGAGCGATAACAATAATACTTGTTGCATTATAAAGATGATCAATTTTAGCAGGTGTAACCGGAATAGCAACTCTGCTTATGGCCGGTTGTTCTGTTCTTCCATTAGATCCAACAATAGCAGCTTCTATAGTGTGTGGAGATGTTACTAAAGTGTCGAGTATCGAATTGGTGTTTGAGTCTAGTAATACCAATTGAATTTGAGCGGCCATAGGATAATCATTTTCTGCACGTAGCCACAATGTCCCTCCGTTGATCTTATTTGTTTCTTTTCGGGCATCATCATCCAGTTCAAAATCAGTAGTGTCAACTAGAACAACATTGTTGGCTTTAAAGCGTAAAGGAATGGTAATGTCTCCGGATAAAGTAATTCCAGTATTGTAAAAAATGAAATCGTTCCCTCCTGAGAGATTTCCCAATGGATTGACCTGGAAGTCAATTTGGTAACGAACACCATCTGGGAAAATGCTTATGAATTCTGTGATGTTGGAATTGTCAGAGGTTACATCAGCAGTAGTGCTTCTTGGAGCGAAAGCCTGCTCTGGGATGGTTTCTTCAGCCCGTGTAAGATTTACAGTTGAGCTGGTGATGTAATGATCTAAAGAAACGGTTGGCGTTGACGTGTTTTTATATGCAGTCAATTCTGTTATTTGTGCTGAAAAATCAGCTCCAATTTCATTTTCAATGGTAAATTCCAATGTGGCATCAGTAAGGTCTATTGTCCCTGATCTTATGTTGTAAAATAGCCCTAATGCAGTAGAGTCTGGTCCAACAGTGATGGATCTGTTTCCAAAGTAACCCTTTGCATAAAAAGGTACAATGCTCTTGTAATTGATCTCAATTTGAAAATAATCACCTGCACTAATCACAACAGTATTTCCAGCAGGTGAAACAGATACGTTGTAAGCCGATACAAGTGTGTTGTAGCTATTTCCGCTTAGTCCGGTAAAGTCAATAGTATAACCCGAAATATCATATGTTTTAGTAATGGTAGTAGTTGAACTGGATGAAGCAGCAGGAACCGTATCTATAATGTTAAAAGGTATTCCGTTAAGCGTAGCACTGGGCAATGAATAATTGAGAATGGTTTCTTCTTCAATGGAATTCAATAAAGTGACTTCAATTTCACCGGATTGAATAATGGCATATTTTAATGCAATATCTTCTAAATCATAAACAGTTTCTTGAGTGTCTGCATATATGGTTTGTCCCGGTGCTGCAGAAATAGATCCTATTGGAAGTGAAAAAGATTCTATTGTTGTTGTATCGGGAATTGTAAATAACGAGTCTAGCTTATATTCAATGAATCTTTCTGAATAGCTTAAAGACACTTGTCCGTTTTCATCCGTGGAAGTCAGAGAGTCTTCCAAAACATCAAACAATGTTAAATCTGTGTAAGTTATAGGAATAAGTGCATCGACATCCCAAGAAGGGTTTTCGAGCTCTTTTCTACAACTGATAGACAAGACAGCAAAAAGCAAGAGTAGAATGCGGAAGTTCTGCATTTGGTAAATGTATAAAAATAAGGACAACTGAAAATGGTTAAGTGGGNGTGANCAAAAACAATTTTTTTAATTTGCTGCTCACACTATGAGAATTAAAGGAGCATTTTTCATTTCTTGGATAATTGCATCCATTACGATGTATGCAGAAAGTTATGTCTGGCATGGTGTTGTCTTGACTGATCTTCATAGAATAAGATATCCATTAAATATCTTTCTCCTATGTGCAGCATTAGCCTATCTCTTGATTGGTTTCCTAGTTAGCTTCAATATTGAGTTTTTCCCCTTTTTTGAAAGTCGCATTAAAAAAGTGCTGGCAACGGGTGTTTTTTCTGGAATTAGCATCTATTTAGTGGCTTTTGTCTTTGGAATTAGTTTTTATGCAATACCAGAATGGAAGCATGTTGTAATGGATATATCATGGCAAATAATAGANCAAACAATTGGTGGTTTGGTATACCTTGGGGTGTATAAGCTTCTGGAGTTGAAAGAAGANNTTAATAAANTCTAATAATTGTACTTGTCTTTCCACCTTGNTTTTAACCAATTTCTAAGTTGGTCTTCTCTTGGATTTTTACCTGGATNATAAAATACAGTGCCGCTTAACTCCTGAGGTAAGTATTCCTGCTCTACAAAATTATTGGGGTAATCATGACTGTATTTATATTCTTTGCCATAATCNAGTTCCTTCATCAATTTGGTAGGTGCATTTCTAAGGTGCAAAGGAACNTCATAATGATCCATTTGCTTTAATAATTGTCGCGCATGCTTTATGGATAGGTAACTGGCATTACTTTTCGCAGATGAGGCAAGGTATGTAGTGGCTTGAGCCAGAATGATTTCTGCTTCCGGAAAACCAATCATNCTAACAGCNTGAAAGCAATTTGTAGCAATAACCAAAGCTGTAGGATTAGCATTTCCGATGTCTTCACTGGCACTAATGATTAATCTTCTGGCGATAAATTTAGGGTCTTCACCTCCCTCAATCATTTTTGCTAACCAAAATATAGCCCCATTAGGGTCACTACCTCTGATGGATTTGATAAATGCTGANATTACATCATAATGATTCTCTCCGTTTTTATCATATCGTGTCCCTGAACGCTGGAGAATGCTTTTTACAAGTTCATTTGTTATCGTGACTTCTTGTTTTCCTACTGAAAGAATAACTAGCTCTAATGTATTGAGTAATTTTCTTGCATCACCACCTGAATAACCAATTAAGGCGTCTNTTTCATCAAGTCTGATGGTGTATTTCTGTAAAAGTTTATCAGTTGAGATAGCATGCTCAATCAGCTCCTTGAGTTGTTTTTTGTCTAGTGATTTTAATGTGTATACCTGACACCTAGATAGTAATGCTGATATAACTTCAAATGAAGGGTTTTCCGTTGTAGCACCTATAAGTGTAATTGTACCTTTTTCAACGGCTCCAAGAAGCGAATCTTGCTGAGATTTACTGAAGCGATGAATCTCGTCAATAAATAATATGGGCTGACCCTTTCCAAAAAGTTGTTGTTGTTCAGCTTTATTGATGACTTCACGAACTTCTTTTACCCCGCTATTAATGGCACTTAGGGTGTAAAAGGGTTTTTGTAGTTCTTTGGCAATAATATTGGCAAGAGTTGTTTTCCCGACTCCAGGAGGTCCCCATAAAATTAATGAGGGAACAATTTTATTTTCTATAGATTTTCTGAGAATGGACTCATTACCAACCAAATGTATTTGACCTACGTATTCTTTAAGAGACTGGGGTCTAAGACGTTCTGCCAATGGAGTGCTTGGGATATTCATTGTGCGAAGTTACTGAAAGAAACCATGATCAAAATGTTAAAAAACCATGACTCAATAAATAAAATTTCTGACTCAAATTTTAAATTATTAGCTTTGCAGTTAAACTTTTAACACTAAACCTTTGTTTAGAAATCAAAATCGGGTATGAAACGAATTTTTACCATCTTTTTCTTGAGTACAATTACACTTGTAGGATACTCACAATCACCATTTGGAAAGTCCCCTTGGGAAGTAGGGATTCACGCTGGTCACTCCGTAATGGTGGGTGATTTAGGCGGGGGAGGATCTGACGTTAGTCCTTTTTCTCCTGATAACTATGACTTCACTTCTGCAATGGGTCTGGCAGGTATCCATGCAAGATATAAACTTCATCCAAGGTTTGCAATAAACGGAAGTTTTCAAGGTGGGTATCTAAGTAGCAATGATAAGAATAGTACCAGTGAAAGTATTCAAAAACGTAATCTGAATCACAGAACGACTATTTATGAATTGGCGATTACTCCAGAATTTTATTTTATCAAAGACGGTGAAGTAGCTGGAATGAGAAATAAGTTTAGTGCTTACATTTATGGAGGAATATCATTAATCTATTTCAATCCTAAAATGAAATTGGATGATGAGTATTTAGCTATGCATGATTGGAACCTCGAAGGAAAAGATTTTAGTCGAATCACTGCGGGTGTACCAATGGGTATTGGTGTTAAATATGCACTTAATCGTAAATGGACACTTGGATACAAAGTAAATATGGTCTATACATTTACTGATTATCTAGATGGTGTAAGCGATTCATGGGCCGCTTATGAAGATGTAGAAGGTGATGACGCTCAGATAGCATATTCTAGGTTCAATGGTGCTGAAGGTAAGACAAGAGGTAATCCTGATACTAAAGATATGTACATGACACATTATTTGTCATTGACCTACCGTTTCGATATGGGAGAAGTTAGAAGAAGTGATTTCTATCATTTCTTTGATTTCTGGCTTTCTCGTCCGGGACGCAAGAAATTTTAATAACACAATAATTTAACACACTACAATGAAAGTAACCAATTTTTCAACTAAACCTGTTTTTCAGATTTTGTTCTTTGGTTTCTTGATATTGGCTCTTATCAATGTTGGAATTATATTTACAAACATTGCTCCTTTTGACGATGTGATACACCTATCATTAGGTGCTCTTTTTGTCATTGTTGCATTAGTGATTTTCGTGCAAAATATATTTGTGCAGTATGATTCACGAGATGAGTTAATTGAAATCGAACAAGCTTCGCTGTTTTCTCCAAAGCAAAAAGTGAGATCAATGCAGCAGGGTTACGTGAAAAGCAGAGTGAGAAGCTATGAAATTCGTAAGGTGCTCTTTTTCAAACAGATTATATTGATCTACGAAAAGAGCAATGGAGAGGAAGAGCGTTATGTAATTCCTGTAACGTACTTTAGCAAACGAAAACTGAAGCGTATTGTTAAAGACTTGAAAGAGATCATGAACAACAATTCTCAGATGTTTATCGGGGCAAACTTTAAGAACCCTTACATCAGTTAATCGTTTAAAGAACTATATAACTTTGAAGGCGTCTAAATTTTAGACGCCTTTTTTTATGGATAAAAAATACACACAATGACAACAAGAGCTTTACAACCTGAAAAAGTATGGAACCATTTTGAAGACCTCAATGCTATACCGCGTCCTTCGAAGAAAGAAGGGCGAGTGATTGCTTTTATGAAAGCATTTGGTGAATCTTTAGGTTTGGAAACAATCGTTGATGAGATAGGTAATGTAATTATAAATAAAGCTGCTACACTTGGCATGGAGAATCGTGCCACAGTAATTATTCAGGGGCATTTAGACATGGTGCACCAAAAGAATAATGATACAGACTTTGATTTTGAAAATCAAGGGATTGAATCATATGTTGAAGGTGAGTGGGTTAAAGCTAAAGGAACAACTTTAGGTGCAGATAATGGAATGGGTGTTGCTATTGCTATGGCCATATTGTCTTCGGAAGAAATTGAACATCCTGCTCTTGAAATGCTTTTTACCATCGATGAGGAAACTGGTATGACTGGAGCTAAAGAGCTTAAATCAGGGATACTTGAAGGTCAAATATTACTAAACTTAGATACGGAAGAAGACAATGAATTAACGATTGGCTGTGCCGGAGGAGTTGACACTACGGTAACCAAAAGTTATAGTGAAGAGCAAGCCGAAGAAGGAGCAGTACCTTATCAGATTGTGATAAAAGGTTTAAAAGGTGGGCATTCAGGAATGGACATTGACAAAGGCTTAGGCAATGCCAATAAATTAATGAACCGTCTTTTGCTGGAATTGTCTGATGAAGGATTGATCCAAGTTCATAGTATTGATGGTGGAGGACTTCGAAATGCAATTCCCAGAGAGTCTAGGTCTGTAGTGTTTGTCAAAGATGAGAAGAGCTTTAGAACACTGACAGAATCTATGACGAATGTTTTTAAGGGTGAATATCAGGTAACAGAGCCTCAATTAAAAGTTGAAGTGTCAAAAACATCAGTGGATTCGGGCGTAATGGAAGATAGTGCACAAAAGGAATTATTGTCATCAATTCAAGCGATGCCCAATGGAGTTTATCGTATGAGTTTGGATATTCCGGGTCTTGTTGAGACTTCTAGCAATCTAGCTAGAGTAATCGTGGGAGAAGGGAAAATTGAATTGCTTTCATTACAGCGTAGTGCTGTTGAGTCTCAGAAAAAAGACATTGCAAGAGCAATAAAAGCAACTTTTGAGACAATTGGTGCTGAAGTAGAACATTCAGGAGATTATCCCGGTTGGGAACCAAAGCCAGAAGCCCCAATTATTCAAACAATGAAAACATTGTATGAAGAAATGTTTCAAGAAACACCTCATGTAATGGCATGTCATGCAGGACTAGAATGTGGAATCATTGGAGAGCATTATCCCGAAGTTCAAATGATTAGTTACGGTCCAACAATTAGAGGAGCTCACTCTCCAGATGAAAGAGTGAAGATTGATAGTGTTCAGAAAATCTGGGATTACACGTTGGAAACGTTAAAAAGAATTCCGTTAAAATCAGAGATTAGTTAATAATCTTGAATAGAAACCTCGATAATTGAGCAGTAAGCAGAATATTTTTTGATTTTCAGCTTGAATATGTTCATTTTTTGTAGGTATAAGTGAAAAATTATATTTCTTGAAGGTTATTACAGTTGATGGTTTTGTCAATTGTAATAACTTTGCCTTTCAAGTAAGGAAATGAAAGCAATAGATCGTAAACAAGCACTTTTAGATTCAGCCACAGATCTTTTTGGCGAAAACGGATATGTAAAAACCACTACAGCTGTTATTGCTAAGAAAGCAAATGTTTCTGAGGCACTCATATTCAAACACTTTCAAACCAAAGAAGGGTTGTTGAGAACGATCTTAAAGGCGGGTTATAATGAGGTTATTTCCAGCAACAAAGGGATGTTGAATGAAAAAGATCCTTTGAAATTGATCTATAAAGTTCTTGATCTTCCTACAAAATTAGTCGACCAACATCCTGCATTTTGGAAAATGCAAGCACGAATTCATGAAAATGAAGTGTCTAAGGCTGCTCATGAAAACTTTATGCAGCCGGTTCACAAACTTCTTGTACAGGCATTTTCTGAATTAGGTTATGAAGAACCTGAGAAAGAAACACTTCTTCTTCTTTTAATTGTTGATAGTCTTTGGAAAAATAGGGTGAAAAACAAAGCCTATGATAGCCAGATGATGGCAGACTTTGTGAAAAAAAGATACGTATAAGCTTCCCTTTTTCTCATTTTTTTAGTTTTATTACATGTAGAGTCAGTAAATAATCGCTGTTTTTCTCTGCATCTATCCTTGATGTGATTTTTCTAGGAGTGCCTGTTATTGCAGTTAAAAGTGAATTTTGAAGCGTTTATCGCTTCGTTTTTCATTTGTCATTTTAAAAAATGATGCCATTATTATCAAAATCAACGCTTAAAACAAGCCCAAAAACTTTTTAAACGGGCAGCAGAAATTTATTTTTGCATTCCAAAAGTTGATTAGCATAAGTGTGCAATTACTCCTCGTTAGAGTTAATATAAATCATAGATTCACATGGAAACATCAAAAATTATTTATACCAAAACGGATGAAGCCCCAGCTTTAGCCACGTATTCACTATTGCCAATTATTGAAGCTTACACCTCTTCGGCTGG
Source organism: Crocinitomicaceae bacterium (assembly GCA_002705995.1). Lineage (GTDB taxonomy): Bacteria > Bacteroidota > Bacteroidia > Flavobacteriales_G > Salibacteraceae. Next base: position 112,048 of record PAJI01000012.1, on the reverse strand, counting down.
AATTGAGGTAGAAACAAGAGACATTTCTCTTTCAGGCAGAATTTTAGCGCTTTTTCCTGATCTTTTGACTGAAGATCAACGCGTAAATGATGCGCTGGCAGAATTGGGAGAATTGGTTAAAAAACCTGAGGCTAACATCATCAAGTTACCCAACATCAGTGCTTCTATCCCTCAGTTAAAAGCAGCCATTAAAGAATTGCAAGACCAAGGATTTAACATTCCAAATTATCCTGATGAGCCTCAAACGGAAGAGGAAAAAGCAATCAGAGCTAAATACGATAAAGTAAAAGGTAGTGCAGTTAATCCTGTTTTGCGTGAAGGTAATTCAGATAGAAGAGCACCTAAACCTGTTAAAGCATATGCTCGTAAGAATCCACATCGCATGGGTGCGTGGAGTAAAGACTCTAAGTCTCATGTAGCAAGTATGGATCATGGTGATTTCTACGGAAGCGAAAAATCAGTTACAATTGGTAAAGCAGGCTCTTTCAAAATTGAATTTGTTGGAAACGATGGTTCAACTGAAGTATTGAAAGAAAAGGTGGCTGTTCTTGAAGGTGAAGTAGTTGATTCATCTGTAATGAGCAAAAAAGCTTTGGTTGAGTTTTTAGAAGCGCAAAAAGCAGAAGCGAAAGCTCAAGGTGTATTGTTCTCTATTCACTTGAAAGCAACCATGATGAAGGTTTCTGATCCAATTATTTTTGGATTAGCTGTAAAAGTGTTCTTCAAAGATGTTTTTGAAAAACATGCCGCTACTTTCCAAGAATTGGGTGTAAATGCCAACAATGGTTTAGGAAACTTAGTAAGCGCATTGGAAGCTCTTCCAGCTGAAAAACGTGCTGAAATTGAAAAAGATATTCAAGCCGTTTACGATAACGGTCCTGATTTGGCAATGGTAAATTCTGATAAAGGAATTACTAACCTTCATGTTCCTAGTGATGTAATTATTGACGCTTCTATGCCTGCAATGATTCGCACATCTGGTCAAATGTGGAACAAAGAAGGTAAGCAACAAGATACTAAAGCGATTATTCCAGATCGTTGTTATGCAGGTGTTTATGAAGAAACAATCAACTTCTGTAAAGAAAATGGAGCATTTGACCCAACAACAATGGGAAGTGTTTCTAATGTTGGTTTAATGGCTCAAAAAGCTGAAGAATACGGTTCACACGATAAAACATTTGAAATAGCAGCTGCAGGTACGGTTCGCGCTGTAGATCAAGATGGAAATGTGTTGATGGAGCAAGCTGTTGAAGAAGGTGATATCTTCAGAATGTGCCAAGCAAAAGATGCACCTATCCAAGATTGGGTAAAATTAGCGGTAAATCGTGCTCGTGCAACAGGTGATCCGGCAGTATTTTGGTTAGATTCTAACCGTGCTCACGATTCTGAGCTAATCAGTAAGGTCACTACTTATTTGAAAGATCACAATACGGAAGGGTTAGAAATTCATATTCTATCTCCTGTTGAGGCAACTCGTTTCTCATTAGAAAGAGCAAAAGCAGGTAAAGACACAATTTCTGTTACCGGTAATGTTTTACGTGACTATTTAACGGATTTATTTCCAATTCTTGAAGTAGGAACAAGTGCTAAAATGTTGAGTATTGTTCCATTGATGAATGGTGGAGGGTTGTTTGAAACAGGTGCCGGTGGATCTGCTCCAAAGCACGTTCAACAATTTATGGAAGAAAACCACTTGCGTTGGGATTCTTTAGGTGAGTTCTTAGCATTAGCGGTTTCACTTGAGCATCTAGGAAATACATACAACAATGAGAAAGCGTTGGTATTAGCAGAAGCATTAGACAATGCAAATAGCTCTTTCTTACTAAATGATAAATCGCCTTCTCGTAAAGTAAATGAGCTAGACAACAGAGGTTCTCATTTTTACCTGGCAATGTACTGGGCTCAAGAATTGGCGAATCAAGATAAAGATGCCGATTTGAAAGCGAAGTTTGCTTCAATAGCAGAAGCAATGGCTCAAAACGAAACTAAAATTGTTGAAGAGTTAAACAGTGTTCAAGGAACTGAAATGAATATTGGAGGTTATTACCACCCTAATGATGCTGAAGGCTCAAAAGCAATGCGTCCGAGTGAAACATTGAACAGTATTGTAAACGGAATTTTAGAATCTGTTCAGGCGTAAGCTTNATTGAAAAATAAATTCATTTGAAGAAAGCCGCTCTTGATACAAGGGCGGTTTTTTTATGCCTTTTATCGTGCAATTTTTCTGGCACGGAGGTGTTTCTCNGTTGTGTCTCTTAACTGTTTATTGTGCACAATCCAACCTCCCAAAGCTCCAATAACACTTCCCAATGCAATGTCCCAAAAACGTGCAGCAACTGTAATGTCAGGGTTAGATAAAGATTCACTTCCTGCTTCAGCTAAAAGGATGGTAAGCGGAGTAATAAATATAACTGCCAATCCGTAATTACGGGCAACGAGTAGTTCAATAATNGCTTGTAAAATGGTAATTATAGCGCAAATCATTAATGGAGTAGGTTCTGTTTGTAACAATAGCCAAAAAAGTCCAAGGCCAATAAATGTACCTGAAATACGATGAATACCGCGTTGCCAAATGTGTTTTAAATTTCCACCTTGCATTACAGCAAGGCAAGAAACCGGCACCCAGTAGGGTTTATCCAGCTCTAATAAATGTGCTACAACAAGAGAAACTCCGGTAAATAGTCCAATNATAGCAGACTCGAGTAAGTTTGCATGNGGACTTTTTTCAATGACTAATGTTTCGTTTACAGGCGGATATTTTCGAATCACTAGTAAGCTATACAAAAAAGCCAATAGGGTAGAAGACATCGCTCCTAATCCGATTAACCCGATNCGGTGTGGTATTTCTTCAGGGGTTACAGGAATACAACTGGCAATTGAGGCAAGAAATATGAAGAAAAAACCTCTTGGAGGTGCCATGTTGAGGTAGTTGGCCGTCCAATTTAGTCCCATAGCAAAGAGGGCAAACACAGGTGCTAAGTAATANGGACTAAAGCTTACCAATGTGCCAATCATGAAAGAAAACATAAAACCAAAGGAACAGGCTAAAAGCGTAATCATGCGGTTAGCNAATGAAGTTGATGGTAGGTAAAGAATTACCAANCCAGCCATACTGGCAAACATGGCATCACCCATATGGTCGGAGAAATAACCAACAAAAAGAGGCAGTCCAACACATAAACCGGCTAGAAGCGGAATGTGCCAGAGTCTTCTTGAGTCATTAAAGTGAAAAAGTGCTTTAAACTCGTTTAGAATTATGTGCGAATAATCTTTCTCCATTTCAACTGCAAAGAAAAATAGATGTTGTTACATCTAATAAGAAATACTACAAAAAATCTGCATTATTCTCAGATCAAAAAAGCGATTGTAGTGACAATCATTGGGTGAATGTAACTTCGTTCACATTGAGAGTTCTTTATGCTCACTAATTTTGTTCTATTGAAAAAGCTGGTAGCCATAGGATTATTTGCAATACTCTTTTTGCCTTTTGCTTTAAAGTTGTTGATTTACATTGAGTTTAAGGTGAAGCAAGATTTTATTGCTGAAGTTTTATGTGTCAACCGAGATAAGCCCATAACAATGTGCGGGGGCAAGTGTTATTTGAACAAACAACTCAACAAGTTAGAGGAACAAGAAAACGATATCCCTGATATTATTTATAAAGAGATTCAATCGTGTGTATTGTCTCTAGCAACATTTACACTGAAAAATAATTCGTACTACATACCAGAAGTTTTTACTCAGAAGTCTAAAATCAGCATTTTAAACGGGCATTTATTGGCTGTTTTCCACCCACCTCAATTTCTTCGTTTTCCTTATTAGCTTCAGTTTTTATTTGGTGTTTGCTGACTGAAGATGCAGCGTATTAATTTTCAGACTTATCCAAGTTATGCACCAATCAAATTAAATTTTTTAAATCCAATTATCATGCAAGCCAAGCAAGTGCCTGTTTACGATATGCGGTTGTTCAGCGAGAAGGTAAAGCATTTTTTTATAGACGAATTAAGTGGGTTGTTAGAAGAACACCCCATGTTAGAGTTTCCTCATAAACAGGAGTTCTACATGTTATTCTACATAGAAGAAGCTTATGGAGAAGTAGTGCTGGATAACCACAAAATTCGGATAGACGGGACAAAAGTTATTATGATTCAGCCGCAAAACATTTGCAGTATAGATATCAATAACGCTGCAAAAGGAAAGGTGATTTGCTTCACCGAAGATTTCTTTTCGTTGCGTTATAACAACAACATGCTAAACCGGTTCTCTTTTTTACAACAGGGTACAAAACCCTTTATTCGCCTCAATAGTCCTCAGCAAAGGCATTTAAATACATTAATGTGTTTGCTGTCAGAAGAGGCAAAACGNCCTNGAAAAGAAAGCCGTAAAGTGATTCGCTCTTANCTCAATATTATTCTTTTTGAAATAGAGCGGCTTTACCAGCCTGTTGGCTATCCGGGGGCTTTAAAACCAAGAAATGAAAAGGTAGTTAAGTTTGAAGANTTNGTAGAAAATCATTTCATTAAAGAGAAGTTGCCNTCAGCATATGCTGACATGTTACACATTACTCCCAATTACNTGAATAAAATCTGTAAAGAAGAAACAGGACACACAGCAGGAGANCTCATTCGTAAGAGAATTTTTGTAGANGCTAAACGTCTTTTGTTGTTTACAAACTTGTCTGTAAACGAAATAGCCACTCAATTGGGCTATGAAAATGCTTCTTATTTCAATACATTTTTTAAAAAATACGAAGGAAACACCCCTGAACAATATCGTCAAGCTCAGGATTGAAAATCAAAATAGCAAGATTGAAAAGCAATATTCTGACNTGTGATTTTTGAAAGATTATTCTTAATCTTCAAACAAGGCGGGAACGAAAATCAAAANTTCNCGCCTTGTTAGTTTTTTGAAGTTNATGTGAGACATTGGAATTTTGTACATCGAAATTCATTTACAATCAAAAGGTTAATAACATGGACTTTCCAATGTTTCATCTCGACTGGTTAAACGACCGGTTTCTCATTGCAACCATAGCNATTCTTCACGTCTTCATTAATCATGGACTGGCAGTAGGTTTTGTACCCTACATTACTTGGTTGGAACAAAAAGGCGTTAAAAATTCNGCTNCCAATCAGATTACAGACNTAAAGTGGGATCAGCTCATTTACCANAAAATGAAGGTGGCTTTTATTATTACAACTTCAATAGGAGCTATGACAGGTGTTGGAATTTGGTTTTCAGCAGCATTGATTAGNCCTTCATCCATTGGNAGTTTAATTCGCGTNTTTTACTGGGGTTGGTTCACCGAATGGNTNGTTTTTGTAACCGAAGTTGTNTTGATCTTAATTTACTTCCTCACCTGGAAAAATGCCAATACATCTTTAAAAGCGAAACTCAANCACATTCGGTTTGGTTGGGCATTGTCTATTTTCTCGTGGTTTACCATGGCCATNATCGTGTCGATTTTAGGNTTNATGATGGATCCCGGAAANTGGAATACCGATAAAACATTACTGAATGGATTTACNAATCCCATTTATCTCCCTCAGCTTTTATTCAGAACTCCNACAGCATTATTGGTAGCAGGAGTTTTTGGAATGACATTGACCGTTATCTTCACCAAAAAAGGGAGTGAACTTCGTTCAAAGGCAGTAAAGTATGCNGGGCAATGGGTGTTGGTGTGGACACCCTTGGTGATTTTAGGAGCCGTTTATTACTGGAGTGTAATGCCTTCAGCTATGAAAGATAACATGAGNACGGCTGTAGGAACCATGGAGTTTGCNCAATATTATGATTTGCTGAAATACTTCATCATCGGTACNGGAGCATTGTCAATTCTGCTGGCCTTATGGGCTGTTCTTAAACCGCGCTCTGTNAAATTGGTACATGTCATTGTTCCCTGTCTANTGGTATTTGGTTTCCTAGGCATTTTTGAACGTGTGCGNGAGTTTATCCGTAAACCCTACGTCATTGGGAATTACATGTATTCAAACTTGCTTAAGGTAGATGATTATCCACTGTACAAAAAAGATGGAATACTCAAGTATGCTACCTATACATCAGTTACTGAAATTACNGNTGANAACCAATTGGAAGCNGGTAAAGATGTGTTTATGAATGCCTGTAGCCGTTGCCACACAACACACGGTATTAATTCTATTGTAGATGTGTTTGAAAGCATGTATGGAGAAGGAAAGCCNTTGAGTGAAGCTTCAATGNTNGCCTACATTCCTAANATGCACAATGGTAGAACTTACATGCCTCCGTTTCCGGGAAATNAAGTAGAGTTAGANGCATTGGCTGCCTACATTAAAAGCTTACAAGAAACCGGNGAAGTGTTAGAAGGTGTACAGACTTCNGGGGTAGATNTAAACCCAAATTTTACGGCAGCNTCAGTGTCGAAAGAGTTAGAAGAAAAGAATGAAAGTGAAATTGCGCTAAATAAAGATTAAGATGTTACTTCAAGCTAATATGCCCGTTCCGAAAGATGTTCCATTACCGTTGCCATTGCCAGAAGGCTTATTGGTAGCCCTGTTAGTGGTGTCTTTCTTGTTACACATTGTTTTCATTAACCTAATGGTTGGTGGAAGCATAGTTGCGCTGTGGGCGCAGATCAAAGGATTAAAAGACAAACGTTTTGATGAATTTGCCCATGAAGTGGGTAAAACCATTACGGTCAATAAAAGCTTAGCCGTTGTATTGGGGGTAGCCCCATTGTTGAGTATTAATGCACTTTATACCGTTTATTTTTATTCGGCCAATGCTTTAACCGGCTATGCCTGGATTATGATTATCCCTCTGGTAATTATCGCTTTTTTGCTGACTTATTTGCATAAATATACCTGGAAGGCATTGGAAAACAGTAAGCGATTGCACATTGGTATTATGGCAATTGCAGTAGCCATCTTTCTATTTATTCCACTCATTTTTTTAACCAATGTCAATTTGATGATGTTCCCCGAAAAATGGGGTGTAGTAAAAGGCTTTTTTAGTGCTTTAATGTTGCCCAATGTATGGCCGCGTTACCTTGAGTTTATTGGTGCAAGTGTAGGTGTAACAGGCGTTTTTCTGGTTTGGTATAGCGGTAGAAAGAACTATCCCGTAGAAACCATTTACAATGGAACATTTAGCCGCTATGAACTGAAAAAACTAGGGTTTAGCATTGCTGCTGTGGGATTGTCATTACAAGTGCTGTTTGGTGTAATCGTATTGTTTACACTCCCCTCTAAAGGAATGGGGTTTGATGTGATTGGAATCATGGGAGTAGCGGGATTACTATTGGTAACAGCTCTTTGGTATACGTATCAAAGTATTATAGGCGAACCCGAAAAAATTGATGTGCACTTCAAAAAGATTGTCGTAGCCATGCTGGTATTTATGGTTGCTTATGGCGGAAGCCGTCAGTTGTATCGTCATAAATCATTAGACAAGCACCAACAATTAATGGCTGCCCGCACCGAAGCATTTGAAAAGCGAAGTAAAGAAGTACGCGAGAACCCTGTTGAAGAAGAACAAGTCCTTGAAATAGATCCTTCTTTAGGAGATGTGGCACAAGGAGCAGCTATTTTTAAGCAAAACTGTGGAGCATGTCACCAAAAGGATAAAAAATTGGTAGGACCTCCAATGACAGAAATGGCCGCCATTTATGCAGACAACGAAGAAGGGTTGAAAAACTGGATTAAAGCTCCGGGTAAAAAGCGCCCTGATTTTCCTCAAATGCCGGGATTCCCTCAGTTGTCTGACAATGATTTACAAGAAGTGTCGAATTATATTTTATCCATTCAATAAAACTAAAGAGATGCAATTCATAGCATTGTTCATACCCATTCTGGTCTTGCTTTTATACGTAGGGCTTCAGTTGCTGAAAATTCAGAATTATGTGCTTTTGATCAAAAAAGACATGGAAGTAATTGAACATGACAATAAGCTGGAAAAAGAGTACCAATTCATTAAGGGGTTGTTCTGAACAGAAAAGAATTCTAGTCATTTAAGGTGTTTATGTCCAAGTGTGCTACAATTAAAAGAGTGATTTATTGTTGAATAAATCCGTTTTGGTAACACGATTGATCAAATCTACATACAACGTTGGGGTCGTAGGCGAGTAGAGGCTCATTCTTACTGTCATATTCCATTTGACTTAAAAAGTGCCGGATTACATTGATTCTGGCAGTACGCTTGTCGCAGGCATTGACCACAAACCAAGGAGCATAATTGAAAGATGTGCGGATAAACATATCGTCACGCGCTTTGGAATATTCTTTCCACAATTTTTGAGCTTTGTCGTCTATAGGACTTAATTTCCATTGTTTCAATGGGTTATTTTTTCGGTCTTCAAGGCGTCTTTTCTGTTCCGGTTTGGAAATGTCCAGATAGTATTTGAAGAAAATCATTCCGGAGTGTGTGAGCATTTGTTCAAAATTACCGACTTCTTGAAAAAAGGATTGAAGTTCATTTTCCGTGCAGAACTTCATCACCCGTTCCACTCCGGCACGGTTGTACCAACTCCTGTTAAATAAGGTGATTTCCTGCCCACTGGGCAAGTGCGGGACATAGCGCTGAAAATACCATGACAACTGGTCTTTTTCTGAAGGTTTGCCCAAAGCAACCGTGCGAACTTCGCGTGGACTGAGGTGTTGTAAAAAGCGTTTAATGATTCCGTCTTTTCCAGCCGTATCTCTTCCTTCAAAAATCACGCATACCTGCATATTGCTTTCAATCACGTGTTTTTGAAACTTCACCAGTTCTACTTGAAGATGGTACAACAGGTCTTTGTATTCTTCTTTGGTCATTATAGATTGCTTAAATGATTATTGAAAGATAAAAGGATAAATGGTGACGGAGTCATTTTTAAAAAGGGAATGTTTGAATTCTTCGGATGAACCTGAACAAATACCAATTGACTTCTCAGGATAAAACCATTGTTTGTTAAGAGGGAGGTGATAGTTGTAGGGATAGGTTGAAAATATTTCCTCTCAGGCTTTGGTTATTATAGACCTGATTTCAGATGAGGGAAAATAAAATAGGGTGAACTTGCTCGAAGGCATGCTCACCCTATTTTACAATGTTGGGGTGTAAGCCTGTAAAAGGCTTATAATGAATAATGTGATTTGTTATTGCTTTTGGATCAATTCAAATACAAAGTTGAGTTCAGTGTCAACTTTGTTCAAATAATCGTCAAAAGTTTGTTGTACCTCATAATCGGGCAATACGCCTCTTCCAAATGGAATTTCTTCACTGTAAAAATTGGTGTGGAATTTTAAAAGCGGCAATCTAATTTCAATGCCGGTGTTGGGTAAAACGAGGTAGACAAAAGATCCACTGGTTTGACCATAAAAACCACCACCGGTTTCTTCACCAATAATAACAGCATCAGAATGCGTTTTGGCAATTCCTACAAATTCTGAACCTCCGGAATAAGACAACCCTGAGCACAATACATAGAGGTTACCGTTATAAACGTCTTCTTGGGGAAGGTGTGTTGGAAGTACATCGGCTTTGCGCAGAATTCTTCCATCACTATTCAACTCATGCTCATCTTCTAACATGCTTTCCAGCGGAGCTTTATCGTCTTTAAACTCGGTGTGATCTAGGAAAGAATAAGTAAATGCATTGGCCTCAACATAGTCATACTTGGTGTAAGGTTTTGCTGTAAGGTAAGAGAAAACAAAATCTTCAGCACCTTCATTTCCGCCCCGGTTATTGCGCACATCCATTACTAAATGTTCAATTTTTTGCTTGTTCAATGCTTGAAAAGAACTGTCGATTAACTGTTCAAAGTCCTTGTTTTCTTCTTCGAAAGAATAGTAACTGAAATCGTTCAGATACATAACAGCAGTATTCAAACTGTCAATAATTTCCAAGTGGAATAAATCCCTTGAATGATCTAAACGAACTTTGGGTAATGCTTTTGCAATAGCTACCAATCCGGCTCTTTTAACAAGGTCAACGGTTAACGTTTGTGTCTTTTTTGTCTTTGGGTCCAGCAGAGTTAATTCAACCGATGTAGCATCAAAATCATTGAGGTAACTCATGTACAAAGCTGTAAAACCAAAGCTGTTTAAGCTCTTGTATTTTCCGGTAGTTGTGAAACCATCTGAGTTACGAGAAATGTGGTCGAAAATTCCATTTACCACCGTTTCAATTGGCTGGTTGTTGATAGCCGTGATGATGAATCCTTGTGTTTGGTGTTCATCAATGTTGTTCACGACATAAATAGTTTCTCCAACAGTTTTAACCGCTACGGGAATGTAATTGGATTCATTACGGATATAGTTTGAAATTTCTTCCGAAGGAAAAACCTGAGAATGACCTTCCATATCGGCTGTAACCACTTTAGAAACCAATCGGTAAAATTCATAACTATTCATGTTGTTCTGAATAGCGGCTCTGTTTTCTGAAAAAACAGCTTCAAATTCTGCATAGCTCTTGTACCAGTATAATCCGGGGTGACCTTCTTTTAGAGCAGATACTAACAAGTCATAATCTTCTTGAAGTTGTTCGGTTGAGAATGTTGAGAGTGATTCTTGGCTTTTAACAGTTGTAGAAATAAAGAACAGTAGGATAAAAATAAGGGACGTTGATTTATACATATTGTTTGAGTTTGGTGCTCAAAACTAGATCAGGTAATATGTAGAAAATTTTTCTTCGTTGTTCAGGCTGCTAATTTCATTGGTGAATAGGTGGTTTGAAGAGGTTAATTGATGATTTTGAACCTGAATTGATGTAAAAGAGATGTGAATGGTCTTATTGAACGATGCCTTTCATCAACTCAATTACTAAATCAACATCTTGTGAAGTGGTACGCCAGTTCACAAACGCTGCTCGAATTCCTTTTTTTCCTTGAAAAACGGTTGGACTCATAAACACCTTTCCGGTAGCGTTCAGTTGGTTTAAAAATGCAGCAGAGTCATCTGGATTGGAAAGTGTAAAACAAACCGTATTTAACCGTACCGGAGCCAGCAATTCAAAGCGATGGTCTGCTACTATAAAATCTCCCAAACGATTGGCCATCGCAATGCAATTGTCAACAATATCGCGATAGCCACTTTTGCCATAAGCATTGATCGAAAACCAAGCAGGAAGCGCTTTCAACCTTCTGGAATTTTCCGGTAAGAAATTGATGAAGTTGAAATTTTCTACTTGATCGCCTAGGTAGGGAGCATTGGAATTTTGAAACGTTTCAACTTGTAAACGTTGATGTGCTTTTTTTACCAGAAACACAGCACTTTCGTAAGGTACGTTCAACCATTTATGACAGTCGAGGGTTATACTGTCTGCATTTTCCCATCCTTTTATTAACTGTTTGTGGCTAGATGAACACGCTGCAAATCCTCCAAAAGCAGCATCGATGTGCCACCAAAAGTTGTGCTGTTGCTTTAACTGAGCAATGGCTTCAAAATCGTCAAAGTCAACCGTGTTAACTGTTCCAGCACTGGAAATTAAGATGAATGGTTGTCCGTTTAAGGCCTCAATTTGTCGTTTCAATGCTGAGATGTCAATGGCTTCTCGGTCACCTTCCATTGTTTGAACGGCAATGATATTTGTACTTCCTAATCCCAATAAAGAGAGTGATTTTACGACAGAAGAATGCGGACTAGCAGATAAAATAGGTATGGTGTTTTGCACCCCTTTTTTGGCAATGTCTTCACCATTTTGAGTACCAACCCATTGTCGAGCTGTAGCCAAACAAGTAAAGTTAGACAGGGTAGCTCCGGTAACAAATCCACCGGTGAAATCATTGGGAAGTTCGAACAATTCCAAGAGTTGAGCAATTGTTTCTTGCTCTATGATGGCAGAAAGATCACCATGTCCTTTGGTTACAAACGGACATTGATCGTAAATGGTGGTGAGCCAGTCGCCAATGACTGAAGCTGGAGTTGCACCACCAATTACATAGCCCCAATAACGAGGACCTGAGGAACCAACAATTAGCGGCTCAAACTTATTGTTGAATGCCTTTAACACTTCCAATGCACCGATTCCGTTTTCGGGTAAAACTTCGTGTTTTGCACTTGGAGGATCAATAGAGGTTGGTCTTTCGTTCACCGTTGAAAGAAAATCCAATCCCTGTTCTTTAATGGTATTCAATAAACTGTCTAATTGAGACAAGTCGTTGGCCAATTGTTTGTTCATGCTGCTTATTGGTTAGATTGAGTAGTATAGCTGACTTGTACCAATCCTGAAGGAAAAGTCTTTGTTTCCTGGTGGTGTAAGTGTTGGTAAGGAATACCATTTTCAAACAGCTTCTTCCCATCGCCCAACAAAACGGGGATGATCGAAAGAATCAATTCGTCAATCAGATTTTTGTCCAGTAAAAGTTTTACAATTTGAGGACCGCCATCGCAATAGATGTTTCTACCAGACTGACTTTTGAGTGTTTGAAGAAGTGCCTCAACATCTCCGTTGTAAAAGGTGATGTTTTTCTGATTCGGGATGTCTTGCCGTGTAATGACATAACAATCAAATTGATCAGCTTGTGGAAATTTATCGTCTAGCAAACGGGTAACAACATCATACGTTTTTCGTCCAATGATGTAGGTGTCAACTGTTGAGGTAAACGCTGCATACCCATAGTCTTCGCCTTCAGTTTGAACTGTCTCCAAAAAGCTGAGATCATCATCTTTTGTGGCTACATAGCCATCCAGACTCATCGAAATATAAAGGATAACTTTTCTCGCCATGCTTTAAGATTTGATGCGCTAAAGTTCGTATTCAAATGCGTAAAAGTGCTTGCCTTCACGGATGATAATTTCCATCTGACCGGAAATGTTCGTTAGTTCACCATGTCCGGAATTTGGGATGACTTCTAAAATTAGTCGTTGGTTGCCATCGCTCATCGTACCGAAATGCTGCAATGCAAATCCACCTTGCTTGCCTTGTAATTTCCCTGTAACCTGCTCAATGGCTACATAACCCGCAGCACCTTTTACCGGAGTTCTGAGGCTTAACATCTCACCAGAACTTTTGGCATCCAAATCACCATGAAAGGTTTTATCAATCAATAATCTACCAAACATGTTGGGAGATTCCTGATGTTGCGAATGGTCGGCAGGAGCTAGGTTAATGTCAAATGAACCGGATATTTTCATGGGGTGAATATGTATTGATAATCAATCAAAGGTATTGGAATAAGGGGGAAAACATACTTACAGTAAACGTTTTATTTACGGGTTGAATTTGCATTGTATCTCCACTTCTTAACTAAAGTCAATGCAAAAGGAAATTGGTCTTATGAGCTTTGCAGCAGATACATAATCTGTAAAACCATGAAGATGAAAAGCGTCTTGTTTTTAGTGATTTTTATAGTCTTTCCTTTTTTGCTTTGGGCACAAATACCCACACAAGTTATCCGTGGAAAAGTAATCGATGAAGATACCCAGCAACCTTTAATTGGAGCAAATGTGCAAGTCTTAGACTCTGATCCGTTTATAGGAACGGTTACAGATTTAGAGGGCACTTTTCGATTAGAAGAAATTCCTGTAGGAAGGGTCAATCTGTTGGTCTCGTTTGTGGGATATCAAGAAAAAGTAATTCCCAATCTGGAAGTCAATTCAGCTAAAGAAATTGTGTTGGATGTTTCATTGGTAGAAGCAATAACCAATATGAAAGCTTATGAAGTTTCGGCCACTGAACATAAAGGAGATGCGTTGAACGATTTGGCCATAGTAAGTGCCCGTTCGGTTTCACCAGAGCAAACATCGCGGTTTGCCGGAGGGTTCAATGATCCATCTAAAATTACTTCCAACTTTGCCGGAGTTGCCACTTCTCAAGATGGTGGAAATGAAATTATTATTCGTGGAAATTCACCGAAATACATTCAATGGCGATTGGAAGGTGCTCAAATTTCCAACCCCAACCATTTTGGTGATCAGAATGCAATTAGCGGCATTGTAAATGCACTGAACAATAATCTATTGTCGGCTTCTGATTTTTACACCGGAGCATTTCCTGCTGAATTTGGCGATGCATTGTCTGGTGTTTACGATATCCGCATGCGGAAAGGAAATAACGAAAAGTTCGAAGGCATTTTCGGGTTTGGATTGCTGGGAACCGACATTACATTAGAAGGGCCGTTTAAAAAAGGCTATGATGGTTCTTTTTTGGTCAATTATCGCTATTCAACCATCGGTTTGGCCAATGAATTGGATGTGGTTGAAGTTGACGGAGCCAATTTGAATTTTCAGGATGCAACCTATAAATTGTGGTTACCCACTAAAAAAGTAGGAGTTTTTTCTCTTTTTGGTTTAATGGGAAAAAGCAATTTTACGTTTGATGAGGTTGATCCGGGAGTATGGGTCAGTCCAGGGGAAGACTTTGTTCAAACAGACATTACTGAAGATTATGATAAAGCAGCTTTTTTGTTCAATACAGGGTTTAATCATACCATCAACATCACCGCCAAAAGTTATTTGAAAACGACTTTTGTTTATTCTCAAGAAGGTGTAACTGACGAAGTTTATCAAAACCTTTCTGACTCCGTTCAGCGACTGAATTTCTATTCTGATTTGGTGAAATCAGCCTACAGAGCGAGTACGGTTTATAATTATAAGCTAAGCGCAAGGCACAAGTTTAATATTGGAGTGCGCTACAGTTGGATAAACATGGAAATGGAGCAAAGTCAATTGGATGATACGGACACTCGATTTACCATAACGGATTTCAATAATGGATTAGCTTCTCTACGCACATTTGTCAATTGGCGCTTTAATCCAGTTGAGCGCATCACGTTGGTTGCTGGCTTGCACAACACCAATGTGTTTTACACCAAAGAGTCAACATTAGAACCTCGTTTAGCGGTAAACTATCAATTGTCAACATCCAGTACACTTAGTATGAGTTATGGCAATCATAGTAGAATGGAAAGTGTGCACAATTATTTTGCAACTGTACAGGCAGAAGATGGTAGTGCATCAACTCCCAATCACGATTTAGGATTGTTGCGAGCCAATCATTATGTGGTGGGATATGAAAAATACATAGGGAAAAACCTTCGCCTGAAGCTGGAAGCTTATTATCAGGATTTGTACAATATTCCAGTAGAGAATGATGTCGTAAGTTCATATTCTACTTTGAACGAAGGGTTAGAATTGCGTTATGTCGATTTGGTGAATGAAGGCACTGGAAAGAATTACGGAGTGGAGTTCACGTTTGAACGCTTTCTGGACAAAGGTTACTATGTATTGTTTAATGGATCACTTTACGAATCGAAATACACAGCTTTGGATGGGGTAGAGCGCAACACCCAATACAATGGTAATTATTTGGTGAATTTATTGGGAGGAAAAACTTTTTCAGGATTAGGGAAAAAGAACAACCGCGAGTTTTCAATCAATGGAAAAGTGTTGTTGAATGGCGGGCGTTATTATGTGCCCTTACTGCGCGATGAAAACGGAAATCTGGCTGTTGATGCTGAAAACGGAGAAGTCTATGATTACAGCAAAGCATATGAAGATAAGCTTGATGATATTGTGAATGTAACGGTAAGTTTCAGCTACAAATGGAACCTGAAGAAAACCACCCACGAGTTGTACCTGAACATTGATAATTTGACCAATAACAGAGCCCGGTTGAACGAATATTATGACACGAGTGAAGCCGATGGCATTGGCTACGAAAGACAAGTAGGGATTGTGCCTAACTTTTTGTATCGCTTTTATTTTTAATCCCTTCAATCAGGAATTAGCTGAGTCTGAATTGGATTGGTGTTTGGTATGAATGCGCTTTCTGATTCTACTCAGCGACTCTGGTTTTATCCCCAAATAACTGGCAATTTGATGTTGCGGAACGCGGTTAAACAAATAAGGTCTGGTTTCCATTAATTTGGTGTAGCGCTCCTCAGGCGAAGAAGAAACAAAATTGGTCCATTCGTCTTTGCCCTTGCTTAATTGTTCCATGGCAATTTGTTGAATAATAGCATCTAAGCGAGGAACTAATTTGCGCAAATCATCTTCAAAGTTTTGAGTGCTCACTGTTAGAACAACATCTTCAGAGCATTCTAAGTAATGTTTAGAAGCCGTCTTTTTTCCAGCAGCAGTATAAGAAGTGATTTTATCTCCTTCGGTGTAGAAAGCCGTAGTTTTTTCTTCTCCTTCAGCTAAAGAATATTCACGAATACAACCTTCAAGAATGGTATAACACTGTGTTTGCGTTTGTCCTTCAAGCAGTAAAAAATCTCCTTTTTTACATTCCTTTAGTACTGTTGCATCTAGAATAATGTTGATTTCATCTTGTGTCAACACTTGTAATCCTTGAAGGTGCAATTCTAATTTTTTACGTGTTTCCATTCCAGTTGAAGTTGAGTGCTACTTCTTAAATTTTTCCAAAGCTTCGTTCACCAATTTGGTGCGTTTTTCCACTTTGGCTACCGAAGCCTCTAAGGTATAACCTTCGTCTAGCATCTCTTTGATGAGTAACATTTTCTTAATGTTCATGTAGTTGTAACGCCTGTTGCGACCTTGCTCAGAAAGGGATGAGATGTATCCTTTTTCTTCCCAATATCTAATCTGTCGTGTAGGTATTCCAGTCACTTCAGCCACTTCTCCAATGCCCATTATTAGCTTGTGCAAAAACTCCAAATCTTCGGTAATGGGATCTTTTTCTTCCATGAAATGTAAATTATTTACAATAAGTGTTGCTAAATTAAAATTAGTTGTGGAATATTGCAATTGTAAATTATTTACAAAATAAGTTGTTAAACGACATTTGATGTTCAGATGTGAAAAAAGGAACAATGTGTTTGTGAAGGTTTACAACAACCATCCTAAAACTGGTGCATGAAAATGTAACCGATTAAATTAATTATAATGAACACAACAATGACAAGTAAAGACGCTGTAGCTGGATTTTTCTCAGCTTTCGGAAGCGGTGATTTTGAAGGCGTTTTAAACGCATTTGACGACAATGTAAAAATCGTAGCCGTGCGTGAAGGTGCTTTGCAAGAAGGGTCGCTTTACGGTACGTATGAAGGTAGAGAAGGACTACAAGCTTTTTTATCTGGAATGGGAAGTGAATTTAACACACAAGCATTTGACGTTGCCAATGTAATGGGAGAAGGAAACGTAGCATTTGCCAATGGAAGTTTTACGCACGAAATCAAGAAAACGGGTAAGCTATTCTCTAGCGATTGGGCATTAATGTGTGTGGTTGAAAATGGTAAGATTAAAGAATATCATTTCTTTGAAGACTCTCAAAGTTACACAGAAGCGAATCAGTAAAACATGATCGTAATTATTGAACATTATTTGACACCGGAGGGGAAGGCTTACTTCCCCTCTTGGTTAAAAGCAGCAAAAAAATTGTTGGAACCCTACAAAGGTTTTGAAAAATTAGAACACATTCAGTTGGTGAAAGAACCAGAAAGAACGTTGATTCTATTGCGCTTTGCATCGGCAGCAGAATTAATGGTTTGGGGAAAATCGGATGATCATGCTGATTTGTTAAAGTTGCTGGAACCTTACATGATTCAGAAGCAATATTCTCAACAGTTTGAAGTGATTGGATAATTACTATTGAAGTTGAAGAATCTGTTCTATCCAGTCTGATTGATTGTTGAGTAAAACATCGGGTGTGATGCCTTTGTATTCATAATCATCTGGCTTAGATGGGGCATGTTTAGTGGAGTAGCTAAACACAACATTTTTACAGGGAATTTCACCGGAATAAGAATTGTTGCCATAGCCATAAGCCATCATTCCTCTGGAATTTTCACCTACCACAATTGTCCTTGGATCTTTTTTCAATTCCAAAACCGCTAACTCTGCAGCACTGGCTGTTTTAAAGTTAATGATCACATAAATGTGCTCAATAGCTTTGTTCTTTTTCACTCTTTTCAGCAGTGGCTTGATCTGAAGTGTAGCACCGCCACCATTGTTTCTCAAATCGATAATGAGGTTTCCTTTATCCAAAGCAGGCAAAGAATCGTAAAAAGCTTTAGCTTCTTTGATACGCTGAGTGGTTCTGCTGAGCGTTTTTATACCCACATAATCAAATTGTGGAGAGACAGAATTGTAGTGAAATGTTTGCTCGTGATTCTTGTAGAAATAATAAGTATTGTCTTTGTTCCAGAATGTGGCATGAATGCGGTTGCCGCTTATGGCAATGTGTGGACGGTAAAACAATAATCCGTTTGGATAAAACTCAAACAACTCATAGTTTCCTGTAGGCAATAAGTTGATTTTTAATCGAATAGTTCCTTCGTTCCATTTCTCATCGGTTGAAGTGACCATAATTCCCAACCACGTAGAATCACTGACTTTCACCAGATTGATCTGCTCCTTTCCGGCATAATAGTTTCCGGAGATTGAATCTTCTGTTGAAGAAGTGTAACCGTTAGGTCGGTATACGGGAAAAGTGGTTGGAACGGAATCAGGATCAGTATAGATTTGGTTGTGTTGATCTTTGATGAATGTACCGAATTTTTGCAGGTATCCCACACAGAAAAATCGCTTCAAACTGTCGTTTTGAATTTCCTTTTCGATGTGCGCTTTCCAGTCGAGTAGAGCCTGTTTCTCTTCTTTCGACCTGATCTGGACTTTGTAACTTCTGGAATGTGAAATGGAATAGGTAATATCATCTAACGCATCAATGCAGCTACATGTATCTGTTTGACCATAGAACAAATTGGCAGTCATGAGTAGGGGTAATAAAAGGAGCATTCTTTTTTTGAGCATACTAGAAGAGGACGTTTGCTCTCAAAACTAATGTTTATTCCATCAAATGGAAATTACCGATCCTGAAATCCTTCATGTATATACTTTGCATTCAGGTGTTCCCACCAAGGAACATCGGCCACAGCCATCAATCAGGTATGCGTCTACTTCGGGATTCATCTTGTTTTCGTTTATACACGTTGACGTAAAGGTAGCATTAATCCATTCTGATCAAATTTCCTTATTTCGATGTAAAGCCCAGAGTGCTAATACGGGACCAATGGCGAGTGGCAAATAGATGAGGTGATGCGGGAATTCAGGCGTGAGGTAAGACAACAATTGAATGCTGAAAATAGTGATCAGAAATCCAACGGTTGTAGAAATGGTAATAGATGTTCCTTTCAGTTGAGGAGAAGCATTTTGTGCAATTAATGTGCTGAACAGAGGAGAGTCAGCCACAACAGCCATTCCCCAAATCAATAAAAACAGAAATACAATTTCAGGCGTGTTGATTTGAATAATCAAAGGAGAAATCAAACAGCAAACTCCAGATGTGAGTAGTGCAATAAAAGCAATGCGTTTTACACCAAATTTTTGAGATAAAAGTCCGCCCAAAACACACCCTAAACTTCCAACACCAATTACAGCAAAAGAGGATAAGGAAACATTCAGGTGAGCAGATGATTGCATGTCGTTATAAGCTTTCAATACATAAGGAACAAACGCCCAAAAAGCGTAAAGCTCCCACATGTGTCCAAAATATCCAAAAGCAGCAGTTCGGTAATTTTTGTTCTTAAAAACAGTGATGAAAGCACTCCAGTTTGTTTTGGCTCCGGCAACGTGATAAGGCCCTTTCGGAACAAAAAGCAACAACAATAATCCGCCAGTTGCTGAGAGTACAGAAGTGGTTAGCATCACCGATTTCCAATGCAGCAGTTCAGGTGAGCTTTTTAAAAGGTGTGGGAAAGCGGTGCCTAAAACCAATGCTCCGACNANAAAACCCAANGATTTTCCTAATCCTTTTTGNTAATAATCGGCTGCTATTTTCATGCCCACCGGATAGATTCCGGCTAGGAAGAAACCGGTTAATAATCGAGAAGTGAATAAAGTGAAATAGGTGTTTTTGTCCCAGATGGAAGACAAGTTGAACAGTGCTCCGGCAATGGCACAAAAGAAGAAAATACGCGATGGAGGAAACCGATCGGTAATGGTTAAAATGGCAAAAACCAAAGTTCCCAAAATAAAACCCAATTGCACGGCTGAGGTTAAATTTCCCAATGCCGATTCGTCAATAGAAAACGCACGGATAACNTCTTGCATTACCGCATTGCCTGCAAACCANAGNGATGTGCCGCAAAACTGAGCCANTACAATGATGTAGAGAATGTATTTTTTGTNTTTCAAGCTTGTGTTTCTGTTGCAGGGTAATTTACAAGCTTTTTGTCAATTGATGGGNAAATGCTTTTGCTTAGAGAAAAAAACTAGTGCTCCAAGAATGAATTGTAAGTCGTATCAAAGTATCACCCCTTCACTCTTCGAATCAACTTGTACGCCCACTCATAATGGCTGGAAGTAGCTGAAATCAAATAAGCGCCCAATGAGGTAGATCCNGTCCANTTGTAATGTTGTTTCTCAAACAGTTCTTCATNNGANTGCTGTGCAATAATTGCCTGAATTTGGGTGTGAGAATCGTGCANTTTTTCCTGGATTTGGGGGAGTGGAGTAGNGCTGTATTCTTCCTGAATTTTTTGGTTCAATTGAGGAGTCATTTTCCATGAATAGCCCTCGGCTGGCATAATGGGCTTTTCACNTTTCATGCCGNTTGTATACCAGTTGAGAAAGAGCAAATGCCAATGGTAAAGATGCCCTAAAACATCTCTGATGTTGCGGTTCATAGTGCCTTTTGGAAACTCCTTTTCTTGTTCTTCTTGGGAGAAGCTAGCAATAAAAGTATTGAGTTTTTCAAAGTTTTTNCCACNTAGCAGAACCAGCTCNTNTTTGTTTTTGGGCCTTGGCATGGTACAACATTAATACTTCACATCCTGAATGGATTCATCTTGNTCAAATACNTTTTTAGCATACGGACACAACGGAATGATTTTCANGCNGCGTTCTCTGGCNAGTTCCACACCTGCCATTACCAGTTNTTTTCCCATGCCACGCTCGCGCAATTCGGGATAAACGGCCGTATGGTCAATAATTATCTTGTTGGGTTCTGCTTTNGAAAATGTCATTTCNCCCGCTTCTTGATCGTCTTTGTAAATNACAAACCGCCCGCTAGATGCATTTTCTTCAAGTTCAATTCTGCTCATGTTCTGGATTTTATACTCAAAGCCTTTGACGGACATTTGGCTACCTGATCAATCAATGCGTCAGAAGTAGCGTTTTCTATTTTAATCCATGGTCTGGCTTTGGGGTTGTAAACTTGNGGTAGTGTCTTTACACAAACACCGGAGTGGATGCAAAGTTCAGGTTTCCATACAATGGTGATTTCNCCATTGCTGTATGTTTTGATTTCCATTTGAGTCTGTTTTTAATTCCGAAGACTAAAGATAAAAATCAATTCTGTTGAGGACAGATGATTTGAAGCGANTGNGGTTGGATTTTTATGTGCAAAGGAGCATTGATGTTGACCACTTCGCCATCGAGGTTGATTCTTTTCTGAGGAGCAGCGATGTACACTTCCTTGGCCTCAAATTGCTCCATGTAGTTGGAATGGTGAATGCTTTTGGTAGCCATGCGCCAAGCAATGGAGAGTGCTGCTGTTAAAGGAAAAGGTTTTAGTACGGCAATGTTNAAGAGTCCATCTTGCATGCTGGCTTTTGGTGCGATGTAGAAGTTATTGCCAAACTGNGCGGCATTGGCAAAGCTGAACATAAANCCATCNCGTGAATGCACATTGCCNTCTAGCGTGAAATCCAAGTGAACAGGCTTGAAGTTGCGCCATTCTTTCAATACCAGTTTCGCATACGTTTTGAGTCCGCGTGTGGTAGAAAGACTCATTTTATAGGCGATTTGTGCATCAAACCCTAAGCCGACCAACATTACAAAAGGAATGTCGTTGACCAGTCCNGTNTCNATTAGCGTTTCACGTCCTNGTACAAGGTTCAGTAAAGCTTGTTTTGCATNGAGNGGAATGTGCAAATGGCGCGCAATACCATTTCCAGATCCATGAGGAATAATGCCCATCGNTTTCCCTGTNTTGATAAGGCATTTGGCCACTTCATTTACTGTTCCATCACCCCCCACCGCAACGGGAATAAGTCCGTTTTGAAGTGCTGTTTTCGTTCGGNGTGTAGCATCACNNGGNGCTTTNGTAAAGTGAATTTCACCGTCAAGGTTTTTCTGANTATGTANAAANNTGGAAATGTCGCGCTCTATTTTTTGAGCTCCGTGCCCCGAAACCGGGTTGATGATAAACGAAAATGCCTTCATGCGCAAAAGGGTGTCCTGTTCAGGGCAAACCTTANTTGGTTCAACAGCAGCAAAACTAGGCGGAGGAAATGCAGAAAGCGATTACCTCAATGTGTTTTTTGCATCATGAAAGTGTGAAGAAAGCACGGAAAACGGAATGCATTTCCCGTGCATTAAATGAATNTTATACGGCTTTTACNGCTTGTTCAATGGGCNTTTCACCAGCATTGAATTCAATAATTTTACCAATGCTATTGTCGTTGCGCAAAGCTTCAACAATTACGGAGGCTACATCTTCACGCGGAACAGNTGCGTTGTCCAATGCGTTGGTTGTAGTGATTTTTCCAGNTCCCGGTTCATCCAACAATCTTCCCGGACGAAGAATGGTATAGTCCAAATTAGAAGCTTTCAAAATGCGATCTGCATAGTGTTTGGCGATGTAATAGGGTTTTAACCCTGNTGCCTCCCACAATGATCGGTCATCAGCTTTAATGGCACTGACCATTACAAAACGNTTAACCCCAGCTTGTTCGGCAGCTTCCATGGCTTTTACCGCACCGTCTANATCAATTTCAAGTGTTTTATCGTGTCCTGTTTTACCTCCNGATCCGGCNGAGAAAACAATAGCATCCATACCGTTCATGGCCTGCGCAAGTGTTGCTACATCACCTTCCAGACTAACGACTTTATAGTCGATGCCTAACTCTTTAAAAGTTGCTTGTTGTTCCGCTTTTCGNAACAATGCTGTGGGTTCAAAATCGTTGGCTTTTGCCAGTTGAGTTGTTGCGAGTTGTCCTACTTTACCGTGTGCACCGATAACGAGTACTTTCTTCATGTTTTTGAGTCGTTTTTCTATTTGATTANGCAACGTTTGAAANCAGNGTGTGTTTAAATTGATNCTACCATCAATTCAAAANGATCTTNTAAGTGGTGNNTCTCAGGCACAAATGAATTCNTCTGATCCGNTTCAAAGGAGTNGTTTCCCATTGAAANNTTTTTTTACAGGCAATTAATGAAGTCTCAGTTTCGTCCTTATATTTAAACCTAAATGTATTAAATCTATACTNATGATTAAAAAGACCTTACTTTCACTTGCGGTANCCCTGTTCACCTTNATGNGCTATGCACAAACACCTGGNAACAGCCTTTCTTTTGATGGTTCAAACGATTATGTTTCAACCTCAATTCCNTCCGTTTTTAGCAATCTTGGAACGAGTGATTTTACTNTGGAAACATGGGTGAAAAGAACTTCATCCTCTACCAGTAGAATCATGTTTGCGCAGGTAAGCACCAGCACATTTGTATCGATCTTATTAAATACTTCGGGTATTCCGTATGTATATGTCTACAACGGTGGTTCTTCAGTAGGACTGAATAGCCAGGTAGCACTTACACTTAACCAATGGGAGCATTTGGCTGTTACATGGGAAGCAAGCAGCTCTACGCTATTGATATACATTAATGGTGTTCAGGCAACTACTGCTTCNGGAGGAAGTTCATCNACCGGTTCAAGTGGTTTAATGACCATAGGAAGCCGCACAGATGGATCTCAAAATTTTGCAGGAGAACTTGATGAATTCAGAATNTGGAGTGAAGCCAGAACAGCGTGTAAAATTAATGCGGCAATGTATTCNGAATTTACCACAAGTCAACCCAATTTGATTGCGTATTACAATTTTAATCAGGGTACGGCTGGAGGAACCAACACTTCGGTAACTACTTTAAACGATTTTACCACTACGTACAATGGTACTTTNACGAATTTTGCCCTCACAGGAACCTCTTCCAATTGGTTGANTTCTTCGGCACCAATTACTCAGGCCAATCAAACGGGAAGCGTTCTCTATGGTGTAGCCAATATTGCGGCTTGTGATAGTTACACATGGACGAATGGCGTTACGTATACTNCGAANAACAATACNGCTNTAGATACTGTGGCGAGNTCNGGCGGGTGTGATTCCATTGTAACACTAAATTTAACGATAACATCATCGTCTGCATCTACAGATGTNNTTTCAGCTTGCGATAGTTATACATGGATNGACGGTAATACCTACACATCCTCAAACACTACGGCAACACATACCNTAACCAATNCGACAGGGTGTGATTCTGTAATTACGCTGGATTTGACTATTCTGAATGCCTCCGCATCTACGGATGTAGTTTCTGCTTGTGGTAGTTATACNTGGATGGANGGAAATACTTATTCAACATCCAATAANACGGCAACTTATACTTTAACCAATGCAATAGGGTGTGATTCTGTAATTACGCTGGATTTGACTATTCTGAATGCCNCCNCANCTACNGATGTAGTTTCTGCNTGTGGTAGTTATACTTGGATAGATGGAAATTCATACTCAGCATCCAATAACACGGCAACTTATACTTTAACCAATGCGGCAGGCTGTGATTCTGTGGTTACGCTAGATTTAACCATTCTGAATGCTACCGCATCTACNGATGTAATTTCAGCTTGCGAAAGTTATACATGGATNGATGGGAATACGTATACAGCATCGAACAATACCGCNACTTATACTTTAACCAATGCAGCAGGCTGTGATTCTGTCGTTACCTTAGACTTAACNGTTAATGCAATTGATGTGACCGTTACTGCAGCTGGAAGTAATGCATTGGAAGCCANTGCCAGTGGAGCGGTTGTATCATATCAATGGTACGATTGTAATGATAATGCTATATTAACTGATGATACATTACAGGTATATACGGCTGTGTCCAGCGGAGAGTACGCTGTTATTGTGGAAGGAACAAATGGCTGTGCCGATACTTCGGATTGCGTGGTAATTATTGGAACGGGTATTGAAAAAGAAAATATCGATGCTGTTGCCTTGGCCATTTATCCGAATCCAACTCAAGGAATCTTTACACTAGAGTTTAGTCAAGAGCAACAAAATGTATCGGTGGTAATTACCAACATAAGCGGACAAGTTGTAGAACAACAAACATTGGCTAACGGACAACAATTTACATTGGAATTGAAAGGAAGTGCAGGGGTTTATTTCTGTACGGTTTCAACAGAAGATGGAATACATGAAGTCATTCGATTGATCAAACAATAAGATATTCAAAACAAAAGACTCCTCTGATTTGATTCAGGGGAGTTTTTTTATGCTTTTATTTCCCGGGGTAACGGGTAGAAATTTGACTGGCCGGAAGTCCTTCTGGGCGTTTATGTTTCCAACGTTTGTGTGACCACAACCAAGGTGTTGGATTTTTAGCAATGATGCCTTCAAGCAAAGTAGCATAGCTTTCAATAACTTCTCCGTTGGCACATTCTTGAGGATTAAGAACTAACGGTTTTACAGTATATGAATAGAACCCTCTTTTTAGTAGTTTGATGTCGCAAAAGAAAACCTGAGCATTAAACTTCTTTGCGTAATGTTCGGCACCATAGAAAAAGGGAGTATCCTGATTTAAAAAAGACATCCAATAACCGCGTTCTTTAGCCGGAGTTTGATCACCGGCAAGAGCTAAAACAAAAGGTTCATTTCGGGCATCCAATTCTTTCAGGTAGCCAGAAACTTCTTTGTTTTCTGTTAAATCAGTACCAAACCGATCTCTTGTGTTGTAAAGAAATTCATCAAAAGTAGGGTTACCCAATTGTTTATAGACTCCAACAAAACGGTGCCTTTCCGTTAACATACTATACCTCAGTTGTGCATATTCCCAATTGCCATAATGGCCAGCAACGAGTATAATGTTTCTCTTGTTTTTAACTGCTTCCAAGTAAGTTTCGTCTAATTCGATTTTGACCCTGTCTTTAATCTCTTTTTCAGACATTGAAGTGCTCTTAATGACTTCTAAGACCAAATCGCACAAATAGCGATAATACTTGGTACATTCCACTTCGATTTCTTGTTCAGATTTGTTCGGAAATGCATTCTTTAAATTTTGAATTACCACTTTTTTACGGTAACCGAATAGTCGATAAATAATAACGAAAAAGACATCGGCAAGAAAATAAAGAACAGGAAAAGGGAGACGGGAGATGAGTTTGATTAACGCTAACGCGATACGACTTCCCATAGAGTTTGTTTAGATTTTAGTTTGGCCGAAGATAGAAGAATAATATAGATTGACTAAAATCAGCTGGATTTTTTCCTAACCCAGGGCATTGTCAACGCTGTGGCTGCTAATCTTATTGCAGCATTGTATTGCTTTATAGCTCATGTTTATAGAGTAACTAACCACAATAAAATGAGAATAATGTATCAATTGTTAGGTCAGTCAGATATTTATGTATTCCTTTGTTCTGCATTAATTGATTGAATTAATGCTCATTAAGTTAGTAATGAGCGTTGTAAAAACGCTTAAATAAGTAGTACCGGTTTAAGATATATCCTTCGCAAGAAGGTTCTTTTCCCTCTCAATACTTGGCTAGTCAGGCAGGTAAATTCCAAAAGGAACACTTTCAGACAAAAGCATTTACTCATTTAATGGAAACATTGTAAATGTTGAATTAAAAAGTAGAATACAATTAGTTATAATAAACAAAGCAATTGCCTTTTTCAAGATTGTGCTTGAACTATGCACATTTTGAGATGATATTAATGAGTTGAGGTTGAAAAGGCATGCCTTATAAGAAAGAAAAAGTGCATTTAAAATTTGGCTATTTACATGCACTTAACTGAGCTGACTAATTTTTCTCATAACCACCACATTATTTAGAAATCAATAAATGAATTATAGTAAGATAAAAAATAAACGTAAGTCAAGACCAAGCTCTTCTAGAAGAACGTCTTCTAGTGGGAATAATGTTAGGTCTAAGCGTAAAATGGAATCTAAATTAGATCCCAACCTATTGATTAAAAGTGCCAGTCAACAAACTGTAAAAGCTTTTGAATCAGAATACACCTATTCAGAGATGAATTTGGATAGTCGCCTAAAAGAAAATTTGGCCTGTAAAGGCTATACACAGCCAACCGAAATTCAGGAAGCGTCATTAGAGGCGTTAATTTCAGGAAAGAACTTAGTTGGTGTGGCCAGCACCGGAACCGGAAAAACAGGAGCTTTTTTAATTCCGATTATTCAGCGTTTGCTAACAGAAAACACATCGTTTACAACTATGGTAGTTGTTCCTACGAGAGAATTGGCACAGCAAGTAGAAAATGAATTTAGAAGTTTAACTAAAGGCTTAAACCTTTACGTTTCATGCTTTATTGGCGGAACAAATGTTCAGCAAGATGTGATGAAGTTGAAACGAAAAAGTCACCTTATTGTAGGAACTCCTGGTAGGTTGATGGACATGGTAGGTAAAAAAGCTCTGAAATTAGAAACAGTTTCTGTTTTAATCTTAGACGAGTTTGACCGAATGTTGGATATGGGTTTTGTTAATGACATTAAGAAAATGGTGGCGTTAATGAAAAACAGAAAGCAAACCATGCTTTTTTCGGCAACAATTGAGAAATCTCAAAAAGAAATTATTCGCCAAATGGTGCATAATCCTGTGGAAATTAACATCAGTACTGGTCTAACAGCTAATAGTTCTGTAGAGCAGAACATTATAAAAGTTAGTGAAGGAGAAAATAAGTTTGACTTATTGATGAGGTTAATGGATGAGGAGGCATACCATAAAGTGATTATTTTTGCCGAAACAAAGCGATTAGTGGATAAGCTAAGTAAAAAGCTAAGTAAAGCAGGAGTAGCGAACGGATTAATACATGGGAACAAGTCACAGAACTACAGAACTAATGCAATTGACCAGTTTAAAAAAGGGAAAATGCATGTGCTTGTAGCTACTGATGTTGCTGCAAGAGGAATTGATGTTGACAATGTTTCTCATGTGATTAACTATCAGCTCCCAATGACGATGGATAGTTATGTGCACCGTATTGGAAGAACAGGAAGAGCTGGTAAAACAGGTAAAGCTTACACATTTGTAGGCTAATAAATTAGTAAGTTAATTTTTAATATAAGTACAATGAAAGAAGGAACTGTTAAGTTTTTTAACGCCTCAAAAGGTTATGGTTTTATTAAACCAAGTGATTCAAGTGAAGATATCTTTGTTCACTCTAGTGGATTGATTGACGAAATCAAAGAAGACGACAAAGTAGAATACGAAACTGAGCGTGGTCGCAAAGGTTTAAATGCGGTAAACGTTAAAGTAATAGGATAATTAACCGTTACTCAATGAATGAAAAAGCCATACTGAAAAGTATGGCTTTTTTTATTGGTCTTTTTTTCTGTGTAGGCTTTAAACCTTATCAAATGCAGAAAGCGATGTTCTTACCCAATCCGGAATTTCAATGGTAGTACGTGATTTCATATCAAACATAATTTGAGTAGTTGTTCCGGAAGCATGAATAATTGTTTGATCTCCTTTTTTAGAGGTAACAGCGTATTCGAGTACAAAGCTTTTGGTTCCGATTTTAGCTGTTCTTACATGCACACGCGGATCTTCAGCAGTTAAAAGAAGTTCTTTTCTGAAATCTACATTTACATTTCCAATTAAGAACATGTCTTTTGTCCAATCCCAATTCGGGCAAGATTTTATCATGTAAACCCCACGGGCAATTTCAAAGTAGGTTACAAAAATGCCATTGTTTACATGGCCTAATGCGTCTAGGTCATTCCAGCGCATCTGGATAGGGTGACTAAAGTTAAAGTTGTCTAATTCCATTTTGACGTTTTTAATACAATTGGATTTAACACTTGAAAAGTAAAAGGGTTTTAAGAAGTGGCAATGTTACTATTTTCATGTAGAACTTAATGATTTCGACTATTGACAAAGTACAAGTGGGTTGATGCTTGTTTTTTAAGGCTGAGATTTGTTTTGTAACTTACCACATTAGCCAAACATTAAAGACGTCAACCTTCCTCATGAGAAAAATTCTACTCACGCTGTTTTCCATTGTAATCACCACCATTTCATTTGCACAAATTTCATTGGGTTATCAACTTCAAGATAGTCTGAAATTTAACCGCCCTGGTGTAGTAAGCTATATCCGTAGAATGGATAGTAGTCACATATGGGCTGTGAATACCCGAGGAAACCCTACTTTTTCTAAAGTGGTTATCTACAAAATCAATAGCGAGACATTTGCTTTTGAAGACAGCCTTGTAATAGCAGGTAAGAATAAGCTAAATGAAGCCGAAGTAGATGATGATGGAAATCTTTATGTCTGTGGAAGAGTGGATGACACATTACAATTTGGAAGTCAGCATGTGATCTATCCTAATGATACTGTTACGGCAGGTTATTTAGCAAAGATTAATCCTCAATTTCAGGTAGAATGGCTGGTCGATAGTATCAGTTTTGCTCAGCTGGGAGTTAGTCCAAACGGAAACCATTTGTATGCGAGAAGCCCAATGAATTATTATAAAGCGGTGTTGCNTTAAAGAATTTAATGCACAAACCGGAGCAGAGCTAGATACCGTTGTGTTGGATATCCCTTATGCGTTTTACTACGATGTGGCAGCGAGCAATAATGGCGAGCTGTATATNTCAGCCTCTTGTGCTTCTTCTTTAAATGGGTTTATGGTCGATACTGTTTTTGTGANTTCTAATACAACATACAATCAGATATGGTTGGGGTTTGATAACAATATGCAGTGCCGTTGGGGGTATGCCTTTGAAGATTTTACTTGTTATTACACACGGATGTTAACAGACGATCAAAACCATTTATTGACTTTTGGTCCATTAAACAGAGAGGTTCAAATTGGTGGAGTAAATGTAGGACCNACAACCGCAGCATATAGCTTTCAATTTAGTTCTGTGTCTGCNGATGGTACNGTCAATTACATCAATGAAAAACCAGATTCAGCAGTGAATGTAATAGCCCGAATGACTTCTAACTGGAGAACTTTTGATCGGTATCAAGACTGGGCATCGTTGTGTTTATACCAAACAGGAGATAACTCTACCATTGATTGGGGGTATGGCCAAACAACTCAAACAGACCAATATACAGGAGCACCAATTCTTCTGGANTATTATTCAACGAGTGGCNTAATTGCTAATGCAACAGCAATAGATAGTTTTTTTGATTATTCAACGGTATATGATATTTCGTACATAAACCAAGGAGATCTAATGGTNTCTNTAAAAATGAAATCAGGAAATTACAGTCCTTACTTGTTGCATTACAAAGAAGTGCATATGGTTGGAGTTGAGGAAAAAANTACAGTAAGAGCATTAAAAGCNTATCCTAACCCTGCNCAAGACAAAGTTACCTTTAACCAGNTTGTAACCGGAGATGTATATACCATNACAGGNGCACACGTGAAGCAAGTAAACCAAANACAATCTATTGATATAGGAACACTCAATGCNGGAATGTATTTCTTCAGANCTGAGGATGGACAAACCATTCGGTTGGTTAAGGAGTGACTTTCGTAGAGAATTGAATTTACTCACACCCACAGACCAANTTATCTGCATANTTCTGCTCAATCAGTTCGTAGGTTTTGGTGTACGGATAGCCACCGCCAAAACCTAGGTTTTCAATATTGATCGAGTAGAGNCAATCNAAAGAAAAGGTGCTTCCNGGTTTTAAAGTATTCGGATCGCANTTTTCATTCACTGCGGTGTTGCATCGGGTTTGTGTAAGGTTACTAATCACATTACGGATCAGGTATTTTACATCAACCTCTTGCGCTTTGGCCAACTCTTCATTGACATACTCTGCATACCTNCCAGAAGGTTCTCCTCTTCTGATTATAGAATCGGGATAAACAAAGAATCGATCGATAAAGAATGAATTGAAAACGGCTAGTTTTTCAAAGCGCTCATTTTCTTCAAAATTGAGGTTCGTGAATTCATCGGTATAGGTCATCGTTTCCTCATCAAAAAACTGAGGAGAAATAGCTGTTCTTTCCTTATCGATCCAAATTTCNTGNGTNANGTATTCGTANCCTAAGAGAACAGTTCCTTTTTCTGTAGTAGATCGCGAACATTTCATTCTNACATCTGCAGATTTNGCNACAAGGTAAACNCCGGGNTTTTTAGATCCCGGTAGNGGAAGTTTGTAGGGGGTNTTTANNTTCCATTTGCCTTCNTANGCAGAACANGGGCAGTANTNTGTAATNTCTTCAGGNTTAAGGTATCCNGAGTCNAAAATCTCATCAATGCTCTTGTCAAAAAATCTTGAAAGCGGATGNNTTACTTTGTTTNTTGTAGGGGTGTTTTTTGGAGAAAAAAGAAAGAATGCNGATGTAAATGCAATTCCTAAAAGTGTAAAAAGAGCAATTACACCTACAGGAAACTTTCCTTTCTTNGNGTTTTGATGAGTGTTTGCTTGTTTTTCTGAAATGTTGCTATTGTCGTTGAGCTCTTCAAGCTCTTGGNTNAGTCTTGAATTTTCTTCAACAAGNGCTTTGCTTTTNATTANNCGATCAACATTTTCNAATGCACGTAAATACATGCCTTCTGTTGCAGTTCCCGCTATTAGCTTGCTNAAGAGNCTTGAGCTAATGCANAAATCATTGGCAATTTTTCCAAAAGAAGTTGTCCCAAATTTTGAAACCAGCATTTCAAAACTTCCATAATGGAGTTCCAATTTTTTGATCAACTCTTCTTTTAAATCCGTTCCCATTAACCTTTGCTTAAGACTGCATAAATAGATAAAATTCTGTAAAGAGGTGTAAAATGGTATGAAGGGGCTTCTGTATCCCTTTTTTTTAAAACAATTTGGCCGCCAGAAATAAGTGGTTACTTACCTGTATCAACTAATAAAATAGACACTAAGATGAGAAAACTATGCTACAAGTTAATCATCCTACTTGCNATTGNTATGGTATCAAATGAAGGACATACACAAAGCAACAAATTAAAACTCAACTTTGATGAAGAGGGCAAAACTTGGGTGAAAGCTTCATTGCGCGGCCAGTTTTGGGCACGCTACATGGAGATGAATCCGGGAACAACTGTTAATGGTGAAGCTGTTGACAATGCATTTGACTTCTCTTTAAGAAGAGTGCGTCTTGGGATTTCATCTCAGGTAACAGAGAAGNTGTTTGTATATGCNCTATTAGGAGGAAATAACATCAATGTNAAAACACAAAAGTCGTTTTCGTTTGATGTACTCGATTATTATGCTGAATACACCTTTGTTAANCAACTTTCTGTTGGGATTGGTGAAAACACTTGGGACGGTTTTAGTCGCTGGACNGTAAGAAGNAGTAAGTCTTTAATGGCNTTAGANGCTCCTTTNTTTACACTNCANACGGTGAATAAAAACGATGATTTAGGGAGAAGTCTTGGCGCCTGGGCAAAAGGTGAATTTGGTCAGTTAGACTACGTNTTGTCTCTAAAAAGTCCATCGGTTTATGGTGTAGANGCGCAAGAAGGTGTGGTTGATTATGCTTTGAACAGACCACGTATGAGAACCGGTGGATATNTAAAATGGGATTTCCTTGAAAACGAAAGCAATAAAACAGCATACAGTGGCGGTACAGGTACCCATTTGGGGAAAGCCCGCTTGTTTAGTCTGGGAGCGGGCTTTATGTACCAGCCCAAAATGACTTCATCGCTGGTGAATGGTGTTGAAGAATATTATGATTTTAAAGCCTTTTGTGCAGAAGCTTATTATGATGTGCCTGTTAGAACAAAAGGTGCTGCNGTNACAGCATATCTAGGGTTCTTCGATTACGATTTTGGTCCAAATTACATTCGAAATGTAGGAGCNAATGATTATACCGATGGTGGAACATCATTTAACGGCAGTGGAAACGATTTCCCAATGATGGGNACAGGCCAGACACTGTTCGGTCAGTTGGGCTATTTATTCAANAAAGATTTGTTGCCTAAAGGGCAGTTGCAACCCAACATTGCAGTGCAGTATTCAATGTTTGACGGTTTGGATGAGCCAATGGTAACCTATGATTTTGGTATCAATTGTTACTTCAAAGGGCATGCAAATAAACTAACGCTAGGTTATCAATACCGTCCGGTATATGACTATAACANTGCTAGTGAGTTGNTGGTNACAGATCGTGCAGGTCAGTTGATTTTGCAATATCAGATCCAAATCAACTAGNAACGGAAATAATTAAAAAAAGATAGAGAAATGGCTAGTGAGTCAAGTAGTTCAGGATTAAAGTTGAAAATGATAGCNATAGGAGTTGTCCTATTTGTGCTGTTTGTGAGTTTGGTAGACCTTTCTCCCGGAAATNCCGGAGTAACCTACACAGCAGGAATAGGAATNTTAATGGCNTTTTGGTGGGTTTCGGAAGCGATTCCCATTGGAGCCACCAGTTTAATTCCTTTGGTATTGTTTCCGGCATTTGGNGTGTTGAACGGAAAAGACGTTTCCAACGCNTACATTAATTATGTGATTTTCCTTTTTCTCGGTGGTTTCCTTATGGCGCTTGCGCTAGAGAAAGTAGAATTGCACAAACGCATCGCGCTAAAAATTCTTTCTAAGNTAGGNGGCAGTCCGTTTAAAATTTTANTGGGNTTTATGTTNGCATCGGCATTTTTATCCATGTGGATGTCGAACACAGCNACGGCCATGATGATGCTTCCCATTGCATTGTCTGTNATTAAAACNNTAGAAACTGTTCATGGCGGTAAAGTATTGGGNAAATANACNACGGCTATCATGTTGGGGATNGCTTATGCTTGTTCCATTGGTGGCGTTGTAACGTTGGTAGGTACACCTCCAAACTTGTCGTTGGTAAGGATTTTTGAAATCATTTATCCTAAAGGACCTGANATTTCTTTTGGNCAGTGGATGATTTTTGCTTTTCCNATNGCNNTTGTGATGTTTGTGGTNGCNTTGTTGGTAAACTANTTNGTGTTTCCACCTTCTCCNGAGATGACCATTAAAAACAAATCTTTCTTTAAAGATAAATTCAAAGANCTTGGGCCAATTACAGTNGATCAAAANCGTGTTTTNATACTGTTTATTCTNCTNACTGTNATGTGGGTATTCCGCAAAACATTANACATNGGTGACTTTACCTTGCCNGGGTGGAGCTCAATTTTTGGAGAGCCTAAATTCATTAACGATGGAACGGTGGCCATTTTTGTTGGATTGTTGCTTTTCATTGTTCCTTCTTCTAGAAAAGGTGAGGGNTTGATTACTTGGGAAACTACACGCAACATTCCTTGGGGAATTATCTTACTCTTTGGTGGTGGTTTTGCGTTGGCCAAAGGTGTTATCGATTCNGGGCTTTCAAATTACATTGGAGAACAACTGTCTGGAGCAGCNGGAATGGGACAAACAGGNTTGTTGTTTAGCGTTACNGGATTGATGACTTTCNTNACGGAATTCACNTCNAACACNGCAACAACCGAAATGATGTTGCCGGTTGTNGCCAGTTTAACNAAAGAACTGCANATGAATCCTTTNTNCNTGATGGTGCCGTTAACCTTGGCNGCATCAATGGCTTTTATGTTTCCTGTTGCTACACCTCCAAATGCTGTTGTATTTGGNTCTGGNAAAGTNAAAATGGGNGAAATGATGAAGGCNGGANTNATCNTCAANATTATAGCAATCNTNAGCATTGTTGCCCTAATGTATTTCTGGGGAACTGTAGTGTTCGATATCGATATAAANACATTGCCTGAATGGGCAAACGGNGTTGAAACCCAAGTGTCGCACTAATAGACGTGCAGATNCTTATCTCTGATTAACCAAAACTTGGCGGAGGGGAGTTTGTATTTTTGTCCCCTCTGCTTCTTTTTGGTTTAACCTATTGCAATAGCATNTTCTCTTTGCTTTAAGTAATCGCTGGGTTTGCAGTTTTCTACTTTTTTAAAGCTACTGCAGAAATATTCATAAGAGTTAAACCCACTTCTAAAAGCAATTTCTTTAAGCGGTATTTTATTCTTCTTAATCAAGATCTTCGATTGATTGATNCGCTCGCGNAGAATAAAGTCTGTNGGCGAAATNCCTGTTTCAGTTTTAAACTTATTGTAAAAAGACGTTAGNCCATAACCTGAAACCAAGGCCANATCATCAACCGTGATTTTTGAATGGTAATTCTCTTTGATGAAAGCAATGCTCTTTTGAATTTTAGGNTTGCGAACACTGAATTCAAAATTCTTCTTCANGAGGTGAACAGCTTCNGTTTGAAACAAGCGAGAAAGCAATTCTTTAATNTGAATAGAATCNAGTAAATCNTTNGCTGGNTTGTTNTTTGTGAACTGATTCTCNTATAATCTTTTAAATGCTTCAATGATTTTAGGTTCNTTTGAACAATAATGAAGTTTGTCTTCNCTGTGTTCNTTGGTGTGGATGATGTGTTTGAAATCATTAGANTGAGCAATTTCTTCATAATACTCCTGTAAAAATGAAGGATCNAACTCTAAGACCAAGCATTTTGTAGGATTGTCAAANGATGCNTTNGGAATAGCAACACTTTGCATNATNTTACTNGCNGGNATGAANANTAGNCCNGGAAAGAATTCGATTTTAAANTCNTCAGATTCAACNGTTTTGTGTCCGTCNAGCATNATTGTGATGACAAATTGTTCAAANTAAAACATCACATCNTTACANGCTGAGTTNGTTTCGTAAACAGATAGTTTNCCGTATTTTANGTTGTAATCNGTTCCTCTNTCTATAAANCGNTCTCTCATGACTNTANAATTCTNCGNCAAAACTAAAAAATANTNTAATTGAAAGTAAGTACGNACTAAAATANNNTNAAANTGAAAAAATCCTAATCTGTTTTGAAGAATAGTGNAATTGGAAAACTTCCTTACTCGGTAATTTGGTCGAAAATTTAGAGAAGTATAATAACCTTTATAGAAGTAATTAAGTTATGGAAAGCTATGTAAACACCATTAACGGTGAAGCTATTTCTTCAGCAAANACGTTTGACGTGAAGAATCCTGCAACCGGAGAAGTGATTGGAAAAGCACCAATTTCTACTACAGAAGATGTAGATANNGCAATTGCNACNGCTAAAGCTGCNCAACCAGCTTGGGCTGCAAAATCAGACGAAGAAAGAAAAGAAATCATGATGCAAGTAGCTAAAGTATTGGAAGACAATACNGCTTANCTTGCAGANTGGATTACTAAAGANCAAGGNAAACCAATGGCGGGTCCTGGTTCTATGTTTGAAATGCAAGCGTGTGTAGGTTGGACGCAAGTACCAGCTTCATTGGATTTACCAGTTGAAACTGTTTTTGAAGATGAAACACGTAAAGATGAAATTTACCGCAAGCCTGTAGGTGTTGTTGGTGCAATCGCTCCTTGGAACTGGCCATTAATGATTGCTATTTGGCAAATCATACCAGCAATGAGAGCTGGAAACACTGTTGTGTTAAAGCCATCTGAGTACACTACAATTGGTACTTTAGAAATGGTACGTTTGATGAATACTGTTCTTCCTGCAGGTGTTTTAAACTCTGTAAGCGGAGATGGTAGCATCGGTGCTCGTTTAGTAGAAAGTAAAGATGTAGACAAAATCATGTTTACAGGAAGTACAAGCACTGGTCGTAAAATTATTGAAGCTTCAGGCGGTAACATGGCACGTTTAACTTTAGAGTGTGGTGGTAACGATCCTGCAATTATTCTTCCAGGAACAGATATAGCTTCTAAAGCTGGCGATCTTTTCTGGGGTGCATTTCTTAATATGGGTCAAACTTGTGCATGTGCTAAAAGACTTTACGTTCACGAAGACGACTATGATGCAGTAGTTGGAGCATTAAACGCAGTTGCTGACCAATGTCCAATGGGAAATGGTTTGGAAGAAGGAAATGTATTAGGACCTATCCAAAACAAAATGCAATACGATAAAGTTGTTAGCCTTATAGAAGATGCTAAAGCAACCGGAGCAACCATTTTAAGAGGTGGTGAAGCAATGGAGGGTGAAGGATATTTCTACCCAATTACTTTAGTTGGCGATATTGATAACGGATCTCGTTTGGTTGATGAAGAGCAATTTGGACCTGTATTGCCAATCATTAAATACAAAACTGTAGACGAAGCTGTAGCGAAAGCAAATGATACAGAGTCTGGTTTAGGAGCATCTGTGTGGGGCGATGATTTAGAAGCAGCAGCAAAAGTGGCTTCTAGAATTGTAGCTGGAACAGTATGGGTAAACCAACACGGAGCTATTCACCCAATGGTACCATTCGGTGGAGTTAAAGATTCTGGTTACGGTGTTGAGTTTGGTGTTGAAGGTTTAAAAGCTGTAACACAACCTCAGGTAATTAGTGTGAAAAAAGCAGCAGTTCCTGCTTAAGCATACCGAATTACAAACCTACCCCTAATAATTACAGCATAGAAATGTTGTGATTTTACTTAAAAACAATTAATCAGTATAAGAATCATCATGTATAACAGTAAGTTAGAAACTTTACCGTTAGAAGAATTGCGCGCATTGCAAAATGCGCGCCTTTCGTCTTTAGTGGAGCGCGTCTATCGCGATGTTCCTTTTTACAAGAAAAAGTTTGACGAAAAAGGCATCTTGCCCGGAGATATTAAAACAGTTGAAGACTTAAGGCATTTGCCTTTTACGTATAAAACTGACCTTAGAGATCATTATCCGTTTGGTTTGTTTGCGAAGCCAATGGATCAAATTCGTAGAATTCACGCTTCAAGCGGAACAACTGGTAAACCAACAGTTGTAGGTTATACAGAAAATGATCTTGAGGTATTTCATGAAGTAGTAGCGCGTTCATTGGCATGTGCTGGAGCAAAACCGGGAATGATTATGCACAATGCATACGGTTACGGACTGTTTACCGGTGGTTTGGGAATTCACGGTGGTGCAACCAAGTTAGGGATGGCTGTTATTCCGGTATCAGGAGGGATGACAGAGCGTCAATTGATCATTCTTCAGGATTTTAAACCCGATATGATTTGTTGTACGCCTTCATATGCGCAAACTTTGGCAGAAGCGTGTAAAAAAGCGGGAATCGATACCAAAGACCTTAATTTAAAATATGCTGTGCTTGGTGCTGAGCCTTGGACAGAGGCTGTTCGTTCTCAAGTTGAAAATGGCTTAAGCGTATCGGCAACGAATATTTATGGGTTAAGTGAAATTATTGGTCCTGGCGTTTCTCAAGAAGATTACGAAGAAAAAGGAACAGGAAGCTACATTTGGGAAGATCATTTCTATCCGGAGGTAGTGGACAGAGACACGGGTGAACCACTTCCTTATGGAGAAGAAGGTGTATTGGTGTTTACTGCTTTAACTAAAGAAGCATTTCCTGTATTGCGTTACTGGACGAATGATATTTGTTCTATTTACTACGATAAGAGTGAAAAACGTACGCACATCAAGATGTCTAACATCAAAGGACGTTCAGACGATATGCTAATTATTCGTGGGGTAAACCTTTTCCACACACAAGTAGAAGAAGTGATTAATGGATTGGAATTTCTTCAACCTAATTACCAACTTCACGTGAAGAAAAAAGGGATTATGGATGCTGTAGAAGTACACGTTGAAGTACAAAACGGTGTAAGTGCCGAAGATGCTTCATTGGCACAGCATTTTTCAAAAAGAATTAAAAACTCAATCGGTTTGTCAATGGATGTAGTCCTCAAAAATCCAGGCGATATACCAATGAGCCAAGGTGGCAAAACGCAGCGAATTGTCGACCTGAGAAAATAACTACAAGTGCTCTACAAAGACCAACTACCCTTGTATGCAACTAATGGTCTTTTGTTATGATAATGAAAGACTTGTAGGCCAATTTTTATTAATCATATTTAAGTAATTATGGGAACAATAACTCAACAACACGCGCAAAAATCTCGTACAAAACAGATCGGGATGGCGCAACTATTTGTTCTTTTAGTTGCATTCCTAGCTTACTCATGTAACTCTGAGCAAAAAAGCGAAGAAGCTGCTAAAGGAAGTCCTGAATTCATCAAGCAAGTTACTGGTGCTGTAGATGATGAGGCATTAAAAAATGCTGAAAACGATTCAAAAAACTGGCTTAGCTATGGAGCTAGTTATTCTGAAACGCGTTTTAGTAAACTGAATGAAATTACAACTGAAAATGTAAAAGACCTTGGATTGATTTGGGAGTACGACCTTGAATCAAACCGTGGTGTTGAAGCAACACCAGTAGTTGTAGACGGAATCATGTATGTAACGGCATCATGGAGTATCGTTCACGCTATTGATGTAAGAACAGGTGAAAGAATCTGGACATTCGACCCTGAAGTACCTGGTGAAACTGGTCGCAAAGCTTGTTGTGATGTGGTTAACCGTGGTGTTGCCGTTTATAAGGGAAAAGTATATTTCGCTTCTCTAGATGGCCGTTTGTTTGCTTTAGATGCAGCTACAGGTAAAGTAGTTTGGGAAAAAGTAACGGTAGATCAATCTAAAGATTATACCATTACAGGTGCGCCTCGTGTAATCAAAGGAAACGTTTTAATTGGTAACGGTGGAGGTGAGTACGGTGTTCGTGGTTACCTTACAGCTTATGATGCTGAAACAGGTGAACAAAGCTGGAGATTCTACTCTATTCCTGGTGATCCAAGCAAACCATATGAGCAACCAGAATTAGAAATGGCTGCTAAAACTTGGGATCCAAGTTCTAAGTATTGGGAGTTTGGTGCTGGTGGTACCATGTGGGATGCAATCGTTTACGATCCTGAATTAAACATGATTTATGTAGGTGTTGGTAACGGTACTCCTTGGAACCAACGTCAACGTTCTCCTGAAGGTGGTGATAACTTATTCTTGTCGTCAATTGTAGCATTAGATGCTGATGATGGTTCATACAAATGGCACTATCAAGAAACTCCAGGTGATTTCTGGGATTTCACATCAGCACAACAAATTATTGTTACAGATCTTGAGTTAGATGGCGAAAAGCGTAAAGTATTAATGCACGCCCCTAAAAATGGATTCTTCTTTATCATTGATCGTACCAATGGTGAGTTTATTTCAGCTAAAAACTTTGTTTCTGTAAACTGGGCTAAAGGTTATGATGAAAACGGTCGTCCAATCGTAAATGAATTTGCGAAATACGATACTGGTAACTACGAAGCAATTCCTGGTCCATTTGGTGCGCACAACTGGCACGCAATGTCATACAATCCAAACACTGGGTTAGTATATATCCCAGCTCATGGTATTCCTTTTATGATGGCTGATGATGAAGGTTGGTCTTACCACAATTCAGAAGATGGTCGTCCACATACAAAACCAGGATTTAACCTAGGTATTATGGCTCCAGGTGTTCCTCCTAAAACGGCTCCTTTTGGACATTTATTAGCGTGGGATCCTGTAAAACAAGAAGCTGCTTGGAAAGTAGATTTAGGTGCTCCATGGAATGGTGGTACTGTTACAACTGAAGGAAACTTGGTGTTCCAAGGTACAGCTGATGGTCGTTTTGTGGCTTACAATGCAACTACAGGTGAAAAACTTTGGGAAGTGAAAACAGGTACTGGTGTTGTTGCTGCTCCTGTTACTTACGAAGTAGATGGTACTCAATATGTATCAATTCCTGTGGGTTACGGAGGTATCATTGGTTTGTTATCTAAGTTTACCAATAAAGTGAACTACGGTAAAGTATACACTTTTGCAATTGGTGGTACTAAACCAATGCCTAAAGTTGCTGATGATCCAGAATTGAAATTAGTTCAAGGGGTTGAATACGATCCGCTTGATGTTCAAGAAGGAGCTGCATTGTATGTTTCAGGATGTATTTTCTGTCACGGTGTTCCTGCAGTAGATAAAGGTGGTGTAATTCCTAACCTAGGTTATGCTCCAAAAGCTGTAATCGAAAACATTGATCAATATGTGTTTGGTGAAGTGAAAAAAGATCTTGGAATGCCTG
Organism: Crocinitomicaceae bacterium; assembly: GCA_002705995.1. GTDB lineage: Bacteria > Bacteroidota > Bacteroidia > Flavobacteriales_G > Salibacteraceae. Next base: position 71,260 of record PAJI01000012.1, on the reverse strand, counting down.
ATNTTNGAAGGTAAATTNACNNAAGAAGAGNTNACNAANATCCAANCNTTNATTCANNNTATGGCAGATCANGTAGCTGCACAACAAGCNGCTGCTGAGTAATTAGAATAATTTTATCTATTGATGAAGAGGCACCCATTTTGGGTTTCAAAAAGTGGGTGCTTCTTTCTTTTTTTACATGCTACAAATGAAAATAAATATGCAACCNNTAAGAATGCGTCCNCTTNTNCTTAAGGCTGGATTAGNTTTGATGTGTTGTCCTCTATTTACTACCATTACCNAAGCACAATCTGATACAGNTTCAATTGTAACTTCNTTAGANTTAANACCTNTNGAAGTTCAAGCATTGAAAATTCCTAAATCTTGGTTGAATTCTTCAACCTCNAGCTATACGATTCAACCCGAATCAAAAGATCANCAAGCACAAAANAGCTTGCAAGAATACCTCGTTGAAACACCNAGTGTTTTTAGTTTAAATGTGAACAACAAAGCGCAAGACCTTAGAATTGCCATTCGTGGTTTTGGTTCAAGAGCGCAGTTTGGTGTAAGAGGGGTTAAAATTATTGTAGATGGAATACCAGAAACCACTACAGANGGACAAGGTCAGTTAGATAACATTAACCTTGGAATNATTGAAAAAATTGAGGTGCTGAACAATGGTTCTGCAGCNTTATACGGAAATGCATCCGGAGGTGTAATTAATATTCAAACAACGGACGAGAGCATTTTTAATACCAAGAAACAGTTTGCCAATTTTGGANTNGAATTACAGTCNTTCAACGGACAGCAATATCAATTCACAGTTGGNAAAAAAATAAATAAAACNGCTATTNTTCTTCATGGTAATCATTATCAAGGTGAAGGNTATAGACANCATTCAGGNTACCAATCCACAAATTTTAACCTTCGGGTAATTCAAGAGATTTCTAAAAGAAGTAAACTCGAAGCTATTGTAAATTANATGGATAGCCCACANGCAGATGATCCGGGAGGNGTNAATTATGCACAATACTCAACTGNNCCNACNTCNGCAAGAGATGCCAATTTGCAATACGATGCAGGCGAAGCCATTAGTAAATTAAAAAGTTCATTGCGTTTTACNACTGCGTTAAATGATCATTTGAAANTGAATACNTATGTGTTTTANGCCAATCGTNANTTTTACAGTTNTCAACCATACGAATCTGGTGGTATCATTGATTTATCGCGCAATTTTTANGGNCATGGNACNTCNCTTTCNGGAAATAAAANCATCAAAAAAGCAGTTTGGAACTGGCAAGTTGGTTANGANCTTTCAGCTCAGAATGATGANCGCNAACGTTTCAATAACCTCGATNGAGTAAAAGGAGCAACTACACTTTATCAAGNTGAGATTTTTACCAATGNNGGNNTNTATTGGGCAAACGATNTCANCNTCAATCATTGGGTGNTAAATGCGGCTATTCGCTACGACATCAATCACATTGAAGCAAAAGACAAGATGNTAGAAGATGGTNATGGATCAGGATCTATTGATCTAAATAACCTGAATTATTCGGTAGGGGTGGGGTATGAACTGACGGCTACTAANATGATTTTNGCNAANTATTCTACCAGTTTTGAAACACCAACATTAAATGAGTTGTCAAACAACCCTGATGGAAGCGGGTTTAATGANGANCTTAAAGCNCAAACNGCTACACATTATGAAGTAGGTGTGAAAGGATATTTGTTCAACAAAAGCAGNTTCCANGTTTCAGNTTTCTACATNGAGTCTAAAAACGAATTGATTTCGTATCAAATTGAAGANTTTGCTGGAAAAGATTTTTACAAAAANGTNGGCGAAACTCAACGACAAGGAGTGGAGTTTTATGTGGATTANCCNTTTACAAAAAACATAAAAGCATNNGCTAATTGGGCATTTTACGATTTTACNTTTACCGANTTTGTNGAAGAAGGAGAAAGCTANAATGNNAATTTTCTTCCTGGGTTNCCTAATTATCAAGGAAACATNCACTTGATGGTAAATGTNTTGAAGCATTTCAAAGTTGATTTGCAAAATCAATTCATCGGACAGATTTATGTCGATAANGCCAACAGTTCATCGCAAGTGCCTAAAGCCATTACCAATGTTTCNGTGAAATACACTTTTGAAAANGAGAANTTTAAGCTNACACCTTACTTTGGAGTCAATAACATTTTCCAAACAGAATATGCNGATAACATTCGCATCAATGCCTATGGTGGCCGCTATTATGAAGCTGCNCCANATATGGTANTGTTTGGNGGNNTGAGGGTTTATTTATAATGGATGCTCAAAACAAATAGGGTGTATAATTGATAAATAATTAAACGAACTTTTGTTAAACTGATAAGTAATACGTAATCTCGATGCTTCATTTTTTAAGCATAATGGATATAGACAAAGGGTTATACTCTCGTAAGCAGCAAATTTTAATTGCCGGAGCGAAGTTGTTTCACAAGAAAGGTTTCAAGGGAACAACCTTGCAAGCCATTGCTCAGGAAATTGGAATTGAAGGGCCAAGTTTGTACAACCACATCAAGTCTAAAAACGAAATTCTTTCTACGCTTTTATTGAGCAATGCACAAGAGTTTTATGACAGAATGCTTGAAATCAAGTCGACTTCAGAAACCGCTTTACAAAAGTTAGAGCGACTGATCTCACTGCACATCGAGTTAACGTTAAAAAATCCAAATGCAATGGCATTAATGTTAAATGAATGGGTGCATTTGGATGCGGAAGACAAAACAAAATATGTAAATTTGAGAGATAGCTACGACAACGATTTTCAAGGGATATTGGCGCAAAGCATTGCAGAAGGTGATGTGGCCGATTTGGAAATTGATTTGATGCGGTTTATGATGCTTTCATCACTAAGGTCTTTGTATGCTTGGTGCGCTAAGTACAAAAACTTTAATCGCGTAGAGTTAGAAGTAACCGTAAAATCGGTGATTCTCAATGGCATTTTGAAGAAGTAATTAAAATTGTTACATTAAAGTAATTCGCTCGCAAGAGCGAATATTTTTTGACCCACAAACTAATGATGATTAGTTTTGTATAATTAAGAATTAGCGTATGGTGAAATTTCATTCATTAAAAGTAGCGTCAATCGATCATCCAACAGATGAAGCGGTGGTGCTTACATTTGATGTTCCGGAAGACTTAAAACAAGAGTTCAGGTACAAGCAAGGGCAGCACATTACCCTAAAGAAAGACATCAACGGAGAAGATACACGCAGATCATACTCGATCTGTTCTTGCCCGTTAGATGAGGAATTGAAAGTGGCCGTTAAGAAAGTAGAAGGCGGACGCTTTTCAACATTTGCCAATGATGTTTTGCAAGCAGGACAAGCTCTAGAGGTTTTGCCTCCAACAGGAAAGTTCAACGTTCCTTTAGATCCTGCAAACCAAAAAACATATGTGGCTTTTGCAGCGGGTAGTGGAATTACTCCCATTATCTCAATTATTGAAACAACATTGCGTACCGAACCTAAAAGTGAATTCACACTTTTTTACGGCAACCGCAAAACCAATTCTATCATCTTTTTAGAAGAGTTAGAAGCGTTGAAAAACAAATTTGTAGGTCGCTTTAGTATGCACCATATTCTGAATGAAGAAAGAGTGGATGCAGATCTATACAATGGCCGCATTGATGCTGAAAAAATGGCTGAATTTGCAGGCTATTTTTACGATGTTAAAGAGGTCGATCACTTCTTTACATGTGGGCCAGAACCAATGATGCTACTGGTAAAAGAAACACTAGTAGATATGGGGGTTCCTAGTGAGCGTGTTCACCTAGAATTGTTTACTTCTCCATTAGGAAAACTTGGTGGACAGAAGGCAGAACAAAAGCCACGCGAAAAAGCAAAAAGTGAAATTACAATCCAATTAGACGGGCACAGTACAACCATTCCTTACAATTCAGATGAATCTATTCTGGATGTAGCCTTTAACCAAGGACTTGATCTTCCTTATGCCTGCAAAGGCGGTGTATGTAGCACCTGCGTTTGTAAAGTAGAAGAAGGTGAAGTGGACATGGATATTAACTATGCACTGGAACCCGATGAATTGGAAAGAGGGTTGGTGTTATCGTGTCAAGCACGCCCTAAAACAGATAAAGTGACACTTAATTTTGATGTTTAATCAAATTAAACCCAATCAACAACATGGAAGCAAATACCGAGAAATACCAGAAAGAGTTTGAAGAAAAACTGGAAAACGAAGTAAGGATTGAGCCTAAAGACTGGATGCCTGAAGATTACCGTCAGACACTAATCCGTCAGGTTTCACAGCATGCTCACTCTGAAATCGTTGGGATGTTACCAGAAGCGAACTGGGTAACACGTGCACCAAGTTTAAAGCGTAAAGCAATTGCATTGGCAAAAATTCAAGATGAAGCCGGTCATGGTTTGTACTTGTATAGCGCTTGCGAAACATTGGGCGCAGATCGCGATCAATTGTTAGAAGATCTACACAGCGGAAAAGCGAAATATTCCTCAATTTTTAACTACCCAACATTAACTTGGGCAGACATGGGAGCTATTGGCTGGTTAGTAGATGGTGCAGCCATTATGAACCAAGTTCCATTGTGTCGTACTTCTTACGGACCATACGGTAGAGCAATGGTGCGTATCTGTAAAGAAGAATCGTTTCACCAACGTCAGGGATACGATATTCTTTTAGCATTGATGAGAGGATCTGAAGCACAGAAAAAAATGGCACAAGATGCGATGAACCGTTGGTGGTGGCCATCATTAATGATGTTTGGTCCTGCTGATGCTGATTCTAAACACACCGCACAATCTATGGCGTGGAAAATTAAGCGTTTTACCAACGATGAGTTACGTCAAAAATTTGTGGATGCTACAGTTCCTCAAGCCGAGTTGTTAGGAGTAACCATTCCAGATCCGGATTTGAAATGGAACGAAGAACGTGGGCACTACGATTTTGGAGCAATCAATTGGGATGAGTTCTACAACGTAATTAAAGGAAACGGACCTTGTAACAAAGAGCGTGTACAAGCTAGAAAAGAAGCTTGGGACAATGGTGCATGGGTGCGTGAAGCAGCTGTAGCATTCGAAGAGAAAAGAAAAAATAAAAACACAAAAGCAGCTTAAGTCGCTTCAGCGATGAGCACTTAAGTTTCACATAAAAAACTTTAGAGAAATGAAAAATTGGCCTTTATGGGAAGTCTTTGTAAGAAACAAAGCCGGACTAAATCATAAGCATGTGGGTAGCCTTAGAGCTGCAGATGAGCAAATGGCATTAAACAATGCTAGAGACGTATACACGCGCAGAAGCGAAGGTGTTAGTATTTGGGTAGTGGAGTCAAAAAACATTGTGGCTTCTGACCCTGAAATTGCAGATTCATTTTACGAGCCAGCAGCTTCAAAAGCATACAGACACCCTACTTTTTACGATTTGCCAGATGAAGTAAAACACATGTAATTATGGAAAACAATCAATTGTTCGATTATATTATCCAGCATGCCGACAGTTGCCTTATCCTTTCGCACCGTTTGAGCGAATGGTGTGGCCACGGTCCCATTATGGAACAAGACATTGCAATGACCAACATTTCGTTAGATATCCTTGGTCAGGCAATGATGTTATACGATTATGCAGCAAAAGTGCAGGGAGAAGGAAAAAACCAAGACGATTTAGCATTTATGCGTGATGCTTGGGATTTTAAAAATGCACTTTTAACAGAAATGCCTAACGGTGATTTTGCACAAACCATCATGCGTCAGTTTCTGTTCGATACCTTCAATGTAAACTTCTACGAAGAGTTAATGAAAAACTCTAACGATGAAGAGTTGATAGCTATCGCGGCAAAATCATTTAAAGAAGCTCAATACCACTTAAAGTGGAGTTCAGAATGGATGTTGCGTTTAGGATTGGGAACAGACGAAAGTCATGCTCGCCTTCAAAATGCAACCGATGAATTAATGGGCTATTCTAATGAATTAGTTATTCCAACCGAAGCAGATAAAGTGGCTTTGGCAGAAGGTTATGGAGTTGATTTGGAAAAAATCAAAGCCAAGCGCGATGCTAAGGTTAGCGAAGTAATTGCAGAGTGTGAACTGAACGTTTCTGAAAAACTATTTGACCACACCGGTGGAAAAACAGGAACACATACAGAACACTTAGGCTTTATTCTTGCCGAAATGCAATTCTTGCAAAGAGCATATCCGGGATTGGAATGGTAAAATCCAATACAATGGAATTGGATAAGTTGAAAATAGAAGAATTGCTGGAACAGGTTACTGATCCGGAAATTCCGGTCATTTCCATTCGGGAATTAGGAATCCTTCGTGATATCAACATTGAGAATGATCAGGTAGAAGTGGTCATCACCCCGACTTATTCGGGGTGCCCTGCAATGGGGGTAATCAAACAAGATATTTCCAAGGTTTTAAAAGAAGCTGGAGTAGACGATTTTAGTGTAAGACTCGTATTGTCTCCGGCTTGGACAACTGATTGGATGACTGATGATGGTAAACGAAAGCTGCGTGAATACGGCATTGCTCCGCCAGATCCAAAAAGTAAAATTGTTCCCTGTCCACGTTGCGGATCAGAGAATACGGAACTGATAAGCTTGTTTGGTTCAACAGCCTGTAAGTCGTTGTACAAATGCAACGATTGTAAAGAACCGTTCGACCATTTCAAATGCCATTAATTGGCAAAAATCAATGAATATGACCAAAGTCGAGAAAATCGTTGCGCAAATGCTCGAAAAAGATACTTACAGCCAATGGCTTGGAGTAGAAGTAGTAGAGTTGCGTGAAGGATTTGCCCAAATCAAAATGACAGTGAGAGAAGAAATGCTCAACGGCATGGGAATCATGCATGGTGGGATTTCATTCTCATTAGCCGACAGTGCTTTTGCATTTGCCAGCAATTCACACGGTCAAAAAGCTGTTTCAATCGAAACTTCAATCAATCATACAAAAGCTGTTTTTCTTAACGATGAGATCGTTGCTACTGCAGAAGTTGAAACAATTTCTAGAAGCGTTGGCTTCTACATTGTTCGTGTAACTCGTGGCGAAGAACTTGTTGGCTTGTTCAAGGGAGTTGTCTTCCGCAAGCAAGAAGAATGGGATGTATAAAAACCGAATCAATCAATGAAACAAACTTATATCGTAGATGGTATCCGCACACCAATCGGAAAATTCGGAGGTACTTTAGGTGCTGTTCGAACAGATGATTTAGGAGCCATCGTAATCAAAGAATTAGTAAAGCGCAATAGCCACATCGATCTTGAAAAAATCGATGACGTAATTATGGGTTGCGCCAATCAAGCTGGTGAAGATAACCGTAACGTAGCGCGTATGTCGTTGCTTTTAGCGGGATTACCTGTATCTGTACCAGGCGAAACAGTTAACCGTTTGTGTGCTTCAGGAATGTCGGCTATCGTTCATGCAAACCGTGCAATCAGCAACGGTGATGGCGATTTATTCATTTCTGGTGGTGTTGAAAATATGACCCGCGGACCATGGGTGATTTCAAAATCAGCGAAGCCTTTTGGAACAGATGCTAAGATGTATGATTCTAGCTTTGGATGGCGTTTCATCAACCCTAAAATGGCTGAACTTTACGGAACTGACGGAATGGGTATGACTGCCGAAAACTTGGTGGAATTACACAACATCAGCCGTGAAGATCAAGATAAATTTGCTTTATGGTCTCAAACAAAAGCTACAGCAGCTCAAAAAAGCGGCCGTTTAGCTGAAGAGATTGTTGCTATTGAAATTCCTCAACGTAAAAAAGCTCCAATCATCTTCGATCAAGATGAATTCATCAAGCCAACAACAACATTAGAAATCCTTTCAGGATTGCGTGCTGCATTTAAAAACGATGGTTCGGTTACTGCCGGAAATGCATCTGGTTTGAATGATGGTGCTGCTGCTGTTTTAGTAGCTTCTGATCAAGGTTTGAAAGATCATAACTTAAAGCCATTGGCGCGTGTGGTTTCTTCAGGTGTAGTAGGTGTTGAGCCTCGCATCATGGGAATTGGTCCTGTTGGAGCTTCTCGCTTGGCATTGAAAAAAGCCGGTTTAACGTTAGACCAAATGGATATCATTGAAATCAATGAGGCATTTGCAGCGCAATCTTTAGCTTGTACACGTGAGCTTGGTTTAGCAGACAATGATGAGCGTATCAACCCGAATGGTGGTGCTATTGCAATTGGTCACCCTCTAGGTGTTACTGGTGCAAGAATTGTGAATTCTGCAGCTTTAGAATTACAGAAAACAGGCGGAAAATATGCATTGGTAACGATGTGTATCGGTGTAGGACAAGGATACGCTGTTATCATTGAACGTGCTTAATCATAAACCTCAATTAAACGTACTATGAACAAATTAGGAAACTATGTACTCGGTAATTGGATTGAAGGCGATGGAGACGGCAAACCTTTATTCAATGCTGTAAACGGTGAAGTTGTTGCTGCGGTATCAACCAAAGGATTAGACTTCGCTGAGATTTTAGCTTATGGTCGTAATGTGGGTAATCCTGCGTTGCGTAAAATGACATTTCAAGAGCGTGGAAACATGCTTAAGAAATTGGCATTATACCTTACAAAGAGAAAAGAACAGTTTTACGAAATCAGCTACAAAACGGGTGCAACTCGTGCAGATAGCTGGGTAGATATTGAAGGTGGTTTTGGTAACTTATTTGCCAATGCCTCTTTAAGAAGACAGTTTACAGGTCAGCCTTTCCACGTGGATGGTGAAGGAATCGATTTGTCACGCGGTGGTAACTTTGCAGCACAACACATCATGGTGCCTAAGCGCGGTGTGGCTGTTCACATTAATGCATACAACTTCCCAGTTTGGGGAATGTTAGAAAAATGTGCGGTGAACTGGATGGCGGGTGTTCCTGCCGTTGTTAAGCCTGCATCGGATACATCTTATTTAACAGAAGCTGTTGTACGCGAAATTATCGCTTCAGGTATTTTACCAGAAGGTTCGTTGCAGTTGATTTGCGGTTCTGCACATACTATTTTAGATGGCGTTGAATCTCAAGATGTGGTTACTTTCACCGGTTCTGCTGATACTGGTAGAATGTTGAAAGGACACCAACGCATCATCAACGAAGCTGTTCCATTCAACATGGAAGCAGATAGTTTAAACTGTTCTGTTTTAGGTGAGGATGCAGTTCCTGGAACTCCTGAATTCAACTTATTTATCAAAGAAGTACGCAAAGAAATGACTACCAAAAGTGGTCAGAAGTGTACGGCAATTCGTAGAGTTATTGTACCAGAAAACTTGGTGGAAGATGTACAAATTGCATTGGGTAAAGAGTTGGGTCGTGTTGCAATCGGAGATCCAACAACCAAAGGTGTTCGCATGGGAGCTTTGGCGAGCAAAAGCCAAGTAGAAGAGGTAAGAGGCCGTGTATCTGAATTGGCTAAAACAGCTGAAATGGTATACGGAAGCTTAGATTCAGTGGAGCTTTTAGGAGCTGATGCTGAAAAAGGAGCATTCTTAAGTCCGATCGTTCTTCTTGAAAATGATCCATTTAAAAATACAGGTGTTCACGAGATCGAAGCATTCGGTCCGGTGAGTACTATCATGCCTTACAAAGGCATCGATCAAGCGGTTGAATTGGCACAAATGGGTAAAGGCTCATTGGTGAGTTCAATCACAACTTTCGATGATAATATCGCTCGTGATTATGTGCTAGAAGCAGCTACACATCACGGTCGTATTTTGGTGTTGAATCGCGAAAACGGTAAAGAAAATACTGGTCACGGTTCTCCGCTTCCTTCATTAACTCACGGTGGACCTGGTCGTGCTGGTGGTGGTGAAGAAATGGGTGGAATGCGCGGTGTAAAACACTACATGCAGCGTTGTGCAGTTCAAGGAACTCCAACTACGTTGACAGCAGTTTCCGGAATTTACCAGCCAAATGCTAAGGTAATTGAGACGGATAAACATCCGTTCCGTTACCATTATGAAGATATCCAACCGGGAATGTCGTTGACAACGCACAAGCGTACCATCACCGATTCGGATATTCAAAACTTCGCGAACTTAACGTGGGATGTATTCTACGCCCACACTGATATTACGTCATTAGACGGAACCATTTTTGAAAAACGTGCTGCTCACGGTTACTTCTTGTTAGCTGCTGCTGCAGGTTTGTTTGTGAGTCCGGCTAAAGGTCCTGTTGGTGCGAATTACGGTATTGATGAATGTCGTTTCTTACGTCCAATTTATCATGATGATACCATTCAGGTTCGTTTGACTTGTAAAGAAAAAGTAGATCGCGATAGCAAAGGAAAAGAGCATCCTTCAGGTGTTGTAAAATGGTTTGTTGAGCTATTCGATCAAGAAAATGAATTGGTAGCATTCGCAACCATTTTGACGTTGGTTCAAAAGAAATCTCCATTCTTTGATTACTCGGTTGAGAAAGTAGAAGAGTTGTTGTTGGGATTAACGGAAGAAACCAAAGCGCAATGGGGAATCATGACTCCACAGCACATGGTTGAACACATTGAGTACTTGAACCAGATTGCTTTGGGTAACATCCAAATGGATATGATTACTCCTGAAGCTCACTTAGAGAAATGGAATGAGAGTTTGTACAACTACTTCAAAATGCCAAAGAATCACGATCTGGAAATCTTGAAAAAAGGCGAATTGGAAGACTTGCGATTTGAATCGCTTGATGCTGCCAAAGAAGCATTGATCAAGAGCTTGAAAGAAATGGACGAGAAGTTTAAAGAAAACCCTGAGTACACAGCTACTAACTTGGTTTTCGGACACTTGTCTCGCTATGAGTGGAAGTTGTATTGCCAAAAACACTTCCAACATCACTTTGAGCAATTCGGATTGTTATAATTGAATATTGAACCACAAAAGGCACAAAGCGAACAAAAGATTGATGCATTTCAATTGAAATTTGCTCTGTGTTTTTTGTGGTTTGTTCTTTGAAATTGGGTGAGAGCATTACACTGATGGAGGTGTTTGGTGAAATTGAATCACAAAGTCACAAAAGGAAAATATCTTTTGTGAAATCACTTTGAGTTCTCTTGTGTCTTTTGTGGTTAAAAATTAAAGTCATCAAACTTCATTATTTTGTGGTTACTAAAACCATTGAAAATGAAAGTCACAAAGAGTTTTCTCAAACATCTCACATATCAAGTTAATGGAGCTGCTATTGAAGTACACAAACAGCTTGGTCCTGGATTATTGGAAAGTGTTTATCACAAATGTCTAAAGCATGAGTTTAAACTGAGAGGAATTAAGTTTAGATCAGAATTAGCAGTACCAATAGATTACAAAGGAATAGATACCATTGCAGATTTAAGATGTGATTTTCTCGTAGAGGATATCTTGCTTGTAGAACTCAAAGCAGCCGAAGCTTTTCATCCGATATTTGATGCACAATTATTAACCTACATGAAGTTGATGGAAATCCCTAAAGGAATACTTTACAATTTTAATGTGGTGAATTTGTTCAACGAAGGACAAAAAACATTAGTGAATGAATATTTTCGTTCATTGCCGGAATGATAAAATGAAACAAAAGAATTAAAAGCTTCTGTGTGCTTTGTGTCTTTTGTGGTTGAAGAACATTACAAGACTTACAGATATGGAAAACGGATATGTAAAATCAACCTTCATCAAAGAAGGATTATTAGAGATAGAATTTTTTCACCCGAAACAAAACTCGTTACCAGGAGCAATCTTGGCTGAGCTGGCTCAAGAAATCACTAAAGCTGGAGAAAACGATGACGTAAAAGTGATCCTTTTGAAAAGCGGTGGTGATCGTACTTTCTGTGCAGGAGCTAGCTTTGATGAGCTTTTAGCGATTGAGGATGTAGTTACAGGGAAAGCCTTTTTCATGGGCTTTGCCAATGTAATCAACGCCATGCGCAAAGCGCCTAAATTCATTTTAGGTAGAGTTCAAGGAAAAGCAGTTGGTGGTGGAATTGGTGTTGCAGCGTCAACCGATTACTGTTTTGCAACCAAATTCGCTTCGATTAAATTGAGTGAGTTGGCCGTTGGGATCGGACCATTTGTGGTAACACCAGCCATTGAACGTAAAATGGGACTTTCAGCAGTTTCTCAAATGGGAATCAATGCTTCTGAATTCCACAGCGTAGAATTTGCTCAAGCAAAAGGATTGTATCATCAAGTGTTTGATTCAGTTGAAAAAATGGATCAAGCAGTGATGGAATTAGCGGATAAATTAATCGCTAGCAATCCTGAATCTATGGCACAGATGAAAAAAATGTTCTGGCAAGGAACTGATCATTGGGATGAGTTACTAGCCGAGCGTGCACAAATCAGTGGAAACTTAGTGACTTCTGATTTTACAAAATCGTTCATCAGCCAATTTAAAGCGAAATAATTTTTTTCTGATTGTCGACTAATAGAAAAAGCCAAAGGTAACGATTAGCCTTTGGCTTTTTTATTTTAGGGTTTGCCCTAAATTAGCAGTCATGAGAATATCCTTCCTATTCATTTGCTGTTTTCTTTCTACAGTAGGTTTTGCTCAGCCCAATTGGGCTGCGATAAAAGTCAATGCCACCTTTCAAATTCCTGACACCAATTATTACAGCCCTGAACTTTTACCCATTCATGTTGGTGGTTGGGAAGATGGTTTGTACATCACCCGAGATGGGAAACATTTATTCTCTACCTATATTCCAGTAGACATTACATCATGGCTGAGCGATTTTGCTCCTTGCATTGATTTTAACCCTTATTATCGTCCGCCCCTTTTGGGGATTGATACGGTTACAAATCCTTTTGGTTGCAACAATTACATGCAATCAGATATTGTGAAAGCAGAGCGGAACTCGATAAATGATAATTTCAATCCTTGGCACTCATCCAACCTCCAAACTCCGGTAACTTTTGAAGGTGGAGCGTGTGGTGTATTGAATGCAACTCAAGATTCATTTGATGTTTTTGTATTTACCCAAGATAATGGAATTACGGCTACAGACATTATGCTCTTGCAAAATGTAGGTTTGAATCCTGATCCATCTCAAGCACAATCTATTTTAGTGACCTCCGGAATGGAGGATAATCCACACATTGAACGGTTAGAAAATGGAGATTTATTGCTCTTGTTTGACCGCGATCGATATATGCATTACACCTTGAGTTCAGACAATGGGCAAACATGGCAAACTCCAGTTCAAATTACTCAAGTTTTAAATGATCAGGCTCCCTATGATGTGCAACCCCATTTGTGGAACGATGGTACAGGTTGGTGGGTATATTTTAGTGCTGATAATGCCAATGGAATTCGTTGCATTTACAAGTCAAAACAGTTGATCGCGAATGATTGGGACAGTTGGGGAGCTAGAGAGTTGGTGGTTGAACCTAATTTTGTAATTGATACTTTGGGATATATTTATGGTGTGGGGGAACCAACGTTAACCGCAGCTGGAGACTTGGCTTTTGTGGTTGTTTATGGCAATCATAATTCTACAGATACAACAGATGTTTTCGATTGTGATCCTTGGCTGTTGAAACGAAAAACACCCATTCAAACTTCTGTTCAAAAGAATTTAGCAGAAACAAAAGCGTGGAGTTTTTATCCCAATCCTGCAAAAGAAACCATTCAGTTCAATGGAATTGAAGGCATAGAATCTATTTCGATTTACAATGCTTTAGGGCAGCTCGTTAAAGTCGTTCACTTGCAAAATTCAACGAAGAATTTAGAAATGGATATTAGCAATTGGCCTTCCGGAAGTTATTTTCTAAAACCCGACAACAACACCTATGCGGTTCAAAAACTAATAATTGTTGATTAGCAATCAAGGCAATTTTATTCTGAAGATTTTATAAGGTAATTCGACCTTGTTTTGACCTTTGTTCCAAACCGGCTGACGTTGCAATTGAGCACAAGAAAAGTACAAATAGCCATCTGTACCAATTCCAAATGAATCTGGCCACAATAGGCGAGAATCTCTAGTCAAAACCATCAAGTCTCCTTCAGAAGTTAAATATTTGATGCTGTAATCGGTAGATGATGTGAGGTAAATATTTCCTTTATCATCAGCAATTAAACCATGACTAATGGCCGTTCTTCCCATATCTTCAACTTTTGTAGCTAAAGCCGAATCCGAAAGATTTTCGTCTGCTAAATAGCGTGTTTCAATGCGGTATAAATTACGTTGGTTAATGGGCTTGTAATACAAGTATTTGTTGTCTTTGGTGATAGCGATTCCATTAACATTGGATGAAAAAGGCTTTCCATCTTTAGAAACCATTGGTTTACCGTTGTAGCTGAGTACAATTGTAGAATCAGCAACAGTTGAAGCGTGATTTTTCAGAACAGTTCTGGTTTTTCCGGATTCAAGATCAAGAATAACCAAAGCACTTTGTCCCGGATCAGAAAGGTAGGCCAGGTTATTTCCGGTATCGATGCGTACATCATTCAAACCTGAAACAGATTTATCTAAATCGAAAAAAGTGTAAATGTGTTCTACTTCATTTTCATTAAGGTTGATTTTTACAAGTTTGAAGTAACCTTCTTGCTGTTGCTTTTTCTCTTCTTTGAAAATGGAACTTTTTGGAGCCGGTTTAGAATCTAAGACCCATAAATTGTTGGCTTCATCAACACACAAATCCTGCACACGAACAAAATAATCTGTCTTGACTCCTTCATCATGATTGTTCCACGCTTCATCAGGATAGGCAACACGTTTGCCTGCCACAATTTCAGTGAGCGCAAACTGGTAATTCTCCTCTTGTCTGGGAAATGAAACAAATACACGGTTGTCTTTTGAAACGGCTACTCCAATCGGAAGAAAATGACCAGTTTCAGCAACTACTTCAAGATTGGGGTCTTTAAATTTTAATGGCTCATTGCCTTGAGCAGTTAGCATTGAAGGGAGGATAAGTGATAATAAGAAAAGGTTGAATAATTTCATAGTGTTTAAACAACCTGCAAGCGATTTGGTTTGCGTAGTACTATCAGTGTTAAGTACTAGCCAAAGAACAATATCGTTTAGATAACAACTTTATGAAAATAGAGTTTGCTAGAATTAGTATTTTCGCAGCAAATCTGATAACGAACAAGACAATGACACCAAAAATAATAGCAGAAATCGGTTGTAACCACAAAGGCGAAATGGATACCGCTTTTGAACTGATTAAGGTTGCAGCAGAATATTGCCACGCTGATGTGGTTAAATTCCAAAAAAGAACGCCAAAAGAATTATTAAGCGAAGAGGAATACAATAGACCTCACCCGGTTCCTGAGAACTCATACGGACCTACATATGGTGCTCACCGTGAGTTTCTTGAATTAGATCTTGATCAACACAAAGAGTTGAAAGAATATTCTGAGAAAATGGGAGTTACTTATGCTACTTCTGTTTGGGATATGACAAGTGCTGCTGAGATTGCCAGCCTTCAACCTGAATTGATTAAAATTCCTTCAGCTACGAACTTACATTTTGAATTGTTAGGCTACTTGTGTAACAATTACGGTGGTGAAATTCACGTATCTACAGGAATGACCACTAAAGAAGAAATAGAGCAAATTGTTACTTTCTTCGAAGATCAAAACCGTGCAAAAGATGTAGTGCTTTATAACTGTACTTCAGGATATCCCGTTCCGTTTGAAGACATCTGTTTGTTAGACATTACATTGTTAACTGAAAAATATGGCGATCGTGTGAAGCATATCGGTTTCTCTGGTCACCATTTAGGAATAGCTGTTGACGTTGCAGCACTAACTTTAGGTGCAACTTGGATTGAGCGTCACTACACGCTAGATAGAACTTGGAAAGGTACAGACCATGCGGCATCTCTTGAGCCAGATGGAATGAGAAAACTTGTTCGTGACCTTAAAGCAGTTTCTAAAGCTTTAACATTCAAACAGCAAGATATTCTACCAATTGAAGAAGTGCAGCGTAAAAAGCTAAAATGGAAAAAATAGTAGCCTTTATACCTGTTCGTGGAGGTAGTAAAGGAATTCCTAATAAAAACATTAAAGACATTGCTGGTAAGCCATTGGTCTATTGGACGGCCAATGCTGCCAGTCAGTGTGAATTAATTGATAAGGTTTACGTTTCTACCGATTCAGATCAGATTAAATCGGTAGTAAATGGTTTAAACCTGCCAAAGGTTGAGGTAATTTCTCGTAGCGAAGCAACTGCTACAGATACAGCTTCAACAGAATCAGCATTGTTAGAATTTACAGAAAACCATTCCTCTGAATCCGTAATTTTAATTCAAGCTACCAGTCCGTTGTTAACAGCTGAAGATCTAACTAAAGCTGTACAGATTCACGCCAAAGAAGGTAAATCGTTATTGTCTGTTGTTCGTCAGAAAAGATTTATTTGGAAAGAAACTGAAAACGGTACTGTAGTTCCTGTGAATTACGATTTTAATCATCGTCCAAGAAGACAAGAGTTTGATGGCTTTTTAGTAGAAAACGGAGCTTTCTATATTACAAAAAGAACAGCATTGTTAGCTGCTCAAAACAGACTTTCTGGTGATGTTGTGGCTTATGAAATGGCTGAAGAAAGCTATTATGAAATTGATGAGCCGGAAGATTGGAAGATTATTGAGCAACTGTTGCTGAATAAAACCAAAGCATCAAGTCCTGTAAAAAAAGACATCAAATTGGTATTGACTGATGTTGATGGCGTCTTGACCGATGCTGGGATGTATTATTCTGAAAGCGGTGATGAATTGAAAAAATTCAATACCCACGATGGAATGGCGTTTAAACTATTGCGTGAAGCCGGTTACAAAACAGGAATTGTAACCAGTGAAGTAACAACCATTGTTGAAAATCGTGCGAAGAAGCTTAAGGCCGATTTTCTGTACCAAGGAAAAGAACACGGAGGTAAATTACAAGCCGCTCAAGAAATCTGCAAAGCGCTCAATATATCTCTAGATCAAGTGGCATACATTGGAGACGATATCAATTGTTTTGATTTACTAAATAGCGTTGGACTAGCTGCTTGTCCTGCCAATGCATTACCTAAAATAAAAAGTGTTCCAGCTATCAATGTGCTTACCAAAAAAGGTGGTGAAGGCGTTTTTAGAGAATTTGTAGCACAGTTTATATTGGAATAATTCACTTTTTTAATGGGGTTCATTCAAAATACAATTCGAGGAAATAAAGCTTTACTCAGTTGTTACCATATGTACTACACGGATATGAAAAAGAAAACATATTCGAGTATTGACCAAAAGCGTAAAATTGTTTTCGTTCATAACCCAAAAGTTGCAGGAACTTCTATTCGTAAAATGTTAGGAATGGAAGGTTCAATAACTCATCTTACTCCAGATTTGTTGGTGAATAAAAAAACATGGGAAGAGTATTTTGTGGTAGTTGCTGTAAGAGAACCTATTGAGCGATTTATCAGTTCTTACAATTATCACACAAGTGATAACTACAAAGGGCATTATTCTGAAAAATATCCGGATTTAAGTGATTGGTCCATTCAACGTTATTTTGAAACGTTTAAAAATGAACCTTTTGGGATTATTAATCAAGTGAATTACCTCAGACATCCATTGTCAGAGAAAGAACCAGATTTTATCATTCGTTTTGAAAAGCTAGCAGAGGATATTCAAAAGTTAATAGCACTTAGAGAAGATTTGGATGATGATTTTCCTTTTTTGAATAAATCCAATAAAAAGATGGATCTGTCAATTCTTAAAGAGGATAAAGCATTTATGAAAAAGCTGATAGCATTTTATGAGGAAGATTACAGAGAGTTGAATTATTCACCCCCTAAAGTATAATTTACCTGCTTGCTTTAGAATTGAATCTCCTAAATCATTCTTATTGTTATGATTGCCATACTTTCTTCTTTGAGTAGAAAGGTTTAACAGTTGAGTTTTTTACTGGTTGAGTAAGGTGTTGGCAGAAGCACCTGTAATGGAATATGGGAGTGATCTGTAGAAAAAATGATAATTATGTAGTTTCACCACTTCAGAATGAAGTGTTATGACTAAAAAAACAACCCAATTGAGTGTTCGTTATGTTTGAGCTAAAGAATAAACATCTTATCAAATTTTTAAAGAAAGTTGTTCCCTTTTACCGTGAAAAGAAACAATTGGAAATAGGTCTTTTGTCAACCCTTTCCAAAGATGGTATTTGGATTTACTCCCTTAAGAAATCGGGAACTACTTACACGGCTCTTTTCCTTTCCAATTATGTGAATTACTGCATGGGAAATAAAGAAGCGGTTTCGTTTGATGAGATGAATATGAAGTATTGTGTTCACAGTATAGATTCAAAGCTTAAGGCAGATAATATTCTTCAACTGCATAGAGAAAATGTTTTTATCAAAGATCAGTACAAAGGATACAGAAGTCTTTTTACAACACACAGATTCATAGAAGGAGGATTTTGGAGTAAAAATATTTGTTTGTACAGAAACCCTTTGGATTACATCATTTCCTCATATTTCTTTCAGTATGTAAACCGTGGGAAAAAAATGGCTCACCCTAGAAATATTATTGATGAAAAGGTTGAAGAATTTTCATTGATCATTAATAAACAAAAAGAATTGGAGAAAAACTTTCCGGATAAAGTTTTAAGGGTTGCATACAGTGAGTTGATGCGAGAGCCTGAAAATACTTTTTCCAAGATGGTAAACTTTCTTGAACTCGAATACGATAAAAATGCCTTAACGCTTTCAATACAGAATTCTTCGAAGAAGAAGGTAAAAGAGATGGAGAGTGAGAGAGGAGAAGCTATTGTGAAAAAGCCTGGAGTTAAGTTTAAAGGGTCTTTCGTAAGAAGTGGAAAAATAGGAGAGTGGAAAGACTATTTTAACGATCAAGACCTTAAAAACATTGAGGAAAAACTCAATCACTACAATTTAAGCCTTAAAGAGTTTGTGTTAGAATAGAGGCTTTATTTTCATAAATCAACTTTTGAGAAGAGATGGTTTGATTTTTACCATTCCTGCTTTGAATAGGACTACCCTAAAGCATTGGATCCACTCTAGATTTGCAGTGTTAATCATTAAAAATGAATAAGATGACACAGCAGAATAAAATAGCATTAGTTACAGGAGGAAGTAGAGGGTTGGGTAAAAACATGGCCTTGAAAATTGCAGACAAAGGACTAGATGTACTCCTCACTTATCACAGTAAAAAAGAAGAGGCCGAGGCCGTTGCCGAAACCATTCGCTCAAAAGGACAAAAAGCTGCAGTACTGCAATTAGATACCGCAAATAGTACTGCATTTCCTGCATTTGTTGAACAAACACAGCAAGAACTAAAGCAGCATTTTGGGACAGGTAAAATCGACTATTTGGTCAACAATGCCGGAATAGGGATTAATGCACCTTTTGTAGAAACTACCGAAGAACAGTTTGATTTATTGATGAACATTCATCTAAAAGGAGTCTTCTTTTTAACACAACAGTTGCTTCCAATGCTGAATGACGGAGGAGGGATTATCAATGTCTCATCAGGTTTGGCGCGATTTGCACTTCCGGGATATGCCGCTTATGGTGCATTAAAAGCAGCAGTAGAAACCCTAACCCGTTACCAGGCCAAAGAATTGGGAAGTCGTGGAATTCGTTCCAATGTGATTGCTCCCGGAGCCATTGAAACCGATTTTAACGGTGGAGCAGTACGCGATAATGAACAGTATAACCAAATTGTAGCCAGCTTTACAGCGTTAGGTCGTGTTGGATTACCTGATGACATTGGTGGTGTAGTGGCTTTCTTGTGTACCGATGATGCACGCTGGATAAATGCACAGCGCATTGAAGTTTCAGGTGGACAATCAATCTAAATGAAAACAGGCAGAAACGTCTCCGTTGGTGAAAGAAACAATCGGAGATGTTTTCTTACTTTGTAAAAGGATGGAAGAAACACTCACATTCGAAGCATTTTACCGCAAGCGGAACGGCCTTTCCGAAAATGATGCAATACCTAAACTGGAACCGTTTAACGTATATCATCTGGAGGACTATGCCGGAACGACTAAGCCTATGCCTTATAGCCGTAAAGATTACTATAAGATCAGTTTGATTACGGGTAAAAACAGGGTGTTTTATGCCGATAAAACGTTGAGCACCCAACACAATATGCTGTTGTTTGCCAATCCGCAAATACCTTACAATTGGGAATTAGAGCCCGCAGTAGATAAACAAGGAGCTTTTTGTGTATTTACCGATGAGTTTTTCAATGGTTTTGGTAACATTCGGGAGTATCCGATTTTTCGTCCGGATGGCATTCCAATCCTAGATGTAACCAACGAAGAAGCGCGAATTTTGCAGGCCATTTACGATAAAATGTTTGTAGAAATAGCTTCAGATTATGCCTACAAATATGATGTGTTACGCAACCTTACGATGGAGTTGATTCATACCGCAATGAAAATGCAGCCAGCTTTGCAAGAGAAAAATCCAAAGTCAGATTCAACAGCAGCAGAGCGGATAACTTCCATTTTTTTGGAATTGTTAGAACGGCAATTTCCTATCGAATCACCAGCACAACGTGTACGTTTTAGAACTCCCGGAGAATTTGCAGAACAGCTGAATGTACACATCAATCACCTCAATAAAGTATTGAAAGTTGCTACTGGAAAAACAACTTCGCAAATTATAGCAGATCGTTATATGATGGAAGCCAGAGCCATGCTCAAACACACCAGCTGGAACATTGCAGAAATCGCTTTTTCACTAGGGTTTGAAGATCCATCCTATTTTGTGAAATACTTCAAAAAACAAACCCAAACTACTCCCAAAGGATATAGAAGTTAGGTTGTTTTCCACATGGGGTTGTGCTTCTCAATGGTTTGCTGAACAGGGCAATCTTTGTCATGAGCACCTTGTAAGTACCCAATGCTCATCAGAAATTCGCCAACAATTTCACCGCCCGTAAACTTGAAATTCTTTTTGAACAACTTTACCCATTCGTCCTTTGATAGCGGATGGTGATGTGCTAGCCAGTTTTCAAAAGAACCAAACTCCTTCTGTAGCTCTAAAATGCGTTGTGCATTTACAATGGCAGCATTCACTTTCAGTTTGTTGCGAATAATAGCAGAATTACTCAATAACCGTTCACGGTCTTCCTCTGTGTAAGCCGCAACTGTAGCTATGTCAAACTGATCGTAAGCTTTTCTAAACCCTTCTTCTTTTTTTAGAATCGTTTCCCAGCTCAATCCGGCTTGGTTAATTTCCATGACCAATCGGCAAAAAAGTTCATTGTCATCATGAAGAGGAAAACCATAATAATTGTCATGGTAATTTTTATGCAGGTTTTTTCTGGGGTCAGGCATCAATGCGATGGCTTTGCAATATGACATGGCTGTAAGTTGAAATTTTTGGGAAGGTAGAAAGATTTATACAAGAGGTAAATGAAGCCAAAATGAAAAATACGTATCCCTACAAGGGAGTGAGATCTGTAATGTGGATAAACCCACACATATACGTTGGTTTATGGCATGTATGTTTGCTTAAATATTTTTATTATTGTGCCGCTTATTAGGAAACATAAATGTGTACCATAATCACACTTTCTCCAACATTTCGGAACAGTCTCCATGGGTAATTTTTTTTACTGGATTTATAAAATAACAGGAAGGTATAAAATCGCTTCTCTGTCTGTGTTGTTTGTATTCATGGCTTTGTGCATCTATACACTAACAACAGCAAAGTTTGAAGAAGATATTTTAAGTGTAGTTCCGAAAAACGAAAAGGTACTTAAAGTAGGTAGTGCACTTGAAGGACTGAAGTTGAACAACCAGTTAGTGGTGCACCTTTACCTGAAAGATTCTACCCAAACCAATCCGCAACAGTTAATTGAAACAGCTCAAACAGTAGAAGACTCACTGTTGAAAAATGCATCGGAATACATTGCTGATATTGAAGCAGAAGTTTCCGATAGCTTAATGTTAAGCCTTTACGATTATTATTACCAAAACCTGCCNTTTTACCTTGAGGCGGGAGATTATGAGGCCATAGCAGAAAGAACATCGCNAGAAGGAGTAACAACATCTATTCAGAAATTTTACCGTTCGTTGATGTCGCCAGTGGGAATAGTTACCCGCAAAATGATGGTGAAAGATCCGTTGAGTTTAACCTCATTTCCACTTTTAAGAGCCGGTGAATTGCANTTAGATGAAAACTTCAAAATCTACAGTGGGCATATTGTAACTGGAGATGAGAAGCACCTCATATTTCTAATCAATCTGGCAAATCCGGCTAATGAAACCAAAAACAATGGTNTTTTAGTTCACTATTTGGAAGGACTTAAAACCCAAATAGAAGCTGAGAATAATGCAGTTGTTTTAGANTACTTTGGATCGGCAGCAGTTGCCGTAGCCAATGCATCGCGCGTAAAAACAGATGTATACCTCACAGTAGGNATTGCAATNGTATTGCTGTTCGTTTTCATTAGCTTATTCTACAGAAGAATNTGGGCGTTTTTTATCATTGTGTTGCCCGGAGCCTTTGGCGCATTAGCCGGAATAACCATTTTGGTTTTATTGCGCGACAGTATTTCGGTGATCTCACTGGCTGTNGGCTCTGTATTGTTAGGAACCACAATCGATTACGCATTACATTTCTTTACCCATTCTAAAACCCAGAAAGACCGTTTACAACTGTTTAAAGACTTGGCATGGCCAACCTTGTTGTGTAGCATCACTACAGCATGTGCTTTCTTTTCACTGTTATTCATTCGTTCATCGGCACTTCAAGATTTGGGCATTTTTGCAGGAGCAAGTGTTACCATGTCGGCATTGTTTACGCTAATNGTGTTGCCTCACTTCTCTGTTTACTCAGGAGAAGAGCAAGAAGAAAAACAGCCCAATTTTGTTGAGAAAGCGGTGCAAAAAATGGCCACATACCCCTTGCACAAAAAAATGGGNGCATGGTTGGTGTTTGGCGCATTAACACTNGTAAGCTTGTTTACCTGGACCAATTTCGGGTTCGATAGCGATATGCTAAAGTTGAGCTACATGCCTGATGATTTGGCAGAGTATGAAGAACACCTGAACGAAATTTCAAACGTATCAGCGAACAAAATTTTTGTAGCAACATCAGGAGCTGACATTTGGGATGCGTTGGAAAAAAGTCAGGAGCTGGTTAAAAAACTTGATCAACTGGATGAAACCGATCAAATATTGAGTTACATCGCGCTCAATAAGATGATTCCACCAAGATCAGTACAAAAAGAAAGACTGGAGAGGTGGAATACTTTCTGGAATCAGGAGAAAAAAGAGCAAGTAGTTGGAGCAATTGATCAAAATGCCGGAGAACTAGGGTTTGCGCCCGGAACGTTCAAAGATTTCTCGCAAATGCTTTCTTCAGCCAATGGAGAAATAACAGACCAAAGTGCTGAGGTCATGCTAGAAGCCTTTGGCGATAACTTCATCACCCGTGAGAAATCAGGAGAAGTGGCCATCATNGCTAAAGTGAACGTTGATCCGGATAAAAAGCAGGAGATACTGTCGCAACTTGAAAATGTTCCTCAAGCCATTATTTTAGATAGAGGTTACCTTACCTCAAAACTTGTTGTGCTGCTCAAAGAAGACTTTAACAAGCTGGTGAATATTTCATTTTTAGTGGTGCTNATCATTGTGTTGTTGAGTTATGGTCGCATCGAACTTTCGTTAATAGCGTTACTCCCCATNGCTGTAAGCTGGCTGTGGGTGTTAGGCATGATGGGAGCTTTTAACATTCAATTCAATATTGTCAATGTTATTATCTGCACCTTCATTTTCGGACTCGGAATAGACTACAGCATCTTTATGCTCAAAGGGCTGTTGAATGAATACACAACNGGAGAAAAACACCTTCCGAATTACAAAAAGTCGATNATCCTTTCTGTGTTTACCACAATGGCTGGNATTGGTGTNATGGTGTTCGCTGAGCATCCGTCATTAAAGTCAATAGCATTANTAGCAGTTATCGGAATTCTCTCTGTAGTGCTCATTACGTTTGTTTTACAACCGNTTTTGTTCAACTTTTTCATGGGAAAAAGAAAGCGAAAAAGAGTAATGCCTTTTACGTTGAGCTCATTGTGGTTTACCATTTTTGCATTCGTATATTTTCTGTTGGGTTGCATCTTGTTGTTGGTCATTCGCGCCATCTTTGTTTTNCCACTNGGGAGTCTTAAATTCCGCAAAAAAGTATTCCATTACATCTTGATGCTTTTCTGNCGNTCGCTAACAGCTGTTACGGTTAATTTTAGAAAAGAATTTGTTGATCGATCTAACCTGAACTTTGATAAACCTTCGTTGATCATTGCCAATCACCATTCGTTTATCGATATCATTTTGATGCTCACTTTCAGTCCAAAAGTGGTAATGGTCACCAACGATTGGGTGTATAACTCACCNTTTTTTGGTCTAAGTGTAAAGTTTGCCGATTTCATCTTAGCATCAAAAGGAGTAGAAAATCAACTCGATAAAATAGAACGTCTCATCCAAGAAGGCTTCTCTATTATTGTCTTTCCGGAAGGAACGCGCTCAGAAACTTTCAAATTGAGACGTTTTCACAAAGGAGCGTTCTTCTTGGCAGAGCAATACAAATTAGATGTTCAACCGGTAATCTTACACGGTACCAACCTNGTGATGACCAAAGGCGATGACTTCTATCTGAAAAACAATAAAGTCACCATTAAATGTTTGCCCAGAATTAAACACGATGATCCGGCTTTTGGAGAAGGATATTCTCAACGTACCAAAAAGATAAGCGCTCATTTTAAAGCAGAATACAACAAACTGAGAAGAGAAGTTGAAACACCATCATTCTTCAAAGAAACCTTGGTGAAGAACTTTATCTACAAAGGGCCTGTTTTAGAGTGGTATTTGCGTGTGAAACTNAAGCTGGAGAACTATTACGAACTGTTCCACGAAATGATTCCATACAATGCCAGAGTGGTAGATATTGGTTGTGGATACGGTTATGTATCTTATGCTTTAGGATTGAGTTCTGAAGANAGAGAAATATTAGGCATCGATTACGATGGAGAAAAAGTGAATGTTGCTCAGGAATGTCCNGTAAAACCNGATAACATTCAGTTTGATGTTGGCGATGCCGTAACCTATGANACCGGAAANGCTGATGTGTTTTTGATTAGCGATGTGTTGCATTATCTGTTGGTAGAAGAACAGGTGAAAGTAATGAACAGCATGCTGAGCAACCTCAATGAAGGTGGAATGATTATCATTCGNGATGGAGACAGCAGCAGAGAGAAAAACAGACACAAAGGCTCTGAGTTAACAGAGGTTTTTTCAACCGGAACAGGATTTAACAAGACGAGAAACGCATTAAACTTTATTTCGGCAGAATTTGTAGAAGATTTTGCGCAGAAGAATAATTTGCAATTAGAAATAATCGATAATACAAAGAGAACGTCCAATGTCATCTTTGTATTAAAGCGCTCATGATACCATGGAAAAGTACGATGTAGTAATAGTAGGTAGCGGATTAGGTGGCCTAGTAAGTGCAGTATTACTGGGAAAAGAAGGCTACAAAGTTTTGGTTTTAGAGAAAAACAAACAAATCGGAGGGAACCTTCAGGTCTTCTCTCGCGATCAAAAAATATTTGACACCGGAATTCACTATATCGGTGGGCTAGACAAAGGAGAAAACCTTTATCGCTACTTTAAGTACTTGGGCATCATGGACGATCTTAGGTTAAAGCGTCTGGATAATGATGGATTTGATGTCGTNACCTTTGAAGACGATCCGGTAGAATACAAATACGCTCAGGGNTACGATAACTTTGTTGAAGTAATGAGTAGCTATTTTCCGGAAGAACGAGCTGGAATTGAGAAGTACATTAATGAAATTAGGGANGTGTGTGAAAACTTTCCCATGTACAAGCTTGAACCTTCTGTAGACATTATCGACAAAATGGAAGTGTTGGAGATGAGTGCCAAAGANTTTATCAATTCGTGCACAGANAANCCAAAACTTCAAAAAGTATTAGCAGGAACCAATGCGCTTTATGCAGGAGATGGAGNTAAAACGCCATTTTANATGCATGCATTNGTNATNAANTCATACCTCGAAAGTTCATGGAGGTGNTTGGATGGAAGNTCNAGAATAGCGATCTCACTAGCTCGAATTATTCGNAGAAGCGGNGGTGCNGTATTGAANAATGCNGAAGCCGTTAAATTCAATTTTGAAGNCAANAACATNANTTCAGTTCANTTNGCTGATGGAAGAGNNTTTACAGGAGACATCTTTATCTCTAACCTTCACCCATCGCTNACNCTAGANATGGTTGAGCCCGATAAAATGCGTAANGCNTATTACAAACGCATTAAGAACTTAGAGAATTCNGTTTCGATNTTNATNGTNTACCTATCGCTTAAGAAANATACNGTTCCCTATTTTAACNACAATTANTACCANCATATNGATGATGATGTGTGGGATAATGCCAATTACAACGATAGATGGCCACCTTCATANGCAGCTTTCTGTGGAGCAACTTCTAAAAATCCTGAATACGCAGAAACCATTATTGTCATGTCTTACATGCGTTATGAAGAAACTCANAAATGGGAGAACTCNTTCAATACNACCAGTAGCGAATCTGANAGAGGAGAAGGTTACGAAGAATTCAAAAAGATAAAGGCNGAAAAAATTATAGANGANTTTGAGAAGAANTTNCCCAATATTCGTGAGAATATGGAAGGGTATTATACTTCCACGCCTTTAACATATAGAGACTATACAGCTACGCCAACAGGCTCTGTTTATGGGGTAAGTAAAGATGCCAAAGATCCGTTACGTACTTTTATCTCTCCTAAAACNAAAGTTCCTAACCTTTATTTAACAGGTCAGAACCTAAACATGCATGGGGTGTTAGGGGTTACAATATCTGCAGTAAAAACGTGCTCCGAAATATTGGGCAACAATAAATTAATTGAAAAAATAGCTTCCGAAACAGAGGAAGTATAAAACAATAACGTGGCCGAAAGAAAGAAGAAATACAAGAAAATTATCAAGATTGTAATTTACTTTCATCTTGTTCTTCTGGTCATTTTCGGAATTTTCGTAGCGCATTTGTGGTGGTCAAANTCCAACGATTANGACAAAGGCATTGCAGAAGCTCCTTATGATGTGATCATTGTTCCCGGTTTGCCTTATGCCGATAGTACCGATTACGGTAACCTACTGTTGATGCGGGTATATTGGTCAAAATATTTGTTGGATAGAGACATTGCTCAACATGTTATCTACTCNGGTTCTGCAGTTTATACNCCCTATGTTGAAAGCATTATCATGAAAAAAATGGCTGTCGNAATTGGTGTGCCTGATAGTGTTATTCTCACGGAAGAAAAGGCNGAGCACAGTACAGAAAATGTATATTACAGTTACCAAATAGCCAAAGAAAAAGGTTGGGGAAAAGTAGCCGTAGCAACCGATCCGTTTCAATCTTACATGCTCAGTAACTTTATTGATGAACATGAATTTCCGATTAATGTATTGCCCATGAGCACTGATGCTATTGATGCTGGAAATCTTGTTTCTCCGGAAATAGACCCTTCAGAAGCTTATCGAGAAGACTTTATTGCTTTACCAGAAAGAGAAGGNAGGTGGGAGAGGTTTAGAGGTACANTGGGTAGGCATATAGATTTCGAAGAATAGAACCCCGTTGAAAGAACTTGTAANTTAAATTTGTAGCGTGAAATTCTTAAAAAGATTAGGATACGTAATCGGCATTCTGATGATCTTACTCATTNGTTTGGTCGTGTTTTACTATTTCAATGTAAAAGTAACTGAGCCTGAAGTCGAGGAATTGGTGCAACCGATGGAGGTNGAGCAGGCAGGTAAAGACTTTTACAAAGCCAANAATGGCAGTTGGTTGAAAAAAACAGACAACGGTATTTGGGAACTATACCTTACAGGAGAGCCTTATGAACTGGGAACTGCTTTTGGTGATCTAACNGAAGAGCTGAACTACGAAAAAGAAAAAGCATTCGTAGGAGAAATTAAAAACCGTGTACCTTCTCCTTCATACCTTAATTTTCTGAAATACTTAGTTGGGTGGTTCAATCGTGANTTGGACGAATACGTCCCCATGGAATTTCAAAAAGAAATTTATGGTTCNTCAGCNTANATGTCAGATGAATTNGATTACATCAGTCCAAAATACCAAAGACAGTTAAGTTACCATGCTGCNCACGATATNGGCCACATGTTGCAGAACATGAATTTGGTAGGATGTACCTCTTTNGCAACGTGGGACAAGCGTTCAGAAAACGGTAAACTCATCATTGGGCGTAATTTTGATTTTTACTTTGGGCAAGAGTTTGCCAAAGACCCTATTGTAGCATTTTACAAACCCGCAAGTGGCTATAAGTTCATGTCTGTTACTTGGGCAGGATTTAGTGGAGTTGTTTCCGGAATGAATGAAAAAGGATTGACCATTACGTTAAATGCAGCTAAATCAGACTTTCCGTTAAAAGGAAAAACTCCCGTTTCATTAATNGCNCGTCAAATCTTNCAATACGCTTCAACCATAGATGAAGCNTATACCATAGCAGAAGAATACGAGTCATTTATTGCTGAAACATTTTTAATCGGATCTAAAATAGATGGTAAAGTAGGACTGATTGAAAAATCTCCGACTAAAACAGCCCTTTTTGTTCAAAACAACGATGAACTTATTGCTACCAATCACTTTCAAAGTGAAGCGTTAAAAGGTGATTCGCTTAACATAGAATACNTGAACGAAGGCGTTTCTGATTACCGTTATGATCGCGTGCAACAATTGATCGATTCTGTAGGAGTTGGGAGTATGGATGTGCTTTCAGCNGCTAAAATTCTAAGAGATAAAAACGGTTTAGACGGTGAAAACATCGGATTGGGGAATGANAAAGCCATCAATCAGTTAATCGCTCACCATTCTATTATTTTTTCTCCAGAAGACATGAAAGTGTGGGTTTCAACACCACCATACAATTTGGGAGATTATTTGGGCTATGACCTCAATGAGATCTTCAACAAAGACATGGAAAACAATACAGTGTTTTCTCATGCCGATAGCCTTACAATTCCGGCAGATACGTTTTTAACTTCTGGTGAATACCAAGAAACCTANGACATCTTTATGGATGTGAAAGAGCGTATTCAGCAATACTTTTTCAATGGAAAAGATCCTCAATTGACTGNAGAAGAGTTGGAGCGTTTTAAAGCNTCTAATCCTAACAGTTATCTTACCTATTATTACTTGGGCGATTATTTGAAAGACCAAGGNNAATATGAAGAAGCTATAGCAAATTACGAAAAAGGATTATCGCTTGAAATTGCTAAAAATAGCGAGCGCCATCACATGGAAGAAGGCTTAAAAGCATGTAAAGAATTAATGCAACAGCCAAAATGATAAAAGGTATCGGTACGGATATCGCAGAAGTATCAAGNCTTGAACGTTCGCTGTCAAGAGGAAATGAGTTCCGAGACAAAGTTTTTTCTGAAAGCGAGATAGCCTATTGTGANAAAGCCGGAATGCCCAGTTATGCTGGAAGGTTNGCTGCTAAAGAAGCCTTTCTGAAAGCATTGGGGACNGGTTGGAGAGGAAATATCCAACTCAACGAAATTGAGGTTTTGAACGATGAATTAGGNAAGCCATACATGAATTTTTTGGGACAAACAGCCCAAGAATTAGAGCNGTTGAACAAGCAACAAATTCAAGTTTCTATCTCTCATACACGAGAATATGCAACTGCATTTGTTATTATTGAAGAGTAAAAAGGAAGATTTTGAACCCAATACAACCCGAAACGACAGATACNATTGTAGACTTTCAGCTCAATTTATTGAAGCATCAGCTTCGCTATTTGCAAGAGCATTCGAAGTTTTACAGTACGTTATTTCAACAACATCAAATCGATGTTTCAACGATTGATAGNGTAGATGCATTATCAATAATCCCNACCATTACTAAAAAAGACCTTCAGAAACACGGTAAAGATTTTTGGTGTGTTGGTNCCGNTCAGATTGTAGATTATGTGAACACTACCGGAACAGAAAGCAATGCCATGACAGTTCCGCTCACCGATGCAGACCTTGACCGTTTAGCATTGAATGAATTTCTGTCTTTTCAAAATGCGGGGTGTACCGAAGATGATATATTTCAGCTCACTACAACCGTAGATAAGCGTTTTATGGCTGGGTTGGCCTATGTGATGGGAGCTAGGAANCTGGGTGCTGGAATGGTNCGATTAGGTCCGGGATTGCCNCAGTTGCAATGGGATACCATTGCTGAAATACAACCTACGGTATTGATTGTTGTTCCTTCATTTTTAATGAAGATGATTGAGTTTGCTGAAAAAAACGGAATCGATTTTCGTTCAAGCTCAGTGAAAAAAGCCATTTGTATTGGAGAACCCATTCGCAATGCAGATTTATCGCCCAATGTAATGGCGCAACGCATTGTAGAAAAATGGGACATTNAGTTGTTTTCTACCTATGCCTCAACCGAAATGGCAACAGCTTTTACAGAATGTGAAGCAGGAAAAGGAGGGCACGTTCAATCTGAATTGATTATTGCTGAAGTATTAGACGATGAAGGCAATAAAATGCCAGATGGNGTTCCCGGTGAATTAACCATAACTACTTTAGGTATTGAAGGATTTCCATTGTTGCGATACAGAACCGGAGATATTTGCGCCATGTTTACTGAGCCTTGTAGTTGTGGAAGAACCACACCACGTGTCGGGCCGGTTTTAGGACGCAAAAATCAAATGATAAAAACAAAAGGGACGAGTTGTTACCCTCAGGTGATTTTTAATGTGTTAGACAGTATTCCGGAAATTACAGCTTACCAAGTAGAGTTAGNATCAGATGAGTTACTCAACGATGTGGTAAAAGTAAAATATGCNCTTAACCAAGAATTACACGAAAGCAGATTAGTCGAAATTTTCAAATCCAAAGTAAGATTCACTCCTGTNTTTGAAGTNCTGAAAATGGAAGATTTGCAACAGTTGATNCACTTGAAACACAAAAGAAAACCCTTCAAGCTCATTGATAAAAGAGCAAAGAAGTTCTAAAAGGGGAACAAANAAGAAATAAAAAAGCTCCACNAGATAAGATNNNNATCTTATCTTGTGGAGCTTTTCTTTTTATGCTGTTTACTAATCTAAGATCTTAGCAAGTGTAGGAATAGCTCTCTCGTGCTTAATGGCTAACGGATTGCTGGTNTCCCAAACATAACCCGCTAAAATAGAGCAGATTTGCTTTTTAAGTTGATCGTTCTCCTCCTTNGTNAAGAAAATCTTTTGAAGGTTACCATCGTACCAATATTTGATGAAAGAACGGAATACAGCTACACCCTGTTGGATATATTCTGTGTANTCACTGTGCCAGTTAACTTCNTCTCCCGCAAGCTCTCTAATCACCAACTCAGCAGCTTTTACACCAGATTCTGTGGCAAAGGTGATTCCTGATGAGAAAATAGGATCTAAGAACTCGGCACTGTTTCCAGTTAGAACATAAGACTTNCCGTAAAACTGACTAGTAGAAATCGAATACCCGGTAATGCTTTTCGGTTCAAATAGAATTTCAGCACCATCAAANCGCTCTTTCAAAGCAGGAACACTTTCAATCCACTGTTTCATTTGAGCAACCTTGTCGCCTTCAAAGCGTTGAATAGANTCAGGNTTNCCTACAATCCCTACTGAAGATGTATCGTTAGAAAACGGAATAATCCATCCCCAAATGTCTTCGGCAATACTTAAAATAATAATTTGCTTTCGCTCTTCCTGATTAAGAATCTCTTTGGGCTTAACATGGCAAAAAATNGAAGAACGATTAGGAAAATCCGAAGGCTTGTCTAAATCCAACAATCGGGGTAAAACGCGCCCATAACCACTGGCATCAATAATAAACCTTGAATTTACTTTGCATGTNTCACCATCTGCATTGGTATAAGTAGTNGTGGCTGTATCATCATCATGAAATTCTACAGCAGTAACCGTAGCATTGTACTCTAGTTGAGCACCTTTTTTAACAACTTCTTCAGCCAAAATATGATCAAATTTTGAACGCTGAACNTGCCAGGTCCAAGACCATCCTTTNGTGTATTGAATGCTAAAATCAAANTCGCATGAAGCTTCGTCCTGAATAAATTTGGCACCGTTTTTCTTTTGAAATCCGGCATTTTNAAGAGCAGGCAAAAAACCTGCTTTGTCAAGATTGTCCATGCAACGGGGGAGTAAACTCTCTCCNATTACAAAGCGTGGAAATTTTTGTTTCTCTAGGATCAATGTATTTAATCCTTCTTTTTGTAAAATCGAGGCGGCAACAGTTCCTGAAGGACCTGCTCCGATCACAACAACGTCAATATTGTTCATAAGTGTGAGGCAAATACCTAATTATAAAAGAAATATTTGCATTTTTTGGATATAAATAACTTGTTTTGCGCTTTTGAAGCAGAATAGAATACAATCTTAAAAATATTCTGTTGTTTATATAATATTTTTTGTCAGAAAGATTTTCTGAATGCTATTATGGTGTTACTTAACGATCAAGAACTAGGGTTAGATGATGTAGAGAAAGTCTTGTTCCACAACGAAAAGCTTGAACTTTCGCCATCTATCAGACAAAGAGTTGAAGAAAGCTACTCATTTCTTCACGAATTCAGTAAAAACAAAATCATTTACGGGATCAATACCGGATTTGGCCCTATGGCACAATACCGTATTGGAGAGGATGATCAGGTGCAGTTACAGTACAACCTGATAAGAAGTCATGCCTCTGGTTTAGGAAACCATCTTCCCCCGTTAGAAGCCAAAGCGGCAATGATTGCTCGATTAAATACACTGTCTCTGGGCTATTCAGGAGTGCATATTTCGGCAATTGATGTTTTGTTGGCAATGATCAATAACGATGTAACACCGTTAATATTTGAGCACGGAGGAGTAGGAGCCAGTGGAGATCTTGTGCAATTGGCACACTTGGCTTTGGTCATGATTGGAGAAGGAAAAGTTATCTATCAAGGAGAAATAAGACCAACAGCTGAAGTATTTGAAAAGCTAGAGATAAAACCGCTTCAGGTTACTTTACGTGAGGGATTGGGAATCATGAACGGAACCAGTGTAATGTCTGGAATCGGTTTGGTAAACTCAGCGAAGGCAAAAGACCTGATTGGTTGGTCGGTAGCGGCCACAATTATGATTTCGGAATTGATTGACTCTTATGACGATTATTACTCTGTACAGCTTAACCATGCTAAAAAGCACCAAGGACAGCGTAAAGTTGCAGCAGCCATTTATGAGCAAATGCAAGAGAGTAAATACACGCGTAAAAGAGAACAAGAATTATACGAACAGCTTGTAAAAGATGAAGTAATTGAGAATAAAGTTCAAGAGTATTACTCATTAAGATGCGTTCCACAGATTACAGGAGCTATTCTAGAAGCTGTTGAAACTTGTCAAGATCGTTTGATTGAAGAAATCAATTCTGCAAACGATAACCCTATTGTTGATGTAAAAACCAAAAACGTTTATCATGGTGGAAACTTCCATGGTGATTACGTTTCTTTTGAAATGGACAAGTTGAAAATTGCCATTACAAAACTATCAATGGTAGCTGAACGTCAGACCAATTTCTTGATGAATCCTTCATTAAACAGCGTGTTGCCGCCATTTGTAAACCTTGGTAAATTAGGGTTTAACTTTGGTATGCAGGGTATTCAGTTTACAGCAACATCTACTACAGCAGAAAACCAAACATTGTCTAATCCTATGTACGTGCATAGTATTCCAAACAATAACGACAATCAAGATATTGTGAGTATGGGTACAAATGCAGCAGTCATTGCCAGAAAAGTAATTGATAACACATATGACGTAATGGCGATTGAGTTACTAACTATCGTACAGGCGTTGGATTTGATGAAGAAAACAGATGGTTTGTCTGGTGTAAGCAAGAAAGTGTACGACATGGTGCGAGAAATCATTCCTTTATTTGTAAATGATTATCCGGTTTACGAAGATCTTGCAAAGCTTAAAGCAGCAATGGTAGGAAAATCTCCTCTTGCTATTAAGTAAGAAATTACATTTGTTGAAATTCAGTTTATTTTGCATCCACTATAAGAAATGATTATGAAATACGCATTGGTAACCGGAGGGTCAAGAGGAATAGGGAAAGCAGTATGTCTTGAACTTGCAGAGATGGGATATAATGTTCTAATCAATTATGCAGGAAATCATGAAGCTGCCACTGCTACAAAAGAGCAAGTTGAAGCTTTGGGACAAAAAGCAGCTACTTTACAGTTTGATGTAGCAGATCGTAATGCTGTTCGAACAGCACTTGAAAGCTGGAAAGAAAATAATCCTGAGGCCACTATAGAGGTTTTGGTAAATAATGCCGGAATCCGAAAAGATAACCTGATGATGTGGATGAAAGATGAAGAGTGGGATCAGGTATTAGATATAAGTCTTGGAGGTTTTTATAACGTTACCAAAGAGATTGTTCAGGACATGATTAAAGCCAAAAAGGGAAAAATTGTTAACATTGTTTCTCTCTCGGGACTTAAGGGATTGCCTGGTCAAACAAACTATTCTGCAGCAAAAGCAGCAGTAATTGGGGCTACTAAAGCTCTAGCGCAAGAAGTTGCCAGAAGAAACATTACCGTCAATGCCGTTGCCCCGGGATTTATTAAAACGGATATGACTGGCGATTTAAATGAAAAAGAATTCTTATCGCACATTCCGATGAGACGTTTTGGAGAAGTAGAAGAAGTGGCCAAAGTGGTTGGCTTTTTGTCCTCTCCGGCATCGTCTTACATTACTGGTGAAGTAATTTCAATCAACGGAGGAATATACTAATGGCGAGAGTGGTAATAACCGGAATCGGGATTTATTCCTGTATAGGAAAAAACCTCGATGAAGTAAAAGATTCTTTATACAATGGTAAATCAGGCATTGGAATAGACCCTGAAAGAAAAGAAGTCGGTTTTCGTTCTTCGCTTACAGGTATTATAGAAAAGCCTTACCTCAAAGATTTGCTAAAGAGAAGGCAGCGTGTAGGTTTAGCCGAGCAAGGTGAGTATGCCTATGTTGCTACACTTGAAGCAATGAAAATGGCAGGTATTGATCAAGCGTTTTTTGATCAAAACGAAGTGGGGATACTCTACGGAAACGATAGTTCTGCCAAGCCTTGTATAGAAGCTGTTGATCAGTTGAGACTAAAAAAAGATACTACGTTAATTGGTAGCGGATCGATATTTCAATCGATGAACTCTACTGTTACCATGAATCTTTCTACAATATTCAAACTTAGAGGAATTAACATGACCATTAGTGCCGCCTGTGCTAGTGGATCACATTCCATCGGTTTAGGCTACCTGATGATTAAAAATGGGTTGCAAGACAGAGTTATTTGTGGAGGAGCGCAAGAAGTCAATTACTTTTCAATGGGAAGTTTTGACGGATTAAGCACATTCTCAATTCGAGAAGATGATCCTGCAAAAGCATCTCGTCCGTTTGATAAAAACCGAGATGGATTAATACCAAGCGGAGGAGCAGCGACCGTTATTATCGAAAGTTTGGACTCAGCATTAGCACGTGGTGCAAATATTTTAGGCGAAATTATAGGGTATGGTTTCTCGTCTAACGGAGATCATATTTCTCATCCAAATGTAGATGGTCCGGCACGTTCGCTAGAAATGGCACTTAGACAAGCCAATGTGGCTCCTGGAGATATTGAGTACGTGAATGCACACGCTACTTCTACATATGCAGGGGATCTTAACGAAGGAAAAGCAATTCTTAGAGTTTTTGGTGATCAGCAGCCATATATGAGCTCTACCAAATCAATGACCGGGCACGAAATGTGGATGGCAGGAGCAAGTGAAGTCGTGTATTCATTGCTAATGATGCACAATGATTTTATAGCTCCAAACATCAATTTGGAAGAGCCTGAAGACGAGTTGCAGAAATTAAGAATTGCTTCAAAGACAGTGGATAAAAAATTTGATCTATTTTTGTCGAATTCGTTTGGTTTTGGAGGAACGAACTCCAGCCTTATTGTGAAAAAATTTAATCAGTAGTATTGATGGATACCCAACAAATGAATACCACAGAAGTAATCAATAGGATTAATGGATTTCTAGTGGCTGAGTTTGAAGTTGATGAAGAGAAAATTAGCCCGGAAGCAGATTTAAAAGAAACACTTGATCTGGATAGCTTAGACTATGTAGACCTTGTAGTGGAGATTGAGAGTAACTTTGGGTTTAAAGTTAATCCCGAAGATTTTACAAACATCAGTACCTTCCAACAGTTTTACGATTACGTAATAGAAAAAGTCGAAAGCAAATAAAATGTCTTCTTCGTCCTGGAAAGGAAAAACCAGAGGAGGTCTCCTCGGTTATAAGATTTTTATTTTCACTTTCAAGACGCTTGGAATCAGTACGGCATACGCCTTACTAGGATTTGTTTCTGCTTATTACGTACTCTTCGCTCCTGTAGCTTCAAAAAGTAGTTATAAGTTTTTTCGCACTAAAATGCATTTTGGTGTGCTAAAGACAATTACCTCAGTTTTCAGGAACTTTTATTTATTTGGTAAAACCATCATCGATAAAGTAGCGATTGGCTCAGGAATGGGGAAACAATACAGCTATAGTTTCGATGGAGAAGAGCATTTGAAGAAACTGGCAGAAACCGGAGGCTTTATTGTTAGTGCACATTTGGGAAGTTGGGATATTGCAGGATACCTGATGGAAAATATTCAAACAACAACCCATATATTGATGTATCAGGCAGAGCATGAAAAAATTAAGGCACACCTTGATGATACCATGCACGAAATGAAACTCAATATTATTCCCATTAAAGAAGACATGTCTCATGTGTTTAAAGTGAGCATGGCACTTAGCAATAAAGAAATCGTTTGTATGCATGGTGACCGGTTTGTAGAAGGAAGCAGAACACACAAGCTTCCTTTTTTAGGAGAAGATGCAATTTTTCCGCTGGGGCCATTTGCCATGATTTCAAAACTGAAAGCTCCGTATGTTTTTGCTTATGCCGTTTTGAAAAAGAGCAAGAACTATGCGCTTAACAGTACTCCGATAAAAATTAGTGAAACCTCTCCTGAAGAAATATTGCAGGAATATGTTGAAAACATGGAGGAGCAGGTAAAGGAAAACCCTTGGCAGTGGTTTAATTTTTATGATTTTTGGAGTGACAAAATAAAAGGAGCAGCTAAAAACTAACATATGCAAGCATTAGCTAACGACCAAGAAGTTTTAAATTATATACCGCAACGTCCGCCATTTGTAATGGTAGATACGTTGGTAGATGTAGTTGATAAACAAGCTAAATCTTCATTCTTGATAAAATCAGACAATGTGCTGGTTAATGGAAACTCCTTCAGCGAAGGTGGGTTAGTGGAGAACATGGCTCAAACTGCAGCACTCTATGCCGGTTATAACGCTCAAAAAAATAACGCCAAAACACCAATAGGCTTCATTGGAGCCATCAAAAACCTTAAGGTGAACACAATTCCTGAAGTAGGACAACGCCTCTATACAGAGGTGAATCTAATCAACGAAGTCATGAGTGTTCAAATTGTTAGAGCTGAAGTGAAAGATGAAAACCAGCAAAGCCTTGCTTCATGTGAGATGAGAGTTTTTATCCAACCGGAGGATGCTGCATGAAATTAACTTGCGAAAGAGATATACACGTTCGATTTAATGAGGTTGATAGTCTTGGTATCTTGTGGCATGGCCACTTTATAAAATATTTTGAAGATGGAAGAGAAGCCTTTGGAGCAAAATACAACTTGGGTTACATGGATGTATTCAGCGAAGGCTATGTTATTCCATTGGTAGATATGGATTGCAGCTTTAAAGTACCCATTAAATATGGAGACAAGGTGAGAATTGAGGCTACGTTTGTAGACACACCCGCTGCAAAAATTATCTTTGACTACAAATTGTATAATCCTGACACCAATCAATTATACGCCACAGGACGAACGGTGCAGGTTTTTTTAACCAAAGAAGATAACCAGTTACACATTACCCTCCCCGAATTCTACATCGAGTGGAAGAAAAAACGGGGATTGCTGCCTGAATAGTTATGGGGACTTACGTATTAGCAGATAATATCATTAGCCCTTTGGGAAATACCACCCGGGAAAACTTCGAAGCATTACTCCACGGAAAAAGTGGCGTAAAAGAAGTGAATTCTGATGCATTATATCCCCATCCGGTTTTTACCTCAATATTTGATCAGGAGCAATTGCTACAATACACCGGTTTTTTAGCAGAAGAGCCTTACACTACACTTGAAAAACTTTTTATAGCATCAATAAAAAGCGTTTTAGATCAGGTTGGAACAATAAATCCGGAGCGAACACTTTTGGTGGTAGCTACAACAAAAGGAAATGTTGATCTGCTGGCAGAAAATGCTACTGCAACAATTCAGTCTGAACGCGCAGAAATACCTGCAATGACAAAAGCCATTGCTGATTATTTCAATTTACCCCATTACATTACCGTTTCTAATGCGTGTATTTCTGGTTTGTCAGCTATTTTAACAGCAAGAAACTTAATGGAATCCGGCAAATACGATCAGGCAATTGTTACCGGAGGAGATCGTGTTTCAGAATTTATCATCAGTGGGTTTGATTCGTTTAAAGCCATAGCAGATGGCTATTGTAAGCCCTACGATAAAAACCGCACAGGCATTAACTTAGGAGAAGGGTGTGGTACACTTTTTCTCTCTAAATCTAAACCTGAAAATAGAGGACTTGAAGTGTTAGCCGGAGCACAGTCAAACGATGCTAATCATATTTCTGGTCCTTCAAGAACGGGCAAAGGATTGGCATTAGCCATTAACAAAAGCATACAACAAGCGGGGATACAAGCCAAAGACATTGATTTGATCAATGCACATGGTACCGCAACATTATACAACGATGAAATGGAAAGCATTGCCATGGAAACCTTAGGGCTTCTGGCATGTCCTTTAAATAGTTTTAAAGGCTATTTTGGGCATACACTGGGTGCTTCCGGCATCATCGAATCTATTCTGTGTATGGCAGAACTGGAACAAGGCATGATTGTAAAATCGAAAGGCTTTGAAGAACAGGGAACAACCAGAGCTTTAAATGTAGCTGTGGAAAACCGTAAACTAGATCATCCCACAATAGCACTAAAAACCATTTCAGGCTTTGGGGGAAGCAATGCCGCAGTATTATTTAAGCAATCATGAACAGAGCTGTTGCACATATTTCCATTGATTTAAGCGGAGNACGTCATAATGACTCTGTANTGTTGGAACAGCAAGCTGATTTTAGCACATTGTCAAGAGCATTGTATGATGNGCTTGATTGCAGCTACCCCAAGTTTTTTAAAATGGATGAGCTTTCTAAACTGGGTTTTCTTTCAGCAGAATTACTGCTGTCTGATGTGGCAGAGAGTCAGAATTGGGAGGGCAGTGAAGTTGCTTTGGCAGTAGGTAACAAGAGCGGATCGATGTTNAGTGATATCAAGCATCAGCATTCCATTAATGATCGGGAAAATTACTTTCCAAGTCCTGCTGTGTTTGTTTATACCCTGTCTAATATCATGTTGGGCGAAATTTGTATTCGCCACAAAATCCTAGGTGAAAATTCCTGCTTTTTAATGGAGGAATACGATGCNGGATTTATAACCGATTATGTAAATTATCTCTTCGAAAAAGAAAACTATAAATTTTGTATTTGCGGATGGATTGANAATGGTCCTTCCGGTTTTCAATCTGAACTTTGGTTGTTAAAGTCAGATGCGTAAGGGATTGGGATACACGTACGAATGTTAAAATAATTTTCAATGGCAGATTTAACTGAAAAACTAAAAGCCGAAATCATAGAGGTGCTTAACCTTGACGGGATGAAGCCCGAAGATATTGCTACAGACGAGTCTTTGTTTGGAGACAATTTAGGCTTAGATTCTATTGATGCACTTGAGCTTATTGTTCTTTTGGACAAAAACTATGGTCTTAAAGTGAANAACCCGGAAGAAGGGAAGCAAATTTTTGAATCAGTGGCATCAATGGCTGCTTACATAGAAGCAAATAAATCCTGATATGTCGGAAAGAGTATTTGTTAGCGGTTANGGAGTTGTTTCAGCGCTGGGTTTTGGCGTGAAATCAAACCTTGAAGCCTTGCTGAATGAAACGCATGGCCTATCAAATCCTCAGTATTTAAAAACGGAAAATTCCAACTTCATCGTAGGTGAAGTCAAAGCTTCTAATGCAGAATTGCAAAGTCGACTGGATGTAGATTTTCCTTCCGATAACTCAAGAACCGCACTACTTGGATTAATNGCAGCACATGAAGCCGTTCAAATGGCAAACATGGATGCCGATTTATTGGCTAAAACAGGTTTCTANAGTGGAACCAGTGTTGGTGGTATGGATTTGACTGAAAACCANTATAAATCCATNATGGCTGACGGAGCTGCCAATTACAAAAAGTACTTTGAAAAGCACGATTGTGGTTATTCAACAGAAGTGATTGCAAACGCACTNGGGNTGAAAGGAACATTAAGTACAATTAGTACGGCATGTTCGTCATCAGCCAATACCATTATGCAAGCTGCCCGCATGATTAAAAGCGGAAAANCAGACTGTGTAGTTGCCGGAGGAACAGANGCACTTTCGCGTTTTACCCTTAACGGGTTTAATTCTTTAATGATTCACGATGTGGATTACTGCAAGCCTTTTGATCAAAANCGAAAAGGCTTAAACCTAGGCGAAGGTGCTGCGTATTTGGTACTGGAATCTGAAAGTTCTTTGCGTAAAAGAAATCACACTCCGTTGGGAGAAGTTGTAGGCTATGGCAATAGTAATGATGCTTACCATCAAACAGCNTCATCACCAGAAGGAAGAGGTGCAGCAAATTCCATTCGAAAAGCATTGGCAGTAGCAGGNTTAAGTCCTGATGCTATTGATTATGTCAATGCTCATGGAACAGGTACCAAAAACAACGATGAATCTGAAAGCTTGGCGCTAAAAACCATATTTGACGGAGCAGTTCCGCCTTATAGTTCTACCAAATGTTTTACAGGCCACACACTGGCTGCAGCCGGAGCAATAGAAGCNGTTTATTCATTGTTGGCGATTGAAAAACAAATGGTTTTTGCCAATCCAAATGTGGTAGATCCAATGGATATTATTCAACCACCAGTAGCGAAAACCAGAGAAGAAAGCATTACCCATGTGTTGTCTAATTCTTTCGGATTCGGAGGAAATTGTTCAGCAATAATCTATTCTAAGGCATGAAAGCATACATACTTGGAAGTTCGGCNATAAGCTCGCAAAATACATTTGACAGCGAAGAATACCTGGAAGACTGGGTGCCAGCTGAAGGAACGTATATGAAAGCCGTTGAGCCTTCTTATGNAGGNNTGCTCAATCCCAGAATGTTGAGANGGATGAGCAAGATTGTAAAAATGGGATGNAGCTCAGCCATGAAAGCATTGAAAACAGCAGAGGTTGAATTGCCTGAAGCCATTATTGTTGGAACAGGCCTAGGATGCACAAGAGATACAGAAGTTTTCCTNAACGAATTAATCGATAACCANGAACAAACCTTATCACCAACCGCATTTATACAGTCTACGCACAACACCGTAGCGGGTCAAATTGCATTGTTGTTACAGTGNGATGCTCATAATTTCACCTACAGTAACCGCGGACACTCTTTCGAAAATGCTTTGGAAGATGGAATGTTGTTGCTAGAAGAAGGCCATCAAAATGTTTTGGTAGGCGGAGCCGATGAGGTAACTCCTACTGTTCANAACATATTGGCNGGAATTGGTTGCATGTCTTCTTCNTTNGAGGGCAATGAGAAACCNGTATTAGGAGAAGGCGCTTCTTTCTTTGTTTTATCCAANGAAGCAAAAGCTGACAANACTCCGTTTGTAGCAGATTTGAGCTATTTTAATGCGGCAACTCCTGAGACNATTGCCCAGCAAGCAGTAGATTTCTTACAGAAAAACGGATTAACTCCTGAAGCTATAGATGTAGTTGTAACCGGTCAAAATCCGGGGAAATCAAATGCTTATTATGCTGTTTTAGAAGAGTCTTTTACCCAGCAACCCATTGTAGGATTTAAGACCATTAGCGGAGAATATTTTTCGGCAAGCGCTTTTGGCTTGCAACTNAGCGCAGCAATGTTGATGCATCAAAAGGTTTATTCGCAAACAGTGTTAAGAGCCNGGAACACTGATGCTATAAAGCATGTATTGATTTACAATCATTACAACAATCAGAATCATTCATTCATCCTCGTTAGCT
Source organism: Crocinitomicaceae bacterium (assembly GCA_002705995.1). Taxonomy (GTDB): domain Bacteria; phylum Bacteroidota; class Bacteroidia; order Flavobacteriales_G; family Salibacteraceae. Next base: position 29,043 of record PAJI01000012.1, on the reverse strand, counting down.
GTTGATAATGCCTTCGTATAAAGTGGTTCGTATTCTATTTGCCTGCTACATTGTAGGTTTAATTGCAANGCACCAGTTTTATACCGTTCATTGGATGTATTATTTCATTCCCAGTGTACTCTTTTTGNGCTACACGCTGTGGGGTGTTTTGTATCCCAGTTCCAATGTTTTTATTCCAACACACACCAGTAAACAACAAGNTGACAAGAACATTGCCATTACGTTTGATGATGGACCCTCTCTTGCAACTATTCCGGTTTTAGATCTTTTGAAACGCTACAATGTAAAAGCTACTTTTTTCTGTATTGGTAAGCACATTGAGCAATACCCTGAAATTTTTCAACGCATGGTAGCAGAAGGACACGAAATTGGGAATCATAGCTATAACCATGCACACATCTTTCCAATGTCTTCTGTGAAAACAGTTGTTGAAGAGATTACAAAAACCAATCAATTGATAGAAGCGGTTACAGGCAAGCCTTGTCTCTTGTTCAGACCTCCGTTTGGTGTGATGAATCCTTCGTTGGCAAAAGCAATCCGCAAGTGCAATATGGAAGTCATCGGGTGGAATTTACGCTCTTTTGATACCGTGATTAAAGATCGCGATCAATTGATGAATAGAATCGTTGAGAGAATAAAACCGGGTACCGTACTTTTGCTGCACGATAATCGTTCGGAAACAGGTACGGTTTTAGATGACCTGTTAAACTATACAACCACTAAGGGCTTTCATCATACGAATGTTAGCACCTTTTTTAACTTAAATGCTAATGGTTAGATATTTACTAGGAACAGTTTTTATATTACTGAGCTACACAGCTATAGCACAAGGAGACTTGACTCCCGTTTCAGATCCTACTGAATTAAAGCAGGGGATTGAGAAAATGGCGCAAAACACCAGCACCATTCAGGCGAGTTTTACGCAAAACAAGTATTTGTCTATTCTATCGAATAAATTGGTTTCAAATGGATCGTTGTATTTTAAAAAACCGCAGCATGTTAAATGGGCGTACGAAAAGCCTTATGAATACGTGATTGTGTTGGATGGAAAGCAGATAAGCATTAGTGACGAAGGAAAAGTGAACACCTTTGATGTAAGTTCCAGTAAAGTTTTCCAGCAAGTGAATAGTTTAATTGTGAGCAGTGTTCGTGGAGACATTTTACAAGAAGATCAATTCAACATCAGCTACTTCAAATCTGGGGCAAGTTATGTGGCTAAGCTAGTGCCGAAAGATGCCAACATCAAAGAATACCTTTCTGAAATAGAGGTACATTTTAACAAGGAAGATTTTTCTGTTGATCAGTTATTGATGATCGAACCATCTGGCGATTATACAGACATCACTTTCAACAATAAAAAGCTGAACCAATCACTTTCTGATGGCGTTTTTTCAGTTCAATAAACCTTTTTTTTTACTCATTGCCATTTGTTGGGTACAGTTTGCCGTAGCGCAAAATGAACCAACACTTCCGGTTTCATATGTGGAGCTTGAACCAGAAGGATTGGTGTACAACATTGACTTACAATACAAAGATTATCACCTGAGCGGATTGGCTGTTTTTAAGCAAGAAGAAAAAGGTTTCCATGTGGTAATTGTCTCTAAAGTAGGAATGAGCCTTATGGAATTTGTGTTGGGAGAGCAAGCAACAGAATGGATAAAAGTAATTCCGGGGAAAGACAGTAAAATGATACTGAACCATGTTGAAAAAGATTTTCGATTGCTGTTGCTAACACCGCTGCATCAGCCTAAAAAGGCGAAATGGAAGAACCGCAGTGTTTTGAAAGTAAAGAAAAAGCTAAAGCTGAAACTGAAAGTTTCCGATGGCAATGTTGTTTATGCTGAAACACGTCAATGGATTAACCTGATTAAAGGCTTTGCAAAATATACATACACCGAAAATCAACCTGTGCCGGAAAAAGTGTTTCTTAGCAAACGCTTCATCGACATGGAGATTGAACTAAAACGGATGAACTAAAGAAAGATGTTAAAAGACAATTTATATACCATTCGAACAAAAAATGTGCTTAGTGAAAGTGAAATTGAATTGGACATTCAACTAGATCAAGAGCATGAAATTTTTAAAGGACATTTTCCGCAACAAGCCGTTTTACCCGGAGTTTGTCTTATCGATATGTTGACAGAAATATTGAGCGAACATTTGAATAAACCGCTTCAATTAACAGAAGCCTCAGCTGTGAAATACCTTAGAATGGTAACGCCAGACAAAGACAGTAACCTCAAGCTAAAACTTATTTTTGATCAACAAGAAAGTGGAGTTGCTTTACAGGCGAGTTCTCTGTTAGAAGATGCGTCTACAAACATGAAGTTTAAAGGCGTCTATAAGTATTAAACCATGGCTAATTTTAAGGAGTTGATGAACAATAAAAAGTGTTGCGTAGTTATTCCAACCTACAATAACGAGGCTACCTTAGCTCAGGTTATTGATGGTGTTTTGGAGTATACCTCAGATCTAATCATTGTGAATGATGGCTCTACCGACACTACTCCTGAAATATTAAAAAGCTATGAAAGTCAGGCTACCATTGTATCCCTTCCTGAAAACAAAGGGAAAGGCTATGGTCTGCAAACAGCGTTCAAAAAGGCACTGGAATTAGGATTCGATTATGTAATTACCATTGACAGCGATGGACAGCATTTTGCTAGTAATATTCCTGATTTTGTAGATGCCATTAATCCGGAAGAACCCAAGTTGTTGATTGGTGCTCGAAACATGGAACAAGAAAACGTTCCCGGTAAAAGTAGCTTTGGTAACAAGTTCTCTAACTTCTGGTACATGTTTCACACAGGTATTAAGTTGAGCGATACCCAATCAGGATTCAGGCTTTATCCTGTAAAAGCTATGGAGTCGATTTCATACTTTACCAATCGTTTTGAGTTTGAAATTGAAGTGTTGGTTAAAGCCGCATGGAAAGGTATCCCGGTTGAGAATATTCCCATCAAAGTTCATTATGATCCAATTGGAGAACGCATCTCACATTTCAGACCCTTTCAAGATTTTACGCGCATAAGCTTTCTCAATACCTATTTCTTTTTTCTGGCGGTGCTCTATTACATCCCCAAACGATTTATTCTCTCGCTTACCTGGAAAAACATTCAGGAATTTGTAAAAAAAAACTTCTTTAATAAGGACGAATCTCCATCAAAAAAGGCNCTCTCACTAGGATTTGGGTTGTTTATGGGAATCTTCCCNGTTTGGGGGTATCAAATGTTGATTGGTGTAGCGCTGGCACACCTCATGAAGTTGAANAAAGCCATTTTCCTTGTAGCGGCTAACATCAGTATTCCGCCAATGATTCCCTTTATTATTTATGGTAGNTATAAAATGGGNGCATTTGTAGTTACAGAACCTAAAGANGATTTATTGTTTAGCAATGGCATTACCCTTGAGTTGGTAAAAGACAACTTTGTACAGTATTTATTGGGAGCNATATTGCTGGCTGTANTTGCCGGAGTTGCCGGTACNNTAACCACTTTAACCTGGTTGAGCATCCGCAAGAAATTTGTTTCTGGGACAGTTTCTTAAAAACAAAAAAACCGTCCTCGTAATGAGAACGGCTCTATCTATAATTGATAGGAGAGTGCTGTTTTATGATAAGCGATAAATCTCCATCACTTCATTNAAAATGTCATCTTGGTGAATATCCAAGTCAATCAATTTTCCGGTACTAATATCGAATACCCATCCGTGAACGTGAACTTCTCTTTCTTGAGCAGCTTTTTGGAAAACGGCTGTTTTGATAACGTTTTTACATTGCTCTTCAACGTTTAGCTCAACCAAACGCTTGTACTTAGCNTCTTCATCTTCTATGGCATTCAACTCGTCTTTGTGCGTTCTGTACACATCNCGAATGTTTCTTAACCAAGGATTCAAAATACCCAAATCNGCAGGTTCCATAGCNGCTTTNACNCCACCNCAATAATAGTGGCCACAAACTACAACATGGTTCACTTTCAAGTGACCNACGGCATATTCAATAACAGACATTGAACTCAAATCAGTATTGGGAACCATGTTTGCAATGTTTCTGTGTACNAAAGCTTCACCCGGAGTTACTCCCATCAACTCTTCTGCAGTAACACGGCTATCTGCACATCCAATGTATAAAATATCTGGGCTTTGTCCTTTTGAAAGGTTTTCGAAATAATCAGGATCAATAGAAAGCTTTTGCTTTACCCACTCCTGGTTATTGTCAAAGATTTTTTTAAGATCCATATCTGTCTTGATTTTAGAGGTAAACACACAAAGCNTACCTTGGGTTCATCTTTTCTGCAATTTGTGGGTAAAAATACCTACAACAGCTTTAACAGAAGAAAATTATCAATTCTAAAATCAATCCNAAAAAGAATTTTAATGTCACATTAGAATTAGCGGTACAAGATGTTGGCTGCAGCTATTGATGTGGCACTAAAATCGTGATCTACATTGGGTAAAGATCGGTATACCCAACTGAAACTATATCCGTTTTGCAAAGCAATAGATTGGCTGTTGGTATAAAAATACTGTGCACGTTCCAGTCGGTCATCTCCTTGTTGATCTACAATGGAGTTGTGTCTTAAACTNGCAGCATTAGGATCATTATCGGCCTCGCCAATCATTACAGTTAACGGAAGTGAGAAAAAGGGAGCTAACTCAGCTGTTGTAATTGGACTAGAGCCTATTCCGTAAGGAAATTCAACAGTTTCGTCAGGTACGGTGTACCAACCTGAAGAAGCAGCTACAATATTCTGAAAATGAGCATTGGGCTTGAACATCACAAAACGGTGTACAAATTGTCCTCCGGCCGAATGTCCAAATACATCGTAATATTCTACACCCGTTCCGGTTTTGGTTTTNAAATGCTCATAAAGCGGATCTACAATTGAAAATGTCCATACCGATTCATCGTTAAGNGTATTGGCAGAAGGATGATCTCCATCTTCAAAAATNTTGCCCATGTTGTATTGATCTCCTCCCGGATAATAGGTTTTAGAAAACTCTGGAACAACCACTAAAAAATTGTATTGATTCGACTTTTCAATCAGAATATNTCTGCACTCCAATGCNTCTCTTCCGTTACCGTGAAATACCATTAANACCGGAGAAGTAGAAGTGGCNCCATCNGGAATGTGGTAATACACCTCTACAGGTTTATCGCTTAGCGGTTCATANGCATCAAAAGTATAATGCCCGGTTCCGGTAATTTTTAAGTCTATACTTGTAGAAGTAGTGTCAGTAGTTTCTTCTTCTTCGAGAACAATATCCTTGTTCTTATCGCAGGCAATAAATGTTAAAAGTATTCCTAACGATAATAGTTTAANGNNAGTNTTCATNTTNNTTGATACAAATTNAGNNGTAAAAGTATTGGCACCCTATACTTTTTTATACATACCAATTATATCTTTTTAAGAATACCAATGCAAAGTGCTAGTCTTTTCGCATATAAATCAGAAGGATAAGAAATATACACCTTATATAGGCATCCCTCTAAGGAGGTAGCGTTTTTCACTCATATATGGAGTTGAAAGGCGTGTTGCTCCATTTTACTTTTGCGTTTCGTTAATTTAGATTAAATAAAAATAATATGAAAGCATACAAAGTATTGATGATTGTTGGAGTTTTAATGATTCCAATATTAACACTTGCTCAAAATCAATTTAGTTACCAGGCTTTGGTGAACGATTCATTGATTTTTGGTGATTTAAAATGGGGAGACTACGATGGAGATGGAGATCAGGATTTACTGGCTATAGGTGTGAATAGTTCCAATGTTCAGCAAGCCAGTATTTTTGAAAAGGATAGCTCAGGGCTATTTACTGATATCAATGCCCCATTTATGGGAGTTCAAAACGGAACCTGTGATTTTGTTGATATTGATAACGATAATGATTTAGACGTACTACTAAGCGGCACAACAAGCGGGATGCACACAAAAATTTATATCAATACAAACGGTACTTTTCAGGAAGTAAATTATGGAGTAGTAAATGTTGGTTTTTCATCAACCGAATGGGTAGATCTTGATCATGACGGAGATAAAGATTTAATTATTCTGGGGGCTGATGATAATTATGCAGGAATAACCAAAGTGTATGAGAACAGAATAGATACGTTAGTTGAAATGAGTGCAGGTTCTTCTTTGCCCGGATTTTGGTTTGGAGATGTTGACTACACCGATTTGGACATGGATGGTGATGTAGATGTAATTTTAACGGGTTCTGATGCAGGTTATGCTGCATATTCTGGCGTTTATGAATTTCAGGGCGATTCTTTTGTTTTCCAGAGTCAAATTATTGAACCGTTGACACAAGCTCGGGCACAATTTGCCGATTTAGACAATGACGGTTACGAAGACCTAGTATTGATGGGAGTAGATCAGAATTATGATGATCGTTTCCTGATTTATAAGAATGACTCAGGTACATTGGTACTGTCTCAATCTATAGACTCTATAAATTCAGGATTCACAGAAAGTCCGTTTAGCATAGGTGATTTTGATAATGATGGTGATGCTGATATAGTTTTTGGAGGCTACGATGATAACTATATCTACCAAATGCATTATTACCGTAACGATAATATGACATTTGTGGTAGATCAGAACTCAGGATTTCCTTATTTCGGAGGAAACTCTTCTACGGCTGTTACTGACATAGATGGTGACTTAGATCTTGATATTGTATTCACAGGGTATGATGATGCAACGATTGAGCCTGTGCCTTTAACGTTATTTACTAACAATGAAGCGTCATTAAATACTAGCCCAACAGCTCCTACAAACATTACTTCAATGGTTAACAGTAATAGTAATGTAGTACTAAATTGGAATGAAGGTTCAGATCAGGAAACACCTGCAGCAGGGCTAACATATAATTTAGGTATTCAAAATTCAATATCCGGAGAATGGCTGATTAGCCCTTTAAGCTTAAATGACGGAACAAGAATGGTAAGCGAATCTGGTAATATGTTGAACCACATGACATACGAAGCAGATAGTTTAAGCCCGGGTATTTATCATTGGATGGTACAAAGTATTGACCAGTCTTATGTACCATCAACACTAGCGATAGACTCTTTTGTAATTTCAGATTTAACAGCATTTGATCAACTATTACCTTACGACAATTCAGCATACACCATTATACCGGATATGGATTCAATTGGTTTTGAGTGGGAAAGCAGTGCAAATGCAATGAACTACAGGTTGACTTTATATGATAGTGTTACAGGAACAGTTGTATTTCAAAACACAACAGCAGATACTGTAATGGCTGTTGATCACCAAACAATGTTTAACCATGCTATCCAAAACAATCAACCGGGAAGTACATTAACTTATTACTGGCGTATAATGGCATACGGGCAATACGACTCTCTGTTAAGTGTAGGAAGTTTTCACTTGAACCTTACACTTGGTCAATATCCGGTAGAGTTTGATCTTATAACTCCGGCAGACGATGAGATGATTACCCTCGATTTTCAAGATCAAAGCACATTGAACTTTAGCTGGGAAAGTTCGTATGGTGCAACATCCTATATGCTTGAAGTATCAGGAATAAATGATGGTTTGTTCTCTAGTCCAGTTTTAATTGAAACAAACATTGCGGATACTACTTTTGATGTGGTTATCGCTGATTTAGCATCGCTGTTGCAAACTGAAGGACATCAGATTGATGAAACAGAAACCTATTATTGGCGAGTGTCAGGAATTAACCAGTACGATACTGTGACAGCTACATTGTTTAGATTAGACATTAGTTTAATTGACTCTACTACAGGAGTTTTAAGTGTATTGAACAGTAACGAAATTCAGGTTTATCCAAATCCGTTTAATGAAAGGTTAACAATCAATAATAGTCAAGGTAGCTTTGTGATTTATAACCTATCAGGGCAGGAAGTATTTAAGAGCACAGGGAATGCTTCAACTGTAAATGTTCTCACATCCGAATGGCCTGAAGGGATGTACATCTTGAACTACACTCAGGATAATACTCCAAAAAGCATAAAGCTTGTCAAGTGATAAATTTCATATATGGTTAGTTGTAAAGGGAACATGCTGAATGGCTGTTCCCTTTTATTGTTAAAAAGCTTTATTGTACAAATCTGCCATGTGCTGAATCTTGTTTTTTATGACCGGAGAGCGTACGGATGAGTACCCCATAATTAACCCTTGTTTCTTCTCCGGTGTAGAAAAGCACTTGCTGTAAGCGTGTGTAATGATGTTGTTTTTGGCAAAAAGATTGACCACATCACGGTCATTAATAGCAGGTTGTAACTCAGCCAATAAATGCAAGCTATGCGTTTGGTTGGTTTTTAATTGAACACTATCTGGAAAAGCTTCGGTAAATTGTTCTCTGAATAAAACTTCTCGCTCTTTAGAGACTTCAATAACCTTTTTTACATGCTTGTGCAGGTGGTTGCGTTCAATAAATTGGTTCAATACCACCTGAATTGAAGGCGGAACAAAACGGTGCGAATGTTTCAGTAAAGCCTCAATAGGTTCTAACAAATAAACCGGTAAAATCATATACCCCAAACGAATAGAAGGATGTAATAAACGATTAAACGTACTGAGGTATATGGTACGTTCATTTTGGTCTAAACTGTATATCGAAGGGATAGGATGATCGTAATTGTGTACCTCGTGCTCATAATCGTTTTCGATAATGAATGAGCCATTTTCATTGGCCCATTTTAGCAAGGCTTGCCGTCTTTCCAACGTCATTTGTACTCCTGTTGGATAATGACAAGAAGGTGTGCAATGAATTAATTTAGATTGTGCATGATTGCCACTTTGAAGATCCTCAACCTTTAACCCGCTTTCATCTACATTAACCGGTTGGAGTTGAGCCCGAAGTCCTTTAAAAATAGAGTTAACATTCGGAAATGTAGGATTCTCCACACTCATGTAATCTCCCGGGTTCAAAACCGCACTTCCTATCAAGTAGAGCGATTGTAAAGAACCGGAAACAATAATAATCTGCCGATAATCGCATTTAATGCCACGTGTAAGGTTAACATAGTTGGCTATGTTGCGTTTCAATTGCTCAATGCCGGAAGAAGGCGAATACGAAAGCGCAGATGTCTTGATGTACCGCCAATATTGGTTGGATAAATTTTTCCAATGGCTAACCGGGAAAATATCCAATGGCGGAAGTCCCGGACGAAAAGCGATACTCTTGTCGTCTGTACTATTGATGAGCGATACATTGTTCAAAAACGATTTGCCCGTTTCCGAAAGGTCGGGGTAATTTCTTTGAGCTAATTCTTCATTGAAAGAAAGTACCGACTTTTTTTCGTGAATATGTTTTACCACATGACCAGACCCTTGGTGAGAATCCAAGTATCCTTCCAGGCGCAATAGCTCATAAGCTCGGTTTACCGTTGTGCGAGACAATTCCAGCTCTTTGGCCAATACCCTTGTGGCGGGCAAAAGTGTTCCCTCGGGCAAATCGGTATTAATAATCTGAACCTTTAACATGTTGTAAAGGCGCTGATACAGCCGCAATGACTTGTTCTTGGACTTGTGACGTTCTGTCTTTTCCTGAAAATTCTTAACGATTCTGTTGAGTACGGATTCCAAATTGGTATTCTTAAAAAGATATAATTGGTATGGCGAATGTAGGAAGAATTCAAATTCTTTCGTGAATTCAAAATAAATTTTGTCTCGATGAGTAGGGACTTACTTTTTAAATACAAGATGCTATGATAAAATATTACACATTCGTTTGTCTTCTGTTGGCCAGCATATCGGCTTCAGGGCAATTAATCATTAACGAGGTGCTTTACGATCCTTCAAACGATTCTTTATATGGAGATGCCAATGGCGATGGCGTTTACGATCAGGAAGACGATTCATTCATTGAATTTGTAAATGTTGGAACTACCAATTTTGACGCCAGTGGTTACCAAATTTGGGACGATACTACCAGCGGACAATTGCGTTACACCATTCCTCAAGGTACATGGGTGCCACCAAACGGAGCTTTAGTCGTATTTGGAGGTGGAACCTTAACAGGCACTTTCGGAAATGCTGTAGTCTTGAAAACAGACAGTGCTTACGGTATGAGCTTGACCAACTCCGGAGAGGTAATCGCTATCAAAGACAGCAACGGAAACACTGTGCTCACTTTTGATTCTGATGCCTTGTCTAACAATCCTAATGAGTCGTATACGCGTTACCCGGATATCACAGGTTCTTTTTTACAACACGGTGATACCACTTCGGTGCTTTTCTCTCCGGGAACGATGACAGACGGAACTCCGTTTGACACGCTATTTGTGGTAGAAAGTATTGCTGTTCAAGGACAAGGAGGAGCAACTTCTATCTCAACGCAAGGTGGATCTTTACAGATGGAAGCAGTTGTATCACCTACCTTTGCCAGTATTCAGTCAGTAACTTGGTCAGTCCCCTCAAGCAATAGTGTTGCAACCATTTCTACTTCTGGTGTATTAACAGCCATAGGCAATGGAACCGTAACTGTTACTGCAACAGCTAATGATGGCACCGGAATAATGGGAACCACTGACATTACAGTTTCTAACCAAAGTGTAGGAATTGCAGAAGCACACAACGCTAAAAACTTTAGTATTTACCCCAACCCTGCCAACGACCAACTTTGGATTCAATGGAGTGGTAATACAGCACAATTGAACATTTATGCCCTAAGCGGCCAATTGGTTTACAGCACAACTTACAAAGGAGAAAGTGTTGATGTCAGCCAGCTTGAAACAGGTATTTATTTGGTGCAATTGTCTGGAGAAGAAGGGGCATACACTACAAAATTGATCAAACAATAAAAGAAGTTTAAAACACTACAAAACATGAATAAAGTATTCAGATCAGCACTCTTGTTAGGAGCTGTTGTAGCCGTAACATCATGTGAAACAGACGATGTTGAAAGTCCGGTAATGCAGCCGAGTCTTACATTGTCTGCGGCAAGCACAACCTTAGATGAAGACTTATCAACGACTACCATTACAGTAGGGTTGTCAGAAACTACAGATGAGGATGTAAATGTGACATTAGACATTGCAGGAACTGCAACCGAAGACATGGATTACACCCTAACGGGAACTTCCGTAACCATTCCGGCAGGTGATCAGTCGGCTGCCATTCAGTTGACAACATTGCAAGATACTCTTGCTGAAAACAATGAGACAATTGAAATTTCAATAGGTACGGCAACCGGAGCCAGTTTTGAAACAACTTCAACGTTAGCAATTATCATCCAAGATGATGATGGCGGTTCTGGTGTAACTGTGAATTTGATTTTAAATGAAATCCTTTATGACCCTTCCAACAGTGGTTTAGAAGGTGATGCCAATGGTGATGGGTCTTATGCACAAAGCGAAGATGAATTTATTGAGTTGGTAAACCTTTCAACTACAGATTTAGACATGAGTGGATTCGAAATCTACGATGCAGAAAATTTGGTGGCTGGTACGCCCAACCATACAGTTCCGGCCAATACTATTATTGCTCCGGGGAAAGCATTGGTGATTTTTGGAGGAGGAACTCCAACAGGTACATTCGGTGGTGCAACAGTTCAAACGTCAACATTTGGAGACCTTAACCTGAACAATTCAGGAGATACGCTAACAGTAATGGATGCGAGTGGAAGTGTGATTTTAACGTTTGATATTGAGCCACTTTCTAACAATCCTAACGAATCGTATACCCGTAATCCGGATTTAACCGGAGAGTTTGAGCAACACGGAGAAAATACTTCATTGTTGTTCTCACCGGGAACTAAAATAGACGGAACCTCATTCTAAGCTAAAAAGCAAAGGAGTTAGTTGTTAATGAATTTTACAGGACCCATAATAGCGATTTTATTCATTGTAATTGTTGCCAGATTACTATTGAAAAAGTACTACCCGCACGCAGTCTTGCTTATTGCAGGACTGCTTATGCTGGTGGTCGCCTGGGCTTTTCAGTTTCCGTTACCGGAATTGAACAAATCAACCGGAGCTACAGGACTTGATCTTTTTCGATACATCAAAGAGTCTTTTGGCGAAACCAATGCCGGAGTAGGATTGATGATTATGGCCATTGGCGGATTTGTGGCTTACATCGATAAAATTGGGGCTTCAGATGCGTTGGTTTATATCGCCATGAAACCCTTGTCGTTATTGCGGAAGTTTCCGCATTTAACTGCAGCAGCCGTTATTCCAATCGGGCAATTATTGTTCGTTTGTATTCCTTCAGCTGCGGGATTAAGCCTTTTGTTAATGGCCTCGATTTATCCCATTCTGTTGAACATTGGCGTAAGCAGACTTTCGGCAGTTTCAGTCATTACAGCCTGTACGGCTTTCGGAATAGGACCAGCTTCAGCCATTACGGCTAGTGCGGTTAGCATTGCCGGGGCAACACCCGTTAACTATTTTCTGAATTACCAGATTCCGTTAACCATTCCGTTGGTGGTAGCAGTAACTGTGGCCTATTACTTTGTGAATCGTTATTTCGATGGCAAAACACCTGTAGAAGAAACAGCAACTCCTAAAGTGCAACAACCGGAAGTAAAAGTTCCGTTGATCTATGCCATTATTCCCGTATTGCCGCTCATCTTGTTGATTACATTTTCAGATGTTTTTCAATGGTTTGAAGTGCCGGTTTTACTGGATACAACAACAGCAATGTTCATTAGCTTGTTTGTGGCACTGATTTTTGAACTGATCCGCACGAGAAATATTCGAGAAGTGTTTCAATCCTTAACTGTTTTTTGGAATGGAATGGGAAACATTTTCAAAACCGTAGTGACACTCATTATTGCGGCAGACATTTTCTCCAAAGGATTAATCGCACTGGAATTTATTGACGGTTTGGTGTTTACCTCTCAAAACTTAGGGTTAGAAGCAGTAGGCATTGGCATTGTAATGACCGTAATGATCTTTTTAGCTTCTATGCTCATGGGAAGTGGAAATGCAGCCTTTTTCGCATTTGCACCATTGGTTCCAAATATTGCTTCAAAGCTTGGCGTGAAAAGTACACTCATGTTGTTGCCTATGAATTTGGCGGCATCTATGGGAAGAACGGTTTCACCTGTAGCTGGAGTGTTGATTGCAACGGCAGAAATTGCTGAAGTAAGCACCTTTCAAATTGTAAAAAGAAATCTCATCCCACTGTGCGTAGCATTGGTGGTGATGCTCATCTATCATTTCATCTAACATATGATCTTAATAAAAAATGCGAACGTCTATGCCCCGGAACATTTGGGGATAAAAGACTTGCTGCTGGGTGGAGGAAAAATTCTATCCATTGATGATAACATCGAAATCTCAGGCACAGAAATGACCACCTGGGATGCACAGGGTAAAACCGTTTTGCCCGGATTTATTGATCAACATTTGCACGTAATAGGAGCAGGAGGAAAGCGCGGATTTGCATCAATGACTCCTGAAATTAAAGTCACCGAATTGGTGAGCTGTGGTACAACTACAGTAGTTGGGTTATTAGGTACAGATGGTTCTACACGCAGTATCAAAAGCCTTTATGCAAAAATACAAGCATTAGAGTCTGAAGGTGTTTCGGCTTATATGTATACCGGTTATTACGGATTAGATCCTGTTCATTTGATGGAGAATGTTCAGGATGAAATGATCTTCGTAGAGAAGGTGTTGGGCTGTAAAATTGCCATCACCGATATCCGTTCTTCTTACCCGACCGATCTGGATTTGTTACGCATTTTGCGCCAGGTTCGGGTAGGAGGAATGATAGGCGGAAAGAAAGGAATCCTTCACTTGCATTTAGGCAACCTTTCTACCAAAATGGACATTCTTTTTCGCTTGGTGCAAGAGCATGAATTTCCTATTGAAAACATTTCTCCAACACATGTAGGAAGAACAAAACCTTTGTTTGAGCAAGCTATTGAGTTTGCCAAATTGGGTGGTATGATTGACATCACAACCGGAGCATCGAAATATACAGACCCTTACAAGTCAGTATTGTATGCCATGGAAAAGGGGGTGCCAATTGACAAGATGACTTTCAGTAGCGATGGAAATGCCGGACTGGATAAGCTAGATGAAAACGGCAACTTCATTGGTTTCAGAAGAGCTCCAATCGATAAGAATTTTGAAGAAGTTGTAGCACTGGTGAAAAAAGGAGGAGTAGATATTTCAGAAGCTTTTAAAATCATTACTACCAATCCGGCAACTAATCTTGGTTTAGCCAATAAAGGGCGCATCAAAATAGGAGCAGATGCCGACTTGTGCGTGTTAGACAGAGACCTTCATTTAACCGATGTTTTTGCCAAAGGGAAATTGGTGAAAGANGNCGGTGANGTGATTCTCAAAGAAAATTTTGAATAAAGCAAAGAACCTATGAAAAGGTATTTAATAATAAGCAGCATACTGATTTCTGTTCTGCCGCAATTGATGCGAGCACAAGATCAGAAATTAAGTTACTACACCTTGGGAGAAGGGTTAACCTTTAGCAATGGTGACAATTACAAAATCAACCTGAGAGGCTATGTGCAGCCGTATTACGAATTCAAAACNTANACCGATGAAAANNTGGACGGACTTTATCAGCGTTTTAGGTTACGTAGNGCACGTTTGAGAATTAACGGTGATGCGGCAAAGCACAAAATCGACTATCGTTTTCAGATCGATTTAAGTGGAAACTCTGAAACCGGAGATGAGGCAGCAGGAATGTTAATGGATGCTTGGGTGCGCTATAACNTTAACAAAAANCTNAACATCACNTTNGGACAAAAAGTTACNCCNACTGANAACCGCGAATTGTTAATGGGGTCGCAAACNNTACAGTNGATAGAGCGTAGCCGTGTAACCTCTAGTTTTGGNAGTATTCGNGAATTTGGAGTGTTTGTAGATGGNAGNTTNCGCACNAAAAACGGAATGTATTTCAAACCTACATTAGCAATTACCAATGGAGACGGAGCCAATGTTTTTGTAGAAGATCANGGAGGANTAAAAGTNGGTGGTCGAATCGATTTCTTNCCCTTTGGNCTCTTTACCAANTTNGGNCAATACCGNCAAGCAGATTTAGTAAGAGAACTCACGCCTAAATTAGTAATGGGAGTAACTTATAGCTACAACATGGGCATGAGTAGNCGAAGAGGNCGNGGAAACGGAGACATTCTTTACCTNGATGAAAATGGTGATGAATCGTTACCGAACTACACCAAATATGGTTTTGACTTTATGTTGAAATACCGTGGTTTCTCAATGTTGGGTGAGTTTGTAGGTTCTTNTGCAACNGTTCCGGATGACATTACTCAACGTGTCCGTANCGATGGTACAACNTCATCCACATTTGAANTAGATGGNGAGCAAGATGTAGAAAACTATGTAAAAAACCGCATGATGCTGGGACAGGGGTACAATATCCAATTTGGATACATGTTTAAAAACCTGGTTTCAGTAGATGCCCGTTATTGCCACATTGAAGGCGATGACTATTCGTTCCTCAACAACGGAACATTCTACAANCGTCCNAACTACTACACATTGGGNGTTTCAAAATATTTCCAAAAATCATACGGCTTTAANGTACAAGCATCATTGACTTATGTTGATTGTGCTCCNGGATCTAATGATTACACCGGAACACTAATGAGTGGAGACGAGTGGATAGGAAGAGTGATGACCACATTCGCATTTTAGGTATGGAAAAAAGAATCAGCATAATACTATTGATAGTTTGTTGCAGCTTGTTGGGCTTTGGCCAAATGAGTCCNCANACCAAGTCAATTACCAAAAAGTTCTTTCCCGATCCTGAAATAGAAATCAATACACCGGCTTTTCAAAAGAAAAGAGGCTTTACNAATTACGAAGANCTAATGGCTTTCCTTAATCAAGAGCAAGCCAATCACAGNGATGTNATGAGCATTTCTTTTATCGGTAAAAGTCAAAAAGGAGTAGATATTCCTTTGGTGAAATTGAACAAAAAAGGAACGGAAAATAAACTNCGCATATGGCTACAAGCCGGTTTGCATGGCAATGAACCCGGAAGTACAGAGGGGATTTTATACCTCATAGATCAGTTNTTGAACAATGCCGAGTANGCACATTTACTCGATCAATTAGAGATAGCAATTGTTCCNGTGGCCAACATTGACGGCAGCGAAATTCAGAANCGTTANTCNNACAATGGNTTNGATCTTAATCGTGATCAAACCAAATTGTTAGCACCGGAAAGTGTAGTGCTCAAAAAAGCATTCAGTGACTTTAGTGCACANGTGGCGGTAGATTTTCACGAATACAGACCGTATAGGAGAGACTTTACNAAGATGAGCACATACGGTGTAACCAATTATTTTGATGTGATGTTTCTCTACTCTGGTAACCACAATGTNCCGGAAACATTGAGGNATTATACCAAAGAAAAATTTGTGGCCAATGCAGCCAAAGAATTGTCAGANCNTGCATTAACCAGTCACGATTATTTCTCAGAAAGCAAAGTGTTGGGNGCTATAGAATTTCACCAAGGATCGTTAAACTCAAGATCAAGTGCAACTTCTTATGCTTTGTCTAATTGNATTGCTTCTTTAATTGAAGTTAGAGGNATTGGAATNGGNAAAACATCTTTCAAAAGAAGAACTTATAGCNCTTTTTTAGTGGCGTTNTCTTACTTGAAAACAACAGTTGAAAATGCCGATGAGGTGCGTTNAACCATTGCAAAAGCCAATGCCACAGAAGACGATGCTGTTGTTGAACACCAACGTGAATTGGAAGAAAGACCGTTAACCTTCATCGATTTAGAGACAACGGAGAAGATTACGCTACAGGTACGCATGAAAGATGCGTGGCTCGCGAAACCCAAGTTGAGAAGAAATAGCCCTGTGGCGTATATTCTTCTCCCTACCCAAAAAGAAGTGGTCGCCAAACTTCAAATCCTGGGGTTGAAAATCGACACGTTGAATCAAGAGAAAACGGTAGAAGTTGAAAAGTATACTGTTGCAACGTATGAGCAAGAGCCCGAGAAATACGAAGGTGTCAACAGGCAAAATGTTACAACAGNCCTTGAGGCAACTGAAAAGGCTTTTCCTGCCGGAAGTTTCATTGTATACATGAATCAACCCAAGGCCAATTTAGCCATAGAAGTTATGGAGCCAGAAGCTCCCAACAGCTTTGTAACCTTTGATCAAATCCACACAGCACTCAACGAAGAACTACCCATTTATCGCTATTTAAATCAAGAAGCTTTATAGAAAACTGTAGCTATGAAAAAATTAATAACACTTATACTTTCAGCTGCCGCGGTAACATCAGCCGTAGCACAAGACACAGCATTTACAGCACCTAATCATGAGGTGAATTTTGAACTAGGAAAAGGATTGAACTACAGCTTTAACGAAGGCGCTTACCAATTTAAAATCAGCGGTATGATGCAACCTTACTTTGCTGTAGAAAACAATGAAAATGCAGATGAACCTGATTATTTAATGAACTCTAAACGTACTTACCTGAACTTTTCAGGCAAGGCCTTAGAAGAAAAAGTATCGTTCTTTTTTCAAGCCGATTTTAGCCTGAATGATCCATTATTGGATGCATGGGTAGCTTATCAGCCCTTTGGTAATTTTATTGTTACTGCCGGACAAAAACAGAACATTACCAACAATCGAGAGATGTTGTTTATGGAAACCAATTTGCAATTTCCCGATCGAAGTTTGTTGAGTACATCGTTTAGTCAAACTGGTCGTGAGTTTGGGTTGTTTGTTGAGAATACATTTGGCGGAGATCGTTTTGCTGTTGTTCCACAGGTTTCTGTAACCTCTGGCGATGGTAGAAACTCATTCGGATCAGACTCTAGAGATGTTGATTTGGGAGGAGTTAAATACGGTGCGCGTCTAGATGTTTACCCATTGGGGTTGTTCACTGAGGGCAATGAAAAATTGGTAGCTGATTTGGCGCATGAAGAAAAACCAAAATTGGTAATTGGTGGTGCCTATAGCTACAACGATGGAGCTAGCAATGCTGTTGGCGAAGGGCATGGAGATGTTTACCTCTACAATGCGTTGGGAGAACAACAATTGCCAGATTACCGCCAGGTTTATGCCGACATTTTGTTCAATTACAAAGGGTTCTCATTGTTAGGAGAATATGCTTTGGCAACAGCAACATCATTAGAAGGCTCATATGCTGATGAAGCAGCAACAGAAGTAATTATTCCAACACAAATTAGCGAGTTTTTAGCCTTAGGGTCGGCTTACAATGCACAAATCGGATACGTAACAAAATCGGGTTATGCGCTAGACTTACGTTACAGTCAGGTGACACCAGAATTTGAAGACAATGCCAATTCTATAATTACCGAAACAACCGGTTATACGGTTGGCTTTTCAAAATATTTCAAAGACAATGCATTAAAACTGCAAGTAGCAGGCTCATCGTATGATAACGAATTAACAGGCAACACCTTTATGGGCGAATTTTTGGTACAGGTAATCTTTTAATTCCGCTGTGATTTATTCGTAGCAGATAAATCCATGTTGTCCGTTAACAAGGGGATCAATGTCATAGACATTGATCCCTTTTTGTTTTTTTAGTTGTTAGTGCCTATTGCAGGTTATTGAACTACAATTGACTTTCTATAAATGCCATACTCTGTTTTGGCAACGAAATAATACAAACCGGCACTTGCAACTCCTTTTAAATCTATTTGTTGCGGACAATTCTCAGCAGAGTATAAAACTCTACCAGCTTGATCAACAATGGTTACATCAAAAAGTAACTGGTTGTTTTGAATTTGTAGCTCACCAATAGTTGGATTAGGATAAACAACAATGTCCAATTGTTCAGTTAATTCAACTGGAGTTTCAGGTGACGTTTCCGTATTTGATGTCTCATCCTGTTCTGCGTCATAACTTCCTTTTTTCTGTGAGGAGTAGCTCAGAATAAACTCTTCACTAGATGTATGTGAAGCGTTGTAACATGGATTACTTGTAGAAGGTGTAATGTCTACAGTGTAAAGACCTTGGTCTAAAGTGCTGAAATTGCTGATGTGAATTTGGAATTCTGATTGATTCCAATTCGAAATAGAGTTGATTAAAGTGCTGTTTTGATAGACATTAATATCAACAGGTAATTCACCAATGATACTAAAATCAGCTGTGACTGAAGTTCCATCAATTACAACCTGAGCAAATTCAGAATTCAAGTGAATGCCTGGGTTAATGCAAATAGAAGCACCCAATAAGAATTCATCTTTATACCATATTGATCCGGCTAGGGTATTGTAATTTATATATTGATAGCCGGTTGGGCATACTGATGAGTTATAAAAACCACAGTTATTGCTAGTGTTTCCCCATTCAAAACTTTCAATAGCATCTCCTAGCTCGTAATTAGGGAGGTTTAAGAAGTACCCTGTGTAATCTGTAGAACCATGAAATATTGGCATTACTAAAGAGCCAATGCCATCTGAACCTAGTTTCTCATAACGATCAGCTCCTCCATATGGATTTACAATATAATTACTGGAAGAAAAATCTGTAGGTTTAATAAATAACCCATCTCCGCTATTAGGATCACTTGGAGTATAGTGAGCCAGACAAAATCGATCAACATAATCAGCCAATAGAAGTAATTCTTCATTTGGAAAACTTGGGTTGTTGGGAAGAATAAGGTAATCGTAACCATCTATTTCAGTTCTGCTGGCATAAAACTCAAGAACCAAATCATTATTTGAGGCAATGACTTTTGCTTTTTGCACTTCATTGTACATGTATGAAAAATGCTTTATATGTTCTCCCGAATCTGTATTGGGTGGGCCACTGGCAGGAATATCCTGATAAATAGCATTATCAAATAAATTAAGGTATTGATCGGCAGGATCGTAACTGGCTTGGTATTCAGGCCAATTGTTTACATTCCAAAACTCGTATTCGTAGTGTAAAACATCTATTCTTGAGAAATAGTCTTTTCCTACATTATAGGTGACAATTTTATTGAAGCTTGAAGCTTTTTCTCCGGTAGCCGCTACCTGTATAATACCGTATTCTGTTTTAGCCAGGTTAATAAAATCAGCAACCATTTGATCTGTTGTTGAGTTGTTTCCGTTACCAAAGTCGTAATTCCAATGTAGATTGCCTAAACCATAAATTATGAGGTAGTTAAAGCCAAATTTCTTGAGTTTTGACAAGTAATTGGCAGCTTGTGAGAGATCTAGTGATTGATTGTTGTTGTTATAACTATCAATTATGATGTCTTCGAAGATTTTACAGTAGATGCCTTGAAATTCAACGGCATGACTTTCTAAAAACCCATTTTCAGGATGCCATTCATGGTAACCGGCATCAGGTCTGTTGCCCAATACTCTTGGGTTCCCAAAATTATCTTCTTGTGGAACTAAACTGTGATTAATACCAGCGTTAATAGCCAAGCTTGAAGCACCGATTTTCCAATCAACAAAATCAACAAAACCAGAAGTTGTGTTTGTGAAGACATTACCTGATTCAAAAAAGGGAACATTTTGATAGTAATCGGTTATCGTGTATCCGTAAGTGTCTTCATCATAAACCATGAAATACGGATTGTACCTGTTATCCAAGGTTTGATTGTATGAATTGACATGGTAAAACAGGTTGTTGATTAGGCTTATCGTATCGTTGAGAGTAGCATCTTGGTTGAGGTGTTCAATTCTTAAAGGGTTATCGATAGAACTGTTGGTTGTAACAAATGTGTTGTGTATAAACACTTCGTTGAAAGACTGTGCTTTAGACAATCCGTTTATTGTTCCTGCTTGGTAATTAATAATACTGTTTAGAACCAAATTATTTTCAAAGGTTAATATGTTGTTAGGTGAAGTATGACCTATGCTTAGGATACAATCTTCAAAATAACAATTTTGAACTGTTAATTTTTCACCGGAAATCCAACTCGGTGATACATTTTGGACTGTGTCAACTCCTATGAAGCTTACATTATTATATTCTACAGGAGAAACACAGGGTTGAAATTGATAATTATTGATTTCCAGGTTGCTTATTTGGATGTTAGAAGAGGCATCCATATTAAAAGTCCATAATTGATCAGAAATTACAATAGAACTATTGCTAAAGTATTCACCATCTAGCCAGTAATTCCCACCATACATTTCCAAAGAGTCAATTGATAAATTACCGCAAGAAGTAATAATAATGGGATTTGTAACAGAAGCATTAAAGTTTTGCATTATAACACGACTTGGTCCATTTTGAAGACAAATTACTTCTCCGGGCTGAACGTTTGAGGCGTCATAGGTTACTTGTCCATTTGAGTTAGGAACATAATAATCACAATTACACTGGGCAAGTAGGTTGAGTGCAGAAAAATTAAAGATAAGGCATAATGCCACAATACCCGCTTTAAGCGGATTTAAGAAGGTTAGGGTTTTCATAAGTTTTGAATTAGTTGTTAAGTGATTTTAATGGAATTTTTTCTAGCGGATGAAAGTAAAAAATCTTATGAAAAGAAACGATTGTTTTTCAGTGGTTTAAGGGTTTAGGCTTAAACCCTGTTTTGATGTTTGTTTGCTTTAAAAGTAGGATATGGCCATCAGTATAAAAGACTGAAACAGTTTCTAACTATAGAGAGGTATACGCATTGGTTGATTAGCTTTTTTTATCAAAGTAGGATAACTTAGCTGCACATTTTACTGAAGAATAAATAGACTCTCCATGAAAAAAATACTCCTACTGGCATTTGTATTATTTGCCTTATCTGCAGTTGCGCAGTTGAAACAAGAAAAACGTATTGAACTTGAGCTACAAGATGGCTACACCGATGAAAAAGTATATGAGTTCGGTGAGAAAGGATTTGTGATTCAATCTAGAAAAGAAGAGCTCGATGACGATGGAATGGTCAACTGGAGGTATGAACTGTACAATACCGATTTAGAGAAAGAGAATGAAGTTGTTGTTCAAGTTTCCAAGAGACAAGGTTATGACGAATCTTATTCGGACGACAACAAAATATATACGTTTTTTAAGCATCGAAAAGGAGAGTATACACTAGTTTCACTAGATGTTAATACACTAAAGTATGATATCGTTCAAGGAGAGCTACCTAAAAAATGTGTAGTAACAGAAATGGCTGTAGTGAATGATTATGCCTATTTCGCATCAACCATTCAAAATGCACCTTACGTATTTGCTGTTAACTGTAAAACAGGTTTAGACAAACCCGTAATTTTTCAGGTTCCTGGTGCAAAATTGAAGCACATCAACTTGGAGAAATTTCAGGTACTTGAAAAAGACAAGGAAGTCATTTTACACATTTATGCCTATGTAAGCAGGGTGCGAAAATCTTATTTGATGGTGTTGGATGATCAGGGTTACAAAAAGAGCATGTTTGAGTTGGCGAATGATCCTGAAAATACTTTAACTGATCAAACAGTTACTAAATTGGCCGAAAACGAATACATCTTAATGGGAACCTATTCAACAAGAAGTGTGATGTCTGAAGGCATTTTTTTCTCTCGATTAATTGATGAAAAGATGGAAGATATCAGCTACTATAAGTTTACGGAATTGAATAATTTCTTTTCGTATTTGCCAGAGCGAAAACAAGAACGCATAGAGAAAAAGAAAAAGCGAAAATCTAGCAAAGGCAAAGACTTTGTACTCTCTTATAACATTGCTTTGCATGAGCTGGTAGAAGTTGAAGGTGGTTACATGTTAGTGGGTGAAGCTTATTATCCAACTTCCCATACCATAACTACTACAACCATGGTTAACGGAGCGCCATCAACATCAACACAAACCATTTTTGATGGCTATCAATATACTCATGCTTTTATCTCAAAATTTAGTTTGGATGGAAAGTTAGAATGGAGTCAATCTTTTGAAATGTGGCCATCTTATAAGCCTTTTGTTGTAAAACGATTTGTGAATGGTGTGGTGGAAAAAGACCAGTTAAAATTGTTGTTTGCCAACCGCAGTAAAATTGTAACCAAGGTGATGAACAATGTTGGTGAAGTTATTACTGATAAAGAATCCGAATCAATTGAAACCCTATATTCTGAAGATAAAACCAAGTGGACATTTTCAAGCTTGAATTATTGGTATGGAAACCACTTTCTTATTTATGGGAAACAAAAAATTAAGAATAAAGACGATCAGGCTGAGAAGCGCAAGAGATACGTATTCTTTATTTCAAAAATCAGTTTTGAATAATTGAAATAATAAACCCACGACTAAAACTTCTTTTGTGAACAACATTAACATAAAAAAAGACCGTAACTCTCGCTACGGCCTTTAATCCTAAAAACACAACAAAAATTTATACCGGAACCGGGGCATCTTTATGAATTAGTTTTTCATTTTTTAATGCCACCCACAAATCAGTAGGGATACGTTCGTTAAAAGAAACCACATTTTCTATCGGTTCATTTGCTTTTCTTGCACCAGGAATAACCGTAGAGACTGTTTCGGGAGCAGCACAAAATTGCAATGCTACCGTGCGCAAATCGGTGCCGTGCTTTTTAGCAATGGCTTCAATTTTGGTACGCTTAGCTTTAAATCCTTCGGGAATAGTTCCTCCGTAATTGTAACGATCTGCACCGGCTAAAAAGCCATTGTTTAATGGCGATCCCACAACAATAGAGTTTCCTTTTTTCTCACAAGCCGGGAAAAGCTTCTCAATCGATTCTGCATGATCCAATAAGGTGTATTGACAAGCAGCCAAATGAATATCCGGATCGCTTACTTCCAATGCTTTTAAAATGGGGTCGATGGTATTTACACCCATTCCCCAAGCTTTGATTAAACCTTCTTCGCGCATTTTTACCAATTCGGGCATGGCACCTTTAATCGCTTGGTTCATGTACTCTTCATACTTTCCGCCCAAATCATCATTGTCTGGCGACAAGTCATGAATAAAAACAACATCAATTGATGAAACTCCCATGCGTTGTAAGCTGTCTTCAACCGACCTTCTGGTAGCAGCGGCCGAATAATCGTAGTTGTAATCAAAAGAATCGGGCTGCGCCCAAAAATCAGAACCGGGTTTTGGTGCAGCAGTTAAGATACGGCCAACTTTGGTCGATAAAATGTATTCTGCTCTAGGTTTGCNGTGCAACAAATGACCAAAGCGTCTTTCGCTCAATCCCAATCCATACCAAGGAGAAGTATCAAAATAACGCATGCCTGCATTCCATGCATTGTCTAAAATGGCAACAGCTTCATCGTCTTCCACCAACAAACGGTTCGTTCCGCCCAGTGGAGCACCGCCTTGACCAAAACGAAATTTTGGACGCCATTTACCACCTTTTGTAGTAGACGATTGGATGAGTGATTCCGGAACAGGTTGGGCAGTAATTTTACCGCTGCTAGCAGCCATTAAATAAGGAGAGACAGCCAGTGTAGCTGCACCGGCTGCAGCTTGTGAAATAAATTTTCTACGAGAAGCCATATGCTGTAATTGATTGATTTTTTTGTTAAACTGTATTTGACTTCCCCAAAATTGAAAAGTATACCAAGGGCTTTCGCAGTAGATAATTATGCGTTTTTGGTAGATTAGGATGAATCGAATGCTTTTAAGAATAGAGGCGATTCATAGTTTGTATGCTACAGTGTCTACATCAAATTATCTCAACGGAGAGAAGTAGGGGAGTATAGAGGAGACTTATTAGAGGTTCAGGTGCAAGAGCCTTGTATTACTCCTGAAATGGATCAGGTGGATTATTTTACAAATTTAGCCTTGATCGTTTTCTGGTTAGAAAGCCCCACCAAACTGTAAATCCCGGGTGGTAAATCAGCAACATCAATTGTAAGCAATTGGTTTTGTGTTGATGAAACATTGATTGGCTTTACCAGTTGACCGTTAATGTTGTAAATGTTCAATGTTTCAAGCCCTGTATTTACTTGAATGTTCAGCGTGTTATTCACTGGATTCGGCCAGAGTTCAACAGTATTTTCAGCATTGATTTCAGCAACCGAAGTCGGGTCGTATATCCAATAGCAAGAGTCTACAATGCCTGTTTCGTAAGACCCAAATGTTGGGTCAGAATAACAACGTAATCCACCAATAACATCTGCATCAATAGCAGGATTACACCCATAGTTATTATAGTTAAACAAGTAATACAAATCTCCCAGTCGCTCTAGGTAAACTATTTTAGTAGTGTCATTAATACTCCACCCTGCACAAGAAAGAATAGAGGATGCGTATACTTTTTTAAGAGTATCAGCATTTATGATTTCTATGCCTACTGAATCGACAATATAATGTAAAGTATCAACGCCAGGAGTCATGCCCAATGAAGCGGGTGTATATACAAAATCCCATTCATCTCCTGCTTGAGCATTGAAAATTTGAAAGGGGCTAAATGCTTGCGTAGTTGTATCATAAATAAACAAAGTGTCATTGTTCGTGTGTAAAAATTTAGTGCCTCCTGACAACGCCTGATGTCCTTCAGGAGCTACAACTTCTTGACACGTTTTTCCTTGAATAACAGTATCAGAAATACTTTCGATTGTAACAAATCCTATGTCGAATGAGAAGGCGTAATCGATTGTGTATACCCATTTAGCTCCCACTGGGGCAAAGTCTTGAGCGAATGTTGAGTTTGTTGCAAGCAGTAAGATTAATGTTAGAACAGTGTAAATCTTTTTCATGGTTTTGAATGTTCGTTTGAAATTAGTGTTTCACAAATTTAGCCTTGATCGTTTCTTGGTTAGAAAACCCTATCAAACTGTAAATCCCGGTTGGTAAATCGGTGATGTCAATTGTAAGCGATTGGTTTTGTGTTGGCGTAACATTGATTGGCTTTACCAGTTGACCATTGATATTGTATATAGCTAGTTCATCAATAGTTGAAGTAAGTTGGATGTTTAATTCATTGTTGGCTGGGTTTGGCCAGAGTTCAACAGCATTTTCAGAGTTGATTTTTGTAACTGAAGAAAGATCGTTTACCCAATAACAAGAGTCTACAATCCCAGTTTCATATGAGCCAAATGTTGGGTCAGAATAGCAACGTAATCCACTCGCTAGACCATCATGACATAAGCCTATTGGGAGATTTTCGTTATCATAAAAAAATAGATACTTCATGAGTCCAAATTTTTCAACGACAGTGTCACCTGTCCATAAACTTGATCCACCAATTTTTTGGAAACGAAGTGTTTCTCCATTAATGGATTGAGTCCAAGCTGTATCAATTTTAAAGTTGAGGCTATCGAGATAAAATCCTCCGTCATTTATCGAGAAATTGTAAGTCCATTCATCTCCTTGAATGGCATCAAAAATGTACAAAGGATTGAAGGTCTGAAAATTTTGATCGTATACAAATACTGAATCTTGGCTTGTGTGAACGTATAAAGTTCCACTACGTGCACAATTCCAATCAGCGATTATTTTCTGGCAAGATTTACCTTGGATAGTGGTATCAGCAACACTATTGACTTCCAAGTAAAATACCGAACCATTATGATCAACGTTATAAACCCATTTTGCCCCTACAGGCGCAAAGTCTTGAGCGAATGTTGAGGTTGTTGCAAGCAGTAAAATGAGTGTTAGAACAGTGTAAATCTTTTTCATGGTTTTGAAGGTTCGTTTGAAATTAGTGCTTCACAAATTTAGCCTTGATCGTTTCTTGGTTAGAAAGCCCCACCAAACTATAAATCCCGGGTGGTAAATCGGTAATGTCAATTGTAAGCGATTGGTTTTGTGTTGGCGAAACATTGATTGGCTTGATCAGTTGTCCGTTAATGTTATAGATGTTCAACGCTTCAAGTCCTGTATTTACTTGAATGTTCAGCGTGTTATTCACAGGATTTGGCCAGAGTTTTATACCATTTTCTGTGTTGATTTCTTCTACTGATACATAGGGGATGGTATCATCGCAATCGGTAACAATACCTGTTTCATAGAAACCAAAATAGGGGTCAGAATAACAGCGGAGTCCCATAGGCTTTTGAGGACAATTTATTAAATACCCACCTCCAGACATATAGTTAAACAAGTAGTCCATATTTCCAAACCGTTCATTAACAATTGAAACCCCTTCATTGCCAGCGGTTTGGGTAGCCCAACTAACTTGCTGGGTTCTTAGTGTATCTCCGTTAATGACTTCTGTCCAAACAGAATCAATAGCATAAAAAAAAGCGTTGCCAATTCCTAGATTCTGATTATAATAAAAATAGAAGTGTGCTCCAGCCTGAGCATTAAAAACATACAAAGGGTGAAAAACACTATCATACCGATCGAAATAAAACACAGTATCTCCATCCTGATGCAGGAACAAATCTCCATTGAGCATGCATGAATATTCAGCTACCAAGTGTCTGCAATTTTTACCTGATAAGATGGTGTCACCAACTGAATTAATTTCTAAAGGAGAGTTGTAAATTTCAGGGTAATAATCGTTTGATTTTGAATACACCCATTTTGCACCTACGGGAGCAAAATCTTGAGCAAAAGTTGTAGTGGTTGCAAGCAGTAAGATTAGTGTTAGAACAGTGTAAATCTTTTTCATTATTGGAGGATGATTTTAGAAGAATAAAGCTGGCCTTTGTCCCATACCATTAAGATGTAAGTACCTGTGTTGAGCTGGTTGGGAATGGATAATTGTTTGCCCTCGAATTTTCCTTGCACGACTATGCCGCCACCAACCGGAACAATGGATACGGTATTTGAAGGGGAAAACTGCATATCGGTGTAGATTTGACTGGAACTAGCTGGGTTGGGATAGACTTCAAAACTTTCATAATTGGGTGTTACCTTATCCTCAATTCCCACGGTTGCCCAATCGGTACAGGGGTAGCCGTCTACACAACCATTGCTGTCTGTTTTAACAATCCAGTATTGCTGGTTGTCTAAACTATCATAAGCCCCTGGAATAACATCTCCAGCCAAGACAATGGAATGATCTTCCAGTACCACCATTTGATGAGGACTGGAAATAGAATTGAAACTTTTCGCTTCCGGATGTTTAATGTGTCTTGCCCATTGCAATTCATGGTGTTTGTTCCACTTATAGAGAATGGCCTGTTGAATGTATTTCCACACTTCTTCATTGCCAGCCGGTTTTCTTAAGTCAGTAGAGTCGTGGCGACAATAGGCTTCACCCAAAGCATAAAAATTACCAGCATCATCGATTTCCACTTGAGAAAAACTATTGAAGTAGGCAGGGAAATATCCGTTGGAGTCTTTAAAGTCCCAAATGACATTTCCATTGAAATCAATTTCAAAAAGAGCAGGGTTTTGATTGTCATTTAACGAAGGTTCACTTTCTACTCCATAGGCTGATGTAATGATAAACGAACTATCTGTTGGAGCAGCAACTACAGCACTAGAATTCTGTAATCCATTTTCATCGTAGTAATGGAATACCTGGAGCTGATTCCACAACGAATCGTACCGTTCAACTCTTTTTCTACTGTAGGTGTATTCATCGGAGTTATCTCCGTCATCCTCGGAACGGAATAACCAATGCTCATCATTGGCATAATGGTAATCAAAATAATAATCATCATAAGAATTAGTATTAATCCCTACCTGATTGATTATAATGCCATTGGTATCTACAATTAAACAAACAGGTCTTCCAGTATTTCCATTGTATGTAAGACCTTTATAGCCCAGTAATATTAAATTACCTCCAACTGTTTTTATGTTTAGAATAGCATTGTTGTATGTGTTTAACTGTATGGGGAATACAGAGTCAATTAACGTATTTTTATCATACTTGGATAAATAAAAAAATAATTGCCCAGTATTGATAGCAGAATAAAAATAACCATTTGAACTCGTGATATTGTAGGCTCCAACGTTTGCAGGAATGTTATTTGAAGATTCTGTGAATTGTAAAACATCACTATGAATATTCAATCTAATGTATCCGACTTTCTGATTACCATTGGTATTAATACATGTGTACTGACTAATTAGGGTGTTGGAACTTGTGTCATGAACTAAGCTATTGGCTCCCATCGCCCCATAAGAAAGTTTAAAGCTCTTATTGTAGGTTTGAGCAAAAGTGCTCTGACCGATTAAGGCCAGAGCACAAATGACAATTATTCGAGTGATATTTTTCATTAAAGATTCGTGTAACGAAGGGTTTGAATGTAGGAATTGTTTCACCATAGCTACTGG
>PAJI01000011.1 GCA_002705995.1 Crocinitomicaceae bacterium | reverse complement strand
TCCACTCTTTGTTCTTTCTTTTATTATCTGAATGTAATATTTTGCAAGCTTAGGATGGCTATAAGTAATTGCTAAATCTCGCCTACTTCTGAAAATCCTCGCGGATTTTCAGTTTGGCGTGTACTTGCAAAGTTTAGTGCTAAATCACGCAACTACTCATAGCCGAGACCGTTGGCAGTAATTGAAAAACTAATCGAAAAAATAAAAAAAGCGCACAACCAATGATATTGGCTTAAGCTTAACCAATCAAACTACTCTTAGGCTTTATCGTCTGAAGGATTGTTTATAGTTCCCCCTTGCATTCCATAAAATAATTTCACTACATTTACCCCCAATGGTATTTGGCACACAACATACACGTTCAAACGTATTCGCTTTCACAGCGGTAGCTGCGTGTGCAACAACATTTACCGGCACTTCAACAATGACAACTACCCCTTAGGGGGTTCACATTCCATAGCGGGCACCGCGTGTGCCATTTCCATTTAGAATTGATCGCATTCAATTCCAACTTGTCATTTTCATTGTTAACGTTTTCTAATTCCTGCAATATGCTTGTTTTAAAATTTGGAGGAACAAGTGTTTCCTCAAAACACAGTCTGGAACACATCCGGTCTATTTTACTGCAAAAGAATGAACCCTACTTTGTTGTAGTTTCTGCCCTTTCGGGTGTAACCAACCTGTTGGAAAACATGGCGCACCAAGCACTAAAAAACACCTTTTCTCCCCTACTGGAAGAATTCAGAACACTTCACCTGCAGTTGATTGCTGAAATGGTAGACATTCCACATCAAACGGAGTTGATTTTAGAAGTGCAACACCAGTGCAATGTGCTGGACGAAATTTGTCACAGCATCTATACTTTACAAGAACTTTCGCCCAAAACACAAGCGCTAATGCTTAGCAAAGGCGAAGAGTTATCGGCCTTTATCTTGTCTCGCTATTTAAACCTGAGCGGCTGTCAATTGCAGCTTTTAGACAGTAAAGCTTTGTTGGTGGCAGATGGTGATTACCTCAAAGGAGAGGTCGATTTTCAACGTTCCAATGCCAACATTCAGGCAGCCGTTAAAGTCGGAAATTACATTGCCGGTGGTTTTATGGCCGCGAACGAAAACGGTGAAGTGGTTACATTAGGAAGAGGCGGTTCTGATTATTCTGCTGCCATTTATGCCGGTGCTCTACAAGCCAATGCATTGGAAATTTGGAGTGATATTGATGGCATTCATAGTGCTGATCCAAGCAAAGTAAAGAACACCAAATTCATTGAAAAACTCAGCTACGAAGAAGCTTTTGAACTGGCTTATTTTGGAGCAAAAGTGGTTTATCCGCCATCGGTGATTCCTGTGATGAAAAACCGCATTCCATTGTACATCAAAAACACGTTTCACCCCGAACAAAAAGGAACATTGGTAAGTGCCGAAACAATTGTACAGGATGATAAAATACAGGGGATTTCTTCACTCAGTAACATTGCCATGCTAACCGTTTCAGGTATCGGATTGGCCAAGCAAAAAGGAAAAGCACGCAAAATCTTTCAAACACTGGAAGAAAGCGATGTAAACGTCATTCTCATTACGCAAAGTAGTTCTGAGCAAAGTGTGGGCATCGCCATCGATCAAGATGATTTGGCACTTGCAGAACAAGCTCTGAATGCAGTTTTTGCACAAGACATGGAAAGCGGATTAATGAATCCCCTTAAAGTGGTAAAAGACCAGTGCATCATAGCCGTAGTGGGCGATAATATGAAAAACAAAGTGGGGTTAAGTGGAAAAGTGTTCAGTGCGCTGGGCGAAAACGGCATCAACATTTTGGCCATAGCTCAAGGAGCATCCGAACGCAACATTTCCATCGTGATTGATCAAAAAGAAGAGGTAAAAGCCTTGAACGTGTTGCACGAAAAATTCTTCAGCAATGCAGTAAAAAACGTACACCTGTTCATTGCCGGAATCGGAAATGTGGGCAAAGCTTTTTTAAATGTGATTGAAATGCAGCGCGAACATTTGTTGAACGATTACCACATTCACCTCAAAATTGTAGGTGTGGCCAACAGCAGCCGCTTTATGATTAACGAAGCCGATGGACTCTCTCTTTCAGACATTACCAACATTCAGGAGAAAGGAATTGCCTACACTGCTTTTCCCGATTTTTTAGCTACGGTTAAAGCCTTGAATTTGCGCAATGCATTGTTCATCGACAATACGGCTTCACAAGAAGTGAGCAACCATTATGCAGCTTTGTTACAGCAAAGCATTTCGGTAGTGACTTGCAATAAAATTGCGTGTAGCAGTGCTTACAGTCAGTATGCGTTGTTGCAACAATTGGCCAAAGAACACAATTGCCATTTCAAATACGAAACAGCTGTTGGTGCGGCATTGCCCATCATTAAAACCATTCACGATTTGTTGATTAGCGGTGATCGAATTGACCAAATCGAAGCAGTAATTTCAGGCAGTTTGAATTTCATTTTTAATGCCTACGATGGTCAACGGACGTTTTCAGAAGTGGTGCTTCAAGCGAAAGAAGAAGGCTACACCGAGCCCGATCCGTTAATTGACCTCAGTGGATTAGACGTGATGCGCAAAATTCTCATTCTCTCGCGCGAAGCTGGTTATGCCAATGAATTGGCAGACATTGAATTTGAGAATTTCTTACCCGAGGACTGTTCAAATGCCAAAAGCAGTGACGAACTGTTTGCCCAATTAACAAAGCATGAGGCACACTTTCACGCGCTTTACCAAAAGGCACACAAAAAAGGAAATAAACTCAAAGTATTGGCCACCATGCAAGGTGGAAAAATGAAGGTTGCNCTCCGCGAAATNCAATCNGATAGTCCTTTTTACAACTTGGATGGGAAAGACAATGTAGTCGCCATCAACACCAACCGNTACAATCCTGAACCTTTGGTNATNAAAGGNGCTGGAGCGGGTGCCAGCATTACAGCCAGTGGCGTTTTTGCAGATCTAATGTTCATTACAAACCGTTGATTATGGAATCGATAAAAGCTTTTGCACCNGCAACCATTGCCAATTTTAATGTAGGATTCGATGTTCTGGGTTTATCGCTCAACAACATTGGCGATGAAGTTGAATTGACGCTTAATGNAANNGAAAACAACCGCATTGTAGCCATTGTAAATGGTGCGCAACTTCCCACAGCGGTGGAAGAAAACTGCTGTTCGGTAGTNATTCGTAAAATGCAGGAAGCNTTAGGNGAATTTAAAGGTGTGGATATCAGNATCANCAAAGGGTTTAGAGCCGGAAGNGGCTTGGGTTCGAGCAGTGCCAGCAGTGCAGCTGCNGCCTTTGCCTACAATGCACTTGTGGGCGAGCCTTTCTCGCTAAAAGAATTGGTATGCTTTGCTGCGGAAGGTGAACGCATTGCCTGCGGAAGTCCGCACATCGACAACGTTGCTCCGGCCATTTTAGGNGGAATAGTTTTGAGTCTGGGAAAGNCAGCACAAGACATTATTGCGTTGCCCGTACCCCAAGATTTGTACGCGATTTCCTTGTTTCCTAAAATCAAGATCAACACTTCTGATGCACGGAAAACGTTGAAAAATGCTGTTCCTTTATCAACAGTTGCAAAACAAGTTGGATACATGGGNGCATTTGTTGCCAGNCTATANAAACAGGATTTNGAACTGTTTTCCANNGCATTNCAAGACCTCATCATNGANCCCGCTCGAAGCTTGTTAATCCCTAAATTTCAAGAAATGAANCAAGCGGCANTGGANAACAACGCCTTGGCTTTTGGCATTTCTGGTTCAGGNCCAGCGGTTTTTGCCATTGCCAACGGTGAAGCTCATGCTCAGCAAGTACTTAACGCTCTCAACGCNGTGTACAGCAACGTTGGCGTGGAGTATCAAACATATGTTAACCTCCTTATATCTGAAAGTGGCGCNCGCCTTATCCAATAGTACCATGAAATACATTAGCACAAGAAAAAACAACGAAAGCGTTTCGTTTAAAGAAGCNGTCATCAACGGATTGAGCAACAACGGAGGTTTGTATTTTCCCGAAAGCATTCCGCAATTGCCNCAAGCNTTTTTCNATAACATTGANGCGTATTCCNATGCANCAATTGCATTTCAAGCCNTAAAACCNTTNGTTGAAGANGATTTAAGTNATGAACAATTAAAAGCCATTATTGCCGAAACGCTCNCCTTCCCTACTCCAACTGTTCCGGTTGAAGGCAACNTGTTCGCGCTGGAATTATTTCACGGCCCTACACAGGCNTTCAAAGATGTTGGNGCTCGATTTATGTCCAGATGTTTGTCGCAGTTTTATGCNGAACAACANCAAGANGTTACCATTTTGGTGGCCACTTCTGGCGATACNGGAAGTGCTGTNGCCAATGGNTTTTACAATGTTCCGGGNGTTCAGGTAAAAATNTTATTTCCAAAGGGAAAAATTAGTCCTTACCAAGAGTTTCAAATGACGAGTTTGGGCAAGAACATTCAGGCTATTGANGTAGAGGGCGTTTTTGACGATTGTCAGCAATTGGTGAANCAAGCCTTTAACGATCAGGAATTGAGAAAACAAGTGACCCTCAGCAGCGCCAATTCNATCAACATTGCGCGGTTGTTGCCTCAAATGCTGTATTACTTTTTGGCCTACAAACAGTTGAAACCGATACTNNGAGATCAGAAGCTGGTGGNTTCTGTTCCTTCCGGAAATTTAGGCAACCTCACAGCCGGATTGATTGCACAGCAAATGGGATTGCCCATTACTCATTTTGTGGCAGCACTCAATGCCAACGATACCTTTTTACANTATTTAAACACCGGATCGTACACGGCCAAACCTTCNGTAGCGACTTATTCTAATGCTATGGATGTGGGCAACCCTAGTAACTTTGAGCGCATTGNACACCTGTTTCAAAACGATCTGTCACAAATCAAAAAACACNTTTCAGCATTTNGCATTAACGATGCAGCTACGCTNGAAGANATCAAGCACTGTTATGCNCACAACAACTACGTGCTCGATCCGCACGGAGCAGTTGCCAAATTNGGATTNGCNCAATACAACANNCCNNATTCTNTTGGCNTTTTTCTAGGCACAGCNCATCCGCAAAAATTTGCANCGGTTATTCAGAAAGTNGTNCCCGTTTCTTATGGAGAAACTGTAGATTTAAGTCGCTGTAAAAAAGTGAGCATGCGCAACGATTATGAGGCGTTTAAAGACCTGATTAAGAAAAAGAAAACATGAAACTATTATCCATTACCACAACTCTATTCATTGGTTATTTAATCCTTATAGCATGCAAGTCAGCAACTTTAGGCCCTGAATTTCCTATCACAGACTTTAGCGAGTATGATTATATAGTTGTTGCAACTGTAGATAATGCAGTCCATGAAGAGGAAGGATACCAACCTCTGAAAACATTTAATATAACCATCAAAAAGTGTTTAAAAGGGAATCTCAATGTTGGGAATCATATTTACGGAGAAGCTAAAAAAGAAGAAGCTAGAGCCGTTTGTCCTGTACATCTAAATGAAAATTCTGATTATTTATTACTGCTTACAAAATCAATCGCTGGATATCGTTTAAGTAGGTTTAGTTTTCCTGTAGAGCATAATCACAGGTATTTTGAAGACTACATTGAACAAATTGAAAAAGGGCTAAAAGACACGAAAAATTGAAAAAAGCTATCCCCCTATTAGTACTCGGACTCATTGGTTGTAAAAGCACAAAATCAATCGATACAAACAACAACGTTGGCCATAACAACAAAGAAAAAACTTCTGAATCGGTTGGCACGAATCAGGTAGAAACGATCAGTACAAATTCAAAGTTCATCAACCAGAACAGCGAAAGTAAAATCATTTTTAATGGCGAAAACAATACAGTAATTTTCAACTACTTTGATTCTTTCTTCACCAATGAAAATTCCAATACCGTAATTATTGTTGAAGGCAACGGCAACACCATTGAATTGACTCACAATCATGTTACTTCAAACCGAAAAAACTTAACCGACACACTGGTTATTTCCAATGATTTCAGCTACATAGAACTCTTGAACGAATACCTTGCTTACAACCTTAAAGACACTACACGAGTGCAACACATTTCTTTGGATGCTATCAGTGTTGTTGAAAAGAACAGCAGCCCTTTTTTTCCGGACGAATCAGATTCTTCTACCATTGAGAATATGCTCACTGGGGAATGGCAACTCATCAGTGAAGTTTATGCCTTTTACCTGCAAAAAGCTATAGAAGGAAACCAAGATGCGACCTTTTACCTAGGACAGTTTTATGAAATGGGAATTACAGTAGATCGCGATTTAAAAAAGGCTGCATATTATTACGAAATAGCAGCTAAATCAGGACATGTATTGGCACAAGTAAATTTAGGTTTCCTCTACAGTGTAGATTACTATGAACTTGGAAAAGACTTGGAAAAAGCGCGATATTGGCTTGAACGTGCTGCCGAACAAGGAAATGAGCAAGCCGTTGAAAAATTAAAAGACTTGTAAAACAGAGTCATTTACTGTTTCGATAAAACTACACTGCTCCTTCTCAAAAAGTATCCAAATCTCCGTAGGTTAAATCGAGTGTTTCGAGGGGAAAATCAGAGTTGATGTTTTTGTAGCCAATCAACCACGAGTCTATTGATGGATATTTTGGCGAGAGGTAGTGATACAGCTTGTTCTCTTCGCTCACTTGTAGAATGATTTTATCGATACCAACCTTTTGAGCAATGCGCTTTAACCCGTCAACAGTTTTCAACACCTGTTCCTGCGAAATCACCTCCATATCACCCACCAACAAGCCTCCCAAGGGTTTTATCCAAACAGCTGTTCCTTCAACATCAATGCAAAAATTGGGCGTGTAGTTTTTAAAATCGAAATAGGCTTTATTGCGACAGACGCCCACATTTTCAGCAAGATCAACCGATTGCACCTGCTTGTTTTCAAGCATCCGATCGGATAATTTTTTCCGTATCCATTGCTGGTTGTATTTTTCAAAAACTTTGGTTCTGCGAAACAGTTTCTCCGTTGGGAATGCTGCAACAGGAATCGTGAAACACTTCATGCGTTTCTCCCCTTTCCAATTGAGTTTTTTCGTGAAGGCATACTCCGAGTCTTGGTTTAAAAAAGCCCACATAAAACGGACTCCCTTTTCTTGAAACAATGCAAAAACGTGTTTATACAACTCTCCAAAAAGTCCCTTTCCTCGATGTTCTTCCAGTGTCATTACATCACCACACTGAACAGCTAACTCCACTTTCTCTTGGTACGCTATTACGGATGGAAATCCACCAAAAAAAGCCACAGGACTCCCTTCAAACAAGGCAAAGTAGCCCAACGAGGAAACACCTTCTAGTGTCGAAAAATACTTCGTCATCAAATGATCTCGCGTGAGTGTAATTCCAAAAACCCGCTGAAAAAGCGGAATGAGGTAATGCACATTCTCTTTTGAGAGCTGCGTAAATTGATATGTATCAATAGCGGCCATTAATAATGCATTCCATTTGGTTGTTGAAGCGAATATAAGGGTTAACCCCAAAGCGGTTTTCTATTCTGAAATCAGACGTATCTTCTGCAAACAATTGTTCTACCGACAATTGCATGGTGTAGCCTGTTTTTTCGGCTAAATCAACAATTTCCCGCGTGTAACTTCCATCAGGATAAGCCAGACTTGTAACTTCTTTTTGTGTGATATTTTCCAAGTAGTTTTTGCTAACCTCTAACTCTTTTTGACAAGCTGAAATCGAAACATGATCTAAGCAATTGTGGTACAGTCCATGAGAACCTAAAGTAGCGTATGGAGATGCTGATAACTTTTGAAGCTCTTGCTCATCCATCAATTTGAAATAAGGGAAATAATGCGGATCGTTTAAGAATGCATTCGAGGCCAAAATCTCATCTACAAACTGTTGCTTTTCTTCCCAACCCGTTGCTTTGAGTACGTTTTTCAGCTTATTATTTCCGCTCCAAAAGTCATTGTTCTTACGAATATAGCACTCACCGTTAAATGTCAGTTCAGCACCTCCGGTATAGCCATAAAGGTCTAAAACATCTGCCCATAAAACATCATAGCCCGCCTCTCTGATTGTTGTTACAAAAAACGTGGCCGGAACTTCATATTTTTCAAGAATCGGTAGAGCTTCAATCAGGTTATTCAAGTATCCGTCATCAAACGTGATGGCAATGGTCAATTTTGAAGGATGAGTTGCTCCTTTGAAATATTCATCCAATGAAACCACATGAAAATTTGATTGCATGTAACTGATTTGCTGCTCAAATTGTGCTGTGCTAATAAACCGTGCATTAATGTCTAGTTTGGCATTTTTAGTCACACCATGATACAGCATAATTTGCCTTCCCGCATTTGCATTGGGCAGCTTTCTAGTTCCAATGGCATATCCCAAATCGCGGAATGCCCACTCTATTTTCTTTTGCGCTTTTTTAATCAGTACTAAACTCAAACCGAAAACTATTTCTGAGGCACTAAGTAACAACTCTAGCAGAAACAGTAGCTTTCTTGGAACATTTAATTTCGTGCAATCTATGAGTACCAATTTGAGTTTATTGGCCTTTTTTCTAAAAATCAAACAGAAACAACTTCTGCATTCCAAGAGTTCTCTATTTTAGTCGCTGTGGCGCAGCAAAACACCTTGGCAGTTCTTCCGTTCATCAACCGGTCTTCTGACCCTGAAAATGAATATTTCAGTGATGGAATCACCGAAGAGATCATTAACGCGCTGGCGAAAGTAGAGGCGTTGAAAGTCATTTCGCGCACCTCATCGTTTTATTTCAAAGGCCAGAACATTCCGCTCAAAACAATTGCCGAGCGCTTAAATGTTTACACCATTTTAGAAGGCAGTGTACGTGTTGCACACGGTCAGGTGAGAATTACCGCTCAGTTGGTGCTGGCCGAAGAAGATGTGCACCTCTGGTCTGAAACATGGGATAGAAAACTCGAAAACATCTTTGCCATTCAAGATGAAATTAGCCTGTTGATTGCCGATAAATTGCGCGAACAACTGGGTCATTTTGAAATTGCAGACAGCTTGGTCAACAAACAAACCGATAGTTTAGATGCGTATCAACTGGCGCTAAAAGCCCGCAACTATTTCAACCGCTGGAATCCGGAAGACGTAAAAAAAGCCATTGAACTGTATGAAAAAGCCCTACAGATTGATGCTAACTTTTCAGAAGCACACATTGGCTTGGCTGATGGCTATAGTTTTTTAGGAACCACTGGATTTATGGATGGCGAATTGGCGTGGTCTAAGGCTGTAGAACATACGCACAAAGGGCTCGAACTCGATCCAAAAAATCCGGGAGCATACTACTTACTGGCCAACATTTCGTTTTTCTTGGAATGCGATTTTGCCGGTGCTGCAAAGCATACTCAAAAAGCCGTTGAGCTTAAACCCAACTACCCGGAAGGGCAGCAATACATGTCGTTTTTGTACACGCTAAAAGGAGAATTTAGCACTGCTGAAAAACACCTCAATTTGGCATTGGCACTTGATCCTTTGAATCAGGAAACGTTGTTTTACAAAGCGTTTTTACTGTACCGACAAGAAGCCTATTCAGCAGCGAAGGCTGTACTGGAGGATTTGTTGGCCAAGAACCCGAAAAACATTCCTGCTTTTACTGTTTTGACATACTGCTTGTTGATGATGAACGATGCTGAGGCCGCACTCCATTTGTTTGAAACATTGCCTCAAGATGTGGTGATTCCGCATGAAAAACTAGGCATTGGTTGTTTAGCTTACACCTTGTCTGGCGATGAGGAAAAAGCACAAACTACACTTCAACAATTGATAGAAGAAGCCCGGTCTCCAATGGCATTTCAAGCACATTCCTATTTGTTTTTGGCCTACATTGCTTTGGCAAAATTTGATGCTGCTTTTAAAGTCTTGGAACAAGCACTGGCGCAAAACTCTCCTATTTTTCTCCTTAGTTATACCGATCCGTTGGCACATGCGCTAAAAGCCGATAGTCGATATCCAAAGTTTCATCAACAACTCTACCCTGCTATAAACGCAACACCTGCCGACAAAAAACAAGCCTTGTTGGATGCGTCAACAGCTGCTGCCTTCACTAAAAAGTTATTGGATTATGTGCTACAAGAAGCACCATTTCTCAATCCTGAACTTTCGTTGCGTTCTTTGGCTGAGCGCATTGAAATTCATCCCAATCAACTTTCGTGGTTGCTGAATACAGAAGTGAAGAAAAATTTCAATGAGTTTGTGAACCACTATCGCGTTGAGCACTTTAAAACACTAGCAAAGGATCCTTCTAACAGTCACATCTCTTTAATGGGATTGGCTTATGAAAGTGGTTTCAATTCGAAAACCGTTTTCAACACTTGCTTTAAAAAAGAAACGGGCATGACTCCAAGTGCCTACATCAAAAGTCAAGCTTCGTAATTTATCCTCAATGTGTTCGGATTTATAATTCCGAACCTCTCTCTTGTTTTTCAGAACACATCTGCTTTTGAAGCGCCATTCTTTTGCTCCAGAAATTTATCGAAACACCCAAACCTTTCGCAAAATGGAAGCAAATAAAATGAAAGCAGTTGTTGTAACAGGATACGGATCTCCTGAAGTGATTAAACTAAAAGAAGTAGACCTGCCACACCCCAAACCTAACGAAGTATTGGTTAAAATTTATGCCAGTTCAGCTACCAGAGCAGACAGCATGATGCGCACCGGAAAACCCTACCTTGGTCGTTTATTTTTGGGGTTAAACAAGCCGAAACACAGCATTCCAGGAACTGGTTTTTCGGGTGAAGTTGTTGCTACCGGAAACGCTGTTTCTTATTTTAAAACGGGCGATCTGGTTTTTGGTGAAACAACCACCAATTTTAGCACAAATGCACAGTATGTAGCTGTTCCTCATGACGGTGTTATTTTACACAAACCCGAAAATTTGAGTCACGAAGAAGCTACAGCTTATTGTGACGGACACCTTACCTCTTTCAACTTTCTTAAAAATGTGGGGCAGCTACTACCCGGACAAAAAGTGCTTATCAATGGTGCTGCTGGTAGTTTGGGCACATCTGCCATTCAATTGGCTAAATACATGGGAGCCGAAGTTACCGGTGTATGCAGCAACAGAAATGTTGGCTTGGTAAAATCATTAGGTGCCGACCATGTGATAGACTATACGCAAAACGACTTTACCAAGGGTAAAGAGAGGTACGACTTGATCTATGATACGGTGGGCAAAAGTTCATTTGGAAGAGCAAAAAACGCACTAGCAAAAAACGGCCTTTACCTCACTCCTGTTTTAAAATTCTCGGCCTTGTTTCAAATGCTTATCATGTCACTTTTCGGTAAGAAAAAAGCGCGCTTTGAAGCTACCGGAATGAAGAAAGCACAAGCGTTGAGAATCGACTTATTTACACTTATCGACATTTTCAAAGAAGGAAAATTAAAGACTGTTATCGATCGCCAATTCCCTTTGGAAAAAGTAGCTCAAGCTCATGCCTACATCGATACGGGACACAAAAAAGGCAATGTCATTATCAACATCAATCATTAAAAAAAGAAACACAGAAAATAGTATGAAAACAATTGCACGCTTAACCGGAATAGGCTACCTCATTATTTTTATCGCAGGATTTTACGGCAACTTTTATGTGTTGGAAGGGCTTGTTGTTCAAGGAGATGTAACCGCCACATTTAACAACATCACCAACAACCCAGAGATGTATCGAAACGGAGTTATGGCTTTCGTGATTATGGTGATTACCGACTTGATTTTAGCCTGGCCGCTTTATCTATTGTTAAAGGCTACTAACCAAAAACTCGCACTCGCTTCATCCCTCTTAAGAGTCATTAATGCAATCTTCTTTTTTGTAGCATTGGGCAGTCTGTTTTCAATTTGCCCAACGTTAAACCAAGAAGGGTTAAATGCCTTAGAAACCACACAAGCCATCGATCAGTTTAACCTCATTTGGACAGAGGGATTATTGGTGTTTGGTGTACACTTATTGCTCTTAGGAAGTTTGCTTTGTAACTCGTTGGCGTTTCCTAAAATAGTGGGCATTTTAGTTGCTATAGCCGGCATGGGTTATTTGGTAGATGGTACAGCGCAATTGTTGTTTAGCAATTATAACAGCTACAAAGAACTCTTCGAAATGACTGTGGTTATTCCGGGAGTAGCGGGCGAACTCTCATTAACCCTATGGCTCTTGATAAAAGGAGTGCGAACACGTAAAGCTTAACAAGCTCTTCAAAGAATAAACCGGAAGTTGATGCCATCGCTTCCGGTTTTATGGTATATTTCAAAACCATTTTTACCAAGAGCATAAAACAATTTCAAAGTAATGAGCTACAACATCACAGCCTACTCTACCGCGCTTTTCTCAACCTGGGTTAACATTGAAGAATTAAACCTTTTGTTTGATGTTGGTGATGGCGTTTCTTCCGGTCTGTTGCAAAAGGCGAGAAAAATTAAACATGTATTCATTTCTCATCCAGACAGGGATCACATTACCGGATTGCCTCAGTTTGTACAACTGAATGCTCGAGAAGGATTTCCGAAAATTCACTACCCTAAAGATGCGGGCTCTTTCCCGGCTATGAACAACTTTTTAAAACAATTTGATCCGCATGTTATTGCCTGCGAATGGATACCAATTGAAGACAGAGAACGAATTGAGATTAAGAAAAACATTCAAGTGGAAGCTTTAAGAAATGAGCATGTTCAATGTCCGGTTGGAGTTCACAAAAGCCTTAGTTACAAAGTGTTTGAAATCAAGCAAAAGTTAAAGCCCGAATTTCAAACGAAAACCAAAAGAGAAATTCAAGAAATTGTGGCTACGCATGGTAGAGATTTCATCACTTACAAAACAGAGAAAAATATTCTCTCTTTTTCGGGTGATACGCCAATTGATACTTATTCCAAGTGGGACGGTTCAGAAATTTTAATTCATGAAGCTACTTTTCTAAAAACTGAAGGCGATGCTCAATTTGAATCAAAAGGCAACAAACACAGCATGTTGGATAAAGTGTTGAAAATGGTAAGCGAAATCAATGTAAATCAATTAATTCTTACCCATTTTTCTAGTCGTTACCATAAAAAGGAAATTGATGCAGCAGTATTGAAACTGATCAAAACATACGGCATTCAAATTCCTGTGCATGTGGTTTACCCCGGTGAAATTAAACGAGACATTCTTAATGCTTCTCCTATTAACGAATAACACCTCCTATGAACAAAACAACACTTTTCATCTACCTTTTTTTAATACTGATTGGGATACAATCTTATAGTCAAACACCGTCATGCGATAGCATTTACACTAGTTTTTCAGCAGTAGAATACCATGTAAATGATAAAATATTAGCCCCCGAAGTGAGATTTGAATTAAGTGGTGGCAATCATTTTTCACAAGAATCCAAAGACTCTATTGATGTTATTGCCAATTTTTTGAAACTTCATCCTACAATGGTTATTGAAGTTGGTGTCCACACAGATAGCAGAGGTACTGCTCTGGCCAACACAGACATCTCTTCTCGCAGAGCTGAGCGTATAATCGACTATTTGATAGAAAAGCACAACATCTCTCCCGACCGACTTGTTGCTCGTGGATACGGAGAATCCTGCCCTTTAATTACAGATGAAATGATTAACGCCACCGAAAGTCTGCCTAAAAAAGAGTGGTTTCACCAGCAAAACAGAAGAGTTGAAATTCGTGTTTTAACGCCTTAAATAGTAAATTATTCGATGTTATAGTACTTTTTAAAAGAAGGACATAATAAGCCTTTGAGCATCTCCGTTTGATTGACTGCTTATCAAACTTTTAGAAAACACCTATGAAGTTTCTTTCTTTTATACTGGCACTGGTACTTGCTTTCAATGCGGGAAGTCAAAAAATCAACACTACATCTCCTGAAATGGCCTTGTCAACTAAGGCCAATCAGGCATTGACTTTTTGTAAAGAGAATGACTTAGATACCACCTTTTGCATTTTGGTAGACATGTCTATCCATTCGGGTAGAA
Source organism: Crocinitomicaceae bacterium (assembly GCA_002705995.1). Taxonomy (GTDB): domain Bacteria; phylum Bacteroidota; class Bacteroidia; order Flavobacteriales_G; family Salibacteraceae. The sequence continues at coordinate 65,350 of PAJI01000011.1, read as the reverse complement.
ACCGCCTTTTTGTTTATGATTTTCAAACCAATAAAATTGTAAATGAGGGATTGTGCTCACACGGCTGTGGCAAAGCCCCCTGGGGAAGTGATCAAACCAAAACAGCTCCGGTATTCAGCAATCTGCATGAAAGCCACTGCTCTTCTCTAGGGAAATACAAAATTGGAACACGAGGCTACAGCAATTGGGGCATTCATGTCAATTATAAACTTCACGGCTTAGAGCAAACCAATAGCAATGCCTATGCTCGTCAAATTGTTTTACATTCTTGGAACAATGTCAATAACAAAGAAACATTTCCTTATGGCGCTCCGGAAGGATGGGGATGTCCGGCAATTTCAAATGAGTTGATGAAAAAACTAGACCTAAAACTAAAACAAGCTCAAAAGCCTGTATTGTTGTGGATATATCAGGAAGGATCCTAAATTTGCACCCCTAACCAAACAAATCAATATACCATGCCGATCAAAATGCCCCTAACCCTTAAAATTGCTGTTGGATTAATTTCTTTCAGGGTAATTATCACGCTCTTTTTTATTGGTTTCTTATTTTATAATTACATCATAAATGATATGCCTATTAACCTTAATATACCAGAGACCATCAAAACATTTATATCCGATAATCAAATTACAAACTATACTCCCATTGCTTTGGGGTTAATCTTTATTCCCCTTATTTTTCAACTCACTGCACTGATTTCTATTTTCAGGCATAAATACTATTCCACCACAAGTTTTCTTTTTTTAAGCCTACTCATTCTACTGCTTACCAACTGGCCTATTATAACCTTTATCGCATTTCTCCTTGCTATTTCTAACTCTTCCAGAAGGTATTTTAAGTCTAAAGAAAAGACTCCTAATATTGGGGTTTTAGACTAAGCTCATTACTCCTCAACGTTCCTTTACTTTTGTCCAACATATTAAAATCATATAAGCATGAAGAAACTACTTATTACCGCTTTTTTATTTGCAATTAGCATTGGACTATTTGCACAAGATCAATATTTAAAAAATGTTGCTGCTACTCAAGAATTTTCAGAAGAAGTAGCTCAACTTTTTGTGGAAAATAAAATTTCCGAAGCATTTGGTAAAATGACTCCATATTGGCCATTACCACAAAATGAGATTTCGTCTCTTGAAGAAACAACAATAAAATACCTCAACTTACTCGACTTACGTTTTGGGAGTACCATTGATGCCATCAAAGTAAAAAATGAGACTATAGCCAACATTGCTATCCGAGAAACATACATTGTCCGTTATAAGAATAGTGCTATCAGGTTAATTTTCACCTATTACAAAAACGAAGATGGCTGGATCATTAATGCTTTTAAATGGGATGATTCTTTTACCGAAGAGTTTAAGTAAGCTCTACTAATCAATCTATAAAAACCGAATAATTTAGCTTTGGTGTAAGCATTGTACAGCACAATAATGGAAAGCAATACTCATCCGTTAAGAATACAAATTGAAGAACTGGTTCAATTAACCGACAAGGAGTTTGCCTTGGTTTTGGAGCATTTTCAGCAAAAACGGTTTAAAAAACATCAAATTGTTTTGCATGAAGGAGACCATGCTCCTTTTGACTTTTTTATTGTTAAAGGACTTATGAAGGTCTCCAGAATTGATCTTGATGGCAAAGAGCACATTCTGCAATTTGGTATGGAAAACTGGTGGGTCACAGATTCAGAAGCTTTTCACCACAAAACTCCTTCAACCCTTATGGTAGACTGTTTGGAAGACACTCTGGCTTTAGCCATAACAATTGAAAATAAGGATAAACTGTGTTTGGAACTCCCCAAAATGCAGTACTTTTTTCTCAAAAAAGCAACCAATGGATACATCGCCTTGCAAAAAAGGATTTTATGCTTTTTGAGTAGCGATGCCAACGATCGTTACCACAACTTGCTCTCCATCTATCCCGGATTAATTCAACGGGTTCCTAAAGCAATGATTGCTTCTTATTTAGGTGTTACTCGTGAGACATTGAGTCGCCTTTCTGGCAAAAAATAATGTGACATACCTCACATCAGATCTTTGACAAATGTCCTTTAAAGTGCCAACTGCACAAAGGAATTTTGTCACATGAAAAATCAAATCAAACAGCTCTCTCAGCAAAAAACAATGCCTGCTGCTTTATGGGCATTAACGGCCAGCATATTTGCCATTGGAACAACAGAAGTAGTCATGATTGGTCTACTTCCTACCATTGCCCATGAACTCTCTGTTGATATTGCAAAAGCCGGATGGATTGTAACTTCATACGCCATTGGAGTTGCTGTAGGAGGTCCGTTAGTTACAGCATTCACCAGTCATGTTCAACGTAAGAAGCTCCTTCTTCTCATCACTTTATTGTTCATTTTCAGCAATGCAATCGCCACCTTTTCAACGGGAATGTCTGTTTTGATTATTGGCCGAATTTTATCTGGTGTAGCTCATGGTGTTTTTGTAGGAATTGGAGCAAATATTGCCAGTAGTTTGGTTCCTGAAGAAAAGCGGGCAACTGCCATTGCTATAATGTTTACAGGACTAACTGTTGCTATGGTTACCGGAGTTCCGTTAGGCACTTATATAGGACAACATTTTGGTTGGCGGTATACATTCGGAGGCATTGCCTTCATTGGAGTTCTTTGCCTTTTGGCCAATTCATTTCTCCTCCCCACACACATTCAAAACACTACTACAATCAGTCTTAAAGATCAACTAAAAGTACTCCGCAACAAATCAGTCTTGCTCGGTTTTTCGCTAACACTTTTTTCATTTGCAGCTCTCTTTGGCACATTTACCTACCTCTCTCCTCTTTTGGAAAAAATCACTGGCTTTTCAACAGATAACATCACATCTATTCTACTTCTGTATGGTGTTTTTGTTGCTCTTGGTAATACGCTTGGAGGAAGGCTCTCTAACACTGCCCCTATAAAAACATTAATCGTGTTGTTTGCATTGTTAACCGGCACTTTTATCCTCTTGTATTTTGCCTTGCCCTTTAAAACATTAACACTATTTAGTGTTGCATTAATGGGCTTTCTGGGTTTCGCTACCGTACCCGGCATGCAACTGTACGTCATCCAACTAGCCGAAAAACACTTGAAAGGAGCAGAAGATGTCACTTCGGTTTTAAACATTTCAGCCTTTAATGTGGGCATTGCCACCGGGTCATACCTCGGGGCTTTTCTACTCACAACTCATGGCTTAAAAAGCATTGCTTTAATGAGTGCCGTTTTTGCAGGAATGGCCATCGTATTTTCAATCATTAGTATTCGAACAGAAACTAAATAAACAACCTTAAAAATCAATCAATTATGGAATACAGAAATTTAGGCCATTCAGGCTTGAAAGTGCCTATTTTAAGTCTAGGCACAGGTACATTTGGAGGAACCAATGAATTTTTCCAACGCTGGGGTCAAACAGATGTAAAAGAGGCTACACGGCTTATTGACATTTGTTTGGAGAGAGGCGTTAACTTCTTTGACACTGCCAATGTTTACTCTATTGGTGATGCTGAACGAGTGCTTGGTAAAGCGTTAGCCGGAAAAAGACATGAAAGCATTGTTTCTACCAAAGCAACTTTTCAAATGGGTGAACATCCCAATGACAAAGGAGCCTCGCGTTTTCACCTGATGAATGCGCTGAATGACAGTTTAAAAAGATTAAACACAGACTATATTGACCTTTACCTGATGCACGGTTTTGACCAGCACACACCTATTGAAGAAACACTTAGAACATTAGACGATATGGTCAGAAGTGGAAAAGTACGCTACATTGGCTGTTCTAATTTTGCAGCCTGGCAACTGATGAAGTCACTCTCCCTTTCAGAAAAGCTCAACCTTGAGAAGTACATTGTTTACCAAGGCTATTATTCACTCATTGGAAGAGATGTTGAACAAGAAATTTTACCGCTATTAGAAGACCAAAAAATGGGCCTGATGGTATGGAGTCCTTTAGGTTGGGGAAGGCTAACCGGAAAAATTAAACGTGGACAAACAATGCAAGAAGGTAGAATCAAATCCGGTGGCGATGTAGGAGCTCCTCCTGTTGAAGATGAGCATTTGTACAATATTGTGGATGCATTGGAACAAACAGCCAACGAATTGAATAAATCAATTGCTCAGGTAGCTTTGAACTGGATTTTGCAAAATCCAACAGTATCTAACATCGTGATTGGCGCACGTAACGAACAACAGTTGCTTTCCAACATTGATGCTGTTGGCTGGAATTTATCTGAAAGTCAGTTAAAAACACTGAATGAAGTTTCGCAACAAACACCCTTATATCCACATTGGGTTGGAGAACGTTAATTGTTCTTTTTAAGAATGTCGCCCCCCTCTATTTAAGAGAAATTACAGCCTATTTTCTACCAATTCTTCATTCGTTTAAACTACAACGAAAAACAGCATTGTTAATGTGCTAAAAGAACAACTGTTTAAAAAGCAATTTCCGCTATAAAAAACTACTGTTTATTTACTAATCACCCCTAAAAACAGTACACTTCTTAAGTGTCAAAATAATATTGACACGAATGTCAATTATCACTAAGTTGGAGCTCTTAAAACACTATAAATTTTAATTATGAAAATTAACAACTTAAAGGTATTACCTGCCTTTTTAGTCTTATTCGCGATTGGCGAGCTAAAAGGTCAGGAAGCTTCTGCTACAAGTGGAAGCACAATTACCGGAACGGGAGGCTCAATGAGCTATACCGTTGGACTGGTTTCTTACCAAAGTAACACTTCCACCTCCGGTTCAAACTCACAAGGAGTTCAACAGGCTTATGTTAAAGTAGTGGGTGTTGAAGAGCATTCTGTCAATGCCGAACAAATCATTACTTACCCCAACCCTACCAGTAGTTCCCTTACGTTATCCCTCAGTAAAGATGATTTTTCAGCGTTATCCTATGAACTCTTTAACATGCAAGGACAACTGATCGATTCAAAAGTGATTCAACAAGATCAGACCCTTTTAAACCTGAACAACCTAAGTTCAGCCATGTACATCTTAAAGGTTAAATCAAACGATAAATCGATCAAAGAATTTACGATCGTAAAAAACTAATTACTAATCATCACTTTAAATTCAAAGAATAATGAATCAGCCTAAAATTAAAATCACACAAAAAATAATCTGTTTTGTAATGCTTTTGTTTGCAAGTAATGCATTTGGTCAAGCACCAGAAAAATTTACGTATCAAGCAGTAGTTAGAGATGCTAATAATGCATTACTAAATACACAACAAATCGGGGTTCAAGTTTCCATTTTACAGGGATCGGCCACCGGTACTCCAGTATATGTTGAGACTCATGCGCCAACAACAAACGTCAACGGACTTGTTAGTCTTGAAGTAGGTGAAGGTGCTGTTGTATCAGGCACTTTTAATACCATTGATTGGGCAGACGGACCTTATTTTATTAAAACCGAAACGGATCCGAACGGAGGTTCTAATTACAGCATAAGTGGCACTTCACAACTGGTGACTGTTCCTTACGCTTTTTATGCAAACACTGCAAATGTGGCTAACGTTGCGGATAGTATTTCTCCCAACGCTACCATTATTGCAGACAGTGTTTCGCCCAATGCAATTCTTAATGAGTTAGACCCTGTTTTTGATACCTCTGTAGCAGGAGGAATTACAACCAACGACACAATGAACTGGAATGCGCATACGGATTCTACGGACATTGCTCAAATGGGTTATGTAGCTGGTTTAAAAACTTATGAGGTGGGAGATTTTGCACAAGGAGGCGTAGTCTTTTGGGTAGATGAAACCAAACAACATGGCTTGGTTTGCATGAAAGAGAACTTAGCTTCAAACAGCACAAGCTGGTATGCCGGAACTTACGGAACAACAAGAGCCGTTGGCGATGGCATTTATGGAGGTGAAAGTAACACCAACCTTATTATCGCTGCTCAAATTTCAATTGGTGATAACGGAAGTGATTATGCCGCTTCTTTGTGTAGCGATGCTGAAATAACTGAAAATGGCATTACCTATGGCGATTGGTATTTACCTTCAAAAGAAGAACTGTACCTGATTGGAGCCAATTACGCAACCATTGACGTTACAGCTATAGCTAACGGAGGAACTGCCATTGCTTACTCTCCTTACTGGACATCTATGGAAGTGAGTACTACAAATGCTATTTATGTGGTAATTACACCTACCGGAACATCTGATGCTACGGTAAACAAAGCCGCTACGTTTAATGTACGTGCAATTAGAGCTTTCTAGTCTCTAATCAACAACTAGCAAGGAAACAAAATTAAAAAGGGGATGAAGATCATCCCCTTTTTCCGTTTTAGGCTCCCCCTTTTAAAACGTTGTCCTGTCTTTTTTTCACCGCTCTCAAAAGGATTAATTTTGTGGCTATAGATCATTTCAATTGCACAAAAACAATCAACCTCACTTAGAATGACCGGACCCGATAAAAACCAAGCTTTTCCACTAGCGCATTATAACCGCCTTTGTTTTTTGAAAAACACCATTAAAAACCCAAACATTATTGTTGGAGACTATACTTATTACGATGATTTTGAGAATATTGACAACTTCGAAAAGAACGTAAAGTACCACTTTGACTTTATTGGTGATAAACTGATTATTGGTAAATTTTGCATGATTGCTTCTGACGTCACCTTCATTATGAACGGAGCCAACCATTTAACCGATGCCTTAACAACTTATCCGTTTGCCATTTTCGGAAACGGATGGGAAAATGCAATGGAAAGAAAACAGTATCCCCAAAAAGGAGACATCACCATTGGAAACGATGTATGGATTGGATACAATGCCACAATAATGGCAGGAGTAACCATTGGAGACGGAGCCATTATCGCTACCAACTCAACGGTAATTCACGATGTTGCGCCTTACTCTATTGTTGGTGGAAACCCAGCCAAAGAAATCAGAAAACGCTTTCCGGAATCAACCATTGAAAAATTACTGGATTTAAAATGGTGGGATTGGGACATTGAAAAAATTACAAAGAACGTACATCACTTAACAAATAATGAAATCGATAAGCTACCTGCTGACTAACTCAACCTTTTTCAAATAAAAACTATATTTCGCCCCTTAATACAGCATTACACAAAACAATTACCATGAAAAGAATCGCCATTCTCTTACTTACTGTGCTTACGGTTACTGCACACGGACAATCACAATCTGACAAAGAAAAAGCCTACGAACTGGGAGAAAAAGCTGTTCAACAAATGGATGCCGGCCAAATTAAAGAAGCACTGGACCTTCTTGAAGAAGCTCATAAACTTGACCCGGAAAACATGAACTATCCTTATGAGACTGCCTATGCTCACTACCTGAATAAAGATTACAAAAGCGGTATAAAAGTGCTAAAAAAACTAACCAAGCACAACCAAGTAAACGACAGGGTATGGCAAATGCTGGGAAATTGTTACGATATGAACAAAGACCCTGAGCAAGCCATCAAAACATATGAGAAAGGCCTAACTCATTTTCCAAATTCTGGTAGCTTATACCTAGAACGCGGAAACATGGAGCTTCTTAAAAAAGAGTACGACAATGCTTTGGGCTATTACGAACAAGGCATTAAAGTAGACCCTGCGTTTCCGTCTAACTATTACTGGGCAACTAGAATACACATAAGTTTTACAGAAAAGGTTTGGGGAATGTTGTACGGAGAATTATTCATAAACCTTGAACGCAACAGTGGTAGAACAGCAGAAATCAGCAAATTGCTGTATGACACTTACAAAAGTGAAATTACATTTACATCTGACACCTCTGCAAGTGTTAGCTTTTGCCAAAACATGACAATCACTATTGGTGATCTTTCGGATCCCAATAACTTCAAACTTCCTTTCTGCATGGTGTACGAACCAACATTACTTCTTGCAGTACAAACAGCCGGAACTATTGACCTGAATTCACTCGACAAAATCAGAACAACTTTTGTTAAAAATTACTATAGCATGGGACATAGTAAAACACACCCCAATGCACTTTTTGAGTATCAAAAAGAAATTCTTGAAAATGGTCATTTTAAAGCTTATAACCATTGGATTTTAATGAAAGGAGATGAAGCTGCTTTCTTGGTTTGGCAGGAAAACAATAAAGACAAATGGGATAATTTTGTTAATTGGTTTTCTGAAAATCCGATTGAACTTAGTACTGAAAATCAGTTTTACAGTGGTCAGTACTAGTGACGAATAGAACAAAAAAAGGAGTGAAACTCATGCTTCACTCCCTTGTCTTTTTTTAAGCGTTATCGCATTAAAACTTCAAGCGTTGTATTTTATCAAATACATTGATTTTATTCAGGTCAAACTCAAAACGAATCTCTTGTAATAGATCACTGTTCCCCGTAATTTCTTTGCTATAACTCACCGGTAAATACACCTTCAACACATCTGTAATTTTAAGGTAAACCCCTGCATCGTAGAGAAAATCTTCTGATGAAGAATGTCCTATGTCACCAAACAGACCTACCGGAAATTTGCCAAATGTCAACGAAAAGTTGGCTGCCGTAAGGTATTCGTCAGACTGACCTAGTGGAGTAAACACTTTAAATCCTCCGTAAGTATTGGTCAATTGCTGATCGAAAAAAGTTTTTCCGTCTCTTGCCAACAATTCCGCATCAAAAGCATAATCTGCTTGACCAGATGCACTCTGTCCATCCATACTATAATTGTAGGCACTCAACGAAGAGTTGTTGTACAAAAATGTTCCTCCAAAAACGCGTGCAGTAAAGTTTAGCTTTTTAGCAATTTGAAAATATGTTGTCCAACTGGCATTTAAGCGTGCAAAATCTTCATGCTGTTCAAAACGTACATTTCCGTTTGATTGCATCAATGGATGAGCATACGATACAGCATAATTCAAACGGTTAAAAAAATTGTAATCGCCCAATTGCTCATACTCTCCAGATGTACGTAACAAAGCAGTTGTGATCACAGAACTCATGGTAACCTCATGGCGCCACATGCTTGAATAATCTGCCGGACGGAAGAAGAAACGGATATAGGGTTCTGCTCTTGCATACTGTACCAAATTGTCGCTTTCTCCGGTGTAGTAATAGGCATAACTTTTCCCTTTTGCCCCAAGGTGAATGGTCTCTATAAATGACTTGGAGGTTGGGATTACATAATTTAATTTCAAAGCTCCCGTAGGGCTATTTGATCGTGTACCATACATCAATGCCATGTGGTAGCTGAAACGCTTTACCGGAAACATCGAGTTATAAGCCAATGCCCCAACCATAAATCCTGAAGGACTGTTCCAGCCAATTGCAGGAAGCATGTAGAGCGTACTTTTTCTAGGGTTTTCAGCACTTCCGGCTAAACGAAGGCTTAACGGTTCTACTTTCTTAAACAACCCATGTGTTCTGGCATAATTGTTTTGGCGGTTTACTTCAGGCATAATCCAGTTAGGATCAATTTCTACACGGTCATACTCTCCCTGAACAGAAAATGTTGTGTCGTGATTGAACCCCGGAATCCAAACTAAATTGGTATCTCCTTTTTTGGAAATAAACCCTACGCTAACGGGCCCTTCTATTCCGGTTAAATTGCACACCTTAACCTTTGTTGCTCCATCTTTTGTTTTTGCAGCAGATAATCTGAAATCCAACTCTTTGGAACTTTCAATTACATCCTCAAAAAACCAGCTCAAATCTTCACCTGTACTCTCTTCCATTACCCTTTGATAATCTTCGGGATAAGGATGTTTGAACTTATAGGTATTGAAATAATGATGCATAGCAGAATCCATCGCTTCATCGCCCAAGGTGTGGCGTAAATAGTTGAAAAACACTGCCGATTTTGCATAGACAATTGCTCCGTAGTTCAAGTTGGAATAACGTGCAGAGTGCTCATCTAACGGTTGATCCATATTGTCACGTGCAGCAATAAGGTACGTAAAAAAATGTTCGTCTTTTAACCCATATAGGTCTAACCCTAAAATTTTATTGAGTGGATTCCCTTCTTCTAACAGCAATGGATTGTTAGGATATTTTGTCTGCATATAGCGTTGTTCGTTGTAACTATTCAATCCTTCATCCATCCATGCAAAACGTCTTTCGTTACTTCCTAAAATGCCGTAGAACCAGTTGTGTCCTACTTCGTGCATAATTACCTTTTCAAGACTCAATACAGAACCTGCACTTCCTATTACAGTTACATTCGGATATTCCATTCCTCCACCGGCAGAAATAGTACCGTCAACAGCCGTTGCTTGTTCGTAGGGATAATCTCCGTTCCACAACGAATAATAATAAACCGCATCGTGCATATACTCTATGCTTTTTGACCACAGGCTTGCACTCCTAGGAGTAAACATGGTATAGAGGTCTACCTTACGTTTTGAAGCCGGTAACTCTACACTTCCTTTCAGCACTTTATACCTTTTATCGGCAAACCAGGCAAAATCATGTACACGGCTCTGCTTGTAAGTAATGGTCTTAAATGTTTCTGCTGATTTAGGGAAAGACATATCACTAAAAGAGCTCCAATCTTTTGCTTTTCTACGCTCTGCTATCCACAAAGTGTCTTCTTTTATTTTTTCATCTAACCATTCAATTTCCGAAGGAGTTTGCAAATCTCCGGTTGCTCCCACCACATAGTTTTGAGGCAATGTAATGGAAACCTCATAGGAACCAAATTCACTAAAAAACTCTCCCTGATTCAAATACGGCATGGCATGCCATCCTTCGCGGTCATAAACTGCAGGTTTAGGATACCATTGTGTAATTTGATAACTCTCTCCAATGTGTCCCATGCGCGAAATTCGTCCCGAAGGAAGCTTGACTTTAAACGGTGTGGTTATGGTTACGGATTCTCCGGGCTTTAGCGACTTTGGAAATTGGAGCACACAGATATCACTATTTTCTCCGTCATAAGCATAATCTACAGGCACACCATCTACTTGAAATGCCAATGAATCGATATAGCCCAATTCTTTTTCAGAAGCATAATGCATTATTGTATTGCCCGATTTCATGAGCTGTTTGGCCAATGCTGTTTTATTGTTTTTGTAGGCATTGGGCCAAATGTGGATGTAAATTTCATTGAGCACGTCCGGACTGTTGTTGATGTATTCAAACGATTCAAACCCGCGCAACATGTGTGCTTTGTCATCTAATTGAACGTCAATTTTGTAATTGACTTCTTGTTGAAAGTAGGGTGTTTCTTGAGCTTGAATAGCCGTTGTAGAAAGTAGTAATGCAACAGCCAGTTTAAGTTTCTTTTTCATGGTATTATTTTCACAAATTCCTAGCAGAGTAATTGTACTATGTTCAAATTAAGAACACGATCGTTGATTCAACAAGTTTTTTTACACTAACGGTCAGCTTATTTTGAGAGTATATTGTACTATTATGGTTAACCAACAACTAAGAAGACGTTACTCACAGGATTTCACTCATCAAGGGTTATCGTTCGCTTTTTCGGAAATGAATAATGTTAGCCTCGGTGAAGATGTCCTTTTATTAAGCGTGGTAATCTATACACTAAACCTAAAACTCCATGAATTCAAATCTAGCTCCATACATTCCAAAATTGTTTAAACTCATTGCTCTAAACAATTTTGAAAATCAAGCCCATAACTTGGTTTATCTACTACACCATCAAGGATACTCAAAAGCTGATATTTATGCTCTGTTCATTGAATTTCATGAAACTATCCAAACTCATCAACGCTTTAAAACTGACGAAGAAAAATATAACCGCTTGTGTAATTTTATGGATAGATTTACCGCTTGGAGTAAAACCTTTAAAATACTTCCAGAAGAACCTGACCTATGATCATTATACACCAACTTAAACGTTTACTCCTTTTCTTATTGATGGCATCAATGCATACTGGGCTTCATGCCCAAATTACCGTTTACCTTATTCCTGGACAAGGTTCTGATTATCGGATTTTCAACAACCTAGATATTGACAGTACGTTCAAAGTAAAACACATTCATTACACACTTCCAGATAAAGGCATGTCTTTGCCACAGTTTGCTCATGCATTGGCAACGCAGATTGATACATCTGAAGAATTCATTCTCATTGGGGTTTCTTTAGGTGGTATGTTGGCCACAGAAATGAGTACGTTTTTGCACCCTAAAAAAGTCATTCTTATTTCAAGTGCCAAAAGCAGAAATGAGTTGCCCTTTCGCTATAAATTTCAACGTCATTTCCCCATTTACAAAGCTGTTCCTGGAAAGTTAGCCAAAGCTGGCGCTAAGCTTTTACAACCTCTCGTTGAGCCTGATCGGAATGTAGAAAAAGAAACCTTTAAAAGTAATGTTAGACGCTAAAGATCCTGCTTTTTTAAAACGTACAATTGCTATGATTTTAGAATGGGATCGTGAAGAATATCCCAATGAAATTGTACACATCCATGGCAATAAAGACAGCACCATTCCCATTCGAAATGTGAACTACAATTACCTTGTTGAAGACGGCTCGCACATGATGGCATTAACCAAAGGGAAAGAAATCAGTGAAATTATTTCGGCTATTTTGAGTACTGTTAATTGATCATTTTAAACGTTGTCTGCGCTGCATTCAATTGAGTCACGATAAAATAAACCACTTCGGCAATTGTTTCTGCGGGTTCTTTAAATCCTCCCATAATCCAGGCTTGTATTACAGCTGTTGAACCTTTCTGACCAAAAATATTGGCATAATGCGCCAGTATTTCCTGAGCTTCTGTCTTTGTTTCATTCAACGGATTTAGTGAAACATTTTCAAACGATTCAATTGTTCTGGAAATCAAACGACTGGAATCTACCTCTGCAAAAACCAATTCACTTAATTTTTTTTGCTTCTCCAGAGTTTTACACGACATTAGAATAACTGCCTTTACGTCTTGAGGATCTTCAATTGCTTCCATCAATGTGGTATACATCTGATCTTCCAGTTCTTGTAAAACATCACCCGGAATACTGTANTGGTTGTANAATGTATTGCGNCTCACATCTGCTTTTTCACACAATTCAGAAATTGACACTTGGTTCAACGACTTCTTTTTCAACAAATCTAAAAGTGCTTCACGCAGCACCATTTTNGTGTATTGTATCCTTCTGTCTTTTTTACCCATTACACAAAATAATTACTCCTTGTTTTTTATTGATCATTTCAACCCCATTTTGTCCTAAAACACTCATNCGACACAAACAATGCCCTTTAGGACACAGGGTGTTCTCTCTAAATTTGTCAAAAAACAAACAGCATGTTCAAAAATGAACACATTGTTCACAAAGCAAACATAAGAAAATGAAACAACGCTCAATCAGGCTTAACGCAATACCAAACATCTTGGCACCTTCTCCCTTTTTTTCGNTAACCCTTTTGGGAAGTATTGCAGCCTTTCTATCCTCATCGTCTTTTGCTGCCCCTCTTTATCTCTTAAACATGCTAAATGCCAAATGGATAATACTTTGGTTAGAAAGTATCATTCAGGCATAGTTCATTTATTGATCAACTTATTTAATTCTCAACAAAATGGTTTTTGGAACTCCCATCAGCTGGCTTTTAGTCGAAATTTTCTCAATCATTCTATTTTTCNTCTGCCTTAACCACGCTTCTAAACAAGAAAACTCCATTTTCTATATTCTAGAGCTTTTTGGTTTTGTGCTTGGTGCCGGACTTTTTGAAAATGTTGGNGTAAACATCTCANATACTTACTATTACGACACCAGAAGAATAATGATGATTGGAAGCGTTCCGCTTGAAATCTTATTTATAGAAGCTGCTACNTGGTATGCTGCTATTAATCTGGCACTGAAACTCAATTTTCCCAAATGGGCAATTCCATTTGTTGTGGGTTTATTGGGCTCGGTTCAAGACATGACTGTTGATCCTGCTGCGGTTTTTGACACTTATGCAATTACCGATCAAGCAATTGCTGATGCTGTAAACACAAGTCATCCGGGAGCATTGGGTAACGGCATTCAATCTGGACAATGGAACTGGACGAACCCCGGATATGATGGTGGATTTTTTGGNATTCCGGTTTTCAACTTTAGCGGATGGATGTACCTCATGGCTTTCTACACCATTTTTGTATTGATAGGNAGNTGGNTCTACCAAAAATANANCTACGCAGCTATTGGTTTTCTCTACCCTTTTGTTGCCGGTGTAATGAATGTTGTTTGTTTGGGNACACCGCTAAATCGTCTTTTGTTATTTGGAAACNTAGACCCCACTCAATCTACNATTATAAGNGAAACCATTATGCTTTGCCTCAATTATGGCTTTGCCATCGCATTGCTCATCATCTTCCGNAAAAGAGCTTCCAAAATCAATTTGAAACAAGATGGTTACATCCTCTTTTTACTCCCCATCGCAATGCACCTTTACGATATTGTTTACGCTTTCGTTCAACAAGTCGAAATCGCCTACATTCCTGTCATTTTAATCTCGTCCATTCACTTTGCTTACCTCTTCATTGTGTATCAGAACAACAAAAGAATAGACAACACTATTTTGTTCACGTAATTATTCCCCTACTTGCTTATCCCTGAATGTCTTGGGCTGCGCTTTTGCAGNTCAGGACTTTTTTAATTCTCAGCAACAATCAATAATAAATCTCCAAATAATTCATGAAACAGTGGTTAACAGCACTACTCTTACTCACAAACAGCATTTTGCATGCGCAAAACACTGCTAACGANACTACACGCAAAGCACCGCTCACCAGATTTCAATTGTTTTCAACCGATTATTTTCATTTTCCTTATGCTCAATTTCATGCCGATAATGAACAGGGAAAAATCAAAACACAAGAGCTTAGAACATCTATACAGATGGCTTTTCCCATTAANCCTAAAAAAACATACCTCTTAAATGGNATTCAGCATTACATGTTAGATTATGACACAAAACTAAAGTCAGACGGTAGCCATACACACAAAACCTATCACTCTTTCCAATACTCGTTAGGCGTTATACAAACTCTGCCTCAAAAATGGTTGTTGGTTTCTAATGTTTCTATCAGGCATGCATCTGATTACAATGAATCCATTAGTAATGACGATTTCGTTTACCAAGCATCTTTACTCACAATNAAAAAAGCCCATCAAGANCTTGAATACGGAGCCGGNCTCACCTATACCAGTAGCATNGCTGATTTTATTCTAATTCCTTTTTTGAGCTTAACTTACCGAAAGAACAAATGGACAACACAAGCATTAATTCCCTCTTACATAGCCCAATANTATCAATACAANGATAGGTACAGGTTAGGCTTAAAAGCTTCTTTTTTAGGAACCCTCTACAATGTAAATTTTGAAAANAACCTGTCTTCACTTGACCTCAACAGAATTTCTTTCTCTCGGGTAAACATTGGTCCAGAGGTATTGATCCAACTGGTTGGCGATCTTTATTTTAATGCTGAAGTTGGTGTTTCTGCTTATAACAACATCCAGTTTCAAAATAACGAACTCGATAATGAATACGACATCACACTCCAGAGTAAGCCTTACTTTAACTTTGGACTTAAAATATTGAAGTAATCAAATTTTCAACATTTATTCTGCTTTTGACGAGCATATCCTATACATTCGTTTGCGATTCAAATTTCATTTAATCCATCAACGATGTCAAAAGCAATACAAGACCTTTATCCTGAAAATTTAGCACACTGCTACGGCTGCGGAAGAAACAACCCTAACGGGCTACACCTTAAAACTTATTTAGAAGGAGATGAAACCGTAGCGCATTTTACGCCAGAGGAACAATATACAGCATTGCCNGGCAGTGTTTACGGTGGGTTAATTGCCTCTTTGCTAGATTGCCATGGAACAGGNTCTGCCGCTGCTTTTGCCTGCAAGGCAGATAACATTTCACTTGAAGAAGCCCCTATTCCTGTTCGTTGTGTTACAGGCTCGCTAAAAGTTGATTTTAAAGCTCCTACTCCAATGGGTGTTGAACTTGAACTAAAAGGAAAACTCAGAAGTATTGAAGGACGCAAAATTTGGGTAGATATGACCTTAAGTGCTGAAGGAAAGGTATGTGCTACCGGAGAAATTCTGGCCATTAGACTAAAAGAAGAATAGAATTTCTACTTCAAGCACTACCATATGATTAGCTCAACTGCAAAAGCTTTGCTAATTCTTTTTATTGCCAGATTTTCTCGCACTTTGTCTTACTCTCAAAAAACAACCGTTTTAGAATAGTTCTCTACACCCCACACTCTTTAGACTTTATCTACTTCAGCACTGAAACAGCATTTCAAGCAAAAAAAGCAACAAACAATCACTAAAAACTATCAATTCACTACACAAAACACCCTTTTACTGCTTTTTACACATTTATCATTTTAACCACTAAAAAATTCACTCCTCCCCAATAGGATTGCTATTGAATAGGATACGTCATTTTTAGACAAGTCAACACCTGTTATTTTCCCAATATTTGCACAAGTGAGTAATTAATCACTTTCGATACAACTATGAAAATAATAGACCTATCTGTCACCATTTCAGAACGAATAAAAGAGCCTCTACCTACTAGAATTACCTACGAAGACCACAAAGAAGGCGCTCAAAAAATGGGAGGAAAACTTTTTGAAAGCATTGAAGGAGATGTATTCATCAACGGAAATGGTCCTGCCGGTGAATTTCTAGAAGTTACTTCCCACTGCGGTACACACGTTGATGCTCCTTACCATTATTACCCCACTTGTGAAGGAAAGCCTTCTCGCACAATTGACCAAATGCCGTTAGATTGGTTTTTCCACGATGGAGTGGTTCTTGACTTTACCGATAAACCAAACGGATACATGTTTGAATCCAAAGACATTATCGAAAAGCTCAATGCCATTAACTACACCCTTAAACCTTTCGATATTGTATTGATACGTTGTGATGCGGACAAAAGACTTCATGATCCTGAATACACAAAAATACACGTAGGTGCATCTGCCAAAGCCACACATTGGCTGATAGATCAAGGCATAAAAGTAATGGGCACAGATGGATGGGGATGGGACATTCCTCTTCACCTTCAGGCCGAAGATTACAAAAACAATCCTAGAGAAGGAGTCATTTGGCAAGCGCATTATGTCGGCATCGAAAAAGAATACTGTCAAATTGAAAAATTAGCCAACCTCAACCAACTTCCTCCTTTTGGTTTTAAAGTTTCTTGTTTTCCTGCCAAAATAGAAGGAGGAAGCGCAGGATGGACAAGAGCCGTAGCCATTATAGAATAAACATATAACAACAATCAATCCCTCTGTTATGACCAGATTAAACTCAAACATCCCAACACTTGATCCGAGTCAGGTTACAGCATTCCATGCCAAATCAATGGGATGGTTTCCCAATTACGTCTCTAACAACAAACACCGTTTTTTTCACATCAACCAACTAAAAGACGTAAACAATAAAGAAGACTTTACCCTCCCCCCGCATCGAAAAACTTTTTTTGACTTCATCTACATTACCAAAGGATCTACCATACGAACCAAAGGGCTTAATGCTTATGAATTTGGAGCTGGAAATATTTTTTTCTTACCTCCCCACCAAATTACAGAGCACACCAAAATGTCTCCTGATTTAGAGGGTTACTTTTGCCACTTTAATCAAGCCATTTTTGAACACCTCCCCAGCAATTACCTTTCGGAAAATTATGCCTTTTTTAAACTCCAAGCCAATCCTCTGGTGCACTTACCCAAAGAGAAGCAAGCCATCGTAGAACATATCTTATCCAGAATGACTACGGTTTATAACGAAGACTCCCCCTCCACCAATAAAAAGCTATTCTCAGCCTACCTCATTTCACTTTTCGAAGAAGTGAAAATGCACTACCAAACCGACAACTATAATTCCAATAAATCTTGCTTTGAAATTACAGAAAGGTACAAGTACCTATTGTCTAAAAACATCTACAAATTTCAAGACGTGGCATCTTTTGCAGATTTACTGCACATTTCGCCCAACTACCTCAATAAATGTGTAAAAAAAAGTACCAATAAAACATCGCATGATTTACTGCACGAAATGCTGATTTTGGAAGCCAAAACCCTTATTAAATATTCCAACTTCCAGATTCATGAAATTGCGAACAAGCTTTGCAATCAAAGCCCCAGCAACTTTGCTCGCTTTTTCAAAAAACACACAGGGATGACACCCAAAGAATACGCTTCAAAAGCCAATTAATTCAAGCTCAAAACCTTTATCAAACACAATAAAAACACGCTTATCATTTCCTACAAGAATCTACACTATTCTGCTTAAAATCTCAATTTAAATCATAAAACCTGATAGCTATGAAACTTTTGAACTTTCAAAAAGTAAGGACTCTTTTTGCGCTTATTTTTTGCTGCGCAATTTCTTACTCAGCTCTTTCTCAAAGCATTAAAGGAACAATAAAAGACGAAGACGGAAACACACTCCCCGGAGCTTCTGTTGTAATCAAAGGCACAACCAACGGTGTTTCAACAGATCTAGATGGTAAATTTACCATCAACAACATCTCAAACGGTGCCTATACCCTTGTGATCTCATTTGTTGGATTTGAAACACAAGAAACCAACGTTAGCGTACCCCAAAAAACACCTCTTGCTCTCACTTTAAAAGCCAATCAAGCTGTTTTAGACGAAGTGGTTGTTACTGGTCTTTTTAACCCGAAATCAAGAATTGAATCTTCGGTAGCCATATCAACCATCAGCTCAGAAGACCTGCAACTAGAAGTTCCTTCCAGCGGTGCAGATTTGTTAAAGAAAGTACCCGGGGTTTATGTTAACTCTGCCCTAGGAGAAGTCCGCAACATTGTAAACTCCAGAGGTATCTCTGCCAATGCAGGAGATGCCGCCTATGGCTACTATTACGTTTCATTACAAGAAGACGGTTTACCCGTTAGCAACGTTATGTTCAGAAACTTTGTACCCGATTATTTCTTCCGTCCTGACGCCACCATTAATCGTGTAGAAGCCATTCGAGGTGGTTCTGCTGCCATTACCGGAGCCAATGCTCCCGGAGGGATTTTCAACTACATTACCAAAACCGGAGGCAACACATTTAAAGGAACCGTTTCTGCACGCTACGGATTACAAGGAGATGGTCAAAACCCATATTACAGAGGTGATTTCAACCTTGGTGGACCGCTAACCAATAACAAAAAATGGAGTTACAACATCGGGGGATTCTACAGGTATTCATACGGAGACCATAGTCCCGGATATGCTATGAATTATGGCGGCCAGTTAAAGGCAAACGTTATGAGAACTTATAAAAAAGGCTATGTAAAGATTTACGGAAAATACCTGAACGATCACAACGGACAAGCCGAATACACGCCAAGCTCTAACTTTAGCGATCCTCAACCAGTTAACGGATTTGATAACACTTCAAGCGTATACAGCCAACAAGTAGAACAACCTTTTTACATTAACGGAGATCTATCAGACGAGCGCACACATGATGTTTCAAAACTGATTCACAACACCCAACAATACATTGGCGCTGAATGGAAACACAATTTTGACAATGGATGGAGTGTAAACAACAATGCCCGATACTCCCATTCTAATGTAGACTGGTACGCCTCAATCGTAGTTTCACCCATGTCTTTAGACAGTGTATCTTCTTTTGGAATTATGGGTCTATTGGGAGAGTTCGGAACCTATACATTTACCGACAGCGAAACAGGTGAAGTTTTAGGACAAGTAGAGCAATCGCCCAACATTGTAAATGGCGAATTTGCAGGCTTTAACATCGATGTGGTGGAAAGTAATTTCCCGGGAGACGAAGTAGCTGAAAATTCGGTATTGTTTCAACCGCTGGCCAGTATGTATGCCACCAATAATGAGTTTACAGACCAGCTATCAATCACCAAAAAAACCGATAACATGACCTTTACCTTAGGTGGTTTTGTATCGCTTTCAAGCATTGATTTAATTGGCTTTGAAGATGCTGCCGTTAGCATTGGAACCATTGAAGACCGTCCACACATGATTGCTGTTAGCCTTGAAGGCACTGATGGCAAAACCTATCAGGTGACCAACGACAATAACGTCATGAAAATTGGCGGTACAGGACGTAGCTTACAAAAAGCACTACAAGCCAATTATGCAGCCTTTTTCGGACACACCTGGGACATTTCTCCAAAACTTAGCCTTGACTATGGCGGGCGTTTAGAATACACTGGAATGAATGGTACATTCAACCCTGCAGTACCCAACCCTTTAACAGGAACAGCTGGTTACGGAGGTGTTGACGGTGACACACTAACACTTTACGATGAATTTGACGGATCTGCCGGTGATGACGTAAACTACAACAAAGGAATTACCACTTTTTCATACTCCATAGGTGCCAATTACAGCCTCAACAAGCAAACAGCATTCTACATTCGATTTACTGATGGTAGAAAAGCACCTAACGCTACTTTTTATTACGACTTAGAAAACGATGAAGAAGTTGACAATCTTGAACCTAAGGCTCAGCGTGTAGTACAACTAGAAGGAGGAGTTAAAATAATCAAGAAAAAATTTCAGCTTTTCGCAACACCTTTTTACAGTAATCTGAGCAATGTGTCTGAAACTTTTGTAGGGAGAGAAGAGAACGGAACATTTTACGTATACACAGATCTTTACAACACAATCAACACTTTCGGAATTGAACTGGAAGGTAATGCTGCCATTACAAAACATTTTAACGTTAGAGCTACCGCTACATTTCAAACATCAGAAGCTACCGAATACAAAGTTTACGATATGGGGCTTAACGGTCGTGACGATGATGTTGTTATTGACCTTTCTGGCAACGAGATGGAAAACATGCCACACATTATGGCCAGCATCACACCTTCTTATACTTACCGTGGTTTCTACATCAACTTGAATTATTACTACATGGGTGAGCGCCAGGCCAACGTAGCCAATGCATTTAAACTTCCCGGGTATGGCGTTTTAAACACTACTGCCCGATACACCTTTAACGACAATTGGAGTTTAACAGCCAATGTTAACAACATCTTCAACACTTATGGCGTAATGAGCTGGACAGCCCCAGGCGTATTTCCAGACAACTTAAACAGAGCCGGATTCACATCAGACATGATGGCTTCTAATCCCAATGCTTCGTTTGGAACTATTGGAATACCAGCCCGCTCTTTCTTTGCTACACTTACCTATAATTTCTAAACCTCATTTGCCGGGACACATTTGTCCCGGTTTTCACCAATTTAACCTAACTCCCTCAGTCACACTATTGAACACTAATTATTCTCTCAATATTTAGCCACAACGCGCTAAAGCAACAATAGCAAGACTTCCAAAAACCACTAAAAATCAATCAAAAGCAAAAAGGAATCAAATTGAATATTAACCGCCTGATAAAGACAAAAAGTAATCACTTACTCTGATTTTCTTTGTAAAAACAAAATAACCCTTCACTTCACAAGTGAAAACAACCGTTAAAATTATGGCAAAAAATCCGCACTATTTTTCACAATTAGCACACATAGAAGTATTGACCACCGATCTTGAAGGATCTGTAAAGTTCTTTACCGATTTAGCCGGCATGGACGTTACCAATAGAGAAGAAAACTCAGTATACATGAGATGTTGGGGAGATTACTTTCACCACACATTAAAACTTACACAGTCTGATAAGTCAGGAATGGCCGCCTTAGGATGGAGAGCCGATAGTCCTGAAGCACTGAACGAAGTTGTTGCATATTTAGAAGAGACCGGAGCCGGAATCGGCTGGGTTGACGCAGACAAAGGTCGCGGTAAAGCTTACCGTTTTAAATCTCCGGATGGACACATTCACGAAGTATTCTGGGATGTAGTATGGTTAAAAGAAACCGGAGAACGCGCCAGTATTTTTGCAGATCGCTATGCCAGCAACCGCAGATACGGAATCAACCCAAGAAGATTTGATCATGTTACTTACAACACAACAAACTACGCAGCTGAAAAAGAATTCTGGACAAAATTAGGCCTTAAGAACCCAGACGAAGTACGCATCACAGATGAACAACCGCCAGTTGGCGGACTTTGGACAACCGCAAACTTATCGCACGATATCGCCATTTTCTCAGATCCTACAATAGAACCAAACATGGGAGCTCTAAACCATGTCGCTTTCAACCTAGATAGTCGCGAAGAAGTATTACTCGCTTGCGATTGGGTCTTAGAAAAAGGATACAAACTCGCCATGGGTGCCCCTACCCGACACAAAGCAGACGAAGGCTTTTTCATCTATGTAGATGAGCCAGGCGGAAACCGTTTTGAATTCTACGCTTGCGCACGTTTAATCTTCGCACCAGATCATGGTCCTGATGTCCATTACTTGAAAGACAATCCTAATGATGCCTGGGGAGACAACAGCCCTTGGGGTGCAGACGGAAACTTCAAAAAAGAACACCGCAGCATCAAGTCATTTGACGAATTATCCTAACAAGACATTATATCAATCAATAAAAACATTTACACATTATGTGGCACTATTTCCCAGGCAAGTACATGCCCTCATACCAACTGAATCGCGCCATTTCACAAGGCCACTTTGGCGGTGGCGAATTCGCTGAATGCATTCAGGCAGCAAGTGAAATTACCCCGGGAGACCGAGAAAGTTTTCACAATGCATGGAATAAGTTAGGACATCAAGTCCTTGAAATTGCAGAGAAAGCAGAAGCTGACGATAACCTGATTACTGCAAGAAGATCTTATTTCAGAGCCTTTAATTACCTCAGAACCGCAGAG
Organism: Crocinitomicaceae bacterium; assembly: GCA_002705995.1. Classification (GTDB taxonomy): domain Bacteria; phylum Bacteroidota; class Bacteroidia; order Flavobacteriales_G; family Salibacteraceae. The sequence continues at coordinate 42,664 of PAJI01000011.1, read as the reverse complement.
TTTTTCTTGCAATTGACCGATGAGCGCAAGATGCCAACTTACGAGAAATGCATCAGTGCTTTTCACAAGGCCATTAGCTTTATGGAACATCCTCCCAAAAGGGTTCAAATTCCTTTTGAAGGTTCACACATGCCAGGCTATTTATTTACACCTGAACACGTTGAAAACCCTCCGGTTATGGTCATGTTTGGCGGATTAGACAGTCTTGCCGAAGAACTTTACTTTGGCCCCACTCAATTATTACTAGAACGCGGTATAGCCCATCTCGTAATTGATGGCCCCGGACAAGGAGCTGCATTGCGCCACAACCACATTCATACCCGTTACGATTATGAAGTACCTGCAACAACTGCTTACGACTGGGCTGTTGAAAATTTAAAAGATGAAGTAGACACCTCCAGAATCGGAATTATGGCTGTTTCAATGGGAGGCTACATGGCCGGAAGAGCTGCCGCTTTTGAAAGCAGGTTTAAAATTTGTTGCATCTGGGGGGCTGTTTGGTCGTATTACGACATTTGGAAAAATCGCCCGGATGATCACCCTTTGGCAGACATTGTAATGCACATTGTTGATGCGCAGAACATGACAGAAGCTCGCGAAAAGCTTAAGAATTTTGCACTGGACGGTGTTGCCGAAAAAATTTCAATGCCTACTTACATCCTTCACGGTGAAGACGACCATCAAAATTTTGTAGACAATGCTTACAAGATGTACGATGCGTTAACCTGCGAAAAAACAATGGAAATCGTTCCCAAAGAAAGTAGCGGATCTGCCCATTGTCAGGTAGATGACTTCACCAAAACCTATAACATGTTTGACTGGATTGCCAAAAACATGAAAGCGTAACCAGCAAGCGCTACTCTGTAATCTTCACTAAAAAAACACAATTATGAAACGAGCTTTAATCGTTGGAGGAGGTATTGGTGGCCAAGCTGCCGGTATTGCCCTTCGACAACAAAATATAGATGTGCTCATTACTGAAATACAGCCCAGCTTTGATGTATACGGAGTTGGAATTATTCAGCAGGCCAACGCCTTAAGAGCACTAGAAGAGCTTGGCGTAGCTCAGGAAGCTATGCGCAGAGGCTCTCCATACAACTATGTAAAAATGTGCACTCCTTCTGGCGAATACATCACAGATGTAGGCACCCCTCCTATTGACGGATTCCCAAGTCACAATGGAATTTCAAGAAGAATTTTACACGAAATTCTTCTTGAAAAAGCACTGGAAATGGGTGTAAAATACAAAATGGGCGCATCGGTTCAGAACATCGACAACCGTAAAGATGGCGTGTCAATTACATTTACCGATCAAACCGAAAGCGACTTTGATTTTGTAATTGCTGCAGATGGTGTTTTCTCCGTAATGCGAACAATGATTCTTGGCAACTACACTCCAAAATACGTTGGACTATCCGTTTGGCGCTATGCTTTCAAACGCCCCAAGGATCTGGAAACGGGCTACATGTATATGGGAAAAGACACTAAAGTGGGCTTAATTCCAATGACAGACGATACCATATACATGTTTCTGGTTTCTGCAGAAGGAGCAGACAACCCTTTCATTCCTTTAGATGAGCTCATTCCAAAATTCAAGAAACACCTCGAGCCCTACACTGACGAGAAAGTACGCAGTTGCATCGACCAAATCACCGATCCCAATTTAGTCAACTATCGTCCACTTGAGACCCTGATGACACCCGCACCTTGGTATAAAAACCGCGTAGTATTCTTAGGAGATGCCGTTCACGCTACTATCCCTCAACTAGGATCTGGCGCTGCCTTAGCCATTGAAGATGCCGTGGTTTTAGGCAAAGAACTCGGAAAATCAGACAATTACGAAGCTATTTTCAGCAACTACATGGAGCGCAGGCATTCGCGTTGCAAAACCATAGTAGACGCTTCAAGCCTCGTTGGACAAATGGAGTACGAAAAATCAATTGGTGTAGACCATTCCGATGCCGAAATCGGAAAAATAATGCACGAAGCACTCTCTCAATTGCAACAACCGATTTAGAAAAACACACAATGAAATTAGTCACATTTATTAATCCTGATAAAGTATGGAGAAGTGGTTGGCTGGTAGATAATGGAGTAGTTGACATGCAAAAAGCCGATCCCAGACTCCCTTCAACCATGCTTGAATTTATAGACAATCACGAGGAATTACTCCCTATAGCGAAAGCCGTTAAAATAGAAACGCCTCATTACAAACTGGAAGAAGTTGAATTAAAAGCTCCCCTTCCGGAACCAAGAAGTTTCAGAGACTACATAGGTTTCGAAACACACATGCTAAACGCCTCAAAATCATTCGGTCATAAACTTTCTGAGGTATGGTACGAAATGCCCATTTTCTATTTCACCAATCACCACGGGATAACTGGACCTAACGATGAAATTAAGCGTCCGAAAAAGGAACATCGAATGGACTTAGAGCTAGAAATGGGATGCATTATTGGCAAGGCTGGAAAAGACATTCCTGCATCCGAAGGAAAAGCACACATTTTTGGCTATACCATTTTTAACGATTGGACAGCACGCGCAACGCAAGCAAAGGAGATGAATATGCCTCTAGGTCCGCACAAAGGAAAAGACTTCGCCAACACCATTGGCCCTTGCATTGTCACTTATGACGAAATGGAACAATATGCAACTGAAGATGAACGCTTTGACATTTCAATGAAAGCTTACATTAATGATCAGGAAATTTGTTCTGGCAATTACAAAACCGTTCACTACACATTTGGACAAATGATCGAGCGCGCCTCTGAAAACGGTGTAGAATTAAGACCTGGTGACATCTTAGGATCTGGAACCGTTGGCTGGGGAAGTTTAATTGAAAACAACTTTTCTGTCCACCGACCGTTAGAACCTGGCGACAGCGTAAAATTAGAAATTGAAGGAATTGGAGAACTTATCAATAAAGTGGTGTAGCAGATGTGCTGCACTACATTTTTTACCCTTATTCAACACTCACTCCACAAATTCCCTCTCCACGATTTTGAATAGCTTATTCCTTTTTTATCAAATATTATTTTTGTTTTCACCTTTCTCAAACGAAAACAACACCTCAAAAACTATCAAATTCCTATTTATACCCCGCCTCAATCATCATATTTCAAAAATACCCCTTCCTATATTACCAATATACCATCTGAGTACTTTTAAAGATAAGAACCCTCCATTAATCCGTAAAAATGATTGATTTTGAATAGAAACAGTCATTTTTAGATTATTCTTCTCACGTTTTTTTGGTCATATTTGTCTCAGTAAGTAATTAATCACTTTCAATACAAAAGAGAGAAATTACTTCCCCCAATCAATCAATTACAAACCAATGATAACTGAGTTAGCAACATTCGATATAATCGAAGGAAAACAGAGTGCTTTTGAGGCTGATTTTAAAGCCAAGGCACTGGATATCATCTCACGTGCAGAAGGTTTCATAGAAGCCGAAATTCAACAATGCATAGAAACGCCAACGAAATATGTTCTTCATGTAAAATGGAGAACTCTTTTAGATCATACTAAAGGTTTTCGTCAATCAGATTTATTCAAAGACTGGAGAGCAGTGCTCTCCCCCTATTTCAATACAGCACCTGTTGCAGAACATTATGTAAAAATTTCCTGAAATTATGAAGCACATCATTAAAGAAGCGGTTGCTCTGTTTGAGGCAGAAACCAACGACAAAAAAGTAAGAGAAACCGTTGAAAACATTATTGAAGATGTTAAAACGAAAGGAGATGAAGCTGTTAGAGCGCTTTCCGAAAAGTTTGACAAATGGTCTCCTGCCAGTTTTAAACTCAGCGAAGACCAAATCAATACAATTGTCAATAGCCTACCTGAGCAGGTAATTAAAGACATTAAGTTTGCTCAAACACAAATCCGCAACTTTGCCCTTCAGCAAAAAGCAGCATTAAAAGACATAGAGGTAGAAACACTTCCGGGTGTTTTTCTGGGACACAAAAACATCCCTGTAAACAGTGTGGGTTGTTATGTTCCGGGGGGACGTTACCCAATGGTTGCTTCTGCTCACATGAGTGTTTTAACCGCTAAAACGGCTGGCGTAAAACGTGTAATTGCTTGCACTCCTCCCATTAAAGGAGAAATTCCTGCAGCTACAGTAGCTGCCATGTATTTAGGTGGTGCCGATGAAATTTACATTCTCGGAGGCGTTCAGGCCATTACAGCAATGGCACTGGGAACAGAAACTATTGAGGGTGTTGACATGATTGTTGGCCCGGGTAATGCTTATGTAGCCGAAGCTAAACGTCAACTGTTTGGTAAAGTAGGCATCGATCTATTGGCCGGACCTACCGAAACGTTGGTTATTGCCGATAAAACAAGTGATGCTGAAATCTGCGCTACCGATTTACTCGGACAAGCAGAACACGGCCCTACCTCTCTGGCTATTTTGCTAACAGACTGCAAAGAATTAGCCTACGAAACCCTTAAAGAAATAGACCGTCAGCTTGAAACGCTACCAACAGCAGATGTAGCCAGAGTTTCTTGGAAAGACTATGGTCAAATTATTCTGGTAGACACGCTGGATGAAATGGTAAAAGAAGCCGACAGAATTGCCAGTGAACACGTTCAGGTAATGACTGAAAATCCGCGCTACTTTCTAGAACACATGACCAATTACGGAGCATTGTTTTTAGGCAAATACACCAACGTTGCCTATGGTGATAAGGTGATTGGAACCAACCACACTCTTCCAACGCGTCATGGTGCAAAATTCACCGGTGGTCTGTGGGTAGGTAAATTCTTAAAAACATGTACTTACCAAGAAGTAAAAACACCAGATGCCAGTGCTATGATTGGCGAATACTGTTCTAGACTATGTGCTCTTGAGAATTTTGCAGGCCATAAAGAACAAGCAGACATCAGAGTTCGCAGATACAAATCATTAACTGAGGTAACTCAATAATCGCATTACAATTACTACCATGAAGAAAACGGCTTTAATTACAGGTGGCGCAGGAGAAATAGGGTCTGCTATTTCAAGAAAGTTTGCCGATAACGGCTTTGATATTATCGTAACGTACAACTCCAAAGCCCAAAAAGCCGAAGACTTTATTCAAACACTTCCTGCAGGAAATCATTCCATTTTTCACGCACCAAACACAGACGAAGCTAAAATAGACTCATTGAAAGCTATGGTGATTGAAAAATACGGGAAGCTGGATGTACTCGTTAACAATGCCGGAATTACAACACCAGTTGCTCATGACAATTTAACCGGATTAACTAACGAGTGGATCGATCGAATTATGCAAACGAACTTCCGCGGTTCGTTTGCTATGATTCGGGCATTTCAACCCTTACTCGAAAAATCAAATGAACAAACGGCTTTGGTCGTTAATATTTCTTCTATTGCCGGCATATTTGGAGTAGGCAGCAACGTTGCCTACTGCGCTTCAAAAGCGGCTTTAGACTCAATGACTCGTTCTCTCGCAAGAGCTCTTGCTCCAAAAATCAGGGTCATTTCCGTTTCACCGGGGTTCGTTGAAGGTGAATACACAAAAGGCTTTGATCCTGATTTTTTAGAGACACAACGCAGCTTAACCCCTCTCAACCGATTTGCCATTAACGATGATGTGGCAAATGCCGTATACTCAACGTTTGACCGACTCACCTTTACAACCGGATCAATCATTACGATTGACGGAGGAAGGCTTTTACAATAATCCCTAAACAGACATTGATGAAAAGATAAATTCACCCTTAAATTTTCAATCATGACCAATCAACAAAAAATACCAACTATTGATGCCAATCAAATGACCCAGTTTCATACAAGGTCTAACCATTGGCAGCCCAATATTTCGAATGTAAAGCATCAATATTTACACATCAACAAACTGGATGAAGTAAAAGATAAAGAACATTTCTACCACCCTCCTCACCGCAAAACACTACACGATTTTGTCTACTTAAAAAAAGGAAAGTCAATTCGCACAAAAGGTTTAAACACCTATGAATTTGGAGCTGGAACAATCTTCTTTCTTCCGGCACATCAAATAACAGAGCATGAGATGATGAGTGTTGATGCAGAAGGTTATTACTGTCATTTTGATGAAAAGATATTTGACTTTTTGCCTAAGAACTACCTTAGTATGCAATATCCTTTTTTTCAACTGCAATCGAATCCCATTGTTCACCTGTCTGAAAACACACAAGAACGTGTAGAATTCATTCTCTCAAACATTGAACAACTTTACCGCGAAGAAACCAGCTCTAACAAAAGACTTGTTTCATCTTACCTTATGGTACTGTTCGAAACACTGCGAAAAGAAACACCAAGCCAGTCTCATAAATCAAAAAATGCATTTTTTGAAATTACAGAACGTTACAAGCACGCACTCTCTGAACACATTTACGATTACCAAAGTATTAGCGACTATGCTAACTTATTAAACATCTCTCCAAATTACCTCAATAAATGTGTAAAATTTTGCACCAATAAAACATCACATGATTTACTAAGTGAAATGCTCATATTAGAAGCTAAAATGTTAATTAAATATTCTGACTTAAGAATACACGAAATAGCATTCAAACTTTGCGACCAAAGCCCTAGTAATTTCTCACGTTTCTTTAAAAACCAAACAGGCATAACACCAAAAGATTACGCTAAAATATGTACTGAAAATGAATGGTATTAAATAGAAAATGATAGCACTAAAAAATTGACATAAATGTACTTTTATTATCACAATAATAAACAACAAAAAACAGTCAATTAATATCATTCAAAAACAAAAGATAATTATGAGAAAAATTATATCCATAAGGCTATTAATTTTATTAATTGGATGCCTTTCAAGTAGTTTTATTTTTGCCCAAACTAGGAAAATTTCCGGCACAATAACAGATACGGATGGTCACCCGTTGTTTGGAGCATCAATATACATTGCCAGCTTAAGTAAAGGAGCCGCTACAGATTTTGATGGAAAATTTACCATTGAAGATGTAGCTGATGGCAGTTATGAAGTAAATGTAACTTATGTAGGATACGTAGCTAAAAACTTTACTATAACCGTTCCGCTAAGTTCTCCGCTCAAAATCACGCTGGAAGAGAATCACACTACACTCGAAGAATTTACTGTAACAGCGCAGAAAAGAGAAGAAAACGCACAAGAGACTCCAATTTCAATGGGCGTAATCAGTGGAGCTAAACTTGCTGAAAAAGGAGACAACAGTGTTGATGTAGCACTTAAAAATGTAACCGGAGTTGAAGTTCAGGGATTAGCCCAGGGAGCGCAGGTTTATGTTAGAGGTGTGGGATCTTCTATTGACCCAACCTTTGCAGATCCATCAATTGCCATGTTAGTTGATAACGTGTATACAGGTAGAACAGAATCAGTAACGTCTGGAATGTATGATGTAAAACGCATGGAAGTCTTNAGAGGNCCACAAGGNACACTCTACGGACGTAATGCTTCAGGTGGTTTGATCAACATCATTACCAACGATCCTGAGATTAACAAAATGTCTACAACAATTCGCCAATCTGTAGGGAACTACAANCTTTTTAGAACAGAAGGAGCTGTTAACTTTTCAACTGACAGTTCATATGCCGTTAGAATTGCTGCATTTCAAGAAAGAAGAGACGGATACATTGATGACGGTTCAATGAATTCAGATAAAGTTGGATTCAGAGCAAAAGTGCTCTACAATCCTACCAAAAAAATATCTGTATTGGCGAAAGCCGATATCTACCGCGAAAAAGGAACAGGAGCTAATACTGTACCTATAGATGGTTCTGCCGGAAATCTTGATTTTCCACCACCCTATTTTTTCTATGCTGATGATGACGGAAATATGGTGNCCCGCTTCCCCAACGGATGGGTGAAGAGTGGTGACCANGATGATCCTTGGTCTAATAACCCCGAGCATGTTCCCGGTGAAATTAACCGTGAAGCAGAGACATTTAGCTTAAAAGTTAATGCAGANCTAGGNTTTGCAGATCTTACAATACTTCCATCTTATTCAAGAAGTAAAAACTATTTGTTNAGCTCTTTCTTGTTCGGTTCAATTGANACTGAAGAAGGTGCTACTTACACAACAGAAAATTATACTAGTCAAAATTACGAAACCTATTACTACTCTACAGAAGCTCGCTTGGCTTCTAAAAGTGCAGNTCCGTTGAAATATGTAGCCGGATTGTACTATTTCGGAAATCAAAATCCTAACGGAATAGTTGGCGANCTACAAACAACAGACGGAAACCCTTTGAATACAGTTAACACGTATTTACCAGGGCAAACATTAGCTGGTTTTGGTCAACTNACCTATTCAATNACAGAGAATTTACATGCCACTGGTGGTTTACGCTACAGTAGCGACTATAGCGGACAGACTTATGAAATNATTGTCGATGGTGAGTCTTCAGGTGAATACACGTTTGAACAAACGCAAGAAAGCACNCAGTTTAAAGTTGGTTTAGAGTACAATGTTACCCGTCAAAATATGCTTTACGGACACGTAGCATCAGGNTTCAAACAAGGAGGTATTTCACCAACAATTCCTTCTATTNCATTTGATCCCGAAACACTGATTGCNTATGAAATCGGAAGTAAAAACCGCTTTTTCAACAGTCATTTACAACTGAACGTTTCTGCATTCTATTATGACTATGACAACTATCAATANTCTTTCCTTCAAACATTGAATGTTGGTGACAGAGACGAAACATCTCAATTCAGTGTTATTCACAACGCNGGCAAAACCAGCATCAAAGGTGCTGAAATGGACTTAGAATTAATTCCATGGAACAGAGGTAACTTAATTGCTTCATTTACATACCTNGATGCTAAGTATGGAGAAGCTACACTTCCCAACAATCCATTCGTAAATCAAGGCGANTNTGACNTNGAAGGCAAGCAAATTCAAAATGCTCCTGAATGGGTAACAACAATCGGTTTTGAGCAAGGCTTTAAAGTAGGCCCATACATCTTAACAGGTGGTATTAACAGTAAAATCTCTGCCGGTTATTATGTAACTCCTGAACAATACCTTCCGGGAGCTTACCAAGACAGTTACACCAGAACCAATGCCAGCTTAAGATATGGACCAGCTTCTCACAAATGGTCTGTAGGCCTTTGGGTAAANAACATTGAAAACGANGCACAAACAACTTATGTATACCCTGCATACAGAAGATTGATAAACGCGCCAAGAACCTATGGTTTGAACGTTGAATTCACACTTTAAAACATTCACATACATGAAAAAANTATTCAAAAGCCCTCTTACTTTCATTTGTCTATTCACTTGGAGTGCAATAGCAGTGAGTTGTGACAATGGCTCTGATCAATCAACCGNTAAAGTTGAACATCAAACCGAACAACCCACANCAGAAACTCCTGAACACAAAGAGGAAAAAACTCCTTCAGCAAATCCGGATATGACCGGGTTTGTTAAGGAGGTTGACACCAACGGAGACGGACAAATGAGCCGAGAGGAATGGGAAGGAAAAGGACTTCCTCCTTCTTCTTTCAACATGTTTGAAAAAGGAAGAGGCTATGTAACACTAGAAGACTACCAGAAAAACCCAGCTCCAGATGGTATTGACATCAANGGAGATGGAACGCTTACAGTTGCCGAGTTTGTTGAATTCGACAAAGTGATGTCTGAAAAAATGAAAGACGGTGATGCTCCACAACCTGAAGCTGAACAGCATTAATAGATTCTCATCATGAAAAAGATAAGTACACCGTTTTTATTCATGCTTATAGCGTCCTTCTTTACCGCATGTACAGGCCAACACTCTGAAAAGAGTGAAAGCCTGTCTGCGTTAGAGAAACAGGTTGAACAGCAAAAAGACATNCACACCATTCAACAGCTCATGAGTAAAAGAGCTTATTACCATTCTGCTGGTAGAAACGACCTTGAGTTTGAACTCTACGCTACAAGAAATGACATCTCTTGGGGTCAAAATCAAGGCTTTATGGTTGGACAAGAATCTGTAAAAGCTTACTACGTTGATGCAAATATTTCAACGCGTAAAAAGCAATTAGAGCAGCTTAGCAAAGTTTTTCCGGAGTTAGCCAATGAGGAGAAAAATTTAGGTGCAGGAACATTTGTTTTTCACAGTACAACTACACCAATCATTGAAGTAGCCGAAGATGGAGAAACNGCNAAAGGTGTTTGGTATACACCTGGTGCTCTTGCCATGACGGACAATGCCGGAAACTTTAACGGCCTTTGGCTCTGGGAACGCTACGCGGTAGATTTCATTAAAGAAAATGGCGAATGGAAATTCTGGCACATCTTGGTNTTAACCGATTTTATGACCGGAATGGGACAGAACCTAAACCCTNCTCCAACTGAAGCACCTATCGGTAGTGAAGGAAATCAGGAAGAGGAAGAAGCTGCAATGCCCATAGCACATTGGGACATTGAAGTTGAAAACTACACATCTTGGAGTCCAACTACAGTTCAAGGAATAGCCCCTCAACTTCCACAACCCTACGCCACCTTCTCTGAAACNTTTTCATACGGCCCACCTCAATAAAGATCAAATCAATTAACCCAAAAAGAAATAACATTATGAAATTCACAAAAAGACTCAACCTCATTGCACTNGCAGCAGCACTATTGATCTGCTCTTCATCNTTTGCTCAAAAAATATCAGCNGGTGAAAAAGCTTTAGCNATGTGGGAAGTGCAAAATGTAATGAGCCGCCATGCTTATTATCACTCTCTGGCCATTAACTTAAAAGAGGTCAATGACCTATGGGTTGCTGCAGATGGCCCTAACGCCAAAACAGCTCGTTTTACNAGNCCNGCTTTTGTAATGAACGGATTGTCTACAATTAAAAGAGCNTACGGAGAAGAAAANGAACAACGTAAAAAAGATGCCCTAGAAAAACTCAGTAAAATCTCAGACGTTGAAAACACTCCAGAAAACATTGGTGCAGGTTACGAATGGGTAATTCATACCAACACAACTCCAATTATTGTTATTGCCGATGATGGTAAAACAGCAAAAGGCATGTGGTACTCACCAGGAATTGGTCTTATGGCAGATCTTGAAGGAGAAAAGCCTAAAGCGAATGGTACTTTCTTCTGGGAAAAGTATGCTGTTGACTTCATCAAAGAAGATGGCCGATGGAAAATCTGGCACATGCAAATGGTATATGACTACACGCCTAAATTAAACGGAGACTGGTTAGACTTTAGCGATAAAGGCGGTGCAGAAGCNGGNGAACGTGGCGATTTACCCGAAGGCTTTAGTGAGCCANAATATTCATACCCTGCTTACTCTCCTGAAAGAGCAGCAACAATGTACCCTAAACTTCCTGAACCTTACGCAACATTCAGCGAAACGTTCAGCTATTAAACTATTCAAAGGGAGATGCATTCAGTATCTCCCTCTTTTCAATTCCCCTCAGCTTAACTCTAGTCAATCAATAAAATAGACCCAATGCTCAAAAAATATTTCAATTACGAAAACTCCATGCTCACAATCTCATTCTTAACGTTTGGGCTTGTCTTTATGGATCGACTCAGCTTCACATTCTTAATGCCCTTTGTAGTTGATGATCTGGGACTCTCTAACACGCAAAGTGGCTGGATTCTGGGAATTCTGTCCATTTTCTTTGGACTTTCAACTTTGATTTTCTCAGGTGTTTCAGACATCGTNGGATCAAAAAAACGNATGCTGATTGCTTTCGTTATTCTCTTCTCTTTAGCAACATTAGCAATAGGATTNGCNGAAGATTACGTTTCATTGGTTGTNATCAGAGCCATTATGGGAATCACCGAAGGCCCNGTAATTCCATTGGTTTTAGCCATTGTTTTAGCACAATCATCNGTAAAAAGACGTGGTTTCAATATGGGATTNGTTAAGGGNTCGGGGCCNTTAATGTCTGGAGTTCTTGCCCCGATTATCCTAATCCCAATAGCTGTAGCCTATAGCTGGGAATGGGGTTTTTACACATTGGCTATTCCNGGNTTTGTCCTTGCCTTCTTGATTTTCAAATTCATCAAGTCTCCTAAAATTGAGGAAGACACAAAAGAAGAAGCTGAGAAAAAACCTTCTTTCAAAGACATGATGANCATTTTCAAAAATCGCAACATCATCNTAACCATGTTAATCTGTATTTTCTACATGATCAACATGACCTCTTTCATCAGTTTTGTACCACTTTACCTCACCAGCACATTGGGCTACGAACAAGGCGAACTTCAAACTTACCTTACACTCTACGGTTTAGGTTGTTTCTTGTGGTTTTTAATTGTTCCTGCTTTATCAGATAAATTCGGCAGAAAGCCAACACTTGTCTTCTTCGCACTGGCTTCAATTTTACTTCCGATCACTACAGCAACACTCCATTTAAGCTTTTGGCCTACAATAATTCTATTGGTACTCCTTACCTGTTCTATGGGCTATATGCCATTGTTCGATGCNATTATTCCTTCAGAATCTGTTCCACATAAATATGCTGCAACTGCAATGGCTGGTACTGTTCTAACCGGAGAAGTTATCGGAGGAACATTAGGTCCTGTCATTTCTGGTATNATGGCCGATCAATACNATTTACATGCNCCATTTTATGTAGGAGCCGTAGGTGCATTTATCGCATTCTTACTCTCACTTGGAATTAAAGAAACAAGNAGTGCAAAANCAGCGAGAGAAGAAAAAANAATTGAAAATACTACCGCAGAAACATCATCTGCCATCAGTTAATACGAAGTAACATTACAATGAAACAATACAATAACAGACTTGAAGGTAAAGTTGCCGTTGTAACGGGAATCGGAGCCGGAATTGGTCAGGGAATTGCCTTAATGTTTGCGCGCGAAGGCGCCAAAGTAATGGGCAGCGACATTAATCCTGAAGCAGCAAAAGCAACTCAAGAAATTGCTAAAGCAGAAGGTTTAACATTCGAAATCCATTCGGGCGATTTAACCNNTGAAAAAACGGTTGAAGAACTGATGGAGCAAGCCAATACCACTTTTGGTGGCATACACATTTTGGTAACCGCTGCTGCTTATTGTGATTTTAAACCCATTGAAGAACTCGATTATGAAACCGGATGGAAAAAAAGCATTGCCGGTGAATTAGACATCGTATTCCTTTCGTGTCAAAAGGCTTGGAAATACCTCAAGGTGAACGGAGGTAGTATCATCAATTTTTCATCGGCCAACAGGCGTCAGGTTTTAAAAGGCTCTCCGGCATTGGTACACTGTGCCACCAAAGGAGGNGTTTATTCCATGAGTATTCAAATGGCTTCTGAAGGAGGNCCTTACGGTATTAGAGTCAATACCATTTCTCCGGGATTAACGCACACTGCTGCAACAGATCACTTAGTACAAGACCCTGAACGCTTACAATTCCTGAATGAAAAACACATGATTGGAAGAATCGGTACGCCTGAAGACATCGGTTATGCNGCTGTTTACTTAGCCTCTGACGAATCTACTTGGGTTACAGCTGCTGATTTCCCCATAGACGGTGGCGCATCTAAATGGTAACAGACAAACGAACNCAAAAGCATGAATTTTAAAGGACAAATTTATTGGAAGGGTGATGAAGGATANGAAGAAGCACGCGTAGGTCGCATTTTCAACCACAGAAGACCNAAGCGTTATCCTGTTGCTGTATTCTTCGCTGAAGACGAAAATGATGTNGTTGAAGCAGTGAACTATGCCAATGACAATAACTATAAGATCGCAATGCGTGCCGGTGGCCATAGTTGGGCAGCTTGGAGCGTTCGCGATGAAGGNATTCTNTTAGACCTCAAACACCTCAATTCAATCGAATTNGATGAATCAACCGGAATTGTTGCTGCCGGACCNGCAACTAAAGGCGGTGGTGAATTGGTGCCTTTTTTAATGGAAAAGGGACTGTTTTTCAACGGAGGTCATTGCCCTACTGTGGGCATTGGTGGCTTTTTGTTGCAAGGCGGACAAGGATGGAATGCCCGTGGTTGGGGCTGGTCTGCAGAGCAAATTGTTGCCATTGATGTGGTAACGGCAAACGGAGAATTGGTTCGTGCCAACGAAACCGAGAATGCCGACTTGTTCTGGGCNGCTCGTGGAGCCGGCCCGGGATTTTTCGGTGTGGTGACAAAGTTTCATTTGAAAACACGTCCTTATCCTAAAGCATTATCGGCCAGCACATACATTTATCCNAAAGAAATTACTGAAGATGTTTTGCAGTGGTTACAAACCATGCACCACACCGTTGCCGATACCGTTGAAATTGTAGCGGTTGGCAAAACATTTGATTTTGGTNTTGGCATTGTGGTTCATGCCTTAGCNTTTGAAGATACTCCCGAAGGCGCTCAAAAAGCATTGGCTCCTTTTGAAGAATGTCCTTANATCGATCAAGCAAAANTGCACAAAACCTGTGTTCCCACTTCCATTGAAGAAGAATGCAGAGTGCAATTGGAAAACAATCCGGAAGGACACCGTTGGGCAGTNACCAATGCCTGGCTAGAAGGTGCTCCAAAAGANGTTTCAGCTACAGTTGCNCCTTCNTTTACNGATCTTCCTACAGNAAAAACATTTACGCTTTGGTTTAGCATGGCGCCATTAAGNCCGTTNCCAGATATGGCTTTCTCTATGCAAACCGACATTTACATGGCGATTTACACCATTTGGGAAGATGAAAAAGACGATGAACGNTGCAAAGAATGGGTACGCGATCAAGTTGAAAACATTGAACCCGTTACACATGGACAATACTTAGGCGATTCTGATTTTACNGCTCATCAACGCAAGTTTATCTCNAATGAGAACTATCAAAAGTTATTAGAGATCAGAAAAAAATACGATCCCAACGGTACNTTTCACAGTTACCTCTGCAAAGATGAAAGCCTATTGAACACCAATGAATTTGCAAGTCAAGAAGCGTGAAAAAAGAACGATTACATGTCCACCACGTTGGCTTAAGCGTAGCCAACTTAGACGAATCCATTCAATGGTATCAAGAAAAATTAGGATTCACTTTCGAGTGGCGCAAAGCATTTCCTCCCATCAAGGTGGAAATTGCTTTTTTAGAAATGAATGGATTTAGAATTGAGCTGTTTCAACACACAGAAACCATTGCTTTGGAAGAAGCGCGTAAAAGTCCGTTGAGCGATTTGCAATTGCAGGGGACAAAGCATGTTTGCTTTTACGTAGAAAATCTGGNCGAGTTAATTGAAGGCTACAAACAAAATGGTGTAGATGTAGTGATGGGACCTGTANAAAGTCCACCCAAAGATGCCATGATGGCTTTTATCCGCGACAATACCGGTAACCTTATCGAAATNATAGAACCTTATTAAGCAAACCGTTTTCAACTCCTTTCAATGCTCCAGANAAAAAGACAATTCAAANCNTATTTACTATCACTTTTCTTCTTAGGAAANTTTGGTNTTACACTNAATGCCCAAGAGATTCCCACTGTTCCCGTATTTCAAACGTTTCAACATCCTGAGTTAGACAATAANCNCATGTTGCGCTGGTGGTTTCCATCTGCTGATGCAGACGAAGCACTCATCGAAAAACAATTGCANGAATACTATCAAAAAGGATTTGGCGGTGTTGAAATCGCGATGGTACCGCAGCATACCGAATTTGATCCGCGTGCATCGGGTTGGGGTACGGAAAAGTGGAATGAGTTAATGAAATTGGTCTTGCAAAAAGCGGCTGATTTACCCGGAAAATTTACGGTTGACTTCACCATTTCTGCTCACTGGCCACCATCACTCAACACGGTTGACCCCAACGATAGAGCTACCGCACAAGAAATGTCTTTTGCTTACCAAACGGCAAAAACAGGCGTTTCTACATTGCCTCTTCCAAAGCAAAAAGTAAAAGATCTGGGGCAACATGATTTTTTGTTTGTAGACGAATTTGTTGCTGCCAGTATAGCCAAAGTAAAAACCGTTAAAGGTGATGATATTGAACTCGATGCTTCATCGTTGAAAGATGTTACTGCGTTTGTCTCAAAAAAGCGCAATGAGAAGACCGGAGAATATATTTACACTCCAGCCGGAATTCCCGAAAACTCTACTTTTTTTGGCGACAAACCCAAGTTAGCCGACAAGCAATACCAGTATCAAATTGACCTTCCGGAATCGCTTTATCCAGCGTTAACGGCTAATGCGTCTGGTTCTTCTTTAAAAGCCGGAGATTGGGTAGTTTTCGCTTATTATCAAAGAGGAACAGGACAGCTACTCAGCGGTTTTGAAATGGGCATCATCAACCTTCCAATGCCCGATGGAATGTATGCTTTGGATTATTACTGTGCTGCCGGAACCCAAGAGCTCATCAACTATTGGAGAGCACACATTTTAAACGACCCTGAATTGTTAGCACTCTTGAAAGCCAATGGAGGCTACATTTTTGAAGATTCTATTGAAGGACACTATTTAGGCCCCGTGTGGTCTAACGGTTTGTTAGAACAATTTCAACTCAACAAAACCTATAACCTCACTCCTTTCCTACCCGAAATTGCTTCGTCAAAAGGGAGTCAAAAACACTTTAAAATTAGCGGTAACACTACTTCTAATTTCTTAGACGATTACCACCAAACGTTAAATCAGCTTTACCTCAAAGAACACGTTGCTCCGCTCAAAAAATGGACGCGTGAATTCAACTACAACTACAGAGCTCAACCTTATGGTGCTTATGTTGAAGTGGCTGATGCAGCAGCAGATTTAGACATTGCAGAAGGAGAATCTTTAGGCTTCTTTGATCGCGATGACAATTTCAGACACATTGCCGGTGGTGTTCACGTTGCCGGAAAAAAACTGGTTTCAGACGAAGCTTTAGCAGATTTAGGTGCCGGTTATAAACTAAACTGGAAATCGGCTGTGAAAACATTGAATTCCAATTATTCAACCGGAGTAAACCGCATGGTGATTCACGGAACAGCCTACCCTATTGAGCCATCTGGAAACAAAGATTTTTGGCCGGGATGGCATCCTTTTCAAGCGGCTTTTGCAGAACCTTGGGGGCCACGACAAGCGTTTTGGAGTGATGTTGAAATCATTACCAACTACATTGCCCGCACGCAAGCTGTTTTGCAATACGGCAAACCATTGGTTGACATTGCAATTCTTACTGGAAATCACGATTTCACAACGGGATTCAACGGACTGCTAGAATTGGGATATTCCTATGATTTTATCGGAAGAAAAACAGTGCTCTACACCGGAATGGATGTTCAGAACAATGTACTCGCCCCTTCCGGACCTGCATACCAATTGTTAGTGGTAAAAGACATGAATTCACTTTCGAATGAAGTTTTCAATCAGCTTTACACCAATGCAAAAGCAGGATTACCGATTATTTTCTTTGGCGCTTTGCCAACTGTTGAAAGCAGTTCAGACATCAATGCATTAACCATTTTTCAAAACGTTCGTGTAGTAAAGTCCGAAGACGAACTGAGTGCTGTGATTAATCAATTGGGGGTTACTCCCAGAACGGCATATGACAAAGCACCTTTGCACACCGCAACAAGAACTGATGCAAATGGAAACTATTGTTTCATCTACAATGCTGGCGATGCTGATTATAAAGGAGAAGTTACGTTTCAAACTTCAGGTATTCCTTACCTGTTGGATGCGCACAGTGGAACCATCACTCCGATTTATGTTTATCAACACGATCAAAATACAACAACAATCAACTTAGCCCTTCTTCCGGCTGAAGCCAAAATTATTGCATTACTTGATCCTTCGGTAGTTGGTAAAGCTCCTGTTTTCTATACTTCTTCAACAGTTCCAATTCACGCTGGAGCCGATGGAAATGCTTGGGCATATTCAACTGTAGCAGGAAAATTCAATATTGAAAAAGTAAACGGAGAAACCCAAACAGTAAAACTCAACAAACCGAAAAAGAACATTGCTTTTGACAGCTGGGAGTTAAACATCGAAAGTTTTGGGCCTGCTCAGGCCAATGCTAAAACTTACACAACCAAAGTAACCGAACTTCATGTTGGTGAAGTAACACTTCAATCGTGGAGTGCTATGGACATGCCCGCAGCTGAATTACAAAAAGCCGGAGTTGACAGCAGTGCTCACCTTTCGGGAATTGGCCATTACACTTCTCAATTTGAATTGCCGACCAATTGGTCTGAGAACGATGGTCTAATCCTTCAACTCGAACATTTAGACGATATGATCACTGCGGTTGAAATCAACGGACATCAAATCACAGCCATTGATCCGCTAAACAGTCAACTAGACATTTCTGCCTTTGTGAAAGCAGGAATCAACACCATTACCATCAAAACAGCTACAACATTGATCAATCGTTTGCACGTGAGCAACCCTAATTTTTATTGGGGCGTTTCGGCACTTCCTCCACTACCCGATTCAATTAAAGAAGCTATGCCAGAGGGTGCAATGCCAGGACCTCCTCCCATGAAAAACGTATTCAATTACGGCCTTACAAAAGCTGAATTAGTCCCTTATGTTCAACAGAAGATCAACTAATTACAATGGAAATAAAAGACAAAAACAATCCGCTATACAACTGGAAACTAGATCGTTCAACCATTCAATATTTAGGAAAAGGCCTTCAACGTCCGGAATGCATTTTAACCGAACCCAACGGAACAGTTTGGTCTGCTGATGCACGTGGCGGATTGGTGCGCATGACGCACGATGGAGAGCAAACCATCATCAATCCGAAACAAGTAGACGACAATAGTGGTATTCCGATGGATAAAGCCGCTGACGAAGCTCGCTACATTACCGCACAAGGCTCTTTGCCCAATGGCGTTTGTTTTGACGAAGAAGGCAATTTCATCATCGCCAACTGGGGAACCAACCAAATGGAACGCATGACGCGCGAAGGTGAAATGGAAACCTTATTGACTGAACTCAACGGCAAACCGCTGGGAAAAACCAACTTTCCATTGCGCGATTCAAAAGGCAGAATTTGGTTTACGGTTACAACACAAAAAGAACCATGGAACGATCAAATCAATACCCGACTAGAAGATGGTTATGTGGCTTTGATGGATGAAAATGGCACACGCATAGTAGCCGAAGGTTTCTGTGGCACAAACGAAATTAGGTTTGACGATAACGAAGAGTGGCTCTACATTGTAGAAAGTTCTGCATGGAAAATTTCGCGCATGCGCGTAAAACCCAATGGCGATTTATACGACCGTGAAGTCTTTATGGAATTGCCCGGTTTCCCCGATGGATTTGCTTTTGACACCTATGGCAACCTGTGGGTAACGCTCATTTTTACCGATCAATTGATTGCAATTACGCCCGATAGAGAAATCGTAACCATTTTAGACGATAGCGATCCGGAAACCAAAAAAGTACTCTTTGAAGCTTATAAAAATCAAGCCGTAACGCCAGATATACTTGCCGCAACACAAGGGCCAACTTGCCCGTGGATGGCCAGTTTAAGTTTTGGTGGTGCAGACATGAAAACGGTGTATTTAGGCAGCTTGCGCGGAACCAGAATTCCCTTTTTCAAAAGTCCGGTTGCAGGACAAAAAATGATTCATTGGAGATAACATTAAAGACGATACCATGAAGAAGAAAACCATTGTCAGTTTAACCATAGCCTTTTGCTTTTCCATACTCGGCCTAACCGGATTACTCATGTGGTTGGGGTTAGACCAATGGCATCCGGTTCAAACCCTACACGTATTGTTTGGGTTGGGCTTCTTTGGTTTTGCTGTATTTCACATCAGCAACAACTGGAAATCGATTACGAGTTATGCCAAGCCACCTCAAAAAAAGGCGTTGAGCAAAGAATTAAAAATCGTCTTCGTAGGCTTTGCAATCCTCTTCATCGGTGGCATTTTAGAGTTACCTCCGTTTGTGGCTTTAGCCTACAAAGTTAGAGCTGCAATAAGCATACCTCCTCCACCTCCGGGTGAAATGCAACCTTTTGACGAAAAGCATGAAACAGAAGAAGTGCGTGCAACATTCAATGCTTACATCAGCCAAACGCTAGCCAATAAAGCAATTGAAAACGATGCCCTATTTGCTACAAATGACGCTCTGCTTCTAATACAAAACGGAACGTCTTTTTCTCCTGCAAAAGCAACAGCTACACTTTATCAACATTCAGCTGCTTCAACATTCGATACAGCAGAAGTCAAAATTCACACCTCTCCTTATTACGCCATAACAAGTTTTAAATGGATTACGACAGATAGTTTAAACAATTTGCGCTCTTTTGGGTCAGAGAATCAAGTACTGATTAAAGAGGACAATACGTGGAAAATACAACAAATCAATCGGCATCTAAGCAGGTGACTGGAGATCAAATCAATACAACAACAATTATAGTGGTACTGGGAACACTTAATGGGTTAATGCCTTTTTCGACAGATTTATACTTGCCGGCTTTTTCAGCGATGGCCAGTGATCTGAACATCGAAATCGGATTAATCTCATGGTCGTTGAGTGCATTTTTTGCAGGTGCCAGCATTGGTCAATTGATCAACGGTCCCATCCTGGATCGTTACGGCAGAAAAAAGCCCATGTTGATTGCTTTGGGCATTTATGCCGTTGCTTCCATTGCTTGCGCTTGGGCCAACACCATTGAATTGTTGTGCTTTGTTCGCTTTTTGCAAGCCCTCAGCATCAGCATGTGTTCGGTAGGAAGTAAAGCCACCGTTCGAGATGTATTCCCACCCAACAAAACCGCCAGTGTATTTTCTACAATGGTATTAATTATGGGAATTGCACCCATTATTGCCCCAACATTAGGCAGCATCATTTTAAAATATACCAACTGGCAAACCATCTTCTTCTTTTTGGCCATCATAGCCGTAGCCCTGTTCTTTTCGCTCTACTTTTTCTTACCCGTAACAGAACAGCCCAACCGTAGCGTTTCATTGCGTCCCATTAAAGTGGCAAAGAACTACGTACAAGTCATTAAAACTCCCGGATTCTATGGTTATGCCTTTGTTGTAGCCATTGCCAGCGGCATATTATTCTCGTGGATTTCCAGCTCTTCCATCATTTTTATGGATGTATTGGGGCTTACCGAACAACATTACGGATGGGTGTTTGCCGGAACAGCTTCGTGCTTTTTGGTGGGCAGTCAATTCAACAGAATATTGCTCCGCAGGTTCGACCCGGTAAACATTGCTGTTACAGCTTCATTTATCCAATTGTTCATTGTGGGAGGTCTATTCTTCGTAGCCAATTACGCATTTACCGTGCAGAATATGATCATTGGCGTTTGTGCCTTTATGTTCTGCTTGGCGATGATTACGCCCAACGCTATGGCCAAAGCTTTAGAACCGTTTGAAACCAATGCCGGAAGTGCCTCTGCATCAATGGGTGCAACACAAATGGCGTTAAGTGCTATTGTTACTTCAACATTGGGCGTTTTCCAAGACGGAACAGCCATTCCAATGCTTATTTCGATGCTAACCTTGGTCTTTATGGCCTTTGTAACCCAATTAATTTTACGAAAACGAAATGTCGCCCAATCTGTTTGACCTACACAATAAAGTGGCCCTCATCACAGGGGGAGCATCTGGCATGGGAAAAGCCACAGCTTTTCAGTTGGCCAATGCCGGAGCCAAAGTAGTCATCTCAGATTTTAACCTTACCGCCCTCGAAAGTTTACACAAAGAATTTACCGCACACCAATTTCAGTTTGCCACCTTAAAGTGTGATGCATCGCTGAAAAGTGACCTCAAAAAATTGCACCAGTTTACCCGAAACACCTTTGGAACGGTAGACATTTTGGTCACTTGTGCCGGAATTGCCATCGAAGGAAGTTTAACGGACATTACAGAAGCTGACCTTCATAAAACCTTTGCGCTGAATGTAGAAAGTGCTTTGTGGTTAACCCAAATGGTGATTCCTGAAATGCAACAACAGCAAAATGGTGCTCTTATTTACCTCGCCAGTTTATCCTCAGTAAGAGGAAATAAAAAACTAGGACTTTACGGCATGTCGAAAGCTACATTGGCACAAATGGCTAGAAACATTGCCGTTGAATATGGTCCGGATAACATTCGGGCAAATGCCATTTCACCGGGCGTTATTGAAACCCATTTTGCCGCTCCGATTGCGGCCAACGAAACGGCTGCTAAAAAGCGCAAAGCCCTTACTCCTCTTCGCAGGTTTGGCAAACCAGATGAAGTAGCCGGAATGGTGCTCTTGCTCGCCTCAAAAGCCGGTGGATTCATTACCGGACAGAACCTCATTATTGACGGTGGAACCACCATAAGCGATGGAAACTAATGACAGCATTTACCCCCCAAATACAAAGTGTTTTGGAACACTATGAGCTGCGTATGCTCGAAGAACAATTTCGTATGCAACAGCTTTCGCCAGAAGAAGGCATGGCCAAACGCGATGACTTTTTATTGCCTGTTGGCAAAGCGGGTGCTGAATTTATCCATTCCATGATTTTGGCCGCGAATGCTCAAAAGGTATTGGAGATTGGAACATCATATGGTTACAGCACACTTTGGCTTGCCGATGCTGTAACGCACACCAATGGAAAAGTCACAACCATCGAGATCAATGTGGAAAAATCGAACTATGCCGAGCATCAAATGCAAAAAGCGCAACTGAGCGATTACATTGATTTTGTTTGCTCTGACGTGTTGCAGTATTTAACCACCGATCACCAACCTTACGACCTTGTGTTTATTGATGTTTGGAAAGAACTTTACGTTCCTAGTATCAAACTCCTCATCGATCAACTTCCGGTGGGAGCTTACATCATTGCAGACAACATTATTCACCCTTCGCATCACAAAGAAGATGCTGAAGCTTATCGCGAATACATTCACTCAACTCAACAATTCGAATCTGTGCTTTTGCCCATTGGTAGCGGCTTAGAAGTCAGTCGAAAAATAAAATAGACACGATGAAACGATTTGAAAATAAAGTATGCCTTGTTACCGGGGCTTCATCCGGAATTGGAAAAGCAACCGCACTTGCATTTGCCAAAGAAGGTGGAAAAGTAATTGCCACTGATATCAATGAAGAATTGGGCAGTCAAACGGTAGAAGAAATCAAAGCTTTGGGAACAGAAGCAGTTTTTGTGAAATGCAACATTGCAGAACGCGATGATGTAATTGCTTCGGTAAACGCTGCTGTAGAGCATTTTGGACGTTTAGATTATGCAGTAAATGTGGCTGGTGTAGCTGGAAACACTTCAAAACCAACGCATGAATATCCTGAAGATCAATGGCACCATCAAATTGCAGTAAACCTTACCGGAACGTGGTATTGTTTGAAGTATCAAGCTGCACAAATGCTTAAAAACGGAGGCGGAAACATTGTGTGTGTTTCTTCTGCTGCGGGTTTGTATGGTCAGCCAGAAAACAGTCCGTATGCGGCTTCAAAACACGGAGTTGTAGGCTTGGTAAAAACGGCAGCTATTGAATATGCCACACAAAACATTCGCGTTAACGCAATTTGTCCAACAGCCATTGAAACGCCCATGTTGATGCACGGAAGAAGAAACTTAGCCGAAAACCACGAAGCGCGCGAAAAGGCGATCAATCACCAACGCATGAAACGCATGGGACAACCTGAAGAGATTGCAGACATTGCTTTGTATTTCTGTTCAGACCAATCGAGCTTCTTAACAGGGCAAGCGATCGCTGCCGATGGCGGTGCTTTTGCCTGATATATATGCTTAATTTTGAGTGTTAAAGCCTGCTTAAAGCGGGCTTTAATTTTTTAGAACACATAGCTTGTCCCCAAGAAAACCCCATAGTACACAAAGGTCTCTTCTGTTGTAAACCCGTAGCCCGAATCTGTTTTTCCGCTCCCTTTTGCATAAAACAAACCAATGGTACTTTCTACATGCTCGGTTACTTTCCGAAATCCTGTAGTTGCTGAGAAAAAGCTGTAACGGTTGTCGTAATTTGCATCTGAAGTAGGTGTGGGAACATACGAAGCTCCCAGGTATGCATACACATCATCTTGCACCTGAATTTCATTGCCTAAGCTAAAACGATACGTTTCTGTCAATTTATGGGTTTCGTTGTATTCCGGATAATCGAAAACATTGTATTCTACGGGTGTGGTATACACAAAATCAACGGCTATTTTCCACTTTTCAGTGGCCTTGTAATTGCCCCCTATTCTACATTCAAATGGATTTTGAACGTGTGCTTTCTCCCCCGAAAAACTGATCACTTCCAAATAACTTGATGTTGAATCTGTACCAGAAGCCAAAGTGCTTTTATAATCTCCTTTTCCAGACATATAAATATCAGGAAAAGATACACTTGCGCCTACACTCCAGCGCTCTTCTTCGCGCAATACTCCGGCAATAAAGCGTAAACTGTAAGGCGCATATTTCTCACGTGAGGAAGAAACTTCATATTGATCTTCCAAAAGAAATTCTGTTTTAATGCTCGAATATTGCGAATAGGCTTGAGCAAACCCAGAAACGCCCACCGACCATTTATCATTCAACTTGCGGGCTGCCGAAAGCCCGATAAGCATCATCTGCTCTTCGTAGCTTTGCTCTACCTCAATATCGTATCGTTCTCCATACAACACGGGCGACCAATTCTCTACTCCTTCGTACTTAAACTTCATAGGAATGAGTACCGAAAAACCCAATCGCCAGTTTTTCCAAGATTTTAGCATTACAGCACTTGTAGGAATACTCTGAAACCCTTGACCTTGATAATCTAACTCGGTATCGCCTTGTTTAAAAAACGGACTAGCAGCAAATTCAAACCGCGTGTAAGCCGCCCCTGATAACGAAATGGATGAACCTTCCAATTGAGTTAATGCTCCCGGATTGTAGTACGTTGCACCGGCAGAAGCGACTCCTCCTGTTCCGGTATTGCCCATTAAAGATTCTTTGTTTCCAAGCGGAATGGCATTGGTGTTATATCCGGTTTGCGCCTGTAGTTCAACACCCCAAAAGCAGCAAATGAGGAGAAAAGTGAAGCGTGTAATTTTCATAATTTTCACAAAGGTTGATCGTTACTCGAAAGTAATTAATCTAACTCAGTGAAACGCATTTATGTATTCAATCATCAAATCGGGATAGTTGATGACCATTTTGTGATCACCATTTTCAACCACCACATCGGCTGCCACTTTGCGCAAAGGCAACACATTGTCTTTAGCTCCATGAATGTGATACACCGGTGTTTTGAGCTCTTCCATATCAAACTTCCAGTGGACAATGGCATTCATTTGCCACACAAAGAAATCGGCACCAGTAGCTAACAACATGTTTTTATACACTTCTCGGTCTTCCGGACGATCGATTGACTCAAACGTCTTCGGACGATTGGCCATTTTCGCCAACATTTTATCCGTAATTAAATGATACACCGGGAATACTCTACCCAATTTATAGCGAAACGGAATTTCTTGTTTTCCTTTGGCCGAAGAGATCAAAATAACACCTTCGGGATGAAGAAACTGCGTCATTTCAACCGCCAGCATCCCTCCCATTGAAACACCTATAATTACAAACGGCTCTGTGGTATCAATTTGAGTAGCCAAAAGGTGTGCATAATCATCGAGTCCTTTGCACGTGTCGTAATCGACCAACTGAATAAAATGGGGGATATAATTGGTTTCTGAAAAATCTAACCGATGAAACTCTCTGTAATCAGTGCCCATGCCGGGAATTAAATACGCATTGATTTTTTGGGCTTCACCATAAAATGGTTTTGCGATAAAAAATAAACTCGCCAAGAGCATCAAAAGAGATCCTGTAAATTTCTGTTTCATTTCACTTTACAATTTTCTTTTCACAATAGGAACAGCGCTGAATAAAACGGCTGTCAGCACAACTATAGACAGAACTGTTCGATTACACTTCCACCTCATCTGCTGTAATTTGATTCAACTTCTCTACCATCCACCGACTTACTTTCTCTGCCGATGTTAAAGGCAACGAATGTCCGTCTGCTGCTACCCAGTCTGTAGCCGCAACAAACTGCTTGGGAAAAATACGATCCTTCTCTCCATGCAAATGATAATAATGTGTGGGCAACGTTTTGTTGTTCCAATGCACAATGGCATTGATCGCCCATTTTAAAAAGGCTGGATCTGTGTCTTCCAAAATTTGGTGCAAAATGGCTTTGTCTTCGGTTTCCGAAATGCCAAACACCTTGTAAGTGCCTTTTAGGTGAAACCTACTTTTCATCAATCGAGGTGACAATAAACGGTGCAATTGCAACCGGCCTAACATTCTAAAATAAAATGGAATTTCAGCCCGGGTTTTAGCCGTAGCCAGCAATACCAGTCCACGAGTTGGAATAAGTTTAGAAAGTTCTATGGCTATAATTCCTCCAAAGGAAATTCCCACTAAAATGGGATTGGGTGTGGTAATCTGAGGCAATAAACGTTGGGCATATTGAGCAATACTTTCTCCTTTTACTGCCGGAATATACTGCAAAAAAACAGGCGTATAACCCCCAAAGTTCACCCGCTGAAAAACACGTTCATCGGCTCCCAAGCCACTTATGATGTAGATGTAGTTTGCCATTATCTATCTACTGTTCAACTGGTGGAAGGTCAAATTCTCTGAGATAATCCTCCCCAACTCCTACAATTTCATGCATTGAAATATGTCTTTCTTTAGCTGCCTCATATTCTGCTTTGGGCAATACAATATGGTTTACTAAAAGTTGATATGGAACCTCATCTAAGGTCACTCCCCAGTATGATTTTGAATTATAAACGGTAGGTAATAACTGAACGCTATCTCCTACTACTTTTGGTAAAAAACTAATGCTATCCAGTGCTAAATAGTCATGGTGAAAAATTGGAATTACAGCTGTGCATGTACTACTAAAATGAAGCTTCAATAAATTCAACTGAACTTCTCTTGGCTGTTCATAGAATTTATTCTCTACTTTTTTCAAAAGTTTGTGTACCGATTTTTCAATAGGTAAACCATACTTATTCTTCAAATGCTGCTCTAACCGATTAAAATTTTCCAAATAGGCTTTGAACAACAGACTATCACTTGAATAATCATCATCTATACAATCCCTCAAATTCGACAAAAGATTTCTTATCCGTTTACCCCTTAGTTCTGGGACGAAAGCTGAATAATATTGAATATCTGCTGAATGTACCATTTCATTAATCACATCATCGTAAGGTGACAGTTGCTTTTCGCTTATCTGCTCTTTCTGATTATGCTTACAACTACTAATAGCAAACGCACTTAATAAAAACATTACGAATACCAGCCTTTTATATTCTACCATAAATCAAACAATTGTTTTGAAGTTCAAGGATCTATTCGACTCAAAGATGGTCATATCTCATCAATAAATCTTCTCGGTAACCACCTGTTCAATTCATCTTTTCAATACCGCATTTCAACCTGCGATATTGTCAACTCACCTTGGTATACACTTAAAAAAAGTAACGGTTTAGCTTGTTTTACCTCCGTAAGATAGAATACTCAATTTACGAACTCAAAATTCCCTATTATGCTAAAATGCTACTGTTTTAAGCCCCACTTACTACTTGTTTTAATGCTTGGGTTATTAACGTTCACTTCAACGGCTCAGGTTACTTATGACTCTAGTCATTTCTTTCAAGCGGGCGATAGTTTGCTCTACAGCAAATTTACCGTAACGGTTGATTCGTTCAATTTTGATTCTACCGGATCGGGAATGACTTGGGATTATAGCGACCTTACGTTTAGCAATCAGGTAACACACAATTATTTTGATCCGAACACCAGCGGCTACAAAAACAACTGGTGTTTGTCTAACGGTTATGTAATGAGCTGCCAAGCTCACTTTGATCAGTTGACCAATGTGGCGCGCATTTCATTTGATTCCTTGAACACCAGCATTATCAGTGTTCAGAACACCACCAATCATTATAAACTTTCGGGAGGTGCTTATGAAAATGCTATGTTAGGCATGACCATCGTTTTTGGGAATATTCCGTTTACCATAACTTCTGAATTTGAAGACAAAGACTCGATTTATCAATTTCCGTTAACGTACAATCAGGCAGATAGTTCGACAAGCCGTTTGGTGCTGGATTTCAATTCTTATGGAATTCCTGTAAAACAATCGAGAAATGCCATCCGCAGAAATACGGTTGAAGGCTGGGGAACATTAATCACACCTTACGATACATTTAACAGTGTATTGAAAATGCGTACGATTGTTGAGCGTTTCGATACCCTTTTTATCGATACCAATGTGGTTCCCACACACACCTTCCAGGTAGAATATAAATGGTTTGACCCCAACCATGCCGGGGCTGTTTTACAAGCCAAAGGAAGTATAGCCGGAAATCAGGAAGTAATTACAGAAGTGTTGTTCAAAGACACTGTGCAATGCGTCCCCCCACAAGCATTATACGCCTACCAACCTTTTGTAGTGTATTACGATTCAGCTACACAATCTTCTACGGTAAACTTTACCAACCTCAGCAACAATGCTGATTCATTAACCTGGTTTTTTGGAGACAGCACAGCTTCGTCTCATGTCAACAATCCATCGCACACCTACTACTGTCCGGGAACGTACTTTTCAAGATTGGTCGCTATCAACTCATGCAACCCTAATGTGGCAGATACTATGATATTACCGGTGTATGTTCTAGACACAAATTCTTCTTCACTACCCGATACTATTAATACGGCTATTTGCTATGGAGATAGCGTTTTGATCAATGGTAACTATGTAGATCAACCGGGCTATTATGTAGAAAATGCACAAAACACATCGGGTTGCGATAGTATTAGTGTAATCCATTTAACACTCTATCCTTATGATTCTATTCCGGATACATCGCTTGTAAGCATTTGTCCCGGTGATAGCCTCTTGATTGATGGAAATTATGAAACCAATCCCGGATTATATTCGGAACTGTACACTTCAATTTATGGGTGTGATAGCTTGCACATGGTAGAGTTGAGTTTCTACCCTTATAACGCTGTTCCGGATACTTCTTCCGTAACGATTTGTATGGGCGACAGTGCTTTGATTGGCGGAAACTATGAAACTAACCCTGGAGTGTATACGGAGTTGTACACTTCAATTTATGGATGTGATAGCTTGCACATGGTAGAGTTGAGTTTCTACCCGTTTGATTCTGTTCCAGATACTTCTTTTGTGAGTATTTGTATGGGAGATAGCGCTTTAATTGGCGGAAACTATGAAACCAATCCGGGAGTGTATACCGAATTATACACATCAACATACGGGTGTGATAGTTTGCACATGGTAGAGTTGAGCTTCTATCCGTTCGATTCTATACCTGACACTTCTTTTGTGAGCCTTTGTCCGGGAGACAGCGTATTGATTGATGGAAGCTATATTTCTACGGCTGGTACTTATCCCATAAACTTAACATCAAACTATGGGTGCGACAGTAGCGCTGTAATTGTTGTTGAGCTGACAACTATTGATACAACGGTTACTTTATCTGCCGGTACGCTTACAGCACAACAAACAGGAGCAGTTTACCAATGGTTAGCTTGCCCGGATTACCTACCCATTAGCGGAGAAACAAATAACAGCTATACTCCTAATGCTACAGGTACTTATGCGGTAGAGTTCTCATTTAACGGATGTGCAGATACTTCTGGTTGCCACACTGTAGTGGTTACTGGTATGGACGATTTAAATGCTAGCAATGAATTAAAGGTATACCCTAATCCATTTACCAACCAGTTAACAGTAGACCTTCAAAACAATGCCACAATTCAAAAAATTGAACTGTATACAATCAGGGGACAGGTGGTATGCGAGCAGCTTTTCCCCGGGAATTTTTCAGTGACTTTTACAATTCCCGAACTGCCAAAAGGGATTTATTTGCTCCGCATTACAACCACTACCGGAGAAGCTTATTATTCTAAATTGACACACGAGTAAGCTTATTATCGGTACTGTCTCAAAAAGCGGGTTGATTAGAACCCGCTTTTTTTATTTTCATTCCTTTTACGTTGATTAATAGCACTTACACGGCTTTAGTGCACCCATAATCAGAATTTGATTTCCAATGGAATACATTTTTTCATACATTTGGTAAAGCATCAAAGTAATCTAATTCATTCACATTCTTACCATTACCGCGACAACACACGAATAGGTTGAAACGGCAATGAATTTTGATGATCGACAAACTTGAAAACCCGGTTCTTTTGAATTGGGTTTTCATATTTTTACACCCAATTAACTGTTTTAACTGCTCGCAAACTAAACATTGAAACCCTATGCGCACTGTTATTCCCTCTGTAAACCCCATTGTCTATCTCTACTTGTTGGCTTTTTTATTTGTTCGTTGTCAATCTCCCGTTAAGGAACACAATGCCTCTGTAAAATTCTCCGGAGCGTTGAAAAACATTATGATGAAGGGAGACCTTTCTGCTAAGGCCGACCTGCATGATTATGCTCAAACACCTCACCTTTATGGGCTGGGTGCTGTTGAGGATTTAAAAGGAGAGATTACCATTATCAACGGAGCTTTCTACATTTCTTCTGTTGTAGACAGTAGTGTTATGCTTAGTCAAACGACTGACGCCAATGCTGCTTTGTTTGTCTATTCATCGGTTAAGCGATGGAAAACTGTTTCTGTACCTCAAACAGTAACAACATCAGAGCAATTGGAAACATTTATTGCAGAACAAGCTGAGCTGGCCAATATTCATCCTGACACAGCCTTCCCTTTTATGTTGGAGGGTGCAGTGAACGAAGCAAAATGGCATGTAATTGATTGGCCTGAAGGAGATACGCATCACACCCATGAAAAACACAAAAAGTCTGGTCTGTCGGGTATTTTGTCCAATACTGTTGTGAAAATTATTGGGTTTTATTCGCGTCATCACCATGCTATTTTTACCCACCACTCTACCAATATGCATATGCATGTGGTAAATAAGGGAAAAACATTAGCCGGTCATCTCGATCGCATTGTTTTGGGCAAGAACATGTTGTTGAAACTACCTGTTTTAGAATAGCCTTTAACATGTTTTAAGAGCTCATTTTTTCTGCCGGGCATTGGTTCATTTAACTTTGAATAAACTGATCTTAAATGCCCGTATCGTTCAAAAAAGTAGTCAAAAGAACACTATTTGCCATAGCCATTGCTACAATTTCATCGGGAATTGCATTGGTTTATGCCAACTATGTTATTGGATTAAAAGGTGAGGACACATACAATACTGTTTCTGCTGTTCCCAAAAACAATGTTGGACTTCTGCTGGGCACTTCCAAATACCTTATTAACGGACGTCAAAATCTTTATTACAAATACCGCATTGATGCTGCTGTGCAACTTTACCGAGCCGGTAAGGTGAATTATATTCTTATTAGTGGCGATAATAGCACAAAGAACTATAACGAACCTGCTATGATGAAGGCGGATTTGGTACAGCGCGGAATTCCTGAGAACAAACTGTTTTTAGATTACGCAGGGTTTAGAACACTTGACGCTGTTGTGCGTAGCAAAGCTGTTTTTGGTCAAGACTCCGTTACCGTTATTTCTCAACAATTTCACAACGAGCGCGCCATGTATTTAGCCGAACACAAAGACATTTATGCCGTTGGGTTTAATGCCAAAAGTGTTTCTGCGAGGTATGGTTTTAAAACCGCATTGCGTGAAAAATTTGCACGGGTAAAAGTCTTAATTGATTTGGTTTTGGGTGTTGAACCAAAGTTCTACGGAGATTCTATTGAAATAAAAGGGTAATTCTGGCGTCTTTCAATTATGAGANNTTTCTTTANTCTAGCTTTTCTTTTTATTGGGCTTNCCCCGCCTCAAACCAATTCTTTTAAGCAAAACCAGTTGCGCTATGCTCGTGTGCGGAATGCTTATACCGAAAAAGAACAATCACTTCAAATAGCGTTAAACAAGTTGCAACTCAGCCTCAATCAGGTTGAAATTTACATCCGTGCATTTAAGGCTGAAAAAGAACTTGANATATGGGTACGTAAAAAAGGATCTTCTCATTTCCANCTGTTTAAAACTTANCCTATTTGTGCCATCTCAGGANAAACAGGTCCTAAACGCCAACGGGGAGACGGACAAATTCCAGAAGGGTTTTACCACATTGATCGCTTTAACCCGGTGAGTAATTTTCACCTTTCTTTGGGCATTAATTATCCCAATAAATCNGATCGGATTTTAGGGAACAAAGCGCATTTGGGTGGAGATATTTTCATCCATGGTGCCTGTGTTACTGTTGGTTGTTTGCCTATGACAGATGACCTTATCCGCGAAATTTATGTCCTCTCAGTTGAAGCTAAAAACAATGGACAAAAGACCATTCCGGTCACTATTTTTCCTGCAAAACTGAGTGCTCATCAATTGAATCAGCTTATTGAAAANCATNCTCCTAAACCAGAAGTTGAACACTTGTGGACATCATTGCAGCACGCTTATGTCAGCTTCAATAAAAACAAACAACTTCCTAATATTACATTTTTACCCAATGGCCAACACAATGTGCATTANGCTNTCTTCTATCTTGATGTAGAATCGCTTTTTATCTTTAAAACAAGGCGCTTACATTTTTTCGTTGTTATTTTTGTTAAGGTTTGTATGGTATGAAAAAGGCACTGAAAAAAATATTGCTTGTTGAAGACGACTCGAGGGTATGTTCTTTTGTGAACAAAGGGTTGTCTGAAGAAGGCTATGAAATAAGCATAGCCATGGATGGAGAAGCGGGTTGGAAAATGTACAACACCTCTNNCTTTGACCTTGTGGTGTTAGACATTATGCTTCCTAAAATGAGTGGTTTAACTGTTTGTGAGAAAATCAGAGCTGTAGATCCTCAAATCCCCATCTTAATGCTAACGGCCTTGGGAAGTGCCGAAAATATTGTTGAAGGACTAGAAACGGGTGCTGATGATTACCTTTCCAAACCGTTTAAGTTTATTGAATTACTGGCNCGCATTAAAACGCTTTTGCGCAGAACACAAACGGTAAGCGTTGAACCAAAAGAANATAGCGCTGTCTATCAGTTTGAAGACCTAGANCAAAACGATGACACCAAAACGGTAAAACGCAATGGCAACGAACTTTCTTTAACCTCAACAGAATACAGGCTTTTACTGATGTTTATGAAAAACCCTACCAAGGTACTTTCGCGCTCTGATATTTTAGACGAAGTGTGGGGCATTAACTTTGACATTGGTACTAATGTGGTAGACGTTTANGTAAATTATTTGCGGAAAAAACTCGATAAATACGGAGACAAAAAACTCATCCACACGGTTATTGGAATGGGATATGTGCTGAAAGCCTAGGCCTATGAAAATACAAAACAAGATCATTTACATTCTCATTACCATCTTTTTGGTTTACACCTTGTTGTTCAGTGTTTTCATCTACTACTCCATTTCAGAATATGCTTTTACCGATTTTTACAAGCGACTAGAAATCAGGGCTATTACTACCGCTAAAATTCAGTTGGAACAGCCCCATGATGTAACAACCATTAAACAGCTCAAGCAAGATTACCTGGAAAAACTTCCTCAACAAACAGAATACATTATTCCTGTTGATGCCCATGGAAAATGGGTTCCTGATGCTACTTCCAATCAATTTCCCATCTCTTTTTTGAAAGAAATAGGAAGCAATGGTCATGGCTCTTACAACAACGAAAACATCTATTACTCCGGCATTCATTATACCACTTCAGATGGNCATCAATACTTGGTAATTATTTCAGCTGAAAACTATTTTAACACCCACCACATTGCNTATCTCCGCAATTTGTTGCTCACCTCATTGGCCTATGCCGTTTTACTCATTGTTTTGTTTTCTTTTCTCTTTTCGCGTACGCTAACCAAGCCGCTTAATAANATTGTGAAAGAAATGCGAAAAATTAGTTCTGAAAACCTTCACTTACGGTTAGATGAGCCCAAAAACAACGATTTATTNTTGAAGCTAATTCAGACGTTTAATGGTATGCTCAATCGACTGGAAACTTCATTTGAAACGCAGAAAAACTTCATCAGCAACGCTTCTCACGAACTGAACACTCCNCTNACTTCAATTATAGGAGAAGCAGATGTTGCATTGGCCAAACCGCGCACCAATGAAGAATACAGAGAAACCTTGAAGGTGATTCTTGAAGATGCTGAAAAACTAGATCAAAAAACAAAAGCACTATTAACACTTGCNCAAACCGGCTATGATGGCAAACGTCAACGTTTTGACAAAGTAAGGGTAGACCAGCTCATTCTTGATGTAAAAGAAACTGTTGAGCATATTAATCCTAAGAACAAGCTGAAACTTGATTTTAGTTTTCTTCCTGAAAATCCTGAGAAGCTAAAAATAAAAGGCAATGAACAGTTGATTCATTTAGCTGTAAGTAACATTGTATTGAATGCCTGNAAATATTCTGANAACAAACCTGTTAATATTGCCATTGGTGTAGATCAAAAAGAAGTTTTAATCCTCATAAAAGACCGTGGAATTGGCATTCCTGAAGAGGATATGCCTTACATCTACNATCCGTTTTTTCGNGCTTCAAATACCAAGCAATACGAAGGTTATGGTATTGGTTTGCCGCTTGCTCTTAANATTATTCGCATTCACGATGGAAAGTTGAGCATTCAGTCTCTCGAACAACAGGGGACAACTGTTGAAATTCGCTTACCCATTGGNAATTATTCCATTTAATTCTAATCAGATATTAATCTTNTTTTAAAGCGCCTCTAATCTATCCGGTAATAGCTTTACANCTTAAACCGAGAAGATGGCCAATACAATTTTAATNCCCACAGATTTTACAATTAAATCGCTAACAATGGTTCGTGATGTTGTTGAACAAACCAAGCTGAATAACATCAATTTTATTCTGGTTCATGGTGTAAGACCACCTTCTTCTACTTCCGAACTTTTGTTTTATTCCAAACGAAAGCTAATCGAAACAATGACTTCTCCAGCATTCAAATCGTGTTGCGCATTAATCATTAACCGTTATCCCGAAAAGGTGAGCTCAATATGGCCAGATATTTTATCGACACAACACNCTGCAGGTTTTGAAAATTACCTGGATAAGGTAAAACCTAAAGAAACATATATCCCATCACACGCGTTGGAATTACCCCNTGAACGNAGTTTTGACGTTATGAGTCTACTCAAGAAAAGCAGTTTAAANCTGAATGAATTGGCATTTAGCCCTTCTACAGATGACCTTTTTGTTAACCAGATGGAAGCGTTATTCTTTAGCGCAAAAAATTGATGCCTTAACCTTCAGCCACCTCATCAGCTTCTTCCTTCTCCATTTCCGTATTCAAATCCAGTTTACGCAAATTGGGAATGAAGGCACCAGTTCCTACAACTGTTAAGAGTGTAACAATACCACCAAAAATAACTGCATTTACCGTTCCGAATAACTTAGCGGTTAATCCACTTTCAAATGCACCCAATTCATTCGAAGACCCAACAAACATTGAGTTTACAGATGCTACTCTACCCCGCATATGATCTGGNGTTTTTAGCTGTAGAATAGTTTGACGAATAACCACACTTACACCATCTGTAACCCCGCTAAAGAACAGCGCAATTAACGATANCCAGTAGATTTCAGACCACCCAAACACAATGATACTGAGGCCAAAACCAAAGATCGCTGCGAGTAATTTCATCCCTGCATTTTTGTTCAACGGAAAATAAGTCACGGTCATCATTGTCAAGAAAGACCCNACTGCCGGTGCAGCTCTTAAAAAACCAAACCCTAGTGACCCTACCTTTAAAATATCTTGGGCAAACACGGGTAAAAGTGCTATGGCTCCACCAAAAAGTACAGCAAACATATCAAGAGCAATTACACCTAAAATAACCTTGGTATTAAAGACAAAACTTACTCCTTCTCGAAGGCTTTGAATAATGTTATCTTCTTTGTCTTTATTGTGTACAGGCTTGGGNGAGATTCGCAAAAGAAACAGCAGCGCTACTAATGCTACTCCGGCAATAATTAATAACGACCAATGCACACCTATCCAATTGATGGCAAAACCGCCAATTGCCGGCCCAGCTACTGAACCAATTTGCCAAGCTCCACTACTCCAGGTAGCCGCATTAGGATATACTTTTTTAGGTACAACCAAAGAAAACAACGAAAAGACGGTTGGTCCGATAAAAGACCGAATGATTCCTCCGAGAAAAACCAAGCCGTAAATTCCCCAAACTAATGTTTTTTGCTCCAAATTTTNAGTAATCACCGGCCAGGTCAACAGAAACAATCCTGTTGAGATGACTAAAAAACTTAAAATGACTTTTACCAATAAATTGCGCTTNTCCAATTTATCTACAAAATGGCCAGAAAATAAAGCCAGAGAAAATGCCGGAATTAGCTCCATTAACCCAATCATNCCCAATGAAAACGGGTCTTTGGTGAGGTTATAAATCTCCCACTCAATTACCACAAACTGCATGGCCCAAGCAAAAACCAAGGCAAAACGCAAGACCATGAAAATTCTGAATTCGGNAAATCGCAGGGCTGCATACGGGTCGTTTTTTGTCATAATTCTTCTCTTGGAACAAAGCTAATACAAGTAAGCGGGCTTAAATGTTTCGAATGCTTTAAAAACAAAAAATGCTACACACNTNNANGTGTGCAGCATTTGATCTATTGTTATTTGGGNTTCTNCTTATTGTGCCAGGTAGCCTCCGTCTATCGGATAATAAGCTCCTGTTGCAAATGAAGCCTTGTCACTGGCTAACCACAAGAACATTTCAGCCACTTCCTCAGGAAGTCCCAAACGTTGTGTTGCGTGTTTTGATGCTAAAAAGTCCATTGTTTCTTTNTCTAAATTAGCATCTAACAAAGGTGTTTTAATAAATCCGGGGCCTACTGCATTTACGCGAATNCCTTTATCNGAATATTCTAACGCTCCATTTTTGGTTAAGCCCACTACACCATGTTTTGCAGCAACATAAGCACTGGAGTTTGCAAACCCCACACTTCCTAAAATAGAAGCTACATTAATGATTGATCCNCCACCGTTTTTNAACATAGCNGGAATTTGGTAACGCATGCCATAGAATACACCTGANAGGTTAATTGAAATTACTTTATTCCATGCTTCAATGTCATACTCTCCTACCGGTGCGGGAGGTCCACCTATACCAGCATTGTTTACAGCTATGTCTAACTTTCCGTAGGCAGAAAGCGCTGCTTCAACAGACTTTTCACTGTCTTCTGGTTTTGAAGTATCTGCCTTTACAAAAATGGCTTCTCCTCCGTCTTTTTTAACGGCTTCTGCTAATGCATTTCCCGCTTCTTCATTCACATCCGTAATAACCACTTTAGCTCCATTAGCTACAAACAATTTTACGGCACTTTCACCTATTCCCGAAGCACCTCCGGTTACAATGGCTACTTTGTCTTTTAGTTCCATGAGACGTTATATTTTTTGGGTTATTCTATCTTTTTTCCTTGTGTACAAGTTACAGTAATAAAACAGGAATAAGGCGTCTTTGTTTGGAGATTAAGTATGGTTTTCTATTCCTTTTAGTTATACCAATAGAATTATTTTTTAATGCTCACTCCTTTCCTTTTCTCCATAAAAAACGAAGCTTGTCCATTCGTTTTTTGCTTGGAATGCCAAAAAGAACAATACTTTTGACATTCTAAGTTATTGTTCAATGATTTATTGAACGTTAAAATTTTAACAATGAAACAACTTACAAGCCTTTTGCTACTTCTTTTTGCACTTATTAACGGGTTAACTGCCCAAACTAAACCACTAAAGAGTTCTATTGGTTGTATAGGAGACATGGGTACTAATCCTTACGGTAGAGAGTTTTTCGAAGACGATGAAATAAATAGTTATCCCCAAGACTTAAAAGATCAAAAGGCATTTTTCATTGAAATTAATGAATGGGATATGGGGTTTAACGCTCCTTTTAATGCCAAAAAACATTGGTATTTTAATATTACATTAATTAACAAACTAAATAAGAAATATCCTTACTCCTTTACTTCTTTCACAAATGATTACGTTGACAAAGACATACAGTGGTTCATTGATCAAGGGTTTCGTTATAGAATACTAATTCAGGTAAGAGAACATGGGCACCTTAGTTATTCTCCAAGTATGATATCAAGTAGATATACCATCTCATCAGACACACACAGTTTGTATGTAATTGCTATTGAAGACATTATTACTGGAGATATTTACAGTTCCAATAGAGTATTTGGCCGAAAATCCTATCTCCGTAAATTCATCAAGAAAGTCAAAAAAATGTACAAGTAATCATTCATAAAAAAAATCGTCTTACTTGCTCTACTTCTTTCATTTACATCAACTACTGTTACTGTAGAAAACAGCACTTCTACAAACTTTATAGTAGGTTAAAGTATCCTTTAAAAATCCATTTCATGTCTTTTGAAAGACAACAACAAAATCAGAAAGCTGATGCAAAATGTTGTCTAAACGAAGCTTAAAAACATACCAATTTTTGACCAATCTTCTACCTTTACTTGATAATGAGTGGCTTAAAACAAAAATACCATGTTTAGGCATCAGGGAAAAAGCAGAACTTTTAAACACAACGTGCAAATTGCTGTGGTTTTATCTTTTGTAGCAGGAATGGTAAACGCCTCAGGATTTATGGCCATTCAACAACTTACGACTAATGTTACAGGCCATTTTGCCTCGCTCATTCACGCTGCTACTCATGCTGATTTCCAATTGGCTTTCGTTTTCTTTGCATACATCTTTTCATTTCTGTTAGGCTCATTTTCTTCTGGTTTTCTCATCGAAAAATTTAAAGTCAGTAAGCGACTAAATGTGTTTGTATTGCCTACCCTACTTGAAGCGTTTAGTTTAATTGTTATAGCATTACTTGGAGACATTTTGCAAAGTCCCTCTGTACATTTAATCGCTTGCCTGTTGCTTTTTGCCATGGGACTTCAAAATTCATTTGTTACTAAAATTTCCAATGCCGTAGTAAGAACGACTCATTTAACGGGGCTTTTCACTGATTTAGGAATAGAACTTTCTCAATTGTTTTTTCAAAAATCACATCCTAATCGCAAAAGCATTGGAGCAACCATCAAACTAAGAATCTACATTATTTGCTTTTTCTTTTTAGGTGGACTTTTTGCGGGTTGGCTCTACCTGAAAATACAGCTTCAACTCAATACACTCATTGTTGCCGCATTTATTTTACTTGCAAGTTTATTTTACGATGATCTAAGGTTTCAAATCATACTCACTCAACGCAAATACAAGCAAAGAAGAAATCAACTGTAAAAGAATAAATTCCACTAACAGATAGAAAAACAAAAGCCAGACATTTACATGCCTGGCTTTTATTTTTAAAAGGTTATCCTCCTTAATTGGTTTTCGAAATGCGTATGGTTTGCGATTGTGTTCCGTCACTAATCACGAAGAAATAAATTCCTGCCGGGTAACCCGAAAGATCCAAGACTGTGGTTGACGCTGTTATTGTTTCTGAACGAACCACTTGCCCCGTTGCATTCATCAACATCCCTTTATAGGTTGTTTCTGAATCGTATGCTTCTATTTGAAGTGTTAATGCACTATTGGTTGGATTTGGATAGACAGTATATTGAGCTGATGTTTTGGCTATTTCTACTGGAGTATCTTCACGATCTCCAGTTTTATAAAGGTTTCCATCTCCTTTTTCGGCTCTTAGAATAAAGCCATTAGCCCCACTGCCGGTAGAAGACAAAATTGGAGTACCTGTTGAATAATAGTAATCCATTTTCTCTTCATATTGACCAGCTACAAATACATGTCCTGTAGTATTAGCTGCTATGGCTTGGGGTTCGTGTATTGCTGTATTTGATCCTGGATCTTTTGTCACATTTGCCCAGTAACCGTTACCATCGTTTTTAAAGCAAACTACAATTGTATGATTACTGGTTTGTGGTGTACCAACTACAGCGTAAGGATAGCTTCCTAAAGTTTGAACCACTACATCATCGCGGTTAAATGTTCCTGTAAAATAAGCCAGTTCTCCATCATGCGCTACATCTATGCCATGCGCATCACTATCTATCACATCATAATACCTTGCCCATCCTGACCCTGAAAGATTATAGGTTGCACAATAGGCCGCATTTCCGGTAAGTGTTGGCAAACTATTTATGG
The DNA here is from genome assembly GCA_002705995.1 of Crocinitomicaceae bacterium. Lineage (GTDB taxonomy): Bacteria > Bacteroidota > Bacteroidia > Flavobacteriales_G > Salibacteraceae. The sequence continues at coordinate 2,655 of PAJI01000011.1, read as the reverse complement.
TTGAAAATCCAAATGGAGCATCTATTTCTTCAAAGAAAGTTCCAGTCATGTATGGATTTCCAGTACTTGGATCTATTGCAATGCCTTCTCCAGTCATATAATAAGTTGCTTCTCCAGCCTTATTGTATATTGGACTAAGGCTGCTTCCGATATCTTCATAAGCCAACAAATAAGCATCCTGAACAACGGAACCAGACGTTATGCTAACTGATCCAATACCCGGAGAAAAGTAAATTTCACCTTCAAAGTTTCCTATGACCCAAAGCCTACCGTTCAATTCATCATAATCCATGTCACGTACTTCATTTTCATAAGCACTATAGTTATTTGAAGTGACAGAAGTCATGACACTCCCTATTCCAGATGAAGTTGGACTGTATTTATGCACATATGAAGTAAAAGGCGATGTGCTTAGATTGTCACTTGACTTTCCCCCTACATAAATGTCTCCGTTAGCTTCATTCAAAGCTATTGCAGATGCTCCTGTATATAATCCGGCATTCACCTGATCAACAAACTGTACACAGCCTGTATTCATATCAAATGCAGCTACGTATCCCATTGAAGCCCCAGAACCAACATAAGATATTGCATTAACCAAACATCCTGATGATGAAACAATTGTAAAATCACTGTAATATTCACCGGTAATGTACACCATCTCGTTAACTTCATCTACAACTAAACTATAAGCATAACTGTCTTTACTTTCTTCGGCATGAGCTTCCCAAAGCAGACTTCCACACTCATCATACTTAGCTACAAATACTGCGTTTCTACCATTCACTCCAGTTGACATTGTAATATCTGCATTACTTCCTCCTTCTAGCGTAGTTTCATCAATAAATGTTCCGGTTACATACACAAAGTTATCAGCATCAATAGCTATATCATTAATAACATCATTCCCTGCTACATTTTTAGTTGTTTGGTGCCAAGATGACGCTGTAACTGTTACAGTAAACGACTCACAAGGATTTGACGAAATACAACCACCTGTTCCATTCACATAATATGTTGTTGAAGCCGTGGGAGTAACTGTTATCGAACTACCCGTTCCAACAGATGTACCGTTACATGAACCTTCATACCATTGCCAATCAGCAGCATCTCCCAAGTCTCCATTAACAGATAGTGTTACAGGTTGCCCATAACAAACGGACGAAACTGATGTGGTAATGCTTGATATTGAGGGAATAGTATTCACTTCAAAAATATAGGCAGAACCCGCATCTGAAAGTGTATTAGATGGTGGGTTCCCATCGTCTTCATCTTCAAAATACGCTCCTACAATTATGGCATCTCCATCTAATGCAATTGAAGTTCCAAACATATCATATGCTCCCCTATCAGAAGCCACTATTTTCTCTACTTCTGTTACACCTGAACTACTTATTTCAAAAGCATAGACTGAACCTGAATTTGTCATTGAATTTACTCCGGAAGCATCTTCATCTTCAGATGATGCTCCTATAGCAACATATGTTTCACCTATTGCTACAGAATAGCCGAACCTATCTCCAGATGCTCTATCACTAGCAGCTAGCTTTTGGTATACATTCCAACTACTGCTAACTTTTTCAAAAACAAAAGCTGAACCAGCTAAACTTACTGAATTCATCCCGTTTTCATCTTGGTTATCTCCTATAGCACCTATTATTGCATAGTCTTCCCTTATATCAACTGAATGACCAAAATATTCTCCACCATTTCTATCGGTTGATGTCACCTTTTGTAGTTGAGACCAAGTTGTTCCTCCATACTCAAAAAAATAGGCTGAACCACTATTTGTTAAAGTATTGGAAGCATTCACATCTTCATCTTCAGCATACGCTCCTACTACTGCATTATCTCCGTATATAGCAACGCTTGCTCCAAACCAATCTTCTTCACCCCTATCTAATGGAACAATTCTATCTGGTATTGACCAACTTGTTCCATTGTATTCAAAGATATAGGCAGCTCCAGCATTGGCTACTATTGCATTATTGGTCAAGGATGTTGAAGTTGCCGCACCGTCATCTTGGGGGGCTCCTACTATTATTTTGTTTCCGGTAATATCTACTGAATGGCCAAAAAATGCAGTTATTTCACGGTCATTTGCCACTAATTTTTGCATCAATGTCCATGTTCCTGAAATGTTTTCATATACATATGCAGCTCCGGCTGCTGAAAGAGTATTTGATCCGTTTTCATCTTCATCTTCTCCTCTTGCCGTTATCACCATAAAATCACCATCTATAGCCACAGCAAAACCAAACAAATCATTGTTTGTAGGATCTGGTGGATAAATAGTTTGGTACAGCTCCCAATCACAATTGGCATCTTTTTGATATACATAAGCCATTCCAACACCTGTATACCCTGAATAATCTTCTCTAAAGGCACCAACAACGGCAAAATCATCATCAATACTAACCCCCTCTGCCCAACTAGAAAAAAAGGCTTCTACCTGTCTATTAGCAGCTACTAGTTTATCGTTCTCTGTCCAGGTTTGCGCCTGAATAATTCCTGCAAAGCAGGACAATAGAAGTGTTAGTTTTAAATACTTTTTTATCATAACAGTATATAACTTGTTTTTAATAAGTGAGTAGAATATATGCTTGAGTGAATTTTGCCTTTCTCTTAAAAGGTTATGGCAATAACTCCTCAACT
>PAJI01000010.1 GCA_002705995.1 Crocinitomicaceae bacterium | reverse complement strand
CACAACGAATCGTACCGTTCAACTCTTTTTCTACTGTAGGTGTATTCATCGGAGTTATCTCCGTCATCCTCGGAACGGAATAACCAATGCTCATCATTGACATAATGGTAATCAAAATAATAATCATCATAAGAATTAGTATTAATTCCAACTTGATTAAGCACAGTGCCATTGGTATCTATAACTAAACAAACAGGATTCCCAGTGTTTCCATTGTATGAATACCCTTTGTATCCTAATAAAATTAAGTTACTATCTCTAGTGATTTTGATGTTAACTAGTGCATTATTTGTAGGCCCAATATTGATGTAGGTTAATGAGTCAATCAGTGTGTTTTTATTGTATTTGGCGAGGTAACAATTGGGTTGTGCTCCAATGCTAAAGGTGGAGTAAAAGTTATTGCCAATAGCGGTAATACCGTGATAACCATAATTCATATTAGCAAGGTTGGTGCTTTCCGTTTTTTGCAGAATATCCCCGCCAATACTCAACCGAATGTACCCGACTTTTTGATTGCCCAGCGTATCAGTATAGGTAAATTGTCCAACTAGTGTGTTGGAGGCAGAATCCAACATAAGACTATGTCCTAGCATAGCATTATACTCAAGCTTAAACCCCTTATTGTAGGTTTGAGCAAAAGTGCTCTGGCTACAAAAGGCCAGAGCACAAATGACAATTATTCGAGTGATATTTTTCATTAAAGGTTGGTGTAACGAAGGGTTTGAATGTAGGAATTGGTTCACCATAGCTACTGGCCCTTTCATTGCTGAACAATGATTTTAGAAGAATAAAGCTGGCCTTTGTCCCAGACCATTAGGATGTAAGTACCTGTGTTGAGTTGTTTGGGAATGGATAATTGTTTGCCCTCGAATTTTCCTTGCACGACTATGCCGCCACCAACCGGAACAATAGATACGGTATTTGAAGGGGAAAACTGCATATCGGTGTAGATTTGACTGGAGCTAGCAGGGTTGGGATAGACTTCAAAGCTTTTATAATTGGGTTTTACCTTATCCTCAATTCCCACGGTTGCCCAATCGGTACAGGGGTAGCCGTCTACACAACCATTGCTGTCTGTTTTAACAATCCAGTATTGTTGGCCATACACATTATCAAATCCCCCGGGAATGTAATCGCCAACAAAGACAATGGAATGGTCTTCCAATACCACCATGTGATGGGCACTCGAAATAGAATTCAGGCTTTTAGCAGCAGGATGTTTAATGTGCCTAGCCCATTGCAATTCATGATGCTTGTTCCATTTATAGAGAATGGCTTGTTGAATGTATTTCCACACTTCTTCATTTCCAGCCGGTTTTCTTAAATCAGTAGAGTCATGGCGGCAAAAAGCTTCACCCAGTGCATATAAATTACCAGCATCATCGATTTCTACTTGAGAAAAGCTATTATACCAAGCAGGGAAATATCCGTTGGAGTCTTTAAACTCCCAAACGACATTTCCATTAAAATCAATTTCAAAAAGGGCTGGGTTTTGATTGTCATTTAATGAAGGTTCACTTTCGACACCATAGGCTGATGTAATGATAAAAGAACTGTCGGTTGGAGCAGCAACAACTGCGCTACTAATTTGAAATCCATTCTCATCATAATAACTATATGCTTGAAGAAGATTCCATAACGAATCGTATTGCTCAACTCTTTTTCTACTGTAGGTGTACTCATCAGTATTGTCTCCATCATCTTCTGTACGAAATAACCAGTGTTCATTATTGACAAAATGGTAGTCAAAGTATGTATCATCATAAGAAGTATTATTACCAACTTGATTGAGAATGATGCCATTGGTATCTACTACAAGACATACAGGTTTCCCTGTATTACCATTGTTTAATACTCCATTGTAGCCTAGTAAGACTATATTACTATCATGAGTTGCCTTAATATTTAGCAAAGCATTATTTGTAGCGCCAATATTGATGTAGGTTAATGAGTCAATCAGCGTGTTTTTATTGTATTTGGCGAGGTAACAATTAGGTTGTGCTCCAATGCTAAAGGTGGAGTAAAAGTTATTGCCAATAGCGGTAATACCGTGATAGCCATAATTTGAATTTTCTTGGTTGGTGCTTTCCGTTTTTTGCAAAACATCACCTTCTATGTTCAATCGAATGTATCCAACTTTTTGATTGCCTAAAGTATCCAAGAAGGTATATTGGCCTACTAATGTATTGGATGTAGAATCCAATATAAGACTATGCCCTAGCATAGCATTATACTCAAGCTTAAACCCCTTGTTGTAGGTTTGTGCAAAAGTGCTCTGACCACAAAAGGCCAGAGCACAAATGACAATTATTAGGGTTATGTTTTTCATTAAAGATTCGTGTAACGAATGGTTTGAATGTGTTGTTCACCTTCGTAAAGTTCGAAAAAATAAATACCCGATTCAACTTTAAAGCTGAAAGGTGTTCTTGGTGACGTTACATTGCCCTTGCTAATGACACGACTTTGATTGTCCAACAGGCGATACGTATAAGTTGCATCTGAATTCATGCCTTCAAGTTCAAGCGTAACCTGACCATTTGATGAAGGGTTAGGGTACAACTTCGCTTCCACATCACTTGCAGCATCACCTGTATGGATGAATGTGCCATTAAGGTACTGCGTATACTTACTCTGATGGTTTGTTTTTTGGCCTTCTCCAAACGATAGATCAGGAAGTGTATAGACTTCCATGTTGTTGTAACGGAGAATGTTTTGCGCATTGGATGCTACATAGTCTGCACTGCTTACGTAATTGTCTAAGGTAGCAAAATACGGAGTGTCAACAGGCCATGAAATAGCGCCATTATCATAAAAAGCACTTAAATACTCACCCAAGAATGTAACATACTCATCGCGCTGGTTGTCTATTGCTTCAACACCATAAGCTACATTGATCCAATTGGTGATGGTGCTCTCTGCTTCACTGCTTTCTTGCAAGGCCAATAGATGTTGTACTGCACGCATTTTGCCAGAGAATTCTCCTTCATGCTTGGCGATCCATGTTTCCAATTCAGCTTGATCGCCCTCATTTTCCAAGGGATAGTAATGGTTGAGCATTTGTTTGTAAGCTAAATCTCTTTCGTGCTGATAGCTTCCTAATTCCAAGATCAATTGTTCTTTAAAATTAGGAGTTGTAGAAGCATCTACAAGGCTGCTGATCATGTAGGCCGGCATAGGGTCGTTTTTGGTTTCCAATGCTGTAATGACGTCATCAATTTTCATTAAATCCGTATTCACAGAAAGCACTTCATACAGCAAGGCGTTGCTTAAAATATCTTGGTTCAAAGCGGCCATAAAAGCTTCATAAGACAGCGGAGAATTGGCCATGAGTTCATCGCGTAAATCCAACGCGTCTTGAGCATAGCTAGATTCAATGGTAGTAATCAAATCATCATAATCTCCACCATCCAGCTCGTTGTAATACAGTAACAAGCGGTCGTCAAATATCACCTTCCAAATATCATAATCATAGTCCGATTGTTGCAATTCAGCGGTTGATAGTTTCTCAAGATTATCATCTGGTGCTTCATCACAGTCATGCTCTACTGAAAGAACGGTGTTAGTATTTTGATTTTGAGTAGGTTTTTCTCGTATTAGCTGGTCATCGTAATAATAGTTGGTAACCAATCCAATGGTGGCATTGTTGTTATAGTGGTAAGGCGAATAATTTGCCGTGAATAAGTTCGCTGCTGAACTACTTGGAGAAGTATTCGTATTGCTACTAGTGTATTGGGAATGCCCTTGATATATAGAAGCTCCTTTTCCAACCCCAACATAGATGTCATTGTAGGTAGAATTATTGATGTCATTGCAGAAATACTTCAACCCCTGATAAACTGTTTGATTTGAATATTCAAAATTATCTCCTTGTGTAATAATGGAGTGTTGAATAGCATTGAATGTGTTGTTCTCAATGGCGTTTAAGGCATAGCCTGAATTTTGTACCCAAGCTCCGGTTAAAGCACCGGCACCATCGTCACTAAAAGTATTGCCATACACTTCATAACCAGTTGCGGCATTGACGTAAACTCCAGTTATTGCAAAGACATTATCAGCCGAGAAACTGTTTCCCTTTACCGAAACATCATTTTGAGCATCAACAATAACACCTGCTACACAGTCGGTAAATTCACAATCCATTACAGAAACCTTGTAGGCAGAGCCAGCCCCTCCGGTGGCAACAACACCCCTGAAAAGGTTTGTGAAATGTGATCTGTCCATACTATTGCTTGAACACGGAGCCGTTCCACCTACACAAACATCTTCCACAACATATCCTGCATCAATGGAGTAAATACCTTCATGCTGGTTGTTCTCAATTGAGGATTGGAACGTACAGGCATTGAATTGAACCCCTCTTACTTGCCAAAGCGTCACCATTGCAATAGGGCTTTCGCCTGTGTTTAAAGGTTGTGTGTGTTCAAACGTACAGTATTTGAAAGACGAAAGGTTTTTGATCACACTCTGTGTAGTGGGCGAGAAATTTTCATAGGCCATAAATTCCACACTGCGCAGGTTGTTTCTAAACGTGGTGTTTTCAGCTTGAATAATTCCACCCGGAGAACCCCAATCGTTCACCTTCCAGTTGGTTACCGCATGGCGTGCATTTTCAATCAATGCACCATTTTTAAAGGTAGCTTTTCCTTGGTATTGAACACCGTTGTATTCCAATTGCGATTGGGTGTTGTCTCCTTCTACCTGAATACCGCCCCAGAGGTAATCGTCTGTAAAGGAAGTAATCGTACCTCCATCAACAATTAGTTCTGCCCCCGGTTCTACATAAATGTTCCCTCCGGGTGGCATAAACACTTCACACCGAAGCGTTAGTTTAGCACCACTTTTCACTACAATGTTGCTATACATGCGAATGCTAAAATCCCAGGTTTCGTCAGAGGTAATAAGGTGATCTGCTGCAAGGCTGCTCGAGACTTTGATGAGGTTACGGGATGATGTGAGCATGGTGTTTCTATGTGCCCTGCCAATTTGCATAGGAGAAGCCTCTTTTTGGCTGGCGGCTAGAGAATAACCTCCCATCCAATTGACAAAACAGGTTTGATCTGGGCCAGTATAGCAATTGCCGCCATGAACCGGAAAAGGAATAGAAGGGCAGGAAGTTGTTCCAGATCCATAAATGTCTTCGAGGTAATCATAATGACCAAGAGGGTATGAATTTTCAGATGCACCATATGTGTAAATGTGTTTTAACCCCAATGTATGCCCAACCTCATGAAATAAGTTGCTTCCCAAAGCACTGGTTATGCCTTGTGCATTTCCATAGTAAGTCAAAGCATCCTCATAGTTGCTATGGTAATTCTGTAGGTAAATCGAATTGTCATAATCATCCGGATAATAAGAGAGCCCGTTAGATGATCCTCCGATAGTACCATTACTAACACCGTTGCCCACAAAAAATACATTAAGTGTATTGTGGATGTCTGTGCCATGTAGGGTAGACATTTGATCTTGGTAATAACCACTGTCTTGTCCGTACAATATTGGGTCAACCACAAAGTCGATACCTTCTAGTTCAACTCTAATGCGGGTATCTGCAAGGTAACAAGCATTGCCGCATACGCAATATTGAGGATCTTCGGGGAATTTGATGTTTCCAAACTTGTAATTCACATTATAGACAAGCGAATCGAAAAATTGTAAGTGGGCTGCAGTATTTTCAAAATTACCTGTACTTCCCGGAGTAGTACTGTTTTGAAGTACAATAAACCGCATGCGAATGGTTTTTACAGGATCTGTAGGCTGTGGAATAAAATTCTCTTGTAGCTTGTATCTGTCTGGGTTGTGATCAACATTATGAGGTAAGGATGCGGCACCACAGTAACCATTAAAGCTTAGCGAATTTGTTTGCATAGAGCCATCCCGAATTCCATAACATTCGGTAATGTATTGCTGCGCCATGGCAGAAACAGAAAACAATGCACTTAGTAAGATGAAGGCAGTAGGAAGTAACTTGGAGAGGAAGTCATGTTTTTTCATAGTATCGGTTTAGAAAAAGGGAAAATCCCTTGAGTAAAAAAATGTGCAGTAAAAGCAGCATTTTAGAATGTTGCTTTCCGGGCATGTAGTGGTTTTCGATTCAACCAACATGTTCCGGTTGTAATTGGAAAGTGAATAAGCGTAGCTTGTTCTGTGTAAAGTGTTTACAAAATGAAAGGGAGTTTTAGCATAATTGTCAGGTTTGTTTGAACGGTTACTTTGTTTGTTGGGATAAAACTAACCTTTCTTTGAACACCAACAAAATAAAATGTGCTAAAAATGCATTTATTTTGCTTTTTGTGCGTTTTTTGAAGTTGCATTGCGAAATACCATGCAAAACGAGCTATTTTACAAATTGAAGCAAGAACGCTTCTTTGTACGCTCTACCAATGGGCGTTGTGTGTTGGTTGGTTAAATGAATTTGATTGCCGGCAATTTTCTCAATCTTCGCTAAATTTACCAGGTGCGATTTATGCACGCGAACAAATTGATGGTTGCGCAATTTTTGCTCCCAATACGACAGCGTTTCTTGTGCCAAATGCTTTTTGCCGTCTTCCATCAAAAGCTCTGTGTAATCCATATCAGACTGAATGCACACCACCTCGTTGCTGTTGATTTTAATGTATTCGTAGCCCGATTTGATGAAGCATTCTAATCCGGAAGAGACAGGAGTTGCTACATGGGCAGTAGAGGAGGGGTTGACTTTGGTAACCGCCTTTACAAACCGCTCAAAAGAAAACGGTTTTAACAAATAATCGACCACGTTCAGTTCATAGCTCTGCACGGCATAGTCAGAAAAAGCAGTGGTTAAAATTACAGCCGGAGGATTGGTAAGCGTTTTCAGAAAATCGATGCCCGAAATTTTAGGCAAGTGAATGTCGAGAAACATAAGGTCAACCGGTTCGGATTTCAAAAACTCAAGAGCCTGAAGTGCATCTGAAAAAGTACCTTTTAGCGTAAGCGAACCCATGTCGGCTATATATTTCTTCAATACGCGCTGTGCAGGTGCCTGATCTTCTACAATGATGCAATTCATACTTCGTCTTTTTGCAACTCTAGCGTTAACGTTACTCCATACATTTCATCCGTTACTTCAAANGCAAGTGTGTGCGAGTGAGGATACANCAACTCCANGCGTTTTTTCACATTCTCTAGCCCAATGCCCTTTGACAAATCGTGGGTGTTAGATTGTGAAGAATAGCTATTGGCACAACGAAAGTGCAAAACGCCCTTGTTATGTAACGNAACCGCAATGTCTATTTTAATGTTGTCGCTTTGGCTAGAAGAGCTGTGTTTAAACGCATTCTCTACAAAAACCGATAAAATAAGCGGAGCAATTTTATAGCCCGAAGTAATGTTGTGTTGGGCAAAGCTAACCTCACCGCGTTCTTCGAACTGCAATTGGCTNAGGTTNACAAAATTCTCGAGCTGTTCCAGCTCTTTTTGTAGNGGAACGTAAGCCTCTTTGCACTCGTACAACATGTAACGCAAAACACCNGATAGTTCAATAATGATCTCTGGTGTTTTAGGCGATTGCTCCAANGCATAAGCATACAAGTTGTTGAGGTTGTTGAACAAAAAGTGCGGATTAATCTGNGATTTAAGGTATTGCAGCTCACTTTCTTTCACCGCCATTTGCAATTGCTCTAACTGGCGCTGTTGCGTAATGGCATCCCANGCAAANTTAAACCCGGTTAAAATGGTAATGGTAGGCAGCGCATTCAGCAAGTTGTAAANCACCCCGGGAAAACTACTTCCGCGCGTATCCGGAAAGAAAATCTGTTCCAANACNCCTTCTTCCATCACAATTACAAAAGCAATAAGCACTACTACGCCCACAAAGAAGGGTACCATTTTTTTGCGGTAAAGAAAACGCGGCAGCANCACGTAATTGATGATGAGTGCNGCAAATGCATAATTGAGGAAAAATACAACCTCAAAAGGATCAACCTGGACTTGAAGCTTGTGGTGTTTTACATGATCAAAAGCATAAAAGGTAAATACCATGGCGTGCAACAACAGTTGAAAACCGAGTTCNAGCCAGCCTTTTTTCAAAATTGCCTTATACTTTTCGAACATCTTACAAATGTAGCTACAATCAACAGCAAGGAAAGAAAGATCTGGTGAACGGCAGATTTTACCCGCCAGCCAACAGTTTTTGAAGAGAAAAGATGCCGCTTAAACCGCTAGAGTGTTGTTGATCGGGTAAAAAATGTCGTTGAGCCTAAAATGTTTTGTGCTCTTAAAATGGAGTGCCTTTTTTGCAGCGTTAAATTTGAAATCAGGCATGAGTAAACAACTCCATACATTTTTAGTGACACTNTTTTTGGGTGTATTCAACCTGTCGCTAATGGCGCAGCAAGGACTGCATGTTTCAGGTAAAGTAATAGACGAACCCACNGGAAANCCTATTCCGTATGCCTCTGTGGTGTTGGTAAGCAATGCCACACACAAAATTATTACCGGAACTACAACCGATGACAACGGGCGTTTTTNGATNGATAGCGATTCTGCCAATGCCTTTGTAGAAGTGAGTTTCATTGGNTATGAAAAACAAACCTTTACCGATTTAANGCCTAAAAATGGCAAGGTAGATTTGGGAACCGTAGCCCTTTTGCAAAACTCAGANGTNTTGGATGAAGTTGAAATTACAGCCGAAAAATCTTCGGTAGAATTTCAGCTAGACAANCGGGTCTTTAACGTAGGAAAAGACATTAGCAGCACAGGNGTAGGTGCATTGGATGTGTTGAACAACGTGCCCTCTGTGAATGTAGACATTGAAGGCGAAGTGTCGTTAAGAGGCAANACCGGAGTTCAAATTCTCATCAACGGAAAACCTTCTGTATTAGCAGATGANGGCAGCAATGCGTTGGGATCGATTACGGCAGANATGATTGATAAAATTGAGGTNATTACNAACCCATCGGCCAAATACGAGGCAGAAGGAACGTCAGGCATCATCAACATTGTACTCAAAAAAGAAGAGAAAAAAGGCGTCAACGGATCGGTTTCAGTCAATACGGGTATACCCGATAACCACAGCTTGGGTTTTAGCTTAAACAAACGCACCGAAAAGTGGAACCTCTTTACCCAGTTGGGTGCCGGTTACCGCACCTATCCGCGTTTAAACGAAACAACCAACCGCAATTTAGTCAGCGGAACAGTTGTTGAAAGCGATGGCGAAGAACTCAAACACGAAGCTTTTGTGAACATTACGTTGGGTACGGATTATTACATCAACAAATGGAACATCATTACCCTTTCCGGACATTTTGCTTACGAAGANGAAGACCAACCTTCTGAGAGCAATTTTTACCTCTATGACGATACGGGAGAGCTGATTTCGCACTACACCAGAAACGGAGAAACNGAAGCAACCAATCCTAAATACCGCTACGATTTGCAGTACAAAAAGCAGTTTAAAAACAACGAAGAACACGCCCTGTTGATGAGCACTACCGGTCATTTTTTTGGGAAGAACCAAACTTCTGTTTTTGACAATGTTAGGGTCTATGGNAATGAACCCGATGCCGATCAAAAAACAACTACCGATTACCACATGGCCGAGTATGATTTTAAGCTCGATTACACCAATCCGCTAACAAAGAAAATTACACTGGAAGCNGGTGGTTTGTATGAAATTAATGATGTGGGGAACGATTATGCGGTTTACAACGAGCAAAACGATGTTTGGATATTGGACACTGGGTTAACCAATGATTTTACCTACCTGCAAAGCGTGCTGGGCGTATATGCAACCGGTGCTTACGAGGGCGACAAATGGGGCGTTAAATTAGGGTTGCGTTTGGAAAATACCGATCGTAAAACCGAATTGAAAAATACCGGTGAAAACTACGATTTGAATTACACCAACTTGTTTCCATCTCTCCATACTTCGTATAAAATCAACAAGCGTTTTTCTATGCAGGCAGGTTATTCCAGAAGAATTTCAAGACCGAGGATGTGGGATTTGAATCCGTTTTTTAGCATACAAAATGCCTACAGTGTGCGCAAAGGAAATCCTGATCTGTTGCCCGAATTTGGCGACTCTTACGAGTTAACAGGTATTTTTCTGTTTAAGAAATTTACGTTTAACGCCAGCATTTATCACCTCTATACAACAGACGTTATTGAGTCGGTATCTTACTACGAAAACGATGTGAACATTACTTCTCCAACCAACATCGGAACCCGTCATAAAACCGGGTTAGAAATGAACGGAAAATACACTGTAGCCAAATGGTTTACCCTTAACGGAGATTTCAATTATGGCTATTTCAGTAGAGAAGGACAGTTTGAAGATCAGGATTTTAACTTTAGCAGCGACCAATGGACATCTAAACTTACGGGGAAATTAAAATTGCCGTTAGATGTGGAATTGGAGCTTACGGGACAATACGAATCTGAGTACAAAACAGTACAAGGAAAACGCTCTGGGTTTGCTTATGCCGATATTGGTATCCGCAAGAAATTATGGAAAGGAAAAGGTGTGGTCAATGTGGCGGTTAGAGATATCTTTGCATCGCGTATCTATGAAACCATTGTTGATCAGGAAGACTATTACCTCTACAACTATTCGAAACGCGGCCGATACATTACACTTGGATTTAGCTACAGTTTTGGAAAAGGAGAGGCGATGACCTACTCCGGAGGAAAAGGTTACCATTGATTTAAACATTGGCAACGAAAAAGCGTCTAACCAGCAAAACAATTTAAAGTAATCTGTAAACCGATAAAAACCCTTTTGTTTGATGAATTTGAAAATGAGAATATACCACCGCTACCTTGGATTTTTCTTAGCCGGAATTATGGCCGTTTATGCCATCAGCGGAATTATCTTAATCTTCCGCGATACGGATGCATTTAAAATAGAAGAGCAAGTAGAAGAAGTGTTGCCCGAGAAAGTGCCGGTTGAAGAGTTGGGCAGAAGGTTACGCATTCGCGATTTGAAAGTGGAAAAAATTGAAGACAACGTAGCGTATTTCGAAGGTGGAACGTATGATATGAATACGCTAACGGTGAATTATACTAAAAAAGAATTGCCAACCGTATTGGAGAAAATGGAACATTTGCACAAAGCCAAAACAGGCGACCCGTTGTTCTTTTTGAACATCTTCTTTGGTCTGGGCTTGTTCTTTTTTGTGATCTCTTCTTTTTGGATGTTTATTCCGGGAACAGACATTTTTAAAAAAGGATTGTATTTCACCTTGGCCGGATTGGTACTAACACTGGTGATGCTTTTATTATAGGAAGAAGATTTTGTCACTAGCTTGAAGCCTTGCGGTATTCCGTAGGGCTTTTTTTGTAGTGTTTTTTGAAAGTTTTGTAAAAATGACTTTCGTCTGTAAACCCATATTGGTGGGCAATTTCTGAAAACGATTGCGTGCCCGATTTCACCTTTTTACCAACCTCTTTCATGCGCACCTGCATNATGTATTGCTTGACCGATTGATTCATTTCTTGCTTAAAATACTGTCCCAATCGGTTGGGCGTAAGGTTGTATTTGTTGGCAATAAACGGAAGCGACAACAACTCCGGNTCGGTTAGGTTTTTGTGAATGTGGCGCAAAATAAAATTGATCTTAGGCTTTTGAACCGGACGCGGATCTGCTGCTTCAAAATGTACATTNCGCTCTATAATCGAGATCAGGTTAATGCATTGGAAATAGAGCAAATTTTCATTGATTTCGATCGATTTGGAAAGTGCCAACATCAACTCAAACAATTGGTGAGTCAATAACCGATCATCGGTGTTGAGNNTAATTTTGGGCAACAAGGGCGATTGNGCTTTGGCCAACCTTAACGCNCTTCCGTTAGAATGTTCTACCAAGTCTTTCAAGACCAATCGTGCTTGTTCGGTAATGCACAACCGGTAAACTTCTACAGTTGTTTGTGTGGTNAATTCATGTTCGCGGTTGCGCTTAAAGAAAAAGACATCTCCGGNCTCAAAAGCAATAGTTTGTACTTCGGTNGTAATGCTGCCTGTTCCGCTTTTGATAAAAATAAACTCGCTGTACAAATGCTGCTGTTTTCCCGATGAGAAAGCAGGTTCAACCGTTTCAAAAAGTACCGCAATGGGTGTAGAAATATTATCGCGTTTTAGCATGGTGTAAAATTACCAATTAACCGTGTAAAATTACCGAATTGTAAAAAGAAGCTTGCTGAACTTTGTCAATATAAAATNGAGAAGCAATGAAACCTNATGATAACAAACCAAAAGGCGGAATGAACTTGATGAAAGGNGTNTTAACCGTAAAAGATAAAACNTACCTCACACCNCATTATATCCGCGTAGTGTTGGAAGGCGATGCCATTTCAAATTATGCGAATGCACAAGTAGGCGATAACAACAAAATTATCTTGCCAAAGGAACAAAAAGGAAATGTGGTTTTACCCGAAAAAGGATTGGGTGGAGCAGGNGNNGAAAAGCCAATTGTAAGNACTTATACNCTTAGAGCGTTAGACTTGGAAAAAGGNGAAATGACGCTTGATTTTGTAGCACATGGTGAAGAAGGTCCGGCTTCAAGATGGGCTATACATGCCGAAAAAGGCGATCAGTTGGGNGTNATGATGAAAGACAAAGGCAAGCAGTTGGTAAAGCCGGCCGATTATTCTGTATTCATTGGAGACCACACNGCTTTACCCGTTATTAGTGTCATGTTGGAACAGTTGCCGGCAGNCGCTGAAGGAAAAGCCATNTTGGAAGTNTATAGCGANGCNGATGTGTTGGCATTAAAAAAGCCCGAAAACGTTGAAATCGTTTGGGTGTTTAACGATGAGCCCGGAAAATCTTCGGCCTTGCCGCATCAAGTCGCTCAATTGGAATTTCCCGAAGGAAAAAGTCGGTTTGTNTTTTCGGCAGTTGAGTATGCCGCTTCTAAATTAATTGTGCAAATGTTGCGCGAGTATTACCANTTNGAACGTCCTGAATGGCGCTCNTCNTCGTACTGGAAATACGGNCAAACCGAAGAAGCATCTAAAGAAAGTAGAAGCGAAATTGCGCATAGGNGATAACGGAAAANTGANTTANGTTCTCATAATCTTTTCGAGCTTTCTNCCCTTAGCCAGTTCGTCAACCACTTTGTCTAAATAGCGTACTTGTTGGGTNAGTACATTGTCGATTTCTTCAATGCGGTATCCACAAATAACTCCTTTGATTAAATGGGCNTTGGGGTTAAGGTTTGCTCTTTCGAAGAAGACTTCAAAAGTTACTTTNTCAGCTATCAGTTGTTCTAGTTTTTTGGTGTCAAAACCNGTTAGCCATGCTATAACTTGGTGCAATTCTTCAACGGTTCTGCCTTTCTTCTCCACTTTCGTAACGTAATGTGGATAAACAGAAGCAAAGGTCATTTCTGCTATTCGCTTGTTGTGTGCCGGAGTTGTTTTCATAGNCTTAAAAATACAAAATCAGCAATTGGTTAGAGCGCAATTTNCTCAAACCGNTNACGGGTCAATTGGTANCGGTTTACTTCNTGTTCAAANTTCAACGAACCNGGAATGGTNACATAGGTTTTGATGAATTCAAACCCGATTTTTTGCAATGTTTTACTTCCGAAAAGGTTGCGTGTTGGCTTAATGAATTACTTGAAAGTAAGTTGCATAATATTGGAGAACCCAAATCATATATTGAATTAATGTCTACATATGAACTATTGATTTCGTGGTTAAGAAGCCACTTCGTGTTCATCTATCACGATAAAATTAAAAGTATAAAAATGAGGAGTTTGTTGTGATTACTCCTCATTTTTAAGGTGAATTGATGTAAAGATTTTAATATGTTAAAAGCGTTAGTTCACTTTCAAGAAATCAAGGCTTTTATACTTTGGGTTGGGATATTGGTAAAAACCTTCGCCTGTTGAAACACCTAATTTATTTTTGTCAATGAAATTTTCTTCTAAATATTTTACAACTTTTAATTTCTCTGAATCTTGAGTTTTCTCAGCAGCCATTTTGTTGATATTATATGCAGTAGTTATACCCACAATATCAAGAATAGCACAAGGACCAGCTGGAGCTCCGGTGGCTTTCATCCATGTTTTATCAATTATTTCAGGGTCAGCAACATCATTAACCACCAAATTAAGTGCTGCACCTAATAGTGGTACTAATAATGAGTTGAGGATGTAACCGGGTTGCTCTTTATTTAATGGGAGGGTTAACATACCAATGGCCTTGGCAAAGGCTACTACATCATTAAAAACTGCAGTATCAGTTTTTGGATGTCCCATAATTTCTGCTGTATTATGTGTCCATATTTCATTAGCAAAATGAAGAGCAACAAATTTATGAGGCCTTCCAGTTACATCNGCAAATTGACTTGGNAAAAGTGTTGATGAATTTGTGGCAAATACGGTTTTTTCGGGAGCAACACTAGCCAACTGTTCGTAAAAGCTGATTTTTACTTGTGGATTTTCAGGAACGGCCTCAATTAATAAATCTGCATCTCTTACAGCTTCTTTAAGGTTTGAGTTATATGAAAGNTTTTCAAAAGCTTGATCTAATTGTTCTTGTGAAGCGTTTAAATCTCTTTTGAAAGCTTCGCTCATAGTGTCAAATTTTGATTTGGCTTTTTCGAGAATTTCATCGTTGATATCATAAACGGTTACTTTAAAACCGTGGAAAGCCACTTGAAAAGCTATTTGATACCCTAAAACTCCGCTTCCGGCTACTGTGATGTTTTTGTAATTCATTGTATTTTTTTTGAAGGTGAATTTTAATTAGTGTTTTAAATGACCAATCCAGTCTTGGATTTTATGAAATTGTTCTGTAAAGAATGATTCATGGTCTTCGTGATTTTCATCGCCTTCGGGCAAAACATGCTCAAAATAGGTGTCTTTTAATATTTTTCGCAATAACCCTTCACCTGGGAATGATTTGTAATCATTCAACGATTTGGTTGCTTTTAATAATTGTCTTATATCATATTGCAGAGGGTTAATATCGGGTACTTGCTTGTTTAAATTTAATAATTCATACACCGCAATTCGAGCAGTTCTTACAGAGCTTTCCATGGTGAAAACTACATCNTTCTTGGTTTCTACAAATTGGCCTACCAAGCCTAAATTTTTGCAACCTTCGGGAACTACATTAGGTCTGTCGCCCTTAGCTCTTGGCATAAACATAGAAGTAATGTAAGGCATAAATGCGGTGTGTACAATGGTGTTTTCAATTACATTATCTATTTGGTCTACAATACCCATGTGGTAGCATAGTTCAGTTAATATTTCATTTCCNGTGCATTGAGGCATTGGTTTTTTAATATAATTTCCTTCTTTATCCATATATAATGAATAGACCCAAAGAACCAGAACATCATCGGGTTGGTTAGGGAAATGTGGTTGACGGTTACAGGTAAAACTCATTAACCAGTTTGAGTCGGTAATGGTTACAATACCTCCCGTTGCGGTTTTTCCTGAGTAGGGGTCGTTAATGGTATATTCTTTCAACTTTTCGGTAAAGGCTGAAGGTTTACAGGTAAGAGTTGCCGATTCCCAGGAAGATTTTTCAATATTTCCGCAAAATTTATCAGGACGACCAAATACATCAGACTTCGCAGCCAAGTTTTTCCAAAGTTTCCAACCAGCACTTTGTCCACTTGTACTATTGTCAATCTCAATAATAGGTGAGGTTTGGTTATTTCCGTAGAACGTGTCTTCAGTCATAGACCCTGTAGTGACAATAACAAAATCATCTTTACCAACTGGAATTTTTACCTCTTTACCATCTTGTTCTGTAATGATGTTTTCGACAACCTTTTTCTCGGTATTGATGTGAATATCTAAATCTTTAACCAGAGTATTGAGTTGAATTTGTACTCCTTTAGATTGTAAGTGTTTTCTAAGAGGAGTAATAAACGTATCGTATTGGTTGTATTTTGGGAAAACCAAGCAAGAGAAGTCTTTCATACCATCAATGGCGTGAAGAAAACGGTGCATGTACAGTTTACATTCTAATAGGCTGTGCCAATTCTCAAAAGCAAACATGGTACGCCAGAAGAACCAGAAATTACTGTCTAAAAATTCTTGGCTAAAATAATCTTCAATCGTTAAATCGTCTAAATCTTCTTTTTTCTTCAGTAATAGCTTTACAATGGCTAACTGGTCTTTTTTTTCCAATCCAAATTTGCTAAAATCTTGAATTTTGCCTTGGTTGTGAATCAAGCGGGCTTTGGAATAGTTAGGGTCATTATCGTTTACCAATCGGTATTCGTCTAATACGCTGTACGGTTCAGGAAGTTCTTCGGCTGGAATATCCTGAAACATATCCCAAAGATTCTCATAGGTCATATCCATTTCCCTTCCTCCTCGGATAATATATCCGTCTTCGGCATTTCCAGCACCATCCAAAGAGCCGCCATCAACGTGTAATTGGTCTAAAAAAATGATGTTTTTGCCAGGAATTTTTCCATCACGTATAAAATAATATGCCGCAGACATACCGGCAATACCACTTCCAACAATGTAAACTTTGCTGTTGTTGTATGACCTTGGAGGAATACCAATGTTTCTTTGATAATTGCCTATTTGATCAGAAAAAGGCATTGTTTTCTTATTCGTATTTAACTGAACTTCTTTGCTAGAATCAGGCTCATGCACTACATTTCCATATTCTTTTGAAGTGGATAATATGTTGTTGAATTTGGCAGTTATTTCTTTCATATTATTGTTTTTTTAGATTCAATAACAAATTTATGAATGTGCCGAAATTCTTTTATGTCCCGAAATTCGGTATATGTATCCCTGAATTTTACCGAGTTAGGTTTTGTTTTCTTCGATATTCTGAAGGGGAATTAGAAGCATGTTTTTTGAAGAATCTTCCAAATGCTGATGTTGAATTAAAATGCAGTCGTGTGGCTATTTGCGAAATGGTGAGTTCAGTATCGCCTAAAAAAACAAAAGCTTCTTTTAAGAGCATCTCGTCAATAATTTGATGGGGTGTTTTACCACTTGATTTTTTTACTATTTCGATCAAATATTTGTTAGATACATGCAATAGGTTTGCGTAGAATTGAATTGATTTTTGTTCTAAAATATGTTCCTGAACCAGTTTCCTAAACTTTAAGTAAAGGGTTGAAATGGCATTGAGGGGATCTGTGATGTCACTTGTGTTTTGATGAGTAATTTCAGCTATTTCAAGCAAAATATTGAAAATGATGCTTCGTATAATTTCATCTGTAAATATACCTTCTGCATTGGATTTAAGTTCTAGGTAGTGTAGTAATTTTAATAGATTATTTACAGCCTCTTTGGGTGCTTTTACTATTGAATAAATTCC
>PAJI01000009.1 GCA_002705995.1 Crocinitomicaceae bacterium | reverse complement strand
TGTTCCGCCTGTTGCAGAAGCCGTTACTTGACCGTCACTTCCTCCGTTACAGCTCACATCTGAGTCAACTAATGATGACGCTACCAATACTGCTGGTTCGGTTACCGTTGACGAACTGGTTGAAGTACAACCATTCGCATCCGTTACAGTTACAGTATATGTACCTGCTGCCACCCCAGTAATCGATGCTGTTGTAGCTGTATTTGACCAGATGTAAATGTATGGTGATGTTCCACCAGATGCTGATGCGGTTGCTCCTCCATCTGACAGACCATTACATGTTACGTTAGAATCTACCTGAGAAGCTGCTACCAAAACAGTAGGTTCTGTTACGGTTGACGAGCTCGTTGAGGTACAACCGTTCGCGTCCGTTACAGTTACAGTATATGTACCTGCTGTTACACCAGTAATCGATGCAGTAGTTGCTGTATTTGACCAGATGTAAATGTATGGTGATGTTCCACCAGATGCTGATGCAGTCGCGCCTCCATCGAATAGACCATTACAGGTTACGTTGGAATCTACCTGAGAAGCTGCTACCAAAACAGTAGGTTCTGTTACAGTTACAGAAGATGAATCATAACACCCCTTAGCATCAGTAATCGTTACTGAATAAGTTCCGGCTGATAGACTACTTACAGTTGCTGTAGTTGCTCCGTTTGACCACACATAAGAATATGCTGTTGTTCCTCCGGTTGCACTTGCCGTTGCTTGTCCATCGTTTCCTCCGTTACAGCTCACATCTGAATCAACGGATGCTGAGCTTACTAAAGTTGCTGGTTCAGTTACCGTTACAGAAGCTGAATCGTAACACCCTTTGGAATCAGTAACTGTTACTGAATAAGTTCCTGCTGTTACACCGGTAATCGATGCAGTTGTTGCACCATTTGACCATGTATAATAATATGGTCCTGTTCCGCCCGATGCTGATGAAGTTGCTCCACCATCTGACAGACCATTACAGGTAACATTGGAATCAACTACTGCAGCTGCCACCAATAAAGCTGGCTCTGTTACAGTAGCACTATTCGAAGCCGTACATCCGTTGTTATCTGTTACAGTTATAGTATAGGTTCCTGCTACTACACCGGTAATCGATGCGGTAGTTGCACTGTTTGACCATGCATAAGTGTATGGTCCTGTTCCTCCTGTGGCAGACGCAGTAGCACCTCCATCTGAGAAACCATTACATGTTACATTGGAATCAACTACTGCATTTGCTGCTATTGTTGATGATTGAGTAACGGTTGAACTACTTGTTGCTGTACATCCGTTGTTATCTGTTACCGTTACAGTATATGTTCCGGCTCCTATACCTGTAATTGAGGCCGTTGTAGCCGCATTTGACCACGCATAATAATATGGTCCTGTTCCACCAGTTGCAGATGCAGTTGCTCCACCGTTATAATATCCGGCACAAGTTACATTAGAATCAACCATAGAATAGGCAACTAATAAAGGTGGTTCATTAATGCTTACCGAAGCAGAATCGTAACACCCTTTGGAATCGGTTAATGTTACAGAATAAGTTCCAGCACCAATACCTGTAATCGAAGCTGTAGTTGCTCCATTTGACCAAACGTATGTATAAGGGAATGTTCCACCTGTTCCACTTGCAGTTGCTCCCCCATCCAAAAATCCATTACAAGATGTATTTGAATCAATATTGGCATAAGCTACCGTTAAAGCGGGTTCATTTACAGTTACTGAAGCAGAATCGTAACACCCTTTAGAATCGGTTAATGTTACGGAATAAGTTCCTGCTCCTACTCCTGTAATCGAAGCTGTAGTTGCTCCATTTGACCAAACGTATGTATAAGGAAATGTTCCGCCTGTTCCACTTGCAGTTGCTCCCCCATCCAAAAATCCGTTACAAGATGCATTTGAATCAACAATAGCGTATGCAACCGTTAAAGCAGGTTCATTGATAGTCACTGAAGCAGAATCGTAACATCCTTTGGAGTCCGTAACTGTTACTGAATAGGTTCCTGCTGTTACACCGGTAATCGAAGCGGTTGTTGCACCGTTTGACCACACATAAGTGTAAGATCCTGTTCCGCCTGTCCCACTGGCTGTGGCTCCTCCATCAGAATTCCCATTACAAGTCACATTTGAATCAACAATAGCGTATGCTACCATTGTTGCAGGTTCTGTAACCGTTGAAGAAGCAGAATCATAACAGCCTTTATAATCTGTAACTGTTACTGAATAGGTTCCTGCTGCTACTCCTGTGATTGAGGCTGTTGTTGCACCATTTGACCATACATAAGAATAGCTGGAATTTCCTCCAGTTGCATTGGCTGTAGCTCCTCCATCAGCATTTCCATTACAAGTCACATTTGAATCAACTATTGATGCTGCTGTAAGTAACGCAGGTTCAACTACAGTAAATGATGCCGAGTCATAACAATTGTTTGCATCGGTAATGGTAACTGAGTATGTTCCGGCTGGAATTCCTGTAATAGATGCTGTAAAAGCTCCCGTGTTCCAGGAATAGAATTGATAAGGAGTAGTACCTCCTGTTCCATAAGCTGTACCCCCTCCATTTGATTCTCCGTTACAAACTACATTAGAATCTACAGTTGCATGAGCAACAAATGCCGATGAAGGCTGTGTAATTGTTGATGATGCCGTTGCAGTACATGCATTGTTGTCTGTAACAGTCACCGTGTAAGTACCCGCTGTTAAACTCGAAATTCCATTAGAGGTAGAACTTGTGTTTGAAGTAGTAGAGCCATTGCTCCACGCATAACTGTAATTTGCCGTTCCACTTGAAGCAGTTACGGTAAGTGCTCCATCATTTTCTCCGTAACAAGCAACATTTGTTTGTGAAGAGATAGAGGCTGTCATTGAACAGCTAACACTCGCAAACACAGTTCCTGTAAGTTCGTTAGGGATATAAGGATCGGGATAAGTTCCAACATTGGCTACCGTCCAATTACTAACATTGTTAAGTGTAGAAGCACATCCCGCAATTGTTCCATTAAAAACCGTAGTTCCATTGTAATATCCTTCTCCATTCAGCTCAACAGCCGTTACCCCCACAGTAAGTCCTGTATTGGTAAATACATAGCCAGAGCCTCCTCCTACAAAAGCAAGGAAATTACCTGGAGCAGCACGTGTTCCGGTAAAAGCAAAGATCTGATCTCCTCCGGTACTCGCTGTTCCAAATCCAAGATCATCTTCTGAAGCCGTACCGATTGTGGCTGCAATGTTCGAGTCATCATCAGCATCGGTAATATCAACTACAGTACCTGCAGCAATGGTTGATCCGGTGTTATTCGTCCAAAGTACTTCCCCTTCTCCTGTTGTTGAGGAAAAAGCTGTACCTGTCCATTCGTCATCACAAAATCGAATACTGGTTCCGTTTGGACAATCATCCAGAAAAACAAATGAAAATCCATCGGGACTATCATTGTAGCCCAGAAAAGCAATGTCTCCCGGGTCGTCAATCACCCCATCCTGAATCTGTGCGTTTACGCCTAGCGTAACCAGCATAATCAAGAGGGTCGTTAACCCTATTTTTTTCAAAAAATTCATATCGTACAATTTAAAATCTAACTAAAACTTGTTGTCTAAAAAATGAAGCGTTTTTATACAAAGAAGCTACGACCACACATTTCAATGGCCGTAGCATTCATTTTATAAATGGATAACTCTTTGTTTATTTCATCATTTTAGCCACGGCTCGGATAAGCTCCTTCGTAAGCAATAATGTAGTAAAGAGAAAGCCAAGGTTGCATGTTATGAACATATTGGCTAGCTCCGGAAATCGATGTACTCACATTACCCACTACTGGTACTGCCCCTCCAAAGTAAAATCCATCAGCCGATTCACTTGAAAATCTATCCTGACCGTTATTTGCTAATACCCCGGCTAAAGGGTTCACTTCATCTTCATCACCTTCAGATGTATTAACAGGTATTGCAGCTTCAAGATCTGACTCTGTCGTATGATAGTGTGATGGCAAATGCAGCACATTAAGCGTATTTGTCTCTGTTCCAGATATTTGACCTTGAGACCTATAACTTAACCCCGGACCTCTTCCCGGATTAAGTGGAGTTCTACCTCTTAAATCAGGTAATCCAAAAGATGTTCTACCATCTCCTCCATAGGTTGTTCCTAAAATAGAAAACAGTGCAGAAAATTGCGATATGGCCAATAATTGTCCTTCACAAAAAAACCAACCACGTGGCGCAAAATTCCCTGCAAACAATTTAATTTCTCCCATAAATGGTTCCATAATAATTCTTTTTTTAGTTCATATTGTGTTACACTTATGGCACTATTAACCTCTACTAGGAAACACTCCTACTAATGCTATAATGTAATACACACCAAGCCATGGTTGCATATTGTTGAAGGGCTGACTACCACCATTGTTCATTACTTGAACTGTTCCACTAACCGCTACAGGGTTAGCTGCACTGTAATAAGCATTAGGCGTAGCTTCGCTTGCATAATTATCTTGACCATTGTTGGCTAAAACACCAGCAGCAGGATTTACTTCATCTTCGTTACCTTCTTCGGTATTCACCGGAATGTAAGCATGCAAAGAAGTTGTAGTTGAGTGATTGTGCGCTGGCATTTGATTCACGGTAAGTGTATTTGTTTCCGTACCTGATCTTTGTCCAAGTCTTCTTGCTGTAAGCCCTGGCCCTTGCCCTGGTCCAATTGGAGCACGACCTCTTAAATCAGGAAGTCCGAATGTTGTTCTTCCGTCACCTCCGTAAGTTGTTCCTAAAATTGAAAAAAGCGCTTGATTTTGTGCGATAGCTAATAGTTGTCCTTCACAGAAGGCCCAACCACGAGGGGCAAAATTGCCTCCAAACATTTTTACTTCTCCGATAAATGGATTCATAATGATTAATTTTTAAGGTTTGTTTATGTTAAGTTTAGCTTTAAAGCTTTTTAAGGTTGCTATTTCAAGTTTCAAGAGGGGTTAGTTCTTGTATTTGCTGAGCGGCTGTAAAACGTACGCCTTGCCTGAATCCCATCTGAAATAATTTAACTCCAGAAAGGTATCCTGTTTGATTTTGCAGCACCATCAATTTAAGGTATGATGCCTTGTGGCATTTAACCACTAGACCATTGGTTTCATCTGCAAAAACAATTGTTCCGGGAGCAATGCCATTAATGACATTGTAATCGACCAATGCCACTTCAAAAATCCCTAACATATCTTGTTGAAAGAACGTTAGCGCTCCTCCATAATTGGGATTACAGGCATTTACTAATTGTTGTATTTCCTCTGCCGTTTGGCTCTCCCATTGAATGCTTCTGTCTTGTTCAGTGGGTTTCTTCCAATGGGTTTTATCTGCAGCTACTGCGGGTGATAGTTTCGGATTTTCTATTGTCTTTACAATCCTTTCCATATCGGCAGCTAATTGCTGACTTAGACGCAAACAGAGTAGGCCGTAATGCTCACCGGGAATGATTCTCACTTCTTTTTGGAGCAATATTGAGCCAGAATCGGCAACAGCGGTCATTTGATGAACCGTATATCCACTCACATTATCTCCATTTTTAAGCTGCCAGAACACAGGATCTTGACCACCATATTTTGGCAATAGGCTAAAATGTACATTCCAACATCCTTTTGGGAAACTTTCCGTTGTTTTCTCCGAAATGTACCATGGAAATGTAATGCTCACCAGAGCATCTGCCTGATATGCGGCTTGCAACTGTATGAGTTCATCCTCCAGATTGTCGCGATCAAGGACTCTAATTTTATCAGAAGCTAAAAACGAATTCAGTTTAGGGATAAGGTCTCCCGATCTGTTTTCAGGAACACAAACTGCCGTAAGAAATCCTAATTGCTCAAGCATGTAAATACTTGGAAGTGCATAGGTTTCGGAACTACAGCAAGCTATAATTTTCATGACATTGAGCAGCAATTATCGGTTATCGATCTTCGCGCACAAGAAGAATAAATCGACTTGCTTTGAGAGAGATAACCATTACTGTTATGGTATCCAAAAGCACATGTACGCCCAAGGTTAATGAAGGGCTCATATTGCTCAACGTTTTGGAAGGATAACATAGCAGTAGAATTCAGTTAAATAAATAAGTTTGTCCAATCCGAAGATAAGTCAAGAATTTGGAACTCACCAAATTTGCAGGATGAAATAACCTTTTAACAATACAAACTACCATGAAAACAAGCGACATCACTATCTTTCAAAATGCATTGCAACTCCACGAAGCCGGAAAACTAGACGAAGCTTTCAACTTGTACGAAGCATCTATTGAAAAGGGAGAATCATCTACTGAGTCTTGGAATTACATTGGAATGATTCACTACCAAAAAGGAGACTTTAACAATGCTGTAAAAGCATGGAACAAGGCTCTTACTCATAATCCTGAATACGTTGACGCCATGTTGAATTGCGGTGTGGCTTTTTATGGAAAGCAACAATTTAATGAAGCAGAGCAGTTATTGGGCAAGGCTTATCAGTTGGCAGCTCACCGTCCGGAAGTTGCTTTGCACTTGGCGCAAGCATACCTAGCTTTAGGAAAAACAGAAGCAGTTAACTCATTACTTAACACGCCAAAGCATTTGGCATATAACATTCCGGAATCTTACCTGACTTTAGCCAAGGTAGCTCAAGCTCAACAAGATTGGGAAATGGTTCGAAAATGGCTATCCTCTGCTCAACAATTATCTCCTCAACATCCTTCCATTTTAATTGAATTAGCAGAGCTTGAAAGTTTTGAGGGCAACATTATCAAAGCTGACGAGCTCTATCGCGAGGCATTGGTGAACAACACCAACAACCCTATGGTAAGTATGGCCTACGGAAAATTCTGTGTTCTTCATGGCGATGCAACACAGGGCGTTCAGTACCTTCAACAAGGACTTAACCAAATGCCCCAACATTGGGAAGGTTGGCTGTTTTTAGGCAACGGACTTATGGAAATGGGACATCTTGACGATGCAATTAAAACCTATGAACACGCCAAAAGTCTCAATCCTACTCACATTGGCATTCAACAACAATTGGCCAAAGCTTATGGTCGTTTTGTTCCGCCTTGGCATGGTGAAATGATGGCTGATTTGGAAAGGAATGATGCCTATCAAAAAGCCATTGAGCAGGTGGTCAATAAAGACAGTATTGTATTTGAAATTGGAACAGGATCAGGAATATTGTCTTTGATGGCTGCCAGAGCCGGAGCCAAACATGTTTACGGATGCGAATTGTCTCCGCATTTGGCGAACATAAGTAGTGTTCATGCAGAAAAAAATGGATATAAAGATTCTATTACTATTATCAACAAAAAATCTACATCTATTGAACCTAAAGAACTGGAACAAAAGCCCAATATAGTTGTAGCTGAAATCTTTGATTCCGGTTTATTGGGCGAACATGCCATTCCATCTTTCAGACATGCTCAAGAACATTTATGCACTGACGATTGTGTGGTTATCCCAAGAGCTGCTACGGTAAAAGCAAGGCTTATTCACCTGCCTTCTCTGGCTTCAGTCAATCCTCCCAAAGAAATTTCGGGGTTTGATTTATCAGAATTTAGTCGATTTATTGTTCCAAGAGAATACAAGCCTGTTCACCTTTTAGAGTATGATTATACCTTTTGCTCTGAAGAGGTTGAAATTATGACTGTTGATTTTAACCGTTTGGGAAAATCGATTCCGGAGCATTTGCACAACACTATAACACACCATTACAAAGTGACTTCTGACCTTCCTGTGCACGGAGTGGCCTTTTGGTTTGATTTGGACCTAGCAGATGGAATTCAACTCCTTAATCATCCTGAACGTAAGAACAACCACTGGGGACAAGCGGTTTTCTTTTTCAAGAAACCTGCGGAATTAACTCCGGGAGAAACGGTTGAGCTTAACACTTATTACAACGATATCATCATCCGATTTGATGAAGAGATTATACCTAATTAGGTGTAATGTACTTATTTAAGCTGAATCACCTTTAAAAGGTTTGATCTGTATGTCTTTCCAATTGGGATAAGGTAATCTTGTATAACAACATTCAACGAGTTAATTGCATCGAGATGCTCTAAATTTATGGTGTAAGAACGGTGTGTGCGAAAAAATTGATCAGGTAAGCTTTGCTCAAAATCATTCATGGATGAGCGTATCAGGTGTTTCTTACCATCTGTAGTGAAAATTTCTATGTATACATGATCGCTTTTTGCAAAGAGAATATCATCGTATTTTACTTTATGAAAAAGATGTTTATCCTTGATAAAAAAAGCATCTTTTATTCTAATTTGATCAGCGTCAACATCGTCTGAAGAATCAGCTTTTTCTCGTGAATTATACAATGCTATTTCAATAGAAGTGTATAGGTCATCTCGATTAAAAGGTTTTACCAAATATGCCGGAGGAGCTAGTTTTTTAGCTCTTTCAATTGTACGTGGATCAGCATTTGATGTCAGAAAAATAAATGGGATATTATAGTCTTCTTTTATTTTCCACGCCAAGTCAATTCCGTCTTTGCTCCCTGCTAGCTGAATGTCCAGAATACATAAATCAGGATTTTCACTATTGATCGTTTCGATAGCTTCAGAATAGTTAATTGCCGGTTCTAATACATTATACCCCAGCTGTTCCAGAATAAGACATATGTTATCAGCTATAACAATTTCGTCTTCTACAACTAATATTTTTAACCCGCTCATATTTCCACCTTTTATAACACAAACAAAAATAGCTTAAATGAAAAGCTTATCCTTTCTTTGGCTCAATTACCATATGATTAACATGAAGATAAAATTGGTACTTTTCCTATTATTCATAGGACTAGAAGGTTTTTCACAAAACCAAGAAATGGATTCGTTATACAATGTTTTGCAAACAACTAATAATGATTCGTTAAAAATGGAAACGTGCCTAAAATTGGGGGTTCAATGGGAAAACATAAATTCGGATACTGCTCTTAATTATTACCAACGGGCTACTGCTTATGCGCGAAATTACCAATGGTGGAAACGAGCGGGTGACATTTACCTTAATCAATCCTTTTTGTTCAATACATTGAGAGATAGCAGCTCTCTAAAAAAAGTATGTGACAGTGCTTTATTCTGCTATAAAAAAGCTGATTATTTACACGGACAAATTAATACCCACCTTAACTATGGGACTTTCATTTTCAATGTAGAGGATTTTTATGCTGCCATTGATGCATTTGAGAAAGCAAAGGCCTTAGCGATTAATGCTGAAGAGCCTGAATTCTTAGCTAGAATTTACAACAATATTGGACTTGCTTACCAGTATGTAGACAATTATGAAAAAGCACTTGAAAATCATCTAAACGGACTAAAAATAAAAGAAGAACACCAATTTGCTTCAGTCGAATATTCATACATTAATGTAGCAGTGGCTTATCATGTCTTAAATGACAATAAAAATGCAATAACCTATTACAAGAAGGCTAAACTTATTGCTCAGGAAAAAGACAAACAATCTGTTGTTGCTTTGGTATGGAAAAACATTGGAGATGTTTATTTTGACTTAAATAAGATCGATTCTTCAGCATATTATTTCAATCAATCTATTGCCCTTTATAAAGAATTAAATCTTCCCGATGGACTAGGAAATGCCTATTTATCTTTAGCTAATCTAAAAAAACATCAAGGGGATTACAGCCAGGCTTTAAGTTTAGTTGAACAGTCGCTAAAATTGTTTAAACAACATGGTAACCAAAAACAGCTTAGTTTCATCTATCTCAGCCTTGCAGACATAGAACAACAATTAGCCAAAAAATCCGATTCAAAAACTCATTTGGAAAAAGCAAAGAATTGGGGAGAAAAGGGGTATGCTTTAGCCACTGCAATGGGCTTAAAAGTCAGACAAAACAATATTGCCCGATTACTTGCAGAAGTCTACCACAGTTTAGGAAATGACACCAAAGGGTTCCAATATGCTCAACAGGCTATTCAACTCACAGACAGTATTTTCACTACTGAGAAGACCGAAGCAGTTTCACGCGCGATGACCGAATTTGAAACAGAACGAAAAGAACTAAAAATCAGCCTAATGACCGAAGAGGCTAAGAATAAAGATTTGGAACTCTCAAAAAGTGAATCGGAACGTAAAAAGCAAACCAACTTCTTAATTACAATAGGTATTGTTTTAATCCTCAGTGTTGGAGTGATTGTTATACTGGTTGTTTTTTATCGACAGAAACAACAATCAAATGCTCTTCTTAAAGAACACAACCTTGAAATTGAAAAGCAAAACGAAGAGAAAGCACTTTTACTGAAAGAAATTCATCATCGTGTAAAAAACAACTTACAAGTTGTATCCAGCTTATTGGATATGCAAAGCATGGGGTTAGACAATGAAGCAGCGAAATTAGCTGTAAACGATGGTCAAAATCGTGTTAAAGCCATGGCTTTAATTCATGAAAAACTTTATCAAACTGATGATATTATTCATTTGAATTTCAAAGATTACGTTATTCAACTGATGCGTCAAATTGCAGCTGTTTATCCAGGAAGTCAAAACATTGAACAGCTTGTTGAAGCTAATGACATTCAACTTGACATTGACACTGCGGTTCCTTTAGGATTGATTTTAAGCGAACTCATTACCAATGGTTATAAATATGCCTTTAAGGAACAAGATGCTGGTTTTATCAAAATTAGACTCCAATTAGAATCAGCTGGACAATACATAATGACCGTAGCAGATAATGGCAGTGGATTACCTAATGATTTTGACATTACAAAAGCTAAAAGCTTAGGTTTAAAATTGGTTAGAAGGTTGAGCAAGCAACTCTATGGAAGTGTAGAATACTTCAATAACGGAGGTGCTGTTTTTGTCATCCGTTTCATGGACACCATTGAAAGAAAAACCGTAGAATAAAATTGCCTTACCACAAATAAAAAAGCCCCGATTGCTCGGGGCTTTTTTATTGATTCATATGGGTAGGTAGGTCGTTCTTATTGAACTACAATTCGGGTTGTGAAGCTATTGGTTGAAGTTTTTCCGATGAGGAAGTAAACCCCTTGCGCACTTTCACTTAAATCGATTTGTTGTTGTTGAACATTACTGTTCATCACTCCTTGTTCGATAATCTGACCGTTGATGTTAACAATCATCCAATCTAAACGCTCTTCGTTTAAGTTAATCGTTTCCAATGTAAACACTCCTTGTGTTGGATTCGGGTAGATAAATACTCCTGCTCCTGCATCTCCGCGATCTACAACACTTGATGGCCACAATGAAATGTAAATCGAATCGCTGTTTGAACAGCCATTGCTATCGGTAACGATTACTGAGAACGTACCTTTTTCATACACTGTGATCGCATTCGAATCTGATCCCGTGCTCCACAAGTAAGTTACAAAGGTGTCTGGTAATGCTATGGTTACTTCTGCAATGTTCGTATCTACATCATCACCCAAGTCTACGATAGGTAACTCATGGATGTATCCGATTGTGAACGAGGTGTCGGCAGAACAGTTGTTGCTGTCCATTACCGTTACGGTAAATGTACCTTCTGGCAATGTTGAAACTGTTGTTCCTGTATCACCACTTGTCCAACTGTAGGCATAAGGCATTGTTCCACCCATTGCTGATACGGAAGCGTATCCGGTTGAATCTCCTTTACAGTTGGCATCCATTACTGAATCCAATGAGATAACTAACACTGCCGGTTGGCTTACGGTATCAAAAGCAAAAGCAATACATCCGTTGGTATCGGTTACGGTTACTCCGTATATATCTGCCGGTACACCAGTAATGCTCGCTGTTGAGTCTCCGTTTGTCCAACTGTAGGCATAAGGCATTGTTCCACCAGTTACAGTTACTGTTGCTCCTCCATCTGAAAGACCTGCACAAGAAACTGTTGAATCAATTGTGATTGCTGCTGCCAATACATCTGGTTGTGTTACCGTATCAGTTGC
>PAJI01000008.1 GCA_002705995.1 Crocinitomicaceae bacterium | reverse complement strand
GTTAAAGCCGTTTCCGAGTTGGGGTGAAGTAGAGCAACGAAACGTACATTTCAATGAAAGTCTTCAGCCGCCTTGATTTTTGCATCACTTTTTATCAAGAAAAAGTGGTGAAGAAAAAAGAGTTTTTCTCTTGTCCTTTTACCTTGATGCAAAAGGACGTAAAGATCAAGTTGATTCGAAGGTGATTTTCTCCGCTACGCTTCGAAACCGGAGGATTCGCTGAGCCTACATGCTATGATTCTTACGAATCGCACTTTCGGCTGCTCACCTCGCTATCACTGGCCGAATCAACGGGGTGTACGCTCAGTGTTTATTTAAATTGAGGAAATTGTATTCCGCTCGGGAGGTTTTTAAATTGGCCTCTGAAGATTTTCAGTAGAGTAGTGTCATCCTGATGGTAGAAATATATCGTTTTCATCTTAAGTGAAACGATAATAGTTCTAGATTCCGAGTATCGGGAGTGTCAATTGCGCCCTGAGCGGAGTCGAAGGGCAATAATAGACGTATCGAAGGAAACACACTTCGTTTTCAATTCTTCTCATGCTTTGATGTAAGCACTTATCTCACTTATTATTCTGCTCAACAGAAATTCACACAGGCGCAAGACTAAGTTAACGTGCAACTCTAAGCGTTAATCATTCCAAAATATTCAAACAATATTCAATTTGATTCAAAATTTTTCATTTGGCGCAGAACACATTCTATACTCTACACAACATGAAAAAAATTCTTCTAAGTCTCTTGTTGCCAGCATCTGTGTGGGCACAAACCGGAGCCATTCAGCGCCATGATATGTCGCATGTGGCTGTAAAACAAAGTCATCATGCACAGCGTGCAACAGCGTATAACCCAGATTTAAGGCCCTTTTATCATGGGGTAGCCAGTGGCGATCCGTTAACAGATCGTGTGATCATTTGGACACGTGTTACGCCAGACTCTAGCGTTACGGCTACTACCATTAGCGGAACCTGGAAAATGGCTACTGACACCGGGTTAACCAACATTGTAGAACAAGGTACTTTTACCACAGACACTGCTGCTGATTATACGGTAAAGGTAGACGTAACCGGACTTTCAGCCGGAACAACTTACTACTACAACTTTACAGTAGATGGTCGCAATTCGTTAACCGGAAGAACCAAAACACTTCCAACAGGATCGCCTGATCATTTACGGTTTGCCGTAGTATCATGCAGCAACTACGAAGCCGGTTTCTTCAACGGATTTGGCCGCATTGCAGAGCGCAACGATTTGGATGCGGTAATTCACTTGGGCGATTACATTTACGAATACGAACATGGAGCATATGGCGATACTACGTTAGCCACCCGTAACCACGAAAATTTTGAAACGGTAACACTTCCTCAGTACCGTTCGCGCTACTCGTTGTATCGTTTAGATGAAGACTTGATGCGTGCGCACCAGCAACAGCCTTTCATTTGTGTGTGGGATGACCACGAGTCTTCAAACGATTCGTATAAAGACGGGGCTGAAAACCACGATGCAGCAACAGAAGGTGCTTGGGCAGATCGTAAAGCAGCTAGTAAACGTGCTTACTTTGAATGGATTCCTATTCGTGAAGGCGCTTCTGAATCGATTTACAGAAACTTTGAATATGGCGATTTAGCCAACTTGGTAATGCTTGATACACGCTTGGAAGGACGCGAAGAGCAAATTTTAGATGTAACCGATCCCAACATGTATGCACCTAACAGAACCATGTTGGGCGATACGCAACACAACTGGTTTACCAATGAATTAGACCAGTCTACACAAAAGTGGAAACTGATTGGTAACCAAGTGATTTTTGCACAATTGCAGGTGGGGTTTGCCGGAGCGTTAACAGGGCAAACTGCTGCTGAGGTAGAAAGCATGTTCTTGGATATTTGGGATGGTTATCCGGCCGAACGTTTGAACATCATTCACCACATTGATGACAATAACATCGATAATGTAGTATTCCTTACCGGAGATTTTCACTCAACGTTTGCATTCGATATTGCAGATACGGTTGTAGATGAGAACAACTATTATGCACCGGTAGCCAACTATGATGCGTCAACAGGAGCAGGATCACAAGCCGTAGAGTTTGCAACACCAAGTATTACCAGTGCTAACTTTGATGAAAACCTGGATGCAGCGTCAGCAGCTTACCTAGAGGCACAAATTAATACTGCTTTGCCTTCTCCATATCCGCCATACAACCCAAATCCACACATGAAATACACCGATTTAGACCGTCATGGGTATTTTATTCTAGACGTTTTGCCTGATTCTGTAACAGCAAATTGGTATTTTGTAGATTCTATCAATATTTCAACAGCAGGACAAGCATTTGCCAGTGCATGGAGAACCCGTGATGGTGAAAACCATTTGGTTCAAAGTGTTGAAAGTGCTGAGAAAACAGTTCAGGATACGCCAGCACCAGATCAGCCGCAGCAAAGCTCCACAGGAGTAGAGGAGCAAGAAAACATTGCCGTATTTAATGTCTATCCAAATCCTGTAAATGAAATGTTGAGTTTACAATTGGGGGTAAATACCAATGAAGTAATCACCATTCAGGTAGTTGGCTTACGCGGAGAAATTTTACAAAACCGTCAACAAGAAATGGGCATTGGCATTTACGATTTACAGTTTGACTTTTCGAACTATCCGGTAGGAACTTATTTTGTTGTGCTGAAGGGTAACAATTGGAGTCAGACCGAGAAAGTGATCAAACAATAAAAAGACATACACCTATCCTGTTTTTCACCCAGATGAGGCACGGCATTTTGCTGTGTCTTTTTTTATGCTCAATGGCGTAATAACGGCCATGAGTAAAATTTTCATGGCGTGCGGTAAAATTTACCTGTTTGTAAATCAGGTATTTATACTCTAATAAAAACGAGGCAATCCTAAGAGCTTTGTAATGAAATCAATAATCAGTAATCGATTGAGTAGCTGCCATCAGGTTGTTGGTTTTAAAAAAGGGCGGAGTCTGAAAAGCCTGTTTAAATAGAGTAAGAAACTAAATTAAATCCTAAAAATTATGTCAACATTTAAAGTAAACATTCCAGCAGGTCCATTATGGAGCGATGAAGATGCCAAAGAAAAAGCACCTAAAATTGCTGCCGCACATCAAGGTAAATGGACAGGGCAGTGGAACACTGTAGTGCCATCGGAAATGAGCGTAATTGAAGTAGAATTGAACGTGAAAAATTCAGGAAACAATGAATTTACAACAGACGTTTTAGCTGGTCCTATTTGGAGCAACGATGAAGCGCAACAAGTAGGTTCAGCCATTGCCGCTTCTTATGGTGCAGAGTTCACTGGTCAGTGGAACACAATTGTAGAAGGTGTAATGAGTGTTATTCAAATCAAGTACACTTTCTAATTAATAACCTTAAAGCAGAAGTGGTCTTATTCAATAGAGTAAGACCACTTTTTTGAACAAACTAAATACACTTCAAACATGGAAAACGATTTAAACATAGCCATTTACGGTGAGGGTATTTTATATCCGCCCAATTTGGAAAACAACCTGTCTAGCATTAAAGATGTAGGTTGGACAAGCCTAATGGTAAGTTTGTTTCAGGTGAGTGAAACCGGAGACATTAGCATTAACGGTACAACAATAATTAGCAACGGAACTTACACTGGCGATGCTTCATGGCCGCAACAATTAGCCGGTTTAAAAAACGGAGGTACGCTAAAAACTTTACTGGCCACTTTTGGCGGCTGGGACAGTGCTTTTCAAAACATTCAGGACATTTACAATAACAACAACAACTCCTTTAGCGGAACACAATTAGAAGCCAATAGTAAGGTGTTTAGAAGCACATTTCCAGCTTTTGATTTGATTGATATGGATGTGGAATATCCCGATGGGAAACCATCAAACGCCCAGGCTGCATTTATTGCATTTTGCGAAATGTGGATAGAAGCAGGCTTTGGAATCACATTTTGTCCTTACGAAGATCAATCGTTTTGGGTAAATTCTTTAGTGGCTATAGAAAGTAATCATCCCGGAGCAGTAAAGTGGTGGAACTTGCAATGTTATGCAGGAGGTGCAGGCAATCAACCACAAGATTGGGCAAATGCAATTCTTGCACAATTGCCGACCTTCAATGTTGATGGCTATATTCTAGCCAGCGACTGGTCGCGCTTTTGGAATTCACAATATAAGATGTGGCAAGGAGACTGTCCTTCAGCAATGCAAAGCTATCTGGGACAGTTCAAGGGACAAAAAGGAGTAGGAGGTGGCTTCATCTGGACTCTGGATCAAATTGTTG
The DNA here is from genome assembly GCA_002705995.1 of Crocinitomicaceae bacterium. Classification (GTDB taxonomy): domain Bacteria; phylum Bacteroidota; class Bacteroidia; order Flavobacteriales_G; family Salibacteraceae. The sequence goes on along the minus strand of PAJI01000008.1, from coordinate 135,142 downwards.
ATTACACTTCAGAAACTGCCAAACATCCAGATCCTGCTACGTGTGCAAAAGTTACAGTTGCAGATTATTACAATGCTGTAAAAAATGCACTGTCTTAAGTGTGTGCGTGTATATAAATGTTAAAAAGCACAGTAGTATTCTACTGTGCTTTTATGTTAGAGTTTTTCAAAACAAGAGCTTTTTTATTGAAGGCGTTCAAATTCGAATTGAATACGCATTTCTTCATTGGCAATAGTGGCAAAAATGTGTTCTCCTTCTTTCCAATACTTAATGGTATTCGGGAAATCTATTGAATCGTTGTTGCAGGTAAAAGTACCCTCATTAAATGCACTCACCGGAAAAANAACAGCCTCTTTTTCCTCAGGNGTTTTAACCATAATGTCCCACTCNTTTTTGTGTTTTACCAACATCATCTGTTCTTGAGATATGGTATCTCCGTTTTGTAGGGTATAGCCTAAACCGGTGTATTCAGTAGCACTGACTTTTTCCCAGTTTTCAAACGTTTCTTTTCCTTCTTCTTCGTTTAAGCGTTTCCATTTTCCAACTAACCAGTCAAAATCAGGAGTCGATTTGTGTGCTGTAACANGNGTTTCAGTCACATTAACTTTATCGGTTTGCTCAGTCTCTGCTTCAGGCGTTTTTTGCGTACAAGAGAAAGCNAGGAGGGTGGTAATTGCCAGAAGTATTTTTTTCATGTGTTTAGGTTTTTATTGATCTCAAAGCTAACGTTTAAAGTGTTAAAAGTGAAATAAATAAAGCCCTNTGAAAACAAATGAAATTCTTTGCTAGAAGTTGAACAATAACTGACTCTTACTGAAATTGTGACGCTTGNAATATTGAAGCTGTTACCATGTGTGATTTNGTACAATCNCTACTCACTTCAACATTTGGATCTGCAGAGCATGCACACATNTATGTTACATTACATTCAGCATCTGATGGAGAAGAACAGGTACACGTTTCCCCGTCAAAAATGGCTTGAAAACCACCACCTTCTAATGCAATAACCTTAAGTTTAGAACCAATGCTTAACCCTGTGCTTGTTGAGCGTACAAAATAATANCCTTCAGATGCAACAAATACAATTTCGTGGTTAAAGCTGGTAGAAGAACTAACATCTAATTCATTTACAAAATAATGCTCCAATTCAGAAATGGTAAGTGGAACAAAAGCCTCATGGCCATTGATGTAGCCTAAATTGTTAAGCGATACGGCAGCTTGGTCTGAAATTGGTTGATTACTGTTTGTTGGGNTTGAGGTAGAAGAAGTTTCTTCTTTACATGAGGTAGAACTTATAACAATAGATACAAAGCATAAGAGTAGGCTAAGGTTTTTGAAAATGGATTTCATGAATAATGGTTTTAATCGTGTGGGTTTTTAGATAAAACGAATATATAGCCTTTATTCAGCTTAAAAAAGTGGCGATGATTAAAAGCCATAAAAACAGCTAAAAACCACNATTAAAAAATGGANATGCTTATCATTTCCAAATCCGTTTTAACGCATTTTCTTTTTTTCGGATGAAGTGTAAAACCACTCCACCAATGTGAAAGAGGAGGAGCAGAAACACCAATTTAGCCACAATGTGGTGCGAAAGCATAATAGGGTGAAATCCATCTTGACGAATGTCTGGTAAATCAGAAAAACTTCCTGATTTTAAAGCCGGAAGTATACCTTCAAGAGAGAGTGAAACNATNCCAGAAATGCACATCCACAGAATGGTGATGTAAAACCCATAATGTACAAATGAAATGAGTCGTTGGTGTTTAGAACCTTTCTCATACAATGGAGTAGGACGAGGGTGTTTNAACAACAAAATAGTGCGCCAAATGGTCAATATAAAAACCACAAACCCCAATGCAAAATGAACCTTGTACAGGTTGAACTTTTCTTCGGAATGTGCCAGTTCCTCCATTTGAATTCCGGTGAAAATTACCCCGAAAATTAAGAGAGCAGAAACCCAATGAATCCATATGGTTGAGGAACTGTATTTTGTTGTNGACATCATCTAAAAAAGGCTAAGGTTACTCAAAAANTTCTTTTGTGCCGTTGCTATATTTGATCATAAAAACATCGGCAATCGCAATGTTTCGAATAGGACCATCTAGCTGATCTTTAGCTTTGTATTTAATGGTAGTTGTGGTTATTTCAACCACTTTAGCTTCCATTTCATCTCCCTTTTTAGTGATGATAATGTCTAGCGCANCAGTTTGATCTTTAGGAGCTGTTTTTTGTTGCAAAGCATTGTGCAGTGCCGCATTGTTAAAGATACCTTCAAACGTAGATTTAATGTGTGCAGGTACTGTTTTCTTAACCCTTCCGGCAGACCCCAAGCGGGTTTTCGTNTTAATGTGNTTGGTATAAACTGTTTGTCCGTTTTGNGTATAAATACTCACTTCAATGTCTTCAACGTATTCTACCTTGGCCACACCGTCAAAAATGAAGTTGTTNAATTTTAAAACAATCACTTTTTCAAAAGCAGCGGCCTTGATTTTATTGANCAGGTCAGACTCATTTTCATGAATCCCCACTTTAATAACCCCTATTTCAGCACCTTTAGCAGCATATGCTTGCTTCACTTTAGCGGCAAGTACTTCTGTAAGCGGATCTCTTGTTTTAGTCACCTGTCCGTAAGATATTCCGGTAATTGAACGGAGGTAGCCCATAAACGATTCGGGTTGAGAGCCATCGGTAACCATTTCGCGTTGGTCCCAAATGACAATCCCGGTGTTTTGAGTTGCTAAATCATTGAGTTCCAAAACAAGTTTGTCAAGTGATATTTTACCTGCTTGGGCAATAGAATTGATACTAATGAAAGCGGTAAGCAAAACAAATCGGATCAATAATTTTAGAGTATGCATAAAAGGGGTTTTTTATATGATTATAATGAATAATAACTCCAAGAATTACAAATAGGGATTTCAAAATTAAAGTATTCAAAATAGTTAGGGAACAAGGGAAGTGAGTAAAAGAAAAAAGTTTGTGTTACCGAACAGTTAATAGTCCTCTAAACCGGAGTTGCTTTTAAGTCGAGATTTACTGTTTTGAAAGCTTCGAAAGATTGGCCATTTAACCAGTTGTTTTCATTTTCTGGCGAAAGGATAACCGGTATGCGTTTTTTGGTATTGTGAATTTTACTCATCAGCGCATTCGCAGCCGTGGTAACAATACTGTAAGAGTGCACAATTTCTCCGGTAGTTTTATCTACCCATTCAGACCAAATGCCGCCAAAGGCAAAAAGTGCTTCGTTAGGAAGTGTAATCAAGTACTGTTGTTTTTGTTTCCCTTTTGGGTCGAGCCATTGCCACTCGTAAAATCCGTCAGCTGGAATTAAACAACGGTTATTCACCACATTTTTAAAGGAGGGCTTTTCGTGCAGTGTCTCTATTTTGGCATTGAGCGTATATTGCTTAAAACTGTCGTCTTTTGCCCATGCAGGAATTAACCCCCATTGGTAATAATGTAGCGTTTTGGTGTCTTTGTTGGTAATTACCGGATCTTTCGGAAACGTGAAACCATTGCTGTGTGCTGTAGGTTGAAAAGCAGTAGCATTAGGTTCAAATTCAGCTTTAAACCGTTGTTCTATGGCTGCTTTTTGGTGCTGTAATTTTTTATGGTAACACATGATTAATTCTGCAATAAATAGATTATCCGGAATGGTTTTACTTCAATTGAAGTATTTATTGTTCAAAGCTACATCTACATCTACATCTACATTTAATGAGTATGATTAATCGAAAGGTTGAATAAATAAAACAATTACCTTTAAACTCAACAAAACAAACTAAAATGAAAAGAATATTAAAGCTAGTAGCTATTTACTTTGTTTTCTGTGCAAATTTTGCATTCGGTAACACAATTGATTTTAGAGATATTAGTTATTCAGCTCTTTTTGAAGTAGCTCAAAAAGAGCAAAAAGCAGTGTTGTTGTATTTTCATTTTGATGGTTGTGCAGCGTGTAGGAAAATGGAAAACACGGCTTTTATAGACAAAAATGTTGCTGAATTCTACAATGAAAATTTTATATGCCTAGATGTTAATACGAGAAAAGGAGAAGGAATTGAAACCAATAAAATATACAATGTCAAACTTCATCCTTCATTTATTTATTTAAACAAAGAAGGAAATGTTCTGCACGAAATTAAAGGAGTGTATAGTCCAGAGGAATTTCTTATACAAGCTAAAAATGCTATAGACCCCAAACAAAACTTGATGGCCTATAAAGAACAATACAACCAGGGCAACAGAGAGGCTAATTTCCTTTATGAATATTGTATGAAGCTGCGCAATTGTTATGAATTGGATTCTACTTTAATCAATGAATACCTGAATACGCAATCTGTAGAAGATTTAAGTAAAGAACGAAACATCAGGTTTATATATGAATTTGTCTTACACAATTTAGAAACCACAGTGCCATTTGAAAGTGATGCGGTACAATTTCTATTAGAGCATAAATCCTTATTCAACAATTACTTTGAGCAAGATCAGGTGGATTCAAGAATCATTTGGATTTTAAGCAATACAATAGATCAAGCAATAGCACAACAAAATGAAGAGTTATTCAATAAGGCTATTGAAATGATTAGCAATTACGATGATGAAAAAGTGTATGCTTACAAAAAAATAGATGGAAAAACTTCTGGAGTGATGACGATCAACAATATTGTCTTGACATCTAAAATGGCTTATTATAAAAAATCTGGAGACAGGGATAAGTACCGAGAATACCAGAAGCAATATGTATCTGTAATATGGGATGATGATCAGGCATTAAATTCTTTAGCTATGAATTATTATAAAAAATATGATGATTCTGAGCAATTGGAATTAGCAAAAACATGTGCCGAAAGAGCGGTTGAGTTGGAAAGTAGTTATTCGAATAGCCTTACTTATGCTGCGTTATTATATAAGTTAGGAGAGTATCATTTAGCATTGGAACAAGCTGAAGCAACACTTTCAATTGCCCAAAAAGAGGATAGAGAAGATACAGCAGTATCAACATTGATGAAGAAAATCAATGAAAAAGCAAATCAATTAGATAGATAATAAATTAGAGAATTATTGGTAATACTAGGAAATGGTATAATCAATACATTGGGACTCGTACAAAATAAAAAGCACCTTTATTTAGTAATAAAGGTGCTTGCTTTTTTCAAACAAAATATGTTTTAGATATTTACTATAAAATCTGAAGCTGTTAATTCTTCCACAGTTACGGTGTGAGTCTTAGAACACATGCCAGAATACGTACAATCAGAACACGCACACATTGATGTGACTTCACAGCCTTCAGTACAAGATGCATTACCAGAGCATTGACATGTTTCACTATCGAAGATCGCTTGAAAGCCTCCTTCTTCCAGTTCAACTACCTCTAGCTTAGAACCAATACTTAAGCCAGAAGTTGTTGAGCGTACAAAATAGTATCCATCGTTTTCATCAAACATAAGTTCATGACTAAAACTTGCAGATGAACTTACACCTAGGTGGTTTACGAAATAGTTTTCTAATTCAGAAGTGGTAATAGAAACAAAAATTCCATCATCATTAACGTATCCCAGATCACTAAGTGTTACATCACTCTCATCATATAGCGGTTGACCACTCGTATTTTCGTTAATAGTAGATGTAGATTCTTTTTCGCATGACAAAACAAATATTGCCATTGATACGATTAATAGGCTTGATAAACCAAGACCTTTGAAAATAGATTTCATAAGAATAAAATTTCAGTGTTTAATACAAGTAAGAACATTATGAGATTCTAATTTAATTGAAAATAATAAGACTAAGAAATAGTATATGAAATAGAGTTTGAAATTAGCTGAAAACCACTAGCAGTATTACTCATTTTTGATAGTTTTTATGAAATTAATAAGTTCTTTTACTGCAATTGTTTCTATAGAAGTAATATTATTTTCTTCTTCTTGTGAAGAATGGCATCCTACACCTAGAATTGAAAATAAATACAGCGTAAGCAGGTGTTTTTTCATTGCCTGATAATTAAAGAAAAAGACTCAATTACAATTCAATAAAATCTCAAGTACTTATTCAATATTGTAAACTCTGCTCAATTTATGCCGAGTATGCTCAAGGTTGAAAAGCAGTAGCATTAGGTTCAAATTCAGCTTTAAACCGCTGTTCTATTGCTGCTTTTTGGTGCTGTAATTTTTTATGGTAACACATGCAGCAAATTTAGAATTATGAAAATGAAAAATGTAACTGTGGGATGCTTGTTGAGCATTTTGCTTTTTTCTTGTTCTGCTAACCAAGAAAAGAAAGGTACCTCTGGAGTGGTATAAGAAGCTTATTGAATGGGAATCAAGTGATTTATGGTTCACATGGTTTACCGTTTAAAAGTTTAAAATATCAAAAAGGGTTTCCATCAGGATTGTACATTGAATGGTTTTTAGAACAGGTTGGTATGAAGATGATAAAAAACATGGCCGTTGGAAATATGCTGATTTGCTAGAGGTGTAAGACTATGGACATAGAGAAATGATTGATCAGAAAGTGTTGAAAGAGAATAAAACAGTGAGACGTAATGGTTAAGGGGCGAACGATTTATACTTTATTAATCAGTACAGTAGGTTACTGTTATAGTTCGTTAGAAATTGTTCTCTTTAATTAAAAGATAATTGGCTACCCATTGAAACCCAAAAAGGGCAAACAAAAAGATAACAGATAACTTGTTGAATAATTCTCCGGTAGAAAAAGTGATAAGAATTGCTCCTAAGCCAATAACAGCNATAATAATGGTGTAAATCAACAGTCCGTATTTATTTTTTGAAGGGGAGAGCATAACTCCAAATGGAAGCATCATTGCCAAACCAAATGCAGCNAAAGCCANCATTCTTTCNTCTGATAATAGGGCATACATNATACCTNCAACAATAAAAACACTCAAACTTAGAGCCACAAAGCTGGAGCTTATTTTTTGTTTTTTATCGAGGAGCAATTGTCCGTATTTGTTGAATCGTAAAAACAAATTGCTCAACGGAGTCATTATCCAAGTTGAAAATGCGACAAGTGCCAATACAACCAACAAAGGAATCAGGAANGGGCGAAGTGCCTCATTATTCCTAGCAAGTACTTTTAATCCTCTAAAGCCAAAATAAAACCCAAGAAGAACTGCCCATTGGTATTTGGCCGTTAAATTCCCCATCCAAAAAGTATATTTCAAAAACAATCGGTAAAGCGGGTTTTTGGCTTTCATGGCTTCAAGTATTCCATGTTGAGCATACTCAAAACTGGGGTTGTTTGCGAGGGCTTCTTTGAAATGAAACAATGCCTTTTTATGATCTCCTTTTTCAAGTAATCCCCAGCCATAATTGGCATGTGTATANGCATTGTTAGGGTCTTCTCTTAGTGCTCCTTCAATGGTTTCAAAAGATTCATCGCTTCTGTTAAGCTTGTTTAATGCGGTGCTTCTGATGTTGAGNGCCAAAAGGTTTTCAGCATCAATTTCAAGTGCATTGTTAGCATTTTCAAGTGCAACTTCAAATTGTTTACGTACCAGCTTAATGTTTGCCAAAAGGGCAAAATAATCGGCATCGTATGGATCTAATTCAATAGCTTGACTGGTATATTGCTCAGCCTCATCTAATTGTTCTAACTGAATGGCTATGCGGGCTTTGATGTGGAATAAATGCGAAGCATATGGCGCCATGCTTATAGCATTGTCTATTAGTTGATTGGCAGCTTCATAGTTATCTTGTTGTAAGTNTACTTCAGCAAGCAATGACAACACATAAATGTTGTTAGGGTCTTCTTTTAAAAGGGTAGAAAGGATGTCTTTGGCAGCTGCATATTTTTGTTGTTGAATTAAAATTTCAACACTGTGTAACCTGTTATCATCCATTGTACTACTTCTTTATTTTTAAGAANGTTAAGATGTCATCATACAAGCCAGAATCATTGGCAAACAAGGCAAAATTCTTAGCCGTAGTAAACCATTCTTGTGTGCTTGGTTTGTGTTTTTTTAAAGCACTAACCAAGTCTTTTGTTTCAAGAGGTTGAGGAATACCGTCTTTAAATGAAGCTTCTAGTTTTTGCTCAATNGCAAGGTCTATAATGGCATCAATATCTGCACCAGAATAACTTTCTGCTTTCTTGGCAACTGCTTTTAAATCAATTNTTCCTGTAGGCTTGTTTTTGAGTTTTAGTTCTAAAATAGAAGCTCTGGTAGTTGCATCTGGCGGAGCTACAAAAACAATTCTGTCAAAACGTCCCGGACGTCTGAAAGCAGGGTCTAAATTCCAAGGTGTATTTGTGGCTCCAATAATTAAAACTCCTTCGTTAGAATGCTCAATACCATCAAGTTCTTGTAAGAATTGATTNATTAAATGCCTTCCTGCAGATTGTTTCATNTCGCTTCTGCTGGCTCCCAAAGCATCAATTTCATCAATAAATAAAACACAAGGAGCGTTTTGTCTGGCTAGTTCAAATAGTTCATGNAGATTTTTCTCACTATTGCCAATCCACATGTCTAAAATGTCGTTCAAACCAATGCTGATAAATTTTGCATTGACCTGTCCGGCAGTTGCTTTGGCAATAAATGTTTTACCGCATCCGGGAGGGCCGTAGAGTAAAATACCTCCACCTATTTTTTTGCCGTAGGCTTTATAAAGTTCAGGATGGAGCAATGGTTTTATAATCTTGAGCTCAATTTCTTTTTTGACATCATCCATACCACCAACATCACTAAAATTGATGGTAGGTTTTTCCAAAAAACGCTCGTCCGGTTCTTCTTCCGGTGTTATCGTTTCACCGCTACCTCTTTGGCGCAGCTGGCTATCCAATTCTTCGTCAAAATAACTAGGGTCAATAGCCAAAGCACTTTTGTAAGCTTCAATGGCTTTGGCAATTAAACCTTCTTTTAAGAGCCCTTTTGCATAGAGGGTATAAACACTTAGGTCATTAGTGCCTTGACCGATAACTTCTTCTAAAATTACATTACAGGCTGAATAGTTTCCCTTTTTGAAAAAGACCTTTGCCAGTCCAACTCTGGCGTTATTGTCATTGGTACGTTGAAGTACTGCGGAGTATTCTATTTCGGCTTCTTCTAACCTGTTTGCATTCAGTAGATTGTCTGCCAATAGAAGNCGTAGCGGATTGTTATCTGGTGAGTGTTTTAATGCTTCTCGTAAGCTGTTAATAGTGTTGTCATTCATGNGNTCAAAGTTACTTTCTTGTGTGTAAAATAATAGTGAACAATCAATAAAAGTCGTTGCAGATAAAANCGTTTTTTGCGTTCAATGTACCATGGCAACGAAACCGGCAATGTCAANCAATTCGGTTGNATTCAAACTNCCNAATGTATGGTTCCATTCAGAATTNGGATAAGCTTCTCTTAAAGCNATAGCGTGTGTATCTCCGGCATTGAAGAGCGAATCGCTGTTTGATAAATAGTNCAGCAACCAGTTTTCTTGTTTTGGGAGCGTATTGATCAAATTATATAGCGGAGGTCCAACTAATTGGTGATCGGATAGTTTGTGACACANTATACAGTTCTCTTTGGTGAGGCGTTCTCCATTTTGTGGTGAAAAATCGTGTTGAATAAAGTTAGCGGCCATNCTGTAATCTTCTTTGCTTTCCAAGTCATAAGGAANTTCAATNTTATCGATAATTACTCCACAAACAGNNGGNTGCTCTTGCTCAACAGTATCAGAAAAATAGATGTGGTACAACAATGTAAACAGTAAAGCGAAAACCANTACTGTTAGAATGAGAACAGCCCTAGTAAGTTTGGTGATTAATTTTTGCGGATTCATTTCAAGNGATAAAGATAGGGCTTTTGTGAGGTGCGGAGTAAAGTCTTCTGTAAAGCAGAAATTGTTATCCCTTTATAAAATACTTCNTGCGCCACCAGAANGCCACTTTTACCAGNANGATTAAAGCCGGAACTTCTACCAATGGGCCAATTACTCCGGTGAAGGCTTCTCCTGAGTGCAATCCAAAAACGGCAATGGCTACGGCAATGGCCAGTTCAAAGTTGTTGCCTGCAGCGGTAAAAGCGATAGAGGCNGTTTTATCGTATGTAGCTCCCATTGCTTTACTAAGGAAAAAGCCAATGCCAAACATGAGTGTAAANTAGATTAGCAACGGAAGTGCAATTCTTGCCACATCGAGCGGAATTTGCACCATCAATTCGCCTTTGAGCGAAAACATNACAACNATTGTAAANAGTAAAGCAATTAATGTTAANGGTGAAATAGTAGGGATAAAACGTTGCGTATACCAAGCTTCTCCTTTGAGGCGAATNAATACAANTCTNCTCAGCAATCCGGCTACAAACGGAATGCCCAAGTAAATGGCAACACTTTCTGCAATGGTAGCAATGGAAATGTCTACAATAGCACCTTCAAACCCAAAAAGGGGAGGTAACTTGGTAATGAAGAGCCAAGCGTAAAAGCTNTAACCAAAAACTTGAAAAATGCTGTTTAACGCTACTAANCCGGCTCCNTATTCTGAACTACCNTCGGCNAAATCGTTCCAAACAATTACCATGGCAATGCAACGTGCNAAGCCTATAAGAATTAGACCAACCATGTATTCAGGATANTCGTGCAAGAAAATCAAAGCCAGTGCAAACATCAATACAGGACCAATAANCCAGTTGAGTACCAACGAAACAGACAATACTTTTACATCGCGAAATACTTTAGGTAATAGGGCNTAATTGACCTTGGCCAAAGGCGGATACATCATAATGATTAACCCAATGGCAATGGGAATATTNGTGCTNCCACTNCTAAATTGGTTAATGAAATCTGCACTGGAAGGTGCAAAATAACCAATGCCCACGCCAACGGCCATGGCTAAAAATATCCACAANGTGAGGTAACGATCAAGAAAACTCAACTGCTTTGGTTGCATGTGTTTTAAGATTTGATGTTTGCAAAAACGTAAAAAAGTTCGGCAGCGATTTGGTGTGAACGTTCTTCGTAATGTTCCGCTTCTTGCGGAGTGTCGTCAAAGGCTTTTGGATCTTCGTATTGTAATGAAATGCGTTGTGCTGCTCCGGGAATAAACGGACAGTTTTCATCGGCATGAGAACAAGTCATCACAGCAGCAAAATCTTCGCTGGGGTTTAAAGGATTGTCATACACTTTTGAAAACAGTTTCAACGGTTCGGCACTCTTGCTATAAAAAGCTTCATACAACGGATTGGTTCCGGGTTCAACTAGTCTTACGAAGCAACCATCTTTTACCAGTATAGCAATGGTTCNGGCATTGCAAGNGGTAATTTCCACACCTCCTGAAAAACAGCTGACTTCTATGTTGTAATAATGTGCTGCTATTTGTGCCCAAACCTGTGCCAGTTGACTTCTGCGCGAATTGTGCGTGCAAATGAAGTTCAATTGTGCNGTTTTAGCAGCATCTGTTTTTGTTTGAATATAGTCAATGAGCGGTTGTAACAATTGTTGACGTTCTTCACTAATTTCAATCGATTGAATGGCATCAACAGTTCTTCGTATGGCAGGNAAAATGGGAGAGAGGACTTTGTTCATATCTGATAAGGTTNGTAATTGTTTAGTNGATTAACAACAGCCCGATCCGGGAGTACAACAACCTTCTTGCTTGGCTTCAACAACTTCCGGTTCTGGAATTCCGCATTTGTCTTTGGCTAAACAATCTGTTTTTTTGCCTGTAAGCACAAATGTTTTCTCGTTAAATTCCAATCCGTATTTACCTATGGTCTCACCTTGGTATTCCACTTCAATTTCAAGGTCTTCGAGTTGAAGCGTTTTTTCAGATAGCTCAAGAATTGATTTTAGCTTTTCAACGCTTAAGCGGTGGTCGTAATCAGTAGCGGTAAACAACTGAAAATTAATGACTGCTTCTTTACGAACCGTGCCACCACAATCTATAAAGTGTTTGTTGATGAGGCCAACCTCTGTTACGTGAAAATGAGGTGGAACAATAAGTCCGTTTGGTAAACTAAAAGTAATTTGATCAACTTGATCTAATGNGGTTTTAAATGCGTTTAATTTCATGATATTAATGTTATTGCAATATTACGATGATGTGTTTCAAATTTTTTTTAGCAACAGTTAGACGATGGAGTAGAATAAGCGTTAAATACTTGATTAAACTGGTCTTTAATGGCTTCCCAACGTTCGGCATTGATGCANTAATTGACACGAGAACCTTCAATNTTTCCTTGAATAATNCCAATGTCTTTTAANTCTCTTAAATGNTGACTNATNGTAGCNTGNGCTAAGCCNAGTTCTTGTACCAAATCTCCNTTAATGCAAGCATTGGCTTTAAGCAAATATTGCAGAATAGCCACACGTGCAGGATGNGCAAACGCTTTNGCAGCAATAGCCAGTGCATTTTGCTCTTCGGTAAATAAGTCTGTTTTGGTAACGCCCATGGAGCTTTAATTATATTGCAATATTACGATGATGTGGAGGAATGTCAAAACAATTAAGTGTTTTTTGTTTTGACATGATCATTAAAAAATGTGAAATAAAGGAATTGAAAGTGAATGGTAAGTGGTTGAATAGTATAGTGTTATTCGCCTAAAAATTGGCTGACTACTTTTTTGTTTTGCAAATTTCCAGAAGGATCTGCTTCGGTTTTGAAACGGCACAATTCTTCGGCCCAGTCAGAACTACGCATACGAATGGGAGGGTTTTCACTTTGTGCAACATTTAACACTACTTGTGCTACTTCATGGGCTTGTTGGAAAGACGAAGTATCTCCGGTTTCAGCGCGTTTTTGACGCGTGGTAATGTATTGCTGAATAATGGGNAGGTATTCATCTTNAGGTAAGCCTTCTGCTCCCATTGTTTTTTGTGTAGCTGATTTGGTAAATTCAGTAGCAATTCCTCCGGGTTCTATTGCNGTAAAGTGAATTCCAAAGTTTTGAGGGAGGTAAGTGGCCAATGCTTCNGTATANCCTTCAACGCCAAATTTAGCTGCGCAATACAATTCGTTAAACGGTTGTCCTACCAAACCACCAACAGATGAAATGTTAATGATATGTCCNCTTTTTTGCCCTCGCATAATTGGAAGTACAGCTTTTGTACAGCGAATAACATTGAGCAAATTGGTTTCCATTACCCATTGGATTTCANCGTCTGAAGCTTGTTCCGTNGTTTTAGCAAATCCGGCACCGGCATTGTTGATCAAAAGGTCAATTTTTNCGGTTTTATCCAGTACTTGTTGAACGGCTTTTTCGATGGATGCTACACTACAAACGTCTAGCTCAAGAACGGTTAGTGCAACGTTTCTTTTTTCAGCTGCNGCCAAGAGTAAATCTTGTTTNGNTGTATTTCTCATGCTGGCAAAAACTTCGTAGCCGTTTTCAGCAAAAAGNAANGCTGTTTCGAGTCCTAAACCCGATGATGTTCCGGTAATTAATACTGTTTTTTTCATGGTAAGTAATGAAGTTAAACAATTGAAAGTGTTTCTTTTATCCGAAAGCTTCTGAGAGGTATTCTTCGAAAGTAATGGGGTTCAAACAGAATTCAAAACATTATATGGAATAAAAAAATCCGCAGACAACATGCATGCGGATTNGTTTTTTAATGGGATGATGAGCANACTAAAGGCTCAATTTTTTCTTGCAACGCTCTATGGCTTCAATAGCCAAGTCTTGCGTGTCTTGATAAAATGTTTTTGAAGCACACTCTTTATAGTGCTTAATGGCTTCTTCAAAATTGCCCAGCTGCTCGTGCATAATGCCGTATTCATTAGCAATGGTAGCCTTGTCTACAGCTTGAAAGGTTAATGCCTTTTCAAGTATTTTTTCCAACTCATCAAAGCGTTTGAGCGTAGAAAGCAAAATGGCATAATTGTAATAAATCGCCACGTATTCAGGCAAATGTTCCAAAGCCAGTTTAAAGTAGTTCTCTGCTTTTTCAAAGTCTTTAAACTTGTTGTAATACAACCATCCTAAATGGTTATAAGCTTTTCCAAACCTGGGTTCAATGCTTAGAATTTCTTCCAGCAATTTTACTCCAGATTCATAATAGCCGTCTTTAATATCCTGATCGGCCATTAATAACATTTCTTCTAACTTGACAGTACTGTCCATTTGATTTTGATTTATGTGTAATTAAAAAATTCAAAATGAAATTGACGCTTCATTTGTAGTTGAATTTTCGTGTTGTTTGTTGTTCAAAAAATGGATAATCGTACAAAGAACGGTGTGCAAAATAGGAAAAATTCTGACGGTATGTTATACCGCGAAATAACGCTCCAATTCTTTTAACGTTTCAGAGGTAGTAGCCATGTCTTTTTGAAGTTGACCTTGGTGCAAAATGGTAATGCGACTACAAATTTCTGTAACGTGCTTTAAATCGTGACTAGAGATAATGAGGCTAACATTGGGTTGATTTTTATAGCCGTCCAATATGTTCTTTAATCGATTTTGAGAAGTAGGGTCAAGGTGGGCAAAAGGTTCGTCAAGAAGAATTAATTCAGGGTTTCCCATTAAGGCCGCTACAATACCAATCTTACTTTTATTGCCGGCTGAAAGGTTACGGATGTATTGTTTTTGTTGGATGGTTTCTTCGGTTAAAAAATCGCTGTAGTGTGCTACAAACTCTTGTGTATCGGCAGGTGCTAAACCGCGCAGTTTTCCTACAAATTCAAAATACTCTTTAGGCGTTAAAAAATCAATGAGAAAATGTTCGTCTAAAAATGCACTGGTATAGCTTTTCCAGTGTTCGTTTTGAGCAACGGGTTCTCCTTTAGAAAGTACTTCTCCCTTGGTGGCTTTAATCAAATCGAGGATTAAGCTCAAAAGAGTTGTTTTTCCAGCTCCGTTATTGCCCACTAGTCCAACACATTCTCCGGGTTGAATGCTGTAGTGATCGATGTTGAGCGAAAATTTTTGGGAATAGAATTTTACCAGTTGTTGAACTTCAATCATTGTGTATTATTTGTAAGCGGTGGTTAAAATATGTTTGCGTTTTTTCAATTGGTTGGCCAAAAATTGAATGCTGTATTTGTGAAGTAGAATCCCCACCAAGCCGATAGCTCCAATGGCAACTATTCCCATGTTTTGCAATCCATATAAACGGAATGGAAGGTAGATGCTAGTAGGAATTCCGATAAGCGGAAGCATAACTAAAAATTGGGTAATGTTAACACCCTGGTAGTTGAAAAACGTGCTGCGAGACATATCTATAGGGTCATCGTTAAATAAACTGGCATATAACATAATGTGGGCATTAATGCCTGAGTTGATGAAGAATCCTGCCAGTAAAATGAAAAAATAGTGGTATGAAAAATAGAGTATAGGAGAAAACAGTATAAATGAAATAAGGTTTGCTAAAACGAGCAAGCGATACTTGGCTTCAAAAATTGATTTAAACGGAATGTTTAGTGTCATTAACAGATGAAAGTAACTGGCTTCTTGAGCAAACAACATTTGACCAAGAATTGACATTAAAATGCTACTCAAAAAGATGGTCATACCGAATAGAAAAAAAGGACCATGTTGGTCACTGGTGTAAGTATATACAATAATGAGTATGCCCGGTAGCATAGCAATTAAAGCACTTTTTGTTCGCTTGTTTCTAAGGTGCAGGTTTAATTCTAGTTGCATCAGTTCGCCAACAATGCCATAGCGTTGTAAAAAACGAAAACGTGTAGTTGTTCCAGTATTGTTTTTGCGCGTTTCAAGGTCATCCAGGTAGGCATTTTGGCGCAGTAATCTCTTCGTAATGGAAAAACATAATCTTGCCCAAAGTAGGGGGATGATCAACCAATAGGGTGCATTTGAAATGCGGACTAAACCTGTACCAAATGTATTAGACGCGTTTATCCAATGCGCATAGTCAGCATAAATGAATAATCCTACGAATGCAATTAAGGATAAAGCAAGAAAGGGTTTTACTACTATGTATTTCTTAATGCTGAATGCAATGAAGTTGTTGGCCAAAACCAATGCAATAACAGCAACAAGCCAACTGATAACAACTGAAACCGGGTAAGATAAAATGATCAGTTTTAAAGAAAAGGGAACAAACACCAAGAGCGGCAAAAGGTTAAACGGATTAACAACTGATTTGAGCACCAAAAAGTTGAATAACCTTGCGCGTTTGATGGGTAAGATCAAATAAGGCTGAATGGAAAGTACAGGCAGTTTTTGCAAGAAAAACCGCAGAATAAGATCAATGGTTAAGTAATATAGAAGTCCTTTGGAAACAAGAAGCAAGAGATCTTGATTAGGAAAAGCCATCTTTAGAAGAACATCCATAAAAAGGCCAATAGCAACGCAATAAAGCGCTAACATTAGCAAAGAGAAGCCAATTAAAATGCGGAAGCCAATGCTGTTTTGCCAAAAGGCTGAACGTGCACTTTCTTTCCATTGGTGAGTAAGTAGTTGTAAGAACATGAGAATACTTGAGTAAAGAACGAATTATGGTGACTAAAATAATATAAATCTCAACTGGATTTAAGGACTACAAATTCGTAAAGAGATAAAAAACAGCAACCTGAACAGATCGCTGTTTTCATGACTCTCTAAATGATGTAAACTATCTGTTTTGATCTTTCACAAAATCTCTGAATAGATAATTGTAGAAATTTGGCTCTTTGTTGTAGATGTAGGTTTCACCCGTTTCAAGGTCTTCTAAATAAAGAATAAATCCCTCTCTAGTTTTGTTTTTTACTTCAGGGTTTAAGGGATTATCTGTGTCATAAGTGATTTCATATCTCATGTAAACACGTTTAAGTTTTACTCTGTATTTACAGTCAGAAGGGATGGCGTCAATTTCATCTACAATTGCATACGCATATGGATATTTCCCCATTTTTCTTTCAAATGAGCCATTGATTAATCCAGAATAATTGTATTGCTCTTTTTTAGAATTGACATAGGCAATTTTACTACTGCTCAAGTCTGAAGGCAATTCGTTATGCGTAAATTTAACACTCCCATAAACAATGGTGTTTTCGGGGTCAAATACCTCTTTCATTTTGTCAATTTCGGCCTTAAAGAACCTAAGAGCATCAGCATAACTACTAACCACATTAATGTATTCCATGTTTTGATAAAGCAACACATTGTCTTGTGTAGAAAGCATAATGTTAATGCCCATTCTTCCCTCAGCAGGACTTAGAGTTCTTAGGTACATGTAACCCAGTGCATTTTCTGCTTTTTTCTCATCAATAAAACTTTGGGGTACAAACTTGTATTCTGAATAATCCCAAGTGCTAAGCAACTCTTCAACTTCTGCGCTTTTTTCTTCTTCTGGAATTAGAAATATGTTTTGATCTGCTAATGAAATAAAGTTAGGACAAGCATAGGTTACGTATTCCTCTTTTGCATAACCGTGTAAGAAATTATAGGTCTTTTTTTCATCTTCGTAATTCAAAAACTCTCTACCTTCTAAGTAGTTGGCAATTGAAGTGAAATTTTCTTCTAATATGTTGAAAAAGATGCTAATGTCTTCTTGTTGTCCAAAGTCCAACCCATTGATAAATTGAGAGTTAAATGTCAATTCTTTTCCTTTACTGTCTAAAGCCCAAAAAACAATGTAATCGTTGTTCATAAAGCTGTTAAATGCCACAAAAAAGTACTTTTTATAATCTTCTTCTGGGATACTTTCAATGTCCAACGATCCGATTTTATAACTGCTGAATTTGTAGAAAGATTCATCAATACCTTTTTTCCAAATGGTGTTGTAGTAATCGGTTTTGTCTTCTAAGGTTTCAAATTGGTTTAGCTGATTGTTCTTAACAAAGTTGTTGTAACTAAGGTCTTCACTATAGCTAGGAATAACAAGTGTTCGGTTTTTCAAATCAGAAAAGTCAAAGCCAATGCCTTTGTTACTGTATTTCATCATTTTTATCATACTCATAGACTTCGTGAGTTCATCAAAATGATCTTGACAAAAGGCTATGCTTGTAAGCATTAATAAATTAAATAATAAAATGATTTTTTTCATAGTTTTAATTATAACATGTTGTGAATGAATGTAAAGTGAAAAAAAATCAGTGTGAAGTTGATCAAGTATGTGTAATGTGTGTTGCTTAGGGATCATGCTTTATTGAAAAGAATGTGCTCGTAAAAGTATATTTTTCTCAAGGAATAGAGAACGATGTCAAAATTTCAGCGAACAATGTAGAATCTTACTTCATTTCTTGCTGAATCCAATTGTAAAACGTGCTTACACGGGTAAAAGAAGCTATCTGACCGTAGTAGCCCGATTTGATTAACTGGTCTACATTAACACCGCCACCGCTACAAATGCCAATCAACTCCCATTCTTCGTTTTTTTGACGAAACAATCCGCAACCACTGTCGCCACCAGCAGTAATGTATTCTAATGTTTCAGGAATAGGAGAACCCATTTTATTGCAGCAAGTGGTGTCTGTAGGATGATCGAAATCAAAATAGAGCATTGCAGCCTGATTGTTGATCGTGTATCCACCAATGGAATCGATAATGTTTTCACCGGCAATTTTCAGATGATCAGAACTTAATTCTCCGGGTAAATTGGCTCTACAAAAGGCTCCGAAACCAACACCAACAACTTTGCTGTTTAACTCGTTAAAAGCAGTATTTAATTTTGGGAAATCAATGTCTTTTACCGGTTTTTGTAATTCTACCAGTGCAATGTCGTAGTTACCGTTTGAATCAAGATACATGGGGTGTAAGGTTACCCGTTTTGCTTTGTAGGGAACATTATCGAAGATAAAATTGAACTTCGAGACTTCAGCCACGTGTTTGTTAATGGGAGTATAGACAACCATTGGCATACCATTGTATTCTATAGTGTCTGATTTTGTATCGCTTTCAATAAAAATATGCGCAGCTGTTAGTACATACTTTTTACTTATGAGCACGCAAGAACCACCACCATCTTCGTCTTTTTGTTGTGGTGTGGTAACCAGTCCGGCACAGTCAAATTGCGGTTGCTGGGCAAATTTTATGTAGGCTTCATCGGGTACATCATGTCGAATAATACCGGAAGTAGTAATAACAACAATTACGAACAAAAGAGCGGCTCTAAGTTTCATAAAATCAACGGTTAATATGCCTTGCTAAGGTATTCAAATTTACTGATGACTTAGTGGAAAAAGGACATTAAAAAACCGACTAAAACGCCCAAGAGAACAATTGTTAAACCAGCTACTAACATAATGCCCAAGAACTTTAAAAACTTTACGAATAATTGTCCCACGGTTAAGCGGTACAATTTTCCATATGCATAGAGGTAGAAAAACACGCCAACAGCAGAACTAGCCATAAACAACGAAGGAATAGTGTATATCGATAAGATGAAAAACACAATGGCACTTAAGAACAGTGTACCTTGTATGTAACAGGTAATTACCAGATGTTCGCCATAGTTGTAGGGCTTGCCAAAAACAAACCGGGTAGCGGCAGCAAAAACCGGAGCCAATAAAAAGGTAATGATGTTAAAGTACTTGAGAAAAAAGTTTTGGACCTTGATGTTAAGTTCGCGTTGCTGTTCAACATATTCCGGGGTGATGTTGTGTCCAAGTTGTTGGTTTATAACTTCGTATTCAGAGCTATTCATCGCTCCTGAAACAGCAATGTATTCTTCTGAAAAGAAATTAAAAATTAACATGGCAAAGGCTGTTCCAATGGCAAGGTAGGTAAACGGAGCTACGTATTTCTTTCTTACTCCACTTAGGTAGTTAATAAAAACAACATCTGGTTTTGTTACAATGCTGGTTAATGTAGTGAGGTATTTGTTGTCCCAACCGAAAAAATCGTTAAGGAAGTCGCGGAGCAGTTTGCGCATTGAGATGCGTTCACGAATCACTTTTGCTCCACAGTTGGCACAATAATGATGCGTTTCTTGCAACGGGAAATCACAGTTTTTACAGTTCATGAGGGATAAGTTATTCAGGCAGTATTTTCACCCCTAAAAGTAAATTAAAACTATAGATGTTGAAGAAGAAAGTAGCGTTTTAATGGCGGTTGTTTTTCAAGCGTACAAGGAAACGTTTTGTATTATATTTTCAATGTCAGCATCTTTTTTGAGTGTTTTTCCTTTGTCTGTAAACTCATAAAGCAGAGGGGCTATAGAGACTTTTTTAATATATCCTCTATCAATCAATAAGTTCAAATAAATCTTAATCTCTCTTCTTGAGCTATTAGTAGATTTTCCTACTTCTTGGATAGAAAACCATATATGTTCAATTGGAGCAGAGCAGTTATTTGATTGAAGCCACAATTCTCGTAAAAGTCTTTTCATTGTTTTAAACCTCAAGGTGTCTGTTTCCAAGTCTTCAATTAGATCAAAAGTTTCATTTAAAAATTGTTGATAAGCTTTGTTTGATATCCCGAATAACCAACCTCTACGAGGTGCAGTCATAATTCGATTGTAAAGAAGCCGAATTTTAAAATCATTTTCATGGTTAGGGAAACTGCTCAGTGCCTTANGCTTTGAAAGCTGTCCATTAAAATGCTTCTTAGCCAGAGTTGCTGCATATTGCCTGTCAGATTTTATCATTCTCNGTTTAAGTATTTAGTGGCGATAACATTGCAGTGGTGTAGGTTATGNCCTACNGTCATAAAACCAAGAGTACGTGCTGTGAAAAGAACCTTATTGGCATTGCCTTTAAAATCTAACATTTCATTTGTCATGGTTTTAAAAAGAGCAAGGGTTGAATTTCTAACACATGCATACTCGTTTTTTAAATCCGATAAATGAGGCATTACTACAGGCTTTAAGTTGTCAATGTATTTGTTTTCGTCAAAACCGGGTAATTCGGTATTGTCAAANCTGGAAAATCGCATGGCNCNGTAGGTATAAACACGTTCGCAGTCGATAATGTGTCGGATAATTTCTTTTGTTGTCCACTTGTTTGGTGCGTAAACGAAGTTTTCTTTTTCGGGCGTTATGCGGCTAAAAAGTTCTAGTGTTAGAATTTTACTTTTTTCAAGCTCGTTCAATAAATTGTCTGTTTNAACCAAGTCAAAAAAGGGAGAACAATAATCAGGAGCGTCTTTATAAAATGGCTTATTGGGCATAGTGTTTTCTATTCGCAATAGTATTCTTCAAAGTTGCATCAGAAAAAATAAATAGAGAAGGAGAAGTTAAAATGAAGGTTTGAAAGGCTATTTTTCAGACTATCANCATGTAGCGTGTNGTTTAAAAATCCATTTAACCAATATTAACAAAGCGAAGTTTGTCAGTTTATAAACTTGACGTAGTATTGCACCGTGAATNTATGAAGACGTTAGTGAAATACCTGTTATCGCTGTGTTTTCTCTTATTGAGCGTGCACCCTCAGTTATCTGCTCAAGCAGCTCAAGAGAACGGGATTCATTTTACCCTAAAGAGTCTTAAAGGGTTAGACGAAGCCAACTTCGGCATTCAAAGTTCACCTTCAAAATTAACGTTTACCTCTTCATCATCAGAATCTGATCATAACTTCGAAGCGAAAGCTGAAGTAGAGGAAGAAGAGAACGAAGTGCACAGTCATTTCTTCTCATTTGAGCGCAGTGCTTTTCTAACAGCANTTTTCTGCGCATTTCTGTTTGGAGCATTCTTACACGTTAAGAAAGCTGCCCAACCGTTCTATAAGCAATTCTCTGATGCAACCGCATACAAGTGGTTTGTTGTATTTCAGGTTTTTAGAATATAGAATTTTCCTTTTCGGTTCGTTCCAGAACTGATTACTCAACTTCTTTTTACACAATTTCAATGTAATGACANTTTGCGGTTTATTCCGTGTTGTTTTTCTGTTGAGTTGTGTGCTTTCCACCACCTGCTAAAAATCAAGTTAACCTAATTGTTTTTATTTTAAAAAGTCAAGTTATGATGAGGAGAGTACTCGTGCTCATGGGNTTATGCGCTTTATTGGTGCAAACCAGCTGTAAATCAAAACACAAAGAAGAGGCAGAAGAAACCAAATTNCTTGTGACCAGTCCAATTAAAAAAGACACCACCATTACGAAAGAGTATGTGTGTCAAATCCATTCNATCCAACACATTGAACTAAGAGCGTTGGAAAAAGGATANCTGCAACACATATACGTAGATGAAGGGCAACGTGTAAAAGAAGGGCAACGCATGTTCCANATNTTGCCATCGTTGTACAAAGCCGAAATGCAAAAAGCGCAAGCAGAAGCTGATTTCGCTAAAATCGAATATGAAAACACCAAGTCTTTAGCAGANAGNGGTGTAGTTGCGCCNAACGAATTGGCCATGGCCAAAGCAAAATACGATAAGGCCAATGCCGAGTTAGAATTAGCTAAAGTACATTTAGGTTTTACCGAAATTAAAGCTCCATTTGATGGAATTATGGACCGCTTTCACGTAAGGTTAGGAAGTTTGGTAGACGAAGGTGAACTGTTGACAGAACTTTCGGACAACAGCAAAATGTGGGTGTATTTCAACGTACCAGAAGCCGAATACCTTGATTACATGAATCAGGTAAAAGGAGATAGTGTTTTACACGTAGACCTTAAAATGGCGAATGGTAAAATGTTTGGTTACGAAGGATTGGTAGAAACCATTGAAGCCGACTTCAACAACGAAACCGGTAACATTCCTTTCCGTGCTACATTCCCAAATCCTAAGGGGTTATTAAGACACGGTGAAACCGGAAATATTGTGGTTACAACACCACTTAAAGCAGCGCTTTTAATTCCTCAAAAAGCAACGTATGAAGTGCTTGAGAAAAAATATGTGTTTGTAGTAACTGACGAAGGCGAAATCAAAGCCAGAGAAGTTTCTATCGCAGAAGAAATGCCACATATCTATGCTATAAACGGAGGTTTAGAAGAGAATGATAAAATTCTGTTAGAAGGGCTGCGCCTTGTAAAAGAAGGCGATAAAGTCGAGTGCGAATTCGAAGATCCGAATGCCGTGATCTCGCATTTGGAACTATACGCAGAATAATCAGGAATTCTAAAACAGAAAGTTATGTTTAGCAAAATCATACACAGACCGGTTTTCGCTATCGTTATATCGGTCATTATTGTCTTTGTAGGTACACTGGCCATGAAGCAGTTACCCACATCGCAATTTCCACAAATTGCACCAACCACGGTAAACGTATTTATTGCGTATCCGGGATCTAGTGCAGATGTGTTGGTCAAATCCACATTAATTACAATTGAAAACGCCATTAACGGGGTGCAGGGCATGCGCTATATGGCAACCGATGCCACCAGTGCAGGTGAAGCTACGTTACGCGTCATTTTTGAACCGGGCACCGATCCGAACCAAGCCGTTGTGCGGGTCAAAACGAGGGTCGATCAGGTAATGCCGCTTTTGCCAGAACTGGTACAGCGCGAAGGGGTAATTATTCGCCCTATTCAGCCAAGTATGTTGATGTACGTAAACCTTTACAGTACAGATGAAAACATGGATGAAAAATTCCTTTACAACTATGCTAATGTGAACATGGTACCGGAAATTAACCGGACAAAAGGAATTGCCAGAGCTCAGATTTTGGGTTCACGTAGATATGCGATGCGTGTTTGGTTAAACCCAGACCGTATGCGTGCGTACAACATTTCGGTAGACGAAGTTATGGAAGCCATGGGCGAACAAAGTATTGTTGGTCGTCCTGGACGTTTGGGAAGAAGTTCCGGAATTAAAGCACAATCTTTAGAATATGTGTTAACGTACAAAGGCCGTTACAACAAGCCCGAAGAGTATGAAAACATCATTATTCGTGCAAATGCAGAAGGGGAGAGCATTCACCTTGGAGACATTGCAACCGTTGAGTTAGGAAGTGAGTTTTTCGATATTTACTCTAACCTCGATGGACATCCATCGGCTTCTATTATGCTGAAGCAAAACTATGGTAGTAATGCCACAGAGGTAATTGCAGATGTGAAAGAGAAGCTGAAAGAAATGGAGAAAAATTTCCCTCCGGGAGTCGATTACAAAATCAGCTATGATGTATCACAGTTTCTAGATGCATCTATTGAGCAGGTAGTTCACACCTTACGTGATGCCTTTATTCTTGTAGCCATTGTGGTGTTTGTTTTCTTGGGCGACTGGCGTTCAACGTTGATTCCAATTTTGGCCGTTCCTGTTTCGTTAGTAGGAGCCTTCTTTGTGATCCAGCTTTTTGGAATGTCGATCAACTTGGTAACACTTTTCGCCTTGGTATTGGCCATTGGTATTGTGGTCGATGATGCCATTGTGGTGGTAGAGGCCGTTCACGCTAAGATGGAAGAGAAAAACCTTTCGCCTTACAACGCAGTAAGAGAGGTGATGAAAGAGATTAGCGGTGCAATTATTGCCATCACCATGGTAATGGTTTCGGTGTTCTTACCCATCTCATTTATGAGTGGACCAGTTGGAACATTCTACCGTCAGTTCTCAATTACGATGGCAAGTTCAATTGTGATTTCNGCATTGATTGCCTTAACGTTAACACCAGTNCTTTCGGCCATTCTGTTGAAAAACAATCATGGTAAACCGAAAAAACAAAATTTCCTTTCTAAAGGAATTGACAGTTTTAACCGTGGTTTCGATAAAATGACGGGAGGTTACACTGGNATCTTGCGTAAGATTGTGAACCGCAAATTCGTGACTTGGGGTGTGNTAGCAGCATTCTGTGCNGGGATTTACGTTGAAAATCAGTTCTTACCTGGAGGTTTCATTCCAAGTGAAGATCAAGGAACAATCTATGCGATTATTCAAACACCTCCGGGAGCAACACTCGAAAGAACCAATGAAGTGGCGCGTAAGCTGCAAAAAATCTGTGAAGAGGTTGATGGTGTTGAATCAGTATCGTCATTGGCGGGTTATGAGATCATGACAGAAGGTCGTGGTTCGAATGCAGGTACATGTTTGATCAACTTGAAAAAATGGTCAGATCGTGAAGANAACGTTACCGAAATTATGGAAGAACTGGAAGAGAAATCGAAAGGNCTTGGAGCCATTATCGAATTCTTTGAACCACCAGCAATTCCAGGGTTTGGTTCATCGGGTGGTTTCTCGATGCGTTTGTTGGATAAGAATACAGAAACNGATTATCAGGATTTTGACCGTGTGAACCAAGAGTTTATGGATAACCTTCGTAAGCGTAAAGAACTCACCGGTATCTTTACCTTCTTTGCAGCCAATTATCCTCAATACGAGTTGGAAATTGACAACAAAGCAGCCATGCAGAAAGGTGTTTCNATTGGTAAAGCCATGGAAAACCTCGATATCTTAATTGGTTCTACGTATGAGCAGGGNTTCATCCGCTTTGGACGTTTCTTCAAAGTGTATGTACAGTCTGCACCAGAGTTCAGACGCTTGCCATCGGATGTGTTGAACCTCTTCATCAAAAATGAAGAAGGCGAAATGGTGCCTTACTCTTCGTTCATGAAGTTGAAAAAGACACAAGGNCCNAATGAGATTACNCGTTACAACATGTACAACTCTGCCGCCATTCGTGGTTTGCCGGCATCNGGCTACACAACAGCAGANGCCATTCAGGCNATTAAAGAAACGGCAGCAGAAACNTTGCCTAATGGTTATGATATAGCTTGGGAAGGTTTGTCATNCGATGANGCACAACGCGGTAATGAATCGTTATACATTTTCTTAGTGGTATTGGTNTTTGTTTACTTGGTGTTAGCNGCACAATACGAGAGTTTCATCTTACCNTTAGCTGTAATTTTCTCACTACCTGTTGGGGTATTTGGATCATTCCTGATGTTGAAAGCAATGGGCTTGGCCAACGATATCTACGCTCAGGTAGGTTTAATTATGCTGGTAGGACTCTTGGGTAAAAATGCCGTACTGATTGTTGAGTTTGCNGTTCAAAAACGACAGGAAGGGTANACCATTATGGAGGCAGCTATTGAAGGTGCCAAAGTGCGTTTNCGTCCGATTTTGATGACTTCGTTTGCCTTTATNGCNGGGCTNGTTCCTCTGATTTTTGCTTCAGGAGCTGGTGCAATTGGTAACCATACNATTGGNTCTTCTGCCTTAGGTGGTATGTTATTCGGTACTGTTTTCGGGGTAATTATTATCCCAGGNNTGTATTACATATTTGGCAACCTGGCCGATGGAAGACACATTATCAAAGATGAACATGAAGGACCATTAACTGAAGATTTTGAATACGATGAATAAGAGAACAATACATCAACTTTTGGGAGCGGCCAGNATTGCTTTAGCAGTAACGGCATGTAAAACTCCCGATTTGGCAAAAACAGAAGCAAATACAACNGTACCTGCGAACTATGAATACAGTTCGCAGGATACAGTCAACTCGGCTCAGCAGAATTGGAGAGTATTTTTTGATGATCCNAANCTGNTNGCATTGATCGATACTGCATTGAAAAACAATCAGGAGCTGAACATCATTACGCAAGAAATTCAGATTGCAAAAAATGAGGTGCGCGAGAAAAAAGGAGAATACCTTCCTTTTGTTGGNTTAAAAGGTGGAGCAGGAGCNGAGAAGCCNGGNAAATANACCGCAATGGGGGCNGTNGAAGAATCNTTNGAAATTGATGAGAAAGCCATTCCAGATCCGTTGCAAGATTACATGATTGGCGCTTATGCNACATGGGAAATCGATATTTGGAACAAGCTGCACAATGCGAAAAAAGCAGCTGTAAGTCGTTATTTGGCCAGTGTAGAAGGTAGAAATTTTATGGTAACCAATTTGGTNTCTGAAATTGCGAGCTCTTATTACGAGTTGTTGGCATTAGACAATCAGTTGGAAATTGTAAAGCGCAACATCGAGATTCAAAGCAATGCGCTAGGCATCGTTCGATTGCAGAAAAAAGCAGCGAAAGTAACCGAATTGGCGGTGCGTAAATTCGAAGCAGAGGTTTACCATACCAGAAGTTTACAATACGACATTCAACAGCAAATTGTAGAAGTTGAAAACCGTATTAACTTTTTGGTGGGACGTTTTCCTCAACACGTAGAACGTAGTACAGTTGCTTTTAGCGATCTGGAACCTCAATTGGTGCATGCCGGAACTCCAGCACAAATGCTTGAAAATCGTCCGGATATTAAGCAAGCTGAATTGGAATTGGCAGCGGCTAAATTGGATGTGAAATCAACCAAAGCAGAATTTTATCCTTCATTAGGATTATCGGCTGGAGTTGGTTACCAAGCGTTTGATGTAGCACATTGGTTTAAATCGCCACAATCGTTGTTGTATTCTTTTGCCGGTGATTTGGCCGCTCCATTGATCAATAGAAATGCGATTAAAGCCAGGTATTACAGCGCGAATAATAAACAAGTTCAAGCCATTTACAATTACGAACGTACCATTTTGAATGCTTACATCGAAGTGACCAATCAGTTGTCTAACATCAACAATTTGGAAAAAAGCTACGATTTAAGGTCAAAAGAAGTACAAGCGTTAACACAATCGATTAACATTTCCAGCGGGTTGTTTAAATCAGCTCGTGCAGATTACATGGAAATCTTAATGACACAGCGGGATGCACTTGAATCAAAGTTTGATTTAATTGAAACGAAAGTACAGCAGATGAATGCTATGGTAGATGTTTACCGTGCATTGGGTGGTGGCTGGAAATAAGCCCCACAGCTAAAGAGCCTCTTAGGTTCACTTGATAGATGAAAAGCCATCTTGCCATTTTGCAGGGTGGCTTTTCTAGTTTAAAAGCTTCTAAAAAGCGGTCTGCTGGTTAACGGAGAAAACGACCAGGGAATAGAGGTAAGGATGAGAAACAAGGCAATTCCCATCCAAATTAAAAGGGTTTTGTGTTTTTCAAGGTCTGTGGTTTTGCGTTTAGCTTTTGCACTTCCAATGGTGATAAGTACTACAGCAATGGTCATTACTAAACTGTGCTCCATTCCGAAAAATCGTGGAAAACGCTCGTGAACAGCTTCTCCAAAGTTTTGCCAAAAATACTGGATCAGCGGACTGATGGAATAAAGCCAAATTCCCAAAATCAGTTGAAGGTGAGCAATACTTACCGCAATCATGCGCAGCCAATTGTGCTTTTGAGTAAAGGGTTGCTTTGAGCTTAATCCAAAAATAGACGTGAAGAGGATAAAGATTAAACTGATCAATACCAACCAGCGTACGAGCGAATGAAGGGCTAAAAGTGTTGGGAATATCATGGTGCTTTTTTCCAGATTTTATCAGAACTTTTTAAGTAAACAGGAAGTGCGGCAGATCCGTACCAATCGTAGATTTCAACGTCTAACAGTCCAGCGGCTATGGCCGGATCGGTTTGTAAGAGTTGTTCGGCCTCTTCAATAGAATTTACATTTTGAAAAATGAAAAGTCCTCTGTATTGGTTGGGGTTTTTGTTCAATGGTCCGGCAACGATGAGCTTTCCTTCTTCTACCAAACGGTTAATGTTGTTCATGTGTCCGCGAAATTGTTTACCAATAAAAGCTTTATCTGTTGTATCGTTCGTGCCGGTTTTTAAGATGACGAAAATGTAGCTTTTCATACCGTAATCATCGGCTCCCAATTCATTGGCCAATTCAGGATCGTAATTGGGGTTGTTTTTGGTGCTGTCTACTGTAGTTGCTTCAACAGTTGCCGATACTAATCGCTGATAAGTCATCGTAAACCTTTTACCATCTCCTTCAACACTTACCAACAGCTCATCATTATTTATTGATTGGTAGGTAATGGTATTGGGGAAATCGTGCTGAGGGTTTTCGAAACGGTAAATCCCAGTTTCAGTTGGCACAGCTTCAAAAGGAATGCTCTCGTTGTTGTTTTGTCCCAAAGGCGTGGCCGAATAGATGAGTTGTTGGCCTTTTTGTTCCAGTTCCAAATACTCACTAATTACAACTAAACCATCTGCATTAAAGGTGTAAGAAAAGCCTTTTAGGTGATGTTCGTTGAGCAATGTCCATTGCTCATAGGCATTATCGTCTTTGACTTTCCAGGTTCCTTCTAAAAAAGACGGAAATGCAATCTGCTGTGCACCAACATGGAGCGTAAGTATGAGTGTGGTAAGAATCAAAGCTGCTTTTCTCATGTGTTTCTTTTTAGCAGCGCTAAAAGTAAAGGATTGAGAAAAATTACTTCACAATTAATTTTTGAATGCTGGNTTTNCCGGAAGAGTTGGTTAGTTGTAAAAAATAGATTCCNGAAGGATATGANCTTACATCGAAAGCTGTTGTTCCTCTGATTTCTTGTTTTGAAAGTACTTCGCCAGTAATGGCAATTACTNNAACTTCTTGCAAGTTCTTTGATGTTTCGATGGTAATGGCATCTTCGGCCGGATTCGGATACACTGCAAANTCAGGAGCTTCAATTTCTTCCACAGTAGTTGGTTCTCCATAATTACAAGCGTAGTTGCCCAAACTGGTAAAGTAGTCTGATTTGTAATTAATACTGTCATCTTCATAACACCTTAAAAATTCACTNACGTATATCCCCGGATATACACATCCGGCATCATCTTCAAAAAACTGATTGATGGAGCCGATGTTTTCAATGTATTCGT
Source organism: Crocinitomicaceae bacterium (assembly GCA_002705995.1). Taxonomy (GTDB): domain Bacteria; phylum Bacteroidota; class Bacteroidia; order Flavobacteriales_G; family Salibacteraceae. Next base: position 105,780 of record PAJI01000008.1, on the reverse strand, counting down.
AAGTATANCTCAANTCGAAGCTTGAAATACAAGCGCATGTGAATTTTTGTAGAGTGTCATTTCCAATTACAACATGTTCAATGTTGCTGACTTTAAAATCAAGACTAACAATGCCTCCTTGATTTCCAGATGAGTCAAGAGTACAAAAGGTNTAAAGTTCAAAAGTTATGGTATCGTGAAGTTGTGCATTAAAATCATAGAGTAAGTGATTGTTTCCCTGATAGTAATAGTAAACCTTATAACCTTGTTGAAGCATAGGGATGGTATCCACCATGCGATAAGTNGTGCCGTTTATTACGGAGTCATGAGTGGCTTCAAGAACATCATAAAAACGNAANAGAGGNTCAGAAGCTTTTAAGGTTGAGTTATAATGCCATTTTGCNCCNATGGGNGCCCATTCTTGTTGCGCAAATAAATTAACGGTAAGTGAGGTAAAGAAAATTAGAAGGGAGATGTTGTAGGTTTTCATGGTGTTAAGTGAATTGGTNAGTGNTTTTACATAATTAGTGATAAATCAAATTCAAAGCAACAAAAAAGAGTATACCAATAGCTGTTTGTGTTTTTAGATGAAAAATAAAGTTCGATTAAGTGCTTAAACTACTTCATNTATTACANCTAAAAAACTCCACACAGTAAAAACCATGNGGAGTTTAATTTTGGGTAGGATCTGTATTGTTTTTANCCTTTNACTTTNANGCTCCAGGTNAATTTAAACTGTGCTACTTGGTCGCCTTCTTCNTCAACTCCNGTACTGGTTAATACCATGGTTTGACNTTCGTTGGTGGCAATTGCAGNTTTGAGTTTNTCGTCAATCAAACCNCCATCAGAACAGGTAAATGTAATTTTTCCCAATGCTTTTTTGGTAAACACNGATTCTTGTGCAACCACCAACATCGAGAAATCTTTACCNCTCATGCGGGTTTTGACATTNACCATTAATCCACCGGCAAATTCAGCAGCCATACCTTGTACAGCCCAAAACATGCTTTTAAACGGATTCTGNTTCATCTTGTCCAACACCACATAGAGTTTGGTTTCTTCCAATCCAAAACTTTCCAATCGAACACCTGCCATCCACGCAATGGGAATCTGGTTTTCGATNATCTCTNTGTACATTTCTTGTGTTAACATNGCTTGCTTAGAAATTTAGGTTGTTCAATTTATCGGCACTTTGNTGCAATGCAGCTTTNTAACCGGTTTTCAGTTCTTCAATCAATTCGGCTGTAGTAGGAACATTGTGNATGCCTGCTACACCNTGTCCGGCAGACCAAACATCTTTCCACGCTTTAGANTTACTAGCGGTAAGTTTAGAGAAATCTTCTTCTTTTTTCTCANTAATGTCAATACCNGCTTTTTCGATGCTTGGNTTTAAGAAATTGGCATTTACACCCGAAACNCCGTCAGTGTANATCACATCGTCAATTGACGTATCGAGTAACATTTGNTTGTAATCGTCNCCAGCNNNGCTTTCTTGCGTTGCAATAAAACGCGTTCCCATGTAGGCAAAATCTGCACCCATGNTTTCTGCNGCNGCAATAGAAGCTCCNGAGTTAATCGATCCGGCCAAGATTAAAGCACCATCGTAAAATCCGCGGAATTCTTCTAACAACGCAAATGGATTTGCCGTTCCAGCATGTCCGCCAGCCCCGGCAGTTACCGCAATAACNCCATCTACACCGGCTTCAATTGCTTTTTCGGCATGACGTTTNTTAATTACATCGTGAAAAACCAAACCACCGTAACCGTGAATGGCATCTACCAAATCGCTAACTGCTCCCAAAGAGGTAATGATCAATGGNACTTTGTATTTGATGCACAATTGCAAATCGGGCATTAAACGNGGATTGGTTTTGTTTACAATCAAATTCACCCCATAAGGAGCCGGTTCTTTTCCCGTTTCGGCTTTGAATTGTTCCAATGCTGAAGTAATCTCTTTCAACATGTTTTCAAAGTCTTCTGATGTTCTTCCGTTTAAGGCTGGAAATGTACCCACCATNCCGTTTTTACATGCTTCAATNACCAATGCAGTGCCTGAAACCAAAAACATGGGCGATACAATGGCCGGTAGGGTAAGTTTAGATTTAAATTCTGATACAGTCATTTTTTATATTCGGTTAATCGATTTCTAGAATTTCTAATTGTTNACGCAAGATAAACTTCTGNACTTTACCAGACGGATTGCGGGGCAAGACATCGGTAAAATGGAAAATGCGCGGAATNCAATAATCGGGNAGTTCGTTGGCTAAAAAGGTTTTNATTTCTTCTTCGCACAGTGTTTGGTCTTCAGNACTGACAATTACAGCGGTAACGGTTTCTCCCCATTCGGGATGTGGTGTGCCAATAACNGCCACTTCAACAATGTGTTCGTGTTGTGCCAAGGCGTCTTCAACTTGTTTNGAATAAACGTTTTCNCCTCCGGTAATGATCATNTCTTTTTTACGATCGGCNACGAAAAGGAAACCATCTTCATCTATCCGCGCCATGTCACCGGTTTTGTACCAACCTTCTTCGGTAAAGACTTCTTTTGTGGCTTCTGGATTGTTCAAATAGCCTTTCATTACACTGGGAGCCTTCATCCAAATCTCACCNATTTGATCTTCTGAAACATCCCAACCGTCTTCGTCTACTACGCGAATGTCTACCGCAGGTAAACCACATTTTCCAATCGATCCGGCTTTGGTTTGGTGTTCTTCCGGATAGAGAATCATGCCCGAAGGACCGGTTTCTGTCATTCCAAATACTTGGTAAAACTCGGTGCTNTTGTATTTCGCCATCAATGTTTTACTCAANTCTATACTGATGGGNCCNCCACCGTANAANCANGCTCGCATGCTNGANAGATCAAATGAGTCGAAATGGGGNAACATGCGAATCGGCATCGAGTAGGAGATAGGNGCNCCAAAATAAAGGGTNGTTTTCTCATCTTGAATGGCTTGCATAAAATGCAACGGGTGGTATTCGCGCAATAAAATCACCGTTCCNCCCATAAATACCGTNCCGCCAAACCAGTTGTTTAGTGGTGACGAGTGCCAAATGGGCATCGCAATTAAAGTGCGTTCGTTGCGCTGAATGTTGGTTCCNGTAACNGCAGCTAAAGCAGCCATGCACACACTGTTGTGCGTATGCATACATCCTTTCGGATTTCCGGTNGTGCCTGANGTGTAAAGGATTTCGGCCAGATCGCTATCCAATGGCGTTAATCCCATAGAAACGTCTAAACCGCTAATGGCAGCATCAAAATTGGCGTAATTTTCTACTTCTCCTTCAGTGGTGTAAAACAANACTTCGCTAGAGATTTCATTCACCACTGGAGCTAAAGCTGCATCGAACAACAANAANTTGGCTTTGCTGTCGGTTAAGATGTAATCCAATTGTTTGGCCTTGAGCTTATGGTTAACGGGAACTACTGTTNCACCTACTCTCCATGCTCCGAAAAGGAAGTAAATGAAAGANGGNCAGTTGTAGGTAAATACGGCTACCGTATCGCCTTTTTGAATGCCTTGCTCGTTTAAAAATGTGGTGACTTGATAGGTTTTGTGNTGTGCTTCGGAATACGTAATTCCTACACCGTTATAACGGATGAAATCTTTGTCAGCATACTTGCGGACATTCGANTCAAAAACGGATAATAAATTCATGCTTGTAGTGTGTTTTACTTAGTTNATTTGTGTGGTGATTTGGTCGTGATAAGCTGTNGCTACTCCTGTTTCTGCTCCAGATGGAAATGCTCTTTCAAGAATAGCTTCAGTGTTGATTCCTTGTGTTGTGAATGGCTCCAAAATTGGCCGAAACGGGATGGACAATGCGTGTTTGAATAAAAGCTTCGCGCACNNCTTCNGGNGCGTATTTGTTCAGTAAACATGCTTGAACAACAAGGATCATACGCTCTACCAAATAGCGCGAAATGGCNTCTATNTCAGCNGGNTCAGTTTGGAACAATTCNGCNAATTTACCCAAAGCGGTTANTAAATGCGGATTGCCATTGGCCATGTCTTGCAANTCGTCCATTANCAAATGGGCNAAATCGGCTTCTTTGTGCAAAGCGCGTAAAACGTCTAANCACATCACATTGCCAGATCCTTCCCAAATGGAATTGACCGGAGCTTCGCGNAACAAACGCCCTAAAACGCCATCTTCTACATAACCGTTACCGCCAAATACTTCCATGGCTTCGGCTGTGAGGGTAACAGAACGTTTGCAAATCCAATATTTAGCTGCGGGAGTTACAATACGCTTCCAGGCTTTGGCCAGCGGATCACTATCGCCTTTTTCAAAAGCATTGGCCAAATGCAAGGCTGTTAAAGTAGCTGCTTCGCTTTCCAATGCAAAATCTGTCAAAACGCTGCGCATCAACGGTTGGTTGTACAAGGTGTTGCCAAATGCTTTGCGCTGACGTGTGTAGGCAATGCCTTGAACGGTAGCCTGACGAATAATGCCCGCTGCACCCAATACACAGCTCAAACGTGTGTAAGTGGCCATTTCAATAATGGTTGGAATGCCACGTCCTTCTTTCCCAATTAAAATACCGTAAGCATCTTGAAATTCAACTTCAGAACTGGAATTACTTTTGTTGCCCACTTTATCTTTTAAACGCTGAATAACCACCGGATTTTTCGTGCCATCGGGTTTCCAACGCGGAACAAAAAAACAAGCTAAAGCATCAGTATCACTGGTGCGTGCTACTACCAAATGCGCATCGCACATGGGGGCTGAGAAGAACCATTTGTGTCCATTTAAAGTGTACGCTTCTCCTTGACCAGAAGCACCAACAGGAGTGGCCACTGTAGCATTGGTGCGAACATCTGAACCGCCTTGTTTTTCAGTCATACCCATGCCCACCCAAATGGATGATTTTTGTGCTAACGGTACGTCTCTAAGGTCGTATTCTCGACTGAGCAATTTATCTTTTAGCTGATCCCACAATTGCGGTTCTTTTTGCAATACGGGAATGGATGCTTGCGTCATGGTAGCCGGACACAGAGAGCCGTCTTCTACCTGTGCGTGGAGAATAAAGTTAGCTGCTGCAAAAGCCCAACGTCCGGAAGTATTGTCTTCAAACGGACGCGTAATGAGTCCTGAGTTTTTGAGGTATTGCATGAACCAATGCCATCCGGGATGGAACTCTACAGTGTCGATGCGGTTACCGCGGTTGTCAAACGGTTTGTGTTCAGGAGTGTATTTATTGGCTAAATGTGCCTGATGCATGGCTTCGGCTTTTCCCAGCATGTTGCCAATCTGTTCCAATTCGGAAATTGTCCAATTTGCGCCCATTTTTTTGAGGTAATCGTTCAAGACCGGATCGGTGGAAAACAGGTTGTAATCGGCTATTTCGGGGAACTGATTCGTTACATCATGCGTTTTCCAAGTTTGTTTCATAACTTAGTTTTTAGTAATATTTCCTTCAAATTTATCAATATAAGGCGCTTTACAACAGCAGTCAAAAAAGTTGTAGATAGTCTACCAAAATAGACCAATGGCAAACCGAAGAAAAACCAAGGATTATAACCCGTTCAATTGTGGGGTGTTACATTTTATGAACCTAATAGGTGGCAAGTGGAAAATTTTGATCATGTATGCCATTAGTCAGGAGTTTAACCGGTTTAGCAAGTTACAACGCATGTTGCCCAACATCAGTAAACAAATGCTGGTGAATCAGTTGCGCGAACTGGAAGCCGATGGCATTATTGAACGCAAAGTGTTTGCAGAAGTTCCACCGCGGGTAGAATATCGCCTCACCGAATACGGCAAATCTATGATTCCGGTGATTTTAGAAATGCAAGATTGGGGCGTGAAAGACATGCGTAGAAAAGGCAATCTTGAAGTGCAAGAAAAGATTGTGGTGTTGGAAGAGTTGTAGGGGAGTACTATTAAATAAATTAAGAGAGATAGGATGTTAAATTTTCAATCCCCATGTACATTAGAATTTGTTATTTCATCTCCTTTTTCTTGCTCATAAGGGGCATACTTGCACCATTTATTGTTGTCAATTTTACACAGTGAAATGATAATAGTTCTAAATCCCGAACATTAGGAGTGAGCGAGGAGCGAGTTAGGGTGAAAAGAAGTAAAACCACAAAAGACACAAAGGAACACTTAGCGTTTACGCCTTTGCATGAAATAATTCATAGGAAAAACAACATCTAAAACAATGTCAGGCATACAACGGTTATTAAATTTGGAAAAGCATCATCCAACACGAAGGTTGATGCGTATATGTTGTGTGATCAACACATTTCAATTATGATTGTAACAGTAAAAAATGGATTAACCTCTTTGTTGTTGGGACTGGCTTTAACAGCTTGCGGACAAAGCACTCCGAAAGAGCAAGAAACTGCAGCAACAAAGGCAATGGATGAAAATACAGACAATATGGATAATTTGGAAGTAGCCACCTTTGGGGCAGGATGTTTTTGGTGTGTGGAAGCCATTTTTCAGGAAGTGCAAGGTGTAAAGAAAGTGGAAAGCGGATATATGGGGGGAACGATCAAAAATCCATCGTACAAAGAAGTGTGTACCGGTAGAACCGGACATGCTGAAGTGGTACAAATCACTTTTGATCCGGTAGAAGTAGGGTTTGAAGAATTGCTCGAAATCTTTTGGCAAACGCATGATCCTACCACTTTAAACCGACAAGGTGCGGATGTAGGTACACAATACCGTTCGGCTGTATTTTACCACAACAATGCGCAACGTGAGAAAGCAGAATTTTACAAACAAAAATTGGATGAATCAGGAGCATTTAGCAATCCGATTGTAACAGAAATTTCTCCGGCCAGTGCCTTTTACGTAGCGGAAGATTATCACCAGAATTATTTCAACGAAAATGGTGATCAACCCTATTGCGCAATGGTCATTCGCCCGAAAATGGAGAAATTCAAAAAAGCATTTAAAGAAAAGCTCAAACACTAAGTGTTACAGCATTAAAGACAAGGCTGCCAAATGGGGGGGCTTTTTTGTTGGAAGTAGAGAAGATAGCATCACAAAAGGCACAAAGAGCTACAAAAGATGAGCCGCGTAGTCACCCTGAGTGATCGAGGAACGAGATCGTATCGAAGGGAGTTCTGTATTCGATCGACATTGTTCATCTTTTTTAGGAACCTTAGCATTTTTGCGTCTTTCAAGAAAAAAAGCATATAGGTAAAGGGTGTTTGTTAAGGTTTTCTGAGCATTACGTTTCTGTGAATCCCTTTTCTTTTTGAAGAAATAAGATATTTTCGCAGGAATTAAACCTAATTCATTAATTACTTAAATACCATTACCATGGATTCAAATCAAGTGATCGATCAACAAGAAAACAAGTTCGAACCAGTATCTGTAAAAGAGTGGATGCTAACTATTCTTTTAGTGGCAATTCCTCTTGTAGGTGTAGTTATGATGTTCGTATGGGCATTTGGCTCAGGAGCAAATCCTAGCAAACAAAACTGGGCAAAAGCCTCATTAATTTGGGCGTTAATCGTTTTTGTTTTTTACATTGTTTTTGCGATGATTTTTGGAGCTGCATTTATGGCAGCGGCTAGCTCACAAGGAATGTGATTTTTCATTATAAATGGAAGAAAAAAGAGGCTGCCCAATGGGTGGCCTTTTTTGTTGGAAGTAGGAGAATTTGAACCACAAAAGGTACAAAGCGGCACAAAAGATGAGTTGCATAGTCATTTAGATTGATCGAGGAACGAGATTGTATCGAAGGGTGTTCTGGATTCGATCAGCACTGTTCATGTTTTTCAAAGAATCTTTGCGTCTCTGCTCTTTTGCGTGAAACATGAATAAATAACGTGAGTTGAAAAATAGCGTCAGCAATTCACACCTATTTCGTTAGTTTCGTAACCATGACAAATGCGCTGAAAAAAATTCCACAACAGTATTGGATTGCTCTGATTGCCTTGTTGTTGTATCTGCCTTCTGTAACCCACAGTTTTGTGTATGACGATGAGATTGCCATCCAAAAACATGAGCATGTACAAAATGGATGGGCCGGTTTACCGAAAATATGGACCACCAACTTTCTGAACGGAGCGTATGAATTCAATGATGGACTTTACCGCCCAATACCTATGTCTATATGGGCGATTCAAGAAGCACTTGTACCAGATAGTCCTTTTCCCGGACACTTGACCAATATTGTGTTGTATGCTATCATTTGTTTGCTCGCCTTTCAACTTTTACAGCAGTTTATTCCCACTTCTAACCAATTGTGGCTATTTGCCTCGGGTGTTTTGTTTGTTGTGCACCCTTTGCACACCGAAGTAGTGGCCAACATCAAAAGTTTAGATGAACTCTGTTCCCTGTTTTTTGCGTTGTTGTTGCTCAAATTGGTGACTAATAAAACTACACTTCAACCTGTCGATTATGTCTTTTCTGCTTTGTTGCTCTTAGGAGCATTGTTGTCTAAAGAATCTGCCATTGGTTGGGTCATTGTTGTTCCGCTATTGGTGTGGGCAAAACGTCAGCAATGGACAAATGAATTGACCTTTTTATCGGTCGTATTTTTCGCTGTAGGACTGGGATGGTATGCATTGCATCAATACATTATTAAAAGTATGCCCAATCCTGTAGATGCAGACCTGTTTAGCGCAATGACGAACAGTACCATGAAGACCGACAATTGGTTGGACAAAAAAGCTACCGGAATTTGGATTACCACGCTTTACCTACTCAAAATGGTGTTTCCTTATCCATTGATCAGTGATTATTCACCCGATGGTATTCCCGTAATAGCGGCCACCAGTATAAAAGCCTTTTTAGGCACTGCTGTATTGACTGTATTGGTAGTCATTGGCGTACGTTTGAGTTGGAAAAAAACAGTGCTAGGAGTCGCCATTCTCAGTTGGTTTGTGTTGATAGCCCCAGTGTCTAACATTTTTATGCCCATTGGTGTCAACTTAGCAGAACGCTTGGCTTTTGCTCCCACCTTTGTATTTGTGTTGGCAGTTGGGCAATTGAAATTGCCCGATTGGCATAAACTGCGCATTCCTGCAATGGTGATTTTAGGTATTGGAGCAGTCGTTACCTTGTTTCGCATTCCCGATTGGAAAGACAAGTTAACCTTGTTTGAAGCTGATGTGCAAAAATTGCCAGAATCGTACAAACTGCATTACAACTATGCTACAGCACTTAACGATCGTTTTGATGATGAAACCTTGCCTCAAGGAGAACGCAACCGAGCCTTAAACAAAGCCATTGAACATTTTAACGAAGCCTTGCGCATTCGTCCGGAACATGCAGATACCTATAACAATTTGGGGAATGCCTACCGCAGGGCAGAGAACTACGAAAAATCTGTAGAGATCTACAATGCTTTGTTGACCGATAAACCCAATTATTGGAAAGGGTATTACAATCGTGGAGTTACGCTTTTTAGTTGGGGACGCTATGCCGAAGCCCGCAAAGATTTACGTCTCTATGCACAAAATGCACAAGAAAATCGTGGTGCAGCTTGGTATTGGGCAGGTGTGTGCAGCGGACACTTAACCGATTTTGAAGGTGCCATCAACGATTTGAATCAATCATTGGCGATTAACCCCAACCGTTGGGATGCATACAACTTTTTGGGCATGGCCTACGGCAACTTGAACCAATGGCCTAAAGCAGTAGAAAGCTTTGAAAAAGCTTACCAACTCAATTCATCACCAGAAATACAACGCAATTTAGAGCAGGCGAGAGGAATGGTAGGGAAGTAGTCAATCCATTAAAATCCTACTTTAGTAAAGTAACTGAACTCAGCACAATGGAAAATATACTTTATATCCTCTCACGCGTGTTTGTAGCACTGGTAGCACTAGAACATCTCTATATTGTATGGTTGGAAATGTTTGCCTGGGAAACAGCCGGAAAAAGGGTGTTTAAAGGAGCTTTGCCTAAAGAACTATTTGCACCAACAAAAGTTATGGCGGCCAATCAAGGGTTGTACAATGGTTTTTTGGCAGCTGGACTCATCTGGAGCTTTTTTATTCAAGATGAAGCCTGGCAATACAATGTCACTTTCTTTTTTCTTTCTTGTGTGATTGTGGCCGGTAGTTATGGTGCCTATTCAGCTTCTCGAAAAATCTTCTTTGTACAGGCTGTTCCGGCTATTGTGGCTTTGGTGTTGACGGTGTTGGGGTGATCGCTAGAATAAAGTCTTATTGAATTTCCAGAAGTTTAAACCACTGCAAAAATAGACTGTATATGGTGTGGGGTTATTCTTGAAATCAAATAAGATTAGTTATAAATTATATGAAATATGAATGTAGATGAGCTTAGTAATATTGTTAATCAATATTTAAAGTCTGATGGGAGTTGGGATAAGACATGCCAAGCCTTGATTAATACAAAAGAACGATATGAGGCTCTTTCTCTGGAAGAGGCTATTAAACACGCTGTAAATGGAAGAACATTAAAAGAGAGTGGAAATTTTGATCTTGATAGACATCAATATAGAATAGGTAGGTCTAGGTTAGATTATGTTTATAATAGTATAACTCAAGAAGAGTTTGATAAGATGAAACAAGCATCAAATTTCAAGGAGATATACCAAATAATAGATGCAATTAGGTTAGATCCAATTCGAGGTTTTCGTTTAGGAGATCTTTGGAGTTATGATACAGCATTAAGAATTTCATTAAATAGAGGGGCATCTTTTTACCCTAAATATATTTATTTACATGCAGATCCTAAAAAATGTGCTAAAAGGATTTTAAAAAGGTCACGTTTGTCAAGAAAGGTTGAAGTTGAAAATTTTCATGAAAAAATTCAGACTATAAAAGAGCCTTATTTAATTGAAAATTTTCTCTGTGTATGGAACGATAAATTAACAGCTATCGAAGAATAGCATCAAAATCATGTGTTAAGTAGAGCTAGAATTAGTTTTCTATGCCTTTATTCCTTGGCGTATGGGCATAAAAAAAGCCCTTTTGATTTCTCAAAAGAGCTTTGTTGTTGGCGGTCCGGACGAGACTCGAACTCGCGACCCCATGCGTGACAGGCATGTATTCTAACCAACTGAACTACCGGACCTGATATGTTTAACAATTTGCTCTGAAGACATTGATCTGACTTGATTTTCTGTCTTTCGAACTGTTGTTTCAATCTTGTTTAAGAACTTCCTTTCTTTCGAACGGGTTGCAAATGTAATATGAAAATTTACTTGTGCAAATACTTTTTGAAAAAAAATCATTTCACACGTTGACGCTTGGCCAAATAGCGCAGTAAAACTTTGTCAAAACCTTCCTGAATATCAACAGGTAAGAAGTCTATTCCATACTGTCCGCAACGAATATCAAAATCATTAAATTTTTTTTGCACCAATGTTTGGTAAGCTTCTTTTACGCTGGTAGGATTTAGCTTCACTTGCTCACCCGTTTCACGATCGATAAACGTGTAAGGTTGATTTTTGAACTCAAAACGTTCTTCGGTCTCCCGATCGAGCACATGAAATAACACGACTTCGTGTTTGTTATATTTCAAATGTTGCAAGGCTTCAAACAATGCTTCTTCCTGATCAGAGTTTTCCATCATATCTGAAAAGATGATGACCAACGAACGTTTGTGAATGCGTTCGGCAATTTCGTGCAAAGCAGTAATGGCAGAAGTCTTCTTATCGTTTTCGTCAACGTCAAGATAATGGTCTAGGGTAGCGTAGAGGTATTGCAAGTGTTGTTCGCTCAATTTAGCGGGCGTATGGATGTGTACGCTTTCGTCAAAACAACTTAGTCCTACAGCATCGCGTTGGGTGCGCAAAAGGTGTGTTAATGCCGCAGCGGCTTTTACCGAGAACTGCAATTTGTTGTCAACGTCTTTTTTATCGGGATACATCATCGAAGAAGACACGTCCAATACGATTTGACATCTGAGGTTGGTTTCTTCCTCATAGCGCTTTGTAAAGAGCTTTTCGGTTTTGCCGTAGAGTTTCCAATCAATGTGGCGGGTAGATTCGCCTTTGTTGTATTGCTTGTGCTCTGCAAATTCAACTGAAAACCCGTGAAACGGACTTTTGTGTAATCCGGTAATAAAACCTTCTACTACTTGACGAGCAAGTAATTCGAGTTTGCTGAATTGTCTGACTTTAGGATTTGAGCGTAATGACATTGGGCTAATGTAGCAAAAAAAGAGGGCTAACAATCTGTCAGCCCTCAAAATAAAATATGGTTGTTACAGGTGATGTGCTTAGATATGCGCGTCTAATTTCTTCGCTAAAACATCTTTAGACACAGCGCCTACTTGTTTGTCAACAATTTCACCGCCTTTGATCACCAATAATGTAGGAATAGAACGGATACCGAATTGTCCGGCAATCGCTTGATTTTCATCAACGTTTACTTTTCCTACAACTGCTTTTCCATCATAATCAGTTGCTAATTCTTCAACGATTGGACCAATCATTTTACAAGGTCCACACCATTCTGCCCAGAAATCAACTAATACTGGTTTGTCTGATTTCATTACAGTTTCTTCAAAGTTTGCTTCTGTTATTTCTAATGCCATGGTATAATTTACTTCGCGTTAATAAAAATGATTTACAAAAGTAACATTCTAAAGGCTATTGGGTTCTAATTTGTATTCACAAAAAGATAATAATGCTATAGAAAGTTCTTATAATGAGGAAGGTAAGGTGTGAATATTAAAACAAGAAGCCCAATGTAAATCCTGTCCAGCTGTGTGTTGCTGCTTCATCAAATTCTGCTGAAACCAATGCTTCTTCAACTTTAAAAAGTAAGCGATCAAACTGAACGTTTAAAGCAACATTTCCAGTCATTACCCAAGGGGTGAGGGTAGAAGAATCGATAACATAAATGCTGTTGTTGCTGAACGCACCTCCTTCCAATGTGCTGTTATAATCTACATAATTGGCCAAGAGAGTTCCGCTTAAAAACAGCGCTAACCGATTGTTAAGTAGGCGAGTAGTTGAGGAGACTGTGCTAAATTCATTTTCAAAACATCCCCATCGAAAAGAAGTGCCCAGTGCAAGACTACGTTCCTGTGTACCCACATCTGCTTTTCCAACAGCACTAATGTACCCGTAGGGATGATCAATTATTATTTTTTCTAGTGAATAGGTGTATTGTAGGATTACATCGGATGAAATTTGATTCTCCCAACCAACAGGGGCTTCCGAATTATCGGTACTGTTGTGTACCACTGTTTGCAATTCTTTTCCCAAGGCATATTTTCCGATAACTCCAACAGTAAAACTGCTTTTTCTTCGGGTGTTGGTCTGCGGATTGACCACCGATTTATATTGCCCCAATGTGAGTGTAGAAGCATACGGACGATCACCAATTACAGGTGTAGGTTGATGCATGTCATAGGGCGTATACATGGCATGTTTCAGCGCTAATCCGTAAGAGGCGACATCTCCAAAACGACTTTTGACAAGAATACGATTGATGGGAGATTGTTCTAATTGATGGTGTTGAAAGGTAAAGCCGAATCCGTTGGTGTAGTACTGGTCTGTACCGTTCATGATGTCGTTCTCAAAATAAGCAGTAAAGAAATTGGAATTTAAACGCGGATTATAACTGTATTGTCCAAAGCTGTGGTTGGAGCTAAAGCTCAATAAAGCCATAAAAAAGGTAAATACGTACAGATAACGGTTCAAATTCGTGTATGCAAAAAGTGCGACAATTTCGTTGGACGTTGGTAACGTTACCTGATTTAAATCAGGCATAGCGAAGGGATAGGAAAGGTCTAGAAATCCGGAACACGTTTTAACAACATGTTCCGATTCGTTATACGAATGAATATGAAAAAGGTTACATGCCTTAGTTCAATTTGTAAGGAATGTGGTATTCTTTTTCCAAAGATTCAATCAACTCGTTAGTAATGCCAATAGCTACGGATTTAGATTGTAGATTGATTTTTAGGCGTTCTTCGCGGTCAAATACGTTGATGCGTAAGCGACATTTTCCTTTATTTTGCTCAAACAATACTTCAAGGCTTTGCATCAATTCGTTGTTGATTTGAGTCACATCGAGGTTGATTTCCAACACCTGTGCAATTTTCTCACGCAGTGAAGTCAACAATTCCATTCTGCTGATTTTGAACTCCAATTGTCCATCGCCCCATCTACGTTCTTTAGCTTGTCCTTGAATGAACAAGAACCAATCGGGCATCATGAATTCTTTGAATTTCAGGTAATCGTCTCCAAACAAGAAAAACTGGTGCGAATCTTCGTAATCTTCAACCGTTAAAGTACCAAAAGGCTTTCCGGTTTTGGTGGTACGGTGTTCAAAATTAGAAACTATGCCTGCAAACTTGATTTCGCGTCCTTTGGCTTTTTCAAGGTCTTTAATGGTAGTGATTGAAGCATTGCAGAAGTGGTTGATTTCCAATTTATAATCGTCCAATGGGTGACCAGAAATGTAGAAACCCACAACTTCTTTTTCACGCTTCAATTTTTCAAGCGTATTCCATTCTTCGGCTTTAGGAATCATTGGTTCCGGAATTTTCACTTCCGAAGATTCGCCAAATAACGATACCTGAGCACTGTTTTCGCTTTCTTGTTGCGAAACGCCATATTTTATCACGCTTTCAAGGAACAATCGTCCATTGTCTTCTGCAAAATATTGTGCACGGTGTACACCTTGAAACGAATCGAATCCACCACCAAGCGCTAAACTTTCAAATGCTTTTTTGTTGCAAGCACGTAAATCAATGCGTTTAGAGAAATCAAAAATCGATGAATACAAACCGTTTTCTTCACGTTCGTTCACAATGGCTCTTACGGCTCCGTCACCAACACCTTTAAGGGCACCTAATCCAAAGCGAATTTCTCCTTTTTGGTTTACAGTAAATTTCAACAAAGATTCATTCACATCTGGCCCTAAAACGGTAACACCCATTCTGCGACATTCTTCCATGAAGTTGGTAACCTCCTTGATGTCGTTCATGTTGTTACTCAGTACCGAAGCCATGTATTCGGCAGGGTAGTTGGCTTTAAGGTAAGCCGTTTGGTAAGCTACCCAGGCATAACACGTAGAGTGCGATTTGTTGAAGGCATAAGAAGCAAAGGCTTCCCAGTCTTTCCATACTTTATTAAGGGTTTCTTTATCGTGACCACGCTCTTCACCTTGGTTCAGGAACTTAGGTTTGAGCATTTCCAGCAGATCAAACTTCTTTTTCCCCATCGCTTTACGCAGTGTATCGGCTTCACCTTTGGTAAAACCGGCCAGCTTTTGTGAAAGCAACATTACCTGCTCTTGGTAAACCGTAATCCCGTAGGTTTCCTTCAGGTATTCTTCCATGTCGGCCAAATCGTACTTGATTTCTTCGCGGCCGTGTTTACGGGCAATAAAAGAAGGAATGTATTCTAACGGACCCGGACGATACAGGGCATTCATGGCAATGAGATCGGCAAACTCTGTAGGTTTGAGTTCGCGCATGTATTTCTGCATTCCGGCAGATTCGTACTGGAAAATCCCCACCGTTTCACCGCGTTGGAAAAGCTCGTAAGTGTTTTGATCATCCAGTGGAAACGAATCAGGATCGAGTTCTATACCGTGGCGCTCCTTAACAATGCGACAGGCATCTTTAATGAGCGTTAGGGTTTTTAGCCCAAGGAAGTCCATTTTCAACAACCCCGCAGACTCTACCACAGAGTTATCGAACTGTGTACACCACATATCGGTGTCGCCTTTGGCCTTGGCTACCGGAACGAATTTGGTAATGTCGTCTGGCGTAATGATCACCCCACAAGCGTGAATCCCCGTATTACGGACAGAACCCTCAATAATTCGCGCTTGGTTCACCACCTGAGATTCGGGAGAATTGCCATTGGCTAAGCTTTTCAGCTCTTCCGCTTTCTGAATTTCTTCACTATTGTTCTTTAGCTTTTCTTTCAGCGACTTATCGTCCATAGAGAAAAGCTTTCCGAGTTTAATATCTGGAACCAGTTTGGCTACACGGTCGGTTTCAGGTAGCGGCAATTCCAATACACGTCCGGTATCTCGAATGGCAGATTTTGCGGCCATTGTACCGTAAGTGATGATTTGCGCCACCTGGTTTTCACCATATTTTTTTACCACCCAATCGATAATTCTACCACGACCTTCATCGTCAAAGTCAATATCGATATCGGGAAGTGATACCCTGTCTGGATTTAGGAAACGCTCAAAAAGTAGATCGTACTTAATGGGGTCAACATTGGTAATTCCGACACAATAGGCAACAGCAGATCCTGCTGCCGATCCACGACCGGGACCAACGGAAACGCCCATGTCTCTGGCTGCACTGGTAAAATCTTGTACAATCAAGAAATAACCGGGGTAACCTGTACGTTCGATGGTTTCCAACTCAAAGTCTAGACGCTCTCGAATATCATCGGTAATTTCACCGTAACGCTTTTTGGCACCTTCGTAGGTAAGGTGTCTTAAGTATTTGTTCTCACCGCGTTTACCTCCGTCTATATCATCTTCTGGATCAACAAATTCTTGAGGAATATCAAACTTGGGCAAGAGTACATCACGTGCCAATTCATAGGGCTCACATTTCTCAACTATTTCAGCAATGTTGATGATCGCATCCGGAAGGTCTTTGAAGAGTTCCTTCATCTCTTCCTGCGACTTGAAATAATATTCCTGATTGGGCAATCCGTAACGGAAGCCACGTCCGCGACCAATAGGTGTAGACTGTTGTTCACCGTCTTTTACACACAAAAGAATGTCGTGTGCATTGGCATCCGATTGATCGGCATAATAAGTATTGTTGGTGGCGATGTATTTAATGTTGTGCTTCTCTGCAAATTGCAACAGGATTTGATTCACTCGGTCTTCGTCTTCCTGCCCGTGACGCATAAGCTCAATGTAGAGGTCGTCACCAAATTGCTCTTTCCACCAAACTAGTGCTTCTTCAGCTTGCTGTTCACCAACGTTTAAGATAAGGTTGGGCACTTCACCATAGAGGTTACCGGTAAGGCAAATGACATCTTCTTTGTATTGTTCAATGACTTTTTTGTCAATACGCGGAACGTAGTAAAACCCTTTGGTAGAAGCGATAGAAGCCATTTTGGCTAGGTTGTGATAACCGCGCTTGTTTTTCGCTAGCATTACCACTTGCGACCCATTGTCTTTTTGCGAATGGTTAGTGTGATCGCGACAAACATGGAATTCACACCCAACAATCGGCATGATTTCAATTTCTTCGGGAGTGTTTCCTTCTTTTACAGCGGCCTCATTTCTGGCACGAACTCCTTTGTTGTGTCCTGCTATAGATTGCACAAAGTTAAATGCTGCCATCATGTTTCCATGATCCGTCATTGCAACCGCAGGCATTTTATAATCAACCGTTTTCTTGATTAACGTCTGTACTTCAATGGTAGACTGTAGGATGGAAAACTGTGTGTGGTTGTGGAGGTGAGCAAACGGAACTTTCTCAAGCGTAATAAGGTTTTCTTTGATCTCAGCTTTTGAAAGTTGCGGCTCCGTTTCTTGTTTGATGTCTTCAAATTCAACATCATCTGGCGTGTAAGGTTGTATGTTTAACCCAATGGCCTCAATGGGTTTGGGCTGATGCTCGCGAAATTGCTCAATGTAACCGGCAGGCTGTTGTAACTCCTCAACAGTATAAACGCCTAAGCGAATTAACTCTAGGAAAGCACGTGTTGTGGCTTCCACATCGGCAGAGGCGTTGTGTGCTTCGTTAAAAGCTTCATTGAAGAGTTTTTCATGTAATTCTGTCAGGGTAGGGAGTTTGAACTTTCCACCTCTACCACCGGGAATCTTACAATATTCTGCCGTGACTTCGGTACATGAGTCTAAGCTGGGCATGTTCATCATAGGGGTATCGATCTGCTTGCGGTAAAATTCCGCTCCCATGATGTTGACATCGAAACCAATGTTGTGTCCTACAGCAAATTCCGATTGCTCAAGTGCTTTGTTGAATTCATTCAGCGCAAACTCCAAATCAACCCCTTGGCGCATGGCGCGCTCGGTAGAAATACCGTGAATCTGTTCTGCATTGAACGGAATGGTATAGCCTTCGGGCTTGATGATGTAGTTTTTGACCTCAATAAGGTTTCCCCATTCATCGTGCAACTGCCATGCAATTTGCACACACCTCGGCCAGTTCTCACTGTCTGAAACGGGACGATTAAAATCTCTAGGTAGACCTGTTGTTTCGGTATCAAATATTAAATACATCTAGCAACCAATGAATTAAAGAATAAATAAAATGGGATTGGCGACCTACTAAATTATAAAGTATATCAGCGCTGCCGAGCGATGTTAAAAACTTTCTGACCGATGAATTGTTCGAATGCTGATACAATTTTTATGAATCACTCATTATTAAAATTTTAGATCATGAAAAAATTTAGCTTACCTATCCTTTTAGGATTTTTATTAACCACAACACTTGCTTCAGCTCAAGACTTGAGAGTAGGACCCAAATTAGGACTAAACATTGCAAATTTAGGAGCTGATTTTGATGGCGACCCTAGAGTTGGATTTAATATTGGTGCTACAGGTTTGTATAACCTATCAGACAATTTTTCTGTTGGTCTAGATTTAATTTATTCTCTGCAAGGTGCTAGATATGATCAACCAGTAGGGTTTAATGAAACAGAGACCCAAACCTTGAACCTCAACTACCTCTATTTGCCTATTTACGCTCAATTCTACCCTGTAAACGATTTAGGTTTAAATTTTAAAGCGGGAGTTCAGCCCGGTATATTTCTAGGAGCCAGTGCAGATGGTGAAAATCAAAATGAGTCCTTTAAAGCTGTTGATATATGTATCCCTGTGGGGGGAGGGTATGAGTTTGATAATGGATTTGCTTTTGATATACGCTACGCTATAGGTGTGTACAATATTGCAAATGATTCAGATGATTCAGCTTTTGACTCTGATACAAAAATTTCGAATCAAGTAGTTCAATTGAATTTAGCCTACAGGTTTAACCTGTAAGACATAATTAGTTGTAAGAATGTGAATGAAAAAGGCGCTCATTGAGCGCCTTTTTGGGTTATAAAAAGTGTGTGTTATTTGTATTCCGTTACAAATTCTTCAGTTGGAATACGCACTTTATCAAGTTTGGCTAACCAGTCGTTTTCAGCATCTCTGTAACCGAGTGCCAATAGCGTTACGCTTTTTAGTCCTTTTGAAGGCAAATCAAGTAATTCGTCTACTTGCTTGTTGTCAAAACCTTCCATAGGGGTAGAATCTACCTTAAGAGTAGCTGCCTCAGCCATTGCAAAAGCTAATCCAATGTAAGATTGACGTGCCGTATGAACAAAATTTTGTTCAGGCGTCTGCTTTTCAACGTATGCCGTTTTCAGCATGTTGTAATAAGCTTGAGATTTCTCTAAAGGAATACCTCTTGAAATGGCACTGCGTGATGACATTTCGTCAATACGCTCGTTGGTGTATTGATCCCAAGCTGCAAAAACCAAAAGGTGAGAACAAGTGTCGATAACCACATCGTTAAACGATGCACCTTTTACTTTGTTTTTGATTTCCGGATTAGAAATTACAATTAAGTGAAATTGTTGTAACCCAGATGAAGTAGGAGCTAGGCGAGCTGCTTCTATAATTTGGGCTACTTTTTCGTCTTCTACTTTTCGCGTTGAATCGTATTTTTTAGTGGCATAGCGCCATTTTAAATCTTCAATTAATGACATGTTTCTTTTTGATCTTCTAATTGTTCAATGACTTCGTACAAAAGAGCATAAAGCTGTTCTGCTTTTTCCATTGAGATTCCTATGTTGTTAAATAAGTTTTGAGGTATGTCAACGGCTTTATCTTTCAATTGCTTCCCTTTCTCAGTAAGCGTAATGATGATGTTACGCTCATCTTGAGCAGATCTTTCTCTTGTGAGTAGTTCCATGCTTTCCATACGCTTTACCAAAGGCGTTAACGTATTGGTTTTGAGCATGAGTTTTTCGGTAAGGAAACTCAAATTGACTTCATCTTTTTCCCACAAAACTAACATCACAAGGTATTGCGGATAGGTGAGGTCTAGTTCTTTTAAAATAGGATGGTAACATTGTGTAACTAACCTAGAAGCTGTGTAGATGGGGAAACACAATTGATTTTGAAGCTTTAATTGATCGTCCATTTAAAGGAGTTTTTGAATGTCTTTTTCGATAGCATCTGGTTTGGTTACCGGAGCATATCGTTTCACAGGTTTACCGTTTTTATCGATGAGAAATTTAGTGAAATTCCACTTGATTTTNCTGCCTAAGAAACCGCCCAATTCTTTTTTAAGGTAGTTGAAAACGGGGTGTGTATTGTTTCCGTTAACATCACATTTTTCAGTCAATTGAAACGTAACTCCGTGNTTGATTCTACATGCTTCTTCTACAGTGTCATTGGTTTCTGGTTCTTGGTTCAAAAACTGNTCNCNCGGAAATCCTAAAACAACTANTCCTTTGTCTTTGTATTTNTGNTGCAGTTNTTCTAATCCATCAAATTGAGGTGCTAGACCACATTTTGTAGCGGTNTTTACAATTAATACCGGATGTCCTTTATAATCAGCCATNGAGAGCTCTTTGCCCTGTGGCGTTTTTGCATGAAGTTGATAAAATGNTTCCATCTTTTGTTTGTTTTAGTTCTACAAATGTANAATTATATCGTGAGCGATATAAAATAAAGCCTAGTATTTTGNGATGAGGTTATTCATTGATGGAAAAAGAAAAGCCCCGAAATGATTCGAGGCTTTGATCTTTAATTGGTTGTGGCAAGCGTACAGTCTTGNCTGAATTTTTCTTCACTGTCGTANGCTGCTTTAGGTTTAAAGCTAACNTCTATATNNAGTNTNTTTGAAGGTGAGTCTGCTTTATAAAAAGCAATTTCACCCGTTTGGTTGTTGAGCAAAACCATGGTAAAAGGTTTGTCTTTGTAGACGAAGTACCCACCTTTATACATTTTNATGCAAGTGCTCATTTTTTCAGGCATGTAATACACGGTTAAATCAAGAGAGGGATCGTTGTTCGCCAGAATTTGAATGTTCATAGAATTCTTTTCTTTTGAAATTCGATCGATATTATAAATGCCGGCTCCCTGAACTCGAAAGCTGCGCTCTACANAGCTTTGAGAAAGTTGAACTTGGTTTGCAAATTGATCAAGATTATTAGCGTAAGCATTCCATTCTTCAAAATCCATTTCCCTTTCGCGATCGTTCATCATTTTACGAGCGCTATTCCAGGCAATAAGTTCTTGTTTGTCAAGTTGCTCTTTGTTTTTTCTTGCGACTTTTGCATTGTTGGCTAAAGCTTCTTCGGTTTTCTTCAGAAATTTTTTAGATGCGCGTTGAAGCTTTCTGTTATAGCTATAATAACTTTGGTTAACAACTCTTTGGTTTCTCCGTTCATTATCGTAAAAATAAGAGTTCATCGCTTCAACATTTACCTCATGAAGTTCTCCCTTATAATCTTTTAAAAATAGGGTGAATTCATTTCCGCTAATATGTTCTAACCTTGCATCTAAATAGGCTTTTTTCCGTATCAAGGCTTTGTAGACTTCTTTTCGGGTGTAGTCATTCGTTATAAACTGTAACCTTCTGAAAGAAGTAAGTTCCGGAAACTTTCTTGAATTGAATTCTAATGTGATTATACCCTCTGTAGCTAGTTCTTTGGGTACTTCTTTTCTATTGACCTTGGAGAGCTTAATGCGTGGAANGTGTTTTTTAGCATATAAATACTGTTTGCGTTCCGGTAAATTGGTAAGATGACGATAGTCTGTTCTTAGTTGATCTCTTATGTACAAGCTGCTGTAAAACCGTTCTGAAAGTGTATTGGTGTCAACATTAACAATAGGCTTAAGCGGAGCGCTTAAATAGTAGTTACGGTAATAGTAGTAAGCTTGGGTTAACAATGGATTATTGAAGGNAAGTGCAGAAGCCGTAAGCGAATTAGAATCTCCTATTGTTGTCCAACTATCTGTTTCGGTAGATTTTACAAATTGGCTGTAATTGTTTTCGGTTTGATTAGAGGCCACATTAACAGTTAGCTCTTTGTTGTTGGCCACATAAACCTCATTACCGTTAGAAGAAAAGTTGATTTCAAACATACCGGCAGATTCCAGTATTTCATCTGGGTTATCACTTTTTACTTGCATAGAAATACCGCTTAGTACCATCGCAATAGGGTCGTTAAANTCTCTGTAGTCAATTTGAACCGGTGTGGTAACCACAGTTCNGTTTTCGTCTACAAAAGCATTCTCAGGAACATNGATTGAAGAACCTGATGGCAGAAGTAAAGTTTGCGGTTTGTTCGTTGAAAGTAAGAAGCTTTGCTTTTTGATTATAGTATCGTTGAGTAGAGGAGTNACAAACGGGTGTGGAGTATATACAGCTTGTANGTCAGGATCAGGGTAAACATAATCTTCTGCCAATATTTCAACAAGCGAATTGGGGTAAGCATCATAAAACGAGAAAATGAANTCATCTGAAGGTGCATCATTACTNTAATAGTTTACGATAATGAAACGCTCATTTTGATAGAGNTTAATGAACTCAATGCTTAATTCGGTGAGCAATAGGTTTTCAGGATGATCACCACAAATAATGGTTAACGTAGTAAGCGTTTTAAGCGAATCCAGATTTTGTGGGATTTTCTGGTTTTTATCNAGATAGAGTACAAGACTGTTAACGGNACGTNTTNGGTTATANCATCAATCAAATNCTCAACTTTCAAATCTTTTTTACACGGTTGAATTTCTACATGCTGAAGTGTTGCAAGTGTTTTTTTGTATTGATTCAGCTGATCCGGAGAATTTTTNTTNGGATCAANCGAGAGCGATTTGCATTGGGTTATTTGTGGTAAGTCTTCTACATGTTTTACGTTTTGATTTTGCGCATTGGCAGATANAATACCTACCCAAAAAGTAAGGACGATAATGAGGCGATACATAGGCGTGAAAATATTTGTTTGTATGTAAACTNAATGACAGAATAAATTATTGTGTTTTGATGGTTGAATCCNATTTTNAGTGTTAATNTTTGGCTGTTGTGAGTAGTATACCATACACGTTAATAAGCTGTTAACAGTTTTTTTAAACACTATTGCAAAATTGATTCCGAATTGTATCTTTGAGGCGTGTGTTAATAAGTTATCTAAATTTTAGTTGGTTAGCTAAATTTATTTAAGATCGTCTCTTCAAGGGGTTGGAGGACGTGGTTAGTAGGTGCAAAAGGAGGATTTATCCTCCTTTTGTTTTTTATACACTTTCGTTACTGAATTTTTTCCTTGTACAANTAGACATTNTGAATAGATCCAAACGGACGATAGAGGTAGTATACGTATCCGTCTTTTACCCGCATTTTTTCAACATAGCGGTGGGTCAACTTAAAGTTTCCAATGACTCTTCCGGTTGAAAGGTCAATTTTACGCAAATGGTAATGACCGTCTTTTAGAAATACAGCATAAACGTCATGTGTATATGCATCTTTAAGTAATTGTTGTTTCCATTTTGAACGGTCAGTCGTCATTTGATGATAGTAAATAGGAACCGATGCGATTGAATCTCCGTAAGTGTTGAACTTTTTAAGTTCGTTGGCATAGTGATCAAAGATCATTACCGTATCGTGAATGATAAAGGCCGGAGCATAGAGCGGCTCATAGTATAACGAGTTAGGAAAATCACTCATAATGGCAGCGATGTCTTCTTTATCGATNCCTGTTTCATATTCTAATTTGNTGGCCTCAAAGCGCTGTCTTGGCGATANATATTTGTATTCTGAGCGGTAAAGCTCCATTAAATGCTCATCGGTAACNGTTGCNATTNTAGTGTTAGATTGGTTTGTNCGGTCAAAGGTNAGGTAGGAGAACTCTGGGTAATACCAACGGTAGTTCGAATACAGTAAAACACGGTTTACNCTGTCTACAATAGGGGTAATGTGTTCTTCAAATTCTTCATATGTAAATAGTGTGGTTTCAAAATGCATTGGAGTCCATTCTATGGCATTTACATGTTCTTCNTATACCACATAAGGATTGCCTCTGAAATCGGCATATAATTTTGTAGGATCGGCATCAATAGAAGTAGACCTTACAATAGAATCTTTACTGTTTAACACTTTTAAACCGGCATCTTTTCTCAGGTTTTTTTCAAATGTGAGCAACAANAATTCATCTGTATTGTAAAACTCAAAGTCGGCTAAAGAATAGGCTTGGGTTCCGTGAACGGTATCTGGCTTGGCCACATCAGAAATGGTCACTTCAGGCAATGTCATTATTTTAAAAATCAACTGCACATTGATGGTCATTTCTTTTTTACCTTCTTGAGGAAAGTCATCGGGTTGAATGAATCTGCGCTCATCGGCATAACCAANGTGAGAAAAGAAAATGGCGTAATTGTCAGCCTTCTTTAACTTCAACTTATAGTGTCCGTTGGCGTCTGTTATTGCTCCGGAAGAAGTACCCTCAATAGCAATATTTACCCTGCTTAGCGGCTCTTGAGTTGTNCGGTCTGTAANAGTTCCGCTAATTACCAGCTGTTGAGCAAAGCCAGAGAATGANAGTAAAAAGAAANAAANGAGTAGGGCAAGCTGATGTTTCATACTTATTTATGATGCAACAAACATATAAATCGCATAAAACGGAGCTCTTATTTNAAGAAGAAAAAAGAAAAGCCGATTGATTATTCAATCGGCTTTTNCATGTGTTTAGGCATAAACAGCCTTGAGGAAATCTTTCATTGAAGTAGTTGTTTTACCACTTAGCTTCTCTACAATATCTGAAGTTTGATCCAAATCGTTTTGAGCAATGGCCAAGGCAAAACCTAANGTCATTCCAATAATAGGTTCAGGAAGGCCAAACCCTTTTAGTGTTTCTGTAAACTCTTCCGGTGAAGGTGAAGTATACGCTACAGNCTTTCCGCTTATTTCAGACAAAAGATCAGCAATCTCTTGCATAGAATAAGCTTTGGCAGCTGTAATCTCGTATTCTTTGTTNTCATGTCCTTCGGTTGTTAAAACAGCTGCACCGGTTTCAGCCATATCCAAGCGCGAAACAAAACCTGTTTTTCCTTCTCCAGCAGGCANATAGATGCCATTTTCTAATACTTGCTCACCAAAAAACAGNGGTAAAACCTCCATATATAGGTTGTGCTTNAAAATNGTGTAAGTCAGGCCAGANGCTTTTAATGCTTCTTCTGCTACAAAATGACCTTTTGCTACCAATGCAATAGGAGAAGAGTCGGTTTCATTTTTACGGGCAAAGCTGGTGTATACAACATGTTTTACATCAGCTTCNTTAGCNGCTTTCACAACTGTTTCGTGTTGTTGAATACGTGCTTCAAGATCATTACCAGAAACAAAGTACAATTTGTCTATACCAGTAAATGCCTTTACCAAAGAGTCAAAGTTATCGTAGTCTCCTTCGCGTGTTTCAACGCCAAGAGTTTTTAACTCATCAGCTTTTTCAGGTGTTCTTACTAAAGCGATAACATTTTCAGCTTCTGTTCTTGTTAAAAGTGCTCTTACAACAGCTTTCCCTAATTCTCCGGTTGCTCCGGTAACTAATATTTTACTCATGATTAACTATTTTTAGTTTCTAAAAGAAGATTAATTACTTTTGGTAACCAAAGGTATTTTGAATTCGTGGTTTGAACAAGAAGATACCTGAAAGTGAATAAGTTACCTGNAAGTAAGTATTGCTGGAAATAAGTGAGTTATGAAAGAAAATAAATTAGAATTAATGTCAAATGTTGCAGNATGTCCCATTAGAAATGTGTTAGATCGGATGGGAGACAAGTGGTCTATTCTTGTATTGTTGTGTTTGGATGAGGGANAAGTCATGCGTTTTAATCAATTGCAAAAAACAATTGGAGATATCTCTCAAAAAATGCTGACAGTAACCTTGNGGACATTAGAAGCAGATGGATTGGTTTTGCGTAAAGCTTATGCCGAAATACCTCCTCGTGTAGAGTATTCGCTTACANCAATGGGAGAAAGTTTGATTCCTCATATCAACAACCTTCAAGACTGGGCATTGGAAAACATGTCGACAATTGTCACTTCAAGAGAGCNNTATGTAAAGGCTTGATAGATAGTAATTCAGCTGTATTTNNTATTTTTAATAAGGTGTAAGACAACTCTTGTTGTCTCAATTTTGTCTTAAGTAAATAATGCATTAAAAGAAGAGGATTCATTTAATTGCAGTATTCAAACGCTATCAAAACGTTTGAACATCGCTTAAACTTAAGTCTTATTGCAGCAAATGCGCATTTATGAGAAAAACTTTACAAACTCAAAACATTCACAATACAACTGTCGCTAGTCTTAATCCAAAAAGTGCAGGATTAGATTTTGNATGGATGTTGAAATTTCTTTCGGCACTTTTTCTATCGTTAAGTTTCTCTTTCGTTGTAGAGGCGCAGTGTACCTTGAATTTTGATCTGGGCAACGANACATTGCTTGATTGTGGTGAAACGGTAACACTTCATGCTCCTCAAGGACTTAATACGTATAACTGGAGTAACGGAACTCATGCTGATTCATTGGTNGTTTCACAAGCCGGAACCTATTATTGCTCTGGTATAGAAATACTCACCAATCTTGTAGTAAACGGAGATTTTGAATNAGGNNANACAGGGTTTANNAGTAANTATGGNTATGGTTCGGGNGGAACCTACGGANTATTGACGAATGAAGGTGAATATGCAATTACNTCTAANACGTCATTGGTTCACAACAATTTTTCAACATTGTATGACCATACTTATGGCACTGCCGCAGGATCAATGATGGTGGTGAACGGCTCAAATGTAGCCGGACAGCACATTTGGGAACAAACTGTTCCGGTACAGCAAAATACCAATTACCAATTCCAAACTTGGGCTATGTCTGTAACAGGTTCTAANCCGGCAGAGTTGGCTTTTTCCATNAANGGNGTTCAAATTGGTTCTGTGTTNTCNTTGACATCTACAACAGGCTTATGGCAACAATTTAATACNACATGGAATTCAGGAACGGCTACCACGGCAACCATTGCTATTGTAAACCAGAATACAGCGGCAGGGGGAAATGATTTTGCTATTGATGACATCACTTTTGCNGGTTTTTGCTCTTATACAGATACGGTAACCGTTTCTTATCCGAGTAATCCGGTATTAAGTATTGTAGGTCCNGATACAGTGTGTGAAGGTGAAGAAGTGACCTATTANGGAACAGTAGACATAGCTGGATCAGATATTACATGGGCTCCCGGAGGTTTTGTAGCTGATACTTTTTCTTTTGTGGCTACGAACAATACCGTNGTTAATGCCATTGCAACATCTCCTCAGAATTGTACTTCAATAATGCAACAAAAATACCTTACTGTAATTCCTGGAATTGATATACAGGCCAGTGATGGAGATACAATTTGTGAAGGAAGTTCTGCGGCAATTAGCTTTACNTCATCCACAAATGATATGACTTTTNTTTGGTTGCCCGACTCAAGTACTTGGCAGTTTCGTTCTGTAGCGCCAGATACGTCTACAGTTTACACGGTGGTAGCTACCAATTCATTTGGCTGTGCAGATTCTGATAGTGTGTATATCGAAGTTATAGAAATACCNGAGGTAAGTTTTTCTGCAGATACGTTTGATTTATGTGAAGGCGATTCTGTGTTTGTAGAGCTTCAAACAACGGCTTCAAGTCCAACTTATTTCTGGGGAAATGCAGCAGGAAATACCTCTGCCAGATGGTTTAGCCCACAAGCCGATTCTATTTTAAANGCANATGTNGAAGAGAATGGTTGTAGTTCAGCACAAGAACAGGCATTTCTTGATGTGCACGAAATTCCTGAAATTACAACTGTGGTGGGTGCTACAATTTGTCCGGGTGAAGACTTTACACTTGAGGCAGAAGCGAGTCCAAACAGTGCTACCATTACGTGGTTGCCAGATTTTACTACCGGAGAAACGTATTCATCTAGCTCAGATACGGGGATAACTTATGAGGTGTATGCAATGACAGATTATTGTGTTTCAGATACTGTTGCTGTTACAGTACATATAGCCGATTCTTGTGATGTTGTTGTTGAACCTCCCTGCATAGCCTGCGAATGCTTTTTAAATATCCCGAANGTATTTACACCNAACAGAGACGGAACCAATGATTTGTTCTATGTAGTAGACGAAACTGGTACTTGTATATTCTCTAACTATAAAATAANCATCTATAACCGTTGGGGNAGATTGGTTTGGGAATCAGGAGATCATAATGCTGTGTGGGATGGAACCAACGAAGGAACACAATGTGATGAAGGAACNTATTTCTGGCGCTTAGAGGCTACTTATGAGCCAACTGGAAGATCAGAAGTTAAATCGGGATACATTACTTTATTAAGGTAAGGCAAACGCTTTTTTATAGGTAAATTAATAGTTGATTATAGGGCCTGTTGGATAAAACCAGCGGGTCTTTTTGTTTTAAAAGAAGATGTTATTGGGNTTGATTACAATTCCAATGCGTAACATGTTCTGGTATTTTTTGTAATCGATAAGGCTTTCTGTGTAACCGTTAAACCATTGCANCATAATGTATTGGTTGGGCTTTTCTGTGAGTTTNAAGTTGATTTCGTGTTGCATGCTTCCTCTGCCGTCTAAACGACTACCAATCCTTATAATTCCGTGATAGAAGAATTTGTTTTTAATAAACTCCCAATACAATTCNGCTTCACCCAATCCTATGTATTCGATCAACTCCGGATTGCTTTCCTGATAACCAAANGGAACCCATCCGGTTAGAGAAAGTGTCATTCTTTCAGAAAAGATAAAAGCATAGTGGAGTCCAACGTAATTCCANCTGCGCGAATAAATACTGTCTCTTCCNTTTGACTCATGCTCAAAAGAGATAGAAGCTGTTCCTTTTACACGGTTTTTGNCATGAATCACTTTTCCCAATCCCACTCCGGGGTGATAGTTNTTTTCTTTGAAAGGAGAAGATTCGCGGTAAATGTTCCAAAACGATTTTTGGGTATAAAACAAATAGAGGTAAGTACTAAAAGGGAGTTTTGCTCCGGTAATTCTGTGTTTAAAACTGATTTGAAACTTTACATCAGAGTTGTACTCATCAGGTTGTTCGTTGAGTGGAATNCCTGTAATGAAATAATTGTCTTTGTAAATGCTAAAATGCGGACTTTGCTGAATAAGCGTGCGAACAGAATCTCTGGTAAGTNGTTGAGNTTCATCTTGNGCTANAGCGCTGTTTTGGAGTAAGAACCAAAGGCAACAAATACAGCTAAATACATTGAAGAATTTTGTCATTGAAATAAGGGGAAATCAAATAAACCAAGACGCAATGTTAGTCTATAGGAGCAAAAAAATAAAACCCTGCAACATTTAAATGCTGCAGGGTACAGGAGAATGAAAGGAGTAGTATGGCTTTTAAAAGCGGTATGCTAAAGATAATAAAGCTGCATTANTTGAAAATCCGTAGTTAAAACNGNTTCTGTTATCAGGTTCTTGGTTTGAATTATCGTAATTGTAAGTGGTTGTTGAATAGCTTATGCCAGGCAATAATTCGGCACCAATAACCAAGCGTTCTTTTACTACATAATTAACTCCTAATACNGCATATACCCCNGGAGTGTATGTGTTTTGCTTTTGAACGTNTCCTTGAACATCTTGTTTGGAGTGCGAATATTCGAATGCTAAATCAACTCCATATCTGAATTCAAAATTGTCGGCTATGTTCTTTCTGTATTCTCTACCAAAACGAGCTCCTATACCGAAATNAGAAGATTTGTCATCGTCTTGAGAAGAAGTATTTCCATTAAGGAATAAGGTTTGAACCCTCCACATGGCAGATGAAGNTTTTCCAAAACGATAGGTTAGGCCAAAATTGTCAAAGTCATTAAAAATAACACCAACTTCTTTTGACCCTCCACCTGATGATGCTTGAGTAGAAGTAGGTTGAGCTTCTTCATTTTGAGCAAAAGTGGCTTGTGTAGCCAGTAGAACTGTGAATAATAGAATTACTTTTTTCATGAAAAATAATTTATTGTGATTATTATGATTACAAATTGAGAGATACTCTTTGTGAAATGAACAACAGCTTTGAGGTNCGCTTGTTCAAATTTTANGGATAGCNAATGGTTCTGGTCAATCATAACAAGGCTGAAACCAAAAGCATGCCGCNTTAGTGGTTAAGGTGTTAATTAATCANAATAAGAAAGAACATTAGAGCATGTCTNCCAGCTCGCTAACCCATTTACGGTAATCGGCTCTCATGTTGGCTCTGGGATGNTTTTTGAACCCNTCTAAGCGTTGTTCAANCTCAGAACGGGTAATTTTAAGTTCATTAAATGCTGCTGCAGAAGTGAGTAAGTTAATGTAAGGAGGAATGTTCATATTCTCTTCGCGTTCAACNAACTTGTATTTTCTATTCAAACGCAACACAATGCTGTTTTGGTTGCTCATGATGAGGCCATAGAGGTAGGTGCGGAAGAAGTAATTCCAACGGTGNTCAAGTGTATGCTCTTTGAACTCTTCCAGGTAATTGCGCATTAAACGCACAGTGTTGGTGAATTTTTTAGACTCGTTCAGGCAACGGCAATAGTTGCTAATGAACACCATACGNTGGTTAAGGTTTCTCGATTTTTTAAAAACCTCAAAAGTTTCTTTCATCTGATCTAGTGCTTTGCGACACTGGTCAAGATGGATAAGCACTGTAGTATAATTGTTCAGGTAATAGAGGTAATCTTCCGTATAGTGCTTGATAGATTGCAGGCCACAAAATGCAGCNCCTTGCTGGTCGCCAAGACTGTTAAGTATTAATAGTTTGTTTGCATAAAAATTGGCCAGTAAGCGGGGAGAGTAAAATTCACCGTTNTGAATGGCATTCTCTAGCTCGGTTATCGGAGCAACCAGNTTTTCTACATCCGCATGGTTAATGTGGTACATAATGTAGGCCAGNAAAGCCATNTAGCGTGTTTTTTTACTAAGNTTCTCNTTGCGNAAAAGGGTCAGCATGTCCTCAATCTTAGTAAGATCGATTTCTTGTTTGCGTTGCTGCTGTTGCTCAAGAACAATTTGTTCNGTAAGTGTCTCAATGTGCGTGAGCATAGAGCGGTTCAAATCATAAGAAACCCTGTGTTTAACCAAAAAATCTTTCACAATAGAAAGGTCTTTGGTGCGTCCGCGCATGATAAGGTAGGTTTTATAGTTTTCCATGGCCTGATAAAAAACATCGGCATGGTAACGGCTAGGATCAAAGGAGCGAATTTCGGCTAAAACCCTTGTTTGTTCTTCGGGAGGAATAGCATCGGTGGTTACCTGAAAATTAAAGGTGTTGATCCAGGTATAGTACTTGTCTACGTCAATTTTATTGAGCTTACTCTCAAAAGATTTAATGAGTTTAGAATACTTACGCGGATTGATGCGTGTATCAAAACCAATGTTGGCTTCCGGTTGGTTTACACGTTTTTGAATGGTAGACAAAATGTTGAAGAGTTCAGCATCGGTGAACTGATTGTTGTTCAGCACATATTCTACCTCAGAAGGGTAGAGCCGGTCTGCGAACTCTTCAAATCTTGCCAGTTTGATTTTCATAATAACAAAAACGAAAACGGGTTCATCCCGATGTTATAAGCCAGACTGCTGCATGAATTCAATCATTTTAGCGTTTACTTCGTCTGCTTTTTCAAACATAACGAAGTGTCCGGCTTTTTTAACCATAAACAATTCAGAATGTCTGATGTATTTTAAGGCGCGTTCGCCAATTTTCTCTGTACTTCCTCCGTGTAAATAACGGTTAGGGATGAGCTTATCTGCCTCTCCGAAAACCACTAGAGTAGGAACATTGAGTTGAGGTAAATCTCTGATGACAGGTTCATTAACCATGCCCTGTACACAACGTTCAACCACTTTACAATACCATAAGAAATCATCGCCACAACCCGTCATGGCATAACGGTCTTTGATCATAAACTCGGCATCTTTAGGAAACTTGTAAAAGTTATGCCCAAGGTTTTCTTCAATGCTGTTGAGCGGAGTTAGCATAACACCTTTTGCAGTAATGGCATCTCTAAACCAGTCTTTTTCTCCTTCGGTAAACGTTTCAATTCCCGCAGGAGAAATCAATAACAATTTTTGAACGCGTTCAGGACGTTTTAATGTTGCTACTATAGAGATTTGGCCGCCCATAGAGTGTCCGGCTAAAACTACCTTTTCTAACCCTAGAGAATCTAAAAATTCGTGAATGGCATCGGCATAGAAACTCATAGATGCTGCATAATTTCCTTTGGAAGAACGTCCGTATCCTGGCAAATCAATGGCAATACAGCGGAAATGGTCTTTCAATCCGGCAATGGTTTTCTTCCAAGCCGGAGCATAACTCCCCAATCCATGTACAAAAACAATGGTTTGATTGCCAGAGCCTTCATCCATATAGCCAATAGTGATGTTGTTGCTAATTTGCTGTTTCTGAACGGCATACGGATATTCAATTTGATCAAACGATTGTACTTTTTCCAATTGAGGGTACAAACGTTGTGCTTGAAGTTGGATTCCAATTAAAAGGAGTCCGATTGTTATTAATTGTTTCATTTTCATCCGTTTTAAAACATCAACCATTTAAAAGCAAGAAAAGCTGTCCACGGGTTGGTAGGACGGGCATTTAACCTGTCTTCCGCATCTAAGAAACTGTCACCGTTGGTGTAAGAAGAATCGTAAAAATCGCCCAACCATACATGAGCAGCTCTTAATTCTACTTCCATGAGGGTTTTGATTTTCCAATGGAAACCAAGGTTGGCCTCAACACCAAGGGTATTGCCTCCGTTGATAGGAGCAGCTACCGAACGGGCATAAGCTCCTCCGGCAGATAGAATGTATTTGTTAGGAACAAGTGCTTTTTTAACGCCACCGTTAATGGCAATTAATCCGTAGCCCATGTTAGAAATATCTGCCACCAATGGCATGTAGCGGTTGACTACATTTCCTGAAGGGAACATAATGTAACTTCCCGTACTNATAGGCAGGTTTCCGGGGGCGCCCCATGTGTTTCCGGTGATTACACCATTGTAAGTATCATCTTCCAGACCATCTTCATCACCAGAGGTGAAAATTCCGTCTAAATAAANTTCATCGTTGTCTGATTTGCCGTAGCGGTATGAATACCTTAAGTTGGCTCCAACACCNAGGATNTCAGCAATTGTNGTAGAGTCTTTAATGCTTCCGAAGTTGGTATTGACAAAACCGGTTAGTTTGTGGTTGCCAAATGCATATTGATCGTTGTAACCGAAGAATCCACCNGCCCACATTACNTTGGTAACGTAGTCTTCAGCGGGAAAGTTAAAACGATAAGCTCCCATGTATTCGGTCAACAANCTTTTAGGACCTTGTCCAAAGATAGAAGCACCGCCAATTCCAGAAGACCTGTCGTTGATGTAGTAAAAAGAACCACCAGCTTTTAATTGTGGTGAGATTTTCTTTTCACCAATAAGGTTCACCAAAACAACGTCATCGTCTAGTTCAATGCGGTTTTCGGAAAGNGAATAAACACCAGCTGTTAACGATCCNTTTGCAAAGTCTTTGCGAACATTNATCCCNGGAGCATCACCNGCCCAGTAGAANAAACGGTAACCNGTATATTGCAAACGGTCTACCGTAACACGGTATGGATTATATGGTGTNTCATACATGCGCTGTAGCCCAATGTTAATGGCCCANCTGTATTTTGGAATGATTTCAATTTCAATNTTTTGTGTCTGNATGTTTACCTGATCGGCATTAAAACCNGCACCTTGGTTACCTCCAGANCCGTAGGAAGCATCNCCCCANGTCCAGTCAATTTCAAAAGAACCTCTCAAGGTTACTTTTCCATCCATTAATTTGGGNGTGTAGAGAAAGAAGGGAAGTAANCGTTGTTCNGTATAAAACGTACGGTTTTCATCGCTGGTTTTAGACGTATTACGTCCAAACATACGACCAATTACCTGTCCCTGTAAAAATTCGTTGGTAGGATAAAAGTTAGAGCTTACGGTTTGATTAAAGAAGTAAGCAATGAATTTGAGTTCTTTTCCTGCTTGGATAGGAATNTCCTGATCGTAAAAAGTAACAGAACGCTGGAGAGAGTCCATGTCAGAAAAAGTAGTTTGCTCAGTTTGAGCNGTTGTCAACTGAGAGAAAAGCAGCAAACAGAAAAGCCAGGTCAATTTTTTCATAAGGCGTGAATTTTAGGCTTTGAGTAATGAAATCCTCCCGATTACAAATGAACCGGGAGGATATAATGTTGAGGTTGTTTTTATTCTTCTCTCAAGTACTTTTGAANGTTCATTGTTCCGTAAGCACCACCNGAAGTAGAGCCAAAACCGTCACCAGCTGTTGGAGCAGTAACACCTGTAATTGCAGGATCTGTTTGAGCTACTTCATACCACATAGAATCTGGGCTTGCTACATAAACCTGATAAATTCCTTCTGAAGTTAATGTTGAAGGAGAAGACTGGCTTAATGTAATGCTATAAATNCCNGAAGCATTAGCAGAGCTTGAAGTTGTGTAAGTTCCTTCGTAAACAGTTTGAGCACCGCTTGCATCATAAGANGTNACTNNGTANGTGTTGTTTGANTTNAACTCAGCAACNATTTCANNAATACGCCAAGTNNTGCTTANNANNNCNGAAGGATCNTAAGNNCGCCATGTTCCTNCAATTGGATTGTTGGTACTGATNGTAACAGGACCTACCCAAGAGCTGGTAGCATCGCCACAGTCGTTTTGAATGTAAACATCGTAAGCAGTNTTNCCTACAAGNTCTGTAAGTGTTACGGCATTGGTAGATGTTGTTGTTGTCATACCATTGCCTTGCGTAAANCCAGATTCACCATATTCAACGTTCCAAGCCGATCCGCCATTGGCTTCCCAGCTTAACGATAATGAAGTAGCACTTGTAGCATCTACAATGCTATTTTGAGGAGCATTACAAGAAGATGAAGAAGAGCCTCCATCGTCATCGTCTTTGCTGCATGATGTGAAAGCTAAACCTAATGATAGAATTCCTATAACTGATAATTTAATTGTGTTCATGGTTTTCTCATTTAATTGAATTAGACATATATGTATTTAGGATTAATTTCTTGTCGATTTTTCCAGCCGTGTTTTTGGGTAAATCTTCTAGGATTTCAAACACTTTTGGATTTTTAAACTTGGCCAGATGCTTGCGGCAGTGGTTGCTGATTTCNTCAACAGTGAGGGCTTTNTTTTCCAGACTAATGAAAGCGGCACCAGATTCGCCCCATTTTTCATCGGGAATGGCGATTACGGCAACTTCTTTAACACCTTTGTATTCGCGGATAACACGCTCAATTTCGCTGGGGTAAACATTTTCACCACCACTAATAAACATGTCTTTGATTCTGCCTTTTACATAGATGTAGCCTTCTTCGTCACGATACACCAAGTCTCCGGTTTTGAACCAGCCGTTTTCAATAGACTTTTGGGTGGCTTCATCGTTGTTCCAGTATCCTGGTGTTACNTTAGGGCCTTTNAACCAGAATTCGCCCACTTCTTCAGGAGCGCATTCTTGTCCTTGGTTGTTGACGATTTTTCCTTCTACGTAGAAGTTTAAAAAGCCAATGGAACCGCGTTTGCGAATGTTATCNTTTTGGTGNAACGATGTAATGTTAGGNCCCACTTCGGTTAAACCATATCCCTGACGAACAGGNATGTTCTTATCNGCCCACTTTTCAATAGATTCTATCGGAAGTGTTTCTCCACCAACAATGTGNTAGCGCAANTCAGGAGCATTCAATGCTGCAAAATTGGGGCTGTCTTCCATCATCTTTAACATGGTTGGAACCACCATCAGNAAAGTCGTTTTAGTAGACTCTATTTCAGTAAGCAATTGGTTCGGGTCAAATTTGCCCATCAAGTGAATGGTTCCGCCAACATGGAGCAGGGGAGTTACCAATACATTCCAACCTCCGGTGTGGAAAGGCGGCATACAATTGATGGTAATGTCGTTTGAATTGAGGTCTAAACGCAATGCGGTGTTAAGGCTGTTCCAAAACAACATTTTGTGGGTATACAAGGCNCCTTTTGGAAATCCGGTTGTGCCGGAAGTGTAGAGGATGAACAAAGTGTCATCTTCGGTTAATGTTTCCGAATAAGAAGCATTGGTTTCAACGGTAATGTCTTCCCANTTTATTTTGTTGATTTCCAGTGCTGNAGCAGCTTCGTTAAACTCAGGGTCGTAAATTAAAACACCGGCTTCACAGTTGTTTAACTGGTAGGCTTGCTCTGAAGCGGTAAGCCTGAAGTTAAGTGGNACTAGNATAAAACCTGCTTTTTGAGCAGCTCCAAACAATGCAATAAGGTTTACATTAAAAGGAGATAGTATNGCAATGCGGTCGCCTTTCTTTANACCGTAGTTATGGTGCAGGTTGGCCGCAATGACCTCAGCACGATGATTCAACTCTTTATAAGTAGCCGATTCACCGGTTAGTATGTCGTTGATGGCTAACTTTTCAGGAGAATAGTTNGCCCATTTTCCAATCCAATCAAACTGACTCATTTGTTACTGGTTTTGTGTTGAAGGATTCTGTTTTACTTTTTATCAATTTTAATGTGGCATAACCACTAATACTCGATAGAATGATGGCTGTTGATGCAGAGATAGCAGGATTATTGATGGGACTTTGCATTAAATATCCAATTTGGCCATAATACATTCCGAAGTGAACAACCAGTGCTACCACTGATGATACAATGGCAGCATCTGCACGCATCTCTTTGGTAAACATGCCCATGATGAGTGGGAAGAAAACTGCTGCAAAAAAGGCGTAAACTCCGTTTTGTGCGAAAATGGCNACACTTAAATTAGGTGCTATGATTTGTCGGTAGGATAATCCAATGGCAACAACAGCTATAGCTGCAATAACTACACGGTTGAGCATTACTTTTTTACTTTCAGGTAATGCTCTCAATTTGGCCGAGTTGCTCATCAATAAGTCAGATGTAATGGTAATAGAAAGACTTTGAATCAATCCTTCCAGTGTACTGATTCCGGCAGCNATTAAGCCCATNGTAACAATCAANCCAATGCCTACCTGAAATTTCTCAACTACGTAGGTTGGAATCAATTGATCGGGTTTAATGGCATTTCCGTTTAAGGTCATATCCGGGAATTGNAATCGNGCATAAAGTCCTACAATTACAATAGAGAAGAAGACAATCATGGTTAAAATAGCAGCTACCAAATACTTGTTGACATCGGTGTCTTTTTTCAAAAGCAAAGACTTGGTAATAATGTGTGGTTGACACACGATGGCAATTCCGATGATGATTTGGCAGAATATGATTTCGTAAAAGTTGCGAAACAATAAGCTTCCTGGGTTGGTGGCTTCTGTTAGGCTCGGATCAATAGCTTTCAGTTGAGCTGTGAATCCGCTAAAACCATCTGCAAANTAATTGTGACCCGAATAGAGGAGTATGATGGCTACAATCAGCATCATAATGGCTTGAATGGTATTGGTGTAAACCATTGAGTTGGCGCCACCAAACATCATGTAGCCAAACACAAACACCACAACGCCCAACATTACCCACACTACATCTACCTGTAGTGATTGAGAAAGCAATTGAGCCAATCCTACTACAATCAATACAATAAAAGTGATGAGTAGTAGAGAAAGTACAGCAATGAAAGTGGCGTATTTGGGAGCTTGGTAGCGGTTACCAATCCATTGTGCCATGGTTAAGGCTTTTACTTTGTTGCCTTGTTCGCGGAATTTCTTGGTTAAGAAAATCAAGGAAACAAAAGCTGCTAAAGGCAATGCAACAGCATAAGAAATAACACCTGAATACCCATACAAACCAATCAATCCGGGATTGATGATGAATGTGGCTGCGCTGGTCATACTTGCGGCTAATGCCAATCCAACGGCAGCGGGGGAGAAGGCTATGCTTCCTACCGCATAATCTTCAAAAGATTTAGTAGCCTTGGCGCCTCTAAAAACCAACCACAGAATGACGCTCATCAAAACGATGAGTAGCATTGCTGTTGGTAATGTGTATTCAGATTGTGTCATTCCTCCTTAATCGTGTATTGTTGTTATGCAATCCAGTCGTAAAATAAATCCCTGAATCGTTGTTCTTCTTCAATGTAGGGTGAGTGCCCGCAGTTTTCGAATACTTCTTCTTTATAGCTTCCGCCATTGGTTTGATAAGCATCCAATACGTGGCGTGTTTGACTCACCATGGGTTGTGGTGGACAAACATCCTCTCCGGGATAGCCCGGAATAGCACCTAATGTTCCCAAATAAGCCGTATCGAAGAAAGATGTGTCAGACACAATTTTGTCTTTTCCACCTCTTACCCAAAGTATTTTTGGCTTGTGTTCCAGGTTGGTTAATTCTGCCAATATGTTTTGTTTGGTTAGAGGAGAAGCTGCATTTAAAGGACCATAATTACCGGGTTTGGTAAACGGGTAATTATCAGAAGCCGAAAAATCTCCGGGATAATGTTCGTCACCAGTAGTGATTGCCATCAGTCCGTTGAGGTAAACATCAATGTCTTTTGGAACAAATGGCGGTTCCCAGTAATAACTGTTCATTACGTTTAGCGGACTGTTGTCTGAATCTGTTGTACGATCATCAGCTTTGATACGCTCCACAAAATCAGGATTTACAACGCCACCTCCTGAACCTTCTCCATTCGGAAAATTCAATGCTCCGTCTACACCATGCGTTCCTCCAAAGCCAAATGGCGAAGCAGGGTTTACAACCGTTACCGATTTGATACGGGTGCTATCTTTCAATAACATTTCCCATGTTACACTTCCGCCCAAAGAGTGAGCTGCAATGTGGTAACTTTCCCAGCCGAGTTCGTTGATTAGCATGAGGAAATCGTCAACCACATCGCCCATACTGCGTACAGCTTCAATGGGTTTTCCTTTTGATTTTCCGTAGTTACGGATATCCGGAGCAACCATTTGTACATTTTCAGGACAATGGTCAAGTAATGGTTTCCAAAACGATCCGTCTGACCCGTTACCATGAATGAGTAGTACTTTATTGTTGCCTTCACCCGCTTTATAAGCGTGAATGGTTGTGTTGTTTGCTGTGACAAATAGGGTATTCATGTCGCTTTTAAAATTTGAAGAGTGATCCTGCAAAGGCCAATCCGCCACCTGAACCAATGAACATGATTAAATCGCCTTCTTGAATTCTGTTGTTTTCTCTTGCTTGGCTCAATGCCATAGGAATACAGGCTGAACCTGTATAGCCATAGTGGTGCATTACTGTTTCAGCACGTTCTCTTTCAATCCCCAAGTTATCCATGGTTTCGAAAATGGAGTTGATGTTGATTTGTGTGATGAAATAGCGTTTTACATCATGAGGTGTAACTCCGGCTCTTTCGCACAATTGGTTAATCATGCGTGTCCAGGTTTCCGGGTTTAACTCTTTCGGGAATTTCTTCACGAATTGAAGTAGATGCGTTTTATCGTTAAGAACTTCTTGGGTTACCGGAGCTTTAGCGCCACCGGCATAAATGCCCATCCATTCGTTGTATTGTCCTTTGGTTTCTAACATCGAATTGATGTAACCTCGATCTGTATTTTCTTGAGCGGATAAGATGGCAGCTCCTGCACCATCGGCAAAAAGTGTTACCGTCTTCTTGTCTTGCATGTTGA
This sequence comes from Crocinitomicaceae bacterium, assembly GCA_002705995.1. GTDB lineage: Bacteria > Bacteroidota > Bacteroidia > Flavobacteriales_G > Salibacteraceae. The sequence goes on along the minus strand of PAJI01000008.1, from coordinate 66,260 downwards.
GGTACTTCGACATGTTGTAAGCGCCAATCACCAAAATGGTTTTATACTGATCGTCTGCAATGATGTATTTTGAAGCAATGTCAAGCGCTGTTACAAATCCGGCACAAGCGGTATTAATGTCAAATGTTCCGGCATTTTTTGCCCCTAAACGATCTTGAACAACACTTGCCGTAGAGGGCGAAACAAACTCAGGTGTATCGGTTGAGATTATAATCAAATCCAAATCGTCTGCTGAAACACCTGCATCTGCCATGGCTTTGCGGGCAGCTTGTTCTGCTAAATCGGCCGTAGATTCGTTTTCATCGGTCCAGTGTCTTTCGTAAATCTGAACGTTTTCACTTAACCAAGTATCTACATCTTCGCCCAACAACTCGTTGAAATAAGAGTTGGGAACTACTTTCTCAGGAACATACATTCCTGTACCTGTCATTACTGCTTTTCTCGCCATATTTTATAGGTTTAAGCCTCCGTCAACACTCATTACAGTACCTGTGATAAAAGAAGCACGATCTGATGCCAAGAACACATACATGTTGGCAATGTCAGCGGGCTTTCCTAATCTTCCAAGCGGAGTATTGGCTTTTAAATGGTCAATTACTTTTTCGGGCACCGTGGTAATCATATCGGTTTCAATAAATCCGGGAGCTACTGCATTTACACAGATGTTATGTCTGCCCAGTTCTTTAGCCCAAACTTTAGCCAATCCGATTACACCTGTTTTGGTCGCTACATAGTTGCTTTGGCCAAAGTTTCCGTTGTGAGCCACTACGGAAGAGGTGTTGATGATGCGTCCGAAATTCTTTTCAATCATGTGAAGGGCTACAGCTTTACCGCAGTTAAATACACCGGTAAGGTTTACATCAATAACACGTTGCCATTGTTCAGGCGTCATTTTCTTTAATGTGCTGTCTGCAGTGATTCCGGCATTATTGACCAATACATCAATTTTTCCGAATTGGTCAACTACAGCTTGAGCGGCTTTTTCCACTTCGTTGTAGTCTGCTGTATTGACTTTCATAAAGCTTACTTTATCTGCTTTATCACCAGCCAATTGCTTGGTTTCTTCTGCTTTGTCAGCATTTAAGTCCCAGATAACTGCTGTAGCTCCGGCTTCAACGTATTTTAGTACAGTTTCTCTTCCGATTCCACTGGCTCCTCCAGTGATGATGGCTACACGTCCTTCAAGTTCTAACATGATTAAAAATTTAGTTGGGTTCTTTCTCTTGTTTTTAAATCTGAAGTGAAAGTACAAGGGTTATCCTAACTAAATAACTCTAAAATGAGATTTAAAAGGGTGTATTAAGTGATTTTAAGTAATTTAAAATATTGAAATATAGTTTTTTAAAGTGTTTTTGTCTGGGTGAGAAAATAAGGTAAGTGACTGCTTACTTTGAATGGTGTTTGTTTAACGTGTTGAATTCCAAAGTCTTTCTATAAGAGTGAAAATATTGGAGAAGAAAGGAGTGAAAAAAATAGAGCGGGTGACTTTTGGGTAGTTACTTGAAAAATAGTTTTTTAAAGTTGTTTTAGTGTGGTGAGATATAAATTGATAAAGGTTTAAGAATTACTTTCTATACTCTTTCTTTTAAAGTGAAATGTACTGATTCCAATACCAATTTTCACCTCGAGGGCTAAGCTCTCATTCCAGTTTCTTGAAGGGGAAGTGTTATTTATTTCATACCCCAATTGTATGCTGGATCTGAGAGCAGCAGATTTACCCCATCTGGAAGTGATACCTAATCCAGGGATAATTCCCCAATTGCTAGTTTTTGAGCCTTCAGTGTTGAGTTGTTTAATACGATTAACTGTACAGTAGGCATAGGGTAAAACAATGACCCGTCTAGCAGGAGTATAACGCCATCTTCTAAATGGAGAGAGAAATCCTTTTAAGCCATATTGGAGATGATCTTCGTTGATGTTAAGGTTGATTCCAGCTCCCCAATACCTCAGACCATTGCTCCTACAGTTTTTTATGCTTTCATCAAACTGTAAGTCAAAGCTTAATAGAGCGGGGATATTGGGTTGAAAACGTAATCCGCTATATAGCGAAAGGTCTTTAGTGTGCCAGCCATATCTGGCAAAACCAAATAATGGAAGTACAAGTAAGAAGAGGATGATTAGCTTTTTCATACACCAAAGGAGTTGAAAAGCAATGTAGTGAATTTTAAAACTATTGAACGTTAAATAGTTCAAAGGCTTTTTGCAAGGCCTCATCAATCTCAAGTGTGGTTTGCCTTACGTAGTTATCTGGAACATATTCCTCTCTTGGGGTGCCGTTAATATGAAAAAGTCTGGCTGTAGGAATACTGTAACCATATGAAAGGTTGATGAACGAAAAACCATTGATTTCTCCGCACAACCGTTCCATTTCTGTACCAACAATTTGAGCACTTTCAGTTCCGTCAAATCCTATGCTCAGTCCTTCGCCCATGCTACCGGTCCACCTTCCTACAAGAAGAATAACAGGTTTGGTGTATGCAATTCCTCTTGGAGAAACGTGCTCTATCCACATGCGTTTGATCGGTGGTTGATTGTCGTACTGTTCTATGAAAGAATGTTGTTGGTAGGGTAGTGGCTCATCGACAAAACGACTTAAAATTCCTTTGGCGACATAACTGTTGCCACCATCTACTGTGTTTCTCAAATCAATGATGAGTCCATTGGTGTTTTTTAAAGCATCCAAAGCTTCGTCAAATGCAGTAATGAGGGTATTGTTACCCAGTGAGTTGTTGATGGTAATGATGCCAATGTTCTTTTCTTGTCGGGTTGAAAGTAGCGTGTTGTGCTCTTTGTAGTTCAACTCATCGAGGTTGAATTTTACCACTGTTTTGTCTTTCAGTTGGAGCGTTAATATTCTCGGCTCGTTGTATTTACCGGCCAATACTTTATTCGCTATCCATTCTCGAACTTCTGGTTGATTTTTATCGGTACAAATGGTAGGGAATTGGTCGATTTTTTCTTCAAAAGGAATACCGTTAAAGGCTGTGATTTTTGCACCAATTAAGGGTGTGTTGGTTGGTTTGAGTTGAGAAAACCAAGCGTTGGAAATTACCCAATGGCCTTTTTGCTTTGTGGTGTAAACCGGACTGTACAAACGGTAAGAAGCAGTTGTATTTGCATTGAGGTGCATATGGCTGTCATAAAACTCATCCAGTAAATATTCAAAAAAGAGCAATACATCTTGCGCAGAGNTCAATGTTGAAACCTTTTGAGAATAGGTTTCTCGAATNCATTCCATGTCAACATGCTTATCGTTTAAATAAGCGTAGTTGTTTGAAATATCGTTAAGGATTTCATTTAAATCTTGCTGAACCAGTGTGGTGTCAATGGTTGTATTTTGGGCATGTAAAATAATTCCTGCAAAGAGGAAGAAGAGTGTTTGTAAAAGCTGTTTCATTCGGGTATTCAATCGTTAACCCGCAAATAAAGCGAAAAGTAGTGGAGGAGTNTCTTTTAATAANGNTGAAACAGTAAAGAGGTAGGGTGAAATACTTTAGAGATTAGAGCTTAGTATTTCATTCCNGCNGCTTTGTAGATAAATCCCATTAGCCAAGCTGGACCCACCAACAAAAACTGAAGGTCTTTAAANAACGAAGGTTTNGCGCCTTCAATGTGGTGACCNATAAATTGGCCNATCCANGCGGCTACAAATATGATNATGGAAAATAGCCANAAGGGCATAAAGTCAAGTTGCAACAATTGCACATTCCCCCAAAGGGTAAAGGCNGAGAAGAGAATCATTCCTAAAAACAGCGGTTTTGAAATCGAGAAATAGAAGATCAATCCCAATAGAATTACGATGGTACCCACATTAAAATATGCTTGGTAGGGTTCAGGTAAAAAGGNACTCATGCTTTCGCTNGGAATGGAAACCAACAAACCAATGATGCTGAAAAATATGGTAGGAACACAAATCCAGTGAATNAGTTTGTTTGTTGGGTTTTGATGACTTACTGCATACTCGTCAAACCANTCTTGTGCACTTTTCATAATTCGTTATTTTGATAGGAAAACTTCCTCGAATATAGTGAAAGTGACAGAATTGTCAATCTTTAGTTTTGAGAAAAGTAGAATTACTTACGCTGAAACAACGTATACACATAAGGCCTTTCACCGCCCGATGGGTTAATGTACGTGTAGTCGAATGTTTCTAACAAATCGAAATCAACTCCCAGCTTTTCTTGCAACATTTNGGCATTGTANCGCTTTACAGGCAAACCCGAACATTTGGTGGCTCCATCTAANTTGAACTCTGCCAAAAGCGCAAATCCTCCAGGTTTTACTTTGGTTTTTAGNAACTTGAAATAGGTGTCTTGATCTTTTTCTTCCGTAAAAAAATGCAAAACAGCACGGTCTATCCAGCAATCTACAGGTTCAAGGGTGTTCAAGNTTGTGGGGTGAGTTAAATCGTCTACAATAAATGTGACGTTGTTTGCATTTACACGTTCTTCTAGCTGTTCAAGCGCAACATGACTAATGTCTGTAGCAATGAGGTTAGTGTAGCCCATCGTTAGTAATTCATCTACAAGACGAGTGCTTCCTGCTCCTACATTAAAAAGACGAGCAGATTTTTCAAGCCCAGTGCGTTCTATGAGTTGAATAGATGGCTGAACATTTGTTTCATACCAGCCCAATTGATTTTCAGGTTTGGTCGTGTATACATTATCCCAATGTGCAATAAGCTCTGTGTTGTTATTTGTTGACGAGTTTGAGCAACAACTTTTCCCTTTGATTNGGTTTTCCATAACAGTAAAATTTTAATTTCTGTTTAACTCAGGGATGTGGTAGGTCAACCCAACGAAACTATTGTCAAAAATAAGCAATGGAATCATAATGAATTGCTTTTACTNTCCTAGCTTTTTAGCTGTCANGAATTCTTTATAACGCTCTTGAGCATGTTTACTTTCGGGGTANTAANTAGTTGCTTTGTAGAGNAATTCTTCTGCTTGTAAGTGNAATTCTTGNTGTTCACAAATGGTGGCCATCTTATCCAATAGCCATTCGGGAGGTGAGAGAGTATAGCCTAGGTTTTTAGATACGGTTTTGTAATGGTTGTCGATTAATGAAGGATCTTTCATTACGTGTTTAACGGCTAACTGATANCCATNAAAAATAGAGCGTAAAGCAGCATACTCAGCAGAAACTACAACTGTTCCGTGGTCGTCATCCGGATAAAAAGTGTAGTGGTAGCTAAAGCTGTTCTGGTTGTTTAAANGGTTTAGCTTTTGGTTAAATTCCTGNATAGCATTGTGGTGCTCGTCACCAGCACCTTCNTCACCGGCTTGGGCTAAAAAGAATGTTTTGTTTTGGTGNGAGGTNGGNTTCCAGTCGGTTTCTAGTTGCTTTAAAAGCAGGGCATCGTCCCACCATATGCTAGGATCAATGGCTACGTATGNATCATACCTTTCAGGAGAGTGAACAAAAGTATAGGCAGTGGCAAGCCCACCAAATGAGTGTCCCATTAAAATTTCATAACCATTAGTTCTGTAGGTAGAATCAATCATTGGTTTTAATTCCTGTTCAATAAAATCCATAAACATNGAATNGCCACCACTGGTCGAAAAATCGGCTCTTTTCCATTCCTCAGGTGTTTTCATAGCTGTNGGAGTCAATTCATTGGTGCGGTCTTTTTGTATGATTCCTACCAAAATGATTTCAGGCATAGAAGCATACAATCCGCTAGCTAACCAATCTCTATTTGCTACCAGATTTTTAAAGTGTGTATTCCCATCAAAAAAGTAACAGACAGGNTAGTTGGTTAGACTATAAACGGANTCGTTATAACTAGCTGGTAAACTTATCCAAAAGTCTCTTTCTTCATTTAAGAGCGTAGAGNGCATTTGATGTTTTGTGCCAATACTTATAGCTTTTTGACCAACTGTTATNAATNCTNAAAGCTGTGCTNTNACTAAGAATAGAAAGGATTTACTAAATAAAAATTGTGTCATTTTTTAATTTTTCTTTTTCAAATAGGAGGCAAAAATATACATTCGCGCTTTAGTTTATTTAGACTGATTAAAAATAGTGAGACNTATATTTCTAATATCCCTTGTATGGCTTTTAACCCTTTCGNCTTTTGCTCAAACTGCTAANGTGAGTGGAAAGGTGCTGGATAAAAATGGTGCTCCAATGGAAGGAACTGTTGTAGTCGTAAAAGGAACAATCAATGCNGTTTCTTGTGACAGCACAGGTCAATATGCTTTGGAAGTAAAAGAAGGAAAGTCGGTTCTGATTTTTTCAATGCTGGGCTATTCTAAAAGAGAAATAGAGGTGAACCTTTCTGCCAATGAAGTAAAAAACCTCGAAGTTGTACTTGAAGAAAATCAGCTGACATTGGGAGAAGCTACCATTGTAGGNAAATCAGAAATACGAGAGATTGAAGAATCTGGTTTTAACGCTGTAGCAATTGATGCTAAGCCGTTTCATAATGCATCGGTGAGTATGTCTCAAGTNCTTGATAGAGCTCCTGGTGTGAAAATTCAGCAAGAGGGAGGTTTGGGNTCTCGAACCAATGTTACNATCAACGGGTTAAGTGGTCGCCATGTACGTTTCTTTATTGACGGAATGCCTATGGATGCCATGTCATCGGCTTTTCAAATCAACAATCTCCCCATAAACTTAGCTGAACGCATAGAAGTTTACAAAGGTGTTGTGCCGGTAAATTTTGGTTCAGATGCTCTTGGAGGAGCGGTAAATATTGTGACCAAAAAAACGGCAGGNAANTACATTGATTTTTCTTACTCCTATGGCTCTTTCAATACGCACCAAACCTTTCTTAACNCAGGGTATACCTCTAAAAAAGGATTCACGGCTCAAATTAGTGCGTTTCAAAATTATTCGGACAACGATTACTATGTTGATGCAACCATTAAAGATTTTGAGACCAATTTATTGTCCAAAGAAACACAACGGGTAAGAAGNTTTCACGATGTNTATCACAACGAAACTGTGATAGCCAAAATAGGAGTAGTTAATCAATCATTTGCAGATCAGTTGTTGTTTGGTTTCACTTACGGACAAGAATATGATGAAATACAACATCCGGCCTACCTCAATATTGCTTTTGGNGAAAAATACCAGACTTCAACGGTAATAATGCCATCGGTTTTGTATAAAAAATACAANCTGTTTGTTGATGGCCTGGANTTTAGTTTTGCAGCCAATTATAACCTTGGAGGAGGGCACAATTATGACCTTTCAGACAAAGAGTACAATTGGTTGGGAGAATGGAAGTATTCTAATTCACCGGGCGAAATAGCTTATTCTGATTACGAGTATAAAAACAACAANGGAACCATAAATGCCAATGCNAATTACCAAATTAACTCAAAGCACAAGCTTACGGTAAATGATGTAGCGAACTTCTTTTCTCGTCANGGAGAAGAGAAAAAAGCAGTTGACGATTANATTAACCAAGAACCGAGAGTTAACAACCGCAACATTTTAGGTGCTAGCATCAATAGTAAATGGAACAAAGACTTTAGTACTTCGCTATTTGGTAAAATGTATTCTTACAAAGCCTCAGCTTATTTGGATTTGTCGAATAGTAANGAAAGCAATTTTGAGACTGTTTCGAAAAGCGATTCTAAATATGGATATGGGATTACAGCAGCATACTTTATCGTAGAAAATTTACAGGTAAAAGGGAATTATGAATTAACCTGTCGCTTGCCAGAAAGTACGGAACTCTTTGGTGAAGTNTTTGGNTTTTATATTGCCAATTTTGATTTGAAACCNGAGCAAAGCCACAACTTTAATCTTGGTTTGAACTATACTTANAAGCTGAAAAAGAACCATGTTTTTAACCTGGATGTAAATGCATTTTACCGCAGAACNTATGATTTTATACGATTAAACATTAGTTATTCTCAAGGCGAAGGTTCTTATGAGAATACAGAATTGGTCATTACTCCGGGAGTTGATGCAGAGCTAAGGTATTCTTTCAAAGACAAAATTGCTGCTGGTGCAAGTGTATCTTACTTAAGACCTACAAACTATACTGAAGGAAGTACCTATTATGAGGCGATTATGCCTAACCAGCCTAATTTCTTCTCCAATTTTAATGCAACCTATTTTCTGAAGAAAGGTTGGATGGGNAACGGAAGATTCAGCTTTACTTATAACCTACAATTCATCAATGAATTCTTGTACGATTACGATACTTACAGAGCTTCAAACCGTGCTGCAGTTCCTACTCAATGGAACCACAGTGTGTTTGCTACCTATTCGTGGAAAGAGGGAAGNTATAATGTGTCTGTAGANTGTAAAAATCTGTTAGATGCCACGCTTTACGATAACTACAGCCTTCAAAAACCGGGAAGAAGTTACTCGGTGAAATTCAGGTGCTACCTCCATAAAAATTGAATTTAATTCTAAATAAATATGATACGTAACAACAAATTTCAGGTATTGGCCTTAGTGGCAATTTTAGGTTTTGCATCGTGTAAAAAAGATGATGACGGAGGTTCTAATCCTACTTCAGGAAGCAGATATGTTGTAGCTGCAACTTCNGGAGAGAATGATTATTTGGTAGCAGGNAAAAGCATTTCATCGGAAACTAGCTTTGATGCTACTTCTCAAGAAGCGGTTCAATCTCCGGGAGATAGAACNTGGACTTTTTACAACGATAAAGTTGTTTATGGCTTTTTNTACAATCAAGCNGATGCNGGAGTAACAGCATCTTATGTGTTGAGTAATAACGGAATCACAAAAAGAAATGAGTTGGCACTTGATGTCTCTATTCAAACAAGAGGTATTGTTAATGACCAATTAATTTTGGCNTATTCAGATCGCTTAAGAGATACTACAGTTGCNCAAAACGGTTATTTCTATGCAGTAGATCCTGAAACGGATGCATCTCAGCTTTATACCGTAGGNACAGATGATCTTTTAGAAACAGGTGAAGTAGCCTATTTTACAGACATTGCAGAGTATGAAGGCTACATGATTGCTGGTGCCAGAAGTATTTCTTCTAGCAGCTTTACTTCAGATCANTATAACAATACATATGTAGTAGTNTTCAATAACGATTTTACGGTGAAGCANGTGATTAAAGATGCTGGCAGAACNGGNTTTGTNGCAGGTCAAAAATTCTCACAAGGTGAAACAGGNCTTGAAGTTGTTGATAACGGAGATTTGTATGTGTTTTCATCNGGTCAAACAAGTTATGCTGATGCTGAAACAACGACCATTCCTTCAGGTGTATTAAAAATCAATAGTGGCGANTTTGCTTTTGACGANAACTATTTCTTTGATGTCACAAGTGCTTCGGGTGGTTACAATTTGTTCAGAGCTTATTANATGGGTGGAACAACATTTATACTTAGTATGTATCCGGGAACAAATGACAACGCAACATTTGGTGTAGATGCAGATCGTTTTGCTGTTGTTGATGTGGCNTCAGANTCATTTAGCTGGATTAGTGGAATTCCAACAGCTTCTGGTANAGCCGAAGAAGATCCGTTTGCTATCGGTACTCCATTTATCGATGGTGATGAGCTAATTGTTCCAATCACAAACTCAAACAATCAACATTATTTATATGCTATAGACCCTTCAAGCCTAACAGCAACACAGTTGTCTCAGGTAATTGGAGAAGGTGTTAAAGCGGTAGGTAAATTNGCGAACTAACAATTTTCTTGATTATCATATAAGCACAAAGGCTTTGGTTTGCAATGCAGATCAAAGCCTTTTTTGTACTGGACCATTTGTCATNTTATTNATTACGAATGTTAGTACCTNNAGAGTGCTATCTGTTGGCTACTTTTTCAGTCGTCTNGTATCTTTTGATAAGTATATCAATGCGTCTCTTGTTTTCTTGCTGNAACAAAGAAGGGTAGAGGTTCATNAACAGGTTAACCAGCATAATGATGAATGCAAAGAGGTAAAGAGCGTTCACGATTTTGATGATGGCGAAAATGCACACAAAGGCAAAACCAATGAGGTGACTGATTTCTGAAAATGTCATTTCTTTTCGTAGAGTAATCAGCTCTTCCAATTGAGCTTTGCGCTTCAATTTTAGCTTTTGATTGAAAAATTTGAAAGGGGTATTTATTACAATCCATTTAAAAAAATCCAGCCCAATATTCTTGTTCAGCTTTTTGCTTTTAATAAAGGTGAGGTGACCTAATTTCTCATAGTATTTCGTTTTCATTAAAATACTGTTGAGCACCATTCCTACTATCCATGATATAAATGCAATTGAAATACTGAAAGTTAAATGCTTAAGAGTCATTGTGTTTAGATTGTAGAAGACTTAAGTTGTTTGTTCCTGTTAAAGAAAGACGAATTTAGACTTAAAAGGTATTTTGTTATTCGGAATAAGAATTATCATTATTGACATAAATAATTTTTACGCTATGGTTGCCTTTATGCAATAAAACATTTTCCTGAATAACATTAATCAATCGTTTACTTTGTCGATGCATCAACCTGCTCCATTGAACAATAATAAAATAATCATACTCCTGATGATTTAAAGGATAACTGTCTGTAAGTGGAGAAAGAAATTGAAGGTGTTTATCGAGGGGCATAATAGAGTCTAGAGGAGCATGAGTTTGGGGAACAAAGTCATTAAAAGCACTGTCCCAGTTCCAATTTAAGTTTATGCCTCCTTGAGCGTAACAATTGGGATGAAACGAAACCAAGTCTCCATTTTTATTATAATACAATGCTTGTAATGGCTGATAGTGATTTTTTACAGACAACTTATTGACAGTNGAGTCTAACGAGAATAGATAACCATAGTAAGCGGTGTCTAATAGATAGCAGTCTTCTTTGGGTATATTGTATTTGCTGGCAAATTTTAAAACTTGTTGTTCGTTGAGTTGCTTAGGGCTTTTGATGCCATACACTTTCATTATAATATTGACACATCCTGTAAAAGACATTGCGAATAAAAGCAATAAGAGCGTTTTTGGTAGAGTAGATCTAATAGTCATTAGANTATCTTGGTTGTATGGTTATAAAAGAGCAAATCTTCTTTTATGGAATAGCCATTTGAGTACAAGGTGNACCTNCCAAAGTAATGGAAAAACAAAAAGCGAAACACAAGTGTCTCGCTTTTTTATAACCGTAAAACGGCATTATACAGGGTTTAATTCGGTTAGGTGTAGAGAGGTGTAATATTTTAATGATGAATAAAATTCACAGCTTGTGTTCTTATGCTTCCTGTAAAAAAGTAAAACAACGACAGAGAAGTGTACTGTCTACATTACGCAAGGTATAGGATAGGTTAAGTCCACTAATTATTATTTGATGATGTACGAAGACCTGCCGTTGTTTTAGGTTAAATGTTACAAAACAAAAGTCTACTATTCAGAGGCGTAAAAACAGGGTAGAAATACCTGTTTTTTACAATAGTATTTCTACCCGATNAACCTTGTTGCTGTATGTGAATCTATTACAAGGTNTTGTTAATCAGTNGTCTTCAACCATAATGGATATGATTTGAAAGTTTCCCGAAGGACTATTGGGCGAAAGTGTAGCTTTAATCGTATCAGCCGGAATAGAATAACAAGTGTATGTGCTTGTAGCCCCTGAAACAGGCAAATCCCAGTTGATATAAACCTCAATGTNATTTTCTAAGGTATAAGAAACTTGCCCNTTGATTCCTTCTTGTGCATTTGAAATGCTGTGGACTTCAANCTTTCCAGAAGTGTCTTTGGCAATAATTTCAGGTGGTGAGTGTTGGAGTAGACCGTGTTCTATATGAATAGTCGAATTGGTGAAATTGCTGCTGGTATGGTTGTAGAGCGTAATGACTGCAATTTGATTCGCCATTTTGAATGTTGTTTCATGATTTACACGAACAAAACTCAGGTAAAATCCCTAACTGTAACAGGGTATAAGTACCGGATTGAACAGGTATAAATACCTGAAAACGAATAATGTTATTGANAANAAATCCTTATNGGAAATATGAATTGAACCCTAACCNGTTTTCCATCTTGTTGNCCGGGAATCCAAGTCATGTTTTGAAGTGTTNCTTCAATGTTTTGGGTCAGCTCTTCTTTAAAAGAAAAGTTTTCTTTAGGAAGGATTATTGCTACGTTGCTAATACTGCTATCGGTCTCTACGATAAACTGACAAACAAAACGGCTTATTATAGGATCNTTTTTNGCTATCGGGGGATATGTGATGTTTTCTCCCANTTGTTTGAAAAAATCGGCATNTCCACCTTCAACATGTGGCATTTCTTCTACCAGTGTGTANACAGTAGTATCTGCATTGGTTTGTGCTGTTGTTGAAAAACCAATCAAGCTAAAGCTAAANAGAANAGAAAATAGCCATTTGTTCATAGNAATGAAGGGTATAGTGTTGAATACGCAAATTCGCGTAATTTATTCTTTTATCAAACCTTTTGAAGTTATCGTTANACGTGGTAANGGATCAATGGTTTTGAAATCTGAGAAATACTTTAACGGACGNGTTTGAGGTGGTTCAATAGGGCCAATGTTAATGGTTTGGTCTTGTATCGCATAGGCGAAACCTTTTTCATCGAGGTAAGTAACAAGGCTTAGTGTACCCTCTTTGTGCTGCATGTGCATAATAGCACTGTCTTGTGGCGTTTTTGCACAATCGTAGAGCGTTAAATTAGGGAGTGGTATGGCCTNAAACTCTAAGCTATTGTGCAGTTGGTAAGCTTTTAGGGTGTATACTATAGTAGTATCAATTATGCTGTAATAGCGAGAAAGTAGAAAAGTATCTGAGTGNGTGAGGTAAACCCTAAATTCTAAAAAAGTGTTGTTGTATGGATGATCAGGAGCNTTCTTTTGAATAAAAAATACAGTAGAAGCAGTTACGTCAGTAGANTCAGGCAGTGGAAGTAATTGTGCTAAAAATGCATTGTTATTGAAGCGATAAAAACACTGATTGAATTTGAATTGGTAATTGCTTTTTGACATAGAATCAGACAATTGCAACCGGATGTTTTGTTCTACCGGATAAGCTTCATGAGGTAAGAAGAGATAGATTTCGGAGAAATCGATTTTAGCAGAGTCAGGTTGTTGAGNAANGCTACAATGAAATGTTAAAAGCAAAACTAGTGTGATAGTGTAAAGTAAAAACCGCATGTGTTAAAGATGCACAATCAACCGTAAAAGCATAAAAAAAGCGCGAACAATTCGCGCCTAGATGATTTGTTGAACAGTTAAGCATTTAAACCACTATTGTTTTTAAAAGCGTATAACCATCATCAACGTTTCCGGTTAAAGCATCAAGCATGTTGCCGTCTAAACTATCAGAAAACACATTGTCACGTGCATTTGAAGTGTCGGCTTCACCGTTGTAACCGCTGGTAGCATACACTTCATCGCAGGTATCTTTCGGAAAAGCAATTTGTGTTACCCGAATAGAGTCTTCGTTTTCGTCTAAAACTTCCAAATGGATGTGCGGTGCTCTGCCTGAATACCATCCCGGAAAAATACTAATGAACGAAACTTGCCCGTTGGCATCTGTTGTTTGCCTACCTCGCAAAAAATCCCGGTCTGTATAATCGGTTTGTTGCATTGAAGTACCTCCATATTGTGAGTAGTTTCCTTCAGCATCGCAATGCCATAAGTCTACGTAAACTCCCGGAAGCGGATTGCATTCATCGCTTTGATCTGTAACCGTTAAAGTAATTAGCAACGGAACACCCGTGCGGTCAGAAATAATATTTTCTCGGGCTAACTCAGCAGGTGTTTTAATGGGAAATGGCCCTGCGGTTTCACTGGGCGATTTGGCACAAGCACTGTTGCTACTGTCTGAATCGCTGTCATCATCGTCTTTCTGACAAGCTGTAATTACTGAAGGAAGGGCTACAATGGCTCCCATTCCCACTAAACCATTTTTTAAGAACTTCTTTCTGTCCATAATTGAATTGTTTACGATAACTAGATACGGGGGAATGAGATAATTTACACATTAAACGTTAAAGAGGTTACATTTTGTATGTAGAACTGATTTTCTTTGGTTATTGTCGTTCATCTTTAGCAGTAAAACTGTGCTTTTTGAATTTGTAGACCGATGAGCCTTCAAACTCTTGTTGTATAACCACTTTATACCCGTTGCTTCTAAAAGCATTGAGAATAAAAGCTTCTTCACTAGTCCCATTTCGATCAATCCAGTATTGATGAGAAGAGATGTACCAGTAAGTAGGGTGATTAAATTGCTCAATTTTCTTGCTATAACTTTCCCAATTTTTGCGGTAAGAATGGCCAATGTACAACCTGTCTTCTTTAATGTTAGAGTATTTGTGCTTGTAATAACTCATGGCCTTTTGGGCACCGTAATAAACATATACACTATCTGAAGGGAGAATGTTTTGGTTCAATACTTTGAGCGATTTTTGAACTTCTTCTTTCTCAAAAGGAACATGCTTTAACAAGGTGGGAACAAGAACCAGCAGTGGAATTAAAAGCGACAATTGCCACAGTTTGCTGTACTTTGTCTTGAGGTATTGCGCTGCTTCATAGCTGCTATAACTGTACAGCAAAATTACTATAGGCAAGAGGTACAATACCAAGCGTTTAAAAAAGGGGTAAAGTTCTAGGTAAGAAAGTAGAAGTTGCACTAGCAGAGGAGCTAGTGAAATGTAGAAAACGGACTTGTTTTTTCTATAAGCTACTGTATAGGCAGGAATTAAAGCCAATAGAAAAACATTAGCCACTCCTTTTGTTCCGGTAAAGAGTAAAATCAATGCGTAAACCTTGTTGTAGAACTGTAAGTAAAATTCTGTACTCCCTATATCTTGAGGCAGAAAAGCATTGGCTTGTTCCCAAAATTCATGCATAAAAGTCCTGTTAGGATGATTGTGTATGAACAAAGCATAGTATGCAATAAATGAAATAAGCCAAGGAATGTGGAGTAAGACTACTTTGTGGAAGCTATGGCACTCATTTCTACAATGAAACAATGTATAAGTCCCCATTGCTGCAAGTAAAATAATGGATGTGTTCGAAAACCAAATTACCAGAGCCCCGGTGATGCTGTAGATGAGCAGCCGTTTTTTGCTTTTTGTTTGGATGAACCGAATGGTAGTATAAAGGATGAGAATACACACCAAAACATCACTCATGTATTGCTTTACCTCGGCAGAATAGTAAATGAGCGGGGTTGTTATGCTAAACATTCCCGCACACATAAAGCTGTATTCACGATTTTGTGTTAATGCAAAACTGAGGTACACCAGTAATGGAATGGAAGCTATAAAAGCAAGGAAAGGAAACAAGCGTAATGTCCAATCGTGTTGCCCCAATAGGCTAGAAAAGCCTTTCTCAACCAATAAAAAACCTATAGGAGCCATTTGATGCATGGCTAGAGGTTTAAAAAGTCCTTCAACACTACGGCTTACAATATTACTGGCCAGCATAATCTCATCAACCCACAATGATCTGGTGTGAAGAAAATTAATGAAAGCCGCAGAAATTCCTAGAACAATACAAACAAGGGAGATGATTTCCAAAAGCGAAAATCTTGTTTTGTACATCTATCTGATTACTCAATTGCTACATTCAATAACGATCAAATAACAGGGGAGAACGAAAAGGGAAAAGAGAGGGAATGAATGGTGTTTAAGCTTAAAGTCTATTAATGCTTAGTAGTGGAACGCACAAATGTATAGAAATCTTGCATCTCTTCACGAGATATAGCATGTTTCATTCCGTTGTAGGTTTTAAAAATGGGTTGAGCACCGTGGTTGGTTAACCATTCATAAGAATTTTGAGCAGCAGTGTAAGGTATTCTATTGTCTTGGTCTCCATGAGCAATAAAAATGGCAGGCTGATTAAGTTTAGAGGTGTCGAAATTTATTTTTAAGGATTCGAATAAAGTGCCGCTGAATGCGCCTATTCCGGCCATTAGTTGAGGAGAGTGAAGAGCCATTTGATAGCTCATGTTGGCTCCCTGACTAAAGCCTGCTACAATTGTTTGACGAGGTTCAATGTCGAATTTTTCTTGCAATCTTGTTACTGTTTCGTAAATCTTAGTGCGGCTTTCTTGCACCTCTTTGGGATTTCCATCAAAGCCACCATTTGATTTTTGACTGGTATACCATTGGTAGGCTCCTTGCCTAAGCGTGTATGTGGCTCTAGGGCAAACAATGGTAAAGTTGTCTGGAAAGAATCCCGAAAGCCCCATTAAATCATCTTCATTACTGCCATAACCCTGGAGCAAAACCAATAAGATTTCGTTTTGATGTGTTTTAGCCTTTTTGAGTTTATAAAATAGTGTGTCGCTGTTTTGAGAATAAGCAAAAGAGAAATTAAAGATCAAAAATGCAATTAGAAAGTAAAGTTGCTTCTTCATAAAATGGGTTTAAAACAATTTAGCACTTTGAACTTAACGGCTGAGGTAGATTGTTGTTTTGTTTAACGCTTAAATATGCCAAATATAGATTTCCAAAACGGTTCTTTTCGTTCTCCGGCCAGATCGTTGAGCCAATATCCACAAACGTTACCAACAAGGTGTTCTACAGTTGATTCGTCAACATTATACCCAGCAGAACGATCAATCATATCTGAGTTCGTTTGCACATTATCTCCTCTTATTGTATCAGAGTAACACCTCGGGCAAGGTGATTTACTATCTTCCAACTTAGTTTTTGGATTGCTGGCAATCAACAGATTAACAGTAGAAACGAAGTCTTGATCTTTTCATCATTTTCCAATTTCTTTTTGGGTATCGGGTAAATCTGATTTTAACTTGAATTTTAAGAAAAAATGCTGTTTCATATTGATCAAGTTGGGTAAGAAAGTCAAAGGTTTTATTCATCTATGTTTAAATTTATTCGGTATAAAATAGCGATCTAAAACATCTTGAAATAGCCAATAGGTAGCTTGTAGAGCGAGTATATTCCAAGGTTTTAAGCAACAAAAAGAGGGCAACTCAATAGTGAGCACCCTCTTTTCTCATCATTACCTACACAGGGGTAGAACGTTATAACATTATTGAACAACCAATTGTTGTGTAGAAACAAAATCGTTTTGTTCAACACGTAAGAGGTAAACACCCGCAGGCATTTCATCTAAATCAAGTGTTAAATAAGTCTGGTCATGTGATAAGTTGCTAGAAGCATATACCAATGCACCTAGCATGTTGTATACTTTCACATTCCACATGCCCTCTGCAGACGAGTCAAGTGTAACTTGTACGTTGTCTGTTGCTGGGTTAGGATAAACAGAAGCTTTAGTAGTATTGGTCGTTAGAGCATTGTCTGTGCTTGTCTCTGTTTGTTGCTTGTAATAAGCAAGAGCTCCACCACCTGCAGAAAAATCAAAACGCGTAATGTAATTTTCAGTAATACCAGGATTAGGGTGTACAATTGGAGCATATGAAGCGGAAATTGAATTGATACCTTCCAATTCTTCGAAATAATCACCGGTAGAGTATACGTTTCCACTTGAACTCTCTTCACAAACACCTACTAAACTGTAGTTGGGTTGAGCAGTAACGTTAACAATTGATGAATTGTACATACAAGCACCACCACCTGGAGTGTCGAATGCTGTTTGCCAACCGTTTAAAACACCGGGAACACCAGGAACAGGTCCCATTGGAGCAGGAAGTGCATGTACTTCAAATTGGTCTCCGTCAAACTCTCCGCCAAAGTGAACAAAAGTACCCGCATCATCTACATCAACATCGTTACCATAAGCGGCATTAATTGTCGCTGGTTCAACATTGTGCCCCCACATAGGGTTAAGGGTTGGCGGAAAAGGATCGTTATTGATTTCAACCATGAAAGCATTTGTAATTCCTCCGCTATTGATACCAAATGTGTTTAAATCATCTATAAAATTTCCTGTAGCATACACTTCAATAGGACCTCCTGGATACTCATAAATATCAATGGCATTTCCTTCTGCCATATGGCTAGCGTCACCTTTAATTTGAGCCGTTGGAGCACCAAGTGCTGTTGAATTAAATGAGAGGACAAAAAAGTCGGATATTCCGGCTGTCATTGTTAAGGGGCTACCCATTGGGTTGTTACCAGTCATTGTACCAATACAATACACTACAGTATAGCCCAAAGCACTAGAATAGACCTTCTCAAGGTCGTTAACAACATTAGCAGAACCAGATGTGAAAGCAGTATGGTTTGTTGTAGCAGTATATAATCCACCAGCTGTAAACTCACCAATAAAGGCATCTTGAGTGCCAAATTGGTCGGCAGATCCGCCTAAGTATACATCATTACCCAATTTACGTTCTATACTTGTTAATGTAACATTGGTAATTCCGGTTGAGCCCATGTCTACCTGATTTACAAGAAAAGGAACTCCGCCAACAGTAACTCCGGAAACATAATAGTCTTCTGAAGTTATAGAATAGGCCGGTGAGGTTACAGTAGTTGATGTTGCAGAACTTTGAATAATCGTATTAGGAGTTCCAGCCGAAGAGTTTAATCTGGATAAAATGTAAATCTCACCAGCATTAATCTCCATATCAACAGCTTCCATTATAGAAGTTGAGGTAGAAATAGAGTTAACAACCCACATAAAAGCTCCACCAGCATCATATTTAGCTACATAATAACCCATACATCCAGGGTTAGATAAGGTAATTGTTGGTCCACCTGTAAAAGATGTTGTATAACGAAAAGAGGCTAAAACATAAATGTTTCCGGAAGCATCCTTCTCTATGTCTTTAGTCTCAGTATTAGTAGAATTAAATGTGTTAACTGGCCATTGCGCATAGGCGTAGACCGTAGACAGTATTAAACTGACCATTAGAAGTGTGATTTTTCTCATAAGAGTAAAATTTAAGGGTGAATTAATAAGAGTTTAGTTTGTTCAAAAAGAGTGTGTTATTGCGGTATGAAAAGAAGAGCTTTTAGGAGTAAAAGCCCTTCTTTTTTTAGATAACTACTATTCAACAACTAATTGTTGCGTAGAAACAAAATCGTCTTGTTCAACACGAACGAGGTAAACACCAGAAGGCATTTCATCCAAATCAAGTGTTATGTAGTCTTGATCGTTTGCTAAGTCTGAAGACGCGTAAACCATAGCGCCTAACATGTTGTACACTTTGATGTTCCAAGTCCCGTCAACAGAAGAGTTAAGCGTAACTTGTACTTTTTCATTTGCCGGATTAGGGTAAATGTTTAATTGAGATGCACCATCTGCAATTGCTACATCAGCTCTTTCTGTTGTTTTAAAGTATGCTCCGCCTCCATATCTGGCGACATAATTTTCAAGTGCACCAGGGGCAGGGTGTGTCATTGGAGTATAGCCAGCAGCTGTAGAAGGGTTAAACAACATGTCGTCTAAATAGTCTCCGGTTGAATATACCTCTCCAGCTTCTTCACAAACACCAACTAAAGTAAATGCAGATGCAAAATTTATATTCTCCACACTTGTAGAATATATTGGAGCACTTCCTATATCGAAACCAGCTTGCCAGCCATTGCTGAAGCCAATACTTGCAGGCTGTGTACCTGAGGGAGAATAAACAGGAAGTGTATTGAAACCATCTCCGTCAAAATCACCACCAAAGTGGATTTCATTACCCGCATCTGAAATGTCCACGTCTTTACCATGAGCTTCATTCAATGCCGATAATGTGTAATCTGCTGAATATCCCCAAAATGGAGTGAAAGTAAGGCCAACCGGATCGTAATCAAAACTAACCATAAAGGCATTGGTAACTCCACCACTGGGTAATGCAAAAGCAGTAAGATCATCTTTAAAATCTCCGGTAGCAAAAGTGTTCATCACACTTCCGTTATCGATGGCATCCATTGCTATACCATCTGCATAATAATCTGCAGCTCCAACGCCTGATGCCAATGGAGTATTAAGTCCGAGGCCAAAAGGGTCAAAAGAAGTGATGAAACAGTCAGAAATAACCGAAAAAGGAGGAAGGCCTGTACCAATTGGATTTGGTGCTCCCATTGTACCAAAGCTGAACAATACATCATATCCGACAGCGCTTGAATAAACCAATTCCAAATCATTAATCGTATTAACAGCAGCAGAAGCTCCTGCGGTAAATACGGTTTGATTTCCGGATGTTGTATAAGGAACGCCTGGTAAAAACTCGCCAATATAGGCATCATATGGTCCGCTAAATTGGCCGGAACCACCTAAGAAAACTTCTAGTGATCCCGCAACATTATGAGGTTGAATGGTGTTGAAAACAACGTTAGTGACTCCTGTTCCAGCCATGTCTACCTGTTCAATTAACATTGGATTACCTGCAAGATCAATAACAGAAACATAATAGTTTTCTGCAGTAGGAATGTAACCTGTAGCAACACTTGCTCCGGTAGAACTCGTGTAACTCACAGGAGGAGTTCCAAGTGAAGGGTCTAGTTCTGAAAGTACGAAAACTTCCCCGTTGCGAACTTCCATGTCAACGGCTTCCATTTTAATGGATGAGCTGGTTGTTGAATTAGCAGCCCAAATAAGGTTACCAGTAAGATCATACTTGGCTACGTAAAAACCGGTACTTGGCATTGTACCACCGGCAACAATGGTAAGCCCACTGTTAAAGGTTGTTTTGTATTGAAAGGTAGCTAAGACGTAAATGTTGCCTGCAGCATCTTTCTCAATGTCTTTGGTTTCCGTGAAAATGGAATTAAATGTGTTAACCGGCCATTGGGCACTGGCATAAACTGTGGACAGTATAAAACCGACCATTAAAAGTGTAATTTTTCTCATAATAGAAAATTTAGGGTGAATAAAAAAAGGTAATCGTTTGTATGTAAATTTCAGGCTATAAACCTATATGGTTTAAGTGCATTAATAATGTGTTGTATGGCAATGAAAAAAAGAGAGCATTTATGCTCTCTTTTTTATAAACAACTATTATTGAACAACCAATTGTTGTGTATAAACAAAATCGTTTTGTTCAACGCGTAACAAGTAAACACCTGCCGGCATTTCGTTCAAATCAATGTCTAATAAAGATTGCTCAGAAGACAGCTCAGAAGAAGTATAGATCAAAGCGCCTAATGTGTTGTAAATTTTCACATTCCACATTTCTTCTGTATTAGACTCAAGTGCTACTTGAACTCTGTCTTTTGCAGGGTTAGGATATACGTTGAGTTGCGTATTCTCATCATCGGTTAAAGCAACTGAATTTGTAGTTGATTGCTTGTAATATTCAAGCGTACTTCCTGCAAGGAAATCAAAGCGTGTAGAAAAGTTTTCGCGTACTCCCGGATTGGGGTGAACAATAGGTGCATATGTAGCAGTTGAAGTATTAAAAGCCTCCAGCTCTTCCACGTAGTCACCAGTTGCATATACATTGCCTGTATAATCAACAGCAACACCTACTAATGTGCAAGTAGATGCTCCCTGGGCATTTAATATTGATGCATTGTAAGCACAAGCTGCACTGCCAACTTCAATAGCCGTTTGCCACGAGTTTGGAGCCCCCATAACACCCGGCATTGGACCGTTTGGAGCAGGGTTGCCCATAACTTCAAATTGATCACCATCAAAATCACCAACAAAGTGGGCAACGTCTCCGCCATCATCAACAACTACATCATTCCCAACAGCGCTGGCAATAGCTCCCGGGTCAACGGTGAAAGCCCATCCAAAATAGAATGCAGGAATAGAATGATCATATCCTAAAGCAGCCATAAACGCATTGGCAACACCTCCGCTAGGCAAACCATGAGTTGGAAGATCATCACTAAATTGACCCGTGGTAAATAAACGTGTAGTTCCCGAATTAAATCCGTCTAAAGCATTGCCATAGGCAAAGTCTGTAGCTTTCCCTTGAAAATCGGCCAATGTAGCTCCCAACCCCGGGCCAAAAGGTTCAAATGAAGCAACAAAATAATCTGAAAGGCTAGAAACAAAAGGAAGGCTTGTACCTATAGGGCCACTATCTCCCATTGTACCAATTCCAAAAAGTACGTCAGCTCCAGTTGAACTAGAGTAAATCAGCTCCAAGTCGTTAATGACATTTAAAGAAGAGTTGGATGTAATTGCTGATTGATTCCCAGTACCACTGTAGGGAGAACCTGCGGCATATTCGCTGATGAAAGCATCTTGCATACCACCAGATACAGCTGATCCTCCTAAGAATACATCATCCGTTCCGGGAATAGGTTGAATGCTTTTAAAAGAAGCGATAGATACACCCGGAATAGCATCAACCTGACTAATAAATAACGGATTACCAGCTAAGTCAATTGAAGACACGTAATAGTTTTCTCCAGTAACTAAAAATGGAGCAGAAGCAGCAGAACCGATGAAAGCACCACCTGCATCGTAACTAAGCAAACGCATTATAGGTGTGCCAGATCCCGGGTCATATGCCGAAACAATGTAAACCTGACCATTTTCAATTTCCATATCAATGGCTTTCATGGCAAAATTAGATCCTGCTGCCGGGTAAGCTGTCCATGCAACATTACCAGAAGGATCATATTTTATAACAAAAAAGCTTAAAGTGGTTGAGTATGAGGACGCAACAGCTGTAAAACCATTTGCAAATGTTGTTTTATACTCAAATGTACCTAGCACATAAACATTACCAGCAGCATCTTTTTCCATGTCTGCCGTAACAATCATTGCAGAGTTTTGCGTGTTAACCGGCCATTGGGCACTGGCGTAAATTGTGGACAGTATAAAACCGACCATTAAAAGTGTAATTTTTCTCATGATATTAAATTATAGTGTGAATAAAAAAAAGCGTTGGTTTAGATTGAAATAATGTGTTTGAATACAACAAAAAAGGAGAACATAAATGCTCTCCTTTTTTTGATAACTATTATTGAACAACCAATTGTTGTGTAGAAACGAAATCGTTTTGTTCAACGCGCAGCAAATAGATACCTGCCGGCATTTCATTCAGATCAATATCTAATAAAGATTGTTCATAAGATAATTCTGAAGAGGTGTAGATTAAAGCACCTAATGTGTTGTAAATTTTTACATTCCACATTTCTTCTGCATTAGACTCAAGCGTTACTTGAACTCTGTCTTTTGCAGGATTAGGATATACATTAAGTTGCGTATTCTCATCGTCAGTTAAAGCAACAGAGCTAGTAGTTGATTGCTTGTAGTATTCAAGTGTACCTCCGGCCATGAAATCAAATCGTGTAGCAAAATTTTCGCTCACACCAGGATTAGGGTGCACCATAGGAGCGTACGTAGCAGTAGAAGTATTTACAGGGTCAACGTCTTCCATAAAGTCACCAGTAGCGTAAACATTACCAGCATAGTCTACAGCAACACCTACTAATGTGTAGATTGGTGCACCGGGAGCATTTATCATTGATGCGTTATAAACACAGTTTGTACTACCAACCTCAATGGCTGTTTGCCATCCGTTTTGAACACCCATAATACCAGGCATTGGTCCAGTAGGAGCAGGGTTACCCATTACTTCGAACATATCGCCATTAAAATCACCAACAAAATGGGCAACATCTCCGCCACCATCTACATCTACATCGTTACCAACAGCACTGGCAATAGTTCCCGGGTCAACAGTATAAGCCCAACCAGGAAAAAAACCAGGTATTGAGTGATCATAGTCTACAGCAGTCATAAAAGCATTCGGAATACCTCCACTAGGTAAACCAAAAGCAGAAAGATCATCGTTGAATTGGCCTGTTGTAAACAAACGTATGTTGCCTCCATCAAACCCATCCATGGCGTTCCCGTAAGCAAAGTCTGTAGCTGCCCCTTGAAAACCAGCAGATGTAGCACCTAATCCTGGGCCGAATGGTTCAAATGAAGCAATGAAATAATCTGAAAGACCAGAGCCAAAAGGAAGAGTTGTACCTATAGGACCATTAGCCCCCATTGTACCAATTCCAAAAAGCACATCAGCTCCTGTAGTACTTGAATGAATGTATTCTAAATCGTTAATAACATTAAAAGAAGAGTTGGAAGTAATTGCTGATTGGTTTCCGCTACCGCTGTAAGGAGCACCAACTGTATATTCACTAATGAAAGCATCTTGCATACCGCCAGATACAGCAGATCCTCCTAAGAATACATCATCCGTTCCGGGAATGGGTTGAATACTTTTAAAAGAAGCAATTGCTACTCCCGGAATTGCATCAACCTGACTAATGAATAAAGGGTTTCCAGCTAGATCAAGTGCAGATACGTAATAATTTTCTCCTGTTCCTAAGTATCCAATAGCGGCTACAGAAGCAATGGGTGCACCTCCGGCATCAAAACTTCTTAAATTTAATGTTGGAGTACCGGAGCCTGGGTCAAAGGCAGAAACAATGTAAACCTGACCATTCTCAATTTCCATATCAATGGCTTTCATAACAAAATTAGAACCGGCAGCCACATTTGCAGACCATAAAACAAGCCCTGAAGGATCGTATTTTATAACAAAATAACTTACAGAAGTTGTAGATGGAGACGCAACAGCTGTAAAACCATTTATAAAAGTGGTTTTGTATTCAAATGTAGCCAAGACATAGACATTGTCTGAAGCATCTTTTTCCATGTCTGCTGTAACGACCAGACCAGAGTTTTGAGTGTAATTTGGCCATTGTGCATTTGCCAAAATAGTTGATAGCATTAAGCTAACCATTAGAAGTGTAACTTTCCTCATGATAAAAGGTATTAAGGTGAATAAAAATTTACTAACTAATAAAAAGGAGAGAGAAAAGGCTTTTTATTAAGCCTTGTGTTTCAGTTTGTTGTTTGCTAATGTATAAAAATATAAGCGTAATTAATTATCAATAATGTGGAATTTTTAAATTCTTTATGTACGTTTTTTTATAGTGTTAAAAAAGTTTAGATATAGTAATCCCATTACACCTTTTTTTAAGGTATTTAAATGATGATTAATTACTAAGTAAATCCTATGAAAAAGCTAATTATTCCAAGAGGATAAATAGGATTTAAAAAAAGAAGAAGTGCTGTTAATGCTAGGGTAAATGTTACGGCATGTAACATTGGGGTGTGAAGTTGTTCTCATGGTTAAAATATTAAGGGCTTAAAATACAAGTTGAAATAGTAGAAGCGGGGAAGTGTAGAGTGCTACATTCAGTGTTTCATAGGGTATTGAGATTTTGAGTTTGTTCGAGAACTAAAATAGGAAAAATATTTATAATTCAATCAAAAACAGGTGATTATATTCTTTTGAATGTATTGAAACCCATATGGATAAAGGAAAGGAAGCTGATTTTTTTACCAATAAAATCGAAAAGAAGGTATACTCTCTCTTGATGTTGTTATTGAATAATTGATGACTGACGGATTTATTCCAGCACTTTTTTAGTAAAAACCATCAGCTTATTCTATACACTGATGGTTTTACTATGGAATGTATTATTCTTTTACGGCTAGGTAAAATTCGACTTCAGCTTCGGAAGGATTATGTGCTTTTGCCCCATAGATTTCAAAATCTGCAGTATACAACCTTTTCAAATCCATTTCCCATATTTTTTTCCAGTGTTCTATAACAACACCTTTCATTAAATCGCCTTTAACAGTAGATTTTAAATAGGTTCCTCCTTTAAATGATTTACCAACCATACCATCTGGAATTTCTTCAAGGCTATTGACTCTACACCCCAATACTGCAGTGTATGGTTTTGTGTAGTCGCTCTCATACTCGGTATACAAAGAGTAAATATCATCGCTAATCTTATTGGGAATTTTGTTAGCAATATCTTCACTCATAAAGTGCTGCCAAAGTTTTGGTATTGCTTCTGCAGCTTTGTTGTTTTCGTTGGTGGTTCTAATTTCAATTCCAATGAGTTGAAAAGGGGCAATTTCAATTTTTTGCATCGTTTAAATTGTTTTGTTTGAAGCAAAATTAGAGAGGGAGTGTGTCAAGGGTGTGTCAGGGGTGCTTGACTATTTTTTTCGACAAATTTCAAAATACTGCTCTAATGTGATTTTATGCGGTTCAAAGTGCTCTTTTGTAACCAATAAATTTTGAATGCGATCGAGTCGAAAAGCCCTGTAAGCATTTCTCTTTCTACAAAAAGCAATTAAAATCCAGTTGTCGTTTGTGGTGTATAGGGCAAAGGGCTCTATTTGTCTTTTGGTGTGTTGGTTTTCAAGCGATAAGTAATCAATTTCAACCACCTGAAAATGGGTGGTAGTTGTTTGCAGTTGAATTAGATAATCGCTGGTTTTATTGTTCTCCGAGTTGTTTCTTATTTGTATCCGTTGCGCTAAAAACTCAGATTTACTTTTTTGATTGATTCTAAGAACTGCTTTAACTTTTGAAATGGCCGTTTGGTAATGGTCAACAAGCGATTGGTCTTTGTTTTTTAGAATAAGTTGTTGAGCAGTTATCATGGCATAAGCTTCTTCTTCGCTAAACATTACGGGAGGTAGCCTGTAATCGTCCATTAAAGAATAGCCTTTACCTTCTTCTGTTACGATTGGAATGCCTGATTGCTCTAAGGTTCTAATATCGCGATAAACCGTACGGATGCTTACGTTGTGTCTTTCTGCAATTTCTTTAGCTGTAACAATTTGTTTGGCTTGTAGTTGCGTTAAAATTGCCGTTAGTCTGGCCAGTCTGGGTTTATCTTTTGCCATTTTATTAGAACATCATTCTTGTGAAGTAGGGTTCAAAATTAAACGATTCTGTTGCTACAGGAGTTCAGTTTAATAAAGCCTCTTTCCTTTAACGTCTTATAGCGTATTACTCAATCAAAAGGAAGTAAATCGGGAGAGAGGTAGGTTGCTTTAGCTTTTGCAGAGGTGTAAACATCAAAGCTGTAGTGAGCTTCAATTAGCCCTTTGAAATTATGTTTTAGTTGGGGGAATTCGGTTATGAAACCTTCGAAACTGGTAGCGTGCGCTTTAAGCATAAAGTGATAAACGGCCTTTACCGCAGCAATTGTTAGTGTAGTGTGGTATTTGTCTGTAGCTCCTAAAGTTGCTACAAACTGTTGCAATTGAGTTTGGATGTTTTTTTCGGCTTGTTCAATGCCGTATTGACGGATATGAATCCAGGCGAGTCTTATGTGTGCCTCGTGTGAAAAATCAGCCGGATTTAACGTGCAATTTCTGAATTGAAGTTCAAATTCAGCATCGGATAGTTTAAAGTGATTTTCTTTTTTATGCATAGCTCAATTGAGAAAATAGGCTTTAGCTGTTAAAAATGTTCCAAAAAGAAAAAGCAGTAGCAAAACCAAGTTGGTAAAAGTGCTTTTACTGAGTTGCTTTGCTTTTGGAAAAAACATGCGAAGGATGCCTGCTAGCGCCATAAGCCAGCCAAAAATAGTTATCGATACTTCCCATTGAAAACTCCAATAGTTGTGCAATCGAATAACGGTTACGCCTAAGATGAGAAATACCAAACCGTTTAAATAAACCAGCGTAGGGTGCACGTCTTTCCAAATGTCAAAATTCAGGTATTCTGATATGATCAATACCATTAAAACGGGACCAATTATCCCTGCTATTTGAAAAGAGAGTTCCATACTCGAATAAGAAAATGGGTGAGTGGCAAAGATGAGAGAAAAAAGTAAAGAGAACTACCAAAATAAATTATAGAAAGGTTAAGTGGATATTTGTTCATCCATTTCTGATAGCTCTCTTTATTGGTTTAGTAGTTATCGAAAAAGCTTTGTCTTATCTCGAGAATTAGTTCATTAGCTCCACGTGTATTGCCACTACTATCTGTCCATTCACTTGTACCGTTGGTCATAATAATAATGGCTTCATCTATTTCTTTATAAGCCCAAAAGCGGCATCTGTATCCATTGTTAAATTTTCCCCCGTGACTAAAGCGGTTGGGATAATTGTTTCCATGAGTTTGTTCGCTGAAATTTAGCCCCAGGCCATAGCGTATTATTGCTTTTGGGCTAGTGTTTGATTCAAAATTTCTGAATGGTGCAGCACATTTAGTGGATTCGGAAGACCCAGCTTTTGCAAAACAAGTGGTACAACTATTCGTGCATGGTGCAATGAAAGAAAATTTAACATTGTTAGTCAGCATAAGGTCTATGTTAGCTTTCGGGAATAACTGGCTATTATTCACTTTACCATCATTCATAAGAGCAAGTACAAACTGGGCATATTCTGTTGGGGTAGTAATAAGGCCACCGGCAAATTCTCCGGGACAATCTCCTCTAGATATAGGGATTCCATTTGAGTCATGACCTATGGCATAGTATACTCCGGAGGGAGTGTCAAACCTACTTTTATGCATGTTTAAAGGAGTTAATATTTTTCTATCTACATAAGTTTTTGAACTACTGCCGGTAATGGCTTCAAGCAAAGCTTCAGCCACAGTATAGCCCCCACCTGAATAATCCCAAATAGTGCCTGGAGAATTGTTAAAGGTAACTCTGGGAGAGTTTCCATTCATTAAAATATCATCTAAACCTCCAACATTATTTAGACTGTCTTGTCCTACACCATGAGTATTTAACCCTGATGTATGGCTGAGTAATTGGCGAACAGTAATATTTTTTACTCTCGAGTCTGTGCTGAGCATGGCATTGTACCATTGCATGAAGTGAGATCTTCTTGATAACCTAAAGTTACTTACGATCTCTTCCAAATCATCATCGATGCTAAGGTTCGGTTTGGAAGAAGCGAGTAATGTCCATGCTAAAGATGCCATTGCTTTACTCATTGAAGCCGCAGGGAAGAGTGTTCTGTTGGCTAAGACGGGTTCGTCTGTGTTGGCCTTAGCAGTTCCATAACCACGTGCTAAAGCAATACTGTCATTTTTTATAACCACAATGCTAACTCCGGGTACATTATGGTATTTCATTCGTTCGTAAATGTTATACTTTATAGCGCTGCTAGAAGATGTTCTTAGACCTCGTTCAAGAGTAGAGGCTGTTTGGTTAGAAGTTTCCGCAACAAAACTATTGTTAGCTATAATAGACCAACCACCAGAGGGACGAAGAGCAACATAATGGACTTCCCAATTATTGCTTCGGTAGTTTTCTAGTTTATTTTTAGCTTCTGTAGTCCAGTTGTCAGACCAATAGTAATCATCTGCAATTAGCACCCATCTTACACCTTGTGGGTAGTTTCTTTGTCTACTTAGCGGAGGAATAATGTTTACAAACTGAACTGGCCTTTTTGCATTGTTTTTACAATCAATCAGTAAGTACCACAATGTTGGAACCTTAGTTCTGAGGTTACTGCTATAGTAAATTCCACCGTCTTTGGTTATTACTACCCAACAGTTGCTAGGCCCAATCGATACGGAAGCAATGCGTTTATTCAAACGCTTTAAATCTCTTAGCTTATCATACAGTCCAATAGATTTGAAATAACGAACATTTCTAAACCATTGATGGTCTTCTGCTATTAACACCCAAGCATTGTTCGGGGCAAAAGCAATAGCATCGATGTGTAACCCTGCATTTACATATTCTGTGATTTTTGGACGTAGGCCATTGTTGTTAAAGTATTCTACGTTGCTGTAGCTTCTGTAATTGTCTGATACTAAAACCCACTGGTCATCACGGTTGAAAGCCAATAGGTCAATTTTGCGCCTGTTGGTCTGAAATTCTTTTAATGTTTCGTATGCTACATTGGGTATAGATCTCGAAAATGATTGGTAGACAGGTGTTTGAGCTAATAGTGCTTGAGTTAAGGATGTAAAGAATAAAAGAAGCATAGTGGCTTTAAAAAAGCCTTTTTGGGAGAGAAAAGTCATAGGATTAAGTTTTTTGAGAAGGATGAATAATTCAGTGATACCAGAGTATGGCAATAAAAGATGAACACAATAGATTGTGCTACCTTCAATTGATGTTTAGTACAAAGTGTTTTATAAGAGAATGCTGTCTTTTAGAATATACTTTTTAGACGAGCGTACAGGGCGTAAATTGCCCAAGAGTTGAAGTTTGTAATGCATCGTTCAGTTTGTTTGTTCAACTCGAAGGTAGAAGAAAAAACAACAATGGCAATAGTGTAAGAAGTTAAATATCAGTGCTTAGTGCTAGTTGTTTGAAAGAAGTGTTTCCTTGCTAGGTATACTGTAAAAGTAGGTGGTTAGTCCGTTATGCAGGAAAAACAAATACAATGAATGTTTTAGGGGATTGTCTTTTAATTGTTGTGGTACATGTTGTGAAACATCTCTGCTAATTTTGAAGGAGATTCTTTCCATGCATTGTACATCCCAAGACCTATTTCTTCTGGAATAATGTCCAATTCATTGTTTTCTACTTTGTCTAGAATGGTTTGAGCAACAATGTCAGGTGAGGGCATGTCCCAATCGCTCCCTTTGTTCATGTCAGTATCAATCGCTCCCGGGTTTACAGCATGTACAGTAACTCCTTTTTTAGCCAGTTCAATTCTTACGGAATACGTTGCTGAAAGAAGAGCTGCTTTTGATGCTGCATATCCTGCAATAGACGGTAAGGGAGAATATGCTACAATTGAAGTTATGTTGATTATTCTTGAAGGCGAATTGTTTTCTAGTACGGTTGCATATGCTCTCATCATATTAAGCGTTCCGTAATAGTTAACCTCCATATCTTGTTCAATTGTACTCCTTTCACCGTTAAGTATTGTCCCGGCATTGAGTACTCCAGCATTGTTAATCAATACTTGTATGTCTGTAGTTGCTTTTAAGACATTGGCTACTTGTGAAGCATTGGTAATGTCTAATGCCAATGGAACAACTCTTTCGTCTCCGAAATCTGGCATTTTGCTTAAATCGCGACAAGTGGCATAAACTTTATGAGCTCCTTTTTCCAGAGCAGCTTTAACAAGTGATTGGCCTATGCCTCTGTTTGCTCCTGTAATTAAAATAACGCTGTTTTTTAGTGTTTGCATGATTGTATTGTTAGGAATTTATCTGATGCAAAACTATCTGGGGAGAAGCGTGTGTAAAACCCGATACTTGCGGAGTTAACCTTCCATGGTTCTGAAGGTGAGGTTTATTCTTGGGCGATTTACTTTTTTGGTAGGAGGTAGGCGGTGTAGCCAATGTGTTTGTGTGGCTCCTTTCATGACCAGCAAGCTGCCTTTTTCTAACATAACCGAAACTGTTTTCTTAGAGGCTTTGTGTTTGAGAGAGAATTTACGTTCAGCTCCAAAACTCAAAGAGGCAATGGCTCCGTCTTTTTTTAAATCTCTTTCATCGTCACTGTGCCAAGCCATGCCTTCTGAGCCATTGTGGTAGAGATTCAGCAAGCAAGCATTAAACTGTTCACCGGTTTGGAGTTCTACGATCTCTTTTAATGCCAACAACTCTTTTGTCCAAGGCAATGCTTGTCTTGTGATTTTAGAATAGGTGTAATCGTAAGGTTCGTTAGCATACCAGGCTACTTTACGCTGAGTAATAATCAATTTCCCGAAAATGATGGCCCTGTCGTTTTCCCATTGGATGGTGTTCAACAACTGGGTGAGGTAATGCTGGGCTGTTTCGTGGTCAAAGATCTTTCCGTAATAAAGCACTTCACCGTCTTGTGGCAATAAATTAGGAGTTGGGTTGTTGTTAAATAAGTCCATTTTTCCAAATAATGTAGTCTGCTTTAAGGCAATGTCCGCAAGGTCTGTAGCCCAATGTTGTTGCTTGTTGAACGGTTTTGAAAAACACGCGGTTTTCTTTTTTCATTCGCTTGCCAGATATGCACTGTAGCGTTCCGTAAATCTTTAAGTTTTGATTTCCGGCATAAGCAATTTCTCGCTGTCTGATTTTAAGGTAGAGTTCACGATTGCTTAAATCAATGTGTTTTATCTCTTTGTTGGGCGCTCGCATTTGTTTTCATTAATTAGGAGCGTTGACTTTTGAAGCTTCCCAACCAATAATGGCCGTTTTTCGGGTAGGTCCCCACATGTAACCTCCAAAAACTCCCGTTGATTGAATGACTCTGTGGCAAGGAATTAAAAATGCAATGGGATTGCTTCCAATGGCGGTTCCAACTGCTCTTGATGCTTTTGGTTTTTGAATGGCGTTGGCAACAGTGCCGTAAGTGGTTAAATTTCCCGTAGGGATTTTAAGTAAAGCTTCCCAAACCTTTAACTGAAAGTCTGTGCCTTTTAAGTGCAATTTTATGGTGTTGATTTTGCTCCAGTCTTGCGTATAAATTTGCAGTGCATTTTGTTGAATAGCATCTGTTTGTTGTACGAATAAAGCATTAGGGAAACGCTTTTTTAAAGCTTCAAACTCAGCGGCTTTGTCATCTGAAAAACCCATGTAACAAATGCCTTTAGGGGTAGAGGCGATCAAAACAGTACCAAACACACTTGCTGCATAGCTGTAATTAATGATCAGGTTTTTTCCTTTGTTTTTGAACTCCCCGGGCGTCATGCCCTCAATTTTTACAAATAAATCGTGAAGCCTTCCAGTACCGGAAAGTCCTGTTTCATGAGCCGTTTCAGACAGTGTAGATAAAGAACTGTTTAAGATGTTTTTGGCATGTTGAACGCT
Source organism: Crocinitomicaceae bacterium (assembly GCA_002705995.1). GTDB lineage: Bacteria > Bacteroidota > Bacteroidia > Flavobacteriales_G > Salibacteraceae. The sequence goes on along the minus strand of PAJI01000008.1, from coordinate 33,977 downwards.
GATGTATTGCAAAAACTTTTTAGGGCTAACTCCAGCCCAATCGGTAAAAAGCCGTTGGAAATGAAAAGGACTTAAGTGTACTTTCTCGGCTATTTCTTCAAGCGTTGGCTGTTGCGCAAAATTTTGTTGAATGTATTCAATGGCTTCAGCTATTCGCTTGTAATTGATGTCTTCTTGTTTGTTCATGCACTACACATTTTTGCACCAACAAATGTAATGGAGGTAGAGGTGCATAGAAAACCCAAAACTTGCTAAATGCATTGTTTTTTGAAAGGTGAGGAGTACAAGCCTTTTTAGCGTTCCTGAAATTTACAACCTCTAAACTATTGCTTAACGCTGTTGCGAATGCGATTTACGTTTCGGTTCATTTGGTGGCGAATAACATGTTGAAAAATCCATTTTTTCAAAGGTGATAGCTGTTGTTGGTGTTCGGTGTAAAAAGCATCAGGAGAATCAAATATGCCAAAATCTTGATTGATGCCTCTGTCTTGAATGTAAGTATTGTTGTCGTTCCAGTGGATAGTAGGTTTTTCAAACTCATCGGTGTCTACACCATAACCACAAAATGTAGTTTTACAGGAAGTAAATTGTTTTTGAAGAGCGGTTAAATACGGTTGATCAAGAATAACTCCTTCTAAAGCTTGCCACGTAGAGTTGTAGTTAATTTCTACCCAACTGTGTAAAATATCATCTGGCGAAAGCCGGTAGGCTAACCCTGTTATAGCTCCTTTTTGCAAAGCTTTGTGAATGGTAAAACCGTGTATGCGGTTGGGAATGCCTACAGCACGAAGGAAGGCCATGAGTAGGGTAGCTTTGGTGTTGCATTGACCATAGCCATCTTTCAATACAGCCGAAGCTGCAATGTTATCGGCAGTGTTGTAACCAAATTGAATTTCATCGCGGACAAAGTTGTAAATCTGTTGAATTTTGTCAAATGCTGCAAGCGTATTCCATTGTCGTTTTGCAACCAGCTGTTGCAATGTAGGGTGTTGATAATCGAGGAGAGGTGTTGTTGCTAAAAGAGTTTGCATTGTTCTAAATTTTGATGCTACAAACCTCTGATCTGTAAACTGGTTAAACTTGAATAAACCGGCTATCTTTTAGTACCTCGCGAGGGGAAAATCCGAAGTTTTCTTTGAATGTACGGCTAAAATGGGCGCTGTCTGCAAAACCGGCTTCGTGTGCTAATTCGGTAAGCGATTTTTGCCCAAGGTAGGGAAGGGCTTGGGTAAGTTTGTTCCAGCGTTGTGCTCTACGGTAAGACATTCCTGTAGTGTTTTTAAACAAATGCTGAAACCGTGAGGGCGAAAGGTGACAGTGTTCGGCTATTTCTTCTAGCGCTACAATGCGCTCAGAATGCTGGTGTAAATAGGTAATGGCTTGTTCTATGCGTGCATCACCACGGTGAACAAATTCATTGCAGAAACAATCGTATTGCGCAAAAAGTGCACGGATTTGTGCGCTGAAATCAGTTGCATTTAGCGTGTTGTTCAAAAAACGCATGGCTGTTTGTTGCAATTGTTGCACGGGTTGAGTGGTGATTCGTGCACTGTTTTGTGGAGTAAGTTGATTCCAAAAATGACCAATGGTAGAGGCCGGATTGATTAAGACCAGCAAGTGCTGTGCTTCACAAGTTAACCGATGTGGTACATTGGGTTTGAGCAATACAGCTGTGTTTGTTGTTAACGTTTCGTTTTCTGTTTGTACGGTAAGCGGAGCGTCTAGTGCCATGCTCAATTGCAAGGCGTAATGTTGGTGTTGAAGGTTGTGGGTGAATTGTCCCAAAAACCAACCAAAATGTGGTGTTATAGCAAGGTAATTGTTTGAGGGCATGAGTTTTTTCTTCTGTTATTCATACATAGAAGCGCCTTTAAGGATGGTTTTAAAGTTCTCCCAGGTTGGTTGGTCAGCATCGATGTTCATTTTCATGTTATCGTAATAACCTTGAATATCTTCGGTATATGCTTCCATTGCTTCGAGAAAGTCTTCAAGAGTTTTGTTTTCCCAATCGGATTTATTCTCTTCTAAGTCTTTTCTGAATTCTCTCAAAAACTCTATGAATTCGATTCTTGTCATTTGCTAATTGCACCATTCAGTTCCCCAATTGGTATGTCCACGTCCGTCCCAACATTTCCTATTTGTTTTGATTTCATGAACAGTCCATTTTTGACCGATTAGTTCACCGGTCATAACAATTTTGATTGCTCTTTGGGAATCATCTTCTTGTCCATCATGAATTAGTGTAACTTCTATTAATCCGTTACCTAATTCTTTACTTTCTATTTCAAGCTTAGGTGTACCTTCATTAAGTGGATAGTTGTAATAGATTTTAATTAACTGTTTCGCAGTAGCAATATCAGTTCGTGTTTCAATCTTTTTATTGAATTCAGTTGGGTCAATTAGTTTAAATTTTTCTGAGCATGAAGTCAGACAAATAATTGTCAAAATTGAAAAGAACATTCTCCTTGTCATTTTAGATGTTTGCTAACGTTCTTGTTAAAAAGCGTTGTTGTCACTCAGGGCAGTAGCCATTGTTGTGCGTTCGTTTTTTTATTTTCCCGCATGTAGTCCAATTCGATTTCCTTCCGAGTCCATAATAATTGAAAATAAACCAAAAGGTGCCTCGGTTTTTGGAACGAGAACTTTTCCTCCTGCTTTTTCAACTTTATCAATTACAGTTTGAATAGTCGGGCTAGCATTTAGATATACGAATATTCCTTTTTCAGTTGGTGTTCTGTCTTTTGATTTTGATAAAACACCCGTAACTCTACCTGAAAGTGCCTGTTTAACATTTGGGTCAAAAGGAAAAAAGGTTAATTCCTCATTTGTTTCTTCAAAAACCTTAGTGGTCATCACTATATCAAATATCGTTTCATAAAATTTTTTTGCTCTCTCAGTATTTAAAACAGGTATTTCAAACCAAGTCAGAACGTTATTTTCCTTGCCAATCTTTTGTAACATATTTCAAATTTTAGTTTAAGCAAAAGTGGAGAGTATCTGTTTTAATAAGCTGAGACATTTGTCACAAAATCAAGAAATTCTTTTTTTGCGTATTCTACTTAGTGTTTCTCTGGTAACACCAAGGAATGAAGCCAATTGAGAAAGTGATACCCTTTGTAAAAATTGAGGATACGTCTTTTCTATGTATTCATACCGCTCTTGGGTATTGTATAGCTGATGAATTTTAGAAAGTTCTTCTTGTTTGGATGCAAATAAGCGAATACAATTACGGCCTAAAGTCTCAATCTCCCTAGATTGTTTGGCTAAATGGAAAAGTTGATTTTTATCAAAAACGATTGTTTCCATAGGCTCACAAGCAACAATATTGTATTCAGAAGGAAGTCCACTCCCAAAACTGTTGATGTTGGTTGCAATTTCGTTTTCAAAGAAAAATCCAGTGTTTTTTATTGTCCCGTCAATTTCATATTGACTTTTACCGAACCCCTTATTAATATAAAACAGTGAGTTACATATTTCTCCTTCTTGTAGTAAAAAGTCAGCTTTCTTAAATTCTTTATTAGTCAAAGCAGATTGTAGCAACTCCCAACTCTCATCTGAAAAGGTTGTTAAAGAACGTATATAGTTTAATAGGTTATCCATTCATTTTGGATGTTTCTGTCAAATGACGCACAACGTTTAATGTAAAATGCGTTTTAATGTATTTTTGCATGGTGTTGTGTATTATTTACTAGTTCTATATGCATTTTTGATTTCCTCATAAAGAGCTTCAATATTACTGTCCGTTAGAGCACTTGAAATTAGGATTCGGTTATTATTATTCCAGTTGTGCATAAACGTTAGAAATTTCTTTAGCAAACTTCTTTTTTTACTACTGTATAAATCCACTTTTAAAGAGATTTCAATATTCCTTTTCTTGAATCTTTTTATCCCAGAAATATCAGTCCATTTAATTTTCCCTAAAGATTCATACTTTGAATTATCAATTAAGAAATCATCTGAAATTATGATAGCATATTTTCTTGGAAGAATAGCCAAAAAGGAATACAGCAAAGTCGAAAAATACAGAATACCTAAGACACCTACAATCTGAATATGTTCAATCTTCATAAACACATTTCTAATAAATTTCTCAGGAACTATTAAAAAACAAATTGACGAGATAAGCATTAAGCTGATAAAAAGAATACCTAAAGTAATCCGCTCCTTTTTAAATTTAATTCTATTTTCACTCATTATTTATTCGTCTGTTTCAATTACACACAACAGGGGATAAGTACGGTTTTTGGTTCTTATCCTGTTTTGATTTTTTTATTGGAGTTATTTGTCCTTTCGAAAAATAAAACTTTCCGCGTATAGAGGATAGGGATTTCCTGTTTTTGTGGGGGAATAGGTGATTTCTGTTATAGAGTTATAGTGTCATCGGGAGTGTCTTTTGCGCCCTGAGCGGAGTCGAAGGGCAATGAAGATGTATCGAAGGAGACACGGCTCATTTTAACTCCTGTCTATGTTTCGATACGAGCTCGAGCCTCACTCATTCAGTGTGATAGTTGTTTTTCTTTGTCCTTTTGCCTTGATGCAAAGGGACTTAACAGCGTGTGTGCACATTCTTTATGGACTCAACTTTCACTGAAAGTTCTCAACTTGCTGTTTTACAACGAGACTCTTTTAGGCGTTGAATAGGCGAGAGGAATCCATTTAAAAGTAGCATCACCGGTTTGGATAATGTGTCCCATTCCCGGCCAAGGAAGATGCATGGAAAGTAAAAGGTCTTTCTGCTCTGCCATTTTTTGGAGTACTTTTTTTCGGGTTGCTATTCCTTTGTTAAAATCAACATCAAACTGAATTCCCCAGTGGGGTTTTTCGATGAGTAGCTGGTGGTGAACAATATCTACGATATGGGTTAATGACTGATCTTTTGAAAAGAGTGAAAAAATAGTGTGTCCGGGAGTATGCCCCGCTGCAAGTTCTGTTTTCAGGCAATCAAACAAAACATCTCCGGATTGGTAAAAATGGATTTTGTCTTCAATTTTTCGCAAAATAGTGCTGGAAAAGGCAATGCTTTTCTGGTGGTCTCCTTGGTATTTAGAGGCTGAAAAGTCAGGGTTTTTACCTGTCCAGAAATCAAATTCTTCTTGTGAAATGTAATAAGTGGCGTTTTTGAAAATAAGGATTCCTTCTTGGTCTAAAATGCCACCAATGTGATCTCTGTGTGCATGTGTAATGAAAATATCAGTGATTTCATCGGTAGCTATTCCGGCTTTTTCCAGACTTTGTGGTAGCCATCCTCCTGAAGAATCAAAATGTGAACCAATACCTGTATCGATTAATATTTTCCGGTCTCCTTTGTTGATGAGTAAGATGTTGAGGCCGAGTTCCACATCTTTGGTCTTTTGGAAAATTTCAGCCATTGTAAGGTTTACATCGGAAGCACTGGTATCCGGGGCGACAATGGGTTGTATTGAGGGTAAAGGGACATAACCATCGGAAAGCATCAATAGGTCTAAATCGCCCATTTGAAATTGCAGGAAACCAGAAGTGTTGTTTTGCGCTTTATCTCTTGATTGTTGTTTACTTTTTGTAAAACTCATAAGTGATGGTGCGGCTATAAGACTACTGGAAAGGGCGCTTAGTTTAAGGGCTGTTCTTCTGTTCATGGAATTAATTTTCGACTAAATTAGCACGATAGTTTACTTTATTCAAGTACCTACTTTTTGGTACTTTAGCTACTAAAAAGAAACTATTACTGATTATCAGGTAATAAGAGGTGTGAAAATGAGTAAAAAAAGTATAGAAGAACCTATTTGTGCCGTTGATTATGCTTTTAGGCGAATTGGCGGAAAGTATAAAGGACGCATATTATGGTATTTGTCCAATAATGAGGTACTACGGTTTGGTGAATTGCGCAGAAGCTTAAAAAATATCACAACCAAAATGTTGACACAAACTCTGCGAGAGTTGGAAAGTGATGGGCTTGTCAACCGGAAAGTATATCACGAAGTTCCGCCTAAAGTAGAGTATTCGTTAACAGATTCGAGCAAAAAACTGATTCCGTTCATCAACCTTTTAAGAGAGTGGGGAGAGCACCAAATGGAAATTGAAAAGATCCCAAGTATGACACATGGAAAAAATGATTATTAAATAAGTAGAGTTCCAATTACATTAATTGGAACTCTTTGTTGATTATTTGATATATAAATTAGGATCCTGAGCATTTTCCAATTATCGCAAGAAATATTATTACCCCAACAATCCATACCCATTTGTTATTGTTGGGCTTTCTTCTGTAAACCTCACCTACTTTTTCGTATTTAGCCATTTTTTATTGTGTTTATTTTTTGAATTGATTTTTATTATTTCTCTCCTTCAAGAAAAATAGAATGCACATTGGTTTTATTTCAGGTAAAAGAGTGAAGAAAATATATACTTGGTTTTGTTTGTTCTTGCCAAATCTAGAAGAATAAGTCTGTTTGTAGTGTGTTGAAAATCATTAAAATAGCCTATTGTGTGAAAAATAATGAGTAGTGATGATGTGTGTGTAGTCACAAGTGAGGAGAGGGTATAGGGAAAAGGAATGAGAAAACAGAAGAAATAGAGAAGGAAGCTTAGCCTTTGTGTTTGTCTTTTTTGAGTTGCTCTAGTCTTTCACCGGCATTTTCGTGACCTAACTTTTTGGCTTTTTTGTAGTAATTTTTTGCTTTGGCAGATGATTTTTTAACACCATCTCCATACTCATAGCATAGTCCGAGGTTGTAAAGTGCTTTGTTGTCTTTTTGTGCGGCAGCTTTTTTATACCAATGAATAGCAGTTTTAAAATTCTGTTGTACACCTTTGCCATAAAAGTAACAGTAACCCAAATCGCGTTGAGCTTCCATGTCTCCTTGTTGGGCAGCTAAAGAAAACCAATGAACGGCTGTGTTTTTATTTTGCTCAACTAGTTCGCCATTCGAGTAGAAAAATCCAATGTTGTATTGGGCCTCCATCATGCCATTATGGGCTGCCTTAAGGTACCAGTTAAAAGCTTTTTTAAGGTTTTTTTTTGTGCCGAATCCGTTGTCGTAACAAACTCCTGTATAAAACTGAGCTCTTGTATGTCCATTTTTAGCGGCTTTAAGCCACAGCTTAAAGATCTTATTCCATGGCGGAGTAGTTTGCTCATTTTCAAATGCAAGTGCATAAGCTTCTTTAAAAAGTTTCTTGCATTCTTTTTTGCTGAGCTTAACTTTCTTCATTTGGCAAAGCTAAAAATGAATTGTTTGTTCATCCAAAAACAAAAGGCCTTACCTCAAGGTTGAAACTTGAAGTAAAGCCTTTACTTAATGCTGTATTGGTTGTGACCTATCGTTGGTAATAGGCTACAATACTGGCTTTTGCCAATGTGTTAGCCCAAAGGTTAAAGCCTACTACTGCCGGATTGGTAGAGGCATCTAAACCGAGTTTGTCGGTTTTTAAAGCGTGTACGGTAATGATGTATTGGTGCAATCCGTGTCCTTCTGGCGGACAAGGGCCACCAAATCCTTGAATGCCATAGTTGGTAATGCTTTGAATGGCTCCTTCCGGTGCAAGTTCAAGACTTACATTTCCGGCATTGGTAACCAATTCGTTAACGTTAGCCGGAATGTCAAAAACTACCCAGTGCCAAAATCCGCTTCCTGTTGGAGCATCCGGATCGTACATGGTAACGGCAAAACTCTTGGTGCCTTCAGGTGCATTTTGCCAAGATAACTGAGGAGAAACGTTTTCGCCTGAACAGCCAAAACCGTTGAATTCTTGTGTTTTAGTGGCTTCACCTCCCAAATCTTTGCTGGACAGGGTAAAGGTGTTTTGTGCGAAAAGTGTTGTTGTGCAAAAGAGGGCCAACACGAAAAGTAAATTTGCTGCTTTCATTGTTTTTGGTTTTAAATGTTTTGGCAAATTTAGGGTAGAGGTATGCCTTTATGCTGTAGCGGACTGCTCAAAAAGTATTGCTAAAAGCTCAACTTTTGTGGTGTTGTTTAGGGGTTGTTCCAAATTTTCCTTTGTAGGCCTGAATAAAGCTCGATAGGTTTTCATACCCTATTTCAAAATAAATTTCGGAAGCACTTTTTCTTTCGTGCTCCATTAAAAAATGTGCGTGTTCGAGCCGCTTGTTTTGAAACCACTTGATGGGAGAGATGGCATAGTGNTGCTCAAATTTACGTTTGAAGGTNGAAATGCTCATNCCGCACAAAAAGGCCAGTTCTTTAAGGGTAAGTTTACTCAGTAAATTACTCTCAATAGTTTGAATAAACTGTTGCGCAGTATCGTNGTTGTTGTAGGCTAGCGCAAAAAGAAATTCGTTGCCGTAAATTTCAGTAAGGTAGAGTAATATCTCTTCTAATTTTACTTCCAATAATTTGGATTGCACACTTTTAGAAAGTGTTGAAATGTCTATTAAACTGTCAGTAAACCGCTTGGTAAAAGCATCGTACTGAAAAGAAAAAACGGAACGTTGTGTATGGGGAGCTACAATTTCAATGTCATTTTTTCGAATGAAATTCAACAATGCTTCGTTGGAAAAGAACAAGAGAATACTTCTGTAATGGTGAACGTTAGAAAGGCGCTCTGTCATCAGGCATTTGCCCGACTTCATCAGCACAAATTTGGAACTATCAACAGATAAGGGAGCATTGTCAAAAACAACTTCTTTGTAGCCTTCAACCAAAAAACTAATGGTGTTGTTGTTCAGGATAATTTGTTGTCTGGAAAGCTCTTGCGAGTTGTTGTAATCAAACACCTGAACGGCACTCTGTTGGTCTAGGGTTAGCTCATCCGGAAGGCTTAATGTGTTCATGACATGTTTTTAGCGTTACACAACAAATGGCAATAGTACAAAATGGGGAGGATTACTTTTCAGGTCTATTGATGTTAATCTCTCAAATCCGTTTCAAGGATGGCATATTCATAATTGTCAGACCAACCTGTTTTGAGGGGCAGCACTTTTCTTTTTTGTCCTTCGCGGGTCATGCCTGCTTTTTCCAATACTCTGATTGATCCAATGTTGTTAACTGCAGAACCGGCTTCTATGCGGTGTAGTCCTAAGACATCAAAACCATAGTTGATGAGTGTTTTTAGTGCTTCCGTAGCATAACCTTTTCCCCAATGATTGACGTGTAGCTTGTACCAAACTTCGGCAGATTTAAACTTCTCGTTGCCGGGTTTTAGCGCGATTAATCCAATAAAAGCAGCATCGGATTTATGTTCAATAGCCCAAGTGATTTGCCGGGGAGTTTTACTCAAATTTTCATAAATCCATGCAGTAATAATTCCACGGGTTTGATCAATGTTGTTTGGAATGCCCAATGTGTTGTATGCATCTGTTTCAGGCAAAGAATGCAACTCGTGAATGACCGCTAAATCAGTAAGAGAGATCAACCTTAATCGTAACCTGTCAGAATGTAGTTCAGTTCCTTTCATGGGATAAAGATAATTACAGACGATTATTTCTTGTAGAGCCTTACTTCGTCTCCTCTTTAACGTTTTCTAACATTGTTTTAATCGCCAGGGAATTGTGTTCATAGCTCAAAATGGTACCTTCTTGATCGATTAAAATACAAGTTGGATAGCCGTCAATGCTAAAATAGGTTTCTACTTCTTTGGTTAATGTTCCTTGCCACCAGTTGAGTTGATTTTCAGCATGGTAATTGGAGATAAACTCTGGGGTGTCTCCATAGTTCAAAGCAATTACGGTCAATTGATCGGCATAATTTGTAGAGAGGTCTTTAATGTCTTTGAATTGGTATTTGCAACCTCCGCACCAAGAGCCCCAGAAGTACAACATGGTGTATTTTTTCTTGCTGTATAACGCAGCAAGAGAGTTTGTTGTACTATCAATACTCAAAAGCTGTAAATCGGTTACTGTGGCTCCTATTCGAAGCGGAGACTTATAGTTTAAGTTTGATTTTTCTAAACGGGCTGTAGCTCCGTTTTCAGTAAGCTCTGTTAAGCGGTAAACTTCATGGTTCAATTCAATAAGCATTGTGTCTGATAACAGATTAGCTCCCTTAATAACTTGAGTAGATAAAGCAAGCGAACTATCGATGTTGACCATTAATAAATCTTTGCCAATGTCATTGTACTTTCCATTACAGTTAGCATCAAAAAGCCCAACTTTATACGTTCTTCCATCGGTTTCAACTACGGTAGATCTGGTATTCATGCGTTGATCGGCCAGCCAATATTTAGGAGATCTCATAATTGAACCGTCATCTTGCTTTCCTCCACTACCCATAGGGGTAGAGTCTGGAAATTTAAACTTCTCAAACCTTACAGGAAAAATTGCGTTGCTATTGTTTGCATGATGAAGCCTGATGATGAAGCTAGAATCGTTACCAGCTTCAATTACAGGGTCGTTAGAAAAATCCAAATCATTGTTATGGTCTACCCAAATTTTGTAATCGGATACGCTATCATGCCCAAGCAAGCATACCGTTGATTTTTCAAACAAACCTTTTTGTTGCCCGGTAAAGTAAATTGTAAAATAAGAGGTGTCTTTTGAATCAAATTCGCTGGGGAATTTGATGCTTACAATTTCATTGTCTGTTGGAATTTTACCATTGGTTAATTGAAACGGACGGGTGAAACCCATAGCACTTTTTTGAAGGACTTCATGTTGCTCAAAAATCAATTCAAGATTTTCTTGTGAGTACAAAAACTTTTGAATGAGTAAAAAGAAGAAAAAAATGAAGCATCCTCTACCTCTTATAGAAAGCATAGTTGAAAGATTAAAACCCTAAAAATAGACCAACATTAGCACCAAAAGAATATTGATATTCTTTAGTGTCACTGCTACTATACACGGATGTGAAATCATGTCTGAATACCGGCTCTAAATTGAAAGTGAAATTATCTGTTAGCTGATATCCCACACCAACTCCAACAATTCCAGAAAAATTAACTGCATTGAATTGTGAGGCATCGCCTTGTTGAGTAAAATCTTCATTATTGAAAGGTGAGCTGATTTTTACAGTAGTTTCACTGTTAAGGTAGACATTACTAGAGATCCCCGCCAATACTTTTAGGTAAATATGTTCTCGCTGTAAAAATTGGTAATGTACGGTTACCGGAATATCCAAGTATTCAAATTTATCTTTGTAGTAATCAGTATGGTAGGCTGGTAATGTTCCCGAGTAATCAGGATACATGTCCATTTCAACGCTCTGTTCATATTCGTAGCCTTTTGAAGCATATTCTACGCCTAGAGAAACAGAAAATCGTTGATTCAATTGGTAGTTTGCTCTAATGCCTGTTGAAAAACCATAAATGGCGTTTGAGTATTTGTCTCTGCCTTCTTTGGTATAATCATACTTTGTTTTTGCAAGCGTTCGATAACTGTAATTGGGTGAATAGGTTACTCCCAAACTGAGTTTTTTTAGTATTGTGTTTTGTGCAAAAGAAGCAATACTAAAAAGCATTACTAAAGCGAATAAGGTGTGTTTCATGAAAGTAAAGTATTAATAGAGTTATATGTTATCAGAGGCTAAAAATACCCTAATGTAGTTCCAAACGAGTGATGGTATAGTTTATTATTATTTTCATATAATGTTGTGCAGTTATGTGCTTGAAGCCATGTTGTAGTAGTTTCAGGCAGTGGTCTTTGTATTGATGTCTTGTGCAAAAGAAGACAAGGAAATGCTTGTAAGTTAGGATAAGTAAGAACTGTTTCATGCTGTAAGGTGCTTAGAGGGCAATAGTCGGTAAATGTATTAAAAAAACTCTCCCGAAACTGATTTCGAGAGAGTCCTGATTATAGTTTTGAACAAATGCTTATCGTTTGACCAATCGGATGGTTCGGTAGATATTTTTGTCTGTTGAAATAGTACAGAAATATATTCCCGCACTGCCTTCCAGTTGAAGTGTTACCTGACGACCGCTTTTTAAGGTTTGCCTTTCAATAATTTGTCCGCTAATGTTGGTGATGGTAATTGATACGTTTTGCTGAACTTCTTCAAAATTAATGGTGACTTCACCTTGTGTTGGGTTGGGGTAAACCGATAAAGCGAGCGCTTTTGCATCAGCATCTTCAACGCCTGTACCAATGGCAGTAACACAGTCTGTGGTATCTGAACAACCGAATGCATTGAAGCCCACTAAAGCATATTCTCCAGAAGTTGCTGGTGCAAAAGTTGAAAGTGTATCTCCTGTCAAGATATTATACTGACCGTCACCTAAACATTCTAACCACTGGTAGCCTGTTGCTATACCTGCATTTTCATTGGCAAAAAGCGTAAGATTCCCCACGGTGTCTACTACAGAAATGGAAACGTCAATAGAATCAATGGTTAAGTCAAGTGTTACAATAGAGTCACACCCAGCAGCATTGGTTAATGTGTAAGTTGCAGAATTGTTGCTCGCTGTGTAGGTGTTTCCATCAATCCAGGTGAAGCTTTCGCAAGCTGTTTGCACATCGGTATACGTTGTTGAATTTAAGAGCGTCAAATCCAATGTTACGATTGAATCACAACCGACAGCATTTACTAAAGTATCTACTGCAGAATTGGTTGAACTTGTGTAAGTAACACCGTTAATCCAGGTAAAACTATCACAAGCAGTTTGCACATCGGTGTATGAAGTTGAGTTCAAGATGGTTAAATTCAATGTTACGATAGAGTCACATCCCATAGCATTTACCAGAGTGTCTTTTGCGGTGTTGTTTGAAGTGGTGTAAGTAACGCCATCAATCCAAGTGTAACTGTTACAAGCAGAAATCACATCCGTTGAGGTACTGCTTGAATGAACAGTTAAATCTATGGTAATAATACTGTCGCATCCAGTTGAATTGGGAATAGTGTCGTTGTAAATACCTGTATTGGTAAAAACAGTTCCTGATGGTGCAGTGTAGCTATTGCAAACGGTTTCTACAATCGAAGCAGTCGTGTTGTTACAAGGCGTTTCTCCTCTTAAAAGTACATTGTCAATCAACCATGAATCTGATGAAGAACTTGATCTAGGTGTGATTTTTAGGGCTAATTGTGAGATACTTCCGGGAAAACCAATTTCTACATAGCCAATACCCTCGGTCATTTGTAAACCGCTGTTTGTTGGTTGGAACAGCGCTTCTGTTGCCGGAAGGTAACTGACTTCTGCTGTGCCCGAAGCGGTGTAAGGCCAGAAAGAATTGTTACTGACAGCTCCTCTTACACGAACGCGAGCAGTGTATGTTGAGCCTCCATCTAAGCTGTATTCTACTAGAACGTAGTCTAAATTATCGGGGCCTCCTGTAGAACTGTTCAGGTTGAGTCCTGCAAGTTGAAAGCTGATAAAAACTGAATCGTAACCACTTGGAATTGTGGTGTTGTTAAAAACAATGTCATTTCCACCAGATACGGAAACCACATGCCAGGCTGTAGAGCCAGAAATGCCTAGAGGAGTTCCGGGAATACAGGATGAGGATGAGGCATAGCCCGATTGAGTTCCGGCTAATGTTCCGGTGTAATTCCATGTGGGAGAACTGCCATCAAAATCTTGAATGGCAAGTGTGTCAATATTACTTTGAGCAAGGTTCGATAAGCTCAAAAGGATGAACGTAGAGAAAAATAGAAGCTGTTTCATTTAGGATGGTTTTTAATAATACAAGTAAACCAGTGAATGTATGAAAAATATATTCTGTTTGTTTTTTATGAGAGATTAATGACGAGACGATAAAAGATGAGTTGGGTTGTCACAGAGAGTGATCGAAGGGTGAACTACATACGTTTTTGTGTGAAATCTTAAACCGTCTTCTTGTAACTCCAAACCGCCAAGAAGTTCATTACAACCGCATAGCCGGCAATTACCGCAAAGTGTTTTTGTACTGCATGCAATCCTGCACCTTTGAGCAAGACCATTCGGATGACTTCTACGAAGTAGCGAATGGGATTAAACAGCGTGATTTGTTGTGCCCATCCCGGCATACTTTCAATGGGAGTGAATAAGCCACTCATCAAAATGAAAATCACCATGAAAAACCAGGTGAGAAACATGGCTTGTTGTTGGGTGTCAGACACATTGGATACGAATAGTCCCATACCCAATAAGAGCGGGAGGTAAACAGCTGTAAACAGATAAATCGTTCCCAAATTTCCGAGCATCGGAACGTTGAAAACAACTTTAGCAATGCCCAAACCAACGGTTAAGATTAGCAATCCGATGATCCAAAACGGAAAGAGTTTGCCCACGATGAATTGGTACTTTTTGATGGGTGAAACGTTGATCTGTTCCAACGTGCCAATTTCCTTTTCGCGTACAATGTTCATGGCTGAGAGNAANAGNGTAATCATCGTTACNAAAAGCACTAAAATTCCCGGAACCATGTAGGTTTTGTAGTTCAATTTCTTGTTGTACCAAAANGATGGAATGGCAGTAATTTGAACGGGTTGTTGTCCCGTTGATGTATGTGCTAGTAAATNCGTNCGGATGTTTTTGTTGAATGCCATCGCGATTTGCGAAACNTACACATTTTCAATCCCAGCAGCATTGGCATCAATGGCGTTGATGTTGATGCTCAAACTGGTGTGTTGCTCTTTCACCAAATCGTGCTCAAAGTGATACGGNATGCGNATAACCACATCGATATCGCCACGTTCAATGGCTTCATCGGCTAGNTTTTGAGTAGGGAAGAAGTCAGCAATTGTGAAATACTGCGANGCTTCAAATTTGCTCATCAATTCGCGNGAAGCAGCTGAGTGATCTTCATCGATAAATGCGATTTTGATGTTGCTCACTTCAAATGAAGCTGCATTCGACAAAATCAGCAATTGGATAATGGGCAAAACAAAGATGATCGGNAACATGCTTTTGTTCCGAAAAATCTGTCTGAACTCCTTTTGTATGATGAATATGAGTGTCCGCATAATCCTGTTTTACTCCAATCTNATCTTGTACTTTTTCACACTAATGCCCAGAAATACNAGNGTCATCACTACNAAAACCAGCGTTTCTTTCCAGATGTAACCGATGGTNGCACCTTTCAACAANACGGCTTTGATNATNACAATGAACCACCTAGCTGGAATGATATTACTGANGATTTGCAAGGGGAGTGGCATACTCGAAATNGGGAAAATGAATCCTGAAAGAATNATTACCGGAAGCATCAATCCAACCAAAGAAGCCATCATAGCAGCTTGTTGAGTTTGGGCAATNCTCGAGATTAANATGCCCAATGANAGTGCTGTGGTAATGAACAAAATGGTTTCAAANGCCAGTAAAAACAGACTCCCTTTTATCGGCATTCCGAGAATGAAATGTCCGATGAGNAGAATCACAATGGCNTTGATTACAGCTAAGAAAATGTATGGGAAAACTTTNCCNACAANCACCTGAACTGCATTGAGNGGTGAAACCAACAANACTTCCATTGTACCGAGTTCTTTTTCACGNGTAATCGACATGGAAGTCATCATNGCTGAAATCANCATGAGGATGACNGTCATCACACCCGGAACAAAGGTGAAAACGCTTTTCAATTCCGAATTGTAATACAAGCGCGTGTGTAAATTGATGGTATACGGAATGGACGTAGTGGCATTCAATTCTTGTTGNTGTTTCAGTAAAATCGACTGAATGTAATTCACAATNTTNTTGGCCGTGTTNGGTTCNGTGGCATCGGTNATGAGTTGCACAGAAGCTTGTCGTTCTGTNTGTTCTTTCTCGCTGAAATCAGGCTCGAAAATGACTACAGCNTTCACTTCNCCTTGCTCAAAAGTCTCAGCNATTTGACGCTCGTTGTGTAACAAAGCTTTTACTTGAAAATATTGCGAAGCACTGATNCGCTCTACAATTTTGTGTGTTTCNGCATCTTTAGAATAATCCAGAACTGCAATATTCACATTGCGGATTTCATTGGTGATGGCAAAGCCAAACAGAAGGATTTGCGCAATCGGCATTCCGAACAAAATCAACAGCGTTCGCCTGTCGCGAATGATGTGGTAAAACTCTTTTTTTACAAATCCAATGAATCGTTTCATAGCCTTTTATTCAACGTTGCGCGCCAGTTTTAAAAAGACTCCATTCATGGAATCGGTGTGATACGTTTGTTTCAGTGCTTTNGGGCTGTCGAGTGCTTCGATTTTGCCCTCCACCATGATGGAAACNCGNTTGCAATATTCCGCCTCATCCATGTAATGCGTGGTAACAAATATGGTTGTGCCTTGATGTGCTTTGGCGTANATGAATTCCCAAAACTGCCTGCGCGTAATGGGGTCAACACCNCCTGTGGGTTCATCNAAGAANATCACTTTAGGGTCGTGTAANGAAGCNACTGAAAAAGCCAGTTTTTGTTTCCAGCCGAGTGGGAGAGCGCCCACCAGTTGATCAAAGGCATTTTCCAATTGNAACTCGTGCATGACTTGNTCNGATTTCTGTTTGATTTCTTTGCGCGACAAACCGTAAATTCCACCNAAAAATTGAATGTTTTCTTTGATNGTGAGGTCATCATACATNGAGAATTTCTGACTCATNTACCCAATNTTGCGCTTNATNANNTCGGGTTGTGTAAACACNTTGTAACCNGCCACTTGTGCATCGCCAGAAGTAGGNTTTGAAATGCCAATCAGCATTTTCATNGCNGTNGTTTTTCCAGCACCGTTNGCTCCCAAAAANCCAAAGATTTCTCCTTCGAATACATCAAACGAAATCTCATTCACAGCTGTNAAATCNCCAAACTTTTTGGTNAATCCGTTTACTTGTATGATGCGATTTTCGGTATTCATGGGTTAAGCNTTTTCTTCGGTTGGAGTCAGTTCCATAAACACNTCTTCNACNGTTGGTTGTCCGCGTTCAATCACNATGTTTTGATGGCCTTTTTCTTCCAAATANGCTTTCAGTTGATTCGGATCGAAATCGGCTGATGNATCGGTGTAATGCAAGAATTCGCCAAAAGCATATACGCTGTGACACGTAGGGTAAGNTTTCAAATCAACAATCAATTGATGGGTGTTTGAAGCCGACACATTGTACAACACCTGGCCGTGTTTTTGCACGATGTTTTCTGGCGAATCAATCTCTAAAATCTTTCCACCTTGAATTAACGCAATGCGGTCGCAAAGTGCGGCTTCATCCATGTAAGGTGTTGAAACCAAAATGGTGATTCCTTTGGCTTTGAGTCGCTTGAGCATTTCCCAAAACTCCTTGCGCGAAACAGGGTCAACACCCGTAGTTGGTTCGTCTAAAAACAACACGGTTGGACTGTGAATCAAGGCGCAACACAAAGCGAGCTTTTGTTTCATTCCACCCGATAAAGCACCAGCTCTGCGGGTTTTGAAAGGCTCAATTTGTATGTAAATGTCTTTGATGAGGTCGTAGTTTTCTTCAATGGTAGTTCCGAAAATGGTGGCGAAAAACTCTAGATTTTCTTCAACTGTTAAATCTTGATATAACGAGAATCTACCAGGCATATAACCCACCATTTGGCGGATTTGCTTCATGCCTTTGATCACGTCATTTCCCGCAACAGAAGCTTCTCCGTTGTCGGGTAAAAGCAAAGTCGTTAGAATGCGAAACAAAGTGGTTTTTCCAGCTCCATCGGGGCCAATCAAGCCAAATAATTCACCCGNTTCCACTTGAAACGAAATGTCATCAACGGCTTTTACTTGGCCATANGCTTTGCTGATATGTTCAACGCGAATGCTCATTTTGNAAAGGTCACTTCNGCCGGCATCCCGATTTTTAAAGCNCCATCATTTTTCACTTTAATCTTCACCGCATAAACCAAATTCACACGCTCTTCTTTGGTCTGAATNACTTTAGGNGTAAACTCAGCNTCAGAAGCAATCCAAGAAACANTTCCTTCNTAATCTTTTAGGCCATCGGGNACATCAATGTGCACCTGAACNGTTTGNCCNATTTTGATTTCNGGCAATTGTGTTTGGGTGAGGTAAACGCGCAATTCCAGNTCNTCTAAATTGGCAATTTTGTAGAGCGGNCNNCCATAAGCGGTAACTTCATTNGCTTCNGCATATTTGTCGAGCACAGTTCCGTTAATCGGATTCACNATTTTCGATTTCTTCANNTGATCTTCAATTTTCAANCGNTGAACTTCAACCGAGTTNAACTCNTNTAANATNGGNGCGTTTTGTGCTTGCACACTGTTGATTTGCTGTTTCAANGTGCGNACTTGTCCGTCTGCNTGATCTACTTGTCGCTGTGTAGCAGCACTGTCTTTTAACATGTTGTGCACGCGAGTTTGTTCCAACTCAGCGGTGTGCAATTGCTCTTTCAACACGGCAATTTGCGAAAGCGTTCCNGATGATTTGGCGCGAATGGTTTTCTCGCTCGCCAACAACTCTTGNTTGCTGAGAGCTAGCTGAANNGTGTCNATCAANCCAACCAAATTTCCGGCTTTNANTTCATCGCCTTCTTCNAGNTTGAGGAATTCGATTTTCCCATTGGCTTCTGCNGAAATGGTGACTTCTGTNGCTTCAAAATTTCCGTAGGCATCGGCTTCTGTTTCACCGTTGTTNCAGGCTGTGAATCCTANGGNCAAAGCTGAAANGAAAAGAATGATGTTGTNTTTCATGATGCTGATTTATTGGGCAGTTCCTTGTGTAATGTTNTAATTGGCTNGNGCGTAAGCCAGTTGAATTTCGTGNGTTTTTTTGTTCGTTTTGGCTTCAAACAAATTGCTGAGTTCCTGAATGTAATCAGAAGCGGTAATGACTCCGTTTTTGAATTGCGATTCAGANGCNGTTAACACCTTTTCGCGCAAGGNGATGATTTCNTTATCAGTTGCAATAATTTCGCTGTTTTTGTCCATTTCTTGCTGCAATTCATCCAGCTTGCGGTTGGTATTGAAAGTGAATGTTTCNTTTTGATTCTCCACCATTTCTTGCGCCACTTGTAGCGCTTGTCGATCGGTTTTCGATTGATTCCAGTCAAAGACCGTCCAGTTGANCTTTACGCCTACAATGTAGTAAGGCTGAAAGGTATTGTCGAGCATGTTTAACCCCGGATTTCCGTATCCNCCTTGTGCAAANGCGTAAATNTTTGGAGCATTGGTTTTGCCAATTAATGTTTTTGAACGCTCAAGTTGTTGTTGTTGCAAATCGTAGTATTTCAACTCGGGGCGAATGCCATTACTAGCGATTNNGTTGACTGGNATTTGGAGCTCCACATCGTTGGCAAGCGTGTCACCTGTGAGTGCACTCANCTGNTTGATGTATTGNCTTTTCTGGTATTTCAACCCCGTGATTTGTTGCTTGATTTTAAGTTGTTCTGCTTTTAAAANCTGATCTGAAGCGGGGAGTACCGCTCCGTTTGCAATGCCCGATTGAAGCTCATTAATGNGTTTGGCCAATACATCAGATTTGGATGCCAACAAAGCCATTTGCTCTTGCACTTGCAAAATNGTGAAGTAATAGGCNTTTACCTCTTGTTTGAGTTGNTACAACGACACTTCAATTTGCTGTTCTTGTGTGTTGTTTTCNGCTTGTTTGATGTTGGCTCTGGCCGAAGTTTTTCCACCGTTGTAAATNACCTGATTTACATCTAAAGTGGCTTTGTATTGGTCGTTGTTGGGCGGATCAACTGAAAAGCCCGGAACTTCAATGGGAACCTGNGTTACATCTGATTGATAAGTGGCTTGCGCATTGAGTTGAATGGTGGGTAAGTTGGTTTTGTTGATGGATTTGACTTCCAGAGCGTTTTTTGTACGGATTAACTCCGATTGTTTCATCAAAGGATAATGTGCTGCCGTTTGTTGGTAGCATTCTTCCAACGTGAGGGTGTTTTGTGCACCACTCCAAAAAGGAAGTAAAATGAGTGCCCAAAATACAGTTTGTTTCATGGCTTTAATGCGTTTTTGATCATGTCGGGAATCAATGTTTTGCGTTCGTTCATGAGGGTTACAAATTCTTCATCGTCCATTTTCAGTAGTCCTTTGATCAATACCTGTGCGGCAAACGGAAAGGCTACCAATGAAAAGATGGAGAGGAGCAATTGCTTGGGGTGGATGGGTTTGATGATACCGGCTTCTATCTCCGCTTTGATTTGACCTGAAATAATGGTAGGATCCGGGCGGTTAACACTGTCGAGAAAGCTGAATGCGAACTCTGAGTTGTTGTTCATTTCCTGCACAATGAACGGTACCAAAAAGCGGTTTTTGAGCATGAAGGTGATGTAGTTATCAGCAAATCGGTAAAGCTTGTCGAATAGCGGTTCTTCAGATTGAAAGATGCTATTGACTTTAGGCGCAAACTGCATAAAACATTTGCTAAAAACGGCTTCGAACAATTGTTGCTTGCTGCGAAAATAGTAATGCAACAGGGCTTTATTAATACCAGCCCGATCTGCAATTTCTTGCATGCGCGTAGCGGCCATGCCTCTTTCTTGAAACACCTCGATGGCGGTTTCTAAAATGCGTTCTTCGGTTTGCTGATTTTTTTCTTTACTCATTTAACTGTTTGGTTTAACCAAATGGTTAATTTTTGACAAAAATGAAAAAAGATTTGAGAATCAAAGGGTTTTGAGAAAGAATTATTTAAAGAGAAGGAGAGGGGCTGGCGTGCGAGTTTTAAGCATGTTATTTCGTTTTTCTTAATGCTTCGATCTCTTCAAGGTAGGTTCTTCGGTCAGATTCAGAGATGGATTTGTCTTTATTTATGTGTTCAATTGCTTTGTTGAGATAATGGTTTCCTTTCTCAAGTTCGTTGAGCGTAATGTAGATTTCTCCTATCCAACTGTAGTAGCCAAAATCGTTGGGATACTTTTCTACGGCCCTGAGTAGAATTTCTAACGTAAAATCCAGGTGCTTGTCACCATATACCCCTTCATAATCATTGTAATACATTGAAGCAATACTGTTGAAGAATGACTCAGACGGTTCGATTTTAAAACCTAATTCAGATGAAATGGATGAATAGACTTCCCTAAAATCATTCCACGGAACTTCATTTTTCGATCTGTTTGCAAGATCAAAGCATAATTCTATTCTTCTTCCATAGTCTTTGAAAAGGTCACTTAAGGCATTGCTTACGGTTACTCCTGGCGTAAGATCGTGTGCGACTTTATACTTATAGTATTTCCATTGGAAGTTATCGGGCAATTTTCTTGAACTTAAATAGTGGTTTAACGTATCTACTGCTAATTCATGTAGATCTCCATAAGATACTTCTCCTACTGAAAAGTAGTAATAGTAGTTATGAGGACTTGAGGCTATCTCATTCAAGAAATCTTCAAACTGTTTTTGCTGCCCATCATCTCCAAAGTCAAAATTTGAAACACTATTGGCGATTGCCCCATTGAAAAAATCAGGTTTTTTTGATAGGGCATAGGATGAAAAAATGGCCGTACGAGAGTGGCCAATCAACAAATTAAAATCGGAGATGGGATATTTGCTTTTCAATTCATGATTCAACTCTTTTTCTATAAAAAGAATCAAGTCATCTGCTTTTCCTCCAGATGCATTAGGAACAGTCCAAGAAGTTCTGTTTTTCCAAGGAAACGTAATGCCAACAATTATTGCATTCGGCATCCATTGCAATGAGCTCAGATAGTCAATCGTATATAGGTTGTATTTGTAGTTGTTGTATAACTGTTTGTCTAGTAGGTATACAATCGGATATGCTGTATTTGTCTGCTGTTTCAGTTCTTTTGGTACAATGATCTCCAGGTTTACAGAATCATTTAAAGCATCCGAATACAAGTTTGTTGCTATAGGTTTTTCGTACGAAGAAAATGCTTGACCCATTGTAGAGTATGTAGCAATCAGTAGGAAAGAAAGTATGCAATATGTTCTCATTTGGAGTGTTTAGTTTTTATAGAAACCTTCTTATCCCAATCCCTATATTCAAATAATTAAAGTTGTTGATAAGCATATTTTCTTTGAAGTTAATCAATAGCTGAGTTTTCTCATGTATCATTCGGTCAAAGACGACTCCAAATCCTAGGGCTAACCCATTTTGCAGCTTTTCATGATAATAACCAACATCGCCAACAATTTTTAGCCCAAGAGAAGGCCCTATTTCCATTGTATTGTTTTCAATGTTAAGAGTTGTCTTTAGTAAATTGAGGTTGTTTGAAATTTGATTGTTGACGATTAAATAGTCAAAGTTGATTCCAAATTCCCAATTGTGATTTTTAGTTTCAACCAAGTTTAATTGTAGTTGAGCATCCAATATTCCAGAAAATTCAGTTTTGTGTAATAAAGGGTAATTGCCAATTAAACTAATTGTTTGAGAAAATGAGCTTCCGGATAAAGTTATAAATGCGATGACTAAATAGTTTCTCATAATTGTTAAGCCTAATATGATCTAGATATGTGTCTAGGCGGATTTTATAAGTGCTATCATGTCGGTTGTGACTGAAGATAGCAGATGGGTAAAACCTTGCTGACAGCCCTTCACCCGCTATAAGCTATATGTGTTGTTGTGCCTAGTTTTTTATTTTCATCTCTATGGTTGCAGTAGAATCAGAACATTCAACATCTTTAGCTATCATTTCATCTCCTTGAACTACTAAGTCAGCATGACAAGTTTCTATATATTTATTTATGTTGACTGTTTCATTCATCATCCAGATTATTGAATATGTCACTTGAGAATCTCCTGCATCTCCCCAAGTTTCAGCAATCTTTTCACTATTTTCAATTCTGTTCTCTTGTGAATTATACATCAAGCCATAGTAAATCGGTCCATAATCGTCTTGCTGAACTACGACAAGAAAATAATTATTGTCGTTAACTTTTAGCTTTCCTACTGGCTTTGCACCTGTCGACTCAGCTTGTGTTTGCGGAATTTTATTATCAAGCAAAGGAAGAAATGCCAAAGGAAGGCAATCACTAGGCTCAAAGCTTCTCTCTTGGGTGTATTGTTCTACTTCAATTTTTACTGAGTCTCTTGTGAAATCAATGAAGTATGTGATTATGTTAGTTGGAATCTCAACTTTCTTGCTTGTCTCAAGGACTTCAACTGTTTCTTGATTATTCGAATCGATACTTTCACTTTTATTCTCATTTCCACATGAAATCAAAATAGCGATAATGATAATTATTGATATGTTCTTCATTTTTTCAAATTAAGTACAACGGTCTTGTATAACCGTCAGTTAAGGGGTAGTATGCGTTAATTTTCGGTTTAGCACAGACGTTAGCAATTCCGAGTGGATTCGGACGTAGTCGAATCAGTTGTAATTGCGGTTATACATTGTGTGGTTAGTTTTTTATCCAAACGCATTTGTCAATCCAATTAAAATTCCCCAAATCAAAGCGTTTACACCGATTACTAAACCAACTATTGAAAACAATCTATTCTTTGTCGAAATAGTTTCTTTCAAGAGTATTTTTAGGTTGTTAAGTTCTACATTTTTCTGAAACATTCTTTTCGACATTAGCATTGAATGTTTAGCAATTAGATCATTTAAATTCTCAAAAGTTAGAATGTATTTTCCACCTTTATCGATCTTAAAATGCCAATATTCTAACCCAAGTTTTCCATTTTGTCGAAAACGATAATTTGGTAAAGTTTTATTCAGTTTTATCAGATTGCCGTTTTCAGATTTCAATTCAGCCCGAAATTTTCCTTGATTGTCAACAAATCCAGCACCTAAAAAACAGAGTGAATAAAGTCCATTTGAATTTAACTGAATTTCTTTGCTTTCAGAGTCAAGCGTAAATTCAGCCACCAATTTATTTTTACTCGATTTAATTAAAATTCGGATTGAGTAAATCAGCAGTAGAATTCCAATTATTCCGATAAATATGAATGTTAATTGCATTGTTTTTTAAATTAACAACAACGGTTAGTATAAGAATAGTAGCCGACTACGTGACACTAGCCTATCAAGTTACAAGAAAATTGTAGCGGGCTACAACCATTGAATTTACTGCTGGTTCGGCTATTATTTTTATACATTGTTAGCTGCTTTAATTCTTTCTATTGTATCAATCCTCTCTTTAATCCAAACTGTATCCAATTCCTCCAACCAAGCTGAATTCTTCTCTAAATGTTCTATCATTTTTGGGTCTCCATTTTCCTTTTTTATTTTTTCAATGGATTTTAGTTCAGACTTTCTCCTATCATAAATAAATCCTCTCCAATTATCTAAATGTCTGTCAATTCGATTTGTATTATTAACTAAATCTGTAAATTTCAAAGCTTCCATAACTTGCCGTTGGTCAAAATACAAGTCCTTTTGCAGTAAGTAGTAATCTAAATATTGTTCTAAATAGGATATTGATTCCTCTGTATTGAAAGAAGCCAAAACTTTTGCATATTCACTCCCTGCATAACATACTTCGCTTTTAATCAGGTGAGTGCCGATTATTTCAGTAAACTCTTTTTTGTCCATAATCGCAGCAAAGAAAGCGCCAGTCTGTCTTGTCCTCCAATTAAAGTCACCGAGATTTGTTAAAATAATATCATCCGTTATTTCTGATTTCAATCCAATTATTAAGTTTATCCATTCTCCATCAGTTTTATGCAGATTAAAGTAAAAGGGGGCCGTCCATTTGTCAATAAACTCCTGTGTTATTTCCTTATCATTAGAATAAGATATCAGACTATCAAATTTCCCTTTATGTCTAACGGTAGCACCAGCTAAATGAAGTTTTAATTCTTCAGTCATGTCTGTACTCTTTTTTTTCTTAAACCAATTAAATATTTTCACCTCAATCTTATTCTTTTCGTTCGGTCAATTATTATTGTAGCTAACAGGAGATAAGTACAATGTCGCATATATCTCGTTAAAACTATTGTTGTTTTTGCAGAAGCGAAAACACTTTTTTTTGCAAAAAAATCGTTGAGAACAAGTTGTTGGGTGCTTAGCATAAATACAATGATTAAGATTCTCAAAACTAAAACTTTCGAAATAGAAATACTACCCTCGGCTGTTCTCCTAATGGTTACATAATCAATAGAGAGGTGACACTTTGATACATTGTGTTTTGCTTGCCCTGTAGGATAGGTATCAAAAAAGAAAAGTCCCAAGCACATTTTTGCACTTTGGACATGAACCTTAATCGTTATTCCGACTTTTCGATTTTTTATACTGTTTGTATAGCTTTCCGAAGGCTTTTTCTTTTTTACGTTTTTCGGCAACGGTAGAGGAATAGTGAGCCTGTTCTCGTTCCATTTTTAAGTAATTCTCAAAAGAAGCCTCGTCAATAGTACCACTTTCTATGGCCTGTTTAATGGCGCAACCTTTTTCGTTAGTATGGGTACAGTCTGAGAATTTACATTGCAATGCCAACTCTTGAATTTGCTCAAAAGTGGTTTCAATTCCACCCGAAGTCTCAGTGATTCCCACTTCGCGCATTCCCGGATTGTCAATCAAAATAGCGCCATTTACCAAAGGAATTAACTCACGGTGTGTGGTAACGTGTTTTCCACGGTCGATGCTGTTGCTGATAGCTCCGGTTTTCATTTGAGTTTTTCCACTCAAACTGTTGATCAACGAAGATTTTCCAACACCGGAAGAGCCCAGTAAGCAATAGGTTTTTCCATTGTAAACCTTCTCTTTCAACGCTGCTATTCCTGCTTGCGTTGCATTGCTTACGGAAAGAAGGGGCACATTTTGAATGCGGTTTTCAATTTCTTTAATTAGCACATCAACTTGCTGTTTATCAATTAAATCAATTTTTGAAACCACAATAATGGGTTCAATGTTTGAAGCATAACACAAGGTTAAATACCGCTCCAGTCGGTTGATGCTGAAATCTCGATTTACCGACTGTACAATCAACCCATAATCGATGTTAGTAGCAATGATTTGCTTTTCGCCAAATTTGCCAACAGCTTGTCGTTCAAGAGTATAGTGACGGGGCAAAACGGCATGAATGAGTGCTTTTCCTTCATCATATTCAGCAAAAGCGACCCAATCGCCAACGGCAGGCAGGTCGCTTCTGTCTTGGGCTGTGTACCTCAAATTGCCAATCAGTTCACAATCCCACTCAGTAGCGCCTGTACTTACTTTGTACCGATCTTTGTGTTCTTGCGTAACTCTTCCTATTTCAAAAGCAGTAAGGTTTTGCTCTTGACGGTATTTTTCTAGTTCGTTGTTATATCCTAAATCTGTTAATGTCATGATTTCTAAACGTTAAATGATAGTAGGTGGAGTAGAGGCAGCGGTATAGTTGCTGCCTTCACTTTTAACATGTGTACCAATGTTATTCTCTCCAATACTCAGGTTTGTTTAACGTGTTTGCGCAAACTACCTGGCCTTTTTCAACCGTAAATTCTTTAGCATTTAGCGGTTGTACCATCCAAGCATTGGCAAATTCATCGGGAATGGGATAAGGAGCGCTGTAGCCCATTTTTTTGGCATCCGGAATAAATCCCCACTTGGGATAATATTCCATGTGACCCAAAACAAAAACCAGCTCCGAACCCATTTGACTCAACTTGTTCAATCCCTCTTGAATTAAAGCTCCGCCAATTCCTTGATTTTGGTATTCAGGAATTACGGCTAAGGGAGCTAGAATGTGCATCAACGGTTGGTTGGTAGTCATTGCGTTGATGTAAACCCGGGTAAACAAGATGTGTCCGATGGCTTTCTGTTGATCAAATGCCAACAACGAAAGCACTGGTTCGGCTGTGTTGTCGTGCAATAGGTCTGCTGTAAGTTGTGCTTCTTTATTGTGTCCAAATGCCTGGCTTTGCACCAGCAGGATATCGTTGAAGTCTGTTTTGCGACTTGCTCTAATATGAATATTCAGTTCATTCATGGTTCTATACCAATTTTTAGTACAAACTGAAAGAGAGGCTGTAAATCGTTATAACCCCACTGGATTACCGCTAATGGATAACCATTCGAGCATATAAAATCACAGCTTTTGACTCAATCAATTTGCAAAAGATGTATGTAAAAAATTGTTGAATAGGAGTTCAAGCCTGAGTTGCGTAGAAGTGCAACCAGTACATCCTAAAATGGAGTGTTCGACAGGTGATATGCTTTACAAATAAACCACAACGGGATTAAATGTAAAATAGCATATTCAGTAACCTGCCTACTGAACCGAATCCTTCTGAGTGATCAATGAATTGTTATTCATAGACTGCAAAAGTAGTACTATTTCTAATTTCTGTCTATGTTTCGATACGAGCTCGTTCCTCACTCATTCAGTGTGACAGTTGTTTTTTATTTTTTCTATTCCTTTTTGTCTTGACACAAAGGACTTAAAAGTCAAGTTGATTCGAAGGTAATTTTCTTCGCTTTGCTACGAAATCGGAGG
The DNA here is from genome assembly GCA_002705995.1 of Crocinitomicaceae bacterium. Classification (GTDB taxonomy): domain Bacteria; phylum Bacteroidota; class Bacteroidia; order Flavobacteriales_G; family Salibacteraceae. The sequence goes on along the minus strand of PAJI01000008.1, from coordinate 6,859 downwards.
ATTCGCTCAGCCTACATGCTATGATTCTGGCGAATCGCACTTCCGGCTGCTCATCTCGCTATCACTGGCCGAATCAACGGAGTGTAAGCATTGTGTTTATCTAAATTGATGAAATTGTATTCCGCTCGGGAGGTTTTTAAATTGGCCTCTGAAGATTTTCAGTAGAAATGAAGTTGTAGTGAAACGTTAAGCTGAACCCCTGCCTGAGCTCAAGCTTCGATTTTCTGAAAGAAAAGCGTTAAAGCTGTTTGCGAGTTGGGGTGAAGTAGAGCAACGAAACGTACATTTCAATGAAAGTCTTCAGTCGCCTTGATTTTTGTTCCACTTTTTATCAAGAAAAAGTGGTAAAGAAAAAAAGAGTTTTTCTCTTGTCCTTTTACCTTGATGCAAAAGGACGTAAAGATCAAGTTGATTCGAAGGTGATTTTCTTCGCTTTGCTACGAAATCGGAGGATTCGCTCAGCCTTCATGCTTGTGTTTTGCAAACACGCACTTCCGGCTGCTCACCTCTCTATCACTGGCCGAATCAACGGGGGGTACGCTCAGTGTTTATAAAAGTTGAGATGATTTTGTTTCGCTCTATGTTTATCGTAGTGTCATCCTGAGTGTCTTTTGCGCCCTGAGCGGGGTTTCTTACATAGGTTAAGCAGAGTCGAAACCAAAGTATCGAAGGAGACACGTTTTTATTCCTGTTTCGATACAAGTTTGTGCCTCGCTCACTCAATGTGACAGTCGTTTTTTTTGCTTAGAAGCAACCTTTAGTCATCAATAAGCTCTATGCAAGTAGATCACCCTACAATAAAACTACGCTCGCTAAAAGCGGGAAGTTCAGGAGGGGCTTCGTAAAAATACCGGATATCATCGGAATGATCACTTAATCCAAGGCTATATAAAACGGGAACATAATGATCGGGCGTTGGTGCGGCTAATTTGCCCAGTTTATGACTGTTGGCGTAGTTAATGATGTTGTCAAAATTTCGTTTGTCAATTTGTTGTTTGATCCAAGCATCGTATTCAATTTCCCAACCATAAGGTGTGGTATCGTTCGACCTTAGTTTTTGTCCGGCAAGCGGAATGTTATGGATCAATGAACCGCTACCAATAATCAACACACCTTTATCGCGCAGTGGTTTTAACTGTTTGCCTAATTCGTAGTGGTATTCTGGTGCTGCATGGTAATTAATGCTCAATTGAAAAACGGGAACATCTCCATTGGGAAACAGATGCATCAGCATTGGCCAAGCTCCGTGGTCGAGTCCCCAGTCAGTGGTTTCGGCTACAGCAGGAACAATCTTTTTGACTTCGTGTGCCATTTCTGGTGAGCCATTGGCGTTGTAATACACTTTGTAATATTCCTCAGGGAAACCATAATAGTCGTAAATCTGTTTTTGTTGGGGAGAAACGTTGACAAAAGTACCTTTGGTACACCAATGTGCAGAAACAACCAATGCCGCTTTAACAGCATAATTTTTCTGCAATTCATTTCCCAACTCAAACAGTGTATTCCAAAACGGCCTTTGTTCTTTCGTTAACGGAATATCATAAGGGTTACCGTGCGAAGTAAAGAGCACAGGCATTCTTTTGCTTTGTACGGGTAATTCGTCTGTAAATGCTTTAAAACTGCTTAGTGTACTCATGGCTGCAACTCCTAAAATGCTTTTTTGAAGAAATTCTTTTCTGTTCATCGTTAGTGTATGATTGGGTTGGAGGGGAATGTTTAATCACATTTTCCGTCTGGTGTGCATACTTTTCCTTGTATAATTTCTAATGCGATTTCGGGGTTTTTCTCTCGCCATTCGGAAAATGATTTTTCCAGGGTTTTTAAAAAGACATTTGCCGGTTGTGCACCCGATACTGCGTATTTACGGTCAAACACAAAAAAGGGCACACCTGTAACACCTATCTGTTGTGCTTCTTGGATGTCTTGTTTTACCAGATTGGCGTATGCATCGGTAAAAGCAACTTGGAGTTCTGCTTCATCCAAACCTACTTCTGTTCCCAATTGTGTAAGTGTGGCAATGTCTGCTATATTCTTGCTTTCGACAAAAAATGCACGAAATAATCTTTCTTCCATTTGATCGCCCAATCCTTTTGTTTTGGCAAATTGGATCAATTGATGTGCTTTCATGGTGTTGACCGTTACGGCATTGTATAAATCGTATTCCAATCCTACTTGTTGGGCATATTGAGTAACGTTTTCCAAAGCTCCGTTTACTTGCTCTACGCTCATACCTTTGCGTTGTACCAGGTAATCGGTATGACTTAGCGTTGCCACTTCAGGAACAGAAGGATCGAGCTGAAAGCTTTTCCAAACGATCTCTACATGGTTACTGTCTGCAAATTCTTTCAAAGCGGATTCGTATTGGCGTTTGCCGATGTAGCAAAAGGGACACATGACATCGCTCCATATTTCTACTTTCATTTTAGGAGTGGTTTCGTTACTCTGTTGCATGGTTTCCATTTGTGCAGTTTTATTTTCGCTGTTTTGACCAAAGGTTGTTAAGACCATTAATGTCAAAACAAACAGTATATATCTTCCCGTTTTCATTTTGTTGTTTCAGCTAGTTACTCTTTAGTAGAGCGTAAAACTGAAATTGAGCAGATTTATTAACGCATTAATAGGCAGCCGTAAATCTTGTTTTATGGTGTTTCGGTTGCTCAACTTCATTAGCAATTACCACGGCCAAATCTTCTACCGATAAAACACTTCTATTGTTTTCGTCAAAAACAGGAGTGTCTTTGCCTAAACGATATTTTCCGGTTCTTCCGGTGGTAATGCCTTGGTGCATTTCAAAAGCAGGACTAAAGAAAACCCAATCCAATTCGTTTTCTTCTTCTTTTAAAAGGTTAAGGTAGTCTCTCGCTGCAGAGGCACCGGGATAAATTTCTTTTGGGAAATCGGGCGTATCTACTGCCTGAACGTCTTCTGCAACGTACAAACTTCCGGCACCGCCAATAACAATGTAACGTTCAACTCCGGCAAGTTTTACTGCTTCTTGAATGGCTTTTGAGCCAGCAATAAAATCGTTGTAAAGGTTTGGATTTTCCCAACCGGCATTGAAAGCACTAACAACTACATCGTTTCCTTTTAGGGTCTCCGCCAGTTCACTGCTATTTAAAATGTCTACCGAAACCATTGTCAAATTGGGTTGATCTGCAGGAGTTACATTTCTTGCAATACCTGTAACAGTGTGGTTGCGGTTTGTTAATTCGTTGGTGATGCTTTTTCCTACAAATCCGGTTGCTCCGATGACTGCTATTTTCATTTTTTAGTGTTTAAATTTTCTGACTGCAAATTACAAAGGATAGTTACATTATTTACAGCTGTTACGCTTTGGTAAGTAGTTTCCTTTTGGTAACTAGGTGTTTTATTGGTAATTGTTTTGCCTAATTTTGGAACCATGAAAAAGCCAAAACCAGCGCTTTCAGAAATTTGTCGTGTACAGGTTCAGGGAGTAAAAGACACGCAGGATTTGTTGAGTGGGAAATGGAAAATTGTCATCATTGCTGCGCTATATGCCAACGGAAAATTCCGGTTTATGGATTTGGGGCGACACATTGAAGGTATCGCACCCAAGGTATTGTCTAAGGAATTGAAAGACTTGGAAATGAATCAATTGGTTAAACGCACAGTTTTAGATACAATGCCCATTACGGTAGAGTATGAGCTTACACCACAAGGCAAAAGCTTGAACAAGGTTGTAGATGCTATGGCCGAATGGGGCGTTAATTACAGAGAAACGGTTCTGAAGAGGTAGCATTCTCTTTTGAAATTAAGGAATAATCCGTTCCTCTTTCAATTGCTGAAATGTGGAAAGGAAAATGCCTAAACTATCTCCATTCATTTCCTGAAAACCAAAGCGCCTAGCTTTGTTGACGTCTTGGAAAGCATCGGTTTCTACATTGAAAATGAAGTCACCAAAACCCCATTGAACAAGTTCATCTAAAGTGTAATTCTTGAGGTTGTATTGCTCAACCATTTTCTGCCATAAATCTCGTTTGCCAGGCATGTATTCTTGGAGTGCAAACGTTTGAGGTTCGGCTACTTCAACACCAAAGTATTCACCAATTTTCGGCCAAACCTGACTCCAGCGAAATACATCACCGTTAGTAATGTTGAAGATTTCTTCTGCACCTTCTCCTATAGTTGCAGCCCATGTCATTCCTTTCGATAAAATATCTACGCCAGTAACATTCACCAAAACGTTGTATGCTTTTTCTGATCCTGGAAATCGCATGGGAATGCCTTCTTCTTTGCACAAGCTGGCATATACAGCAATTAGGTTCGATAAGTTCATGGGATTTTTGATGGTGAACCCAATCACAATATCAGGTCGAATAGACGTCCAACTCCACGCTTTTCCTGCTGAAGCTTTTTTCAAAAAATCTTCCTGATCGTAATAGAAATTAGGTGTAATACTTCTCGGGTCGGTTTCCAAAGCAGGCGTTTTGTAAAAGCCCAAATGTGCTCCGTACGCTTTTCCACCCTGTATAAATACCACACGCTTCAAGTTGGGGGTAACAGCTTCTAAACCGTTCACCAAATTCTCCATCAGCTCTCCATTTGCAGCCGATTGTTCATAAGGGTCTTGACGTTCTGTATACGCAGCAAACAAGACATGGGTAACGGCTTTCAACGTTTCGCTGTGAGCTGCTACGGCATCATCTTGACTCAAATCGAGAGAGACATACGTTGCTGTTGTGTCATAATTCAAAGCAGATCGAGAAGTGACAATTACATCCCAATCGGGTAGGGAAGTGAGGTGTTGGGTAAGGTTGCGACCAATAATTCCGTTACCGCCAACCACTAATGCTGTATGCTGTTTCATGTTTTCGATTTAAGCTTCAAGGTCTTCCAATTGGATTTCAATGCGCGTGCCTTTTTCAGCACTTTCGCGAATAGCATCCATCACCATCATGTTTTTATATCCATCGTATCCAGTAACTGGAGCGGGTGTTTTTTTAGTAAGCGTTTCGTAAACGGCATCGTAATAATCAAAGTAGTTTCCTACAGAAGATGGAATCTCTTCCACATTCTTCTCGCCATTATCTAAGTAGGTCAAAACGCCTTTTTTATGATTTTTAGAGTTGGTCCAATCTTCACGACTTGGAGTAGCGCCATCCAGTAATAAATCTTCTTGAACATCGGTGCGGTCTTGAATGTAAGAACCATTCATACCATGAGCAATGTAACCCGGTTGCGATGCTAATGAAATATCTGTTGCACGCAGTTTTACGCGTTTATCGGGGTAGATTAATGTGGCTAAGAAATAATCTTCAACAGGAGAATTTGGCCTGAACGCAGCAAAGTCCGCAATTACAGCATCAGGAACTCCAAAGAGTGAAACGGCTTGATCGGTAATGTGCGAACCTCGGTTGTTGAATTCGCCCCCGCTTTTGGCGTGTTCAGTGTGCACATCACCGCGCACTTTGGGTACGTAAAAATCGTATGAAACGGTGACTTCAACTACGGGATCTAATTTCTCAGATTCCAACACTTTTTTAAATGTTCTGAAGTCGCTATCGTATCTTCTGTTTTGGAAAACAAACAATTCCATACCCTTACTTTTTGCCAATAAATGAAGCGTTTTGGCTTCTTCAGCGGTGGTTGTGAATGCCTTTTCGCAGATTACATTTTTGCCAGCTTCTAATGCTTTATGTGCAAATTCGAAGTGGGTATCGATAGGCGTATTGACTACAACCAAATCGACTTGATCATCGGCAAGGATGGCCTCTAAAGTTTCGAAGCTCTTAGCTTCTGGAAAGTCTTTCTGAACTCGTTTTTTGGAACGTTCCCAAACACCGTATAGATTAAATCCTTCATGTTGTTTGATAAAAGGAGCAAAGAAAGTTTGACCTGAAAAACCGTAGCCCAAAAGGACTGTATTTATAATTTGTTGACTCATGTTTTGCTGTTTTCGCCTGCTTGCACAAGCGTTTAACGAAGTAACAGTTCAGCCAGACTTTTGATTTTGTACTTTTCTGTGGTTGTCTTGTAAATTCATATGTAGGGGGATGTCATCCTGGGTTTATCGAAGTGAAACCGAAAGATAAATGGCTTTTTTTATTTTCTCTATTCTTTTGTCTTGACACAAAAGAATCAAAAACTCAAGTTGATTCGAAGGTGATTTTCTCCGTTATACTCCGAAACCGGAGGATTCGCTCAGCCTACATGCCTGTGTTTTGCAAACACGCAATTACGGCTGCTCACCTCGCTATCACTGGCCGAATCAACGGTTTGTACGTTCGGTATTTATCAAAGTTGAGATGATTTTGTTTCGCACGGTGTTTTTTCGACTGGCCTCTGAAGATTTTCAGTAGAAATGGAGTTGTAGTGAAACGTTAAGCTGAACCCCTGCTTGAGGTCAGGCTTCGGCTTTCTGTAAGAAAGGTGCTAAAGCCGTTTCCGAGTTGGGGTGAAGTAGAGGAGCGAAACGTATATTTCAATGAAAGTCTTCAGCGCCTTGATTTTTATTCGCAATCATGTTAAAATTCAAAGGAGCTCATGAGATCACTTCGTTTAGTTGCTCCACTTTTTATCAAGAAAAAGTGGTAAAGAAAAAAGAGTTTTCCTCTTGTCCTTTGTCTTGACACAAAGGACTTAAAGTCAAGTTGATTCGAAGGTGATTTTCTCCGCTGTGCTTCGAATTTGGAAGATTCGCTGAGCCTACATGCCTGTGTTTTGCAAACACGCAATTACGGCTACTCACCTCACTATCACTGGCCGAATCAACGGGGTGTACTCGTTGTGTTTATCTAGGTTGAGGAAATTTTGTTTCGCACGGTGTTTTTTCGACTGGCCTCTGAAGATTTTCAGTAGAAATGGAGTTGTAGTGAAACGTTAAGCTGAACCCCTGCTT
>PAJI01000007.1 GCA_002705995.1 Crocinitomicaceae bacterium | reverse complement strand
TTCAACAACAAATAACCTCCTCCAAAAGCAATTGAACGCACCGACCACGCATCGCGATACTGTTTGCGGTCTAATGCAATTTCAAAATAAGCAGAAGTGTTTTTTTTCAGATCAACAAAATAGCCTTTCACTAAAAAAGGCTTTCCTTCCCGGTCAATATCACTATTCACCAAAATTAAATGCTGCTTTTCCGATGCCGATAAAAAAGAGCTTCTCGGATAGCGATATTCAATTGTGTTTCCGAGGTCAATGGTCTCTTTATAGCCAAGAAAATCCTGGAGGTTTTGACTCAAAGCCATAAAGCCATATAAAGCAAAAAAGAGTGTAAAAACAGTGTTTTTCATAGCCAGATGATTGTTTGTTGTGACTAAAATAACCACTTCCGAAGATATTTTTTCCCCGGAAGTGGTTTTTATTGGTTCAAAAGTTTACAAAGGATAAGGCACTTCATTTACGGTAATGATGATGTTCCCATCATTAAACTCAGAAGTTTCTGCCGTCCATTCTACCGTTACAATCACCAGCGTTTCAGGATCGCTGTCTCCATCTGTTGAGCGGGCGACATTAATGTGGCTTGTTCCGGTTAATGTACCTCCGGCCGCATTGTCTTCTGCCAGTTCTTCCATTTGCTGAATGTAAGGTGCTGCAAAGGCCATTAACGGATCATCGTCTGATGCATCGTTCTCACGTTGCCACCTACAACGATTAAACCCTACTCCAGAGCAATCGATTTCCCAATGCCTATCACCATGTTCATCTTCATATTGAAACCATTGATGTGTCTGGCCAAACAATCCAAAAAGGCCACCTTGTTTATGGTATTCTACAACTCTTTTAGCAGCAGCTGTTTGCCCCATGCCCAGTACCACAATTGCAAGAAGTAAATATTTCATTGTTTTCATTTTCTTTGATTTTTTAATTAGCAATGCGCGAATTCACGTGTTGATTTAGATTGTACAATTGTGGTGTAAAGATGTGAGGACTTTTCAAATTTCATCACACCAAAAAGTTCATAATAAGAATTATTTTTTCTTATTTTGAACCATTAAAACAAAAACACGATGGTAAACCCTCCGGAAAAGAACATTCGACAAATACGTGAGCTGAAAAACTTTTCACAGGATTTTATGGCCACACAGCTAGAAATTTCTACCCGTGCCTATTCTAAAATAGAAACCGGTGAAACGCAGCTGACGGTTCCCCGGTTGTTTCAAATCAGTGAAATTTTGGATGTTACTCCTATCGAGATTTTAGGATTTGACGAAAAACAGGTATTTAACCATTGTAATCAAAGTGGAAATATCGGCAGCATTAACAACCTTCCCAATGAACTGGTTGATCAATACGAAAACCTAATCAAGCATTTAACGGAAGAAGTTGCCTTTTTAAGAAGCTTGTTGAAACAACAGCAGTAAGTTCAAGCAATTGTCTCCCAGAACTTAAAACGCCTACACTTCAGTAACTCTTACCTTCTTTTTCTTGAGGCGGACGTTGTTTACCTTGGGCAAAAGCGCTTTAAGGGTAGTGGCTTTAACAGCTACAAATGCACAATCGGTTTTGAGTTCGATAACGCCCAGCTCATCTTTGTTGAGTCCGCCTTGTTTGAAGAACAAGCCCGCAATATCGCCTTTTGAAATTTTGTCTTTTCGTCCGCCTGAAATAAAAAGTGTTGTCCACGCTGAAGGTTGAGGCAAAGGCTTTTTCTCCAGTGATTCTTCTGGTAGTTCTCCAATAAAATCGGGAAGTACTTCTCCTTTACCTTGGAGTACATAAGCTGTTCCGTTGCTATTCATACGGGCTGTACGTCCGTTGCGGTGCGTAAACTCTTCGCCTCTGTGCGGCAAATGGTAATGAATAATGTAATCCAGTTCTGGAACATCAATCCCTCTGGCGGCCAAGTCCGTAGCCAATAAGGTAGTGTGCGTTCCATTGCGGAACTGAATCAAACCTCTTTCGCGATCTCCCTGCTCCATTCCACCGTAAAAAACACCGTGCGAAATATTGTTTTCAGCCAAGTAATCGCTCACGCGCTGAATCGAATCTTTAAAGTTGCAGAAGACAATTCCGTTTTGTCCGTCAAGGTGAGCCAACAAACTCACCAATGTTTCCAGCTTATCTTTCGATGGCGAAAGCACTTTTTTAATTTCAAGGTTATTGCTTTTGCCTTTTAAGAAATCGAGTGTTACAGGATTATTCAACCGAACAAAACCCGGAACATTAACACCTTGCGTGGCTGATGTCANNACTTTTTTGGTGACTTTCGGAAGCAAGCGNAAAATGTCTTTCATCTCGGCTTCAAAGCCAACTTCTAANGATTTATCAAACTCGTCTAACACCAATGTTTTGATGTAGCGCGTGCTAAATGCTTCTCTGCGCAGGTGATCTGCTACCCTACCGGGTGTTCCGATCAAGACNGCCGGACGGTGTTTGATTTCAATTCTGTCTTTTGATCCGGTTCTGCCGCCATACACCGCATTGACTTTAAAGCCACTGCCCATTTCGCGCATGACCTGCTCAATCTGAATGGCCAATTCGCGCGAGGGAACAATGATCACCGTTTGGATTTCGTCTACGTTTTCGTCCAATTCCTTAATCAAAGGCAATAAAAAAGCCAGCGTTTTACCCGTTCCGGTAGGCGACAACAAAACAACGGCATGATTATTCGCAATGGCATCTTGCGCCTCTAACTGCATNGGNTTTAACTNTTCAATACCCAACTTGGCCAATATGGCTTCCTGACTTTTTANTGCTGTAGACATGCCGCAAAGGTAGGCGTTTGAAAGGCATTGTGAGANGACTTCANCTTGGTAATGAATGAAAATCGGTATAGCTTCGTAAGTAGTGGAAAATAGAAGTCCCCAACAATTAAAANAACCTTGTGACTGAAAAAGAAAAAATGCTTCGCGGAGAAGTGTACAACACCAGAGATCCTGAGCTGATTGAGATGTATCATACCGCAAGAAGGCTCTTAAAAGCATACAATGCACTGGATGCAAATTTGACACAGGAACGTGAAACGATTTTAACCGAACTGCTCGAGTTTAAAGGAGATGGTGTTTGGATTGAAGCTCCTTTTTTCTGCGATTACGGAGAAAANATCTCCATTGGAGAAAACACGTTTGTAAATACAAACTGTATGTTTTTGGACGATAACAAGATAACGATCGGAAAAAACGGNCTNATTNCACCTTATGTTCAACTAGTTACAGCCAGTCATCCGTTAAAAGCAGCTGAAAGAATCATCGAAAACGACACTACTTCTCGCTATTTGACATCAACACAACCCATAAAAATTGGTGATAACGTTTGGATCGGTGGNAACTCTGTTGTTTTACCGGGTGTAACCATTGGAAACAATGTTACAATTGGTGCCGGAAGNGTTGTTACGAAAACGATACCAGACAATGTGCTTGCTCTGGGAAACCCTTGTAAAGTGATCAAANAATTATAGCATGAAAACCAAANACATTTACCTCTTAACCGCACTACTGGGTACGGTTATNCCCTATGCTCATTTTGGCCNGTTCTTATGGGANAATGGTTTTGCACCAGATGCNTTTTTCACCCAAATGACTGAAAGTAANATTGCCGCTTTTTTCACTTGGGATGTGGTGATCTCAACCATAGCAGTTATTACGCTTGTTTTTACCGAAGGAAAAAGAAAAGGAATGAGCAACCTGTGGCTATACGTGTTTTTCAATTTAACCGTTGGAGTNTCTTTAGCACTGCCCGCTTTTCTTTATGCACGACAATTAAACGATGAGAAAAAATGAAACAGTTTCTTCTTTTTCTATTTTCAATTTTATTGTTCTATAACGGCTATGCTCAGCCCAAAACACCTGAAGGTTTTGGACTTACCTCCTACCGTCTTAATAACGACAGTTTAGGAGANATTAATTTCTACGTCACAAAAAATGGAATTGAAAACAGTAAGCCTTTGTTAATCTTACTCGATGGGTCAGGGCATTACCCTTTGTATTCTTTGGTGAAGAAAGAAGATGGTTCTCAACAAATTTCAAAAACAGTTCCGTTCAGGTACAACTCCCTTTCTNAAAAATACCATGTGGTGTTAATTTCAAAACCCGGAATACCGTTCATGGATAGCTTAAATGCTGAATCTTATAGTGAGTTTATAAGGAGATATCAGCCCTCTGAGGTTTACACCGAAAATTTAAGTTTAGAATGGCGTGCAGCAGCAGCATCTAGTGTTATTGATCACTTGTCAAATGAATTACAAACAAACGAACAAGTTATTGCTATCGGCTATTCGGAAGGAGGACAAGTAGTTCCAAAACTTGCTACAATTAATAACAAGGTGACAAAAATTGTAACCATTGTTGGTGGAGGGCTAAACCAACTCTATGACTTTATAACCGCAGAAAGGTTAAAAGCTCAAAAAGGAATAATTAGTGCAGATAGTGCACAGGCTGAGATTGAAAACCTGTTTTCAATCTTTCAAGATATTTATACCCATCCGCAGGCTACNGATAGGTTTTGGTTGGGTCATACTTACAAACGATGGGCTAGTTTTTCAAATGACATTCCCCTAGACAATATGATAGCATTAGACATTCCTATTTTGTTAATTGCCAGTGGAAACGACAAAAACTCTCCCATTACAGGGCTAGATTATGTACCGTTAGAATTTTCACGAAGAAACAAGAACAATTTAACGTATAAGGTCTACCCCAATTGTGACCATTGGTTCAACAACACAAAAGAAAACATCAACAAGATGCCTGAAATGATGGATTATGTAATTGACTGGCTAGGAAAATAAAATACAGTTTGGTGGTATTCACCTTAAATCAACTGGTACTTATTCAATTAAAACACTCCTTATTTTTCAATCATCCCATTAGATAGAATATAACTGGGAAATACCTACTGAACTGATCTCTTTTTTAGGTGTATTTACCATTATGAAACACCTGAACCTATATGTCTTTTTCCTGCTAATGCCTTTTACTGCTCTTGCTCAAAAAACGGAGCAACAAATATCCTTTGCTCAAGAGTCAAAACCACATGCTTACTATGTGGAACAAGCAGAACTTTGGGCAAAAGAACTGGCTCAAGACAGCCTGTCTGAAAATGCATGGTACAATTACTTTAGGGCATGCAGAAACGCACACGGAACGGCCGATTGGAAATCTGATTTTGTACGGGAATCTCCTTACCTTATGGAAGGTGAAACTATTGTTCAGCTCATTCACAAACACATTCCCAATACATTTACAGACCATTACCTTTCTTATCTAACCAACGGAATTGGAACAAGTCATTCTGAAGACTTACTTAAAGCATACTCCATGAATCCTAACTTTCCGGGGATTCATTCAAGTGTAATCTCTTATGCCGAAAGCAGCATGGATTATTCTCTGAGGAAGAAAACAAACAGAACATGGTATCCAACAAATTACATCTCCAGCCAACTTTTAAATTATAGTTACAACGTTCTTATGTCTCTGGACTCAAATGCTATATTATTTGTACAACACGATAACGATACCTATCCCACATGGATGCTGCAAGATGCATTGGGCGTAAGAACAGATGTGAAAGTCATTAGCATTGATTTTTTGCTTTTGGAAAACTACCGGGAAACGGTATACGACCAATTAAACATTCTTCAACTGGACTTAGAAGATATTGATAGTGACGAATACCATCAAAACTGGGAAAAGGTAGTTGCACACATCATTACCAACTATACAGGTTCAAGGCCAGTTTATTTTGGGATGACTTTATTCAACCACCTGTATGCTGATTTTGAAAACCAGCTTTTTGTTTCGGGGTTAGCCCTTCGCTATTCTGAAGAGAAACAGCAACTTGCCGCTTTTAACAAGAAACTTTATGAAGCTATTTTCCTACTGGATTACCTTACTCATCATTTCGGGTATGACAAGAATCAGGGAAATGTTAACCACCAAAACATCAACTATATCAGTTGTTTTAAAATCGTTTATGATCACTATGTTGCAGAAGGAAAAGACGATGAAGCCACACAAGTAAAATCGCTTGCATTGGCTATTGCCAACCAAACCAAGAATCCCGAATTGGTTACGCATATTGAAAACGAATTCAACAGAAAATAGGAGGCAATAAAAAAGTCTTTCCACAAATAATAAATCAGTAAAACAACTGTACATTTAGCACATTCGGAACAGCTGTTTGAAAGAGGGTTTCCCAAAACCCAAGAACCTATAGCCAAGACCTTTACACTTTATTTATTGCACAAATGATACATCCAAAAACAGAATTAAAATACATCAGCAATGAAATTGGCTACGGTGTTGTTGCCACAGCATTTATTCCTGCCGGAACCATTACCTGGGCTTTAGACAAATTAGACCGTGAATTTAGCCCAACAGAATTTCAAGAAATGGAACCCATTTACCAAACCATTTTAGACACTTACACCTTTAGAAACAATAAAGGCAACTTTGTGCTGTGCTGGGATAATGGACGTTACGTTAACCATAGTTTTAATTCAAATTGCCTCACAACAGCCTATGACTTTGAAATTGCGATACGCGACATTCACCCCGGAGAGCAATTAACCGATGATTATGGTTACCTCAACATTCCATCTCCTTTTCGTGGGATAGATGAAGGAACAAAACGTAAAATTGTGTATCCTGATGATTTGGTGAAGTACTACAAAGTGTGGGACAAGAAAATTGCTAAAGTCTTTGGGAAAATAACAACTAATGATCAACCGTTAAAACCGTTAATTGCTACTGAAATGTGGCACAAAATTCAATTGATTATCGAAGGCAAAGCTCAAATAGATTCTATTTTAGCCAATTATTACAACGCTCAAACAAAATCTGAAAACGGGTAAATGACCTATTCAACACACATCACCGAATTAAACGAGAAAGGCTATTCTGTTACTGCCCCACTCTATTCTGAACATGAAGTAGCTCAAATTTTAACGTGTATTGAAAACGCAGAACAAAACGAAAAAGCATTCCTAAAAACAAACGACTTATTTGCCATTCGACAGCTTTTAAAACATGTCCCCAAACTTAACGAAGTGCTCTTCAACAAAAACTTGAAAGCACTCGTTTCTTCTATTTCGGCAAACACCTATTTTTTAACTAAAGCCATTTATTTTGACAAGCCCAGCAATTCTAACTGGTTTGTAGCCTATCATCAAGATTTAAGTATTTCTGTTGATCGAAAAGTAGCTGTAGACGGCTATACCAACTGGACATTCAAGAAGGAACAATACGGTGTTCAGCCTCCGCTCAATATTTTACAAGACACTGTCACCATCCGTATTCATTTGGATACCACAAATGAAAATAACGGTGCCTTGAAAGTGATTCCAGCCTCTCACTTGCATGGAATTATTCGCATGGACTCAAAAGAAGGTTTAAACTTTGAAAACGAACACATTTGTAATGTTACAAAAGGTGGTGTAATGTTAATGAAGCCTTTAACTTTGCATGCCTCCAACAGAACAACAAACGGAAAACAAAGACGTGTTATTCACTTGGAATTCAACAAACAAAAATTGCACTCACCCCTCAATTGGCTAGAACAGCATACCGTAAATTTCATAACATAACAACTAAAAATGAAAAAACTAATCCTCATTCTACTCGTTCTTTTTGTCGGCTTTTTCTTCTCTTTTTTTGAAATCGATTTCGGAGGTAAAAACAAAATGGATTTTGTGGAAGATTACAAAGAAAAGATCGGATACACTGCGTATAAAGCCGAGCAAATTTTCTCTACCAACCCAGACAACGAAGGGCTGAAACTAACCTTTACCGAGTGTTCTATAGATTCTAACAGTATGGTAGATTTTAAGGCCATTAGCAGAGCAATAGCTGTAGAACTCAACGAAGAATTGAATACGGAAAATCAATTTAAAAACATCATACTCGTATACGAACCAAAAGACAAAAACAAAGCCGGCATTAACCAGCTGAAATATACGTTTGTGGCAAGTTTACTGGAAAACAACTAGTTCAAATTAGTTCCAATCAATACAACCATGAAAGACTTTTTCAAAGACATTTACACCTATCAGCACCACTACAACCAACAATTGGCCGATTTAATGAGCAACAACAAGACTCAAGTATCCAACCAGTCAATCACATGGTTTTCTCACATTATTAATGCCCATCGGTTTTGGATTTCAAGAATTGAAGGCACTGCCGCCATCGATCTTCATAAGATCAACACCATTGATGAAAACAAGTCTATAGACACTGCTAACTACAACAAAACACAAGAACTGATTACGCAGAGAGACATCAGCCAAATTATCACCTACAAAAATTCAAAAGGCATTCAATACACCAATTCGCTTCAAGAAATTTTGTTCCACGTTTCAAACCACCATACCCACCACAGAGGGCAAATCATTGCCGATTTAAGAAAAAACGGAGTTACCGATCCTTTTGCTTCAGATTACATTGTGTACAAAAGGTAGCTTGTTTATCACACGCCTTTTCCCAAACCTTAATACAAGGAGCTATTCACACTTAATTTAGAGCAAATACACTATAAAGGGGATAAACAGTAAAACAAAACGTGTAATTCGCTAATTATACGTATTTTACCGCAAGTTTAGTTTTATTCTATTTTCTCCTATGTGCAATACCTATCGTTCCATAACCACAGCCTTTTTGGGCTTTTTACTCTTTCTTGGAACTTCTACACTTGCTCAAAACCTTGTTTTTGATTGGGCCACTCAAATAGGCGGTGGTGGCGCAAATTACTGTCGTTCTATTACAACAGATACTTCAGGAAATGTAATCAATGTAGGCAGTTTTCAGGGCTATGTTGATTTTGATCCGGGAGCAGGAACATATGGCCTCACTTCGAACGGTAACTTCGACATTTACATTCAAAAACTCGACTCTAATGGTAATTTCATGTGGGCCAATCAAATGGGAGGAATCCAAGATGATAGAGCGTATTCCGNTACAACGGATGCTATGGGAAATATATACACTACAGGTGATTTTCATGGTACTGTAGATTTTGACCCAGGCATTGGAACTCATATCCTAACATCATATGGAAACATTGATGTTTTTATTCAAAAGCTCGATCCCAACGGCAATTTGTTATGGGTGAAACAAATTGGCGGACAAATAAATAATTATGCATTTGCTTTAACAATTGATAATTCAGGAAATATATACACTACAGGGCATTTTTTTGGCACTACAGACTTTGACCCCAGCACGAGTACCTACAACCTCACTTCTAATGGGATAAGCGATGTTTTTATTCTCAAATTAGATGCCAATGGTAATTTTTTGTGGGTCAAACAAATGGGAGGATTTAATCAAGATATTGCTCACTCCATCACCACAGATTCATCTCGTAATGTAATTACTACGGGGGCTTTTCAAGCGACTGTAGATTTTGACCCGGGTGTTGGAATCAGCAACCTGACGTCAAACGGAAATACTGATATTTTTATTCAAAAGTTAGATTCCAACGGTAATTTTTTATGGGTGAAACAAATGGGGGGTACTTTACTAGAAGTTGGCAACGCTATTGCTACAGACAATTCTGGAAATATTTATTCAACAGGAATGTTCAGATCAACTGTAGATTTTGATCCGGGAGTCGGTATCAGTAACCTTTCTGCCTATGGGTACACTGATACATACATTCAAAAACTCGACTCCAATGGTAATTTAATTTGGGTAAAGCAAATAGGAGGCAGTTTGAGTGATTCAGGTCAAGGTATCACAACAGACAATATGGGAAATGTTTTCATTACAGGGTCTTTTCAAGGAACTGTAGACTTTGACCCCGGTATTGGAACAAGCAACATATCTTCTAATGGAATGACTGATTTTTTCATTCAAAAGTTAGATGCTAACGGCAATTTACTATGGGTAAAGCAAGTGGGCGGAGCTGCTACAGATATCAGTTACACCATAACTTATGACAATTTAGGGAACATCTATACAGGAGGATACTTTTACTACATTGTAGATTTTGATCCCGGAGCTGGCATCAATAACATGGGTTCAAACGGTTCTTATGATGGTTTTGTGCTCAAGCTCAGCTCTTGTGACATTTATACCGGAACGGATGTAATTACAGCATGTGATAGCTACACTTGGATTGATGGAAATACCTATACCTCTAGTAACAACACAGCCAAAGATACATTGGTTAAAGCAAACGGGTGCGACTCTATCATTACCCTCAACCTTACGATTCTCAATTCTAGCTATTCTACAGATTACATTACGGCTTGCGACAGTTTTACGTGGATGGATGGAAATACGTATACAACCAGCAACAACACGGCTACAGATACATTAACCAACGCTGCAGGGTGCGACTCTATCATTACCCTGGATTTAACCATTTACAACACTTCATATTCAACAACTGTAATTACAGCATGTGATAGCTTTACGTGGATTGATGGCAACACCTACACGACCAGTAACCACACTGCCATAGACACTTTAACCTCAATAACCGGATGTGATTCTATTGTTGCTCTTGATTTAACCATTCTGAATGCTACCTATGCCACAGAGCAAATTTCGACTTGTGACAGCTATACCTGGATAGATGGAAACACCTATACAACCAGTAACAACACGGCTACAGATACGTTAACCAATGCTGCCGGGTGCGATTCGATCATTACCTTAGATCTAACCCTTTTAACACCAACAAGTGCTATCGATAGCGTTACAGGATGTAACAGCTACACATGGATTGATGGGAATACTTATACAGCAAATAATACCACAGCAACCTATGTTTTAACCAACACTGCGGGGTGTGATTCAACCATTACTCTCCACCTCACAATAGATACGCTTAACGCCACAATCAACTACATCAACGGCAACACATTACAAGGCACTATTGAGGGCTATTACAACCACTTTGAATGGGTAGAATGTTACGGCAACAATGTATATGCTTCTGTAGCGGTAGATTCTTCGCTTACCTTTTCTGCTCAATACGAGGCCAGTTATGCCTTAATGGTTTTCAGCCCTAACGGATGCATTGATACTTCAAGTTGTTTGTCGTTATTAGCTACCGATGTAGCAACCCTTGCCAACAAAAATGAAATCACACTCTTCCCTAATCCAAACAATGGTAATTTTACTATAGACTTTGGTAATAAAATACAAAATGCCACAATTACAGTACGCACCATTAACGGGCAAATTACGCACCAACAACATGTGTTTTTTGCACATCAGGCAACTGTAAAGTTGAACACCGCCAAAGGCATTTACTTGTTAGAGGTCTCTTCGGAACAAGAGCCTGCTAAAACCTTTAAACTGGTTGTACATTAAATAGCTTTTCCTACTCCACTTTGAAAGCATAACATCACAAGGCTTTAATTGGAAAAGAATAAAGCAATAGCCCCAAAAGCATTCTTAAAACTGTTCAAACTTTGTTGTTGGCAATTCGCTTACTACTCCCTATTCCTTTTCTCCTTCTCTTAACGCTCTAACACCAACTAAAACACTCATTCACAACACCTTCCCATTCAATCACTATTTGCATTCATCCCAATAAGGCATAAAAAAGAAGCATTGATCAATCAATGCTCAAAATTGATCAGTTCACGCACATCAGCATTTCCTGCCCCTGCATTTCGCGCTACATTTAAATTGTTGCAACAACAAAATAGGCACTTACACATCAGTTTATCAACAACTTACGACAAAACTTCCATTTTGTTAAATCATAAATCTCCCTTAAAACATGAAGAAATTTCACATTATAATTTACACCTCACTATTAGTACTCATGTGCATGACCTCTGCCTCTTTTGCGCAAGTCCAAAAAGGACAAAATATATCAGGAGTATATAATGGCGAATTTGCTGGATGGGATATAAGCATGCCTGATGAAAACACAATTGGAGTTGGCACATATCCCAATAATACCTCTGGAAATACTAATGGTATAGCACGCATCTACTCTTGGGATGGAACGGCTTGGCAACAAAAGGGAATCGATATTCATGGCGAAGCTCCTTCTGACTACTCCGGCTCTTCTATTTCTATGCCTGACTCCAATACAATCGCTGTTGGTGCTAGGAACAATGATGGAGCTGGATTTAATGCCGGGCATGTGCGGATTTTCATATGGAACGGAAACACTTGGATACAAAAAGGAAGTAGTCTTGAAGGAGAAGCTCCTGAAGATGGCTTTGGTATTGAGGTTTTTATGCCCGACAGCAATACATTCGCAGCCAGTGCTATATATAATGATGGAAATGGATCTAGCTCTGGTAATGTCCGGATTTTTAAATGGAATGGATCCGCATGGGTGCAAAAAGGAACCAGTATATATGGGGAAGCTGGAGATGATCTTGCTGGAGGTGAATTATTTATGCCTGATTCAAATACCATTGCAATTACAGCTACAGGGAATGATGCTAATGGCAGTAGTTCAGGACATGTAAGAATTTTTACATGGAGCGGAAATTCTTGGATGCAAAAAGGAAACGATATTGATGGACAAGCTGCTAATGACCATTTTGGCAGTAGTGTCAGTATGCCCGATGAAAATACCATAGCCATTGGTGCTCGCGATAATGACAATAACGGAAACGATGCCGGCCAAGCACGTGTTTATGAGTGGAACGGAACAGCATGGGTGCAAAAAGGAAGTGATTTATATGGTGACAATGCCTATGATTATTTAGGTTATTCCATTAGTATGCCCAGCGCCAACATACTTGCCATTGGTGCTCCAGGTTATGAGCCTAACCCTAATACTGTAAGTAATGGTCAAGTCAAGGTTTTCAGTTGGGATGGAACAACATGGATTCAACAAGGAAGTAACCTTGTTGGACAATACAGTTCTGGTTTTTTTGGAAATGCTATCTCTATGCCAAATGAACATACCATTGGAATAGGCTCATACTTCTCAAGTCTAACACAAGTCTTTAATATATGTCCTGCCTCCTACTCTTCAGTCAACGTTACTGTTTGCGATAGCCTCATTTCTCCCAGTACCAATCATGTATGGACAACTACCGGAGTCTATTTAGACACCCTTACAAATGCCTATGGGTGCGACAGCATAATCTACGTTAACCTTACGGTAAATAGTTCGCACACTACAGAAACCATTTATGCCTGCAACAGCTATACCTGGATAGACGGAAACACCTATACGGCTTCTAACAATACGGCTTCGGTAACGTATACCAATGCGCTGGGCTGCGATTCTACAATCAACTTAAACCTCATCATTCAAACGCCTTTTTANAATCTAACAGATACTGTAGTTGCTTGCGACAGTTACACTTGGGCCAACGGAACAACTTACACAGGTGCCAACTCAGTTATTCTAGACACCCTAAACTCTCTTGGAGGGTGCGATTCTGTA
>PAJI01000006.1 GCA_002705995.1 Crocinitomicaceae bacterium | reverse complement strand
TTGGATGATTGTTAACATCAACGGTCAGATTATCGAACAAGGAGTGATGAACAGTAATGTTCAACAACAACAAATCGATTTAAGTGAAAGTGCGCAAGGAGTTTACTTCCTCATCGGAAAAACTTCAACCAATAGTTTCACAACCCGAATTGTAGTTCAATAAGAACATCAACTTAACCAATAAAAAAGCCCCGAGTAATCGGGGCTTTTTTCGTTTTAAGAAACGTGTTTGTCAATAATTTTGGAGGTAGAAATAGTGTTTAATCAGTTGATCAGAAGGTGAAACAGTCTTTGTTTTAGTGGGGTTGATTCAACAACGAAACACTTATATCAACTTGATCACCTACTACCCAGTCTGCACCTTTACCGCTTCCTACGCCATAATCTGTAAGTTGAAGCGAGAAATCTGCTGCAACAAGGGTAGGATTTATAGCACGGTCAACCGTGAAGGGGATGGTATCTGTTTGCGTAACGTCTTTGATGGTGATTTCAAAAATGCCGCTGTACTCCAATTCACTTACTTTTTGGAAAGAAGTAGATTTGATACCAATGGTAGAATAGGTTTCGCTATTCAGCCAGTCTTCTCCTTGTAAGTGGCCGTCTCTGGTTTTATTCTCCGTATCTATACTGGTTATGTAGACTTTTCCTGAAATGGTAGACTGATCGAGGTGCTCAGGATCAAAATGAGCTGAAGCCTCAATGTTATGAAATGTACCTTCAACCGACCAAAAGAATTTAGGGATGGAAAAGTGAACTTCATTTTTTGTTTCCGTTGTTTGTTCAACAGGGTGTAAAAAGAGCATAAAAGCACTCAGTGTAAGCAATAATGATTTCATAATTTGATGTGTAAGTATGCATCAAAATTACGCACATGTTGAGCGTTAAAATTGTAAGAATCGGAAAAAGTATGTTTTGAAGCTCCAGATTCTTTTCAATCAATAAAACCAAAGGCCTTGGAAGAAGAGAAGAATATCCAATAACCGTTATTCCTCAACGGTAATCAGTGGTTCTATTTTTCGGAGAGTTTCTGTTCCGATGCCCGATACTTTTGTGATCTCTTCAATGGAGGCAAACGGCCGCATAGAAATGATTGCATCAGCCTTGGATGAACCAATCCCCGGAAGTGATTCCAATTCATTTTTGGAAGCTGTATTAATGTTGATTAAAGGTTGTGTAGAATTTGGAGTAGGAGAAGAGGTAAGTGCAGAGCATTTGATGGCAGGCTCATCATAGCCATATCTATCGTTGGGGTTTTTGAAACTCCAAAGCGCTTTAACAGATTCTTTTTCTAAACTGTTTTCCAATGAATCTTCGAGTGCAGGAAAGAAATCAATGCCGGTAAAAGCCTCCAGAAAATCAATGGAAACAACATAATCTTCCAATGAAATAGGATCTTTTCGGTTGGGAAGTAGAAATGCAATGGCTTTCATGTTCTCTTCATGGTAACTGAGAAAAACCTTGTAGTAGAATTTCGGAACGGAAATTTTAGTGGAAATGCCAATGGCCGTATCAATGTCACTTAAGACAGGTCCTGTTACCACATATATTCCGTTGTTGCGCCAGGCCATGTTGCGTTCTAGTTTTTCTAAAAAAGCCCATTTGTTCCGGTTGAAAGAAGAAACCTGGGGCGACATGTTCGACATGTAAAACGTTTCTGCCATTGCCTCACAATCAAACTGCATTTGACGGCACGGCAATAAATGGCCGGCATCAAATCCCGGAGCAGCCTTATAGTCTTCATAAGTGGCAGACCCTGTTGATACAGAAGTATCTGACCCAAAAGCATCTTTTCGGTCATACACCTTGTGTAGCATTTCAGGAGATAAGTAATAAGCAACCCATTCCGGTTGTTCGTGTTCTTCGAGGTAAGATAGTTTGTAATAAGTGTGCGTAATTAGCTCACCTTTAGATATGGGGTAAAAGTCAAGCTCCTGACCATAGCCGAGAAGTGAAAAAAGCAGGGAGAGAACAACTACAATGTACTTCATAGAGGTTGATTATCAGGCCCAAAAGTAGTTATGTTTACCAATTTAAGGTTATAGAGTGTTTTTATTCGTTTTTAAATTTCTGACCATCAAGTTTCTCTATAACGTTAATCATAGAAATCAATGTAGGGATTGAATAGTAGGCTAAATTTATTTTACTGTTTAGATGACTACTTATTAATGACGTTATTTTTTCGAGGTAAGCTGAAATGTCGAGGCGTGTAGAATCTTCACCAATAAAGGTGACTATAAGATGATCTAAAGGTCTAACATTAAGAAGTTCAATAAACGAGTGTAAGATTGAAGTCACATATAAAACGCTTAGTTTGTCAATCTGTCTGAGATCAATTGCGATAATAATTGTGTCTTGAGCAATGATGCATTCTTCTAAATTTTTGAGAAGGTTAAGCATCGCGGAAGATTTAAGCTCTTCCACGATGTTCAACTTTGTAAGTTGATAACCATTGTTCAACCATGCATCGTAAATAGATGATGGAACGGTGCAATGTATTTCCAGAATGAAAAGAAAATTAGCTTTCTTATCCATGTTATTTACATTAGGCACTAATGAATTGTATGTATAGTATTACCAAGCCCTTGGTTGGCCTGAAACTCAACTACATCTCCTTTTCTAAGCATTGGAATGTCTAATTCAAAAAGAGAGCCACCACGCATTGTTCCCAGTGCGATTACCTGACCACTTGCCAAGAAATATTTTGAATAATTAACTATTTGCTCGTCAAGAGGCATAAAATCAATAATCTCATCATTACACGCACTGGCAACTTCCTTTCCGTTAATAAGCGTTCTAACAGCAAATTTTGAAGGGTCTATGTCTGTTACAAAGTAGGCTCCTAGGCTAGAGATGTACTTAGATTCTTGATAGCCAGTATAGGTTTCACTGCGTTCTTTTCGCTGTGCCTCACGATCGGTGAAGTCATTGAAAAAAAGATATCCGGCTATGTACTCATTTGCTTCTTCTTTGGCGATGTTTCTACCGGGTTTGCTGATCACAACAGCAAGTTCAACTTCAACATCCAATTCTTTCACTCCTTCTTGCAATGGAACAGTATCTCCGGTGGTGTAAAGCCCTGTATTATTTCCGTGGAAAAAATCGAATTTTTGATCTTCTTCTGAAGTAGAATAGAAGTCATCGTTTGTAACAAAGTTGTAAGGGATTAAAATAAACCTGCCCAAATTCGGAAGACCTCTTTTTACAGCTGCCCTTTTTGCATTTCTATAATGATCCATTGATTGAGTGCCATGCAATAATTTGGTTGGTATCTCCATAAAAGGTTGTAGATCAACATCTTTTTCTTGAAGGGTAGCGTTTGGAAATCCTAATGCAGACGCTTCTTTTATCAACTTGCGAACCAAAGGTTTAGCTTCTTTTATGTTTTTGATTAATGCATGGCTGTTTTCAAAATAAGTTATGCTGGTATCAAATAAAGAGAGATAACTGCTGGCTAAGGGTAACAAGTATTCCTGATTATTTTTAACGATAACCGTACTCAAAACACGACCTTTTGATTTGTCTTGATAGACGCAAAATTTTAAACTCTTTTGAGGATTGAATCCCATGGCTAAAACTTCTTCGGAAGCAGGAAACGGTATGGGATGATCTTTTAAATTGCTGATAAAAACCAGTAAGAAGTATCCGGCTATTAAGACGATTGATGAAAGAATTAAGGTTTTCTTTGTTTTCATGTTCATATGTGTTTAATAAAAAGGTTTTTAGTCTTCGAGGTTTAAGCTCAGTCCGATACGAGCATTAATACCAATGTTGGAAGACACGGCATTCAGCTCATTTAAGTCATTGTCTTTAATGCTAATGTCTTTTAAGAAGTTGTTACCAATGAATGCATTTAGGTGTAATTTCCCTTTGAGTCTTGTTCTAAAATCGAGACCAGAAGCAATGTCAAAGTTTTCATAGATCAGGTTTTGACCATTCTGTTGAAAAGCAAATCGGGTAAAGAATTCTATATAAGTACCCCATGCCAGTTGGGTTTGCTTTTCTTTACCAAAGTTTCTGCCGACCAAA
Organism: Crocinitomicaceae bacterium; assembly: GCA_002705995.1. Classification (GTDB taxonomy): domain Bacteria; phylum Bacteroidota; class Bacteroidia; order Flavobacteriales_G; family Salibacteraceae. The sequence goes on along the minus strand of PAJI01000006.1, from coordinate 513,740 downwards.
ATTCTATCGGGCATAGTTACCTCAACAAACCACTTTTCAGAGGCTCTCCAATCCATGTAGGGGACGACCAAAAAACTGATCTGATCTTCCATTTGCTGATACAAAGCCCCCACACCTAACATCAGCCTGTCATTTACTCGCCAGAGTAAAAACGATGAGGCATTCAAGTTCAAAGGGTTGTTGTCACCATAGTCTCCTGCATAGGTAACCCTAATAGAGTGCTGCATCATTAATGGATAACCAATCGTGTGTAGGTAGGCCAGACTAACGGAATTGGCATAAAAATTTTCGGCCAATAGGGTTTGTTCAACTGTAGGATTTCCCGTGTAAATGTTTTCAATATTTCTGAATGTATATTCAGCTTTCAGAATGTTTAATTTCACTTTTGGAGAGAGGGTGTCGATTTTTAGAATAAGCGGAAATGCTGCTTGAAAGTTTGTGGTTTGCTGGAACAAATCAACGTCATCACCATCTTGGCCGATATAATCAAAAGTACCTTCAGATATTTCATGACTCAGAGCAATACCCATTTTGCTACGAAGACCGTAGTTAGAATTGGCCAGTTGAGCACTGGAGGTTAATGCGAAAAAGAAAAGACATAAAAGAATGCCCAATAACCTGAGCTTTGTAAAACTCATTTTAACCAAGAAGTAATTTGGAACAGCCATATACATAAATCATTATTAATTGTTTATGCAAAGCTGCATGCACTTTGGATGACATCAAATCACATGAGTTACCTAATACAACGCTATGGATTAACCGAAGTTAATTGCCCCTCGAAAAGGACTGTTATGAGTTATTGTCCAAATACCTTTTTTTAATTCTGCTGAGAGATTGAGGGCGAACGCCAATGTGTGAAGCAATGTAAGATTGAGGTACTCTGTTAATAACATCACCTTTTGATTCAAGGAATATTTTATAACGCTCTTCTGGCGTAGCTTTATAAAAGAAGTTGATTCGTTGACTAGCTTCAAGAAAGAGCATTTCTGAAATTTTTCTGCCAATTCTATCTCCATGATTTATCTTGTTGTAAATCAAATCAATTCCTTGCTGATCGAATTTTAAACATTCTATATCTTCAATTGCTTCAATGAAATTGGGAGAGGGGGTGTTAGTCAAAAAACTAGCGTAGTCTGTTATGAACTCGTTTTCAGCCCTGAAAAGTAAAGTAATGTCATTGCCATTTTCATCAATAAAACCGTACCGAACAATTCCTTTAACGATGTAATAGATCTGATTACAAACATCACCCTGAAATAGCATTTGGTCATTGGCTCTAAATCTACTTCTGGTAATGATGCTCCTTGTTAAATCTTTCTCTTCTGAAGACATGGTAGCCAGGGATGAGAAATAGTCAACAAGGATTTCTTTTTCATTCATAGTCGCAAGAGATTATCTAATTCCAAAACAAAGGTTGTGTTTACTAAATAGAAAACGGTACTTCATTGAGATTGATTGTCTGGCTCAAAAATACTCATGTTCAGAAATTGGAGGGGCAAATGAAACAGGCCGTGAAAGAATTCATTATTGACTCACTCAACAAACTATAGCCCGTTCAAAAGGTTAGAAAACTGATGAACACATCATATGAGCAGTAAAGCTCTTTTCATCTAATTTCCATAGGGTTCTTTCGGCTCTGCAGCCATGCTCACCAGTTCCTCAGCTTCTTTGATATTCACTTGCCCATTCAAGACCCCAATTATAACCCAGCAATCATTTTCTTCATGAAACGGATTTATCAAAAGGGATTTTACAGTGGCGCAGTAATTTTTGGTGTGGCGCATGAGTCCAAAGGATTGGATGAAGCAAGCGGATCGAGTAGTTAGAATTATTTTTTAGCCAGTTACAGTCAAATAGTTTCTAAGCGCTTTTCGGGATCTGTTAGGTTGTGGTTACCATTTGAAGTATGTGATAATCCAGATTTATTGGAATACATTGGAATAGGCGAGGCAGTTATATGTTGAATATCGAATACCGACCGTTCAAAAAAGGAAATCAATACATCCATGTTGCAGTGGTTTAATGGTTATGCCGAAGGATTAATTGATTACGATCAATGTGTCAATATGCTTCGTTAAGGTATTGCTATTAGACCAAGTTTTTACAGGTTTTTTTGAGGCAGTATATTTTATGATTTCTAGAGTTATTCAGACTTCTTTCTCATTAACCAGTGGTATATATTTGAATCTCCATGTGAAACTGCATAGGCTTGCACAATTTCCCAACCAAATCGCCCCATGTAATTTAGAGCATTTACCATGGAGTTGAAAATTTGAACATTTCTAATTTCATCTTTGATTCTGGAGTCATTCCACAAGCTGGTTTCTTCACCATAGTCGACAGAGACAGTAGGTTTTGAGTTTAATGATTTTTTGTGCCAATAATAATTTCGTAGTAGATATAAAGTGGTTTCTAGACTGTGTGTATTCAAGAGAAACAATTTCACCTATCAAGTTATTAGAATTATTCTTTCTATGCTTCGTTAGATACTTCAAATGAGAAAAGATAACTCTTGAAGAGGGTGTGTGGGAAGGGTGTTACATCCCTAATGTGCCTTGAGTTTGTGAGAAGCCGGCAGACATTGCGTGTCTCTTTTTAATGGACTGGATTTAATTGCCTTTTAAAGGATTCTAAATCAATTGTAAACCATTGTTGGAACGTGGGTTTTGGTTGCCGGTAAACTAAGGGGTGTTATTTATTAAAGCCGCTTGCGGGTTGAGTAAGGATGGTAATTACAAAAGTTGGGCAGTAGGCTCTTGAAGATATATTTTGTAGGACTAAATGGAACTAATAATTACAGCTATACTTGTGAAATTATAAAAATGTCAGTGTAGTGTTTTTTTCCGCGTAAAATGAATTTATTAATATATTGGACAGTATATTCAAGAGATGACTGTAGCCAAATGGCAACGATGTCAGAAACCATTAGTTCTGTATTATAACGGTTACACAACTCTAGAATACGAGAGCAAGTGTTAAGGACATCTCCATGATACAAAAGTTCCCGATTGGGTTCTTTCGACTCTGATACGGAAACTATACCTGAATGAACTGAAGCTCGGAATTCAGGAATTATTCCAAATTTTTTTTGATAGATGTCTTGTCTTAGTGAGAGTGTATTTTTGAAATTATAAAATAATTTTATACACTGCTCATCTTTTTTCCCGATATCAATTAACCATGTAAGCACCACTTCGTCACCAACAAACTGATAAATTTCCGCTTGATAATCTGCTATCATTTCACTTAGGAAGTTGAAGCTTGTATTTAAAAAATGACTGTAACGAACATGTCCCAGTTGTTCTGCTATGCTTGTTGATGATTTAAGATCAATGAACATAAATATGCGTTCTTCTTCTCGAGTTACTCTATATGTTTTAGTCATATGTTTTAATATCTTACTAGTTTCCAAACGGTAATAAATTAACTTGACACTGAATGAAAATGTATAAGTGAATAGAATCCAGTAAACGCTGTTTTATAGGACTGATCCCAAACTGTTTCTTTTGCGTGTTTGTCAGCATGTGTGTTTTTTACTACATAGTGCTAATTGTTGCTATTTGTCTTGTTAAAAGCAACCCTAATATCATTGCACATTTCGATGGCAAAATGAATCTTATGACCATCGGCTATTGATTTAGGAGCATTCTTTGGGCAAAAGAAATGTGACCTGATTAGAAAACCATTTTCTATAGGTTTAAACTGATGTATAGCTCCAACGTGAATAGGTGTTCCATCACTGTGTAGTTGTAAATCGGCAGCTTGGCAAATGGGGTATTCTTCGTCTCTTTTAACAGGTACATAACTGGGTATTCCCGACAGCTCGCCTCTAACATATGTAGGCTCTCCGAACATTCCAAATGTTTCCATTCCTTCTTGCCCTTTTGATACTGTTCCCTTTACTATGTAATGCTCTGGCATTACCGTTAAACCAGAAAGTTTAATGCCATCATCTTCTGTAGTTGTGTGAGCGGCTCGTTCTTGGATAGTGAAGCCAGTAATTTTATAGTCTGTTTGGCTAATCCAAACCCCTTGTTCGTATATAGGTATTTTATTGTATTCTTTCCATTTTTTATCGGAGTTTTTTAGCACTTCATTGAAAAGTGCTAAAGTGCCATTTTCACCTAGTTTACGTCTAACCTCAAATGATATGTCTTTCGCTTTTTCAGGTTCAAGCCAATTTATGTCTAAATGAGAGAGTTCTTTTTCCCCATCTAAAACTGTAGCACCAAGTTGCTTTAGTTCGTGAAGCCCATGAAGTGTGCGCTCGTACTCGAATCTATCCAACTGTTCTTTGGTATACTGTTGCCCGTCTATAGATACTTCGATTTTTAATTGTTTGTTTTTTAATGATTTATGATTCATGATATTTGCAATCTTTATTAAGAAAAATTCATTTTAAGCAGCTTACATATACAGGTTTAATTCCAGTAAAAATGTCCATGCATTTAGGTAATAATAAACGCTGAATATGAAACGATATTTTTTTAGAAACCATTGAAAAAGTCTTCGTTGAAAATTCCTGTTAAATGATGGTATATTTGATTCGTTATTGAGCGATGTTTCATGCTGGTTTGTGTAATAAATTAATTGAATACTAATCGCTTTTTAATTTCTCAATAAATTTCAAATATATCTCTATTAATTCTGTGTTTTCATTTGCCATGATTGAATAGAGTACAACATTATTTTTGTTTTTGAGAAATATATGCCCCACAAAAGGAATGTTTTTTTTTGTATGAAACATGACAATTCGCTTGCTTCTAATAGAGGTGTTTATAAGTCCAATACTGCTTCCGCTAATTATACAATGAACTTTTGGATTTGTAGGTTTTTGTTTGCAATAAGTCCTCCTTTTTTTTAGCTAATTATTTTGCTTTATCAAGTAAAAAAATACTTTTTCGCTTATCGATATGATGATTTTTTCAGAAAAAGTGCTCCCATAAATGCTAATAATTATTATACATCCATAGATGTGTTATTGTATTACTTTTATTTAAAAATTAAGTAAATCATGCATGATGGTTAATAAGATTGTTTGATGAAATAAAGCATATCGATAAAGCTATAACATTAAAAAGAATAGTAATTAATCAACAGGAGACGTATTAAATAGGTCTACATGGGCTCTTTTATCTGGCTTCCCGAAATATGCAAATTCGTAAATCATATCACCTGACTCTTTTCTGGTTTGATTTCCTTTTGTAAAAATAATTTCCGCATCTGCATGATAACGGATATAGGAAGGGTCAAGTCCCAATTTTTCCAGTTTTTCTTTGACTTTTACATTTTCTTTTCCAAAAATGTCTTTAGAAGTACGTACTTCTATTTCTTCTTTCCATTTAATGGTATATTCTATTTTCATACCGCTATGTTCGTAGCTGAATTTTACCACTTTGGGATGAAGTTTTTGAGATTCTTTCTGCAAATACAATTCCTTGATTTCGCATTTCGCATTCTTGGTATTCATAAAGATAACATCCCCAGTTTTATTGTCTATCAAACCAAAAATTGGGATTTGTTTGAAACCATATTTCTCATTGGACACAATGTCAAAGATGACAATGGTATAGCTTTCTAGCGATTGACGTCCCCAAATCCAATGGTGTATTGTCGTCATTGAGTCTGTGTTGTGAAATTGATGGTCGTGATACCCCATTCCTTTTACTTCTTGATTCTTACCGTCATAAACGATGGTTCCAGATACGCTTCCTCGTGGGAAGCAAATCCAAGTGTATTCTTTTGCTTCATCATCACCAAAAGCAACATACCCTGTACCAGGTCTGAATGGTTTTACCAAAACCTTCAAATGTAAATCACAACCAATCCCATTTACAGGACTGACTTTGATGTCATAATCCACAAGATTTCCAATGAAACTGTGTTGCCCAAATTGTACGTGACATTCGCCTTTCCGAACTTCACTTTCTTCTACAGGAACAGTTATTGAATCTTCAAACAATTTGCCTTGAGGAGTGGTAATCTGTATCCGTAAATTGGGTGAATTAGTTGCCATTTGCCGCTTTTCCCCCAATTTGGTAAGGAATACCACAACGACTTTTGTGCCGTCTTCCATAATAGCATCGAAATACCAGTTTTCCATTGCTCCTGGTATCTGTTCTCGTCTTCTCCCATCTTCCCAGAGTTCCACTGCATCTGGGTTAATTCCCAGTCTTTTGAAATCTTCTGGTTCGTCTAGTATTCTTACTTTTTCCATAATTATGTTGTTTAAATGATTAATAAAGTATGAGCGTTGAAAATCAATGTAATAGACTTTTGTCTCTCTTTTTCCAAATTCCTGATTTTTAGATCAATGTTGGTTGGTTGCTGTTGATTGCCTTGATCGAGAAGAAAACCAACTATTGACTTTCAATCTCCATCTTTCAATTACCATATAAATAGCGGGAACCAATACCAATGTAAACACCATAGATGTCAATAAACCTCCGATGATTACCCAGGCCATGGAATTTTTAGTTTCCGAACCTGCTCCTGATGCCAATGCCATAGGCAAAAGCCCAAATACCATTGCAAGTGTGGTCATCAAAATAGGACGTAAACGTTCTTTTCCTGCTTCAATAAGTGCGTCTTTCACAGAAACTCCTTTTGCTTTTTCGCTATTTGCAAAATCTACAAGTAGGATGGCATTTTTCGCCACCAGACCAAACAGCATGATGACTCCCAAAATCGAAAATAGGTTCAGCGTGTTTAGAGTAAGTGCCAGTGCCAGTAATGCACCGATCAGAGCCATGGGTAAAGCAAACAATACGACAAAGGGATAGATTACACTTTCGTACAATCCCACCATGACCAAATACATCAGTGTGATTGCTATAACAATGGCCAGCAGGAGGCTTCCAAATGCCTCTCCCTGGTTTTTGGATCTTCCTTCCTGGGTGATACTTACCCCATCAGGCATTTCACGCTTTTCCAGTTCTGCCATGATCTCTTCCATGATCGTTCCACTGGGACGTCCTACGGCAGCCGCCTGGACTTTCATAGAGTTCAATCTAGCGTATCTCTGTAGCACGGCCTGCCCGATGGTTTCTTCAACTTTTGCAATTTCAATAAGCGGAATAGTTCCCCCGTTACCAGTAGAAATGCTTAGGGACCTTACATCTTCGATCGTTTTTCGATTTTCTTGGGAGAGCTCCAGATTGATATCATACTCTTCTCCATTTTCTCGGTATTTTGTGTTGTCAAACCCATTAAAAGCATTTTGTACCGCCCGACCCACATCACTTACGTCAATCCCCATTAAGGCCATTTTATCACGATCCAGCGTGATGGATATTTCTCGTTTCGGGTCTTTGGTGCTATACTGTACATAATCTGTGCCCGGGGTTTGTACCATTACCTCTTTCACAATTGAGGCGGCTTGACGGATGGAATCCCGATTGGTTCCGCTGATGGAGATCTCAAGGTCGAATGATGCATTACCAGTCAGACTTACCATTTTTATAGTAGGTCTTACACCAGGGATCTCAATTATTTCTTCGCGAATTATATTGCCAAATTCGGCTGTGGATATCGATCTTTCTTTAGGTTTTACCAGCACGATTGATATTTCCGCTAGGTTGCTGTTAGAGCTGGCTCCACCAGTCAGTACATTTCCGGACTGTGAGCCCACACTCGAGAAAACATTCTTTACTTCCGGATGCTTTAATATTGCTTTTTCTATTTTTTGAACCGTCTGATTGGTCTGATACAGAGATGCATCTGACGCAAGATCGATGGCAATGTTTAGTTCGCCACGATCCGGAGCAGGTATAAACTCAGCCCCGATAAATCCAGCAGGAAGCAATGCAATTGAACCAAAAAACAACAAGGTTATGGAGATAAAGACATACCGCTTGTGCCCCAATGCCCATTGCAATACGATGGTATAGCTTTGTTTTATTTCATCAATGATGGATTCAAACCAAAGATTGACCCGTCCCCAAAGAGCATTCTTGTTAAGGTGGGGTAATTTACCCCATCGGGAAGCCATAAGAGGAGTAAGGGTAAAAGCAACCATCAAACTCATTAGTGTGGAAAACACTACAACGAGAGCATATTCTTTAAGAATGTTGCCGATCATGCCACCAGCCAAGGCCAATGGAAGGAACACTACTACATCGACCAGCGTAATGGCCATTGCCGTAAAACCGATCTCGTTTCTACCTTCCAGTGCCGCCTTCTTTTTGTCCTTGCCCATTTCCAGGTGGCGATAGATGTTTTCCAGTACCACGATGCTGTCATCCACCAAAATCCCAACCACCAGGGAAAGGCTCATGAGCGTCATCATGTTCAGGGAAAAGCCAAACGCCCACATGGCTATGAATGTAGGGATCATAGCAGAAGGTATGGCCACCAACACAAATGTGGAACTCCTGAGACTATGAAGGAAAAACAACATGACGATGGACACGATGACAATGGCTAGGAACAAATCAAAAATCACTTCGTTGGCCGAGTCCAGCGTGTAGTCAGATTGATCGGATGCGATCTGGTAGTCAAAATCTTTATCTGAGAAATCAGCTTTGATTTGTGCCAGTTTGGCTTTTACCTGCTCGCTGATTTCTACTGCATTGGCATCTGACTGCTTTTTGATCTCTATCCCAATGGCAGGCATCTGGTTGATTCTGCTGATCTGGGTTGGCTCCTCTTCGGCATCAGTAATTTCAGCCACATCCCTGAGTAGTATCCGGCTGCCTTTGTGATTATCACGGACGATCACATTTCTGAGTTCGTCTACGCTTGCCACATCCGCATTAAGGTTAATGGAAAAACGGCTTTTCTCATTTTTGACATCCCCGGCTGGATAACTTACTCCACTTAGCGCTACCGCTGCGTTTACTTCGGCTATGGATACATTAAGTGCTTTTAGCTTATCATTGTTTACAGAAACATTGATCTGCCGCTCTGTACCGCCCATAAGCGAGATGTCAGCCACTCCGGAAATACTTGTAAGCAAAGGCTTAATTTCGTTGTTTACAAATTCATATAAAGCTCCCCCGACTTCCGAAGAAGTGATACTTATTTTCATAATCGGGCTGTCGTCACTTCCGAAACGGCTTACGACCGGGTCATCGGCATTATCTGGCAGAAGAGTCCTGATTTGATCTACTTTTCTTTCTGCATCGAGTTGTGCATCTTTTGAATCTACATCATCGGTCAGTTCCAAAATTACGATTGAAACCCCCTCGGATGACGAAGAAGATATTAAATCCACACCCTCTACGGCTGCCAGGGCATCTTCGATCGGTTTGGTCACACTGGTCTGTACTTCTTCAGGTGATGCCCCAATATAAGTGGTCCTGACCGTAAGCATGTTTACTTCAAATTTTGGCAGAAGCTGATAGTTCAGACTTTTGTAACTGAGGTATCCAAATAGTAAGAGCCCAACGAAAATCACTGTGATCAGCAGGGGTCGCTTAATTGATAATTCGGTAATTGTCATATCTCGAAATTTTTGTAGTGGTGAATTATTCGTTGATTATCTTAATGTTGCTGCCATTGATCAGATTGATCTGTCCGGTGGTCACGACCTCATCACCACTTTTGAGTCCTGAGATTACCTCTACATTTTCACCATATTCTTCTCCTAATGTGATTTTTGTATCCACGGCTTTGCTATTTTGAACTACAAAGACGTGTGGGGTTTGAACTCCTTCTATTAGTGCGGTTTTAGGAATGAGCATGGATTTCACATGCTTATCTCTATTCAGAAGAACCTGGATGTACATGCCGGCTTTTAGTTTCTTTCCCTGATCGTTATTCATGGAAATTTCTACCGGATAATTATAGTTTGCATCTGCTTTAGGACTGATATAAGTAATGGTGCCGGAAAATTCAGAAGTAGGGTAAACTGTAGATGTAAACAAGACCTTCATGCCCTTGTTGAGCTTGAACACTTTACTTTCCGGGACATAGATTTTTGCTTTTAATCTCTGATAGTCAACTACTTTACCCAGCTCTTCACCAGCAGTTAAGTATTCGCCCTTCACCTTGCTTTTTTCAACAATGACTCCTGTGATAGGGGCTGAAATAGTGGCATCTGCTATTTGCTCTCTCAATTTTTCAGCCTCTATTTTTTTCAGGTCAAGATCATATTTTGATTCGATGACTTCATTTTCGCTGATCGCATCTCCCTTTAGCAGGGTTTCATTTCTTTTATAATCGCGCTCTAGCTTTTCGATGGTGAGTTCGAGCGATTTGAGTTCCAGTTGTTTCTGATCTACATCGATCTGGCCAATGGTCTGACCATTGGTAACACGTGTCCCAAGGTCAAAGTCCAGGTACTTAATAGTACCCGATGTGGTAGCGGAAATAATGGCTTCTTCGTATGCAGCGAGTGTTGCCGGTAACCTGAATTCTGTATTGATTTTTACAGAATCCACATGATATACTTTTACAGTAACTGGGATTTCGGACCTATCTATCACCTGCTCTTTCTCGGTAATGGATTTTTTATTTTTAATAAGAATTACGGTAATAGCTCCTATCAGTAATACCCCTAATACGATGTATATAATACGTTTCATGTCTTTATTATTAAATGGTTCTCTCTAATTTTTGATCAATTCAATGTGTTGGCATAAGTTACCAGTGTACCCTTTGTTTTTTCAAACTCGATGCGCGCTTGTAAAAAGTCCAGTAAGGAGTTGATATAATTGGTTTGCGACTCCTTGTAAGAGTAGCTGGCATTCAGGAAGTTTGAAAGTGTTGATCTTCCCTCTTGATATTCTATGGTGGATGATTCAAAAACTTCTTTGGCAAGCTCGAGGTTCTCTTTGTTTTTGCCCAGATCAGTATATGAACTGAACAACTGTTGTGCAGCGTTTTGATGGTTTAGCTGATAGTTGCGATCATTGATGTCCTGCGAAAGTTTCAGATTGGAATAGCTGAGCTTGCTTTGTTGCAGTTGACTGCTCTTCTGAAAACCGCTAAAAATAGGAACACTCAGCTTAAGGCCGATCACTGAATAATCAAACCAATCCGTATATGCATTCGAAAACTCCGTTCCAAACACCGTAGCTCCGTATTTGGCATAAGCCGACAGAGTGGGTTGAAATGCCGCGTTTTTCTGCTGAATGCTTATTTTTTGCTTTTCCAAATTTAGTTGGTCAATTTGGTGGGCATAGAGGCTGTCGTACTCCACATTGCCAATGGTTGGCATTTCAGGTTGCTGGCTATAATCGATACTGTCGCTGACGTCCAATATCAGGTTAAGATCCATGCCCATAGCATTCTTCAATTGGTTCATTGCTAACTCATATTTATTTTCGTTTATCGCCAGATCAGCTTCAATATTGTTGAGGTTTACCCTTACCTGATTATAGTCACTTTTCTTTGAGACACCCTGATCAAGCTGTAGTCTCAGGATGGTAATAAGTTTTTCATATTGCAATTGATTTTCAAGAAGTAGTTTTCGTTCCTCGGTCAGGCTTGTGAGCTCATAATAGTACCGGGTCGTGTTGTAAATGATCTCCTCATTGGCTTGTAGTACGCGGATGTCACTGATTTTCTCTTCAACTCTTGATGCGCTTACCTTAAGGATCGCTGAGCGGTCATATATTTTTTGATCCAATTGTATACTAGCACCACTGCTGTATTTATTGCCTAATTGCAACCGGGTTTCTTCCGGACTGATGGTGCCGGCAGGAACGACCGTGGTTTGTAGTTTAATGTTGTAATCGGTATTTGCATTGGCAGTTACCGAAGGTAGGTACACACCGACATTCTCTTTCACTTTCTGGGCCTGGATGATCTTTTCATTTCTGTAAATCGTGCTATTCGGGTGGTTCTGGAGCGCATATTGAATACAATCCTGTAAGCTGAATGGATCGGATTGGGCATGTACTACAGATGAGATAAGTAGAGCAAATAAAAAGGATAGTCTTCCTGTTTTAAGTGTATTTGATTTCAATTCCATAAGTTCTTACTTGTATATTATTGATAATGTCAACTAATTGGGTATGAAAAATTTTTTTGAAATTATTCTGTTAGATTACTACGGATCATTTTTAGAAAGGTATCAAATGCTGTAAGCTGCTCATCGCTGAAATCTTTAAATACATTCAAAGTGATCACTTTTCTTCCTATTCCCTTAATTTGATCGCGAAGTGCTATTCCTTTATTGGTAATGACAATGTTTTTCTTTCTCCGATCCGTTTCATCGGGTACCCGGACTACAAGTCCTTTCTTCTCAAGGCTATCTATTATGCGTAATACAGCAGATTTATCCTTATGAAGAAGATCAGACAATTCTTGCTGTATTAGTGATTTGTTAGTGGCCAAAACTTCTAGCACATGAATCTGTTCGCCAGGAAGTTCAATGCCTTGATTCCTTATTTCTTTGATAATTCTTGAGCCAATTGCTCTCAATGTAATGGTCAAATCAAGACCCAATTCATCTTTGTGCATAATGTATTTGCAGTATATAGAAGTGCAAATGTAATAAGAATGTTGATATTGTCAACTGTTTTGGTTGTTTCATTCAGATCAATTTCAATCCTTGCTGTTCACCTAATACTTTTGTGTGCAATTTTCCTCTGTTTGGAAACAAACAAATTGAAAATTGAAGATAAAATCGGTAGTCCTATGAGGATTATATTTGCGACATTCGGTAAGTAGATAGATCCAATTACCACCATAATTACTATCAATAATAAAATGATTAAAGACTTCCACGGGCGAAAAGCCTTTCTGGATTGAAAAATGTCATTTAGATGCTTTACTCTCTCCTCGTCTCCGAACTTTACAACTAGGCGGAACATCAACAAGTAAATAAAACTGACGATTAAATAAACTACATCATAACCGATTACTGGAATGAGTGATCCTTGATTCTGAATGACCCATTTTGTGAAGAGTGGTATTAGTGATAGAAAAAATAAAAAGAAAATATTCGCTACGATAATCTTATGATTTACCTGCTCAAGGTATGAAAGGGCTTGGTGATGTTGATTCCAAAATGCACCTACCACCAAAAAGCTAAGTAAATAGATAATTAGCGAGGAAGAAAAAGCCAATAAATCCGACAACTCAAAAGTTTCTGGTAATGGAATTTCTAGAACCATAATAGTAATAATGATGGAAATGACGCCATCGCTAAATGCCTCTATGCGATATTTTGAAATTGACATGAAAAAAATATTTTAATGGTAAAAAAATAAAATAGGTGAATCAATAATTAGTAAGAGGTAAAAGCCAAAGAGTCAATAAAAGATTGTTTAGAAAAGTAATTACTTTCCGATACAATATCTAAAGCACTATTGATTATCAGTTAGTTATGTGCTTCTAGGTACAAATCAGTAACAAAAAGTCCTGAAATAGAGCTAATTAACCGCTAAACAAGTGCAAACACAAAGGTAAGGGAATAAAAAAACCGCCCTAGAATTAGAGCGGTTTTCGAGAGAGAACCAATTGCTATTAAGCAACTGTTACAGAACCGATATAAACGCTGTTAGCGACTTCTTTACCGTCTTCTGATAAGAAACCTATGAAGGCTTCTACATCATCACCTACATAGCTTGCAGGCATTCCTAAGTTCTGAGAAGTGGCACTTCTTACAGCTCCTGCGGAATCATAGATTGATTCGTCCTTGGTTGGGTTGTAAACAACTAGCAACGCCTTGTCAGTTGCCTGAGCGTTTCCGCTGCCTGTGTTGTCGTCCCATGTGAACTCAACCAATCCACCTGAAGAACTAACAGTTGCGTTTGCTGCTCCTACTAATCCACCACGACTAACAAGCGCATTGGCGTAGTCAATAGTGAAGTTGGGATATGATCCCGTGATTGCATTATTCAAGTTGTAAGACATTGCAGCGTTGAACTGCGTCATCTTGTTTGCATACAACTTGAAACCTACTCTCAAGAAGTCAGTCATTGACTGCAAGAATTTAAGAGTAGTTGAGAATTTAGAACGTTGGTCAACCTGACCTGCAGTTCTTGGATTCGATACGTTGGCAGGCTTGATTCTCATGTAATCAATACCTTTCCATGTACCACCTACGACATTTCCGACCTTGCCGGAGAAGCCGCCTAAGACACCTTGTGAAATTTTACCCATGATCTTTAAATTTTTAGGGGTTAAACATTAGTTACTTGGACTTGACTCGGACTTGGTACGGCCTTGTCACTTTCCACCAAGATTACGTCAATAATTAGGCAAAGTGGTTTCTTTCGGTTTCTTAGCTCTTTCTTGCTTCGGTTTGCTTAATCGCCTATGACAAAAGGGAATACAGGTCATAGCAACTCCCTAAAAAATGCCATTCTTGCGGTTTCAATCATTTTTAATGAAACATGGATTTTTTGTTCTTGAATCTCTAAGAGCTTGAAGGTCTGAATAAGTTTTTCAAGTTGTTGTTCTTTCTCTTCAGCGGCCTTTATGGTCCTTAGGAAATGCTTTCTGTATTCTCCAATGGTTAGGAATGGAATCACTGAACCACGTAGAAATATTTCAAGCTGTCTTGACTTCCAAAGTGCGTATGCTATCCAATACACCTGGTCAACCGAATCAGGATTTTCGAGGAGGCAAACAAAGCAATTCGGGCAGGGTGCTTTCAACGGTTTACCGCTATTCAATCCTTTATTCAGAATAAAGAAATGGGGCTGTGTATAGGTGTTTGTCGGTCTGTGTGTCTTTAGCAGAAGCGTTTTCATATAGCAAGCCATTAGAATTATGCTCGCTGCGCTTCGCATATATTTTTTCAAAAGAGAAAAGAAAAAAGGGAAAAAAAGAAAAGAGAAAGCTGTCTTTCAGGCGGGTGCGGCTCGGCTGTCAAGGTTTTTGGAAAAAATACTACCCGAAGGGTGGAGGTTTTTATCAAAACCCGTAGGGCTTGACCTTGACAATCCGGTTGTGCGGTGGTCATGTGCGAACCCACCTAACTTTGCTGCTCTCTTTATTTTGATTGTCTGATTTACCCACAACATGAACTTTTACCACCTTCTTGGATTGGTGGGCAAGCTACTGTACCATAAGAGCAATAAACGCAACAATCACCTTGTATGGGTTTAAGTACTTCTTTACAGTTTTCGCATTCATAGAAATACTGACATGCATCTGTTGGCATGGTTTCTTCTTTTTGATGTCCACACTTAGGACAAGTAATTGTTGATTTAAGAACTACTTCACTCATTTTGATTTGTTTACTGATTCTACTTTGTAACCTGTTTTGTCAACAGCCGATTTTACTTTCTCAATGTCTGTTTTAGATTCATCAAAAGTTACCACTGCATTCGCTTTTTCATAAGAAACCTCTAAACCTGAAATACCAGGTAGTTTTCCAATTTCAAGTTTCACATGTTCTTCACATCCCGTACAGGTCATTCCAGTAATATTGATTTTGTAGGTTGATTCGAGATTGACATTATCTGATACTGATAGTTTGGTTTCAGGGTAAAAGGCATCCGAGTAATAAGGGAATGCAAGCATGATCGCTGCAAATACCGTCACTATACCAAGGAATTTCTTTGACTGCCAAAAAGAAGGTTTTTCCTCATCACAATTACAGGCAATTTCTTCCTCCGTTCTTGGTCTCAATTTCTGATACCATGCAAATGCCAAAACGACTACAGTTATTCCAATCAACCAAGGTCGAAAAGGTTCTAACCAAGAAAATGTTGCGGCTACTCCGCTTGATCCTGCAAGTAGTGCCAACACTGGGGTAATGCAACAAAGTGATGCACTAATAGCGGTCAGTACACTTGTCATTACTAATGAGCTTGATTTCTTATTCGTCATATTGTTGATTCTTTTTCTGGTGTTAATAACCCTAATATTGGATTCAGTATGAGGTCGTTTGATTCGGAAATAGAGTAGAATATTGTTTGTCCTACTTTGTTTGTTTCAACCAGTCCCGCATCTTTTAGCTTTCTCAAATGCTGAGAAATGGCAGGAACTGTCATGCCCAGAATATCACTTAGATCACATGGACACATTTTGGATTCCTTGTCCAATAGAAACAGAATTTTTAGGCGTACCTCATTGCCAGCAAGGTTAAGTGCCCTTGCTATTCGGTTTACTGCATCACCTACTTTTTCAATGTCTTGCTTACACTGCTTGATCTGTTTTTCATCAGCATAAACTCTAATACATGTTTTGGTCATAATGAATCGTATTTAAGTGATTACTTAAATAAACGCAAAGAAAAGAAATTTAGTTTAATGTTTAAGCAAATACTTAAATACAAGAGTAATTGACATGCTTAAATGTAATTGCTGTGTGAACGCAGGTAAACTAAGGCGTAGCCATTTATGCGAGCCGCCTGCGAGTGGAGCAAGGGTGGTGGCTGCAAAAGCCCGAAGAATGAGGGCGGCAGACAGCTACCGTTTACGGCAGGGCTGGCGTGATTTTTTGCTTTAGGGTCGGGAAAGGCAAGGGTAGCGATTGAACGGAACGAAACGATTTGTTGGGTGGAATGGAGCAATTACTGGCTGTTATTAGGGTTGGAGTATTTGACAATATAATCAATCCACCAAATACTAATTGAAGGCGTAACAGACGGATTGCGGTATGGAACTGTGTCGGCTCGTGTAGTGAAGTGAATGAGCTACTCTTGCGTGGGGTGCTGAAAGTGGCTGAATGAAAGGAAAGAGGAACGAGAGACTGGAATGAAGCGACTGTAGGCACTGGATTAACTGCAAAAAGCATGACAGCCCGATTAGCCCGCAGCGACCCGCAGGCGAGCAAAAACACATGCAGCGACAGACCCCCAATTTAATTCTTCTGTGAGTACAGCGAACACCTTATTGGGGTTTGGGGGGATGAAGTAGCTGCAAGTGAGGGTTGAGAGTAGTGTGTGAAGCAAAACAAGTGAACGGCAGGTGGTGAGCACCTACTGGAGCACAAACCACCTGGTAAGTGAACGGTATATGCAAGGGCGACCGAAGGGAGTACATTTTACCCTTGCAGATATGTTTTTGCGGAACAAAACGGAACGATTGACGAACACCGCTTTACCTGCGTTGGGGTGTGCGTTGGGAAAAGCAAGTGTATGACTGAATGGATTGGAGTGCAACGGAAAGGAATGAAGGAGTGCTCTTGCTGTGTGGTGCAGGAAGTGGGTGAATGTAAAGAGTGAGGTACGAACGAATGCAATGAACCTACTGGAAGCACATGGGTGAGGGTGGGGTTATTTCGCTAATCTTAAAATCCTTGTTGCTCCTCTAAATACAATAATGAAAACAACAGAACCAATAACTAAGTCAGGTATTTTACTTTCAAAATAGTAGACTAAGCCTCCAGCCAAAATTACACCTAAATTGATGATAATATCATTGGAAGTAAAAATTGCAGAAGCTTGCATGTGTGCTTCTTTGCTCTTCGCCTTTTGAATCAGGTAAAGTGAAACGGAATTTGCCAAAAGAGCTAAAAAGGATATGATAATCATGTTTTGAAAAATCGGTATGCCATCAGATCCTACAAAACGTCTAATGACTTCCAATAAACCAAATAGAGCTAATGACATTTGAAAGTACCCACTTAGTTTAGCTACTTTCTTTTTACGAATTAATGTTTGACCTACTGCCAGTAAGCTTAATGCATACACTAACGAATCTGCTAGCATATCCAAAGAATCTGCCACCAACCCCATAGATTTAGAAATCAAGCCGAATAGCATTTCAAGAACAAAAAAGACAAAATTGATGATAAGAACAGCCCAAAGGATTTTTCGTTGGTTGCTTGGGTCTGATTCTACATCAATTACTACCTGTGATTGTGTGTTTGATATTAGTTTTGAACCTAATTTTAGTTCTGCTAATATCCTTTCAATTTCCGTAGTATTGCCAATGTGAAATATGGTTAGTTTCCTTTGAGGTATCTCAAATTCAAGTTGTTTGATTTCGTTTATTCCATCCAATTTCATCCGAATCATTTGTTCCTCAGAAGGGCAATCCATTTGTGATATTTTGAATACAGATTTTTCCATTATAAAAAACAAAGGTTTTTTTTTCACCTATCAATATCAACTAATATTGAATCAAAGTAACTAACCAAAAGAGTTTTTTTTAGCGAATCCAGTTTGGCTTCTGAATGAAGAAATAGGTAGGATGGCATTGGCATTTTATCGTTATCAATTTGACTTAGAATTGATTTTAGTTTTGTCCGTTTCATTCGATTTGATAGAAGACCAAATTCTGATAGGTTTAATTCAGAATTTCCTTCTGAAATATGATTCTGTAAAAGAAAGCCTATAGGTTGAACATTACTGTACCATGGGTATTTGGTTTGGTTGCTATGGCAATCATAACAGGATGCTCGGATAATATTTCCAATGACAATAGGGGACTCGTAATGCTCAATAAAATCAGCATTGGTAACTGGTTCTATTTCATTGCGTTGGACGGGGACAAATTGAATCCCCACCAACACAATTAAAACTATCCATAGAGATAATTTAAGCCATTTTTTCATTTCATTGAAATGGTTTCTTTCACCGAACCACAAGTCAGCATTTTGCTGCCAAACAATGGGTTTTTGATCTCTTGAGAATCACTCAGCCAACTACCCCCTTTTCCCTTGTCGTACATCGGGCAATACTGTTGATAAAGTGTTCTGTCCGTTCCTGTGATTGCAAGCAAGTCCATGAAATCTTTTGCCATGCCTTCAAAATGCTCACGTTGATGAGCTATTTCGCTTTTTGCAATGTGTTCACCATGTTCTTTTACTACTTCCAATATTTCCTTAATCTCGGACTGCTTGGATGCTTCAAAAGTGTTAAGGTCTATACTTGAAGACGTTTCTGCAAGTTTTTGACCTGCGCTGGCAGCCGTTCTTGCATCGTCTTGAACCAGGGCATTTTTAATTACCAGGTATTGATCGATTAATTGAGAAATGGACTTATTTTCACTCGTTTCCACAACTGAACCATCTGACATTTCATCCTCTGCTTTATGATTCATGGCACTATGATCATGGACACCATTTCCATTTTCATGATCGGTAGATTTTTTATTGGCACATGCAATTAATGAAAATGAGATACCTGCTACTAAAGCGAGTGTTAAGATTGAATTTGATTTTTTCATTGTGTTAAAATTTAGAAGTTAAACATTTGAATTAGTGATAAGCCAAGAACGATGAAGGATATGATACCCCATATTATTCTGGAAGCCCATTTTTTAAATTTTGAGGGAGGTGCATTGTCTCCAGTTTTGCAACACTCTTTCATTTTATTGTTTTGGTGTTTTCGCCACAAGAAAGCATTGACTCTCCGAAATAAGGATTTTGAATTTCTTTATCCAGACTCAACCAATCTGCTCCTTTGTTAGAGTCTGCCATAGGGCAATTCTGAATATAAATAGCAGTGGATAATGGGGCAAAAGATTCTGCTATTGCAATCATTAAATTGGATATGCTGATGAACTTTCCTCTAATGGCTTTGATGTCACCGAGATGTTCAATATGCTGTAAACTAGGTTTTAATGCAGTGGATTGTTGCATCCATAAAGAGTGTGCATCTCCTTTAAAAAGGTTCATATCAATCTTTCCTAAGGAGTTGTTCATCGCCACGCCCGATGCTTTTGCTTTTTCAAAATCATCACTGGCCAATGCAATCTTCAATTTGAAGTAGTTGTCAAAAAGTGGTTGTAAAGACTTTTTGGCATCCTCTGATATTGTTGTTTTCTTAGATGAAACAGGCATTTTTTCCATATTTGAATTGGTATTTCCCCCATGGTTGTGGCCAGTCATGGCTACACCACCTTCCGGGTTCATCATACTTGGTTTGCCTGCTAATTGTGCTGCTGCATCAATACTGAAGGTACCATTGATTGCAATTTCTTCACCAGGCTGCAAGCCATCTTCAATCACATAACTTTCACCTAATTCTGGACCCAAAGTAACTTCTCGCATGATGAAACTTATACCTTGAGCTGACATTTGCATCACATAAACTACAGAGCGTTTGCCCGTCCACATTACAGCAGTTTTAGGGACAGTTAAGGATGTATAATTGGTATTGGTTTTTGCTTCTATCGTTCCAGTTGTGAACATTTCTGGTTTGAGCATTAAACCTTTGTTTGTTGCTTCAAGTCTTGCTTTTGCCACTCTGGTCTTTGGATCGATAACAGGATCGATGTAGCTAATTTTTCCCTTAAATGTTTTACCAGGTATTGATTGCACTGTGTATATCACCGCATCACCTTTGTTTATCCAAGTCATATCTGTCTCATACACATCAAAAAGCACCCATACTTTAGATAAGTCCGCTATTTCATATAAGGCTTCCCCTTGTTTGATATAGTCACCCAGATTGACCATTTTTTTAGTTACATATCCTGAAACATTGGCGAGAATTGGAAACTGTTCTATGGTCTTATTTGATTTGACTATCTGATCAATCTGTTTGTCTGAGAGTTTCCAGTTTTTCAATTTTTCTTTGGCAGCATTAAACAATGCAGGCTGTGTTTCTTTTATTTTTTTGGCTTCAAACAATTCTTCTTGTGCAGTCACCAATTCAGGGGAATACACATTTGCCAAAACCTGACCTGCCGACACAAATTCTCCTGTAAAATTGACTGAAAGCTTTTCAATCCTGCCTGGGATGTGTGAAGATTGGGTAGATAGCAAACGTTCATCTGCCTGTACTTTTCCATTTAGACGAATTGATTTATCAGCCTTACCCTTATTAACCACCATAGTTTGAATCTGTGCCAACTGCATGGCAGTTGGTGACATGCTCACTGCCATAGGGTCTAATTCACCATCTGTGGATTCCAAAGGAATCAAGTCCATACCACAAATAGGACAATCGCCTGATTCACTCTTCCTGATCTGTGGATGCATAGAGCATGTCCAAATTGTTTCGGAATCTGCCATTGCAGTATGGTTATGTTCATCCGTTTGGTTTTCATTGGATCTTCCGAAAATTATCCAGCCAAGTAGCAAGCCGATAGCCATTGTGCTTATGGCTATAATTACTGTTGTTTTATTTATATTTTTCATCTTAATTCTTGATTTGTCTTTTTAATAATTGTGCATTGAAAGCAACTATCACAGTGCTAAGGCTCATTAGAACCGCACCGATGGCAGGGCTGAGAATAATCCCAACACCTGCCAAAACACCAGCAGCTAAAGGAACGGCTACAATGTTGTAACCTGCTGCCCACCATAAGTTTTGCATCATTTTTTTGTAAGTAGCCGCACCGAAAAGAATCAAATTGGCAATGTCTTTCGGGTTACTGTTGACCAAAACAATATCAGCCGTTTCGGCTGCTACATCTGTGCCCGAACCAACGGCAATCCCCACATTAGCCTGTGCAAGAGCAGGGGCATCATTTACACCATCACCCGTCATGGCTACAAATTCACCTTTTTCCTGAAGCTCTTTAATGATGCGTTGTTTGTCTTCGGGGAGTACTTCTGCATAGAAGTTGTCCAAAGAGAGTTGCTGGCTAACTGCTTTTGCCACTTGCTGGTTATCACCTGTTGCCATGTAAACTTTTATACCTCTCTCTTTTAGCGTATTTATTGCTGATAAAGATTCTGGTCGAATTTCGTCTGCAAGGGCAATGTATCCTGCCAATGAATTGTCAATCAAAACAAATACTACCGTTTCATCCTCTGTTTTAAAAGCATCAGCTGGAGTGTCAAATCCCTGCTCTGTAAGCATTCCTGGACTAACAATTTTGATTTCCTGTCCTTTTAGGTTTGCCTTGATTCCTTTTCCTGTAATATTTTGGAAGTTCTCAGGCTCTTGTAAAGTCAAATCATTTGCTTTTGCCTTACGAACGATACCTGCCGCTATAGGATGCTCAGAACTATTTTCTATAGACGCAGCAATTTGAAGTAATTCATTGTCCGAGTAATTGTCTAAAGTACTTTTAAACCGTGTTACCCCAAATTCACCTTTGGTTAAAGTGCCTGTTTTGTCGAATATGATTGCGGTTAGTTTCCTTGCATTCTCAAATGCTGTTCGGTTTCTGATCAATAATCCATTTTTAGCAGAAACAGCCGTGGAAATGGCCACTACTAAAGGGACAGCTAAGCCCAAAGCATGAGGACATGAGATAATCATGACGGTTACCATACGTTCTAATGCATATTCAAAGTCTTTACCGAGGCTCAACCATACTACAAGTGTGGTCATACCTGCTCCTAAAGCGATGTAGAATAACCATGCAGCGGCTTTATCTGCCAGATTTTGGGTTTTGGATTTCGTTTCCTGAGCTTCTTTCACCATTTCTATCACCTTAGACAAGTAGGAATCTTTGCCCGTATGCTTCACTTTGATTTTTAAGGTGCCATTGTCATTGACCGAACCACCAATAACCTGATCATTTCTATGTTTGGTTACTGGTTTTGATTCCCCAGTAAGCATGGATTCATTTACATGACTTTCACCTTCCAATACGATACCATCAGCAGGGATTTTTTCGCCTGGTCTTACCAGTATGGTGTCATTGCCTTTTAAATTATCAATAGGCACATCTTCATGCTCCCCATCTTCTTTAATTCTGCGAGCTGTTGAAGGCATCATTTTGGCCAATTCCTGCAAGGCATTGGAAGCTCCCATAACGGATTTCATCTCTATCCAGTGGCCTAATAGCATGATGACGATTAAGCTGGCGAGTTCCCAAAAGAAGATTTTGCCACCAAGTCCAAATACTACAGCTGAACTGTAGAAATAGGCTACTGAAATAGCTAAAGCAATCAAAGTCATCATACCCGGAGCTTTCTTTTTTACTTCATCTGCGAGACCTTTTAGGAATGGCCAACCTCCATAAAAGAAAATAATGGATGAAAGCACGAATTGAACATATCGATCACCATTGAAGCGAAGTTCATAACCGATTAATCCCTGTATCATTGGTGCAAGCACTACGATAGGCAGGGTGATGACTAAAGAAATCCAAAAGCGTTTTTTGAAATCTTCAATCATGTGGGCATGATGTCCCTGGTGATGGTCATGAGATTCATGGCCATTATTATGATTACTATGGTCATGGTGTTCATGACTATGCTTGTGATCTTCGTTTGTATGATTATGATGTTTATTTTCCATGATTATTTCGATTTAGCTGTGACATAATCCAGTTCTGCTAATGCGATGTGGTATTCCGACAAGGCAGTAGCTTTCATTTTTTGATACTTTAATATTTGCTGTTGCATCCTAAGTACTTCTTCAAAGTCTTTTCCCGAATTGCTGTAAGCAGAGAATAAAAGGTTTAATGATTGACCAGACTCCTGTATTTGTTCTTCGTATAACTGAATCAGCTCAACCTGTTTTTGGATCTCGAACCAAATCATGTCATAGGAACTGGTTAGCCTGTTGGTGGCTTCTTCTCTTTGCAGGGAATAAGATTCTTGCATGAGTTGAGCTTCTTTTTGTGCTGCTTTATATTTTCCTCTGAAAATTGGAAGGCTCACAGACACCATTGGCATAAATGCATCTTTTCCATTGTCAGGCACAGACATATCCGTTCGTTGACCTACGATTACATAATCTAAGCCTACACCAAGTTTTGGAAGACCCTGCTTGATTGCGGCTTGTTCACTTGCTTTACTGGCTTCAATTTTCAACTCCAATTCATCCAGAATAGGATTGGACGCGAGTAACGAGTCTTTACGATAGTTTGCAGGTAAACTAAAAGTGAATAAAGAGTCCCGAACAACAATATTGTCGTCATCAGACCGATTCAAAAGCTTATTAAAACGAGTTACAAGAGGTTTTTGCTTTTGTTCCAGTATAGACAAATTAGTAGTTGCATCTTTGAGCATAATGTCCACCCTCAATACATCTACCATTGAGCCTTTATCGTTTTGAAATTGAATAGTGGCTATCTCTTTGTATGAGGATAGGATGCGTTGATTTTCTTCTTCAATTGAAATCAACTTTTGCAGCTCATAGAGTGGATAATATGATGCTGATACTTGGTAGTACAATTTGTTTCGGGCATCTAAAAACTCTTGATATTTTGCTTCTGCCATTAAAGTAGCAGCATTTTCCTGGGCTTTTAAAGTGCCGAACCATGGAAACATTTGTGTCAAAGAAAACCTTGCTCGTTGCGGCCCCACTCTTGTTTCCACCGGAGACACGAAATAACCGAAGGAAAGATTGGGGTCTGGCAAGCTGCTAACTTGTGTCACTTTTTGCATGGCAGCTTCAAAGGATTTGTATTTAGCCTGCAATCCCGGATTGTTTTCTGCCGCTAACTTGAAATAGTCATCTAACGACTGAGCATTTGTTAATGTGGAAAAGCCAAATGCCGTGAATATGATTATGATTATTTTTTTCATGATTGGCCTTTTAAAATTTTACGTTCTTCTCTCCAGCAGTAAATCACCGGAACGATGAAATAAGTGATGGCAGCAAATAGCATCCCTCCAACAGCAGGCAATGCCATGGGTATCATAATATCTGAACCTCTTCCTGTTGAAGTGAGGATAGGTAGTAAAGCAATGATGGTCGTGGCAGTTGTCATTACTGCTGGCTTTATTCTGCGCTGCCCTGCTTCTACTGTTGCCGCTCTTATTCCTTTTATATTATCTGTTTTATTTCTATCAAAGCTTTGATCCAGATAGGTAGCCATCAATACACCATCGTCAGTAGCTATTCCAAAAAGGGCAATAAAGCCAACCCAAACTGCCACACTTAAATTAATAGTATGTATTTGGAATAAATCACGAAAGTTTGTGCCGAAGACTGAGAAGTCTGCAAACCAATTTTGCCCATAGAGCCATAGCATGATAAAACCACCACTAAAGGCCATTGCTATTCCAGTAAATACCATTAATGAAGTAGATACCGAACGGAACTGGAAATAAAGAATGAGAAACACAATTCCTAATACCAAAGGAACTATTATAGAAAGCCGTTTTTCTGCCCTCACCTGGTTTTCATAACTCCCTGAAAACTTATAGCTGACACCAGCAGGTACGGTCAGTTCACCTGAATCAATTTTATCCTGAATTGTGCGTTGAGCATCGTTTACCACGGTGACTTCCGAGAAACCAGCACGTTTATCAAACAGTACATAGCCAACCAGAAAGGTTTCTTCACTTTTTATCGCTTGTGGACCCCT
Source organism: Crocinitomicaceae bacterium (assembly GCA_002705995.1). Taxonomy (GTDB): domain Bacteria; phylum Bacteroidota; class Bacteroidia; order Flavobacteriales_G; family Salibacteraceae. Next base: position 488,721 of record PAJI01000006.1, on the reverse strand, counting down.
TACATATTCAAAGTCTATGATTTGAGATAATGGAATTTGAGCACCTGTGGGTGTAGGCATTAGTATTTTACCCAATGCTTCAGGGTCATCCCTCAATTCTCTTGGATAGCGTACCCTGACAGGAAATCGTTCTCGACCTTCTACAGTGGAAGTGATTTTCATTCCACCAATTGCAGTTTCTATGGTCCGCTGAACATCTTCTATATTCAATCCATATCGTGAGATTTCATCCCTGTTTATGTTGAGGTGTATGTAGGGTTTACCTACAATTCTATCCGCAAATACTGCTTCTGCCTTTACAGAAGGCACTCCTTTTAGAACGTTCTCCAACTGCAATCCAAAGTTCTCTATTGTTTTCAGGTCAGGGCCATATACCTTGATTCCCATAGGAGCTCGCATCCCTGTTTGGAGCATGACCAACCGAGTTTCAATCGGTTGAAGCTTAGGTGCTGAGGTGACACCTGGTAGTTTGGTGGCTTTTACTATCTCATTCCAAATATCATCGGGAGATTGAATGTGATCACGCCAATTGCGGTAATACTCGCCATTATCATCTGCAATTAATGCAGTCGCTTCTATGCCCTGTTCCAAACCTTCTTTGTTAGTAAGGGCATCTCCCGAAATAGTAATGAACCGATTGTCTTTGTCCACCTTAAACCTTTGTCTATGTCCTTTTTTGTTTAGGATGTATTCTGACTTGTAATTGATGATGTTTTCGTACATCGAAATAGGGGCTGGGTCAAGGGCTGATTCTACCCGTCCGAGTTTACCAACCGTTAGCTCTACTTCGGGGATACTGGTTAGTAGCATATCCAACTGGCCTACTATCTTTCGATTGAATGTTACTCCGGAATGAGGCATTGAGGTTGGCATCAACAGAAAGCTGCCTTCATCCAGAGAAGGCATAAATTCCTTTCCTATACCTGGAAAGGTTTGGGACATGGCTGACCATCCTTTGGTCTGATCCAAATTCCATCCAACCTTCTCAAAACCCTTGGAGACAAAACCAAAAACAGCATTGAAGCCAAGCCAAATATTTGCACCTAATAGGATGAGTATAGTCGGGATAATCAAAAACTTGATTTTGTTATTTAAACACCAAGTGAGGATTTTTTTGTATTGAAATTCCAATAGCCTAAACGCACCGAGTATAACACCGACCAATAGGGCAACAAAAACAAAGTTGAGGAGAAGGGATTTAGATGCACCTAGTGGTAACCAATATTTTGCCAGCAACCAAATGACTCCCAACAGGACAATGATTAATTCCGCATACTTGAGTAAGAACTTTATTACAGTCGGAAGTGAAGCATTTTTGAGCTGTTCAATGTTTTTTACAATACCGATGATTCCAAATAGAATTAGTAACACTCCCGTCCAAACCTGTCCAATAAAGAGGCTAATAATTCCAATAAGCACTAAGCCGTAATGACCATACTTTCTTAAAAACTTGTTTTTGATATTGAATCCAAAAAACCAATGTGCCAGCGTTGGTAAAATCAGCAATGAAACGATCAATGCAGCTAAAAGGGCAAAAGTCTTTGTAAAAGCCAGAGGACCAAACAGCTTGCCTTCTGCTGCCTGCATGGTAAATACAGGGACAAAACTCACAATTGTGGTAGAGACAGCCGTTAATATCGCAGTGGCCACCTCTGATGCTCCATTGTAAATGGTATCAATTAGTTTTTGGCTTGGTGGGGCTTCATCAATATGCTTGATGATATTTTCAGAAAGAATAATACCTAAGTCCACCATTGTTCCGATGGCAATGGCTATTCCTGATAGTGCTACAATATTCGCATCGACACCAAAGTATCGCATGGCAATAAACACCATGAGCACGGCAATGGGCAAAAGGCTGGAAATAAGGAATGAAGCTCTTAGGTTATATACCATCACAATCACCACCAGAATGGTAATGAGAATTTCCAGCGACAAGGCTTCTTCCAGTGTACCTAAGGTTTCATAGATCAATTCTGAGCGATCATAAAACGGGACAATTGTAAGCTGGCTTTCTCTACCGTCAGCCAATGTTTTCTTGGGAAGGCCGGGTGCTATTTCAATAATTTTGGCTTTTACATTGTTGATGACCTGCAAGGGATTCGCTCCATATCGAGCTACTACAACGCCACCTACTACTTCAGCACCATCTTTGTCCAAAATACCTCGTCTTGTAGCGGGGCCAAGAGATACTACACCAATGTCTTTTATCCTTATAGGCACATTGTCTTGTACTGCAACTACTGCCTTTTCTATGTCTTCTACTTTCTTGACATATCCTAAACCACGAACTAAATATTCAGCCTGATTGATTTCTATGGTCTTTGCACCAACATCCTTATTGGATTTTTGTACTGCCTGCATGACTTTATGCAAGGGGATGTTGTAGGCTTTTAATGCGTCAGGATTTACATCAATTTGGTATTCCTGAATAAAACCGCCAATGGAAGCAACTTCTGAAACGCCTTCTGTTGCATTTAATCCATACTTCACATAGAAGTCCTGAACTGTACGGATTTCGTGCAAGTCCCAACCGCCAGTTGGATTTCCGTTTTTGTCCCTTCCTTCAATGGTGTACCAATACACCTGCCCTAAGGCGGTAGCATCTGGCCCCAATGCAGGCTGTACGGCATCAGGGAGTAAGCCAGAGGGTAGTGAGTTGAGTTTTTCGAGTATTCTGGATCGTGACCAATAGAACTCCACATCTTCTGAGAAGATGATATAGATACTGGAAAAACCGAAGATGGATGAACTTCTGATAGATTTTACTCCTGGGATTCCTAGTAAATAAGTAGTTAAAGGATAAGAGATTTGATCTTCAATATCTTGTGGTGAACGGCCAGCCCATTGGGTAAAAACGATTTGTTGGTTTTCTCCTATGTCTGGTATGGCATCTACCGGAACGGGATCAGAAGGCAATGCACCCACTTGCCATCCAAATGGAGCAGTTACAATTCCCCAGGCTACAAAACCTGTAAGGACGAGAACAGTGACCAACTTATTCTCTAAGAAATATTTTATGATTTTATTGAGCATAATACAATTGAATTTGATTGAACAGAAAAGGATTGTTCAATGGCTGGAAATGCCACTATGCTCCATAGTCACAAGACCAGGAACATCAAATTGTACTATGCGGATTAAATTAAAAAGGTCTGAAAAAGGACTTGAATATCCTTATCAGGTATGGGAGGAGAGTAATAAGTGTTATGAACAAAAGCTTGATCAGCAAATAGAATCGGCTGAACATAAGTGTGAATGAAAGCAACAAAGAAAACAGGATTCACATCAACAGAGAAGGCTTGAAGATTTGCATTCTCATCTAATTGAAGTACCTCATGTTGATTTTCACAACAGGGTTTAGGTTTTACCTGTTCTTCTGAGGATGGTTCTTTTTTGCAGTCTCCATCCATGTCGGACATTCCGCAATCAGGATTATGAAGCCCGATTGAAAAAGAGGTCTCAACCGCTACGCCACCACAAAAATGTGTGTTCATAGAGAAACCCACGCTGGAAAACAACATGAGCAAAGCAAGCGATATGGAGATTATTCTTTTCACCTAAAGCAAAAATAGGAAATTAAAAGAAGCATGTTTTATAAAATTTTGACTTTTGTTTATATAATTGGGTTCCCCTTGAACATGAAAAAGCCCTTATTCAAGGAAATTGAACAAGAGCCTGAGATCATTTGAATGTGTGGTTCTTATATTTCATCAGCAATAAAGCCTGCCTTTTGCACGGTTTGTTTGATGTCATCCGAATTTAAATTATCCGTTTCAACGGTAAGAATACGGTCATCATGCTCTAGGTCGACATCCCACTTATGAATGTTTTTTTCTTCGTTTAGTACTGGTGAAACTTTAGATAGGCAACCTGTGCAATTAATATTTGATTTGAATTTTAGTGTTTTCATTTTATGATTATTTTGAATTAAACATGAATTAAAGTTTTGCTGCTTTAAGCCGCAGACTATTGGCTACTACTGATACAGAACTAAATGCCATGGCCGCTCCGGCAATCATCGGGTCAAGTAAGAATCCGTTGTAGGCGTAGAGAACCCCGGCAGCTATCGGAATACCAATTACATTATAGATAAATGCCCAAAACAGGTTTTGTCTGATGCCTTGAACTGTTCTACTGGACAATTTCAGAGCTTTGGGAATGGATTGAAGGTCAGATGTGATCAATGTCATTTTAGCCACATCCATGGCAATATCAGAACCTTTTCCCATTGCAATACTGACATCTGCCTGGGCCAATGCATGAGAATCGTTGATTCCGTCACCCACCATAGCAACTACTTTTCCTTGCTCTTGTAATTCCTTCACGAAATCGGCCTTGTCTGAAGGCATCATTTCGGCTTTGAAATGCTCTATTCCTACTTGTTTAGCGACAGCTTTTGCCGTTTGTTCATTATCGCCCGTAAGCATATACACGTCTATGCCGCGATCTTGCAACGTTTTAATGGCTGCTGATGAACTCTCCTTTATTTCATCAGCGATGGCAAGAATAGCCAGGACGGTCAACTGGTTGGCAAAAAAGATTACTGTTTTTCCCTTGTCTCTCCATTCATTGGCCTGCCTTTCTGTAGCCAATGAAAGCGTGATGTCTTTGCTATTTAGCAATCGTTGATTACCAATGTAGAACTTTTCACCATCTGGTGATTGGGCTTCTGCACCCATTCCAGTGATGCTGTGAAAATCCTTGATACTTTCAGGTTTAAGTCCATCCTTTTTTAGCCCGACTACCACTGCATCAGCCAAAGGGTGTTCCGACTGAGACTCAATGGCTAAAAGCACCTGCTTGTGGTAGTCATTACTATTTTCCCAATGCCAATTAGTGACGGTCGGTTTACCTTTTGTTACCGTACCTGTCTTATCCAATACAATGGCATTGGTTTGATGTCCTAATTCCAGACTCTCGGCATCTTTGATTAGGATATTGTTTTCAGCTCCCTTACCAATGCCTACCATAATGGCCGTTGGTGTGGCTAAACCTAAAGCACAAGGACACGCAATTACTAATACCGCCACAGACGTGAGCAGTGCATGTGTTAAAGCGTCATCACCCCCTATGATGATCCAGGTGATAAATGTGACTATTGCGATTGTGATTACGACCGGTACAAATACACCAGCAATTTTATCAACCAATTTCTGAACAGGTGCTTTGCTTCCTTGTGCTTGCTGCACCATTTTAATTATTTGTGAAAGCAAAGTTTCTCCACCCACCTTTTTGGCGATAAACTGAAAACTACCCTTTTGATTGACCGTTCCTGCAAATACTTCGGCACCTTTGGATTTTTCTACAGGAACGGGTTCGCCCGTAATCATACTTTCATCCACAAATGAGCTACCTTCAGAAACTTCCCCATCTACGGGTATTTTTTCCCCAGGTTTTACCACGATGGTATATCCTTTTTGGACAGAAGAGATAAGCATCTCTACTTCTTCACCATTTTGGATAACCTTTAGTGTTTTAGGCTGTAACCCCATTAATTTTTTAATGGCTGATGAGGTATTCGACTTGGCACGCTCTTCAAGCAATTTACCTAGTGAAATGAAAGTGATAATGACCGTAGCTGCTTCATAGTAAACATGTGGGTGAATGCCCCTATCGTGCCAGAAATCAGGAAAAAATGTATTGAACACACTGAAAACAAAAGCAATTCCGGTACTGAGGGCAACCAAGGTATCCATATTGGCTTTTCCGTGCTTGGCTTGCTTCCAAGCGTTGCTATAGAAGCTGCGGCCAAACCAGAAAAGGATCGGTATACTGAATAGCATTGAAATCCATCGCCCTGGAATCCATTCCATGTAAAACATGCCTATGATGAATACGGGCAGAGTTAAAATGGCTGACCAAATGGTTCGTTGTTTAACATCCTGATAATGCTGTTTTTGCAGATTTTCCTGTGTTTCTGCCGGATCTTCTGCATCTACAATCAAATCATACCCTACTGCTTGTAGGGCCTTCTGCAAGTCTTCAGGTACAAGAGTTGCATCGTATTCGACCAACACAGATGAAGAGGCAAAATTGACACTGGCATTTTTTACGCCATCGGTGTGACCTAAAATAGACTCTACGCTAGATGCACAGGCAGCACAGGTCATTCCAGTGACTGGAAAACTATTACTGATAGATGCTCTTGCCTTCTGATCGTCTTTACTTTCTATTACGTTCGCAGCTGCCATATCTTTCTATTTTGTTGACACTACAAAAATGAGAAGGAAGGCATCAAAGGCTGTTACACAATATTGACTTTGGTTTATGAAATTACGCTTAGAGCTTATCTAAGGGCTTTCTGTGGTGGCTCGTTTGACCTTTGAATTGAGTAGGGGTCATTCCCGTTTCTTTCTTGAACTGAGAAGAAAGATGAGCTACACTGCTATAGTTCATTTCATTAGCTATCTCCGATAAGGTCATTTGGTTGTAAATCAAATACTCTTTGACCTTCTCAATTTTTTGAAGGACAATGAATTTCTCAATGGTAATCCCTTCAACGGAGGAGAATAAGCGACTAAGGTAGGTATACTCATGATGTAGCCTATCAGCGATTAATGTTGAAAAATTGACAGTAATTGGCTCTTTAGCGTAGTGAACCTGTTCAATTATGGCAGTTTTGATTTTAGATATTAGAGATGATTTGCCTGGTTCGAGTAATTCAAAGCCGATAGCATGAAGCCGTTGTGATAATGAATCACTTCGCTTTATCGATAATTCTTCTGCTAAATCTACTTGTCCTAAAGTTATGTTACTGAAAGGGATAGAGAGTTCTTCCAAAATGGACTTCACTGACATTATGCAGCGAGGGCAGACCATGTTTTTTATGTAGAGGGTGGTTCTCATTGATTAACAACATTTTGTTTCTCCCTGCTGAATAGGTGGACACTTCTTAGTTCCATAGCTACAATACACACAGCAATCACCTTGCTTTGGTTTCAGTACTTGGTGGCAGCTTTCACACTCATAAAAGTACTGACATGCATCTGTGGGCATGGTTTCTTCCTTCTGATGTCCGCAATTTGGACAGGTGATCGTTGATTCTAAAACTACTGGTTTCTCCATGCTATTGATTTTTTGGCTTCTCTATTACAGTATAGCCAGTTTTGTTAATCGCTTCAATAATTATTCTTTCTTCAAGCTCGGAAGGCAAATATTCAACCGTGGCTGAACCATCTGAGTAGATGGCATCCACTGATTTGACTCCTTCGAGTAATCCAACTTCATGTTCGATATGATTTTCACAACCAGCACAAGTCATTCCTTTTACCTCAAGTACGATCTTGGTTGTTTTCGTTGTGTCTTGAGCTACGATAACCGATGTATTTGGGCCTGCACCATTGGAATAGAACATGTGCGAGTAGCTTGGGAAAGTGAGCATGATGGCTGCAAGCACTGTAACTACTCCTAAGAATCTTTTTGACTGCCAAAAAGACGGCTTTCCATCATCTTCGCATGCGCATGCTATTTCCTCTGCAGATCGCGGTTTTAGTTTCTGATACCAGGCAAAACCTGAAATACATATGGTCAGTGCAATCAGGTAAGGTCTAAATGGCTCCATCCAGGAGAAGGTGGCAGCAATACCTCCAATTCCTGCTAATAATGAGAACACAGGAGTGATGCAACATAAAGAAGCTATGATTGCGGCAAATAATCCTGCACCTGCACTTTTCGATGATATGTTCGTGGTACTCATGATACAGGTTCTTTCTGATTAGAAAGTGAGTCAAGTATGGGTTTGATCATTTCCATATTTTCCTTCACCAATGAATAGAAAATGGTTTGTCCTACTTTCTTATCCCTGACTATACCACCATCTTTCAACTTTCTAAGGTGCTGTGAAACTCCTCCAACAGATATTTCCAGAATGTCACTGAAGTCACATGGACACATTTCACCTTCACGGGATAACAGATAGAGAATTTTTAATCTTGCAGCATTTCTTGCCAGGTTAAAGACTTTAGTTACATCCGCTAGCGGTTCTTCCAATGACTGGATCGCTTCCTTACATTCTTTGATCTGAACCGGATCTGCCAATACTCTGATACAAGTATTACTCATACTTTAATATTTAAGTAAATACTAAAATACTAAGGTAATAAAAAAGATTCAGTATTTAAGTGAATGCTAAAATAGAGCTCTAACAATCCTCCAACTCACAGTTTTCACCCTGTGCTTCAAACTCTATGGTAATGTGATTAATCGATTCATCTTTTAATTGTGTTCTTACTTGCTCTTTGAGCTTAGCTTGTTCTGAAAGTTTGTAGTCTTTATCTAGTCGAAGGTGAAGTGTAAGAATGTTGTACTGGCCGTCCATCGACCATGCGTGGCAGTCATGGATGTCAGTAACTTTTGATATGTTCTTGAGCTTTTGCCGAATGTCGTCAATGGAAATTTCCTCGGGAATGCCCTGAAGAATTACTAAAAGGCTCTTTTTGAGGTTTTTGTAAACATTGTACAAAACAAAAAGCGAGATTAGTACTGAGAGTAACGGATCTATAAATGGTGCATCTGTATACATCATAATGACACTACCTATAAGAACGGCCACCCATCCCAAGACATCTTCTAAAAGATGTAGTGAAACTACTTTTTCATTCAGAGATTCTCCTTTTCGGAGTTTGAAAACAGCTGCACCATTTACTACTATTCCCAAAATCGATAGATAGAGCATGCCTTCAACATTTGTTTCCCCAGGATTAAAGAGTTCAGGAATCGCTTTTGTCAGGATGAATATTGACCCTGCCACTAACACAATCGAATTGATTATCGCACCAAGCAATGAGAATCGTTTGTACCCGTAAGAGAATGTCTTGGTTCTACCTTTCTTGGATAGCTTCTGAAAGTACCACGAAAGTCCTAAACTGAGGCTATCTCCCAGATCATGCAGTGCATCGGAAAGGATAGCCAAACTATTGGTATAGAGACCACCAATGATCTCAATGATTGTAAAGGCAAGGTTGAGAAAGAAGGCTACTTTTACATTGCCCTCTGAATGATTATGTGAATGATTGTGATTATGTCCCATAATCATTTTGCCAATTTCAGTATTCGAAAAGCACCACGCATAACAAAGGAGAAAACAACACCACCAACAACCAGATCCGGCCATTTACTATCGAGAAAATAAACCAACACTCCTGCCAAAATCACCCCACCATTTACGATAATGTCATTAGACGTGAATATGGCGCTGGCCTGCATGTGGGCTTCTTCGCTTTTGGCTTTATTGATCAGCCAGAGCGAAACCAGGTTGCCTATGAGGGCCAGTATTGCTATGACGATCATCCACTGAAAGAGAGGTGTTTCGCTTTCGCTGAAAAACCTCCGCAATACTTCTGAGAAACCTAAGAGCGCCAATCCCATTTGAAAATAGCCACTGATTTTGGCTACTTTTTTCTTCCTTGAAATAGCTGCACCGACAGCAAATAAGCTCAGGCCGTAGACGATGGAATCTGCCAGCATATCCAGCGAGTCAGCCACCAGACCCATAGAGCGGGATATCCAGCCGGTAGTCATCTCTATCACAAAGAACCCGAAATTGATTCCCAGCACCCACCACAATATTTTGCGCTGGTGAGAATCGTCAGAAGCCAGTGGCAACTCAACTTCATCTTCCGTATTTTCCAACCGGTCATTGAGTTTGAGTTCACTGAGGGCCTGATAGATATTGTCCACTTCTCCCGTGTGATATACCTCCAATTTACGATTGGGAATGTCAAAAGAAAGCTGCTTTACCTCTTTATAAGGTTCCAGCTTCATACGAATCATCTGCTCTTCTGAGGGACAATCCATTTTGGAGATGTGGAAAGTCGATTTTTTCATACTTCCTGTTTAATTGGTTTCACGCCTGCCTTTTTGAATATTTCTCTGATCTCATGAGGCATATCCATTAGCATTAGAGGTGGTACATCAGCCCCTCCAGTATTCCCCACCGGAATATGACCAACAAAAGATTTAACTCCTCCAACCAATAGTCGAGGAATCTGGCCAATCACTTCTTTCGTGTTTTTAATATGGATTCCGAACAAGAGCATTTTCCAGTGTACATAACTGTGATGGTATGGGTACGCCTGACCGATAATGTGTGCCCGCTCTAAATGATGCCATGCCGATTGAAGTTGCCCTGCATCGAAATACCTTTTGTATTCCACTAATTCTTGATCGAAGTATGGGGCAAGGCTTTCTGGTATTCTAGTGTAAAACTTCATGATTCAGGTTATTTAATGTTCATGTTCTGTTTCTCCCTTTTTCATTTCCGATACGAGATAGTACGCATTATTCCAAGCGACTTTAGCCCCTTCAGGTAACGCCTCCAGCAGCTTGATCTCTACCCATCCTTCATCGATAATGCCTGTTCGAATTTCCACTGGTTTAAATGCCCATTCGGTTTCTCCGTCTTCCTGATGAGATTCCGCAATAAAAATATAAGGCTTGCCTTCTTCTTCTATGATGGCATCTTCCGGTAAGGCCATAACTTCCCGGCTGTTGGTATGGATTCTTCCATTGATGTACATCCCGGGAATCAGAAAATCTTCTTTTTGATCAATTTCGGCATGTATGTGTACCGCTTTGGGGTTTTGCTCGAATTGTTTGCCAACAGAATAAATATCGGCCGTCAATGTAGCTCCGGGAACCGACTCCACGGTGAAGGTTATTTTTTGTCCTTTTTTTACTTTATAAACATCCTTTTCAAACACCATCAGGTCGGCATGGATGTGATCGGTATTAACAACCCTGAACATCACCGTCTGAGGATCTACGAACTGCCCTAACTGAACTTCTACTTTTTCTATGTAGCCACTTATAGGGCTAACCACAGGCACTTGCTCATATATTTCTCCCTGCCGTATCTTCTCTACATTCAAACTGAGTTGTTTGAGCTGGGCTTCATAGCCTTTTGCTTCACCTTTTGTGGTTTGATAGTCAGCTAAGGTTTGCTGATAGGTCTTTCCCGAGCCCACATTTTCTTCATAGAGCTTTTTTTGACGTGCGTGTTCTTTCTCCAGGTATTGCAACTGGCTATATGCCCTTACATAGTTGGATTGAATGCTGCTCAGATTGGGGTGAGCCAGGTAGGCCAATATCTGACCCTTTCTTACCTTGTCTCCCTCTATCACTTTGATGGAAGTCACATTGGCTCCCAAAATAGCTGTAACAGTTGCTTCATGCTGGGGTGGTACCTCCAGCTGACCGTTGGCCTCTACTACATCAGATAGTGCGCGAGTCGGTAGCGCATCAATCTTTATTCCCAGACTTTCAAATTTGAGATCCGAAAGGTGTAGTTCACTCATTCCTTCTTCTTCATGTCCTTCTTCACCTTCTTTATGTTCATGAGAAGCATCTTCCGAGTTATCAGCAGACTTGCTTCCGCAACCGGTAAATACCGATACCATCAGTACCAGCGCCAGTATATATATGATTTGCTTTTTCATTATTTAATATTTTAAGGTTCTTTAAATTTTATTGACCGATCAGGAACTCCAGGTTGATGACCGCCTGATTGTATCCATTTAATGTATTGAGGTAATTGAATTTGAGGTTCAGGGCCTGGTTGAGGTTTTGAAAGTATTCTACATAACCTATGTTTCCGCTCTCAAAGCTCTTCTGGGCATTGTCCAGAATTAAATTCGCCTGTGGAATTGCTTTTTCATTGTAATAATTCAGGCTATTGCGGAATTTATTTACTTCTTCCACCTGCTGACTAAATTGTCCCTGAACGGTGGTCTGGAAGTATTCCAGATTGGTTTTAGCCATTTGTTCACGCAGGCTAGCGGCCTTAATGTCTGCCTTATAGGAGCCAAAAAACAATGGAATGGCAATGCCTGCCTGTATGCCTCCAAACCGGTCAGAAGATGTTGCAACACCACCATCTGCTGTTTCACCACCAATCAGTGACTGGTTGAAATACCCCACAAAAAACTCAGGCATTAATTTGGAAGAAACAACGGATTTCTGCGCATCCGCAATCTCCACCTGCTGCTGTGTAAACTGCAGAAATGGATTGTTTGCAATCAGTGCACGATCCTGGAGTGCCAAAACCTGTCGTTCCTCCAGACCGGAGGGCGCAAAAGCCAAATCCGTGGTGTCATTAAGCAGGATCTGAAGCTGTTTTTCCTGGATGATCATATCGGCTTCCAATAGCTTCAACTGATTCTGGACTTCCATCACCTGCGTTTCTGCGGCCGCTTTTTCCAAATAACTGGTAGCTTCCGTCTCAAACCGGATAGTTGCGGCATTGAGGAACCTTCCATAGATGGAGTCCTGGTAAAGCAACAGGTTTCTGGTCTCGTGCAAATAGGCCAGCTCGTACCAGGCTTGTCGGATACTCGCTTTGAGTTCGTTCTCTGTAACAGCTAGCTGTTTTTGACTCCCCTCAACCCGTTCATTTGCCAGATTGCGCTGTTTTCCGTAAACCGTAGGAAATTCAAAGGACTGGCCAACATTGAAAGAAAAATCATTTTCAAAGCTGTTGTATTGTCCGTATTGCATGCCAATACCTGTCTTGCCCGGGTTGAATGCGGCCTTCTTTCCTTGCCGTTGAACGTCAATGTTAGTTTTGGCCACCTTGACGTTTCCATTATTGGCCAATCCTATTTCAATGGCTTCTTCCAGCGTATTCACAGACTTGGTTTCCTGCGCATTTCCCACAGCTGGTAATCCAAACAATCCACCACAAACGATCAGGGCAATAATCACATTGGCATTCGGTGCTTTCAGGCTTTTTCTTTTGTCACTTCTGCCTTCTACAAACGTGTAAAGCACCGGAAGTACCACTAGAGTAAGTAGGGTGGCAGTGAGCATACCACCAATCACCACGGTAGCCAATGGTCGTTGCACTTCCGCTCCTGCGGAAGCTGAAAATGCCATGGGTAAAAATCCGAAAATGTCTGTAGTTGCTGTCAACATAATAGGTCTGATTCGTTCTTTTGTTCCTGTTAAAATTCTCTCTCTGATACTTGTCACCCCTTCTTCCTTCAATGAATTGAAGCGGTTGATCAATACAAGACCATTGAGTACAGCCACACCAAACAGTACAATGAACCCGACACCAGCAGAAATACTAAATGGCATATCCCTCAACCACATAGCAAATACGCCCCCAATAGCCGCTAGGGGAATAGCCATGTATATCATAATAGATTGAGAAAATGACTCTAAGGCAAAGTAGAGCAAAACGAAAATCAGAAAGAGGGCTATTGGCACTACGATCATTAATCTGCTTTTCGCTCTTTGCAGGTTTTCAAACTCTCCACCGTAGGTGATGTAGTACCCGGCCGGCAGATCCAACTGCGCATCCAATTTGGCCTGTATGTCATTCACCACCGACTCCACATCGCGTCCTCTCACATTCACTCCAACATACGTTCTACGGTAGGTGTTGTCCCTGGAGATCTGCATCGGTCCAGGTACATAGCTAATATCTGCTACCTCTTTTATGGGAACTTGAGTCCCATCCGGTAGATCGATATAGAGTGTCCGTAAGTCATCTATGCTTTTGCGATGTGCATCGTCAAAGCGTATGACCAGATCGAATCGCTTCTCGCCTTCAAAAACCACTCCGGCCACCCCACCTGCAAAAGCTGAGCTGACATACTCATTGAGTTTTTGAATATCTAACCCGTATTGAGCTATCTTATTACGATTGTAATTCACTGTCATTTGGGGAAGTCCTGAGGTCCGCTCAGCATTGACATCTCCGGCACCCGGTACTGTGGAAATGATCTCCGCCATCTCCTGAACCTTGGTGGCTAAAACCTCTAAATCTTCACCGTATAGCTTGACCGCAATATCTTCCCGTACTCCTTCAAGCAATTCATTGAACCGTAATTCCACAGGCTGGGTAAAGACGAGGTTAACCCCAACGAGCTGTTCATCGAGTTTGTCTTTGATTTGATCAATTAGCTCGTCTTTGGTTGCTGCGGAAACCCACTTGTCTTTGTCCTTTTCCAGAATGATGTACATATCCGCTATGTCCATGGGCATTGGGTCTGTGGGTATATCTGCAACACCAATGCGTGAGGTGACCGTTTTGATCTCAGGAAAGTTTTCAAGCAAGAGCTTTTCAATTTTCATGGAGACTTCATTAGACTCTGTGAGCGAACTTCCCGGTCGTATCAATGCCTGCATAGCAATATCTCCCTCATCTAATTGCGGAACGAATTCACCTCCCATTCGGGAAAAAGTAAAGCCTGCAATTCCAAGAAGTAAAACGGCTATCAGGATTACTATAGCCTTTAATCGTAAAGCACTTTTCAAAACTGGAAGGTAGGCTCGTTGAATCCCTCCAATAATTTTGTCACTAACTTTTTCCAATGATCTTTCGAAGCGGCCAAACCAATTCTTTTTGTTCTGAACAGGCTTCATAAGCAGCGCTGACATCATGGGTACATAGGTTAGACAAAGCACGATTGCACCAATCATGGCAAAACCAAAGGTGTAGGCCATCGGCTGGAACATCTTACCCTCAACACCTGTCAGAAACAGGATCGGAGCGAACACAATGAGAATGATAATCTGACCGAAAAAGGCAGAACCCATCATGGTGCTTCCGGACTCAAAAGCTACCTCGTCCATGACACCCTGGTTGAACTTAATTTTACCAGAGCGTATGCGTTTCTGGATTTCATAGACCGTTCCTTCTATGATGATCACCGCACCATCTATAATAATTCCAAAGTCAATGGCACCCAAGCTCATCAGGTTGGCCCAGACATTGAATTGCTTCATCAGTATGAATGCAAAAAGCAGTGAAAGTGGAATAGTAGTGGCCGTGATGATACCACCACGCAAACTTCCCAATAGAATGACGAGCGCAAATATGACGATGAGTGCTCCTTCGATCAGGTTGGTTTGCACTGTACTGGTCGTTCTGGAAATAAGATCACTTCTGTCAATGATGGTATTGATTTCCAATCCTTCAGGAAGCGATTTCTCAACCTCTTCCATTCGCTCTTTCACATTTTGTATGACCGCATTGGGGTTAGAGCCTTTTAGCATCATGATGATGCCGCCCACCGATTCACGGCCATCCTGTGTGAATGCACCATAGCGTACCTGGTGTCCAAAATGGACTTTAGAAGCAACATCACCAATCGTGACAGGAATGCCATTTTCGGTTTTGATAACAATTTTTCGAATGTCGTCTAATGAGCGAATCAATCCTTCTCCTCTTATGAAGTTGGACATTCGATTCTTCTCAATATAAGCCCCTCCGGTATTGACATTGTTTCTCGCTAGTGCTTCATATACCTGCGATATGCTAACTTTTTGTGCGTTGAGTTTTTCAGGATTGATGGCTACCTCGTATTGCTTGATGTAACCCCCAAATGAGTTGACTTCAACTACTCCATCCAGTAGCGTGAGTTGTCGTTTTACAATCCAGTCCTGGATAGTGCGCAGGTCTGTTGGCGAGTATTTTGTTTCAAAACCCTCCTGAGGTTGGATGGTGTATTCGTAAATCTGCCCCAAACCTGTGGAAATTGGTCCCATAGTGGGACTTCCGAATTTTTGGGGAATGGTCTCCTGGAGTTCGTTCAGTTTTTCCTGCACCAGTTGGCGTGGCAAATAGGTGCCCATGTCATCTTCAAAGACGATGGTCACCACCGACAGGCCAAATCTTGAAACAGAGCGAATCTCATCTACTCCCGGAAGGTTACCCATGGCCAACTCGACCGGATAGGTGACGAACTGCTCGATATCTTCAGTAGCCAGATTGGGTGATACAGTCATCACCTGCACCTGGTTATTGGTGATATCCGGGACGGAACCCAGATTGACCGTGGACATGGAATAGATCCCCACACCTATGAGTGCAAGTGTGAGTAAGCCCACAATGAATTTGTTCTTTATCGAGAACGATATGATTTTATTGATCATGTATGAAATGATTTAGTATCAGTTAAAATGATTCTGTTTCGATCCTTTAGAGTAAGATCGATTGGACGGAATTGTCCTTATGAAACTGATATTAAACCTGTGGTGGCTGTAGCAGTGAGCCGATAAACCCTGATGTTATCGGGGCATTGTAGGCACTTCTTTTAAGGGGAAATATAAGCGCGCCTAATTCACTTATGAAGATTTGCTGAACAATCAGGTGTGAATGGCAGCAATTACAGACACAGAAAGGAGAGCACAAATCCTCTGATTTATTGTGATCATGATCTGATCCCGATTCTTCATATGAAATTTCAACACTATCCGGTTCGGTTTCATCCGCGCAGGGCACTAGTGATAGTCCTAGCAGGAAAAAGGATAGTATGATAGTTAGAAATTTCACTATGCAACAATAATGAAAAAAGAGTGCAACCTGTTTGCAAAGTTGCTAGGGACAATTGGCACAAACCCCTTTGTATACCATACTGGCACTGGAAGCTCTAAAACCAGAGGGTATTTGGGTTTGTGGGATTTTAGACTGTGTTAGGCAATAGGTTTCACCGCATTTCACACAATGAAAATGTACATGCTGGTCTTGTGGTTCGCATTCACAACCCTCTTCACAAAGGGCATACTTCATAGAGCCTGTACCGTCCTCGATACTGTGGATTAGCTTTTTATCTTCAAATGTTTTGAGCGTACGGTAAAGCGTAGCTTTATCGGCTTGCTCAAACTTTGCATCCAAATCACTCAAACTGATAGCAGAACCAGATTCAACCAGTTTTCTGAGCACTAAGAGGCGCATGGTGGTGGGTTTGATTTTTCTCTTTTCAAGTCTGTTTTCTAATTCGCTCATAAAAACCAAAGATTGTCTTTTCCAAATTCAGGTATTTCATTGCCATCAAAATGAGGGAGCATTTCTGCTACCATTTCAGGGTATTTGATGGTAACTGGTAAGTTCTGTTGTCTTACTGATTTCCAATACATTCGACTGAACTGATATACCTGATCAATCAGTTCCTTTACTGTCTTATATTCCTCTACCAGCTCTTTTTCTGTACAAAAGATTTTCAGCTTTATCGGGAACGGAAAGCCGTCATGGAAGCTGTAGAATTTTGGGCTGTATCTTGTGTTGTTGAATAGCAGGAACTTGTTGTATCCAACCTTTATGAAAGTGCCACTCATTGGCATAAGGTCTTTCCAACTGTTATCAAATGCAACAATGTCTGAGGATTCTGTCTTGTTGATGGAAACTATAAATACTGGAATGTCTAATCCAAGGTCTTTGAGGCCGTCTTCTATCGGTTGTAGTTCATCTTGCCTCATACTCTTGTAGAAGTGGATCACAAGCCGTTTGATGCCTGTATTTACATTTGCATACTCTTTTACTGCTCTGATAATTGAACCTGCTAACTCTTTTGTTTGGTCTTTTTGGAAGCACTCAAAACGGTTGAATTTCCCATTGTTAGCGAAGCTAAAAGCACTGCCAATGTATTGTATATCTACCTCTGAGTTTCTGAATGCTCCAATCCCTACAATCAATTCGTTCTTGAGCTTGGTATCCAGTTTCCACGGAATGCCGTTCAATTTGGCTAAAATGGCAATTGCAATATTTGGTAAGCTGTAATAGTACTTTTCATTAGTCATTACCTTTTCTCCATCAATTACCTGTGAGGATACGCCTTCTTTCAGTAGCAATTCTTTCAGCTTGTAGTATATCTTCCTTCTTGATTTGTCTGGAGCATTTTTGGAGAATGGACTGATATAAATGGCGATGTACTGAATGTCAGATTCAAAGTGTTTATTGGTAATGGCTTCATAGATTTCTGGCCATGGATCATCTCTGTCATCAAACCTTATACTGAATCCTTTTTCGGTGTGGTAAGTTGTATGAATAAACTTGACCAATCCTTTAAAGCCAAATTCTGATCCTTTGAAATAACCGTCCATCTTCTGGGCGATGTGTTGATCATCTTTATGGAAGATGAAAAAGAAGTGGATTTTAGAAGTAGAGCTGAAATCAAAGGGGCCATGCTCTTTCATTCCATCCATTGGCACAATACCAGACTTTTGTTCACCGAATAAAAGGCGGTTACTGGAATTATTGACTGACCCGATATTGATTTTATTAACTGGTATGAATCCATTGGAGGTAATTGGAATGATGGCTTTGAACTCCTCTGTATTCAGGTATTGATTGTAGAACTTGTCGATTCCCTCTCTAAACTTTTTGTACTTATTGGTTTTGTCCGGGGCTTCCGTTCCTTGCATTAATGCATCTCTGATTTCGAAATTCCATACTGGATACACCTTGTCATATTCTCTTTTGCCACTATCAGGCAACTCATCAAATCGGTACAGACCCTTTTCGTACACTACCCAATTAATATCTGTCGGAGATACATCCTCTAAAAGAGTGGAGACAGGAACTTTGAAGATTTTGGATTTACCTTCAAATGTCACCAACAATTCAAGACTGTCGGAAACGGTTTTAAATTGTACTTTGAGGGAGAAGCGGTCGAATATCTTGTACTTGCCTGTGGTGTCTTGTTTGGCACTTGGAAGCCAAACTTCTGTATCACTTACAAAATTGGGCTTTACTAAAAAGCCCTTCTCTTTGAAATGGCTATGTATGAGCGAATTATAATATCTCTTTAGTACTGAAGTGGAAAAGGTAGAATTACGGATGGTATATGAACGTTCTTCACCTTGCTCATTCGTCTTGGTTTCAAACTTCGGACTTGTTGGTTTTGATATTGCTAAAAAACCTTCCTCCTCGACTGTAAATGATGTGTAATAATGGTCTTGCTCTCCATACTTTTCAATAACCTCATCAGGTACAAGCGATTTGTACATCCTTGTGAGGTTGGCTTGTTCCTGGTCAGTGAAGTAAAAGGTTTGCTCTTCCTGAGGGTGATTGAATGTGAGTATGTTGAAGGTATGGTTGGACATTGTGCTATTTGATTATTTCATGGCTAACAAATTAATTATCTCGGCCCCATAAAACGGTCACCATTGAAGTGTATCATATGATCAGGCATTTCAGAAATCCAAACCTCGGTTTCCCAAGCAATTTCTTTTGAGTGCTTTTTAAATTCTGAGAAATCAGGAAATGCGGTCACATAAATTTTCCCAGCAGTGCAGTCTGTTAGGAAAGCTTCAAGCTCAATCACTCTTTTTGGTGAAACCGGGCCATGTGAGGTAACAGCTTCAACAAGATATAGCCAATTTCTTTCTTCATCATAGATCACAACATCGGGCAACTTGCTGTGTTGGTCTATTGGAATACCTAATGAAGCTAATGACTCATTGTCTACATACAAGTCTTTTTTAGCGGTATCTCCGAGGTACAGCACTTTCGATTTCTTGGCAAATCGGGGTGCAAATTCTTCCACTATGGCTTTCTGTACTTCATTGTGTTTGCCTGGACTAAGGTTGATTTCAGTATCATCACTTAGCTTGACAGGAATTAATGCGCTTTCCCTTTCCTTAGCATACAGCTTTTGTAGAGAGCCTACACTTTCTACGAAGGCCTTTGAAGCCTTCTCCCATGCTTTTGAACCAAAGGTTTTGATAGCTTCAAGAGCTTCATCCGTTAAAGCATAATGAGTCCTTGGGCTGTTTACTGGCAGGTCAGGAATATCGGGGTTGAGGTCGGCAATTCTTGCTTGAACGAATTGGTGAAGAACCTGTCTTCTAACAGTTTCACGTGTATTTGGAGCATATTCTCTTTTATAGACTTCTGCAATGAACTGCATAATCCCTTTGGTGACTTTCTTACTCTCTTTAGTAGCATCACTCCAATTGTCCTCTTCTGTAATACTTGCCAATGCAAGTAGGGTATAGGCAGAGATTTCATTTTGCTGAGCAGGTGGTAACCCAAGTTCCTTTAAGATTTGTTGTGATTCTTCTAGTTTGCTCATTTGGTCAGTAAATAGTTTCAAGCTCAAAAGATGCTATGATTAAATTGTTAATAGTTGTATTGTCGAAGGAATTGCCAAGAATGAGTTGTTTGCCAATCTCGATGATCTGCTCATGAGGAGGCAGAGGCATAAAGCGTAATTCTGTTGCGCTCACATTCACATTTCCATTTATTATTCTAAAAAATTGATCAAATAAAGTGCTGTTTAATAATGCACCTAAACCAATGATTTCAGCTCTATCCAAGTGCCCTTTTGGACGATAGATGTAGTTCAATTTGTTTTCTACTCCAATGAAATTTGCTGTGATTGCATTACTAAAATATGGAGCTGCAATCAACCTGCTTTTATCATCTTTACTGCTGAATCTCCTCAATAGCAGGTAGTTCTTATTCTCAATCAAGATAGAGCGAGATTTTTGTTCAGACTTGATGTACTGGCCTTTATTGGGTTTTTCAATAGGCCATGTTAACTCCATTTTAGAAACATTGTGTAGCCAGAAAAGCGGAACAATTTCAGAAGATTCATTTTGGGGCTGTTCTTGGATATAATCCCAAGCTCTATGGGCTACCACTGGTCCAGTAGAGATTTGTATGTTGTATTTGTTCAGGCTACCGTTCCATGTACGAAATAACTCAACAATTTCTCGTTCTCTTTGGGTGGTTGGAAGGAAAACAATTTTATCCGCAGAATCATATTCAATGACGAGATTGGAAGGCAGAGTCAAAGTTTCCAGATTGTCTAAGTCTCTTGTTCCGCTTGAGGAGGTAACTAATATCTCATTTCTATTCGTGCCTTGCGTCTTAGGCTGGCATTTCATAATGATTGTTTCCTGCAGTACTTTGTCACGACTAAAAGTATCTTTTCGAGAGTGGAAAAGATGAGCTTGAATTATGTCAACTTTCTTGAAAAAGTTATTTCGAAATACTTGAAAATAGCTCCCAGAGCTAAAGCTGCGGGGTGTAATGAAAATCAGTTCACCGTTGGTTTTAAGAAGCTGTGCGGCTATTGCCATGAAGATAGAATAGATATTCGCATGCCCATTTACTACACCTTTCGCAGCTTTTGTCTTTTCATCATTCTTAGGCAGTTTGAAATACGGTGGATTTGAAATGATGTAATCGAACGAATCAAGTTTCTTTCCAAAAAGGTTTGTAAAAGCATCCAGAGCATCACGATTATCTAATACGAAATCAGTTATATGAAGTATGTATTCGAATTTAATATTGTGTTGGGAAAGCCATTCTTTCAAGTATGCAAGTGTGAGTTGCGAATATTTTATAAGCTTGACATCTGTTTCGTATGCCACAAGCCGAATGTTTTTCAATTCAGGGTTTATGGATTTGAAATGTTCGGCTAAAGAGATTGACAATACTCCTGTACCGCAACCCGGATCGAGTATGGAAACAGCTTCACTTTGACATGTAGACATTGAAGCCATGAATTTTGCAATGGCAAGAGGGGTAAAGAACTGACCCTTTGATTTCTTGTCAACATCAGATGACTCCTTGGCATATATCAATCCTAAGCGATCAGCATAATCACTCGGTAACTCCATTTCTTTTGGAGTCAGTTCAGTATTTACTTTTATGCCTTTACTTTCTTGCATACTTTACCTTTTCTTCTGCCTCCCTTAAAATTGCATTCGCTGTATCTTCATCCTTTACAAGATCATATACCTGGTCTGCAAGCCACAGTGTCAGTAAATCATTCACATCTGTACCCAATAATTCGGCAAGTTTTAAAACTTGCTCTCTTTTTGCCCTGCGTTCACCTCTTTCAATCTTGCTAAACATGGGAGTGTCTATTTCCAAGCTTGCTGCAAGTTGTCTTTGCAGTAGCTCTTTGTCCTCCCGTAGTTGCCTAATTCGTTCACCAAATTGCATGACCTGTTATTTTATGACTTGTCAATATTTGGCTAATATAAGAAAATAAAAGGTTAGAAAAAGAAAATAAATCCATTAACTACGACTCAGGATTTTAAGGAAATGGAGGATACCAAGGATTAATTTTCCTTAGTATGACCACAAGAGATTGATTTTATAGGTGTGGTCGAATCTTCGGAAGAAAAGCCTATCAGGCTTGTTCTTCCTTGATTTCCTCAGAATCCTGACTTTCCTCAATCGAGGTATTTATGTAGTTGTCCTTAGACTCACGGTGAATCAGTCCTGATTTACAAAAGTCAGTGATATAACCCTCTGCCGTTTTCTGAGGAATGCTCAAAGCTGCTGCCGCTTCAAGATACTTTTGGCGATTGAAGTGCTTGGGTAGCTTATTCAAGAATTTCTCTTTCCTATTTAATCGAGTAGGTTTCTGAATGTCCTCTGGCAGTTCTGCAAACACTTTACTCGAATGCTTTACCAACACTTTGACCATAGCAAGCGAAGCTTGAAAGTCTCTTTCTTCACAAATCATCTTTGATGATGTTTCACCTGTCTCCATGATCCGCAAAGCGGAGAATATCATGCAGAAACGATAGGCAATCAATCCTAATCTTCGGATGGTTGCCATATAGTCGATTCCCTGAATGCTCATATACTTTTCTTGTATCTGACCAAAGAACTGATTGAATTGGTCTTGCTGGTCAGCGGTGAGAAAGAATTGAATATCCTGTCCAGCTTTCAACGAACTGTAAAGGCTAAAGAACTCATTACCTAACGCATCAAAGTAGTCGTCTAATCCATTTGTAGTTTGCGAAGCAAATACATTCTTCCATTCTGGACGAACATTCATATAATAGAAGATGAACCGGCTGAATAAGCCGTTTTCAGCATTCGGGATTAATGCCGCTACTTGCTTGGGTGTACCTGACAAGACAGTAGAAAGGCAAGGGCTTTCTATGTCCACATATTCACGATCTGTCCTGCGATAGTAGGAAATGGTTTCATGGTGAAAAGCTTTTCTAAAGCCGTCACTATAATTTCCGTAATCGCTCTTAAAAGCATGTGCAAGTGTATCACCCTCAGTTTCAAATATCAG
Source organism: Crocinitomicaceae bacterium (assembly GCA_002705995.1). Lineage (GTDB taxonomy): Bacteria > Bacteroidota > Bacteroidia > Flavobacteriales_G > Salibacteraceae. The sequence continues at coordinate 465,943 of PAJI01000006.1, read as the reverse complement.
TCCTTTACCATCACTATCACCTAATAATTGATAAGCTCCTGTGGAGCTGTTATTGGCAGGGATAAAGAGCATCTTTTCGGGTGGCTTCTCGGGTTTCTCTATTCCTTCAACTTTCCCTTTGTTGGCGTTGTATTCAGCCAATTCCAGTTCGTAATGTTGCTTGTGGAGTTTGGCTTGCTTTCTGAACTCTTTGTGTACTGGATTCACTAGTTGACGACAATGCACCAAACGACCTTTACCTGCCGAGGCTTGGGCGGTAATGAATAGAAACAGATTGGAATAGACACGCTTGCCATCATAGATGCCTGACACTTTGGGTAAACAGGCACTAATAGCCACTAAGGAGCCAAGGAGTAGAATATCCCTTTCCTCATTAGAAGTGGCTATCTGTATTACCTTTTGCAAAAACTCAGGAAGTTCAGGAAACAAGGAATCAGGAAAGGTTGGCATTTGCTCTGGTTCTTTCTTGATTTCTGCCTGACTATTGAGATTCTTGCTTTGATTCTCAGACCTGCTAGCAGGGCTGTAAGTCTGTCTTTCCTGCTTTGGGGTAGTCAATGGTATTCCTGCTTCCTTGGCATGATAGAAGAAGGTTTTCAGGGAAACTCCCTGACCTCTTGCCTTCATGCAATTATCAAACTGCTTGTCGCATTCCTGTGTAGAATATTCAGGATGATATTGACTAACACGGTGGAACAGGTTTCTACCTGTCTCACCAAACTCATCCGCAAAGGCAAAGCCGATGTTTACCCAATCGCTGTAAGCGGAGGTAACATCTATACGGCTGGCCTCAATGCCTTGAATGATTCGTTCAACTTCTTCGAGTTGTGTATTTGTAGTGTAATTGCTTTGCTCTGTAACTTTTACTTGTTGGTCAGGCTTATCAAGCCATTCCAACGGATTGAATGTTTTTCGCTCCATAACCTATATGTATTTAGGGTTGATGAATATGTCTGTATCGTGCGGAAGGAAACATGCTCTTGAAATGTCCTTTCCTGATTGGTCTACTTCTAATTGATAGGTGTGGGAAACGTAGTTTGCCACTGCCTTGAAATAGTCCTGGTGTTTTGCCTGCGTCAAGTCAATCGGTATTACCCATTTCAATCCATCGCCTGAAGGAGATACAAACAGTAGCTCCGTTTCAAAATAATGGTCGCTGAGTAATGATTGCTTGAGTGTAGGGATGTCCTCAATGTGGTCAAAATCGATTGTGAGCAAACCTGAATGTCTTTGGAGGTTTCCATCATTCCGCTTAGAGAATGAGCCTGAGAAAGTCACATAATCGAAGTTTTGAGCCTTGTACTTTCGGGCATCCTTTGGCTCTGAGATGTTGCGAAGTGTACTTGTACACGAAGCAAAATCATTGCCTTTGATGAGGTGGTACACCTCAATCAAGGAGACTTGGCGACTTGGCTTCACATTGGATACAGGCTTTTTGAAATAGCTAAAAACTGGCGGTGTAGGCTTTTGAATTTCAGGAATAGCAACCGCAGGTTGCGTTTCCTCTTGATGATAAAAACCTCTTTCCTTTCCAATTCTCAGGTATAGTTCTTCATTGATCTTATCGAGAAGGGCTTGCCCTTCGAGGCTGAAATGCAATGAAGCAAAATCAAAGACATTGCCTTGTGCAATGGCTTCTTCTGTATCGGTATGCGTAGCAATACCATCAACTATTTTCACCATCAATGTGGGCTTGTCCGCATTGAATGGATTCTTAGCAGGTTTACAGTCCCTTCCCGAAAGGGAAAGAACTGTTTCACCCTGATAGTAGTGGCGTAACACATGGGCATAGATATTTAGCCCATAGTGTGTCTTACTCAAAATGGCCTCTCTACTGATCTCCATAATGCTTTGATTTTGAAGGTGAGTAGTTGGATTCCAATAAAGCCTCCATGTCGGAAACTTTATAATAGAACTTGCCATTGATTCGGCTGTAGGGAAGAACCCCACTATCCCGAAGGGATTGAAGGGTTCTTTTACTAACGTGCAGCGTTTGCATCACTACCTGACCATCAATCCATTCGTCACTGAATTGCTCCAATCGTGACTTATGGAAATTGAGGAGGTATGCTTTGATTGTTTTTATGTCTTGAGCTACTGTCAAGAGCATATCGAAACCCTCTGTCATAGCTTTACCCTCCCTTTCTTGATTAGGTAATCCGCAGCTCTACGGTCTATTTCTTCCTGAGTGGCATTGCGGTTGCGTAGCAACCAGCTTTCTAACTCAGTTCTCTTGAAATAGAGCTTTTTTCCATTTGGCTTGTAGTGTGGAATATTCCCTGCACTTGTCAACTTGTACAAGTGTGACTGTGAAAGTTCCAAGTACTGGCAAGCCTCATTGAAGTTTAAAACTTCTTTCGTATAAATCCCCTGGCTCTCAATTAGGCGTTGGAGATTTTCAAGACGTTCAATTATTTCGTCCATCTTAAATCGTATTAAGAATTAATGAATGGACTCTTGGCCAAAAGTCATATCCGATTGTCGAATACGATGCTAAAGTATGAGGCTAAAAGGGGCGTTATGAGGCTCTAAAGCATGGTGCAGTGTAGAGTGCAGAGTGCAGAGTGGGCTGTAAAAATTGATAGCCCACTTTTAAGGTAAAAGAGGACTAAACAAAAACAGAAAAAAGATAAAAGGAGTATAGTGCAGAGTGGACTATATCAGGTGCGAAACTGCCTTTTCTATTTTATCTCCTGATAGGTTCGGTCTTTTTAAAGACCTGAACTTTGACCTGTCAAAGGAATTCCCATCAGTATCAACGAAGCATAGGCAAGTCACTTCCCATTGCTTTTGCTTTAGATCCTCCACCAACTTATGCTCAGAGTATATCAGCTTAATGAAATAGAATAGCTCGCTGATATTTCCTGTCCATTCTATAGGCGTTTTGATTTCACCTCCTGAGAATACCTTTTTGAAGTTGAGTAGGGTTGTGGATTTGCTAATGAAATGATTCAGCTTTAGACTATCCCATAGATCGGTCAATTTATCTGGGTTGGTGGGTAACTGTTTGTAGGTAAATGAATGAAATGAATTTACCGTTGCTGTGGATTCCGTTTTGGCTGCTGGTACTGGTTTGGATTCAACTTCAATTACGTGAACTGGTTTCAAGAAATGTTTGTCCGGGACTGGTTCTAATAGTAGTTGGCTGTAAAAGTCCTCCAGTATGAATTGATCATCTATCCAAGTGCTGAAAGCATTTTGGATTTCTAAATATAGCTGCATGTATGCAAGCTTTAGAAGCTGTAAGATGAATGTGTTTGCCTTGTGGGTTTGGTCTAATTCAAAGGATGTTTTTTTAGGATCTATGTACGTCAGTGCATAGTCCTTTTCTTTAATGAGTTTTCCAAGGTCTTTTAAACGCGTTTTAATCCGCTTGTTGAGTGTGTCTTCAAGCCAATACTTGATTAAGTTTTCGTTGTTGTCCTCCTTGATTAGTTCCACAAGCCTGACACATTCCGCTTTGACATTATTCAATATCAGTTTGGAATAGTACTTTGTTTTGTGATCGAATGGCCTGTGAAAATTGATCTCATATTTGAATTGAAAATCTGTGGAGGCTTCCTTTACGCTGCTGAGTTTGGAAGCATACTTTTGATCAATGCTGTTTTTTCCTAACCAAGGGCGAAGCTCTTGGTATAGGATGTCATCAAGTAATTTGGTTTGATTGCTCATAGGTCAAGTTTGATTTTGTTGGCTGCTTCCTGTTTCTTTTCATCTATGATTTTGGCATAGACTTGGGTGGTCTTCAATTCCTTATGGCCTAAGAGCTTTGAGACTGTGTAAATATCAGTTCCTGCCGTAAGCTGCAAAGTGGCATAAGTATGACGAGCACAGTGGAAAGTGATGGTTTTGGAGATACCAGCTTTCATCATCCATTGTTGCAATTTCAGGTTATGCCATGCAGAGTATTTCAATCCTTTGAATACTCGTTCTTCGGGTGCTTGCCTTTCACCAAGCAAGCCAAAGGCTTGTTCTGAAATAGGGAGGGTTTCTGCTCCTTTGGTTTTCTTTTGTCTGAATCGGATGTAATACCCGTTATCATTTGAATGCTGTACTTCTGACCAAAGTAGCTTCTGAATATCGGACCATCTTAACCCTGTGAGGGCTGAGAATAAAAAGGCTGTCTTAATCGCAGGAATTTCACATTCTGCTTGCGCTGCAGCTTGCAGTTCTTCTAATGTTAAAAACTCTCGCTGAGGTTCACCTTGCTTAAAGGCTTCAACGCCTTCACTTGGATTGCTTGGTATAATACCGTCCTTTACTGCTTGTTTGAGCGCTGCTCTGAGCTTGTTGAAGTAGGAGTACTTTGAGTTTTGGGAAAGCGGTTGACCGCTTGACTTCTTTGCATCATGGTCAAGGTATTCCTTGAAACCCATTACAAACTGTCGGTCTATTTCTTCAAAGGTCTTATCATAAGGAATGTAGCCTTTCAAGTGTTTGAGCATACTGTCCCAATTCCCGTAGTTGCCCTTACTGTTGTGACGCTTGTTGGTTAAGAGTTGAATATACTCTAGGAAACTGCCTTTCAGTTTTTCATTGTCTCGGAAGCCATACACACCGTTTTGAATTTCAATCAGGCGTTTAGCACGGATTGATTCTGCAAGCTGCATAGTCTTTTTGTTGAGTTCCCTTTCTGCCTTGGATTTCGGGTTTGGCTCAATGTATAGTTTCAGGTACTCAGCTTTGCGCTTGCCTTTGTGATAGTAGTCAAGGTATAAGCTGATCTTGCCGCCCTGGTGGCGTTCTCTCAATGTTACTTTCATACTGTAAACAGTTTTTCAATATCGGTTCTCTTAATAATGGTACGGGCTCCAACCTTGGCCGCAGGGATTGTTCCGCTCTTGATCTGGCGGTAAATCGTCATTCTGCTTGTGCCTAATAGCTGACAGGTTTCTTTAATGCTTAGAAACTCTTTGTCGCCAACTATCTCTTTGGAGTGATTGACCTTTTGCTGTGAAAGGGTGGGAACAGCTTCAACCTTCTGTTTGCGCTTGCGCTTCTTATAAGCTCGCTTGGCACATTTGTCACTGCAATATTGAGTAACGGTGGTTTTGGCGATAAAATCGCTACCACAATCCTGACAGATTTTCGGAATACGAAGATTGCTACTCATGTTCTCTCTCTTTCGTGTTTCTGTATCAGGGTGTATCGCTATGTATCAGAATGTATCTGTATGTAACATAATCTCCCCCTTGATACTTCTAATCTGTTGCTAGAAACAAAAATGGTGTTCTTAGTAACAAATTAGTAACGAAAGATACGAAAAAATAGGCAAATCAGTAACAAATAAGAGAAAGAAAAACAGCCTAAAATGCACTATAAGAAGTGATTAGCTAACAAAGGGAAAGGTAATTACTTTCCGATACAAAAATTAGCGAAAATATTGCCCAGCAAATCATCGTTGGTAATTTCTCCGGTAATCTCGCCTAGGTAGTGTAAAGCTTGGCGAATGTCCATCGCTATGAAATCTCCGGTAATGCCATTTTCCAATCCTTGGTGTCCACGCAATAAAGCTTCATTGGCATTCACTAAGGCTTCGTAATGGCGTGAGTTGGTCACTACCACATCTTCGTTGCCCACGGCAGAAGTGTTTACAAAATCAGTCAAGCGCTTTTCCAGTTCAGTAATGCCTGTACCGCTTTTGGCAGCAATAAATACAGGGTTTTCAATGAATGGATAACGCTGTTGCAATTCTTCAGTACTGTGACCATCAATTTTATTGGCCACTACCAACAATTGCGCATTGTTCTGATCGGTTTGTTGTTGCAGATCGGTTACAATGGTTTGGAGTTCATCCGGTTCCATATCGTTCACATCAAACAAATAGATCACAATGGCAGCCGCATGAATTTTCTCCAGCGTTTTTTGCACACCAATGGCTTCAACCGTGTCTTGCGTTTCACGAATGCCAGCCGTATCGAAAAAGCGGAATACAATGCCATCCAATACCATTTCGTCTTCAATCACATCGCGGGTAGTTCCGGCAATGTCAGAAACAATGGCGCGTTCGTCTTTCAACAACTGGTTCAGTAAGGTACTCTTTCCGGCATTGGGTTTTCCGGCAATTACCACAGGAACACCATTTTTCATCACATTACCCACCTTAAACGAACGAATCAAATCATACGTCAATTGGTGCAATTTTAGCAACAAACGGTTCAGCGCATCCCGATCTGCAAATTCCACATCTTCTTCACTGAAATCGAGCTCCAGCTCAATTAAACTGGCAAAATCAATCAACTGCTGACGCAATTTTCCAATCTCGTTAGAAAAGCCACCGCGCATTTGTTGCATCGCCAAACGGTGCGAAGCTTCAGAATCTGCATTGATCAAATCGGCCACCGCTTCGGCTTGCGATAAATCTAGCTTCTGATTCAAAAACGCACGCAATGTAAACTCACCTGGCTTGGCCATTCTCGCACCTTTTGTCATCAATAAATTGATCACTTCCTGGCGGATAAAGGGCGAACCGTGACACGAAATTTCAATCACATCTTCTCCCGTATACGAATTCGGGTTGAGGAAAACACTCACCAACACTTCGTCAAGAATCGAATTATCGTCATTGCGAATGGTGCCAAAATGAATGGTATGCGATGAAACTTGCGTTAAGTCTTTACCTTTGAACACGCGGTTACAAATGGTAACGGCTTCCGGCCCGGAAAGTCGGATAACAGAAATGGCAGCCGGCCCTGAACCGGTAGCTAACGCACAAATAGTATCATCGGTAAATGTTTGCATGTAAAACTGCTTGATTGTGATTGAAAGTTGCAAAGTTGATAAAAATCCACGGTTTGTTAGTCTGAACTGCCTCAGCTTCTTGTTGATGTTGGCAATGTTGGTACTTTTTGCAGGATGCGAGAAGGTGGAAGAAACCGATAATTACAGCCTCATTACCTTACCGGAAAACGAGTTGGTAAGGGCATTTTGGCAAGAAGGAGATACCATTTACATTGCAGGAGGAGAAAAAGAATCCAACGGTTTTTTAGTGGCGTACTCTACCATTGCCGATCAATCGAAAACCATCATTTCCGGTTATAGCAAAGGCTTTCACAGTGTGGCCAGAAATCCGTTGAACGGTGAATTGTACATTGGTATGAGCAATTCGGATTTGTTGACGGTAGACAATTTGGGAAACGTAACGCCTCATTATACCGAAGAACAATATTGGATCAACGATCAAAAGAAGCAACCGTTGTACGAAGGGCACATCATTCAAAACCGTTTGTTTTTCATTGGTGGTGGCGATTTGCAATTTGGTGTTATCCGTAAACAATTGGACAACGATCAGTTTGTTCCGGTAGAATACCAAAGCGAATTGCGCTCAATGGTGAGCTTGGGAGGAGAGCATTTGTTGGCAGTTGGAAACGGCATTCAAATTACATCTGATGATTTGGGCGAAACTTGGGACAGGAAATCTTCGGCCAGTGGCTATTTCACATCGGTGTGTATGGATACAACCACCGGGAAAGGTTGGATGACTACTTTTCAGGGCGCGATTTACAACTCAGATGACAACGGAGAGAACTGGGAAAAGGAACAAACCAGCATTAGCACCTTGCGCTCACCTTTTTACCTAAAACGCATCAAGCTGTTGAACCATACAGACTATGAAGCTGCTGCAGTGGGAAATAATGGTTCATTGGCCATCAAACCCAAAGGAAAATCATGGGAGTTAATGCACTTGAGTGTAGACGATGACCTCAATGATTTTATCGAATTAAACGATCAATTGTGGATAGGCGGACAGGGAAGAATTATTGTTTATCCGCTTTAGTTTTTCCAAAATGTGCGCCCAGCGTAAACGCTAGAAAATCGGCTTGCAACACCATACTTTTTACGTGCATCCCTACATATACATTCCAGTTGGGTTGAGCATAAGGATGAAACAAATAACAATGCACGCCATACCGTCCTGAAATTACCTTTTTCAACTCGTCCATCGTAGAACCTTCAGAAGTGCCATCTACCCAATAGGCCAAGCCCGTGTTGTGCACATTATACCCCAATTGGGTATATAACGCCCATCTGCCATACAACAATTCATAGCCCACAAAAGGAGTGATGATAGAGCTATTCATAAAGGAAACATCACCGTTGTTGTATTCGCTCATTTCCAATAAATCGCGAAAGCCACGGTTGTAATAACCTTCTACCCCCAAACGCACACGTCCGATGTTGCCCGTACTTTTTTGGGCATAAAGTGCAACCGTATACACATCATATAGAGGGCCATTGGTAGGAGCCGTAGTTTCACCCAATTCAAAAATCCCATATTCAACACGACCGCCCCATTGCCAGTTTTGCGGAATGTTGGCTGTGAGGTGCAATTTTCGGGGAGTGATGGGTGTAGAATTGAGTTGATACCGTGCCCCAATGTGTAAAGCCGGAATGTTAGCGCCAACGTTAGGCAATGTGGTATGGCTGTTGGAAGAATGGTGAAAACGTCCGCCCAGATAAAGTTGCCAGTGCGGATTGATCTGGTAAAAAACATTGGCCGAGAGCGAAATCCAAAAGGCGAGGTGAGACCCCATAACAATATTGTCTGGATTATCGATGTAATGGTAAGGCGAGTTAAAATAAGCACCACCCATGTGTAAGCCCGGTTCCCATGAAAACCGTTGCGAAATTCTTTTCGGAAAAGTAATGGAATATTGCAGCGAAAAAGCTTGTCCGAGAATGGAACTATTGCCTAAATCGTATCCGCCCAGCGTAATTCCCGTTAACGGATTTCCATACTGAAAAGCATAAGAAGAAGAGTCTTTGGCATGCGATAACCAAGAGATTTGTCCGCCCCAAACACCCGTTGTAGCAGGCGAATTCGGGAAAATATCTAATAAAGGACCGCGTAAAACACTACCGTCAATAGAGTGTGCCCGATTTTGAGCAGTGCATAAAATGCTTGCTAATGAGAAGATTAAAACAATAGAAACCTTGAAAATGCGGGACATTAAAAGATTATTAAAGTGCGTTTTACTGACTTGTATTTTATTTGGTTTCGTGATTTAAAAAACTAATTTTGAGCACCAAAATAGATTAAAAACGCCAATTTCAATAGAATACGATGAGTGTACTTGTAAACAAAGATTCTAAAGTAATCGTACAGGGATTTACGGGAAGCGAAGGTACTTTCCACGCTGAGCAAATGATAGCTTACGGAACCAACGTTGTAGGAGGTGTAACTCCTGGAAAAGGTGGTCAAACACACCTTGATCGTCCTGTATTTAACACTGTAGCAGATGCAGTAAAAGAAACCGGAGCTGATGTTTCGATCATTTTCGTTCCGCCTGCGTTCGCTGCTGATGCGATTATGGAAGCTGCAGAAGCTGGTATCAAAGTAATTGTAACGATTACAGAAGGTATTCCAGTAAACGATATGACTGTAGTGAAAAACTACATTAAAGATAAAGGATGTACACTTATCGGACCTAACTGTCCGGGTGTAATCACTGCTGGCGAAGCGAAAGTAGGTATCATGCCAGGTTTCGTTTTCAAACCAGGAAAAGTAGGTATCGTTTCTAAATCAGGTACATTAACATATGAAGTCAATNNTGACCAAGTAGTAAAAGCAGGTTACGGAATCAGTACTGCAATTGGTATCGGTGGAGATCCAATCATCGGAACAACAACTAAAGAAGCTGTTGAATTATTGATGAANGATCCTGAAACTGAAGCAATCGTNATGATTGGTGAGATTGGTGGTAACCTTGAAGCAATTGCAGCTCGTTGGATTAAAGAAAACGGAACAAAGCCTGTAGTTGGTTTCATCGCTGGTCAAACTGCTCCTAAAGGAAGAAAAATGGGTCACGCTGGTGCAATCATCGGTGGTAAAGACGATACAGCAGAAGCTAAAATGAAGATCATGAGCGAGTGTGGTATCAACGTTGTTGATTCTCCAGCTCAAATCGGAAGCACTTTAGCTGCAGCATTGAAATAAGAAGCCATCGGATTTTATTCCGAAAGAAATAGAAAAGCTCGCTTGTTACAGAATAAGCGGGCTTTTTGTTTTTATNGAAGTAAGACGGCCAAATCTGCGGTTCGTTTTAAATAGTTCTTGGCAAATCCTCTGAAATTCTATCTTTGAACCCAAACAAAATTTGAAAGAATGAAATTACTTGAAGGTAAAACAGCAATCATTACCGGTGCCACCAGAGGAATCGGAAAAGGCATTGCAGAAGTGTTTGCTCAACAAGGTGCTAATATTGCATTTACATATGTTTCTTCTGATGAAAAAGCAAAAGCATTGGAAGAAGAATTGGCTAAAAATGGCGTAAAGGTGAAAGCCTATAAATTCAACGCAGCTGAGTTTGATGCAGCTCAGGATATGGCAGCCGATGTAGCCAAAGAATTTGGTAGCATAGACGTATTGGTCAACAATGCCGGAATTACACGCGATGGATTGTTAATGCGTATGTCTGAAGAAAACTGGGATGAAGTAATTCAAACCAACTTAAAATCTGCTTTTAACATGNTGAAAGCGGTTCAAAGAACCATGCTGAAACAACGAAGCGGATCAATCGTCAACATGAGTTCTGTTGTTGGTGTGAAAGGAAATGCTGGTCAAGCCAATTATGCCGCTTCAAAAGCAGGATTGATTGGTTTTTCTAAATCAGTGGCTTTGGAATTGGGTTCNAGAAACATTCGTTCGAATGTGGTAGCTCCGGGTTTNATCGAAACTGAAATGACAGAAGTATTGGACGAAAAAACAGTTCAAGGCTGGAGAGATGCAATTCCATTAAAAAGAGGNGGAACNCCAGATGATGTTGCCAATTTAACGTTATTTTTAGCGTCTGATCTTTCAGCGTATATTACCGGACAGGTAATTAACGTTGATGGAGGGATGCTAACCTGATAATGACTGAAGNAACCATTAAATATTTAATNTTAGTTCCAATGTGTATAGCCCTGTCTGGGTTATACACATTTTTGCTTTACAAAGGAGCACAGAAGAAATACGACCTNTCNAAGCCNATTTNTATGACGTTGATGGGATTGCGTTTTCTAGCCGTATTTCTCGTAATGTTTTTAGTGCTCGATCCACTGATCAAGTCGATCCAAAAAGAAATTCGAAAACCCATTTTAACCCTGGCGGTAGACCAGTCTGAGTCTATTGCCCAAATTACTTCACCGGAAGAACGCGAACAGTTTGCAAACAGTTATGCCGCGTTAAAAAATGAACTCTCTCAACNCTACGATGTTGTAGAATATGCCTTTGGCGATGGAATTGCGACCAACCCAGATTCTTTAGCGTANAACGGAAAGCAAACCAATTTTCAACCGCTATTTAAAACCATTGGTTCCTCATTTTCTGGCGATCATTATGCTGGAACAGTCATCTTNTCTGACGGACGTTTTAACAGAGGTGTAAATCCGCTTTATAGCAAAACACTTCCCGGACAGTTTCTTTCAACGGTTTTAGTTGGAGATACCACTCAATTTCCGGATGTTTTTCTGAANGAAGTACGCACTAACGATATTGTNTTTNTGGGCAATGATTTTCCGGTAACAGTTGGTGTAGGAGCAGAAAACCTACAAACGCAACAATTGCTTTTATCCATCAGTAAAAATGGGAANACGGTTGCCGAACAAAAGCTCAATGTTGGTGGAGAAAACCAATACGTAGAACACAACTTTTTTCTGGAAGCGAAAACTCCGGGCTTGCAACAATACGAAGTGNAAATTGCAACATTCAATGGAGAGCGCATTGTGCAAAACAACCAGCAAACCTTTTACATCGATGTTATTGATGACCAGAGTAAAGTGCTGATTTTAGCCGCNGCTCCACATCCTGATATTCGCTTTTTGAAAAGCACNTTAAGCCAGAAAAAACAATACAACGTTGAAGTGGCTNTAGCCGATGATTTTAAAGGTTCTTTTGATGCGTTTAACTTGGTGATTACGCACAACTTGCCAAATCAAAACTTGAACCTGTTTAGCCAATTGTTGAACAGTAACATTCCTTACTTCGCAATTGTAGGACCTAAGACCAATTTGCCTTTGTTGAACCAGTCTGCGGCAGAGGTGAAAATNATGANCAGAGGAGATCAATCCAATACGGTAAGAGCGGCTTACGATAAAGCATTTTCATTGTTTCAGTTNGAAAANGGCTCCTTTGAAATGTTCAGTGAATTTCCTCCTTTGGTAGCGCCTTTTGGTGAAGTNCGTTTCCCGGGAATTCGTTGTTTAAACCAACAAGTAGGAGCNGTNAACAGTGGCATTCCATTGTTAGGATTTGAAGATGGAGACCGNAAATCCGGATGGTTNTTGGCCAATGGNATTTGGCAATGGGGATTGTATGAAGGNGCTTTGGAAAGAGAAGAAAANCTTTCTGAAGAACTGATTTTGAAAAGTGTTCAATACNTGATTCTCCGCGAAGAGAAAAAACGCCTTAAGNTAGATTTCAGTCCTTCGTATTGGGAAAACGANCGCATTACNCTACGTGCAGAAGTCTACAATAAAGCCTATCAACGCGTAAACGATCAACCGGNAGCTTTGGTGTTGGAAAACGAAAACAACGAAAAGTTTGATTACGCATTTCAGCCGCGTGGAGANCAGTACTTTTTAGATTTAGGATTCCTNACTCCCGGAAAATACAGCATGGCTGTTTCGACTACATTAGATGGTGAAACACTTTCGGATTCAGGGAGTTTTGTGGTGAAAGAATTGTCGTTGGAGAGNAANGTTAGTTATGCCGATCAACAATTGATGTANCAGTTAGCGGAACGCAACAACGGGAAATTCTACTTTGCCAATCAGTTGAANCAANTGCAAACCGATCTGATCAATACGGAAGCAGCAACGCCTATTTCAAGCATTACNGAAACCTATCAAAGCATCATTTCATGGAAATGGTTGTTGGCCATTGCACTCGCTTTATTTGCTGTAGAATGGTTTCTGAGAAAACGTTTCGGAGCGTATTAATTAATACGTTGCAGTAAACGTTTCTTTTCGTCCGGCAAAATTCAAAACCAATTTATCAGNNCCAGTGTATTGCAAAGTGCTCAAATCAATTTTGTATTGNTGAGTTAACAAAGCTCTGCATCGATCATCGTGTGCATNATGGCGCAATTGTACATCNAGTTGTGGAGGCATTGATTCTTTGTAAGCNCCATTGTGNACCAACACAAAATCGTGTTCGCGACAGCCGCCACCATAAGAAATGGTCAACACAAGAAAGTTCTTGATTTGCTCAATTTTCTGAATGTTAAAAGCNTCAGTTTCTGCTCTGATATCNGCTGTTTCATCCANTTGAACCGGAATGGTGATNGCTTCGTCTAAATAAGCTTGTTTAGGATTGGGTGCGGTTGTTATTACTTCTTCTTCAACAGGAGTTGTTGTAGCCGTTTCTTTTGCCTTACAACCAATNAGTGCAACGCCAATTACTAAAGGGAGAATGTATTNTTTCATCATTTTTCGTTGAGCATTTTTTCCAAAGCTTGCATTTCNTCTCTCANTCGAGCAGCTTCGATAAAGTCCATTTCGCGCGAAGCCTTTTTCATCTTGCGTTCGGTTTCGTCTTTCATCTTCTTCAATTGATCCTTGTTCATATATTGTACCAAAGGATCAGCNGCCATCGCANCCTCTTCGTTAGAAACGTATGGATTGTCTTTTTTGCTTTTGCGCAGACTTTCAGAAATACTGGTTTGTTCCAGAATGGCCTCTTTCGATTTGTTAAGCGGAGTAGGTTTAATGCCGTGNTCTTCGTTNTAACGCATCTGTTTTANCCTTCTGCGTTCCGTTTCGTCTATGGTNCGCTGCATCGATTTGGTAATGGAATCTGCATACATAATTACCTTACCGTTTACGTTACGNGCAGCTCTACCAGCCGTTTGCGTCATACTGGTTTCAGAACGTAAAAAACCTTCTTTATCAGCATCTAAAATGGCNACCAAAGAAACTTCNGGTANATCTAANCCTTCACGCAAAAGGTTGATTCCAATCAATACATCNTAAACACCAAGGCGTAAATCGCGCATAATTTCAACGCGTTCCAAAGTGTCAATATCAGAGTGAATGTAAGCACACTTGATTCCCATTTTTCCAAAATATTTGGCGAGTTCTTCTGCCATTCTTTTGGTCAATGTTGTTACCAAAACACGCTCTTCAATTTCNATGCGGTTATGNATTTCTTCCAACAAATCATCTACCTGATTNGAAACCGGGCGTACTTCAATAATGGGNTCTAATAATCCGGTAGGACGAATGACTTGCTCAGCAAAAACACCTTCAGATTTTTTCAATTCATATTCAGCAGGTGTGGCACTCACAAAAATGGTTTGNTTGAGNATTCCTTCAAATTCTTCAAACTTTAACGGACGGTTATCCATTGCNGAAGGAAGACGGAAACCGTATTCAACCAAATTGGTTTTTCGNGCNCNATCACCACCATACATCGCACGGATTTGNGGAATGGTTACATGACTTTCATCAATCACCAAAAGNAANTCATCNGGGAANTAATCAAGCAAGCAGAAAGGNCGATCACCNGGATTTCTACGGTCAAAATAGCGCGAGTAATTCTCAATGCCTGANCAATACCCCAATTCGCGCATCATTTCCAAATCGTAATTGGTACGTTCGTCCAAACGTTTNGCTTCCAATGGTTTTCCTACTTCGCGGAAATAATCGACTTGTTTTACCAAGTCTTCCCCAATTTCATACACGGCTCTTTTTGTAGCTTCTTTGGTGGTAACAAAGATGTTGGCCGGATAAATCCGTACACTGTCAAACACATCAATACGCGATCCNCTAATGGGGTCAATCGATTCAATGCTNTCAATTTCATCGCCCCANAAACTAATGCGGAAAGCATGATCAGCATAAGCCAAGTAAACATCNATNGTGTCGCCTTTTACACGGAAATTCCCACGGTTAAANTCTACCGATGAACGCGAATACAANGCATCAACCAAACGGTGCAANAGTTGGTTTCTGTTGATCACCTGNCCGGTCATAATTTCGATNACATTCTCATTAAAATCGGCAGGATTTCCAATACCGTAAATGCAAGAAACNGAAGCGACTACAATTACATCNCGTCTGCCTGAAAGCAGAGATGAGGTNGCTGAAAGTCGAAGTTTCTCTATTTCATCNTTGATCGAAAGGTCTTTTTCAATGTAAGTATCAGAAGTTGGAATGTAGGCNTCCGGTTGGTAGTAATCGTAGTAAGAAACAAAATATTCAACCCTGTTTTCGGGAAAGAATTGNTTGAATTCTCCATAGAGCTGAGCGGCCAATGTTTTGTTGTGACTCAAGATCAAAGTAGGTTTTTGAGTACGCTCAATAACGTTTGCTACGCTAAAGGTTTTCCCNGATCCTGTAACTCCTAGAAGTACCTGATTATTGATCCCATCATTCACACCTTCAACCAATTGTTGAATGGCTGTAGGTTGATCTCCTGTGGGCGAATATTCTGAAACAATTTTAAAATCCATGTGTATAATTGCCTAAATTAGGTCTTTCAATAAAACGGTTCAAAATGACGGTAATAAAGAAGCTAGTAGGGTATTTGAACTTTTTCAAATTCTTCGGAAAGAAATCAGAAAAAAATTTAAACCTCAGGTTCATGCATGGTATCAACCGCATTTCAATCTTTATGTTCTTGATNTGCGTGATTTATATGTTGGTTAAATTCGTTTTTTGATTTGGTAACCAAAGACAAATTTCGGAAATTACCCTTGAGTGATCGCTATAGGTGTTTAACCAATTACGGTAAGTTCTTAATAGCTCGTTATCACGGTAGTTATGTTGTAAGGCTTTATCAAATNGAAGACTATTATGTTGANGTTTGGTTGCGNATNGGNTTGGAGCAAATCCAGTGGATTGAAACAATTAATGAAGAAAGGCAACTTGAAGTCTATTTNGATCGTATAAGTTTAAAAATAAAATGAAAAATCTCCTGTTNATACTGTTTTCATTTTTNGCATTATCTGGCAGTGCTCANCACTTTACTATGCGNANNGCAGANTTGGTNGAAGANGCNAATANNCACATTCGTAANATNAAAAANGGNGTGNTTTTNGTGCGNTTGCATACACAAGAAAACAAGATCAAACATTTTTTAAAGTACGATAATTATGAAGCTGCTCAAGCTGTAAGGAGAGAGCAGGTTGAAAAGAACAAAGCCATTTTTACGGCTTTTAAAGAAGTGTTTGATTTTACCAAACTTTACTTTTTTTACAGTCATCATAGTGCACAAGTAAAAGAAGGCGATTTTTCAACGGGCTTTTTGTTGAACGATGCAATGGAAGAAGATCCAAGAGTATTTCTTCCTGAAGGAGTTCCTGTTTACATTATTGATGTTGGGGATGTGTACTTTGATAACTTCGGTACACACATGAAAGGAATGGTGGTAATGAACCAACAGTTCGAGCCATTGGAAAATCCTTTTCCTTACTACATTAGAAAACGTTCAGGTTTAAAGATATTAGAGCGAAGCGATGTAGACATGGTAGCCAAACTCAACGAAAATTTGCACGAATTTTACCAGTCTTACTGATTCCAGATTTTCCAGCTTTCTTCTGCCTGACCAACCAACATTTTATAACCATTCATGGCTTTAGCACCNTGTTGTAAAGCACCTTTCATAAANGAAGTTTCTTCNGGGTTATAAATTAAATCGTAAAAAAACTGATTTGAGCTGACCTTTGAAAAATNAAGGGGAAGTACCTCTTCAACCTTTGGATAAGTACCTATTGGCGTTGTGTTAATTACCAAATCAAACTGATCAATTTGTTCATTAAACTGTGCATAATCCAATTGNTTTTCNNGNGGAGATCGACTTACTGATAGNAAAGGAATCTTGAGTTGTGATAAGGCATATTGAATGGCTTGTGCNGCTCCACCTGTACCTAAAATGGCAGCTTGTTTAAAAGCTTGATGTGGAAGTGTGTTCGAAAACCCAATCCAGTCAGAATTATGACCAATCTTCTTTCCCTCCTTAAACTGAATAACATTCACTGCTCCTATGGCTTTTGCATGTGGAGANAGTTCGTCTAGAAAAGGAATAACAGCCTTTTTATAGGGAATGGTAACGTTCAAGCCTGAGATNCTTTGGCTNTCGGTAAGCGAAGGAAAAGCATCTATACTTTCCAATTCAAAGTTGGAATAAATAGCATCGGAAATGCCTTCATGCTGAAATTTATCAGCAAAATAACGTGCAGAGAAACTATGGGACAGCGGATATCCGATTAGCCCGAAAGTTCTCATTGTTAAACTTGTGAACGTTTGCGGTTAACACGCTCTAANGAAGCAATTANTAAAAAGCCTAGAACCATCAAGGCAATTGCCCAAACNACGNAGCTTTCTCCNGGNAAATCCATAGGNAGTACACTTTCNTGAAGAAAAGGAACTTCTTCTCCATGTGAATTTGTACGGAATTGNGTTGTGATTTTCCATGGCCAAACTTTGTTCAAAGAGCCAATCATGAAACCGGTTAACAAAGCAACTGTAAGGTCGTGAAAACGCTTAAACATCCACGAAAGCAAATGAGAGAATGAAATCAATCCGGTAGCACAACCCAAAGCAAAAGTGACAAGAACCTTAATGTCAAAGGCACTAATAGAGTCGAGNATGAATCTGTATTTTCCCATGAGGAGCAAAATGAAACTNCCTGAAATACCGGGTAAAATCATCGCACAAATGGCGATGGCTCCTGAAAGGAAAACAAACCCTAGTGATTCTGATGTTTCAGCTGGAGCCGCAATGGTAATGTAATAGGCAATGGCCGTTCCTGCAATTAGCGCAATNANAGTTCCNNCNTTCCANTTTNTAATCTTNGCNCCAATNGTAATGCATGAGGCTACAATNANNCCAAAGAAAAAAGNCCACAATTGNACNGGATANTCTTCNANTANAAANGTNATNAANTTGGCAAGNGANAGAATNCTCACAAATATTCCNGCAAATAATGCNACNANAAAGNTNCCNTTAATNTNNTTCCAGAANGNACCAANNCCTTCTTTAAAAAGNNNTTGAANAGCNTTTTAAATCAATTGACTTTAATGAAGTAATGAACTCTTCATAGATGCCAGAGATAAATGCAATTGTACCTCCAGATACTCCCGGAACAACATCAGCAGCTCCCATTCCAAGACCCTTTAGGCCAATGAAAATGTAATCTTTGATCTTACGCGCCATGCGGTGATTTAGTAAATATTAAGCGACTTGTCGATTTCGTTTGCCCATGATAAAATACCACCGTTTAGGTTGTAAAGGTTATCATAGCCATGCTCGCGTTCCAATAAATCAATTACAGTTGCAGAACGCTGTCCGCTACGGCAATGTACAATGACAGGAACATCTTTTGGAATTTCGTCAAGGTGCTCTAATACTTCACCCATTGGAATGTGAAAATCAGTGAATTTGGCAATTTCACGCTCGTGATCTTCACGAACATCCAATACTTTAATATTTTCTTTATTGTCAAGCTTTTCTTTAAGCTCAGTAACAGATACGGCTTTCATAAGTCTAGGATTCTAGGATTGTGTCTTAGCTAAATTTTTTGATGATTTCGTCAGGAAGGCAATTGAAGAAAGTATCTCCTCTTAAGCCTAAACGCAACGTTTCTAATGGAATAACTTCACTTGAAGCAATGTTTCCAAGATTTACATTAGCACCAAATTTATTGATAAAATAAACTTGTTGACCTTTAATAGGAGCTTCCCAAATAATGTTGTCCGTTCCTACTTCGTTACTAATGTGATCAATCATTTCTTTCTTAGCAGAACCTGATGAATCGTAAATACCGATTGTACCACTTTCACGTGCTTCAGCAATAACTTTCCAAGATCCAGCTTGAAGTTCTGTGGTCATTTTATTGATCCACTCTTCATCAGATAAAACCACATCTGAACTTTTAGAACCTACTTCAGAAAGTACGGTTACTTGCTCAGATAATTTTTCGATGAATTTCAATTTTTCATCTTGTGGTAAGTGAATACAACCGTCAGAAACTTCTGCTACATCAAGTTTTAAATCGTCTAAAAGTTTTCTGTACTCATCAAACAAACCGCGTGCAACAAACACTTCGAAAAGTGTTCCACCTAGGTAACACTTAATATTTGCTTCGCGATAAAGAGCGAGTTTAACTTTTAAATTTTTTGTGAGGTAAGAAGTACCAAAACCAAACTTTACTAAGTCGATTAAATGACCACAAGAGTCAATTACGTATTCGGTTTGGGTATTACTTAACCCTTTATCCATCATCATGGTTAGACCTCTTTGACGAGGTTTTTGTGTTCTTTCTGGAAGATAAGGAAGCTCGAAATTCATGAGTTTTATTTGTGCTTTTCGATCAGGTCCAGAACAGATTCGAAACTAAGTGCCTCTGGGTAATAAGAGATAAGCTCGTGAAGATTATCTGTATCTAATTCTAGCCCTTGAGCCAAATAGTCTAAAGCGTCTTGCTCCTGACCATTCTTCAATAAATAGGCAGCAAATCTATAATAAATTTCAGACTGGTCGGGGTGCTTTTCCAATCCGGTTTCAATAACATCATTGGCTTCGTCAATCAAGTCGTTATCAAACAGGATTTCAGAGTAGTTTAAATAAACATCATGTTTATCATAATTAAATGCTATCACCTTTTCATACGACTCAATGGCCTCATCAATAAAGCCAGCTTTGCCTTGTAAATCAGCAAGGGCTAACCAAGATTCAGCATTTTCTTTGTCGATAGAAATGGCTTTTTTAGCCAGAGATAAACTTTCAAACAAACGACCGTCTTCATCCGCAATTACAGCCAAACCAAGCCATGCACTCGCCATGTTGGGATCGCTATCAACTGCTTTTTTATAGTACTTCTCAGCATTGCGGTAATCGTGCAATTTCTCGAAGCATTCGCCAATGTAGTAATACGTCACCGAATCAATTAGCTCATATTCCAAAGATTCGTGCAAGACTACAATCGCTTGGTCGTAATTTTCTGCACGGATATAGGCCAAAGCCATTGAGAAATAAGCTGAAGCAAAATCTTCTTTAATCACAATCGCATAATCATAAGCCTCAACAGCTTTTTCATTCATGTCGAGCTTAGAGTATGCATTCCCTAAATTGAACCAAGCATGGTGCGAATAAGGGTTCTCATCGATGTGTTGCAAGAAGAAATCAACAGCGTCTATGTCTCTTTCTGACTGATCTAAACAGAAAGCCAATTCATAAAGCGCATCGTCATTTTCTGGATTACGTTCAAGCGCCATTTGCAAATAGCGGATGGCACTTTTATAATCAACTAAAGATTGATATTCAAAAGCAAGGCTCAATAAAATTTCATCCTTATCATTATCATCAGAAATCTCTAGTGTGTATTTAAGGGTGTCAATTGCTTTTTGGATTTCTCCCAATTGACTGAAAATACTAGCCTTTGTAAGAAATAAATCAGTGTTGAATTTTTCAAACAATTCAACACCAGCTAACAATTCCAAAGCTTCATCACCTCTGCCAACAGTAGCAAGAAGCTCAGCTTCACGAATGGAAAGTTCATGCGTTCCAGGGTGCTGCGTACGCGCTAATGAAAGTACTTCAAAAGCTTTTGTACTGTTTCGCTCTTCCATGTAGTAATCGAGAATGTCTTCAAACTCTTCAACATCAAAGAAGAAACTTTGACCTTGTTCCATCATTCTTTCGTAGCGGTCTACTAGGGTCTTAGTATCATTTCCTTCAAAGAAAGGATCAAGAAAATCATCCATATTCATTTGCAAAGGTAATTGGTACATATCAAATTTAACGAAAACCCACCCTAGGAATTTTTATAGATTTAAGACTTATTCACAATTCTTTCAACAATTGGAAATCGAGTAAGTAGACCTCTGCCTACAGAGGTGGAATAAATTATATTTGCGGTCAAATGCATAAAACACCCTGTAGATGACATTAATTAAATCAATATCGGGCATTCGAGGAACGATTGGAGGGGAGCCCGGAGAAGGATTAACTCCGCCAGATATCGTGAAATTTACAGCAGCTTTTGGTTCATGGATTAAGCGTGCTAGCGAAGTAAATCGACCTAAAATAGTTATTGGTCGTGATGCGCGCATTTCCGGAGATATGGTTTGTCATTTAGTTGTGGGAACCCTTCAGGGATTGGGCATTGATGTAGTTGATCTTGGGTTGTCTACAACTCCAACGGTTGAAGTGGCTGTTCCAGGTGAAAATGCTCAAGCAGGAATCATTTTAACAGCGAGTCATAATCCCAAACAATGGAATGCCTTAAAGCTGTTGAATGCAAAGGGTGAATTTATTTCAGGAGAAGATGGTGCTGAGGTTTTACGCATGGCTGATGCTGGAGAATTTTCGTTTGCAGATGTAGATGAATTAGGTACGTATACAGAAGACGATAGTTGGTTAGATAAACACATTCAGGCTGTTTTAGATTTGCCTTTGGTAGATGTTGAAGCCATTCGCGCTAAACAGTTTAAAGTAGCAGTAGATGCTGTGCACTCTACAGGTGGAATTTTTGTTCCGGCTTTACTGAAAAGGTTAGGTGTGGCAGAGGTCGTAGAGTTGTATTGCGAACCTACAGGACATTTCCCACACAACCCTGAGCCTTTACCCGAAAACCTTACGGCTATTGCTGAGACTGTTCAACACGAGCAATGTGATTTGGGAATTGTAGTTGACCCAGATGTAGATCGTTTGGCATTGGTTTGTGAAGACGGTAGCATGTTTGGTGAAGAGTATACCCTAGTTGCGGTTGCTGATTATGTATTGGCGAATACTCCCGGAAATACGGTAAGTAACCTTTCTTCTACCAGAGCTCTACGCGATGTTACCGAAAAGCACGGTCAAACTTATGCAGCAGCAGCTGTAGGTGAAGTGAATGTGGTAACACAAATGAAAACTGTGAATGCAGTTATTGGAGGTGAAGGAAATGGAGGAGTAATCTATCCTGAATTACATTACGGTAGAGATGCCTTGGTAGGGATTGCACTTTTCTTAACGCATTTGGCTAAATCAGATCAAACAGCAACGGCTTTAAAAGCTTCGTATCCAACTTACCACATCTCTAAAAATAAGATTGAATTGACTCCTGAAATTGATGTGGATAAAATTCTTGTAGCCATGAAGGACAAGTACGAGAACTATCCTGTGAATACCATTGACGGAGTAAAAATAGATTTTGAAGCAGAATGGGTGCATTTGAGAAAATCAAATACAGAACCTATTATTCGTATTTATACAGAAAGTAAAAATGAGGAAAGTGCAACTGCACTTGCTCAGCGCATCATGTCTGAAATTAAGGCATTGAATTAACCGTTTTTTATTGATTGTTGAAGATGAAAGTATACCTAGACAACGCAGCAACCACTCCACTGGCTGAAGAAGTTTTTGAAGCGATGGCTCCCGTGCTAAAGACCACGTTTGGAAACCCATCGTCTACACATTCTTACGGACGAGAGGTAAGAGGGTTGGTAGAAACCGCCAGAAGGTCAATTGCTAAAATGTTGAACGTTACTCCCGGTGAAATTACCTTTACTTCGGGTGGAACAGAAGCTGATAACATGGCGATTAAAGGTGCTGTTCACGATTTAGGCGTAAAAACGATCATTACTTCAACCATTGAGCACCATGCTGTTTTGCATACCGTAGAAGAGTTGGAAAAAGAAGGGGTAAAAGTACACTATGTGCAATTGGATGCAGACGGAGCGGTAGACCTCAATGATCTAGAAAAAGCACTTCAGGAAAATGAAAATTGTCTGGTAAGTTTAATGCACGCGAACAATGAAGTTGGAAACCTTTTACCACTTGAAAAAGTAGGGGAAATGTGTCGTCAATACGGAGCTTATTTCCATTCAGATACTGTGCAGACTATGGGACATTATCCATTCGATTTACAAGAAATTCCAGTAGACTTTATTACCGGAGCAGCACATAAATTTCACGGACCTAAAGGAATTGGTTTCCTCTACATCAACAAGCGATTGAAAATTCAACCGTTGATTCATGGAGGTTCACAAGAGCGCAGCATGCGTGCTGGTACTGAAAATGTATACGGCATTGTAGGCTTGGCAAAAGCATTGGAATTGTGCAACGAAGAAATCGAAGAACACAAAACTTCTATTTCAGGAATTAAACAATACATGATTGGAGCTTTAAAAACAGCTCTGCCAGAAGTAGCTTTTAATGGAAAAAGTGCTTCGGAAAATGAATCGCTTTACACGGTGTTGAGCGTATCGCTTCCACCAACGGATAAAGCGGGAATGTTGTTGTTTAACTTGGACATTAAAGGTGTAGCCTGTTCCGGAGGGAGTGCTTGCAGTTCAGGTTCTAACTTAGGATCACATGTCTTAAGAGGAATTCAAGCTAAAGCTGATCGTCCTTCGGTACGTTTTTCGTTTAGCCGATACACGACCAAAGAAGACGTGGATTATGCTGTTCAATGTTTAAAAGATATTTACACCATTCAATAAAAAACTGAATAACCATTTTGAAAGTCACATTTTTAGGTACAGGTACTTCTCAAGGCATTCCGGTCATAGCATGTCCGTGTGAGGTTTGTCAATCTACAAATCCCAAAGACAAACGCCTTAGAACCTCAGTACTGATAGAAGTGGACGGAAAAAACTTTGTAGTCGATACCGGTCCCGATTTTCGTCAGCAAATGTTGCGCGAGAATGTGACAAAGATGGATGCTGTATTAATGACCCACGAGCACAAGGATCACATTGCTGGAATGGATGATGTCCGTGCGTTTAATTTTATTCAGCGAAAAGACATGGAGGTGTATGCTTCTGAAAGGGTGCAAACGGCCATTAAAAGAGAGTTTTATTATGCTTTTGAAGCAGTAAAATATCCAGGCGTTCCTCAAATCAAGTTGGAAACCATAACCAACACACCTTTTGAAGTAGAAGGTGTCAAGGTTATTCCGATTGAGGTGATGCATTACAAATTACCTGTTTTTGGCTTTCGTATCAAAGACTTTACCTATATCACCGATGCGAATTACATTGCTGAAGAAGAAAAGGAAAAAATCAAAGGGTCAAAGGTTTTAGTGGTGAATGCATTGCGAAAAGAAAGTCACATTTCTCACTTTACTTTAGACCAAGCATTGGAACTCATTGATGAATTAAAGCCAGAAAGAGCATACTTAACGCACTTAAGTCATCAAATGGGATTGCACGATGAAGTAGAAAAAGCATTGCCTGAAGGTGTTTTTGTAGCTTACGACACGCTTAAGATTTCGATTTAATTACCTTTGGAAAATGCTCTCGAAGAAAGCAAAATACGCCATTAACGCCCTCGTTTATCTCGCCAAAAATAAAGAGGATGGTCCCATTCTGATTGGAACCATTGCTGACTCTGAGAACATTCCGCAAAAATTTCTGGAAGCCATTTTGCTAGACCTTAAAAATGCGGGTATTGTGAACAGCAGAAGAGGTCGTTCAGGCGGATATTATTTGTTGAAACCTCCTGTTGAGGTCAACATGGCAGATGTCATGCGTTTGATGGATGGCCCAATAGCCTTTCTTCCTTGTGTAACGTACAAATATTATGAGCGTTGCGAAGAATGTAAAGACGAAGAAACGTGTGGAATTAGAGATGTGTTCTTGCAAGTACGTAACCAAACGGTGAATTTGCTGAAAGACGCCACTCTAGAGGAAATCATCAACCGGGAAGTGAACTTGTCCAATCCCGGTAACGAAAAGGAGTAAAATTACCCCTTAACAATTCCTAGTACTTTTCCTTTTAAAGTCTTCCCGATCATTGGATTGTTCAACGATTTAGAATTCCAGGTCTTTTTCTCCGGAGTCCAGTTTACATCTGGATCAAAATAAACCAAGTTAGCAGCTGCACCTTCTTCAATGGTTACAAGAGTTAATCCCAATAATTTTCTAGGATTTACAGCCAAACAGTTGACAATTTGATCGAGCGATAATTTGCCGGTTAAATGTTCAAACAACAAAGCCGCTGTAGTCTCTAAACTACTTATCCCAAAATCAGCATGATCAAACTCACAAGCTTTGTTTTCAATGTTTTCCGGACAGTGATCTGAGGTAATGGCATCTATTGTTCCGTCTTTGATCCCTTCAATTAATGCATCCACATCTGCTTGTGTGCGCAGTGGAGGATTGGTTTTGAAATTGGTATCAAATTCTGTCAATTCTTCATCGGTGAACACCAGATTGTGTACAGCAACATCGCAAGTAACTTGCATGCCTTTTTGTTTGGCAGCACGAATTAATTCTACCGATTTAGCGGTACTTATTGTTGAAAAGTGGATGCGAGCTTCACAATATTCAGCAATGAATAAATCGCGCGAAATCATTACTTCTTCAGCCAATGCAGGAATACCTTTCAAACCGAGCATGGTGCTCACTTTTCCTTCGTTCATTTTTCCACCGTGACTGATCGATTCGTCATTCGGAAAAGAAAGAATCAATCCATTGAAATTTTTCGTGTAAAGCAAAGCTCTGCGTAACAAGTCAGCATTTTGGATTCCGATTTTTTCATCGGTAAAAGCCACGGCACCGTTGAGGTGCATGTCATACATTTCAGAGATGTTTTCACCTTTTAAGCCTTCGCTCATAGCACCAACCGGGTGAAAATCGATGGGGTCGTTTTTGACTTGCTTGGTAATGTATTGAATCAGCGATTTACTATCGATTACAGGTTCTGTTTTTGGCGATAAAGCCACTCCGGTAAAACCTCCGGCAGCTGCTGCATTAGCTACGGTAGTTAAATCTTCTTTGTGTTCCAATCCAGGATCACAAGCGCGAACGTGAAGGTCAAAAAAACCGGGCGCTACATGCAAGTTAGGAGAAGTAATCACTTCAGCTCCTTCAGTGGAAATCGTATTTCCTATTGCTGTAATTACATGGTCTTCGATACGAATATCGATGCGTTGATTGTGAAATTTATTTCCGGGGTGAATGAGTAGTGCGTTTTGTAATACCACGTCCATAGCCATTTATTTCAAAAACCGTATCAAAAGTATTTCAATTAAAACAAAGAGAAGAGCTCCAACCAACATCCATTTCCAAAGTGGTGTTCCTTCACTAATGGAAGCCAGCGTAGAAGCCATGTTTTCATATGATTCTGTTACCAAATCGATGTCTAATCCTTTAGCAGCAATTTCTGCTTCAAGTTCATCGGAAGAATATGTTGCTGGATTAGATTCTTTTCGATTGTAGTTCAGTGCAATAGGTTGAGTGAATGAAGTGTTTTCTTCATTGGTAATGCGGTAAAACCCTGCTTTCTCTATGGAATTGTCCAATACCAAAGCTGGTTGGTTTTGGTAGGGTCTGTACTCCGGAATTACATCAAAACCAGAGGTATCCGTTGATTGAATGTGATAAATACGTTCTGTTGTAGCGCTTGTGTTTTCTTTAAGCAATACGTGACTTTCATTGCCCAATGTATAATATACAGCTCCACGTTTTAGACTGTAAAGCCCCATGTTNAGNAGNGTAGGNACAAACAAAGGATGTTTTGGGAAAGAAGAAACTTCTTCATCCAAAGGAATTGAAAAAGCATAAAAATGTCCTTTCCCAATNGTGTAATCAACCAAAATAGGACTGTTGTCAGGAAGTGATAATACCGTTAATCCTGTTGATTTGNAAGAGACTGATAATGGATAATAGCCCAACACTTCAGGGGTATTCAAGTTNTTNGGAACGGCAGCAAAAACACCATCAAACAATTCGTGNTTCAAGTTGGGACGAGAGAGGTTCAGTTGAACCGTTTTAAATTCTTGAAGTTTTGCAGCATTAAATGTGCTGAGCAAATTGTTGTATTTGCTGGGAGCAGGATTTTGAGAAGGGAAAAAAGTAACATTTCCACCACTCTCAATAAATGTATTCAATTGTCCAATCAAACCCGAGCTTAATTGAGTTAGGTTAGAAAGTACAATTAGCTGTTGTTGCTTAATTTTTGAAAGATCGATGTGTTTTACATCTTCAGCTTCAAAATGAAATAAGGGATCGGAGCCAAACAACTTATCCAAGTAGGGACTTTGTTCATCTTCATACAATTCTAAAACGGGAATAGAATCTGCAATATCGTAACTGAGGAAAAATGAATTGTCAAACGTAACGGGGAAATCTTTTATGCGTAGTTCTACTTCGTAAACACCACTTTCAGTTTGGTTGAAAGAGAAAGTGCTATCTGCAAAATTGTTGGGTTTTACCGTAACACTTCGAACACCTTGAGCTTCTCCGTTTACAATAATTTCAACTCCTGTTGTGACNTCTTTTTCGCTTCCATAATTGTGAATTCTGGNCTGAACAGAAGTTCTAGCATCGGCTGTTCTTACCGGAGAATCAAACCATACAGAATCAATAGAAAGGTTAACACGTTGGTTAGGAGTGATGGGAATGAAATACGTAAGTCTAGACGTATCGTTTTGAATACTTTCTAGTTGTGTCGTAGTNTTCTGAAAATCACTAATGATGTATATAATGTGTTCTCCACCGGAAGTNAAATTATAGGCAGCAGTTGAACGTTGAAGTACATCAGCAATTTCCTGAACACTGGCTTGAACCTTAATTTCATCAATCCTGTCATGCGCATCGTTTGTGTTTAACCACAATTGATCTGCACCGTCAAAATTGTTACCCATAATTTGGAATGACTGTCCTTCGCCATATGCATTTACAATCTCATAAGCATACTGTTTGGCGATATCCAACAAGCGTCCATTTTCAGCTTGCCCTTCCATACTGAAAGAATTGTCTACATAAATGCTGACAAATTTTTGCTGATCTACTTTTTCTTTTTCTGATGAAGGAAGAAAAGGTTCTGCAAACGCGAGAATTAAAAAGGTAAAAGCAATTAAACGGGCAAGTAAAACCAGCCAATGTTTAATTTGAGATTGCTTTTTGGTTTCTTGTTGAACTTCCTTTAACCACTGAACATTAGAGAAATAAAGCGGCTTGAATCTTCGGAAATTGAAGAGGTGAATAACTATCGGGATAGCTAGCGCAAAAAGTGCCCAGAGGATTTCAGGATGTAACCACTTCATTAAGCTACAAACTTAAATGAATTTGTGTGTTTTGCCGATAATTTAGTGCGTTTGTAACTGCAGAATTTCTTCACAAAAAAGTAGGGTTTGGTTAATAACTTCAGGATAGTTTTTTGATTTATGTTTTGATGCGATGACATGGTCGCCTGTTTTAGGAAAAGCATGTTTGCGTTTTAATTCTGCTTCAGTTCCCAACTCATCAAACATTTCTAGCATGGCAGGAACAGAAACTACTTCGTCTTGATTTTCCTCATCCTTGTAATAATAACCTAGAAAAACAGGTTGTTTCACATTGTTAAAAGTTTCTTCTGTCATGGTTTCAGCCAACAGCTCTTCCAGCTCAATTAAGGATTCCAAACGGTATTTTGTATTCCAATAGATAGAAATAGGAGGTTCGGCAGCTTTTTCACGGTAATTACTTCCAAATACCTGACGGGCAATTTGTAATCCCCAAGGTTTATTCAGCAAATGAGCAGAAGGATCTGCAATTTCTATNTTNGGCGAATAAAGNACCAANGCCTTTATTTCNGGAAACATNGCNGCTAATTGTAAAGCTAATGTTCCTCCCGTTGAGGTTCCAATTAAAATGACTTCATCTCCCAATTGTTGTCCAATAGCATAAGCTTCTTTAGCTGTTTGTATTAGGCCATCAGCNGTCATGTTTAACAACGGTTCATCATCGTTTAAACCATGCTGATCAAGCCTTGAAAGGTAAAGGTTAGCACCCAATGCTTTAGCCAATTCCATATGAGCAGGATTACCTTCTTCATGTGATGATGAAAATCCATGCAGATAAACCAGAGCAATTGGTGTTTTGGTTTTNGCCGAATCGTTATTCCAAACAATTTTCGCTTCACATCCNGNCTTCACAGGAAGTGATTTCTCTTTTTTATTGGAAATGTANTGTTCTAACGCTGATAAATCATGCGGAACNTGGGGCAATATGTTAACCGGTTTNTTCATTGTTGGAGTTGGTCCAGAAAAATAAGCGATGCCCAGTAGAGCAAATAGGCTTAACGCAGCTATGGTCTTTTTCATTGTGTTAATAGTACTTGTGTGTGCTAGTGAAATTACGATTTTTCGAACACACCTATACCGAAAAGTGCAAAATCATATTTCACGGGATCTTCGGCATCATAAGCACGCAAATTCTTCGTAAGTTCTTCAACTGCAGGCCAATCGTTTTGTTTGCGTTGCAATANGTTTAATTTTCGGCCTACATTGGCCGTGTGCACATCTAAGGGAAGCATTAAGTGCTTGGGAGAAAGTTGTTTCCATATGCCAAAATCNACACCATTTTNGNCTGAGCGAACCATCCANCGTAAAAACATATTTAGACGTTTTGCACTGGATTTTTTCATCGGGTCTGAAACGTGTTTTTCTGTTCGTTTTAGGTGTTCCCAAGAGAANAATAATTGCTTGAAAGCAGATATGTTTTGTTGCGGATTATCNGGATAACGACTAAAAACAGCTTCTAATCCATTGTGTTCAGAATAGATCTTTTGCAGTGCGTAGATGAAATAAAGGAGATCATCGCTATTGAAAGTACGGTGCACAAAAGAGGTCATCTTTTTCAAATCAGCCTCCTGATGGTTGAGAATAAAATCATGAGGAGCATGATCCATCCAATCGACTAATTTGCGCGCATTGTTAATGATGGTTTTGCGTTGTCCCCAAGCAATAGTAGCCGATAAAAAGGCAGAAATTTCAATGTCTTCCTTTTNTGAAAACTGATGCGGAATGCTGATAGGGTCGTGTTCGATGAACCAGTTTTGTTCGTAATAAGTAGCCTTTTCGTTGAGAAGCTCTTTTAGGTCAGAATGTGTCATACAGTAAGCTCTGCTTATTGTTCAATTACACCGTCAGTAATTACCAATTTTCGATCAGCCATGTTNGCTAATTCATCGTTGTGTGTAACGATAATGAAGGTTTGCTGAAATTCTTTGCGCAGGTTGAAAAACAATTCGTGTAACTCTTTTGCCGATTTAGAATCGAGGTTGCCGCTTGGCTCGTCAGCAAAAATAACTCCNGGATTGTTCATCAAAGCTCTGGCTACAGCTACACGTTGTTGCTCTCCTCCNGATAATTCGTTGGGTTTGTGATCCAAACGGTGTGATAACCCTAAAAATCCTAATAATTCTTTGGCGCGCTTTTCAGCTTCAAGCTTTCCTTTTTTAGCCAAAAATGCNGGAATACATACATTTTCTAGCGCAGTAAATTCTGGCAATAAATGGTGAAACTGAAAAACAAAACCAATGTTNTTGTTGCGAAAATCGGCCAATTCTTTTTCAGACATTGGACGAATAGCTGTGTCGTTGAAAAGTAAATCTCCCGAAGTTGGACGGTCTAATGTGCCTAAAATTTGAAGTAATGTGGTTTTACCAGCACCCGAAGCACCAACAATAGATACAATTTCACCTTTTTGAATTTCAAGAGAGACGCCCTTTAATACTTCNAGGTTTCCGTACTGTTTCCGTATGTTATTGGCTTTTATCATCATAATAAAACAGGTGCTNATTTGCAACGGA
Source organism: Crocinitomicaceae bacterium (assembly GCA_002705995.1). GTDB lineage: Bacteria > Bacteroidota > Bacteroidia > Flavobacteriales_G > Salibacteraceae. The sequence goes on along the minus strand of PAJI01000006.1, from coordinate 435,457 downwards.
CGAAGATACTTAAACAATAGTTAAAGATTAATCTTTCTCGCTTATGAAGAAGTTTATACATTTGAGCAATCTCAATTAAAACTATTAGAGTAGACATGAACTTACACGAATATCAAGGTAAATCGATACTTAAGAGTTACGGAGTAACAATTCAAGAAGGTATTGTAGCAAATACAGCAGATGAAGCTGTTCAAGCAGCGAAAGATTTGCAAGAACAAACCGGAACCGGTTGGTGGGTTATTAAAGCACAAATTCACGCAGGTGGCCGCGGTAAAGGTGGTGGTGTGAAATTGGCTAAGTCACTAGATGATGTGAAATCTATAGCTGACCAAATCATCGGAATGGATTTGATCACTCCTCAAACTCCCCCAGAAGGAAAGAAAGTGAACAAAGTATTGGTTGCTCAGGATGTATATTATCCTGGTGAAAGCGAGCCTTCTGAGTTCTATATGTCTGTATTGTTAAACCGTGAAAGCGGCAAAAACATGATTATGTATTCTACCGAAGGTGGAATGGACATTGAAACTGTAGCAGAAGAAACGCCACACTTAATCTTTACAGAAGAAGTTGATCCGGCAATTGGACTACAAGGTTTCCAAGCTAGAAAAATTGCATTCAACCTAGGCCTTTCAGGTCAGGCTATGAAGCAAATGGTAAAGTTCGTTTCTGCACTTTACAAAGCATATGTAGGTTCTGATGCTGCCATGTTTGAGATTAACCCGGTTTTGAAAACTTCAGATGATAAAATCTTAGCAGTTGACTCTAAAGTAACTTTAGATGATAATGCGCTTTTCCGTCACAAAGATTTGGCTGAAATGCGTGATGTTACTGAAGAAGATCCAACAGAGGTTGAAGCTGGTGAGTTCGAGTTGAACTACGTAAAACTTGATGGTAACGTAGGTTGTATGGTAAATGGTGCCGGACTTGCAATGGCAACAATGGATATCATTAAGCTTTCAGGTGGTGAGCCTGCAAACTTCCTTGACGTTGGTGGTACAGCTAACGCTGAGCGTGTTGAGAAAGCATTCAAAATCATCATGAAAGATGAGAACGTTAAAGCAATCTTGGTAAACATCTTTGGTGGTATTGTTCGTTGTGACCGTGTTGCACAAGGTGTTGTTGATGCTTACAAAAATATCGGGAACATTGATATTCCAATTATTGTTCGTTTACAAGGTACGAACGCTGAGGAAGCTAAAAAACTTATTGACGAGTCTGGTCTTGAAGTACTTTCAGCAGTATTGTTGCAAGAAGCTGCAGATCGCGTAAAAGAAGTTTTAGCTTAATTTACTGAGCGTAAAGCAAAAAATATCAAATGCCTCGTATCATTGATGCGAGGCATTTTTTTATGGTTAAAATCAGATGAAGCGTCAGAATTGGGTTTTACTTGTTGTGTTTTTGTGTTGGGGAATATCAGTACATTCTCAAGAAGAAAGTGAACTGGAAATTATAGCTGATAGCGTAACACATTACATCAAACATTTAAAAAATGACCTTGTAATTGCTGTGAATCCACAATACGGTTGGTTCATTCCCAATGATGACAAAGACGCAAACTTACTTATTGATGACGCTTATTATGCAGCAGTAGATATTCGAGTAGGTTGGCAAACAGAAAGAGGTTCTGTGTATGGTCAGCTGTACAATTTCCCCATTTATGGAATAGGATTTTACCAAGCTTATTTTGGGAATAGAAATATCGGAGCACCCAATGCGGTGTATGGGTTTTTAGACATTCCGCTAAAGCGATGGAAGCAATTCACTTGGCGTGCACATATGGCCTTTGGGTTGTCGTATAATTTTGAGCCCTACGATCAGGAGAATAATCCGCTGAATTATATGGTAGGCTCGTATCGCAACGCCTACATTAATCTGGGATCTTATGCAGATTATGGCCTAACGGACAGGTTAACTTTAGGGTTAGGGGTGGATTTAAAACATTTCTCAAATGGCTCTTCACGTCAACCCAATTTTGGAATTAACCTAATCTCTATTTTAGGAACAGCTAGGTATCGTTTTAATCCAGAAAAACCGGATTTACAATCCCTTAAAATTCCAGCATTTAAAAAGAGGTCTGAAGTATATTTATTACTTGGGCCAGGAATAAAACAATTCAAGGCGAATGGGGCAATCTATTTGAATACAACAGCTGGTATTCGGTTAATGCGCCAGTTTAACTACCGCCATAGAATAGGAGGAGGCTTAGATGGTTTTTATTTGGGAAATGCTTTTGCTAACGAAGAAGAAAAGCATCACTTTTTTGAATATGTTACCTATGGCATAGCTGGAGATTATGAATTGGTCTACCGCAATTTATCCTTGAATTTGGCACTTGGTGTTTACTTGTTTAGAAATGAAACTGCAGGACAGTCAGCATTTTATTACGAACGATTGGGAATACGCTATCGTTTTTTGGATCATCTGATCACAGGAATTTCTGTTAAAGTTCATGGAGCTGAAGCAGAGTACATTGAATGGTGGGTAGGTTATGCCTTTAACCGTAAGAAAGATCGTGTATTTTGGGAAAAACGTTAAAAATGCTTCAATGCCTCACGGTGACTCAGAGGTTTTAAGCTTGTTTGTTTTACAAACTCCAATACAGGCTGTGAATTGGTTTTTGCATATTCTCTTAGTGCCCATCCAATGGCTTTTTGAATGAAAAATTCATTGCTTTCAATATGTGGAAGAATCAACATTTTTAGAAAGTCAAAATCAGTAGCTTGTTTGTATTTTAATTGATAAAGTAGGGTAGTGCGCACAAGCCACATGTTAGAAGATTGATTCCAGCTCAGCATCATTTCTTTTTCCTCTTCAGGATGAAATTTAAAATAACCCCCGACTAGTTTTGCGGCAATAAAATCTACAGTATCCCACCATGAATTGGTTTCTATCATCCATTTAAAAAGTACAATAGCATTGTGTTCTTTAAAGTATTTCTTTTTCTCCAGTAACTCTTGACAGCAATAATGCAATTCTCTGTATTCTGCCTGCCAGAGTTGTTCTGTAATAGTAGGTAATTCCGTAATATCAGGAACTCCAACTTCTTGATAAGTAGCTTTAAGAAGCGTTTTTCGTTCAACACTTTTAACCCCTGCAAAATGGAACAGGTTTTTCATGTACCGTTCCATATCTGCAATATTTTCGGGATTTTCATTTTGCTTAAACTTCTCAGTCAGTGCAACTACAAAGTTCATCCTTAAAATGTTGTACTATCTGTTGGGTTGGCTTCGTCAAAAACTTCATCAATAGGTTCCCACAACTCAATTTTATTGCCATCCGGATCCATAACATGGGCAAACTTTCCGTACTCATACGATTCAACCTTACCAATAATTTCAGCTCCCGCTTTTACCAGACTATCCAGTAAAGCTTCAATGTTTTCAACTCTGTAGTTAACCATAAAAGAAGCTTCGGAAGGAGCAAAATAATTAGAAGAAGTAGGCATTGTACTCCATTGCAAGTATTTACGATGAATTGGATCACCAGGAGATCGGAACTCGAATAATGAACCGTATGGATTCTCTTTTAGTCCAAGGTTCTCTACGTACCATTTTTTTAAATTTTCCGGTTCATCAGATTTAATAAATATACCTCCAATACCAGTCACTCTACCTTTTAATTCATCAGCCATAACATCAATTTATTTTAGTGCAAAATGTGTATTTTGTGCAAATGATGAAACATTTAACAATGCGAAAATTACTATTCCTTTTGGTTTTGTTCTTCAACCTCAATGCTTTTGCTCAAGAGGCTTATAAGGTAACCACTATTTCAGATTCAGTAAAATATGGGGTGTTATGTCCGTGTTACGTAATTGACGTAAATGATATTTCTGTTGACGACATGTCAAAAATCGGAAACGATTGGGTAGAAGACTTTAGCAAAATGAAAGAAGAGACTTCTGAAGACGGGGTAAATGAGCTTAAGGGAATTGTATTTGAAACATTAGAAAATGACTCATTAACTGCCAGCTGGAAAACGATTCCATCTACAACAGGAGCAACATTTGTCATAGGTTTTTTTGACCTTAAAGGCAACGCAATTGTAAATGAGCATTTGAAAAATGTAGCCTTAAGAAAAGAGCTAGATAAGCTAGGGTATACTTTCTACCATGAAGTATTGGAACAGAAGCTAGATAAAGAAGAAGACAAACTTAAAGATCTTGAGAAAGAATTGTCAAAAGCCCAGAAAGATGAAGAAAGCATTCTAAAAGATATTTCAAGTGAGAAAGTAGATATTCAAAATCACAATGAGAGTATTCATGTTTTAGAGTCTGAAGTTTCGGCAATTAGTGGACGTATTGGGAACCAAAAAAATGTAGTAGCCACATCTTCTGAAAAAGATGTAAAAAAGGAAGCTGAAAAGGTTTTGAAAGAGATGGAAAAGAGTCGTGACGATTTGTTTGATGAAAAAGAAAAACTTCACAAGAAAATTGTAGAAGCAGAATCAGAGATTAGAGAAATGGAATTTGAATTAACGACTAAGAAAACAGAAGTAGAGAATTTTCAAAAGAAGGTAGCGAGTCAACGCATTGTTGTTGACGAGTTAGAAGATGAATTGAAAACGAATAAAAAACGACTGAAATAAGAGCTTATTTGGCAATAATTTCAATTTCAACACGTCTGTTGGCTTGCCTGTCTTCATCTGTTACTTCAGGAGAAATTTTAGGACGCGAAGCCCCAAATCCAGCATAACTTAATCTTGAAGACGAAATATCGGCCTTAATCAACTGCTCATAAATAAACTTTGCACGGTTGACGGATAAGAAAGGTTCTCTAGTATCAAAGTCAACCCCATCATTCATTCCGTCAGGCATTCTGGAAATGCAACAAACATGTCCTTGAATTTCAATATGGAGATTAGGGTTATTTTCCATTATTTGAATCAAACGACTCAATTCAGCAGCGTTTGAGTCGAGTAGAAAATGCCTTCCGGGAATAAAGCTTAGTCCTTTCAATACAATTTTATCACCTACTTTGTATTTGGCCGTATTGAAGTTTTCTAATTCGGAAACAGTTCCCTGACTGGTACCGGTTGGTGAGGAGTGTTGAGAAGAAAAGGCAAGAATATCAACTCTTCTATTCGTTGGATTGCCAATGGGTGAGCTCTGTTCTTTCTGAGTAATTTCACCTAGCCCCTTTTTCAACGTAATTTGTTTTGGGCTAATGCCATTTTTAGTGAGGCATTCTGAAACGCTATTAACTCTTTGGTTAGACAGTACTTGATTATATGCAGAGCTTCCTAAGTAATCTGTATAACCGAATAGATGAAGAGAGTCTGCTTGCTTTAGTGTTTCTATAGCCTGTATAGAAGATGGGCTACAAGCATAACGATCAATACCAAAGTAAACAGGTATCGTATCTATTGATTGACTGAAAGAAAACTGGCTAATGAAAGCCAAAAGCATAAGAAGAAAGCTGTTTTTATCAAGGAGCATACCTTCCAACTAAAGTTCCGGAACTTAGTAGAGAGCTATTTGCAACTAAAGGCAGGATAGCACTCTGACTTTGATCAAGTGCAATGGTATCTGTTAAGCAATAGACTTTAAATTCATAATGGTGTTCGGTAGGAGGAAAAGGTCCTTGATAGCCTGCGCCAAAATCAGAATCGCCAATTACAACACTAGGGTAATTGCTCCAATCTTCCCCTTGTAAAATCGTGTCTTTTTCTACGGGAATATTCCAAACGGCCCAGTGAACGGCATTAGAGGCATCTACATCAACCATCATAATTGCCATAGAAGTGGTTAACCTAGGAATAGAGTTGATCTCAATTTGAGGGTTCTGATTGGCAGAATCTTTATGCACAAAAGTTGGCATTAAGCTATCATTCAAAAAGTGAATAGAAGTAATAACCGGAGATTGAGGTATATATGGGATAAGTGATATTTCGAACGTTTTTTCAAAACTAAATTCTCCATCACTACACCAAACTCTAATGTTGAATTTATTCGTGTCGTTATATTCCCAATAACGTTTTGTAACTAGTTTGTTGCTGTCAATGGTAAAATATTGATTTCCCCAACTGCTAACCCCACTAGCCAGTAAAAGCTGGTGTTCATCATTCGCATTAGGATCTAAAACTGAAAATGTACCCACAACATATCCCGAGTCATATTTTTCTTCAAAAACGGTGTTGCTCAACAAAATCTCATATGGAGCTTCATTTACTTCAGTTGTGTCATTCTTATCTTTAATTGGGGTAATCGGACCTTCGTCATCAGTACACCCCACAGTAAAGAGAACTGCGAAAAAAAGGATAGCGTATAAAACAGGTTTCATTTTCTCAAAAAATTTGGCACTAATTTCCAGAATAAATATTGCTTTTGAAAGCAGTTATTGCTTGTTTCCCAACCTTCTTAGCATTTCATGCTCAAAAAGTAAGGCTATTTCAAATGCTTTACAACGATATGGAAGTTCGGTTAGCCCAATATGCTCGGTTAAAACCCGAATATACAACCGATTAACCGATGTTAAATTAGCAATAAAATAGTAAAGGTCATTGATAGGTACTTCGGTTATTTCCTCTTGATAATCTCCTAGCATCATTAAGCCATTACTTAGAAGTAGGCTATTCCAAGGTGTATTGGATGTATGAAAAGCCTCTAAAAGGTCTGCTTTAACCTTTTCTTTTAATGGAGCTGTAACAGGAGTTGAATCAATACTTAACCAACGAGCCAAGTGGTAGAGAACTACTTCCTTGTGTTGATAATGGGGAGCTACAATTTGAGGATTTTTAAGGTGATCATCATTTAAGACAATAGCTTGAATGAGGTTGAAAGTAGCAGAGTCAGTAACGTTCCAGTCAAGCTTTTTAATGGCTTTCCACATTAAGAGGTTTGCATGAACGCAAATGTCAAAATCAACCGGCATGTTTTTACCAAACCAGGTAGAATATGCCTCATAGTTTCTGTAGCGTTTAAAGGTAGAGTGAATTTGAGAGCTTTTAGTGTTCTTGTGCAAGATCATTTTTTTGGCAGCATCAAGCTGGTCTTCTGTTGAGAAGTTACCAGTAGATAGCAATAATGAAGTATCATCAAAATCATCAGGTAAAGCATAATGAGGGTTTTCACTAAACCTTGAATTTGGAAAATGCCTTCCCTTTGTAGGAACCCAAAAATTACAAGTGTAGTGCTTTTCCTTTTGGCAATAGTCAGGATAGTTAATAATAGCAGCCTCAATAACAGAGTCTACTTTTAGTGCATTTTCGGAAGATAAATAGGGATGATAGCGCTGTAGTGTAAGCACAATTAATGAGGTGAAGAAAATATTATCATCTTCAACCCATTTTCGACTTTGCTTTCGTTGTGAAGGGAACAGGCCAACTGCATAAAAAGAAGAAGTATCTTCTTTGATCTGAAATGAATGCAACTCTGAAACTAGGGAGTCAATAGCATTATTTTGTCCAATCCCTTTTGGAGTATTCCAACAGAAAAAAAGTACAATTAGAATAGCAGTTAGTCGTCTCACCTTTTAACGTTGAGGAAAGCTATTTTCGTCTGGTATTTTGATTTGAACGCTTGAAAATAAATTTGAATTGCTGACGTGGCAACTCATAACTTAACATCATAAACAATAGCCCTGCAAGGAATAAAAGTTTTGTAGGATCTAGTAATCCTAAAGAAAGACATACAATAGACAACGTACTTATTTTAAAACTAAAACCTGGAGGGAATTGATTTCTCATATGATGCTTAAGTAAAATTAAATTTTTTTGAAGTTGTCCTTAATGAGACAACACTATTATTGCTTGTAATTCTTACTTTACGTAATAGAAAAAATTTTGTTGCAGAAGATCAAAGATAAAAAATCTAGTACAATTTTCCCAGTTAATTAATTGGCTGGGAAATTACTTTATCTTTGAATAATTCCTATTTTGTTAACGAAGCAACTGTTATTAATTCATGGAAACGGTCGTTTTGTTGAATCAGTGAATTGCATATAATTGTAAGATGGGGTTAAGGGTATTAGGCATTTTTAGTTTGTTAATCGTTCTTTCTTCGTGTAGCATTGAGAAATTTGCTACGCATAAACCGGATAAAGTTTATGCTGAGGCTGGAGTAGAAAAGCACATTTACACCCTGTCTGAGTCCGAAGTGAATGTACGTATATGTGGAAGCGGTAAGGATACAATACTGCTAGTTCATGGTTTTGGCCCTTTGCCTTACATGCAATGGTCAAAACAGGTAGACGATTTGGCCGATGGTTATGTAATGATCGTTCCGGATTTGGTTTATTTCGGAGAGAGTCATTCCACCAGTAAAAAATTCTCACCTGAATTTCAAGCTTCTCAATTGGGAGAATTACTTGACTCACTTAACGTAGAGCAAGTCAATGTTATAGGACTTTCGTATGGAGGCTTAATTTCAGCCTATTTTGCTAAAATCTTTCCCGAAAGAACAGAAAATGTGGTTTTAATCGATGCTTTAAGTCGCTATTATACAAGTGAGTTGGCAGATTCTATTGCACGCTCGTTTCAAAGAGAAAGCATTCTTGATTTATTGATCCCTGTTGATCAGTTGGCGATTAAGCAAATCTTTTCCATTACTTATGCGAAGACACCTTACATGCCAAAATTCATTCGAAAAAAAGTAAAAGAAGAACTTTATTCCAACCAGCGGGAGGAAAAGACAAACCTTATTCGTTATCTGTTAGAGCATGAGACTGAAATTCATGCTTATGATTTTAAATTGGACAAGTCTGTTTCAATTATTTGGGGAGAACAAGATGGATTTCTTCCTGTTTCAAATGGTGAAGCTCTTGTAAATTATTACAGTGGGAGTTTATACACCATTAGCAATACAGGGCATGTTGCCAATATTGAATCTGCAGATAGAGTGAATGAGTTAATAAGGGAAATAATCCCCAATCAATAATTTCGATTTTTCAAACGCTTAGTATCAATGACACTTAAAGACAAAATCTTAAGGACAGCGCTTCGTATTTTAAACGATGAAGGACTAGCACAACTAAAAGTTGAACGTTTAACCAAGGAGCTTGAAATCAGTAAAGGAAACCTCAATTACTATTTTCCTAAAAAAGAAGATATCATTATTACGCTTTTCCGTGATTTTAACGATAAGCAACAGGCTATTCGTGATCGGATTAATCCGGAGGTTAGTGACATTAAAGCTTATCACGAAACGGTAGTAGAGCTGTTTTCTTTAAGAAGAAAATACAGAGGGTTAACCTTTGCATCAGCTTCTAAGTCTTATCCGCGCCAAGTGATGATTGAAATTGATGAGCAATTTAAAGGCAGAAATAAATTTATAGAATCTTTTTGGAGTGCATTATATGCTCAAGGGTTGATAAAGTATTTGCCGGATGAAGAAGAATTGAAAATGGTAATTGACAGGCTTTATTTAATTACCAATTATTGGATTTTAATGTATGAATATCACTTGAGTGGTGAAATGGGGTACAAAGAAGCCGTGCGTTATTTTGCTAATTTATACATGCAAGAGTTACAATATTATGTAACTGAAAAAGGAAATGAGCAGTTGCAAGAAGTGCTAAATATGAACTAGCAGCCAGTCTAAGCGAACACAATATATAATCGAAATAAAAAGCCCAATCTGTACAGATTGGGCTTTTGTTGTTTAATTAGGCAAGTTAACACCTGTATTAAAAATGTTAACGGCTCTAAAATATGTATTTATTTGCTTCTATAATAGATTCAGCAACAGCACGTCTTGAATTTTTAACGTTAAAAGGCTCAATTTTCGTGAAACGTTTTATACCCATTAACATCATTTTTAACTCATCGCCATCAGCAAAGGCCATTAAAGCTTCTTTACCTGCATGGTTGATTTTTTCAGCAGCATCCCAGATGTAAGCTTTAGCCATTTCAATTTTCAATGCATTAGCTTCTTCTCCTGTTTGAGCGACTAATTTCTCAACGCGTAATAGGGTAGATTCAGCTACATAAGTTTCGATCAGCATATCAGCAATGTTTAATAGAACCTCTTGTTCTTTGCTGAGTTCCATCATTAACTTTTGAGCAGCAGAACCTGCAACCATCAAAACAGCTTTCTTAAAGTTTTTGATGTAGCCGTGTTGGATTTTGAAGAAGTCTGTTTCAGCAGCACCAAAATCAGGAATAGACATTAATTCACCTGCAACTTTTTGAGCTGGTCCCATTAAGTCTAATTTACCCTTCATGGCTTTTCTCAACATCATTTCGACAGCAAGCATTCTGTTAATTTCATTGGTTCCCTCAAAGATTCTGTTGATACGAGAATCACGGTAAGCTCTCTCTACTTTAGACTCAGCTGAGAAACCCATACCACCATGAATTTGAACACCTTCATCAACAACATAATCCAATGTCTCAGAACCATGAACTTTCATGATTGCACACTCAACAGCATATTCCTCAATACCTTTCAAAGAAGCTTCTTCTTTAGACATTCCTGAAGCTACTAATTGGTCAATTAAATCTTCAATGTTCTGAGAAGCACGGTATGTAGCTGACTCACAAGCAAAAGTCTTGATAGCAGACTTACCAATTTTTTCTTTGATTGCTCCGTATTTAGAAATTGGACGACCAAATTGGTTACGCTCGTTAGAATAGTTTACGGTGTTGTCAAGTGTTTGCTTTGCAGCTCCTAAAACAGCGGCAGCTAACTTGATACGACCAATATTCAAAATGTTTAGAGCGATTTTAAAACCGCCATCGCGCTCACCCAATAAGTTTTCAACCGGAACTTTTACATCGTTGAAAAATACTTGACGAGTAGAAGAACCTTTAATCCCCATTTTCTTTTCTTCAGGATTTAAAGAAACCCCTTCTGAGTTAGCGTCAACAATAAAAGCACTCAGGTTTTTATCGTCATCGATACGAGCAAATACAGTGAATACATCAGCGAACCCACCGTTTGTAATCCACATTTTTTGACCATTAATGATGTAATGTTTACCATCTTCAGTCAACTTTGCTTTGGTCTTTCCACTGTTGGCATCAGAACCAGATCCTGGCTCAGTTAAACAGTATGCTCCTTTATATTCTCCAGAAGCTAATTTCGGAATGTATTTCGCTTTTTGCTCTTCTGTTCCATAATACAAAATGGGTAGTGTACCAATTCCAGAATGAGCAGAAACAGCTACAGAGAATGAATGTCCTGCACCTGTAGCTTCAGAAGCAAGCATAGAGGTAACAAAGTTTTTACCGAATCCGCCAAGTTCTTCGGGAACTGAAATCCCTAATAAGCCCAACTCACCTGCTTTTTCTACTAGAGAAGGCATTAAACCTTCTTCAAGAGCATCAATTCGATCAAGGTTTGGGTAAACTTCCTGATTCAGAAAATCTTTACTTGATTGAATAATCATTAATTGCTCTTCATCGTACTCTTCAGGTACAAAGATGTCTGATGCTTCGGTTTCGCGGACAAGAAATTCTCCGCCCATTAATGCTTTTTTATCTGTTGTTTCCATGGTTGTAATGTTTATGTTTTGGTGATGATATGATGATTCGTTATTAAAGTAATTCGTAAACTCCGGCAGCACCTTGTCCGGTACCAACACACATGGTTACTACACCGTATTTTTGGCCTCTGCGTTTCATTTCGTTGAAGAGTTGTACTGAGAGTTTAGCTCCCGTACATCCAAGTGGGTGCCCCAAAGCAATGGCTCCACCGTTTACATTTACGATGTCAGGGTTTAAGCCTAATTCGCGGATAACAGCTAATGATTGAGAAGCAAAAGCTTCGTTCAATTCAAATTGCTCAATATCGTTCAATTGTAAACCTGCCATTTTAACTGCTTTTGGAATAGCTCCAACAGGGCCGATACCCATAATACGAGGCTCAACACCAACAGTGGCATAAGATTTTAATTGAGCGATAGGAGTGAGGTTTAATTTCTTCACCATTTCTTCACTCATCACTACAGCGAATGCTGCACCATCAGAAGTTTGAGATGCATTTCCAGCTGTTACTGACCCTTTGGCATCAAATACAGGTCTTAACTTAGCTAAACGCTCTTGAGTCGTATCTCTACGTGCTCCTTCATCTGTATCTACAGTATACTTGCGGGTTGATCTTTTACCATCTTTCAAAAACACTTCTTCCACTTCAACAGGAACAATGTCGTCTTTGAATAATCCGTTGTCAATTGCATTGATTGCTTTTTGGTGTGAATGATAAGCAAACTCATCTTGGTCTTCACGAGAAACTTTGTAGTCACGGGCAACGGCTTCAGCTGTTAACCCCATTCCCCAGTACCAATCTGGATGATGCTTTGCTACTTCTGCATTGGGAACCAATCTCCAGCCACCAAATGGAATAGGAGACATGGTTTCAACACCACCAGCAATAATACAGTCAGCCATTCCACTATGAATTTTAGCTGCTGCAATCGCAATGGTTTCCAGTCCAGATGAACAATAGCGGTTCACAGTCATCCCGGGAACTTTCTCAGTGTCTAAACTCATCAAAGAAATCATTCTTCCAACGTTCAGACCTTGCTCTGCTTCTGGAGTGGCATTTCCCACAATTACGTCATCAATCAGTTCTTTATCTAATGAAGGAACATCTTCCAATATTCCTTTTATGACCGTTGCTGCTAAATCATCAGGGCGCATAAAGCGGAATAACCCGCGAGGTGCTTTCCCTACTGCTGATCTTTTTGCTGCTACTATATATGCGTTCATTTTTTTCGGGTTTAAAAGTTTATACGTGAATGATTAGTTACGAAGGATTTTACCTGTTGTTAATAAGCTTTGGATACGCTCTAATGTTTTGCGTTGTGTACACAATTCCAAGAAGGCTTTGCGCTCAAGGTCCAATAGGTATTGTTCGTCAACTTCCGTGATGGTACTTAAATCACCTCCACACAATACATATCCTAATTTTTCAGAAATCACCTGATCGTGTTCAGACATATAGTTACCGGATTTCATAGAGTCAGCACCAACGTATACAATACCTAATCCTTCTTTTCCTAAAACTTTAATGTCTTTTCTAGGAGCTGGTTTCGTATATCCTTTATCGTATAAAGTAAGAGCAGCTTGTTTAGCATAGGCTAATTGATGATCTCTACTTACAATAACTTCATCCTGTCCTTTGCGTAAATACCCTAATTCAAAGGCTTCATAAGCAGAAGTTGACACTTTTGCTTGACCAATGGTTAAGAAACGGTTTCTTAATTGATTGGTGCGAATATCTCCATCGTTAAGGTCATCGTTAAAACGAACGGCAAATTCTTTCGTACCGCCACCACCAGGGATAAGACCAACTCCAAATTCAACTAGCCCCATGTATGTTTCAGCATGAGCAACAACTTTATCGGCATGCATGCTCATTTCGCAGGCACCACCAAGTGCCATATTATGAGGAGCTACAACTACTGGAATGCTTGAATAACGCACTCGCATCATTGTATTTTGGAATGCTCTAATGGCCATATCCAATTCATCCCACTCTTGCTCAACAGCAAACATGAAAATCATACCCACATTTGCACCTGCTGAGAAATTGTCTCCGGTATTCGAAATTACAAGACCTTTGTATTCAGCCTCAGCTAAGTCGATTGCTTTGTTCAGTCCAGCAATAATTTCACCACCAATGGTGTTCATTTTCGTGTGGAATTCAATGTTTAGAATGCCATCACCCAAGTCTGTGATTGTTGTGCCGGAATTGCTCCAAACAGTGTTGCTTTCGCGAATAACATCTAAGTCAATAATGTCGTTTTGACCAGGGATTGGTTGGTAAGATTTTGTAGCTATATCGTAATATAGCTTTGACCCTTTTTCAATCTTATAGAATGAGGTATGGCCATTTTCAATCATTTCATATACCCAGTCAGCAGGTTTTTTACCTGCTTCTTCCATCGCCTTTAATGCTGTCTCTAATCCGATAGCATCCCACGCTTTAAATGGACCTTGTTTCCAGCCAAAACCAGCTTCTAAACCATCATCGATTTTGTAGAGTTCATCTGCAATTTCTGGAATACGATTAGAAACATATTGGAATAAACCGGTGAAGGTCTTGCGGTAAAATTCACCCGCTTTATCCTTACCACCAAATAGAACTTTGATACGTTTAGTAAGATCTTCAATAGGTTTTGTCGCATCAAGTGTAGCAAATTTTACTTTTTGCTTTGGTTCGTATTCAAGTGTTTCAAGGTTAAGAGAAAGGATTTCTTTCTTACCACCTTCGGTAACTTTCTTGTAAAAACCTTGTCCACTTTTGCTTCCTAACCATTTGTTTTCGACCATTTTTTCAATGAAAGCAGGAAGTTCAAACAAATGATTGGCTTCATCATCTGGAGCATTGTCTTTAAGGCCTTTGGCTACCAATACTAAAGTATCTAAACCAACAACATCAGCAGTACGGAAAGTTGCAGACTTTGGTCGACCAAGAACTGGACCTGTTAGCTTATCAACTTCATCAACAGTCAGACCTAATTCTTTAACAGTATGGAACAAAGCCATCATGCTATAGACACCAATTCTATTGGCAATAAATGCTGGAGTATCTTTACAAAGTACGGTTGTTTTTCCAAGGAACTTTTTGCCATAATCCATCAAGAAATCAACAATAGCTGGATCCGTCTTTTTAGTTGGAATGATTTCAAGAAGTTTTAAATAGCGTGGTGGGTTAAAGAAGTGCGTCCCACAAAAGTGTTTTTGAAAATCTTCACTTCTTCCATCCAGCATCATGTTGATAGGGATGCCTGATGTATTAGAAGAAATTAAAGTGCCCGGCTTACGGTATTTTTCGATGTTTTCGAAAACTTGCTTCTTAATGTCTAGTCTTTCTATAACAACTTCAATAACCCAGTCAGATTCTGAAATCTTATGTAAATCATCATCTAGATTTCCCGTAGATATGCGATTTGCATAACTTTTAGAATAAATAGGGGATGGGTTGCTTTTGAGAGCAGCCTGAAGTGAATCATTTACAATTTTGTTTCTAGCTCTTGAATCATCAGATTCTTTAGCATCATTAGGTACGATATCTAATAGTAAGACTTCGCAACCAATGTTAGCAAAATGACAAGCAATTCTAGATCCCATAACTCCAGATCCTACAACTGCTACTTTACTGATTGTTCGTTTCATAAAATTGGTCAAGTTTTAGCTTTATAAGGTGTTTTATTTTTCAAAAAATTCTAGTTCATCAAGAGCATTGTTAACCTTTGACATGATTTGGAAAAATTGTTTTTCTTCTTCATCTGTAAGTATACTCTTCATTTGCTTGTTAAACTGAATAACAGTAGCTCTTGAAATGTTACGCATTTGCTCTCCTTTGGGGGTAAGAAAGATGCGGACCATTCGTTTATCATTTGGGTCAGGGCGTTTTTCAATTACGCCTATGTTTTCCATTGTTTTTAATGTGCGTGTAAGGCTTCTGGATTCCATGCCCATAATAGGGCCAAGTTTTGTCGATGGTGTTCCTGCTTTTCGGTCGATATTTAGCAAGGTGTATCCAATAGACATTGTAAATTCATGCTTTTGAGCTTCCAGATTATATATCCTTGATATTTTATGCCATGCCCATCTTAATGGAAAGTCTATAGTTTCGTCAGGTTTCATTGTTTTCAAATGTATGAAAAAAATGGTATGCACGCATACTAAAATAGGAAAATTACCTTATTGCATACTTCTTAACATTTGGGTAAACAATGCTTGAAATAAATAATAACAATAGATAACTAGCTTTAAAATGAGTTGATTTTAATTGTTTTATCAGAAAGTAATTTATATTTGTTTTAAATTAGACTCATTATAAATAATGAATGCCTTAACAAATAAAAGTAATGTTAGTAGAGAAGAATTAGCTCAACTAATGCTGCATTTGAATAGCAAAGATTTTGTTTTTGAGCTAGGTAGTAAAAAGAAGTGTTGTAAGAAATATAAAAAGAAAGGCAAGTACTGTAAGAGTTGCCCTGTTGTTTAGGTTAAGCAAGTAAAAGTATTCGATAAAGTCTAAATCCTGATTGATGAAAATGTAGTTCAATCAGGATTTTTTTATGGTTTTAAAGCAAATGAAAAGCATAAAAAAAGCCGGTACATGTACCGGCTTTTCAATTTTATAGAATCAGGTTTGTATTAGTTCAATACAATTTTGAATACACCTGTTTCATTCAATTCATTCTCCATACGTAGGAAATAGATACCTTTTTCCATACCGTTCATGTTGAATTCAGTTTGATAGTTTCCTGTAACGTTCACTTTCTTCATGTCGATTGTTTGACCAATAACATTTTGAAGAGTCATAGTGTAAGCACCACTTTGAACATCTTGTAAACGAACATTCAATACTCCAGAAGTTGGATTAGGGAATACGCTAACAGAATTATTTAAAGAGTGTTCAGCAACACTAACAAGAACTTCAACAGTAATTACATCAGAAGTACAACCATTAGCATCAGTGATTACTAAGTTCCATGTACCAGGATCTAAACCTGTTGGGTTAGCTCCTGTAGCCGTACCACCTGAACTTGAAGTCCAAGAGTATGTGTATGGAGGTGTGCCACCAGTAGCAGTTGCGCTAGCACTGTTTGTGTTGATTGTAGATGAAGCAGTTCCTGTAACAGCTGAACCAGGTTCAGTTACTGAAGCAGAGAAATATGTAATACAGTTTGCATCATCAGTAATTGTTACAGCATATGAACCAGCACAAAGACCGCTTAAGTCTTCAGTAGTTGAACTGTCATTCCAGAAATATGCAATGTTACCAGTACCACCAGCTACATCAATATCAATAACACCATCACAATCACCGTAACAAGCAATTGCAGTATCCATATTACTTCCAGCAGAAACAGTTGGAGCATTAGCATTACCAAGAGTAACTGTTACAACTGAAGAACAAAGGTTATTATCAGTAATTGTTACTTCATAGTTACCTGCAGCTAAACCACTGTTAGTTGGTGTAGTTGTACCATCAGGCCATTCGTAAAGATATGGTGATTGACCACCTACAGGAACAACTTGAGCAGAACCATTTGAAGCACCACAATCAGGTGATTGAGTGATTTGAGTTTGAGAAGTAATAGTTGGACAGTTAAGACCTTCAACGTTCATACGGATGTAAGGAACATTGTTAAAGTTAGCATAGTACCAAGTACCGCCAGTACCTAAACTACCACCAATGTTTTCATAAATCTGGAAGTACTCAGGCTCACGGTCATCAATACCAATCCAACATGTATCAGAGATAACTTCAAAACCAATTAGGTAAGCACCTGCAGTAACAGGAGTATCATCAAGATCAAAAGTTACCCAAGATCCTGCATCAGCTTGTTGAATAGTGTAGTAAGTGTTACTTTCTACAATGTTGAAGCTGTTGTCATAAAGGTAAACAGATACAACAGAACCTACTGATTGGTTAGGGAAAGATGTTGGATCACCAATGTAAACATCAACAGATGTAACAACATCTGAATTATTCATGATGTATACTGGAGCTAAAATTTCACCTTCAACTCTTCTTGTAACGTACTCAATGTCTCCATCGTCACGAGCATATACTGAATCACCTACATTGATATCCCAAGACTTTGAGTTGTTAGCTGGTGAAAATTCAGTAGAGTCAGAAACAGCAGTAAACGTGTAAGTAAATGTACCTTGACCACCATCAGTAAAATAATAGTTAGTAGGAACTACTTCATCAGAGTAGTAATTACCACCTGATACAGTGTTACCACCTGGAGTCGATACTACATCACTTGTATTCGGTCCTGAAATTGAAACATCAAATCTTGCGTTTGGCTGATCTACAGAACCAACACTTTGAGCAGTTCCACCAAACCACATAGAATCGTTTGTTACTTGAGAAAGTGGAATTTGGGAATAATAAGCATTCAAACCGTTTGTATCAGCAATTCCTTTAAAGAATATGTCACTGATCTCAAGGTTGTTTTGAGGAGCTTCAATTAATTTAATATCATCAACCATCCAGAAATAGTGAGATTCGTTAGCCCACTTAAATCTTAAACGGATAGTCCCTGAAGGAACAGTACCCAAATACATTGTTTTAGTAACTGGGTTTGCAGATGCTGAGTTTGTTGAAACACCATCTCTAACATCAACTTCGTTCCAAGTTGAACCACCATCTGTAGACCAACCAACAAGCAATTCTGCATTTGTAAAAGGTCTGAAGTAATGTTGGAATTCAAGGTTAACACCTACTGTAGGAGATACAGTAATGTCAGTAGTTGTAAATGAAGCTGTAATAGCTTGGAAATTAGTAGTACCGGTATTGAACCCATCAGTGTTTAACTGCATAAAACCAGTTGTACCAGTTGTAGACGCAATTGCAGGCTCTCCAGTATATTGACCGTAAGGTGCATTTGTTGTCCAAATCCAATCAGCACCAGTTGGAGTAGTAGCTAGCGTCCATCCTGTAGGGATAGTACCTGAACTAAAATCTTCACTCCATAGAACATCACCAGCAGCACGGCTAGATGAAGTAGAAGTTAATTGAGTTGGAACTCCTAATGGAGCAGAGATATCTCCCTTTTGAAGCTGGGGAGCAGCCTTCTCTTGTACACCAGCAATTGGTACAAGAGGATTATTGTTGCTCGATTGTCCATATGAAAGGCCAACACCTCCCATAAGCATCAAAGCGGTTACATAAAACTTTTTCATAAATCCATTCTTTTTTTGAATTACTGTCTTCAAATATATCACTTATTCATTCACAAAGCCAATAAAATTAAATTTGAATAAACAGAACATTAAGCTTCTGCGTAGCTGTCAATTGATGGGCAGCTACAAATTAAGTTACGGTCTCCAAAGGCATTGTCAATTCTTCTAACTGCAGGCCAAACCTTAGCATCTCTTAAGTATCCTAATGGATAGGCTGCTGTTTCTCTTGAATAAGGAAAATCCCATTGATCGTTAACAACAAGCTGGGCTGTATGCGGTGCATTTTTAAGAACATTGTTCTCTATATCGCTATCTCCAACAATGATATTTTCTATCTCTTTGCGGATTGATACCAATGCATCACAGAAACGGTCTAGTTCTTCTTTAGGCTCGCTTTCTGTTGGTTCAATCATGATCGTTCCAGCTACTGGGAAACTCACAGTAGGAGAGTGGAAACCATAATCGATTAAACGTTTAGCGATATCTTCAACCTCAATGTTAGCGTGTTTTTTGAAATCACGACAATCTACAATCATTTCGTGGGCAACAAAACCATTTTCGCCTTTGTACAGGATGTTGAAATTACCTTCAAGGCGTGCCTTCATATAATTAGCATTGAGGATCGCATTCTTTGTAGAATTGGTTAATCCTTTAACACCTAGCATTTTTATGTAAGCATATGAAATGATTAAAATCAAAGCACTACCATATTGAGCTGCAGATACGGCTGGGATACCTTTTTCACCACTAGTGCTAATAATAGCGTGATCTGGTAAGAAAGGTACAAGGTGCTCTGCTACACCAATTGGTCCCATCCCAGGACCACCACCTCCGTGAGGAATGGCGAATGTTTTGTGTAAGTTAAGGTGACAAACGTCAGCTCCAATTTTCCCTGGACTCGTTAAGCCAACCTGAGCATTCATGTTTGCACCGTCCATGTATACTTGACCACCATTCTCATGAATGATTTTTGTAATGTCAGTAATAGAAGCTTCAAAAACACCGTGTGTTGACGGATAAGTTACCATCAAGGCAGATAAATCATTACTATGTTGTTCAGCTTTTGCTTTTAAGTCTTCAACATCAATGTTTCCTTGATCGTCACACTTTACAACAACAACTTTCATCCCTGCCATTACAGCTGATGCAGGATTAGTTCCGTGAGCAGATGAAGGGATTAAACAGATGTTTCTGTGTTGATCACCTCTGGCTTCGTGATAAGCACGAATAACCATCAAACCAGCATATTCACCTTGAGCACCTGAATTGGGTTGGAAAGACATTCCGGCAAAACCGGTAATTTCAGCCAAATCTTTTCCTAATTCATCAATAATTGTTTTGTAACCTTCAACTTGGTCTTGAGGTACAAATGGNTGAATATTCGCAAAATTTGGATTTGTTATCGGTTCAAGTTCCGCGGCAGCATTTAGTTTCATGGTACATGATCCCAAAGAAATCATAGAATGAACCAACGAAATATCTCTATTTTCTAGCTTTTTGATGTAACGCATTAATTGCGTTTCTGAATGGTAGCTGTTAAAAATAGCATGCTCTAAATAATCCACTTTTCGAATGGTATTTTCAGCAATACCCCAGCTTTCTTCAACGGCATCGATTTGAACCGATGTTCCAAANGCTTCATCNATAACTTTTGCAATGTTTTGTAGATCTGCTAGAGCAGTCGTTTCNTCNANTGAAATGCTAAATGCATTTTCAGTATAGTAAAAGTTAATGGCATGTGCTTCTGCAGTNGCTTTTAACTTGCCTTGTTGTGTAGCATCAACTTTAAATGTGATGGTATCAAAATAAGACGTATTCAACTGAGTTAANCCAGCAGAAGTTAAAGCNTNGCTTAATGTCTTGGTNTGGAANTGAATGCGTTCTGCAATACCTCTAATTCCTTTTGAACCATGATAAACAGCATACATTCCAGCCATAATGGCTAAAAGAGCTTGAGCTGTACAAATGTTAGAGGTAGCTCTATCTCTTTTNATNTGTTGTTCGCGAGTTTGAAGTGCCATNCGAAGCGCNTTATTTCCATCNCGATCTACAGAAACACCGATAATACGNCCCGGTAAATGTCTTTTGTAATTTTCTCCGGTTGCGAAATAGGCAGCGTGAGGGCCACCGTATCCCATAGGAACACCAAAACGTTGTGTAGTCCCAACAACACAATCNGCATTCCAACTTCCAGGAGANGGTAAAANNGCAAGACTCATAAGGTCTGCTGCAACNGCTACTTTTACTTCAGCAGANTGTGCTTTTTCAGTAAATGCTGCATAATCTTCAACTTCACCATTGGTTGCTGGGTACTGAACTAAAGCCCCGAAGAATGAGTTGTCTAGCTCAGCAGTTTTATAGTCTCCATAAACNAATTCTATNCCNAANGGAATAGCTCTGGTTTCCATTACAGATTTAGTCTGTGGGAAACAGTTGTCAGCAATAAAGAATTTATTTACATCTTCTTTTTGAGCTGCNCTAGAACGGGTGTTGTAGAACATAATCATCGCCTCAGCAGCAGCTGTAGCTTCATCTAATAGTGATGCGTTGGCCAATTCCATTCCGGTTAAATCCATAACCATAGTTTGNAAGTTGAGCAATGCTTCTAAACGTCCTTGTGCAATTTCTGCCTGATAAGGCGTATATGCAGTGTACCAACCCGGATTTTCAAGAATATTTCTGCGAATAACTGCCGGAACAATTGTGTCGTAATATCCCAATCCGATGTACGTTTTGTACACTTTGTTTTTCTCTCCAAGNGCATTGATGTGATTCATGAACTCATACTCCGTCATAGCTGGAGCAAGGTTCAGCGGATTCTCATACCGTATGTTTTTTGGAACGGTTAAATCAATCAATTCATCCANGCTACTTACACCGATAGTGCGTAGCATCTCTGCGGTATCCCTGTCATTCGGGCCGATGTGTCTGTTCTCGAAACGGTCTGTATACATGCTGTTTATTTCCTTAAAGGCTGCAAATATAATTACATTAAATTCGGAATGTTTACCAACTGTTAAGGGATTTTTTAACGTCTTAACTTGTGGTTAATCGCTACCTTTGNAGNCNCATGAAATGGCTTAGTACTATCTTGCTTTTATTTAGCGTGTTTTTGACTACAAAATGGTCNATNGCTCAANGTGAAAAACCGTTGATAACTTTATTAAATGGAGAGACAATTAGCGTAAAAATTATCCGAGANGATAGCATTGCGTACTATTATGAANTTCCCAANAAGCGAAAAGTCAAAACNAAATCGCTGAGCAAAGCCGTTGTTTATTCTATTCAGTATGGAGATTCTTTGGCTGTGATTTATGAGCAAGANACGTTGAGTGGTTTATACCTTACTCCAGAAGAAATGCANTATTACATATGGGGNGCCCANGATGCNGAAGCAAATGCCAAAGCTGGAGGGTATACTATAGCCGGCTTTTTATTGAGTGCAGGAGCAGGTTATTATGCTTACAANAGNATGGCTGTAATAGCAACNCCCATTCTTGTGACATCTTTTTCTGGNTTAACNGGAATAAANATGAAGAAAGCTGAAGTCCGTGAAGAAGCACTGCGCGAAAACTATTATTACCAACAAGGGTATAAAAAGCGATTGAGGAGTAAACGTGTTTACAATGCGCTTAGAGCAAGCATTATTGGAACTGTNGTAGGAGTCGCAGCCGGAAATTTAGCGAATTAGTACATTGGGTCTTTTAAAGTTTTTCACATACAGCAACCTTTATGTTTCGGTTGTAATTGCCGCATTGTTACTNCAAACGTATTGGTTAACTGNTGTTGAAATAGATCCGGAGTTGGCAGGTTTTGTAATTGCATCAACCATTTTTCTTTATCCTTTACATCGCATTATCGGAGCATTTCGTATTGATGAATTTCATCGGAATGAACGCATGAAAATGGTNTTGAAAAATCAGTTTTTCATGTGGCTGATTATTTTCGTTGGAGCTGTTTTCTCGGTTTATTTCTTTTTTCATTTATCGTCACATTTACAGATGTACATCATTCCCTTTGGATTGATCTCTGTGGGGTATACCGTTCCATTTTTAAACAGAGGAAAAAAGTTAGTTCGCTTGCGCGATTTGCCAGGAATAAAGATTTACCTGATTGCAATTACCGTAGCCTTTGTAACTGTNCTTTTACCTTTGGTAGATAGCTCAGTTTCGATAGAAGAGCGAGCGATTTTAACGTTGGCTCGNATTGTTGAAGTGATTGCGGTTACGATTCCGTTTGACATAAGAGATTTTGATCAAGANAGAAGNGCTCAGCTTAAAACATTGCCATTGTTGTTGGGGTGGGAAAAAGCAAAGAGTTTAGCATTGGTATTGCTAACGTTCTTTTCGGTGTTGAATTTTGGATTGTACTTCTTCTTCGATACTTTCTCGTTGTATACTTTCATCGCTCTTTTCATCTCAGACCAATATGCTGCGGTAATGATTCGCAAAAGTACTCCCGAAAAATCAGAGTTGTTTTTTTCGNTNGGTGTGGAAGGGATTTACATTGTACAAACCTTATTGGTGCTGGGAAGTATCTTGTTTTAAAAGTGCAGAGAAAGTCCCTGCTTCATGCCTTTCTTTTGATTGTAATCTCCAACCAGCTATTGCCAATTGACCCTCATAATCTGGCAGGTGATTGCGTTGAATACCTGCAATAATACCAAACAGAGTATACAATAATTTCACATGCATCTTTTGAATAATCCCCTCAGGGTTCTGATGAAAATCTATAAGGTGAAGAATCGTTTGAGGCAGTGTGTTACGCTTGATTNGNTCNAAAATCAATTGAATGTTCTCATCNGGAAATAAATCAAGCAGAAAAGGAAGGTGAATCACATCAAANNGTTGATCGGAAGAGAAGGTAGCAATGTCAGATGGAATAAAATGTACTTGTTGCANGTGTGNNGGNAAAAGNNTTGCAACACGTTGTTTAGCAGATTGGATCATTTTATCTGAAATATCAACAAACCAAATTTGAGCATTGGGATTNAGTTGCAACAAAGCAAGTGTAAGATCTCCATTTCCGTCACCNGCAACTAAATGTGTTGAGTGATGAGCCAACTCNGNAAGGAAATAAGTCTGGCAATGGAGCAACTTTTTTCCATATACCATTCGCCTTAAAGGCAAATAAAAAGGGGCCAAAAAATTGAACCCCTTTTGCATTTTATGCTGTTGATGTTTTGGTCTATTGGAAGATTTCATCCAGTGCATTTTTAAACGCTTCAATGGCCATGTTCAGGTCATTGTCTGAATGTGCCTCAGAGATGAATCCAACTTCATATCCACTAGGACCAAGGTAAATGCCTTTGTCTAGCATAATGTGATGCAGTTGTTTAAAGTAACTCATACTATTGGTGTCAATCTCACTGGCTGCAGCAATTCGCTCTTTTGTGAAAGCAATCCAGAAAATTGATCCAACATGTGGCATAGAAAACGGATACCCTTTTTCTTCGGCATGCCCCACAATAGCACGGGTGAAAATATCGGTTTTCATTTCCAGTTCATCATAAAAACCCGGTTTTAAACATTCTGTTAATTGTGCAATTCCGGCAGCCATAGCCACAGGGTTTCCACTTAAAGTTCCTGCTTGGTATACTGGTCCGTCTGGAGCAACATTTCCCATAATTTCAGCCGAAGCTCCGTAAGCTCCAACTGGCATTCCGCCACCGATGATTTTACCAAAAGCCAATAAATCTGGTTGAATACCATAGTATCCGGCAGCACCTTCAAAGCCTACTCTAAAGCCAGAAATCACTTCGTCAAAGAACAACAGAATTCCTTCTTGATCACATACTTCGCGTAGAAACTGAAGNTANGTTTTGTCTTGTAGNAGTAATCCGTTATTAGCAGGAATAGGTTCTAAAATAATACAAGCAATTTCACCTTTGTATTGGACTACAGCTTCTTTTACAGCTTCTTCATTGTTCAATGGNAGTACAATGGTTTCTTGNACAAAAGGCTCAGGAATTCCAGCACTTGATGAGGTTCCNANTGTTACTAAGCCAGATCCGGCATTTACCATCAATGCATCAACATGACCATGGTANCATCCTTCGAATTTGATGATTTTGCTTCTTCCGGTGTAGCCTCTNGCTAAACGNATAGCACTCATTGTAGCTTCCGTTCCCGAATTCACAAAACGAATTTTTTCCAAGTAACTGTGGTTCGATAAGATCAAATNGGCTAACTCATTTTCCAATTGAGTTGGCGTTCCGAAAGACATTCCTTTCGCCACNGTTTGTTGTACTTTTTCGACTACATGAGGATTAGCATGTCCTAAAATTAAAGGTCCCCANGAACAGCAGAAATCCAAATATTCGTTGCCNTCTACATCGTACATNTTTGATCCCTCGCCACGTTCCATAAATACTGGAGTTCCGTCTACAGATTTGAAGGCTCTTACCGGAGAGTTGACTCCTCCNGGNAAATAGTTTTTNGCTTTTTCGTAAAGTTCAGCTGAAGTTGAATGATTCATGTTTTATTGTATGATTCTTTAATCGTATTCAGAATTGACAAAAGTGAAATTTGCTCTGCGATTTTGTATCAGAATTTTGTCATATCCTCAAAAAGAAGCTTTAAAATTCTTTTATCGCTCATAAAAGAGAAAAATGGCACTTTTGCAACTAACATTAATTCCTGCTGCAAAGTAAAACAGAAAAAAACGATAGATGTCATTTGAATTNAGTGCCGATTGGGCAAAAGTTGCAGATGAGCGTGATTCGCTAAACTCTTTCCGATCTTCATTCCTATTTCCTCAACACGAAGGAGAAGATGTTGTGTACTTNACGGGNAACTCTTTAGGNCTACANCCTGTAACGGCAAAAGCTGCTTTAGANCAGGAACTTAACGATTGGGCAAAGTTTGGTGTNGANGGACATTTTGAAGCGAAACATCCTTGGTTTTCTTACCATGAAATGTTTGCAGAACCTTTGTCAAAAATAGTAGGNGCAAAGCCCGAAGAAGTNGTGGCCATGAATGGNTTAACTACGAATCTTCANTTAATGATGGTGAGTTTTTATCAGCCAGAGGGAAATCGCTACAAAATACTNTGCGAAGGAAAAGCTTTTCCTAGCGATCAATATGCCTTGCAAAGTCAGGTGAAGTTTCATGGATATNCACCNGAAGATGCNATTATTGAGTTAAATCCTAGAGAAGGGGAACATACACTTAGAACAGAAGATATTCTTCAGACCATAGCTCAACATAAAGANGAAATTGCTTTGGTAATGATTGGTGGTGTAAACTATTACACTGGGCAGGTAATGGATATGAAAACCATTACTAAAGCAGGTCATGATGCNGGAGCATTNGTTGGTTGGGATTTAGCACATGGAGCTGGAAATATCGAANTGCATTTACACGATTGGGAAGTAGATTTTGCCGCGTGGTGTTCATACAAATACATGAACTCTGGCCCTGGAAGTATTTCGGGAGTTTTTGTACATGAAAAACATTGTAAGAACAAAGNGTTGAATCGTTTTGCAGGTTGGTGGGGACACGATAAGGAACAACGTTTTTTGATGGAAAAAACTTTTGATCCGATGCNAACAGCTGAAGCATGGCAGTTGAGTAATGCTCCCGTATTGGCGATGGCTGTTNACAAAGCGTCACTCGATATTTTTATGGAGGCAGGTTTTGAAAATCTTCGAAAAAAATCAGTNGAGTTGACCAATTATTTAGAGTTTGTGATTGACGAAATTTCAGAACAATCTGAAAACGTAAANTTTGAAATTATTACACCAAGAGCTGTCAACCAAAGAGGTTGTCAGTTGTCTATTTTATGTCATGGGCAAGGGAGAGCATTGTTTGATGCGTTAACNGCCAAAGGCGTAATTGCAGATTGGAGAGAACCCAATGTAATAAGAATCGCTCCTGTGCCATTGTACAACAGTTTTACAGATGTTTATCGCTTTGGAGAAATCTTGAAAAACTCGATTCAGTAATGAAAGAAATGATGCAAATATTCGGAATTCTGGTTGCAGGACTTGTGATCGTCAGAATATTTGGGAAAAAAGCATTAAAGCCTCCCAAAGGTGGGAGATATTTTAAACGAAAAATGGACGATTAAAAGAAACCCATGGAAAAGATCATTATTGTAGGAGCCGGCTTAGTAGGATCGTTACATGCTATTTTAATGGCTAAACGTGGCTATGAAGTTGCGGTTTATGAACGCAGACCCGATTTAAGAAACATTGAATTACAAGGTGGGAAATCCATCAATTTAGCNCTTTCAACTCGTGGTTGGAAAGCATTGAAATTAGCAGGAATGGAACAGCAAATAGATGANATATCCATTCCGATGACAGGGCGTTTGATGCACAGCATTGAAGGTGATTTAACGTTTCAACAATATGGAAAAGACGGACAAGCTATTTATTCTGTCTCCCGTGGTGATCTTAATAAAAAGCTATTGCTAGAAGCTTCNAAATACGATAATGTATCGTTTTATTTTAACCACAAATGCACCGGTTATGATTTGGAGAGCAATACGCTAACTTTTGAAAATGAAAGCAGTGATGAAGTCGCTGCTCAAGCCGATCATGTTTTTGGAACCGATGGTGCTTTTTCAGCCNTTCGAAATCGTTTAATGAAAACTGATCGTTTTAATTATTCGCAAGAATATTTGAAACATGGCTACAAAGAGATTTTGTTGCCAGCTAACGAAGACGGAACGCATAAGTTAGAGAAAAACGCCTTGCACATTTGGCCACGTGGTGAGTTTATGCTGATCGCATTGCCTAATGAAGATGGAAGTTATACATGCACTTTGTTCTTTCCATTTGAAGGAGAATTCTCTTTTGAATCGTTGAAAACCGAAGAGCAAGTGAATGATTTTTTCAAATCGACATTCCCCGATTTTTATGCCATCATGCCCAATGTTGCAGAAGAATATTTCGGTAATCCAACCAGTTCNTTGGTTATTGTTCGNTGTGAACCCTGGAATTATGAAGATAAAGCCCTTTTGATGGGCGATGCNGCNCATGCCATTGTTCCATTTTACGGACAAGGNATGAATGCTGGGTTTGAAGATTGTTCCATCTTTTATGAAATGATGGAAGAAAAAGANGNTGANTGGAAAACTGTTCTTCCAGCNTTTGCTCAATTGCGTAAACCAGATGGAGATGCCATTGCAGATTTAGCNGTTCAGAACTACATTGAAATGCGCGATTTGGTAGGCGATGAAATGTTCCTGTTGCGTAAAAAAATAGAGCGCAAGATTTATGAGAAATATCCCGATAAATGGATGCCGCTGTATTCGCANGTTACTTTTAGTCACATNCGTTATTCTGAAGCTTTGGCAGCAGGAAAACGTCAGGGTAAAATAATGGATGAAATTATGCAGATTTCGAATATCACTGATAAATGGGATTCTCAAGAAATTGAAGATGAAATTTTAGCGAAATTGTAACGTTATTGAAANACATGGCGCAAAAAATCAATTTCATAAAGTTATTAGCTGTAATTGCCTTACTCATGGGAGTAGGGCAATTGCATGCNCAACGCAAACCCAAATTTGATCGCAATAGAGGGAAGATTAAAAAATACCCTTTCCCTTCTACAGATGACTATAGAGCCGGAGGCTGGCTTTTTGGAGCTGGAATAGATTATACTTTTCAGTTGGATGATAAAAATGTTACTGGAGGAAACGGAATTGATAATCAATACAGCTATTCGTTTACTCCGATNAATAANCCGGGTTTAATGCTTGAAATTGGGCGTTATTACAATTTTAAAAAGCCATTCATTTTTAAATACTTTGACTATTCTCTAGCCTACAAATCAATTCGTGGTGGGCAAGATTTTGATCTTAGTGAAACTACTATCGCAGGTGAGACAACTGCTTCGGGAACCAATAGTTTTGGAAGTCATTATGCTTCTGCAAACTTTAACCTAAACAATATCATACGCGTTACAGACTTTAATTTTATACTCAACAGTATNGGNGTNAATGCAGACTATCGTTTCATCGATAATTTTGATGTAGATGANAANTATCCANNNACNGAACGCTTAGACAATGCAGATGATTTTGTGGCACAAGTGCATTACCGTTTAGGGTGGGGATACAAATCAGATGTAGATCGCGTTTGGATTTTTTCATTGGAGACCCCNGTGTTNAANATACTTCCTTCTGAAAGAGCAGTTTCACAACTCGATTACTTCAATATGCCTTTCAGAACAGTAATTTTTCGAGTACAATTTTTACTGTTTAGGTATGGAGGTGTGAAATGNCCTCCGGTAAATAATCCCAGCCTTCCNGGGAATTTCCAAAACGGNTACGGTGACGATTAACAGAAACGATTAAAGCAACGTTTAGATGACATAGACGTCACATGGTAGATATTCATCCTACCAAATGACTTTTATGTATCGTAAATTTATAGNGCAGCTAATTTTAATGCTATGTTTTTTTAATTTTTCCTANAGTCAAAATCTTGTTCCTAACCCTAGTTTTGAAAACTACACAGCATGTCCAACATTTTTTGATCAAATAGTATATGCTACTCCGTGGTATTTTCCCAATACNGGCACATCGGATTATTATAATGTTTGTGGAGTGCCCGACTTTTCAGCACCCGTGAATTTTTTTGGAAATCAATCCCCAAAAACGGGTAACGGTTATGCAGGTGCATACGCCTATGCAGATTACTCAATTATTCCTACAAACTATAGAGAATACATTACAGCAGAATTATTAACCCCATTGAATGCCGGGGAATACTACTATGTGGGGTTTAATGTGTCGTTGGCAGACCAATCGCGCCTTGCAGTAAATCTAATGGGAGTGAGCTTTACACAAGGTGTTCCGACTTTTGATGCTTCAAATCCGTATATGATGGTTGAGCCACCGCAAGTAATTTCAGACACCGGTACAATATTGATGGATGATGTAGGTTGGACAAAGGTAGAAGGTGTATTTCGTTCATTGGTTAATGAAACACATATGACCATAGGTTTCTTTGCAGANACCGGAGTAATGGATTTGTATGAGAGATATGCTATAGGAACTCCAGGAACTAAGAATTGTGCATATTACTATATTGATGATGTTACTGTATATAGCTATCAACTTAGTGTGAGTGGTGATACATCGATATGCAAAGGAGATACTGCCATTTTAGAAGGTAACATCGGANCATGGATAGATACCAATTTCACATGGGTAAACAGTAATTTTCCAAATATTATTTTGGGTACTGATCCGGTTTTGGAGGTAACTCCTGATTCAACTACAACATACATACTCTATGGAGATTATGATACCGTAGCGTATACTGTAGAAGTATATGCTTACGACTCGATATACCTTGGNGAGGATACTACNATGTGTAATGGTGATGAGTTTTGGTTAACAACTCAACCNTTAACCAATTTAACGCATTTATGGCAAGATGGAACCACAAATGACAGCTTATTGGTNACTCAAGCTGGNACTTATTGGGTTCAAACCACAAACATTCATAATTGTGTNAATTCCGATACAATNAATGTAGAGATTATTGATCCTCCTTTAGTAAATTTTGGAGAAGACACACTATTGTGTACAGGTGATACACTAACGNTATCCGTAGATACTACAAATTCAACCAGTCAATGGTTTAACGGAACNAACGGAGACATCGCAAATGTGTTTTCATCTGGGAATTATTGGGTAGACATTGCTAATGTATGTGGACAAGCCTCAGATACGATTATGGTTACATTTCTAGCTCCACCAATTGTTGATTTAGGNAGTGATACCTTTTTGTGNGAAGGAGATCAAATAACACTTAGNACCTCCTCAGATCAAGCATCATACCNGTGGTTCAATGGAGCGCAAACATCAAGTGTGACTGTAACNGATGACGGTAACTATTGGGTNAGNACAACAAATTATTGCGGAGTAGATACAGATACGNTTTTAATCTCTCTTCAAACAATACCGGAAGTATACTTGGGNGAGGATACTGTAATTTGTCAGATCACTTCATTTGAATTNACAGTGCCTTATCAAGAAGGNGTGGCATATAGTTGGCAAGACGCTTCAAATGGAACCGGTTACACTGTTACAAGTGCTGGAGTGTATTGGGTAAAAGCTGAAAATAGTTGTGGAAGCGTACAAGATGAAATAACAATAGCGTCTTGTGAAGCAATTTTAGAATTNCCNAATGTGTTTACTCCTAACGGGGATGGAATCAACGATTANTTTTCTCCTAAGGTGCNGTACAATGTTGAAAAGTGGAATGTCTCAATTTATAACAGATGGGGTAAAAGAATCTTTAAAAGTGAAGATTTAGACCAATTGTGGGATGGAACCTTTAAANGTGAAAAATGCTCGGATGGAACCTATTTCTGGGTTGTTGAATATTTTGATCAATACGACCAAAATTATTCTTCAAAAGGACATGTTACAATTTATGGTAATTAAACCTACTAAGCTCTAACAAAAGGGTTTGATGCTTTTTCTTTTCCAATTGTAGTCGATGGACCATGTCCACAGTANACTACNTANTCATCNGGTAANGGNTANAGTTTGGTAAGNATACTTTGTTCTAAGGTGTTATAATCACCTCCGGGNAGNTCNGTTCTNCCAATACTNCCNTTGAACAATACATCTCCGGCAATTACCTCGTGCGAAGCATGGTTAACCAAAGCAATGTGTCCTTGAGCATGACCGGGAACAAATAAAANATCTAAAACAGTGTTACCAAATTTTACCTGATNACCTTCTTCAAGAAAAACTGTAGGTTTTGGAGAAGGGTCATANGGGAAACCGTAAATNGCAGCTGTTTGCTCTCCGTATCCCCATGTAATTAGCCCTTTTTCATGCCCTTCAACTTCTAAATTCCATTTGGTGGCAACAAACTTATTCCCCAAAATATGGTCGATATGAAAATGCGTGCAAACCAACTTTTTTGGCATCAGGCCGTTTTCTTCAATATATTGTTCCAAAATTGCTTGTTCTTGCACATTTGAACAGCCNGGGTCAACAATGATGCATTCTTTAGAATCGTCTGAAAGAATGTATGTGTTTTCCTGAAATCCGTTAAATGTAAAATGTTGTACTGTCATGATGCGTTATTCATTCGTTAATAAGCAAGAAAAAACAATGTGAAGTCAACAAAGACCTATGAATATTATAATTTTACGACCCTTATTTAAAAATAACCTTTGAGCCGCAATATTAATACATATTTAAGGAAAGGTATGCCCCTTCTGCTATTGGTTGCAGGAGTATTGCTTCTTTCACTAAAAACATCTGCCCAATTTTACAGAGGTTCTTATCAGGAGTTTGGTAAAAACCGTCTTCAGTTCGATGATTTTAACTGGAATCATTACGATTTTCAACAGTTTAATGTCTACTTCTATGGTACTGGAAATAACTTAGCCGTTCATGCTNCTAAGACTGCAAAAGAAACGATGCAGGAGTACCAAAAACGATTAGATTACCGCTTATCGAGTAAATATTACATTTTGGTATTNAACAACCAAAGTGATTGGAGACAAACCAATATTGGGTTACGAGACGGAGATGAACAAAATATTGGAGGAATTACCAGAATAGAAGGTAATAAGTTGTTTCTCTATTTTGAAGGCGATCACGAGAAATTCGATCAGCAAATCAGAGAAGGATTAGCTGAAATATACATTCGTCATATGATGTATGGCGAAAACTGGAAAGATGTACTAAAAAATTCGGCTCTACTTTCTTTGCCTGATTGGTACGTTAACGGTTTGGTTTCATACATGGCAGAGCCTTGGAGCGTTGAAAAAGATGACCAAATGCGTGACGGGGTTGTCAGCCATCGATTTGATAAATTCAATCGTTTAACNGGGAAAGAAGCTGAGGTNGCGGGTCATTCCTTGTGGTATTACATTGCAGAAATTTACGGGCCAAAGGTAATTCCNAACATTCTGTTTATGGCTCGGGNCTCCCGAAATGTAGAGAGTGGATTTTTACATGTGCTGGGCATTTCACTGGAAACTTTGATTGATGAAAGTTTGGCTTTTTACGAAACCAAGTANCAATACGATGAAAAAAAGAGAGGGCTTCCTCCTGAAGATCCTCTTAAAATCAGAACACGTAAATCCAGAACATATCAAGATTTTGTNGTTAGTCCTGATGGGAATAAGGCCGCCTTTGTNTCAAATGAATTGGGACAATACAA
Organism: Crocinitomicaceae bacterium; assembly: GCA_002705995.1. GTDB lineage: Bacteria > Bacteroidota > Bacteroidia > Flavobacteriales_G > Salibacteraceae. The sequence continues at coordinate 402,711 of PAJI01000006.1, read as the reverse complement.
AGTATGGANTNCAGATTTTACNCATGAAAAATTTGANAAAAAACGTAAGCCTAAAGTANAGCGCATTCTTAAAAAAGAACACAANTTAGANNGNGTTCCNGATGTTTCTTATCCGATGNTAGCATGGCANCCTTCAGGTGAAACNTTNGCTGTAATGCTNGAAACAAAAGGNGAAATTGAATTGAGAACGTATGATTTTAATACCAAGAAGTGGGAGAAAAATCAGATGCGTTTGATCGAAAAGATCATCGACTTTAGCTATTCACCCAATGGGAGAGAGATGATCATTTCAGGAATCAAAAACGGACAAACAGACCTGTTTGTTTATAAAGTGCTTACAAAGTCAATTCACCAGTTAACCTATGACGTTTATGACGATTTAAATCCTCAGTTTATTGATGGTGGTGAGCGTGTGATTTTCTCATCAAATAGATTTAACGATACGTTGAGAAACACAGCAAGAGACAATACGGATGATTTCATGGAAAATCACGACCTGTTTATTTACGATTACGAAGACAANGAGCANNTATTGACCCGACTGACCAACACAGAAGNTGTTAATGAGCGTAATCCTTATCAACTTGGAGAGGATAAGTANACGTATATATCGGACGAAAATGGAGTTTACAACCGTTATCTGGCCTATAGAGACAGTAGNATAAGTCGTATTGATACAACCATCCATTATCGCTTTTTTACCCGCACGAAGCCAGCAAGTAACTACAAGAGAAATATCATGTATCAAGACATTTCAACTGCAGCTGATAAAATGGTTGAAATGCTCTATTGGGATGGGAGNTACAGGTTCTATATACAGCCGGCCTCATCNATTCAAGANGTCAANGAACTAGATGTGATTACTACTCAAGAAACAAAAAGCAATAAAGTTTCTGGTTTTGTTCAGGACAGCATAAAAGTTCAGCTTGTTGAAACCCAACAAATTCAGCCCAAAGAACAAGAAGAAGAGAGTGATAATACCGTTGATATAGATCACTATACTTTNGGAAACGAAGAAGGAAAGAAAGCCGAAAAAGAAAAGAAATTTAAGACTCCGGAAAAAGAGTCTAACTATGTTAAAATCGAAGGAGAAGAGTCTTCGGGGAATCAGAACGAAGGGACAGGNAATAAGAAAGAAGACGAGTTTACTTTGCCGGTAAGAAGTGTTTACCGAACNGCCTATCAGCCAACTGATATTGTTACTCAGCTNGATTTTAATTTTGCCAACAATATCTATCAACGTTTTAATGGAGGACCTTATGTAAATCCTGGAATGGGGGCTGTTGTTAAAGTGGGAGCGTTAGACTTNATGGAAGATTATAAAATTGAAGGAGGAATGCGTTATTCATTTGATAATAACAATACCGAATACTTCCTGAGCTTCCATAATCGAAAAAGAAGGTTAGACAAAAAGTACATTTTCCAACGTCAGACCGTAACCCAGCANACAGACCCTTCAACACTTGAAAGAACATACATTCACAAACTTCAAGGAGTTTTCAGATGGCCATTCAGTGAAGTGTTGGCGTTGCAAACTACTCTTAGCGGAAGAAATGACCGAAATGTGGTGCTAGCCACAGATAATGAAACGTTAGATGAAGATGGTTATACCGAAAATTGGCTGGGGTCAAAACTAGAGTTGATTTTTGATAACACCAGAGATTTAGGACTTAACCTATACAGTGGCACACGCTATAAAATCTTTGCTGAAGCCTATTATGTGCCTGAAAAGGGCGCAACAGATATGTACATTGTTGGTATGGATTTTAGAAATTATCAGAGAATCCATCGTGAACTGATCTTTGCAACACGCTTGGCAGGTAGTACAAGCTTTGGTAGCCGTAAGTTGGTTTACTATATGGGTTCAGTAGATAACTGGATTGTTTTAGGAGATCAGGAAAGATTCGACAATGAAACAACAATCTCTCAAGACCAGAATTACTATTTCCAAGCACTAGCAACCAACATGCGNGGGTTTATTCAAAATNTAAGAAANGGAAATAGTTTTGTAGTGTTGAATGCAGAATTGCGTTGGCCCATTTTTAAATATTTTATGAGTAANCCAATTAAATCTGACTTTATCAAGAATTTTCAGCTGATTGGTTTCGGAGATTTAGGAACAGCTTGGACAGGTGCTACACCTTACAGTGACGAAAATGAATTTAACTCTACAACCATTGACAGAACNGCATTTAAAGTTATTCTGAAAAACGAAAAAGATCCGATTGTTGGAGCATATGGCTTTGGAGCACGTATGAAACTACTCGGTTACTTTGTTCGGATAGATTATGCTTGGGGAGTAGAAGATGGAATCGTACAAAAGCCAATTACTCACTTGTCTTTGGGACTTGATTTCTAATGTTGGTCGAATAGAATAAAAAGTGAAAATGACCGANATTATCATATTCATCATCGTAGGAATAGCAGCCGGTATGTTAAGCGGNATGTTTGGCGTTGGTGGAGGAGTTATTATCGTTCCGGCTTTGGTTTATTTTGCAGGAATGAGNCAGCATGAGGCACAAGGAACCAGTGTTGGACTNATGTTACTACCTATTGGAATTTTAGCCGCCTACAATTACCACAAAAGTGGAAATTTGGATATAAAAGCAGGCTTAGTCATCGCAGCAGCATTTGTCATAGGAGGCTATTTTGGATCAAAAATGTCTCTTGGCATTTCACCGGCTAATCTTAAAAAGATATTTGGCGGATTAATNATGATCATTGCTATTAAAATGATTTTCTTCTCAAAATAAATGGAACTCAAAGAACGAATCTTACAACTGGCCGAAGCTAACTTTGAGAAAGTTGTAAACATCAGAAGGCATTTACATGCCCACCCGGAACTCTCTTTTGAAGAACAGCAAACAGCTGANTTTATTAAAAGAGAATTAGAGAAAATGGGATTGGAATATGAAACCGGATATGCCAAAAATGGCATTGTAGGAACACTTTCNGGAACCNATAAAAGCAAAGCNATTACAGCTTTACGCGCAGACATTGATGCNCTCCCCATTCACGAAGCAAACAATGTACATTATTGCTCTACCAATGATGGNGTAATGCATGCATGTGGCCATGATGTACACACTTCCTCATTGCTGGGAACATTGATGATTCTGAAAGAATTACAGTCNGAGTTAAAGGGAACNGTAAAATTTCTGTTTCAACCCGGAGAAGAAGTTTTACCGGGAGGTGCTTCTATCATGATAAAAGATGGAGCATTGAGAAATCCAGAACCCAATACAATATTCGGGCAGCATGTTTACCCCGATCTTGAAGTAGGTAAAGTAGGTTTTCGCCCGGGGATGTACATGGCATCGTGTGATGAAATTTACATTACCGTGAAGGGAAAAGGAGGGCATGCAGCGCTTCCGCATAAATTAGTAGACCCTGTTTTGATCAGTGCACACTTAATTACTGCATTGCAGCAAATTGTNAGTAGAAATGCNCTCAGTGATATTCCTTCAGTTTTGTCTTTTGGTAAAATAGAAGCCAAAGGAGCAACCAACATCATTCCTAATGAAGTTAAAATTGCCGGAACTTTTAGAACAATGAATGAACGTTGGCGTGACGATGCGCACAGAAGAATTAAAAAACTTACTGTAGAATTGTGCCAGTCAATGGGAGGAGATGTAGAAATAGACATTAAAAAAGGATATCCATANNTGGAAAACAATCCTGAATTAACCAATGCAGCTAAAGATTGGGCCATTGAGTTGTTAGGAGAAGAAAATGTTATTGACCTTGATTTGAGAATGACAGCAGAAGACTTCTCTTATTATTCTCAAAAGATGCCAGCTTGTTTCTACCGTTTGGGAACCCGAAACGATAGTAAAGGCATTAACTCTGGGTTACATACGCCAACATTTGATGTGGATGAACAGGCCTTAAAAACCGGCCCTGCACTTATGGCTTGGTTAACAATCAAAGAATTNCAGAATCAAAATCAATAAGAAATGAAAAAAGTTTTANCCGTTTTAGGAATGACAGCTTTGATCTTAACAGCTTGTTCTGATCCTNAGAAAGAAGAAATGACTCAGCTGCAAAAAGATGTTATAGCTGTGCATGATGAAGTAATGCCCAAGATGTCAACAATCGAAGACTTAAAAGCTTCGTTAGATGGTATTATTACAGAAAAAGAAGCAGATACAGCAAANGTAGATTCTGNTACCATAACNTTAGCGCGTGAGCAAATTGCTCATCTTGAAGAAGCCCACAACGGCATGATGGATTGGATGGCAGGTTTTGAATTGCCAGAAAAAGACGCNCCTGTAGATGAGACAATTGAGTATTTAAAAGGACAAAAAACTTCAGTTACAGCTATGGCAGATCAAATGAAATCAGCTATAGAAGAAGCAACAATTTTTGTGAAAGATAATGGAGGAGAAGTACATGAAAACGCTGAAGCTTCTGAAGAGGAACATGAGCATCATCACGCGCATTAATCAACTTATTCTTGGAGTAACCTTTCTAGGATTAGTAGGATGTAGTCAAGATCCGGCAAAGAAAGAATTGCCTTATTACGGAGAAGATGAAGTGCTGGTTCAAAATGAAGCCGGTGAAGATGAAATTGTAACTGAACACAGGAAAGTAAACGATTTTAGCTTTATCGATCAGGACAGTAACATCATCACACCGGAAACGGTGAAAGGTAAAGTTTATGTGGTCGATTTCTTTTTTACATCATGTCCTACCATTTGTCCGAAAATGAAGCAACAAATGTTGCGCATATACGATAAATACAAAGACAACCGGGATGTGGTGTTACTTTCCCATTCGATTGATATCAGAAATGATACTGTTCCCAAGTTAAAGCGCTATGCCGAAAAATTGGGGATAGAAAGTCAGAAATGGCACATGGTTACCGGAGAAAAAGATGCAATTTATGGCATTGCCAAATCGTATATACTTCCGGCTCAAGAAGACAAATCAGCCGCAGGAGGCTACTTGCATAGCGGACAATTTGTATTGATGGACGGAGAACATCACATCCGTGGTTATTATGACGGAACAGTGCCTGAAGATGTCGATTTGTTAATGGATGATATGGAGGTATTGTTAAAGCAACAAGCAAAATAACAGATGGCCGTTAAAATCAGGATAATTGTTTTGTCAGCTATTGTTATTACCATTTTAGCATTGGTTTTTCGCACCTGTTCTTCGCCCCCCCATCAGGGAGAAAAGTTGTACAGCGAGCTGTGTGCCAACTGCCATATGGAATCAGGCAAGGGGCTAGGCAAAGCTATCCCGCCTTTGGCAAATTCTGACTATTTAGTTCAAAACCGCGATGCATTTGCTTGCATGCTTCGCACCGGATTGCACGATACAATTAAAGTAAATGGAGTTAGTTACGATACGCCAATGGAAGGAAATCCTACGCTTACCGAAGTGCAAATTGTAAACATTGCCAATTATGTTTACCAGTCGTGGGGAAACCAAGCAGAAGAGTTTACATTAGGAGAAGTTCAGAAGCAGTTAGAAAACTGCGAATAATGCTTCTCAAAAGAATGAAATCATTAAATTTGTTGCATTCATAAACCTTTAAAACCTTAGAAAAATGTTTAAAGATATGTTTGAAGAGTCAACTGTAGGATTCGGAGTATTTTACACTGTGCTTTGTCTTATAGTTATTACCTTGATTATGACAGGAATTATCAGCTGATAATTGCCTTTACAATACTTGAAGATTTTTTGATAGGCACATTGCTTTTGAGTGATGTGCTTTTTTTTTGTTAACCATTGAAATTCTTAACCAATCAGTAATATTACAAGTACTATTTAATTTAAAAATGCTTATGAAACATTTAAAGCAAACGGTTTCTGTAACACTGTTGCTGAGCATTTTCCTTTTTGCATTTACACCTAAGAAAGAAGGAAAATCAGAAGGCGATAAGCTAAAGTCAAAAAAAGATGCTAATGGCTTTACCTATGAATATGTTGAAAATGACCCTATGGATGTTCGTATCTACACGCTAGACAATGGTCTTAAAGTTTACCTAACTGTAAACAAAGACGAGCCTAGAATTCAAACACTAATTCCTGTTAAAGCAGGATCTACCTATGATCCCAAAGAAAATACCGGTTTGGCCCATTACCTTGAACACATGATGTTTAAAGGAACAGAAAAACTTGGTACAACAAATTGGGAGAAAGAAGCACCGCTTATTGCGTTAATCTCAGAAAAATATGAAGAGCATAAGGCCACTGCTGACCCAGATCAAAAGAGACGCATCTATGCAGAAATAGATAGTATCTCAAATGAGGCCTCTAAATATGCCATTGCCAATGAATATGACAAAATGGTTTCTGAGCTAGGGGCTAAAGGAACTAATGCATTTACATCAAACGAGAAAACAGTTTATGTAAACGATATTCCTGCAACAGAACTAGAACGTTGGATTCGTTTAGAACGTGAGCGTTTTGGTAGCCTTGTTCTTCGTTTGTTTCATACAGAGTTAGAAGCCGTTTATGAAGAGTTCAATAAAGGGCAGGATAACGACAACCGAAAAATGTATTTCGAAATGTTGGATGCGCTTTATCCAACACACCCTTACGGACAGCAAACCACGATTGGTACCAGCGAACATTTGAAAAACCCTTCAATGGTAAATATTCGCAAGTATTGGGAAACATATTACGTACCAAACAATATGGCGATTTGTCTTTCTGGAGACCTAGATCCGGAGCAAACCATTCAATGGATTGATAAATATTGGGGAGACCTAAAGCCAGGCAAATCATTCCCAGAGCACAATTTCCCTAAAGAAGCACCGCTTACAAAACCTGTTGTTCGTGAAGTTTACGGTCCGGACAAAGAAATGGTTTCTATTGCTTTTAGAACCGGAGGAGTAAGCACCAAAGAATACATGATGGCAGACATTGTAACATCAATGTTATCGAATGGTCAGGCGGGGTTATTTGACACTGAGCTGAAACAAAAGCAAAAAGTACTTGATCCCGGAGCGTATGTTTCAGGTATGAAAGAATACTCATCAATTATGATGATGGGTTCACCGATAGAAGGTCAGTCGTTAGAAGAAACAAAAGATCTTTTATTGACTGAGTTTGAGAAAATTAAGAAAGGTGAGTTTGAAGACTGGATGTTACCGGCAATTGTAAACAATTACCAATTGAGCCAAATGCGTCAGTTAGAAACAAACTACAGAGCTTACGCCATGATGAATGCGTTCACAAACGAAATTCCGTGGGAAAAAGAAGTTGCTTACTTGGCTGAAATGGATAAAATCACGAAGCAAGATATCGTTGATTTTACCAATAAGCTTGATAGCTATGTAGTCGTTTACAAGCGTAACGGAAAAGATGCCTCTGTAGCTAAAGTTGACAAACCGCAAATTACTCCGGTTGAAGTAAACCGTGATTCAATCTCTGCCTTTTATGCTGACTTTCAAAATTGGCCAACACGCAAACTAAATCCGGTTTACATCAATTATGATGAAGAAATAAAGCGTAAAGAGTTGAAAGAGGGTGTTGAATATGCCTACATTCAAAATAAGTCAAATGAATTGGCCAAGTTGATTTATACCATAGACATGGGGAAAAACCATGATAAAAAATTGGCTTTGGCAGTAAATTACCTTGACTTTTTGGGAACTTCAAAATATTCGGCTGAAGAAATTCAACAAGAGCTTTACCGATTGGGACTTAACATGGGCGTATCTGCTGGCTCAGATAGAAGTTATGTTTACATCAATGGGTTAGAGAAAAACATGGAAAAAGGAATTGAGCTTTTGGAGCACCTGTTAGCAGATGCGCAACCAGATGCACAAGCCTATGAAATGTATGTGCGTAACTTGTTGAAGAAACGCGAAAACAACAAATTGAATCAGCGTTCTATTCTTTGGGGCGGAATGAACAATTATGCGCGTTACGGTGAAAACTCACCATATACTAATGTGCTTTCAGAAGAAGAGTTAATGGCTATTGATCCTTCTGAATTAACCGATAAAATTCATGACCTGTACAATTACGAACACAAAGTATTCTACTACGGAACACTTTCGTTTGACGCTGCTGAAAAATTGATTTTAAAGCACCACAACATAGATCATGAACTTAAGCCTTATCCAACTGCGGTAGAGTATACTCCGGTTAAAAACGAAAAAAGTAAAGTCTATTTCGTAAACCANGAAATGGTTCAGGCTGAAATATTATTNGTGTCCAATAAAGAAGTATTCANCCCTTCTATTCTGCCGGTAACCAATGTTTTTAACGAGTATTTCGGAGGTGGAATGGGATCAGTAGTATTCCAAGAAATCAGAGAAGCAAAAGGGTTAGCTTATACTTCTTACGCTGCATACGGAACAGCGCGTGAGAAAGGAAAAGAAGATTATGTGGTTGCATATGTAGGTACTCAGGCAGATAAGCTAAACGATGCTTTGAAAGAACTGTTGAACCTGATGAACAACATGCCTGTTTCTGAAAGTAAGTTAGAACAGGCCAAAAGTGCAATCCAGAGTAAGCTAGAGTCTGATAGAATTATTAAAGATCAGATTTATTTTAACTGGTTATCTAACCTTGATAAAGGAATTGATTATGATTACCGTAGAGATGTTTACAAGTTTGCTCAAAAAGCATCAATGGAAGAGATTTTAAAATTCTTCAACGATCACATCAGTGAAAGCAATTACAGCATTATGGTGCTTGGTAANAAAGAAATGCTGGATATTGATGGTTTAAACCAATTTGGAGAGGTAAAAGAATTAAGTAAAGAAGAGATTTTCGGATACTAATTCCTCTCAGCANATAAACTCAATTTTGATTAGCCCTTCTTGATCTCAAGAGGGGCTTCTTTTTTATCAGAAGAATCNTTTAACAGGNGAACCAAACGAATAGAATCTTGAATGAGATCTTCAGTTTCTANCAATAGNCTGAAATAGAGATTACTGTTTTTACCGCTAATATCTTCTTGNTGAATACGGTCGATATGCTCTAACTTTAGTTCAGCTATTTTTTTAAGAATACCATTTGTAATNGGTAAAGAAGAAACACCAGATTCAATGTAATTTTCTAACCTTTTAATATGGTTTGAAAAAGAAGCCAACAATTCTTCCAATGCGTTTACNTGGTCAGANGTCAGAGGTTTGTGGCTGTTTAAGACATGGTTAGAACATTCTTTTGTAACAAACTCAACTGACTGAACTAAATCTTGCGTGCAGTCAAGCATGTCAATAAAAATGCGTCCTTTTTCCTGTCGGTTGAACTTTATATTCTTTAAAATACGATGACCGTTCAAACGCAAATTTTGGTAATCTACTTTTAAGACAGAAAGATTCTTATCAGCCAATGCCAAAGAGTTTCTATTTTCTTCAATAAGTCCTGAAATAGCACGAAGGAAACCTTTGTCAACAGCTTCTANTGTTAGTTTTATCAGNTGTTCNTGTTCNTGNTAAGCNTCATTTTCACTTAGCTTTTCATCCATTGGGAATAACGTNGGCAACAGTTTCTTCTTTTCCTTTTTNCGATGAGCTATAAAGTTGCGGGCAATAGCTATAAATGCAATGGNAACCAGTACAATAACTCCGGTGAGTTCAAACTGGTAGATGAGCACNGCAAAAATGGCAGAAATTGTAAAGGCAACAATGGCTGTAACAAACCATCCTCCAATAACGCTAAAAACTCCCGAAATACGGAAGACAGCACTTTCTCTATCCCAGGCACGNTCNGAAAGAGAGGTTCCCATCGCAACCATAAAAGACACATATGTTGTAGAAAGCGGAAGCTTTAAAGAAGTAGCAAAAGCAATTAATACACTGGCTGTGGTTAAATTTACAGAAGCTCTAACCATATCAAATGCAGGTGGAGTATAACCTACGGTATGCTGCTTTAGAGGTTTGAAATTACTCTCTAAAATATCTCTGAATTTAACCGGANCAATTTTTTCNATGAAAGAAACAACCTTGATAAAGCCTAGAACCAATATGCGAGAAACATAATTGGGAGAGAAGCGCTCAACACCGTCATTCTGACGACCAAGGTTTACTTCGGTTTCGGTAACAGATTGTGCTTTTTTAGAGGTTACCAGTGTAATGACCATTATGGCACCNGCAAGAACAAGAAGGTAAGTNTCCGTTTTAATCGGCTCTTTTAAAAAGGCCATAGAAAACTCATTAGGAGCAACGCCTGTACCCGACCATTTCATGTAAGATTCAAAACCNGCAATAGGTACACCAATGAAATTGACCAAGTCATTACCGGCAAAGGCCATGGCCAAGGCAAATGTTCCAAAAAGCACTACAAAACGAAGAATATTCCATCCTGTAATGCTAACNATCAATTGCATTAAAATTGTCCAGAAAACGAAAGAAATCCCCACCAACATTAAAGTGTTACCGGTAACGTANGCTAAGAAATCATCTGAAACAAACGAAGCTCCTTTCATCCCTTTGAAAATAAGGAAGTAAGAGAGTGCAGTTAATGCAAAACCAGCCCAGATTGAACCGATGAAACGCAAGCGNTTGGTGTAATTAAAGCTGAAAAGTAATCGCGATAAATATTGCACAACAACCCCAACGGAAAAGGCAACGGCCACAGAAAGTACTATTCCGGAGATAATTGCTAATGCTTTAGAAGTGTTGATGTAATCNTTGAGTAAAGCAATACTTTCTCCTTGTTGAACCAGTTTAATGATCGATACAATTACGGCTGCNCCCAGCAGTTCAAATACAATAGAAACAGTAGTAGAAGTGGGCATACCAAANGTGTTGAAGACATCGAGCAGAATAATATCCGTAATCATTACTGCAAGGAAAATGATCATAATGTCAGAGAAGTAGAAAAACTCAGGGTTGAANATTCCTTTTCGGGCAATTTCCATCATGCCACTTGAAAAAGTAGCACCTACAAAAACNCCTATGCCGGCAACAATAAAAATAACTTTCTTTGAGGCTACTTGAGAACCAATTGCTGAATTCAAAAAGTTAACAGCATCGTTACTTACGCCTACCACTAAGTCTGTGATTGCCAATACAAATAAGACAATCACAAAGAATAAATACACGTTTTCCATGAGTCTNCAAAGATTTCATTAATCCGTTATTCTAATGGTTCGTATACATTAAGTATGTGTTAAGTAAGTTTTTCGACTGGCTATTTTTTATTGTATTGAGAATCTTAATTTCGAGGCGTGAAGCAAATCCTTGCACTCATANGCGTTTTTTTACTGTTGCTAACAACNGTNTACCTCCCNNTATCATTGATTCTGGAGCGGGAATTGGTACGTAAAGAAGTGAAGCAACGGATTAAAGAAGGTATTCCGGATGACGAATTACAAACCTTTATTTTCACCCTTGAAGAATATGCCGAATTAGAATGGGAAAAACGCGAAAAAGAATTTGAGTGGAAAGGTTACATGTATGATGTCGTTCGCGTAAAGAAGCAAAACAATCGATTGATCGTAAAAGCCTTTAAAGATTTAAAAGAAACAGGTGTTTTCGCTGATCTAGAAAGATTGATTAGTTCGGAGCTGGAATCNTCTCCTAACCATTCTGAAAAAATATTGGTAGCCGGAATAGTCTTTGACCAAAATTATTATTCAGATTCATCTATTGGTATCCCCAATTACATNNATNGTAAAACCTCGTTAATTGCTATTCCTTATTTGAATGCTTATCATTCAATAGANGTGGAAATCCTCTCTCCGCCACCTCAAGGTTGATCTTCATTTCGTAAAAATCATTTTTATTAAATCATTAAAAACTAAACGTTTATGTTACGAAGATTAATCGTNGCACTTGGCTGTATTATGCCTTTTTTGCTGAGTGCTCAAACCATTGTGGTGGAGGATNTTTCATCCGGAGAAGCCATTTCAGGTGTTTATATTTTTTCAGGCAATGTNTCTGTATTAACNAACAATAACGGAGAAGCAGATATCTCTTCTTTTGGNAACGGAGATGTATTGGTTTTCCAACATCCNGCTTACAANCGATTTGGAACAACAAANGACTCGATTGTAAACCAATTNAACAATGTAGTNCAGTTNGANGANAGTATTCTGAAACTAGATGAATACGTTGTTTCTGCTAATCGTTTTGAACAAGAAAAGCGCGAAGTTCCAACGAAAATTACAACCATCAATAAGCGCGATGTTGAGTTTCTAAACCCTCAAACCTCAGCAGACCTTTTGGGAACTAGCGGAGAGGTTTTTATTCAGAAAAGTCAATATGGTGGAGGTAGTCCAATGATTCGTGGATTTGCAGCTAACCGCGTTTTAATTGTGGTAGACGGGGTACGTATGAATACGGCTATTTTCAGAAGTGGCAACCTTCAAAATGTAATTTCAGTTGACCCTAATGCCGTTGAAAATGCAGAGGTAATTCACGGGCCGGGAACCGTACTTTACGGAAGTGATGCCATTGGTGGTGTAATGGATTTTCATACCCTGTCGCCTAAATTTTCAGCAAAAGATGGCTGGTACATCGAAGGGAACTACATGAATCGTTATGCCTCGGCAAGTGACGAACGTACCAATCACCTTGATTTGTCTTATGGCAATAAGCGTTGGGCATTTGTGTCAAGTGCAACTTACAGCCAGTTTGGCGATTTACGCATGGGAAGCGTTGGTCATGACGACTATACACGTCCCGAGTACGTTGAAACAGCTCACGGGTTAGATTCCATTGTGCGCAATAGTGATCCTAACGTACAGAAAAATACGGGATATGATCAGCTGAACGTAATGCAAAAAATCAAGTTCAAAGCTTCAGACCGTTTAACCCTGGAATATAGCGGACACTACAGTGCTACATCAAATGTTCCGCGTTATGACCGTTTGATTGTGTATGATGGTGAAGACTTAGACAAAGCTGAATGGTATTATGGCCCTCAAACATGGGTGATGAATACATTGAATGCTACTTACAAAGGAGACAACAAGTTATTTGATGAAATGCGTGTTGTTGCAGCGCATCAATACTTTGAAGAAAGCCGNCACGACAGAAGCTACGGATCNANTACGCTAAGACACCGTACAGAAACTGTAAATGCATATTCACTAAACATTGATTTAGATAAAGCACTAGCAGATAATCAGCATTTGTTTTATGGAGTAGAAGCGGTGGTAAATACTGTCAANTCAAGAGCCAATAAAGAAAACTTGAATACAGGTGAATTGAACCCAACCAGTACACGTTATCCTGATGGATCTACTTGGCAGTCTTATTCAGCCTATGTGAACTATAAAAACAACCTGAGTGAAAAAATGACATTCAATGCNGGAGTACGTTATAACCACATTTTAATTGATGCAGAATTTGACACCACACAATTTCCGTTTCCTTTTACAAGTACTTCGCTTTCTACCGGAGCAGCCAATGGAAACATAGGAGTAGCTTACCGTCCTACAGATAAATGGCAGNTAAATGCTATTCTTTCTTCTGGTTTCAGAGCTCCTAATGTTGATGACATAGGNAAAGTATTTGATTCGGAGCAAGGAAGAGTAGTTGTTCCCAANCCTGATTTGGAAGCAGAATACCTTTACAATGCTGAGTTGGGAGTTTCACGCTACTTTGGGTCATTCTTAAAAGTAGATGTTACCGGATTTTATTCCATTCTTACCAATGCTATGGTACGTGGCAGTTATACCTACAATGGCCAAGACAGCATTATGTATGATGGTGAGTTGAGTGAAGTTCAAGCTTTGGTCAATGAAGATCAGGTAGATATTTATGGTGTTCANGGAAGTGTAAGAGCAAANCTTGGACGTTATTTCCGTTTGCGTTCTCACCTTACCTATACGCATGGAGAAACCAAAGACGGAGATGCCTATCGTCATGTTCCGCCATTGTACGGGNCAACACATTTAATCTTTAAGTACAAGAAGTTTATGATTGATGCATATACAGAATACAATGGNGAGATCGCATACGATGATTTAGCACCATCTGAGCAAGGTTCGCCTGAANTATATGCTACGGATGATCAGGGAAGACCTTATTCGCCTTCATGGGTAACTATGAATGTNAAGAGTGCTTACCAGTTTAGNGACCATTTTTCAGCAACACTTGGATTAGAAAATATTCAAGATGTACGNTACAGACCTTATTCTTCTGGTGTTGTAGCACCGGGAAGAAATNTTGTAGCTTCGATTAGAGCCAGTTTCTAATTCGATGAATCCTGTTTTTAACNTCAAAAGAGTCATCCTTAAAATAAGGGTGGCTCTTTTTGTTTACGGAAAGTTAACCTGTTTNGGCAGTGTGTAACATCAAGGTAAAGTCAAGGTAACTTTTGAATGAACTCTGGCATACACTTTTGTGGCAAAATACTCGAATATGAAAAAACTCTACACATTAATCGGAACTCTTCTGATGGGATCTGCTGCTTTTGCACAGATAGATCTGTCAGTAATCTCTACTTATGAAACAGGCGTATTTGATGACGGTGCTGCTGAAATTGTTTCATACGATACAACCAATCAACAGCTCGTATTTACTTCTGCGGCTAANAANGAAGTTGAAATTGTTGACTTCTCAGACCCTGATAACTTAGTAAGTGTTGCTACAATCGACTTGTCTCCATACGGTGGTGGTGTAAACAGTGTTAAAGCATTTAACGGATANTTTGTAGTCGCTGTTGAAGCAGACGAAAAGCAAGACAACGGTTCTGTTGTTTTCTTTGATAACCAAGGACAATTTGTTGCTCAAATTGAAGCAGGAGCTTTACCTGATATGGTAGCCGTTTCAAAAGACGGTACTAAGGTAGTTGTAGCTAATGAAGGTGAACCAAACGATGATTGGACAAGAGATCCNGCTGGTTCTATTACTGTAATCGATATCTCAGGTGGTGTTGCTAGTGTTACTCAAGCAAACGCTACTCAAATTACTTTTGATGGTTTAACACTTGATNCAGGTGTTCGCATTTTCGGTGCTAACGATACTTTAGTTCACATCGATGATGATTTTGAAGTAGATTCAATCGGAATTGATAACTGGNACAGTGTAGCATTAACTNCTAANNANGCNTGGTNTTANGATGANTACTNATGGNGANCATTNTGCNGAANNTAGNGGATATAANNCAAGNTTNCCTAATAANACTCCNGCAGATGCATGGTTAATTTCTGATCCGGTAGATGTTAGAGATTANGGNTTNATCGAATTNTCNTTTGNAAATACAAAAGCCTATTACGATGATTTNGGTGGNGGTACTTTCAATGCATTGGTTTCTGCTGATTATGATTCTTCAGCACTTCCAACTGNTGCAACNTGGGATACTNTAAGTTTTACGCGTTCACCNGGAANNTTNACNGNTACNCAATCAGGTNCAATTGANCTTTCTGCGTATACNGGAAATGTTATNCANGTAGCNTTNCATTANACNTCNAGTGGTAGTGTTTCAGATTCATGTGAGACTTGGCAAATTGATGATGTAATGTTAAAAGCCGCTTATGGTTCTAAATTAACAACCAACAACATTGAGCCAGAATATGTAGCTATTTCAGATAACTCTGATTATGCTTACGTANCTCTTCANGAAAANAACGCTTTGGCAATTGTTGATTTAATGANAAANACGATTGTTGACGTTGTTCCTTTCGGAGCTAAAGATCACAGTGTTGCCGGAATGGGACTTGATCCTTCTGATAAAGACAGCGGAATTAAAATTGCTGAACACCCTGTATATGGTCTTTACCTTCCAGATGCGATTGCNTATGCAACAATCAACGGAAGTGGCTATGTATTAACTGCTAACGAAGGTGATTCCAGAGATTATGATGCTTACTCAGAAGAAGAAAGAATTAAAGACATTACGCTAGATGCTACAGCTTTTCCTAATGCTGCAGAATTACAAGAAGATACTGTTCTTGGTCGCTTGAACATTACCATTTCAATGGGNGATACGGATAACGATGGTGAGTTTGAGGAATTGTATGCATATGGAGCTCGTTCATTTACGATCTGGAATGCAGCAGATGGTTCAATCGTATGGGATAGNGGTGATGAGTTTGAACAATACACAGCACAAGCTTATCCAAATGATTTTAACAGCAATAACGATGAGAACGATAGTTTCGAAAGTCGTTCNGATAANAAAGGCCCTGAGCCNGAAGCAATTACTGTTGCNACATTAAATGGTGAGCCTCATGCATTCATCGGAATGGAAAGAATGGGTGGTGTGTTTGTATACAACATCGCAGATCCAACAGCTCCTGAGTATGTAACTTATGTAAACAACCGTGATTTTTCTGTAGATGCTGAGCTTTCTGGTGGTGGTACTAACCCTGCTGTAGGCGATTTAGGTGTTGAAGATGTAATTGTTATTGACGCTGCAGTTAGNCCTGATGGAAGAACTTTTGTAGTTACTTCAAACGAAATCAGCGGTACTGTTACTGTATTTGAAGTAACTGGTTTAGTAGGAACTGAAGAATTGAACAACGAAGAAATTGCACTTTCAGTTTATCCAAACCCAGCAAACGGAACTGAAGTTCGCTTTAACAAAATGGGAGATTANACCATTTACGATTTAAGCGGAAGAACATTAATTCAAGTTACAAATGCTCAAACTGTAAACGTTAGTAATTTGGCTAGCGGAGTATATGTAATNAAAAATGAATTAGGCGAAACAGTTTCTTTAGTGANGAAATAAACCATCCTTTCTTAGAATTACTTTTAACTTTTTCAGAAGCCGGTTGCGAAAGCAANCGGCTTTTTTGNTTTGTATTCAGCAAGATTTTTTTGTTTGCNGTAATTTAGGCGCTGCGCAAAAAAGTGAAGATTGTCATTTCTTGAAACCAACATAGAATTTCTGAAAGGAGTAGGGCCAACACGTGCTGAACTGCTTCAAAAAGAACTGGGGATTTTCAAATTCAAACACCTTGTTCAGCATTATCCTTTTCGCTACATCGACCGGTCTAAGTTTTANAAGATTGCTGAGGTNAATGCAGAACTGCCCAATATTCAANTTATTGGCAGATTAGGNAATGTAGAAGAACTGGGAAAACCNNGATCAAAAAGNCTTCGGGCTGAGTTTTATGACGATACTGGTGTTTTGGAGCTCGTATGGTTCAAAGGTGTAAAATGGATCAAAGGAAGTTTAAAACCGGGTGTTACTTATGTGCTGTTCGGAAAGCCTTCCGTGTTTAACGGAAAGTTGAATGTTGCACACCCTGATCTTGAACCGCTTTCTAAAGCAAACGCACATACAAAATCGGCATTGCAGCCTGTTTACAATACGACTGAAAAGCTCAATTCACGTGGCCTAAACAGTAAAGGCATTGAGAAACTACAGAAAGTGCTCATTCCGCAACTGAAAGGTAAAGTCAAAGAAACGCTCTCACCGGAAGTAATTGAAGATTANCGCTTGATGAGCAGAGATGAAGCCATTCAGCAAATTCACTTNCCAGAAGATGTAAAAGCATTGCAACGCGCTCAATTNCGATTGAAATTTGAAGAACTATTCTTTATTCAATTGCAGATTTTGCGCATGAAACTCTACCGCCAGCAAGCTACAAAAGGATTTGTTTTTGAGCAGGTGGGCGAGCATTTCAATACTTTTTACTCGAACCACATTCCATTTGAATTAACAAATGCCCAAAAAAGAGTCATCAAAGAAATTCGAAAAGATCTCAGGGTTGGTCAGCAAATGAACCGTTTGTTACAAGGTGATGTNGGGAGTGGAAAAACAATGGTTTCACTTTTAGTGATGCTGTTGGCCATTGATAATGGTTATCAGGCGGCATTAATGGCACCAACNGAAATTTTAGCAACACAGCATTTTGAAACCATTGAAGAGCAGTTGAGAGACATGAACCTTAATGTGGCTTTACTAACGGGTTCAACCAAAACTGCTGAACGAAAAGAATTGCACGAAAAACTGTTAAGTGGCGANTTGAATATCCTGATCGGAACACANGCTNTGNTNGAAGACAAGGTGAAGTTCCAAAATTTAGGATTGGTAGTTATTGACGAACAACATCGTTTTGGAGTCGCTCANCGTAGTAAAATGTGGAAGAAAAATACACTTCCACCTCACGTGTTGGTCATGAGTGCTACGCCTATTCCGCGTACACTAGCCATGACGCTTTACGGNGATTTAGATGTTTCGGTTATTGATGAATTGCCACCNGGGAGAAAACCCATTCANACCAATCATTTCTTTGAACGCTCGCGTTTAAAAGTGTTTGGTTTCATCAAAAATGAAATACAAAAAGGCCGTCAGGTTTATGTTGTGTATCCGTTAATAGAAGAATCTGAAACCCTCGATTTAAAAAATTTGGATGAGGGGTATGAGAGCATCAAAAGAGCTTTTCCCGAGTTTCAGGTCAGTGTGGTGCATGGTAGGATGAAGGCTGCCGATAAAGACTTTGAAATGAACCGTTTTGTAAAGGGNGAAACCCAGATTATGGTTGCTACAACTGTTATTGAAGTGGGNGTAAATGTGCCCAATGCTTCGGTAATGGTCATTGAAAATGCAGAACGCTTTGGATTGTCGCAATTACACCANCTACGTGGTAGAGTAGGNCGTGGGGCTGAACAATCTTATTGTGTGTTAATGACCGGAGAAAAACTCTCGAAAGAAGCNAGAACACGNATGGAAACCATGGTAAGAACCAACGATGGTTTTGAGGTGGCTGAAGAAGATTTGAAGTTACGTGGACCTGGAGATTTAATGGGAACACAACAAAGTGGAGCACTCAATTTACAATTAGCCGATTTAGCCAAAGACGACCAAATATTNCAACTGGCTAGAAATGCCGCAGCACAAATTTTAAAAGTTGATCCAAANCTGGAATTTCCAGCACATCAAAACATTAAAGAGGCTTTTACACGTTTTATGAAAAGCCGCCCTAATTGGAGTAGAATCAGTTAAAAAGAGAGGAAAAAAGAGGCCCCTAATTGAAAATGGTCATAATTGATTGTTCGNTCTCCTGAAGTAAGCTCTTCACCGCCATAATCATCAGAGTTAGAATAGATATAATCGTGCGTTACCCACATGGTTTGATAAGTAGCAAATAACATGATTCCTACATTTTTTCCCAGTGAAACACGTGCGTTTACTCCNGCACTTACNGTAGGAAAGAAACCTTCNGTTTCAATGTCTAATTCACGTATNATTTTGTCATGCGCATTGTCTTCTTTCAGGTACTTGTACACAACAAAATCAAAATTATCGTACTGATTCCCCAAAGACATGTAAGGCTCAATTTTCAGTTTTTCAAGCTCAATTAACGTATAACCTACTCCAAAATAAAGTGAGGGCAAAGGAGACTGAAAACCAGTGTTTTCTCCTAATAAGTACTTCCCTTCAACATTAGTACCAACGAGTTCATAACCTTTGTCATAAGCANTTGTATTCCAATACTGGGGAGCATCAATGTTTTTATTCTGATTCATGTGAACCGAGGCTCCTATAAATGCAAATAATTGAGAAGCATCAAAACCAACTCTAAACTTTAGGTCAACAAGATTGCTTCCCCAATTCAAGTGATAGTCTTTATTTCCTTTTATAGAACGGTTTTGAATGTAGCTAAACGATAGCATGTATTCGTCAAAAAGCTTTTCATGATATTCATAATCCTGAGAATATCCCATGAGAGAGGTTGTAACCAGTAAGGCAATAAGAAGCTGTTTCATTGGGCAGAGGTAAGTTGAACTAGAGTTGTTGTATCGGAATAAACGGTGTCGCGCAGGTAAATATTGAAAGCAAATTGATGCATCCCCGGATACTCGGTAGGGGTATACAACAACATGAAAATGTCTTTTTTAATAAATGATTTACNGGTGTTGTAATAGTCTTTGGCTTTTGGCCAATTTACATCATTAAAATTATCGGGTATAGCATACTTTGCATAGCCAGAAACATCAGACCCGGCTANATGTGAAGAATCGTAATCGTTTAATGTAATTAGTTCAACAGAGTCAATTTTATTGGTGAAATAATGATAGTGATCTTCACAACCATCAGAGCAATCATCTTCTTGCCATACTCTTTTTAACGGGGAATTAAGCTTTATTCGAATGCCATATGCTGTAGCAGGAATTTCAGAGCCAGCATCAACAAATTGAAAGTAAGCATCTGAATTATCAATATGATCAATAGAAGTGATTCCTTCTATTCGATATTCGTGATNGTACTCATCACAACAGCAGCTGGATAAAAAGAGACTAACCAATAAATAAAGTGGGAATAGGCGAANAGTTTTCATGGCAGTAATTTACAAATAATGAGGTGGAAATTAATGAGAAGATTGAGAAGTATTTAATTGAATGATTTCATAAGCTTCTTCTAACACAGAGAAAAACTTTTTTTTCAAAGTCATAGTATAGCTTACTTCTCCATAATAAAATTCAAAAGTGAGCCCTTCTGCAGATGAAAGTAAGGATGAGAATTGGTTTTCTTCAAAGGGAATACTCAAGCGAGATTTCCAGTGCTTTTTCTCTTTCTCAGCATAGAACAACTGTATTTGATCTCCATGTATCGTATAATGTTCAGAGGCATTAGAAACAACTACTGAATCAGGAATGCCTTTAGCTGTTTTACTGTACAAAGAAGTATTGCAAATGGCGTTTACATTCGTTGTCGTTTTTGTAAACGTAAAATCATTTTCAATATATGACCCTTTTGAATTTGAACTGTATTCTAAATCATGAATAAAATACATGTGCCCATCTTTAATGAGCCGGTGTTCAAGAAATTTCTCTGTTTTTTGAGCAGTTAATGGAACAGAAAGAAGAGAAAACAAGAAAATGAAGAGTGATACTTTATGCATTGTTTTTTTGAAAAATAAAAAGTCCAATCTAGTAAAATAGACCGGACTTTTTAAGATTATTTTTTTCGAAAAAGGATGAATTATTCACCGTATACATAAACCTTGTATTCGGCATAAAAACCAGCAATATTAACAACGCTGTAATCTACGTGAGAAATCTTTGTGATTCCTGCTTCTTTAGCAGCCTTATTAATACTGGCATCTCCAATTGCCACTATACCCGCAATTGAAATTGCAGAGGCAGTTCCTACTTTAGTTCCTACCTCGTTACCTGTAGCAGTAACAGGGGCACTTACTTTTGAAAAAGCAGATCCCATTAAAGGTGATTGAACAGCAGCACAACTTGATAGAGATACGATAACAATAAGGGCTACGATAATTTTGGTTAAGTTTTTCATAATGCAATTAAGGTATTTTATTGTAAACTCAATGATACTATTTAATAGACGCATTAACAACGTTTTTGTTCAATATCAATTGTGTTCATAAACTAGAAGATAAAGCGTTTGAAGGCTCTTTTTACTTGCGCTAGAACACTTACCTTTGCATCCGCTAAAAGACACATTTCATGAAGATTTCTCTTAATTGGTTAAAAGACTACATCAATATTAATGAAACACCGCAACGTGTGGGAGAACTGCTTACCGATTCTGGATTGGAAGTAGAAGGGCTGGAAAAAATAGAAGCCGTTAAAGGCGGATTAGAAGGTGTGGTGATTGGTGAAGTTTTAGCATGTGAGCAACATCCAAATGCCGATAAATTAAAAGTTACCAAAGTAAATGTAGGAGGCGATGAACCACTTCAAATTGTTTGTGGTGCACCTAACGTAGCAGCAGGGCAAAAAGTAGTTGTAGCTACTGTAGGAACTACACTTTATCCTGATGGAGAAAACGCTCTTAAAATCAAGAAAGGGAAACTCAGAGGTGAAGTTTCCGAAGGAATGATTTGTGCCGAAGACGAATTGGGCTTGGGAGAAAGTCATGCTGGAATTATGGTATTAGATCAAGGTGTAACAGTTGGTGTTGCAGCTGCAGACCATTTTAACCTAGAAGACGATTATTTGATTGAAATAGGATTAACGCCTAACCGAGCTGATGCAGCCTCTCATATTGGTGTAGCCAGAGATCTAATCGCATTGAAAAAATTGAATCCTGAATTGCAATTGGGCGATACTTTAAAAAGACCTTCAATCGAAGCGTTTAAAGTGAACAATCAGGAATTAGAAATAGACATTGAACTTAAAAATACAGAAGCTTGTCCGCGTTACACAGGAACAACAATTAAAGGTGTTACTGTAAAGCCTTCACCAGAATGGTTGCAGACAAAACTTCGCGCCATAGGCATTGCTCCAATCAATAACGTAGTAGATGTTACCAATTTCGTTTTGCATGAAATGGGGCAACCTTTACACGCATTTGACGCGGGAAAAATCAAAGGGAACAAAGTCATTGTTCAGCCTTTAGCTGAAGGAACTCCTTTTGTAACTCTAGACGAAACGGAACGCAAATTGTCAGACCGCGATTTAATGATTTGCAATGCCGAAGAAGGTATGTGCATTGCCGGTGTATTTGGAGGTTTAAAATCGGGTGTTTCAACAGCAACAACTGATATCTTCTTAGAATCTGCCTATTTTAATCCGGTTTGGGTAAGAAAAACAGCCAAGCGTCATGGTTTAAATACGGATGCTTCTTTCCGTTACGAACGTGGAACGGATCCTTACATTACTGTTGAAGCTTTGAAGCGTGCTGCTTTATTGATTCAGGAAGTTGCCGGAGGTGAAGTTGCGATGGAAGTTAAAGACATCTATCCCAAAGAAATTCCACCATTTGAAGTTACATTTTCATATGAGCGTTGCAATACTTTAATCGGTAAAGCAATTGATAAAGCAACTGTAAAATCGATCATTACTTCACTAGACATTGAAATTGCAAAAGAGAGCGAAGATACTTTGGAATTGGTTGTTCCTCCTTTTCGTGTAGACGTTCAGCGCGAAGCTGATGTGGTAGAAGAAGTATTGCGTATTTACGGTTACAACAATGTTGAATTGCCAGAGAAAATGACCAGCTCATTGAGCTATCGTCAACATCCTGATCCTGTTGTAATGAAAAATAGAATTGCAGATCAATTGGCGAGTTTGGGCTTTTATGAAATGATGAACAATTCATTGACCGCTTCATCGTATTACACAGAAGGTTATTGGAACAAAAGCAATGCTATTCGCATTAAAAATCCATTGAGTTCTGAGCTAGATGTGATGCGCCAAACGCTGTTGTTTGATGCCTTAAAAACAGTAGCGTATAACCAAAATAGAAAGTCTGAGAATTTAAGATTGGCTGAGTTTGGGAAAGTATATGCAGTAGTAGATGATAAGCGTGAAGAGCACGAAAACTTGTTGGTAACAATCAGTGGGAATCGTAGAGATGAAAGCTGGATGCAACCCACAGAAAAAACAACATTCTACCATTTAAAAGGTGCTGTAGAAGCCATCTTCCAAAACCTAGGATTGAATCAGTTTAGACTAGAGTGGAACGAAACACAACATAGTGCTTTCGATTATGGTTTAGACATCATTTTGAACAAAGAAGCGGTTGGAACACTTGGAAAAGTTTCGGTTGATTTAGCTTCTAAATTTGATGTGAAACAAGCTGTTTTTGCAGCAGAGCTGAACTGGACAACCATACTAAGTTGGACAAAACGCGTAAAAGTGAAATTCCAACCATTGCCAAAATACCCTTCAGTAAGAAGAGACTTGGCACTGTTGTTAGACAAGCACGTTGCGTTTAACGAAATTGAAACCATTGCCGGAAAACAAGAGAAAAAATTGTTGAAAGCAGTCAATTTGTTTGATGTTTATGAAGGGAAAAACCTGGAAGAAGGGAAGAAATCTTATGCTGTAAGTTTCACCTTTCAAGATGAAAACAAAACCCTTACCGATCAGCAAATTGATAAAGTAATGACCAAGTTGGTAAAAGCATACGAACAAGAGTTGAATGCCGCTTTAAGGTAATTCAACAGCTACATATCGCATTTCGAGAACTAATTCCGAACACTTGTAAATGAACCTTTACATTTGTTCGGAATTTTTTTGTGCACATTATGAAAAGTTATTTCTACTTCCTCCTTTTTGGAACAGTCTTGTTATCATCGAGCTGTGCTTCCATTTTAAACTCAAAATACCAGCGTGTTACTGTACTGAAACAGGATAGCACGGCATTTTATTTTGACGGAAAAAAGCCTCAGGAAGAGAACGGTCGTTATCTCATTGAAAGAAACTATAATGGCCATCAAATAGAATTAAGAAGAGAAGGGTATAAAACAGAATATACGGTTCAGGGCTATCATAAAGCTTCAACGTTAAAGTATATGAGCCTTTTACTTGTTTTGCCTTATTTCTACGATTTTGGCAATAAAGCCTATAAGTATCCTTCCGTTTGGGATTATTCTGATATAACGCTAAAAGAGTGGCCTGTTAGAGAAGAAGACGAGAAAGAAATACAATTGAATAAAGTAGACCTGAACGTAAATGCTGAAAATTACACGTTTAGAGAGTTTAGAAATTTTCAATCCTACCTTTCAAGAAAAGATGTTGCCCCTGTTATCAATAGCAATGAAGGAGATAGTCTGGTGGTGGAGAATACTCAGTTTCAGGATATTTTAAATGAAATTTTAGCCGAAAAAGGATACATTGATACAACCCGTAGAATATTAAAGAACAGTTACATCAATAACATGAAAATCAATGCTACGGTTGAAAAGGTAAACATTGATTTGATCAATAAAACAGCGGTGAAGTCTTGGGTGTTAAACCCTTCTGTAAAGCATGATCTAACTGTAAAATGGGAAGTGTTAGACTATTATGATAACGTTGAGTTTGAAATGACTACCGATTGTGAATCTGGTGTTTTTACCGCAACATATTATGGGTATGAGAATGTAGTTTTAGAGTCTTTCAAAGATGCAATTGAAGATGGATTGATTGATTTTCTTAACAATGAAGAAGTCCATAAATTATTAAAAGACAGAAGTCAACTGGATGTAGAATCTGCTTTTGAGCCTATTACTCTGATTACCAACAATGAATTTGTTACCACTTTACCAGAAAGCATTAAATCTTCCGTAACCATTTTTAGGGGAGATGACAAAGGACACGGTAGTGGGTTTATTGTGAGCAATGACGGTTACATTGTGACCAATTATCATGTTGTAGCACGTAGCGGAGATAGCTTATCTGTAATGCTGAGCAATGGCGAGAAACACAAAGGTGTTGTTGTGAGAGAAAGTAAGGTGTATGATTTGGCACTGGTGAAAATCGAAAAAGACAGTTTACGTCCGATTAAAATTAGCGACAAGGATATTGAAATAGCCGAAGATGTTTATGCAGTAGGAACACCTACAGCCGAAGATTTAGGACAAACCATTACGAAAGGAATTGTTTCTGCCCGGAGAAAACGCGATGGAGGAACAGAGCTTATTCAAACAGATGCTTCGGTGAATGCGGGGAATAGTGGAGGAGCATTGTTGAACAAAGAGGGAGTTGTTATTGGAGTGGTGAGTTCTAAAGTAAATGGGATAGGCATTGAAGGAATCGCTTTTGGAATTCCATCTAAAACACTCTTTGAAAAACTAAAGTTAACGTATTAATTACTGGCGAAGAATGAACTTCCCAGCCGCAACAATTGAGGTTTCACTGATTCCAACAAAGTAGTAAAGGCCGTTTCTCAAGTGAGAAAAATCATGCTGTAGCTTTTTTTGTCCTCCGGTTGAAAAGCGTTCAACAAGTTTTCCGTCAACGGAATAAACCTGAATAGTGTTGGGCGTCTTTTTCTCAAACTCAAAGTTGATCTTTCCATTTGTAGGGTTAGGATAAATGTTGAAAAAGGCCTCTTCGTTTTGAGGTGAAGCATTGCTCAATACGGTTGAATCAATATTCGCGAAAGCATATTGTCCAGGATGAAGGTCAAAGATTTCTACAATGCCAAATTGATTCGTAGCCGATCCTAGTGTGTTTTTTTGGTAATTGTTATACTCAACCCAATCGTCAGCTGCATTTTCTCGATACACTAAAATGAGTGCATCTTCACTGATTTTTACCAAAGACGAATCCAGTTGAACACTGGTGCTTCGGCCATCGTAAAACAAACTGCTGCTAGCATTGAAATTATCCGATAGAATTCCTGAAACTTCCCAATAATGGTCGCCCAAACGATAGGGTTTTTCTTCCCAGTTTTTTACAGGATCTGGTTGCGTATAGTGGTGTTCAACACGAATCAATGAAGAATCACCGGCTTCGGTTACGGTAATGTTCATATCAGAATAACCAGAAAGCGTATTTTGCCCGGAAACTGTTTCGAAAATATCTGTAGTAGCGTAAACCAACTGATGAGTTGGGTTTAAGGTAATCCATTCCGGCTCAAAATCTAACGCGACATCAACCGAAGAATAGTGTCCGGAAACCATTACAGTGTCTAATACAAAAGAAAAATCAGATTGATAAAAACCTACCTCAAGTGGTACATTTTCATGAAGTGTTGATTTTCCAAACAGCTTCTGTTCAATAAATAATTGTACGGAATAAGTACTTCCATTTTGGTTCACTTGAAAAGAGTCTAACTCAAAATCGTTCCAGCCTCCTGAAAAAACCCAATCGTTAAAGAAACTGCCCATATTCATTGAAGTATTCGCAGATAAATAATCGCGAAATTGTTCACTGTTCATGGTTTGGTAAGCACGAGATTGAAGAAATCCGGTTATGCCGGTGAAAAATTCATCATCACCAAGATATCCTCTCATGTTGTGTGCTACTAATGAACCTTTGTCATAAACATGTGTGCCGTATGTATATTCATGAGGAACACCACTTACTGCTCTAAATCCACCTTCATCACGATGTGCATTGCGCAAGACAGCATAATGGGTAGCATCCAATGCTGCTGTGTATGTTGCTCTATCGTATACATTCTCTAGAAACCACATTTCAGAAAAAGAAGCCCAACCTTCGTTGAGCCACATATCACCAGCAGTTTCACACGTTGCAAAATCTCCCCACCAATGATGCGCTAGTTCATGCGCCATTAACGTTTCAGAACCTGTTGTTCCGTTAGCAGCATAAATAGGGTAAGCAATGTTTGTCGCATGTTCCATTGCCCCAGCATTAAAAGGAACTAATGAATACCCAACTTTACTAAAAGGGTGTGTGCCATAGCCATTTTCATAAGCAGAAATAGCATTGTTCAAATGCACAAAAGATTGCTTCATAGCTGATGTGTCTGAAGCTGTTGCGTAAAGTGTAATTGGAATATTGTTTTGAATACCGGTGTGATTCATGTGAACCGTTTCGTAAGAACCAACTGCTACGCAAGCCAAATAAGTAGGAATAGCTTGCTGCATTTGCCAATGACGTAGTGTGTGCCCTGATCCCAGTACTGTTTCACTAATTAAATCACCATTACAAGTAGCAACTTTCCCACTACCGGTTTCAATGTGAAAATCATAAGTAGCACGTTCCGTAAAATTATCAAAACAAGGATGCCAAACCCTTCCGTAATTGTGTGGATTCGCAATGAATCCAACGCCTAGGTTAAAAGCATATTCATTGTTAAAGTAAAAGCCACCCCATTGAGCATCTGTAGCCGGTTGACCATGATAATGGACTTCAATTTCCAGCGTATCATTTTGAAGAAGAGCATTCGTCAATTGAATGTTCAACAATGTGTCATTGTATGTGTAATTCAATAGCGCATTTTGAATGCTAACAGAATCTACAGTCAGAGCGAGTAAATCTAAAGGAACAGCCTGAATAGAACTGGTTTTAGGAGTTAAACGAACAACTGTCTTTCCACTAATCTCCTGACTTTGTAAATCAGAAATGTCTAAATGAATAGCGTAATGGAGAATATCGATAGAATCGCTACGCTCGTTGCCTGTGCTTTCAATACCTCTTTGCTGAAACCATGTTTGATTTTGTTTGCTTGCCCTGCACGAAAAATCACTTGAGAAATCTTGTGCAACAACAAGTGTAGAAATAGAGATCAGTAAAAAGGTTATGAAAGTTTTCATGGCTCAAATCGTTGTCGAACTACTTCGTATAAAATTACCCCGGTGGCTACAGATACATTCAAAGAAGAAATGGTTCCGTACATGGGTATCTTCACATTGGTATCTGCTTTAGTCATCAAATCAGGAGAAATACCGGTTTCTTCATTTCCCATAACAATTACTGTTGGAACTGAAAAATCACAGTCATAGATGTGGTTTTCGGTTTTCTCTGTACATCCTACAACTTGAAAACCGCTATTTTGTAAAAACGAAGCGGCACGAACCAAACTGTGTTCTTTACAAACCGGAACGTTGAATAAAGCTCCTGCAGATGTTTTTACAGCATCAGCATTAATACTTGCAGATCCTTTATGTGGAATAATAATAGCATCAACTCCAGAGCATTCTGCCGTACGGACAATAGCACCAAAGTTGCGCACATCGGTAACACTATCTAGCATTAAAAACAAAGGTGTTTTTCCGCTTTCAAATGACGATTGAATTTGTTCTCCTAAATCGTGAAACGCAATAGGCGATATAAATGCTGTTACCCCTTGATGGTTTTTACGGGTTAAGCGATTGAGCTTTTCAATAGGAACGGAGAAATAAGAGATTCCATTTGCTTTTAAAGCATCCCTTAACTCATGCCAAAGCTCACTTTGAAGCCCTTTCTGAACAAAAATTTTGTCTAATGTTTTTCCGGCTTCAATGGCTTCTAATACAGGTCTTATACCGTAAATAAGGTTGTCGTAATCTTTATCTTTCAACTTGCTATGTATGTTTAATAATCTAAACTGGTAACTCTTCCTTGCCTCCAACTGTCAACGGCTCTATACCATTGGTTTTTATAAATGGGTGAGCGTTTGAGCGTATAATCTCTGTCAGAGAAAGGATTGTCTACTTTTATAAAATTGAAGGTGACAGATAAGTAGTTGTTTTCTTCTCCATAAACCCAGCTTTCTGCGCTAGATGATTTATAGACAATGTCTGGAGGACCAAAAACGATGTATACAATTCCTCGGTCTGTTTTCCAGCCTTCCTTGTGACAAGAGAAAAAGATATTGGCATTTTGAACCCGGTTATAATACGCTTTAATCAGTTCCCGAGCCCGATCTGGATTGTTGGCAATGCGCAGCCAAAATTTGTCCAAAGCTTCTTTTTGATCTGCAGCATCCATTAAATCCTCAAACTCATTTTTACTGGTGACAAAACGCAATGCCGAAACCATTTCATAAGGAGTGTTAATTTTAGGAAAACCATCATTGTAATGGAATAGCGTAAAACCTTCTCGTTTGTTAGGGTCTACTTGAATGTGATAAAACCCCTCAACAGTTGTTTTAAAAGAAAAATACCCTTCATTAGAAATCGAAACATCGAATTCGTTGTCTGTGAGGTAGTCAAATTGCTTAGGGTTATAGACTACAAATGGAGGAGGAGCAATGTCAAAATCGCGGTTGTAATACTTGATGTGCAATGAACTGATACTTTCATTACTATACATAATGTGAATTTCTTCGTTGTCGTAAAACCAATCTCTAAAAATAGGCGTGTTGGTTTCCGGATCAACAGCTAAGAAGTTTTGGCGGTTGTCATGACTGGTCTTATCTATGGTAATGTAATAGTCAAATGTTTCGTCTTGATAGACATCAGTAATTTGTACCATTAAAGCATTGTAAGCCCCATAATTTACAGGGATATTAAATTTACCATAGATCAAATGTTGATCAAGCTGATTGGAAAAATCTTCAATTTGCATTGATCCGCTATCAACCAATTCATGGTCGTCATAAGACTTAAACAGCATGTACTGAATCTTAGCTTTGGCGCTGTAAATTCCATTTTCAGCAGAACTTTGTCGAGCGTACGTCAATTTTTTTGTGTCAATTTGGAAGTGTACTGTAGACTCCTTTTCACTATTATGGTAGACCAAAAAATCTGTCTGTAGTTTTTCATTTCCAGTTTTATAAACTTCAGAAAGGTTTCTTCTACTGATCTGCTGAGTAGAGCTACAGCTCCACAGAAAAAGAGATAAAAAGGAAATGAAGAACAGATAATGACGCATATTTCTTTTTTGCATGGTATTATTTTTCAAGCGCTTCATCAGTATCGTTAACGGATAATTTTCGTTGAGTTTTAGCTCCGAGTTCACTCATTTTTTGTGCGGTACGGATTACATTACCTTTTCCGGTATATAGTCGCTTAAAGGCAGATTTGTAGTTTCCGTGCATTTTTTCAAAATCCAGATCAATTTTTTGGAGTTCATCCATGGTACGTGCCAATTTATCGTGAATGTCTCCGCCTAAGCGAGCAATTTCCATCACGTTTTGGTTTTGACGTTCGTGTTTCCAAATACTGGCGATGGTACGCAAGGTAGCCAATAATGTAGAAGGACTCACAATCACAATACGCTTTTCCCAAGCAAAACTGAACAATTCATTGTCGTGTTGAACAGCCAGACTAAAGGCAGATTCGATGGGCATAAAAAGGAGTACAAAATCTGGCGCATTGATGCCCACACCGGTCTGGTAATTTTTAGAACTTAAATCTTTAACATGATTTTTAACAGAAGTTAAATGCGCTTTTAGAGCAAGTTCACGCTGTTGTTCATCAGAAGAATTAACAAAACTTTCATAGGCGGTAAGAGACACTTTAGCATCTACAATAACGTGCTTGTTGTCGGGCAATTGAATTACAACATCAGGTCGGATAACATTGCCTTCTTCATTTTCAGTGGAGTATTGAGTGTCGTATTCTTGCCCTTTGATTAGCCCAGATCGCTCTAAGACACGCTCAAGTATAATCTCGCCCCAGTTTCCTTGTTTTTTACTGTCGTTTTTAAGCGCATTGGTTAAGTTTTCAGCATCTGTACTTAGTTTCTGACTAAGGTCAAACAAATTTTTAATCTCAGCTTTTAAACTGGCTTTGTCACGAAACTCTTTGTCAAAAGCTTCATGTACTTTCTTTTCAAATTTGTCGATTTGATCTTTAAATGGAAACAGAATTTCTCCCAATCTTTTTTGATTGGTTTCACTCAATTCTGTAGTGTTCTTTTTCAAGAGCTGAGTGGCAATTAACTCAAATTCTTTAGTGAACTTTTCTTTGATTTCTTCTAGTTCCTTCTTTTGCTGTTCTAGCGCAGCATTGTTGGTTTTAAACTCAGCAATAGCGTTACTTAAAGAACGGTTTTCCAAAATGAGAGATTCATTCTTGTCTGTAAGTTCTTTAATGCGCTGTCTTTGTTCACT
Source organism: Crocinitomicaceae bacterium (assembly GCA_002705995.1). Taxonomy (GTDB): domain Bacteria; phylum Bacteroidota; class Bacteroidia; order Flavobacteriales_G; family Salibacteraceae. The sequence continues at coordinate 371,709 of PAJI01000006.1, read as the reverse complement.
AAAATTTTCTTTGGCGTTTTCTAGACGTTGCTCAATAACAGCAGCATTCTTTTCTGCATCGTTTTTAAGTTCATCTGCTTTTTTTAGCTCAGACTTTAATTGATGCACCTCTTGTTGAACGGCTTGAAGCAACTGTTGATCTTGCTGATTGGTTTCATAATCAACGGGTTTTCGCTTCCCTAAAAAGAAACCGATAACAATACCCAAAACAACTCCAACACCTAAAAAAACAATCTCCATAATGCTACTCCTAGTGAACAGACCAAATTACGCTGTTAGAACAAACTGGCAAAGCCAAAATGGATTTTACCGGAACGGAATTCAATTGGATTATTAAATTGTTTGCCCAACGCATAAAACAACGAAAAAACTCCTGCATTGGTTTGAAAAGAAAGACCAGCTCCAAAACCAAAGGGAGTGTCAGAAGTATATTCCGTTACTGTTTTTCGTTCATACCAAGCGTAATCAAAAAAAGCAGCGAGGTACGAGTTCTTTTCCAATAGATAGCGAAACTCAATAGAAGGTATAGCATACGAAGAAGCAAAAATGGCTTGCTCGTCAAAACCTCTTAACGTTTTTAAGCCGCCTATTAGGTAAAGTTCATTGGTAAAAAGCTGGTCGTTTTCAATATGAGCAGCTTGTGCTCTCAATTTCAAAGTAGTTTGAGGAAATAAGGGGATGTAATAACTTATATCAGTTTCAATATTAAATTGAGTAGAAACTAATTCTAAGGTGTCGTATTGAAGATTTTCATAGGTAGATTCAGGAATAATCTCTTTTTCACCAACACTAAAAGAAGCGTCAAAACTTATTCCTTTTGTAGGGTTGTAACGATAGTCAAGATGAGTTGCATGGTAGCCAAGTCCGTATGATGTGCGTTTAGTACTGGAGTTAGCAGGTAAATCTTCATAGTTTTCAAACCCTTCGGTTGAAATAAGGTTACTGGTTTGGTTTTCAATAAACCCTTCAATGTAATTGCCTCGTTTGAAATAATATTGAATAGCACCTTCGAGTGTTACATTATTATACGTGGTGTCTCTTCTGTAGATGTTTAGATCACCTTGAACCCCCAATGGCGTTCTAAAAAGGTATGGGATAGAAAGGCTAACAGCCAACTCTTGTGTTCCTGAATCAATGCGACTCCAGTTAAGGCTTAATTCTTCTCCTGCTCGCAGTACATTCTTTAAATCGAGGTCCACATCTCCTGTAATGGTTATTCTTCCCGTTTCATCATCAGGTTGAAAGCCAATAACCCCATTAAATGAACTGGCTTGTTCTTTGGTAAGAAATAGTTCCAACCTAGCCTTGTCTTCTGTGAATAAAATTTCTGCCGATCCTGTCTCCTTTACAAAAGGTATTTCAGCAATACGATTACTGATTTCTTCAAATTTCTGTTCGCTATAAGGTTGGTTAGGTTTAATACCAATGTAGCTTTGGATATAGTTGTCTGAAATGTTAGCATCGCCAGAAATAACAATGGTATCAATAATTATAAAAGGCCCTGTTTCAACAGCTATGTTTGCAGAGATACCATCCGAATTAAAAACGGTACTGTCTAACCGAATGGAAGCAAATGGATAACCATTGTTTTCATAGTAATCCATTAGAGCACTAAAAAGCTGATTTAATTTGTAGGGTTCAAATTTTCGGTTGTTGTATAATCGATCTCTAAAGCCAATTTTGGATAAAACACCTTCGTCTACTTTTCCGGGATTTAATTGAGCCCAGCTGTACTGTTCACCAGTATAAAGAAATGCAGTAACAACATGGGTAGAACTATCAATATGAATAGAGTCAATGTTGGCTGTTAAAAAACCCTCACGGATAAGTTCTGCTTGAATTTCCTTTAAACGATCAGCTATTTTTTTTACAGAAGAGTAAGACCTTTTTTTGATTTGCTGTTCAAATAAAGAAGAGTTGCTGTTGTTGATTACCTCTAAGGTAAATACTGTTTTTTGACCAAATGTTAATTGGAAAAGGAAGAAAATAAAAAACAGCCAAATCCATTTCATATACAGAATAACGAACCTTTTTCCAAATAGTTATGGCAATTGCCATTGAATAGGAGATATGTGGTGTTCATTGAGGTAAGCATTGGCTTTAGAGAAATGACTACAACCAAAAAAACCATTATAGGCACTGAAAGGAGAAGGGTGTGCTGCTTTCAGAATAAGGTGTTTAGAATCGTCAATTAACCATGCTTTTTTCTTAGCAAAACCACCCCATAGCATAAAAACCACATTTTTTTTATGGTCTGAAATTGCTTTAATGGCAGCATCTGTAAAAGTCTGCCAGCCAATATTAGCATGAGAAGCAGGGGTTTGTTTTCGAACAGTAAGTGATGCATTTAACAATAGAACACCTTGCTGTGCCCAAGAGATCAAATTTCCACTTTTTGTGGGGTGAGTATGAACATCTGCTTCAAGCTCTTTTAAAACATTTTTTAAAGAAGGCGGTTGAGTAATGCCATCAGGAACACTAAAACTTAGACCATGAGCCTGTCCCGGACCATGATAAGGGTCTTGTCCAAGTATAACTACCTTAACTTGGTCAAAAGGTGTGGTATTAAAAGCATTAAAGATTTCATTCCCTTTGGGGTAGATTGTGTATTCTTTTTTTTCTTGAAGAAGGGTTGCCTTGATTTGTTGAAAATAATCAGCTTCAAATTCAGGCTTCAAAACCTCGTACCAAGATGCTTCTATTTGGGGTTTAACTGCTGTTGCCATTCTGGCAAATCTATAGGAAAACACTAATTTGTTTAGAAAACCGTTGATAAAAAAATGGTTGAGTTGTGAACTAAAGTTGTGTTTTAGGGTTTCAACTGATACATTTGTTCATGTGTTATAGATGAAAAACGTTTTATAATGAAAAGAATTACACAAATAGCTCTTATCGGTTTAGTATTAGTATTGTCAATAGCTTCTTGCACTTCTCACCAGAAATGTGCGGCTTATGGTAAAGTTGATACTCCGGTACAGAATAATAATGTTGGCTCTTAATGTCAATCTGGAAAGAGCTTACAAATATTGAACAATTTGCTACTTTGGTAGACGAATCTCAGAAGCACGGAAGTGCTTTTGTTATTTTTAAGCATAGTACGCGTTGTTCTATTTCCTCAATGGCAAAAAGACGTGTTGATGATAAATGGGATATCACAGATCTTCCACTTTATTATCTCGATCTAATTCAATACAGAGATGTATCAAATTACATTGAACAGTCATTGAATGTAGAGCACCAGTCTCCACAACTAATTTTAGTCAAAAATGGGAAAGCAATATATGATGCTTCTCATATGTCAATTTCAATTGACAAACTGAAACATCAGCTTTAAAGTTTCGTATTTAGCTTCTCTAAAGTGCTAGGGTAAACAAAGTTTTATATACAGCGTTTAATCGCTACATTTGTCAGTTGATGTTTTATTGATGAAAAACCCAATAGTTTTCATATTACTGTGCTTGTATCTGATAATTCCTCAGTTGCTTAAGGCTCAAGATAAGCCGCAACCAAAAGCAAAAGAAGACATCAAGCTCTATTACAGGTCTACCATATCCGGTGGCATATATATGCATTCGCACGGATACGGAGTGAACTTTAGGTATGGTCAATACACTAGTGCAAAAACACAGACCATTTTGTCAGCAGAATTGCTGAACATGAAACATCCGAAAGAATATAAAAGCTTTAATTCATACATAGATGATGCTAAAGGGTATTACTATGGCAAACAAAACTCTTTAACGATTTTACGTGCATTATTCATGCAGCAGAAAGTAATCAATGGTAAAGAATTAAAAAATGGTGTAGCAGTTAGCTATATCTATGCGATTGGACCAAGCTTTGGTTTTCTAAAACCCATTTACTTAGATGTAGCATATTCAGACGGGAATCCTGTTCCGGTTGCTCCGGAAACCACTGATATGTACGTCCAAACTGAAGTCTTTGATCCTGATAAACATGATCCAAGCACCATTTATGGGAGAGCTCCTTTCACAAGAGGGCTTGGAGAGATGAGTATGTTATTTGGAGGACATGCCAAATTTGCCTTTAATTTTGAGTATGCTCCTGAAGATAATATGCTCAAAGCAATGGAAGTAGGAGCCAACTTAGATTTCTTTAACCGCAAAGCACCAATAATGGCTACGGAAGACAATAGCCAATTTTTTTTCACATTATATGTGAGCATTCAGTTTGGTAAAAAGCAACTTTAAGAAAAGGAATTGAATAAGAGATGGATGTTGTAGCAGCAGAAAAAAAGAAGCCCGTTTCAGTACATAACCCTGAAGGTAAAGTCATGAGAAATAAGCCCAAATGGCTTAGAGTAAAATTACCTACAGGAAGGGACTATCTTAATGTACGTGAAATAGTTTCAGAACATAAACTTCATACAATTTGTGAGAGTGGCAGTTGTCCTAACATGGGAGAATGCTGGGGTGCTGGAACAGCAACCTTTATGATCTTGGGGAATATATGTACACGTTCATGTGGCTTCTGTGCTGTAGCTACAGGTAAACCAGATAATGTTGACCCGTTTGAACCTTTAAGAGTAGCAAAGTCTGTAAAGTTGATGGGGGTGAAGCACTGTGTTATTACTTCTGTAGATCGTGATGATTTAAAAGACGGTGGATCAACCATATGGGTAGAAACGGTGAATGCCGTTAGAAGGTTAAGCCCAGAAACTACGATGGAAACATTAATTCCTGATTTCAGAGGAGAATGGGATAATCTTCAAAGAATTATTGCCGTAGCTCCCGAAATTGTTTCTCATAATTTAGAAACAGTGCGTAGGCTTACCAAACAAGTTAGAATTCAGGCTAAATATGACAGAAGCCTTGAGGTTCTTTTTAGACTAGCCAAAGGAGGTATGGCTACCAAATCTGGTATTATGTTAGGGCTTGGTGAAACGGAAGCAGAAGTATTGGAAACAATGGATGACCTCAGAGCTGTGGGGGTAAGTATTCTGACATTAGGTCAATATTTACAGCCAACCTATAAGCATCTTCCGGTAGCCGAATTTATAACACCTGAGAAATTTGCTGAATACAAAGAAATAGGACTTCAAAAGGGGTTTAAATTTGTTGAAAGTGGACCTTTGGTACGCTCTTCTTACCACGCTGAGAAGCATATAGAGAAATAAAATTCCGTTTACTTTATAGAATCAACCACTCGTGAATTAAAAAGTTCCGATTAAGTTGATTTCAGGTTAAGAAATGTTAAAAATTGTGTATTTTGGCGCAAATTTAGCTTTGCCGACTAATTGAATTTTAATCAACACTATGAAAATTAAATATTTACTAAGTTCTTCATTTTTAGCTAGCGTTGTCGTAATGGCGATAATGACATCTGGAGGAGATGTTATAAGACGTTATGAACCAAGAGGAAAGGTTTCATCAAATAGCAATCCTGAGGAAATGGAACATAGCCATAAAGGAAATGGCGGCCAAGAATTTTTTGACAGAGTGAGAGCAAATGCTCTAACAGGAAAAGTAGAACCACAAGATGCCATTGATGCTTGGCACGAAGTTGTTGAGATAAACAAACGCAGTAGTCGTTCATTAGGGCTTACATTTAATGAGATGGGGCCTGACAATATTGGAGGTCGCGTACGTTCAATTTTAATTGATAAGGATGATTCTGATAAATTGTTTGCCGGTGGTGTGAGTGGTGGATTATTTGTATCTGAAAATGGCGGAGCTACATGGCAACCACATCCAGATTTTTGGAGTACTACTACTACTACTTTAGAAGAATTGTCACTTCATATATCAACGATAGCGCAAGCTCCGAATGGAGATATATACGTAGGAACAGGTAATACCCATGAAGGATCAGCTTCTGGTCCGGGTAAAGGAATTTACAAATCTACAGATGGTGGTAATTCCTTTTCTCAGCTTCCTGCTACAGTGCCCACAGCATACACAACAACTGGAGACTGGGTTTATGTAAACAAAATAGTAGTTGATAATCAAGGAAATGTTTATGCTGGAACAAATAGAGGTTTACAGGTAAGTACAGATGGGGGGGGGACATGGACTCAACCTCTTTATGATCAGACTTGCTTTTCAGTTTTAACACAAGAGATAGACGATATAGAAGTAACAGATGATGGTCGATTGATTGTTGTTGTTGATGGACCTGATCAATTTTATTATTCAGACCAACCTACAGTAGCTTGTAGTTATTCTGTAGCAACAGGAGTTCCCTCTTTCATTAGAGCAGATGTAGCGATAGCACCATCAGATAATTCGATGATGTATGCTGTAATTGGNGGTGANGNTGTAATTCCGCAGAATGGTTCAGCCGGAGGAACATANTTNCAAGATGTTNTAGTTTCTACAGATAAAGGTGCTACATGGTCTAGCTATTCACCTTCAGCACCAACATATGCAGTAGATACTACTTTCGCTTTGTATGGAGATAATGGCCAAGGNTACTATGACATGTGTATTGCTGTACAGCCAGATGATAAGTATCGTTTTTATTTAGGAGGTGTGCAGTTGTATAGTGTAAAAGATTCTTGGACCAGACCNGCAGAATGGTATTATAGTCCAACATCAGAGTACTACGTGCATGCTGATATGCATGATATTCAGTTTGATCCGAAGGATCCGTCTAAGATGTATATTGCTAGTGATGGTGGTATAGGTGTATCAAACAATGCTGGAAGTGGTGACATGACATTTACAACAGCACTAAGAGGATTTAACATTACACAGTTTTATGCCATAGCAATGTCTCATGATGGTAGAATCGTTGGAGGAACTCAAGATAATGGTACATTGTTCATTGATCCTCGTACTGCGGCCAATAGTATGTCNGCATCTGAAATTATTGGAGGAGATGGCTTTGGATGTGCTTATTCATCTATCGATGAAATACTTTTTGGATCACTTTACTATGGTGTTGTAACAAGGTTTTCAGGTTCTAATTTTGCTGCAGATGTAATCTCAGGATCTGGTGGNGGTCCATTTAATACGATTGTTGGACTTTGGGAAAATATTAATGACCTTACAAGTAAAGACTCTGTAACATTCAGAGCTGATACTACGGAAATAGGTATCGGAACAGGAGATGAAACGAAACGAAATTTTACTGGAACGTTAGANCCNTTACAAAGCACAGGTGAAATTATTTTAGGGTCTATCAAGTTTGCNGAAGANAAAGCNACTAACCCTCAGGTTGCAGTAGATGACAATGGTGANGGTGTGATCAGAATGGTTGGTACAAATGATAGTATAGGAACTTTTGACTATCTAACCAATGAATATGCACTAAGATGGCCAGTAGCTCCTAACCAAGGAATTGCTGTGTACGGTTATCTTGTTGCAAGATATGATGCCGGAGATACACTTAACCTGTTAAGTAATACGGCTGATTTCCCTTTCAANTANGTTTTGCCTTTTAATCTAGAAGCGAATGACTCTGTAGTTGTTCAGGATCCTGTTCAATCAATGTTTGTTCAAAGTCAAGGTTCAGGCCTTGGATTTACAAGACAAGCTTTNAATTTGGCTTCTCTTCCTTCGTTTATTACAATCCCAGAATCTTCTGATAACGGAATTCCAACTTGTGTTGAATTTTCTAAAGATGGTAATTCTCTTTATGTTGGAACTAGTTCTGGTAATGTTGTTCGCTTTGATGGATTGAATGACCTATATCACAACGTGACTTATCCTGATTCAGTAGTTTCATCAAGCATTATCTTCAATGGATCAACTGTTACTGGGATATCTTTAAGTCCGAATGATCAGGATCGCTTAGTTATTACTGTTGGTGGTTTCGGAAATACGAGTGGAAATGTATTTGAAATTACAAATGCGTCAACAGCAACAAGTACTAGTTCTGCAGTTCGTAGAAATATTCAAGGTAATTTACCTCAGATGCCTGTTTATGATGCTGAATACTCAAATGCCGGAGATACTGTTTTAATTGGTACTGAGTATGGTTTGTGGGCTACTTCTGATGTTACAGCTAACCCTGTTGTTTGGGAAGATGAAAGTGGTAACATGGGAAATACAATGGTATTAGATGTTAAACAACAGCGTTTGCCTTCTTGGAGAGCTGAAAACTATGATGAGTTTTACATAGGAACGCATGGTCGTGGAATATGGACAACAAGTGATTTAGTAGGAGAGCCTTCTGGTTTTTATGAAGGTACTCCATTGAGTAAAAACTTTGAGTCTAATATGACTGTTTATCCAAACCCAATGAGTGCAAACGGAGCTATTGAATTTGAAATGCCTCAAACTTCNAAAGCAACTGTAANCTTGATAAACATTGAGGGACAAGTGGTAAGAACGTATCGAAACAAGCAGTTCCAAAAAGGAACAAACACAATGAAACTTAANGTATCTGATATTCCTGCCGGAACTTATTTTATTACAGTTACATCAGGAGAATATTATAGTGTAGCTAAGTTTGTCGTTGTTCGATAAATAAAGGAAAACTCATAATAAAAAAGAAAAAGGCTTCGAATTTCGAAGCCTTTTTCTTTTTNCAGCTGTTACCTTTGTAAATAAATAATAGTCATATGAGAATTGCAGTAAACGGATTTGGACGTATTGGCCGTGTATTTACGCGTCTCGCCCTACAAAATGATGCCATTGAAATTGTAGCAATCAATGATTTGGCAGAAAATTATATTCTATCTCATTTATTTAAATATGATTCTGTTCACGGAACTTTTTCAGGAGAAGTTGAGCATACTGATGAGAAGTTAATTGTTAACGGTAAAGAGATTCTGACATTCAAAGAGAGGAATCCAGAAGCTTTGCCGTGGAAGGAGTTGAATATTGACTTAGTGGTTGAATCAACCGGATTATTCAGGACAAAAGAGTTGGCCGNAAAGCACCTTGAGGCAGGAGCAAAACAAGTGATAATATCAGCTCCGGCTAAAGGAGGAGATATTAAAACTATTTGTATCGGGATTAACGATTCTATCTTAACCGGGGACGAAGAAATTATTTCAAATGCTTCTTGTACNACTAACTCTGCAGCTCCATTGGTAAAAGTAATGAAATCATTGGCNACTATTGAGAGTGGTTACATTACAACAGTACACTCGTATACGAATGACCAACGATTACATGATACACCTCATACGGATTTGAGAAGAGCGAGAGCTGCAGCAACGTCTATTGTGCCTACAACTACAGGTGCAGCAAAAGCAATCACAAAGATATTTCCGGAGTTAGACGGAAGGCTTGGTGGNGCTGGAATTAGAGTTCCTGTTCCAAATGGTTCTCTTACTGANATGAATTTTGTAGTGAAAGAAGATATTTCAATTGAANCGATTAATTCTGCCTTTAAAAANGCAGCAGAGGGTGAATTGAAAGGAATTCTTCAATACATGGAAGACCCTATAGTATCGATAGATATCATTAATAACNCACACTCCAGTATTTTTGATGCAGAGTTAACTTCTGTNGTAGGAAAAATGGTGAAAGTAGTAGGNTGGTATGATAATGAATACGGNTACTCAAACAGGTTAGTAGATTTGGTAATGAANTTNAAAGAATTAAAAGGATAAGGAGAGCTCTCCTTATCCTTTTTTATATGATGAATCAGTCAAATATTTCAGACAATTTTTTTTGTAAGGCTGGACCTCTTAAGTTNTTNCCGATGATCTTTCCTTCTTGATCTAAAAGTAAAGAGAAAGGAATACTGTTGATGTTATAAGTTCTGGCAGCTACAGAAGACCACCCTTGAAGATCACTTACGTGGTTAGACCATGTAAGTCCATCTTGTTGAATGGCTTGTGTCCAAAGTTGCTTTGCTTGTTCTTTTGTNCCTTGGCGTTCCAATCCATCTANCGAGATACTATAAACTGTAAAACCTTGATCTTTGTATTTGTTGTACATCGCTACAACATTTGGGTTTTCAGCTCTACATGGNCTGCACCATGAAGCCCAAAAATCAACAAGAACATATTTTCCTTTGAGTGAACTTAAAGCTATTTCTTCTCCAAATGGAGATGGTAGCATTATTTCCGGAGCAACAGANCCTTCAGCAGTAGCNTGCATTGCATCTACACGTTTTTTTAATTCTNTATAATAGATTGACTCNGGAATACGTTTCTCCAAATTTTCAGATACNGNTTTGTAGTACTCAAAATCTTCTTCGGGTTCCAGNTGTTCAATTGCTACTAAATTGGCAAGTGTTGATGGNTTATTGTTGATGAAACTACGTACTTTTTCTCTGTAATTTTCATAAGCAAATTGCTGTTGTTGAATGACAGTGTAGTAACNCTGTTGATCGCNATTTTGACTATATTTTTGCTGCTCAATTCGGAGAGAGTCAAACGTGTTTTGAATTTTATAACGTAAGGCCATCAATTCTTTATAAAGCTTGGTGTCTTCTGAACCAGTAACAGAGCTTTCAATTAAGCTATTGGCATCTGCNGTAATCGTTATAGCATCATTAGGTTGTAATATAAGGTTGATGGCATTATTATCATCTACGAAGTTTAAGATGTAGAAATTAAATTCATCTATATCAGAATGGAATTCAAAATTTCCANCTTCATCTAAAAGAACTGTATCAACCACAACATAACCAGTTTGCGGAACGAATTTTTTTAGAAACATTTCACTTTGTGGNAANNTCGAAACTTGTCCTGTTAAATGCANNTTTCCCTCTTCTTTAGCAACATTCGAGCATGAAAAAAGAGCAAGTGAAATAATGGATAAAATAAATGTTCTCATAGTTTTTTAGTTGTTTAACATCTTTTGAAGGAGTTGATTCGATTTTTTTGGATCAGCTTTACCTTTTGATACTTTCATTAATTGTCCCATAAAAAAGCCGATTAATTTCTTTTCTCCGTTTCTAAAGCGTTCTACTTCATCAGGGTTGTTATCAATAACCTCTTGGATGAATACTTCAATCGCATCGTCATTACTTTCCTGAATTAAATCAAGAGATTTTGCCAGCGTTTCNGGNCTCTCTTCAGGTTGCTCTATCATAGCAGGGAAAAGTTTNGAAGAAGCCATTGAGTTGGAAACTTTGCCNGATTCGATCAATTGAATAAGTTCGGCAATTGACNATGGTTGAATGGGAAAATCTTTAATGTGTAAGGCACGTTCATTCAAGAATGATTTCACGTCACCCATCACCCAGTTTGCTGCTGCTTTGTAATTAGACGTATGACTAATCACAGCTTCAAAGAACAAAGCAATCTCTTTGCTATCAGTCAATACACTAGCATCGTATTCACTCAATTTAAAAGACGAGGTATATTTTTTTAGCAAATCGTTAGGAAGNGGAGGAAGCTCATTTTTTACTTCTTCAATCATTTCCTGCGTAATNAGCATCGGCTGTAAATCGGGNTCAGGAAAATAGCGATAGTCATTCGCTTCTTCTTTTGAACGCATGGTTGTAGTACTTCCGTCAACAGCATTAAATGTTCTGGTGTCTTGATGAACAATTTCATTTTTTTCAACAAGGTCGNTCTGACGTATGATTTCATGTTCTATCGCACGCTGAACATTACGGATAGAGTTCATGTTTTTGACTTCAACCTTTTGTCCGAATTTTTCACTTCCTTTCAAACGAACAGAGATGTTAGCATCACATCTTAATGAACCCTCTTCCATATTACCATCACAGATTTCAAGATAGCGCACCAGTTTTCTAACCTCAGTAAGGTATTGGTAAGCTTCTTCTCCTGAACGCAAATCTGGCTCAGTAACAATTTCAAGCAATGGTACTCCAGCCCTGTTAAGGTCAATAAGTGTATTAAAAGGATCCTGATCGTGNACACTTTTTCCAGAATCTTCTTCGATATGGATACGAGTTAGTCGAATATTTTTGGTAGAACCATCTTCTAACTTTATTGGAATCTCACCTCCAAAACAAATGGGTGTATCAAATTGAGTAATCTGATACCCTTTAGGTAGATCGGCATAGAAGTAATTCTTTCTAGAAAACTCATTATACTCACGGATGTTACTTTTACAGGCAAGCCCCAAGCGAATGGCATANTCTGCACTTTTTTCATTCAACCTGGGTAAAGTTCCCGGATGACCTAATGAGATAACACTTACATTATGATTNGGAAGAGCTCCATATTCGTTAGGGTCACTTGAAAAAGCTTTACTTTCAGTATGTAATTGAGCGTGAACTTCCAGTCCGATTACGGCTTCGTATTTATCGTATTTTGATTCCATTAAAATAATAAAATAAGNTGCNAAATTAATTAATGCACAGCAATGAGCTGCTTCACGATAGAGGTCATTTTTTCAGCAGCCAGATCAGCGGCACGAAAAACATCTTCATGTGTTACCTTCACTATTTTTCCTTCAACTCCCAAATCTGTAATAACACTCAGCCCAAAAACTTCCATACCAGCATGATTGGCAACCATAACTTCTGGTACAGTACTCATCCCTACAGCATCTCCACCAATAGCTTTAATCATTTTATATTCAGCAGGAGTCTCAAATGTAGGCCCTGTAACACCAACGTAAACTCCTTCTTGGAGCGTTATATTTAAACCTTTGGCAATGTTNTTTGCTTTGTGAATCAAATCTTTGGAATAAGCTTCAGACATGTCGGGAAAGCGTGGNCCTGTTTTATCATCATTNGGGCCAATTAAAGGGTTGGTAGGGAGCAAAAGACTAATATGATCTGANATTAACATAAGNTCACCGATCTCAAAATTGGGATTTACNCCCCCAGATGCGTTGCTAACAACAAGTTTGTCAATTCCCAGCGCGTGCATTAAGCGAACGGGAAGTGCTACTTGATCCATGCTGTATCCCTCATAATAATGAAACCGTCCTTGGAAAACCAATACATCAATGCCATTTATTTTTCCAAAAATCATGTTTCCGGCATGCCCCATAACTGTTGATTTTGGAAAGCCGGGAATATCTTGGTAGGAGATTTTTAATTCAACGTCCACTTCATGAGCAAGTTTACCTAAACCTGATCCTAGGATAATGCCCCATTTTGGGATTCCTGAATATTGTTTACGAATTAAATTGACTGTTGACTTTATTTGTTCTAACATAATGAAGAATCTGTTCGTTAAACTCGTTGGATAAATTGTTGTGAAAGTCTACCTCAATGGGAATGTAAAACAACGGTAAATCAGCCATTTTTTCTCGAATAGCCGGTAGTCTAAATCGCATAGCATCTTTTTCAGTTGTGATAATTATTCGTGGCCCCAATGCACTTAGCTTTTGAAAAGTTTCACGAATTGTTTGCAAATCACTTTCCGTAAAATCATGATGATCGGGATATTCCAGGTGCTCAATTTCAAACTCATGNTGATTCAAATATTCAACCAATCTTCCGGCTTGTGCAATTCCTGTAACCAGTAGCGTTTGATGAATGTTTCTGTAATTAGGAACAAATGAAATCTGATTGGGAAATACAGCTTGCAATTCACCATATTTAAAATAGCTGAAATAAACGCGCTGATAGGATTTAGGCTGAATTTTTTCACGAATGGTTCTGGCATCAATAGGAGATAAGATCTCAGGAGATTTGGTAACAATAATNATATCAGCCCTTTTCATACCTGATTTATACTCTCTGAGGTTTCCTACCGGAAGTAAATGATCATCAACAAAAAGGTTACTGTATTCCGTTAAAAGAATAGATATGCCAGNTACCACATACCGGTGTTGAAAAGCATCATCAAGTAAAATAATGTCTAAATCAGCAAATTGGTCGAGTAATTTTTGGATGCCAATCACNCTTTTGGCTTCAACAGCCACNGGNATATCTGGNAATTTAGAAAAAAATTGTTGAGGTTCATCACCTACGTCTTGATAAGTTGAATCAACCGAAGCCAATTGAAAACCGTTTGATTTTCTTCCGTATCCACGGGATAATGTTGCNACTTTGAATTCACTTTTTAGTANCCGTATAAGGTATTCAGTATGAGGNGTTTTTCCGGTTCCACCGGTGCTTAAGTTCCCTATGGAAATGGTTGAAATAGACTTAAACTGATGAGAGCTTAATACATTGATGTCGAATAGCAANTTACGTATCCATACGCCAACACCGTATAACAANGCAATAGGAAAAAGGAGAATTCTTAACGGATTCATGCTCCAAAAATAACTGAACCATTCATTTCCATGAAANGATAAAATAGAAATGATGGAATATTTAGTTTTGATCCAAAATCAGGAATATGAATGTAGGAGAAATAACACGNTACCTGGAACAAATTGCCCCGCTAAGTTTTCAGGAAGGATATGATAATAGNGGNTTGCTTGTTGGGCAANCCGATTGGGAAGTTAANGGAGTGCTCATNAGCTTAGACTGTACCCCTGAANTAGTAGAAGAGGCTGTAGCAAAAGGAGTAAACCTTATTATTTCTCATCATCCGATNGTATTCAAAGGGTTAAAAAAAATAAANGGCTCTAATTACGTTGAGCGAACAGTTATTCAGGCAATTAAAAATGATGTGGCATTGTATGCAATTCATACCAATCTAGACAATGTATATCAACATGGTGTNAATACCATGATTGCAGAAAAATTGGGGCTCAATAATCTACGTATTCTAGCTCCAAAACCTGATCTNCTCTATAAGCTGGTGACATTTGTACCAGATGATCATCTCTATAAAGTTCGAGAAGCATTAAGCAATGCAGGAGCAGGNAAAATTGGCAATTATTCAGACTGTACTTTCAGTTCAAAAGGAGAAGGTACGTTCAAAGCCGGGAATGAGACAAATCCGTTTGTAGGNAAGAAAGGNGANGTTCACTTTGAACCAGAAACAAGACTTGAAGTGGTTGTTCCTCAACATCTGAAANGTAAAGTTGAGGGTGCGTTAATAGAAACTCATCCTTATGAAGAAGTTGCTTATGATTGGTATCAGATGAAAAACAAACATCAACAAGTAGGAAGTGGAATGATTGGAGAGTTGGAAAAAGAAATTGAAACAGTAGAGTTTTTAAACTTNTTAAAAACAACGATGAGAGCAGGTTGTGTGCGCCATACTTCAATAATAAAAGATCGTGTGAAAACCATAGCTGTTTGTGGNGGTTCAGGTAGTTTTTTAACCAAAGTAGCCATTGCGCAAAAGGCAGATGTTTATGTTACAGCAGATGTAAAATACCATGAATTTTTTGATGCTGANGGGCATCTGGTAATTGCAGATATCGGACATTTTGAAAGTGAGCAATTTACAATTGAATTAATAGAAAGGTTGCTTCGTGAAAAATTTAGTACATTTGCAATCCATTTAACGGAGGTAAATACAAATCCAATTAACTATTTGTAATTGAATATGGCGAAGAAAGCTGCAGATACTATAGATCCGAAGAAAATGTCTGTTGAGGACAAGCTTCGTGCACTATACCGTTTACAACTTATAGATTCAGAAATTGATAAGATCAGAACCATTAGAGGTGAATTGCCACTTCAGGTACAAGATCTTGAAGATGATATAGAAGGGTTAAATACCCGCATTGGTAAGCTGAAGAGTGAAGTAAAAGACCTTGATGGAGAAATTTCTAACAAGAAAGGTCAAATAAAAGAAAGCGAAGCAGCTATTGCTAAATACAAAGAGCANCAAAACAATGTTCGTAACAACAGAGAGTACGATTCATTNAATAAAGAAATTGAATTTCAATCTCTAGAGATTCAGTTAGCTGAAAAAAGAATCAAAGAATTCCGTGCTAAAATTAGCGCGAAGAATGAAATTATAGCAGGCGCAGAAGAAGAATTAGCTGATCGTCAAAAAGATTTAGATCATAAAAAAGGTGAACTAGATGCGATTGTTGGCGAAACAGAAAANGATGAGAAAAAACTCATTAAAGCTTCTGAAGATGCNGGTGCAAAAATCGAAGCACGCCTATTAAACGCTTACAAGCGTATCCGTACTAAGGTGAAAAATGGGTTAGCAGTTGTTCCAGTAGAGCGTGATTCTGCAGGTGGATCATTTATCCAGATTCCGCCTCAACGTATTCTTGATATTGCAGCACGCAAAAAAATCATCATTGACGAGCATTCAGGAAGAATTCTAGTTGATGAGCAATTAGCAAATGAAGAAACAGAAAGTATCCAAGAATTCTTGAAATAAGAGGATGTTTTTTACAGTATATAAGCCCTGAATTCATTGGATTTAGGGCTTTTTTTATTTTGTTAAGACAACTTTTCCTTTTTAGATATAGTCTTATTGATATCTCGAGAATATCAGATTTCGAAGAGTTAAAAAGATAATTCGGAGAAACTTCCAAAGCATTTATTAATCAGTAAAGTAGCATTAGTATGTTTAAAAAGACACTGTTGGTGATCAGTCTGTGCATTATTGCAATGACCGGGGTTTATGCTCAGACTTCAAAAGTATCTCCGGATGAAGTAGGAGCCGAATGGCAACCTTATTTGGAAAATGACAAAGTGTTGGTTGAAGTAAAAAAATCAGACTGCATTTTCAAATCAGATGGAATTGCCCAAAGGTGGATATTGTTTCGTTTTACGAACAAGACTTCAGCTGCAGTTCAGCTTAATTATGAATATGATCTGTACTACAATGAGATCTGCAAAACATGTGGGTCAGACGAGTATTACACAACCATTTCAATGGCTCCTAAAGAAGTGATCGAAGGAGAGTGTAATATTCAGAACAATCGCTATTACAAATATGCTATGGTTGAGTTTCTAGACATGAAAAGAAACAAAAAACTAACCGGATTTCATTTGAATAATTTAAGTGTAAAGTAGGAGGGGAATAGGATGAAAAAGTTAGCCAATACATTAAGCCTAATAGTGGCTTTAATAGTTGTAGCACCTGCTATTTTTGCACAAACACCTGTAGGAACTTGTACCGTAGACCTCACAAGTCTTAACGATTCAATATTGTGTGGAGATAGTGTATATCTTACAGCTGATGGTAGAGCTGTGCAGATACAATTAGCTGAAGATTTTAACCTTGGAGCATTAAGTGCCGGTTGGCAGGGAACAGCAGGAGTTTCGTTTAATAACCCTTGTGGTAATGGTCCCAATGGATCAACAGATGCCCACATGTGGATGGGTAGTGGGATTTCAGGAAACCGATCTGTAGCAACTGTAGATTTTGACCTTACATGCGGAGGATACATTTGTTTTGATTTCAGAATGGCTATCCAATCAGGAAGCTCACCATGTGAAGGACCTGACCAAACCAGTGAAGGTATTTACCTTCAATACTCAAACAATGGTGGTACAAGTTGGAATACAATTTACTTTTTTGACCCTGATACATTGAATGTGGGAGGTGGATCGTCAAGTCCATTTGTTACTTGGGGGAATTATTGTTTTAATATTCCTCCTGGAGCACAAACGGCAGCAACTCAAATTCGCTGGTATCAAATCAATACTTCAGGATCAGGGTATGATCACTGGGGAATTGATAATGTTGAAATTTCAACAACATGTGGAACCGGATATACTTATCATTGGTATAATATTGATAGCACACAAATTCCACCAACTGTAAATTATATGTTTCAGGATTCTGGAAACTATTCTTATCACGATACAGTTCTTTACGGAGATTTGACCTATGCTGTAATGTTCTTTAACAATGTGGACACTTGTTATGATACACTTAGCATTGATGTTTTAGATAATCCTATTGAAGCAACGCTTAGCGATCCTCAAATCTGTTATGATGGTGATACGGCTATAGTAACAGTAACTGGTGGTAACACTTATACATGGACTGTACTTAATGGTGATCCAATTAACGTAGGGAACAATATAGGTTGTAATAACTGTGATAGTACTTGGTTGTCGCCAGGGGTAACAACTACTTACATGATCGGGAGTGATTTAACAGGTATTTGTCATGAATACGATACGATTACACTTGAGACAGTGACGGTTTTCGATGCTGGGTTTGATTTTAATGATCCGGTTTGTGTGAATGGAGATACATTATATGGAACGCCTTTAGTTTCTGGAGGAACATTCTCTGGTTCTGCAATTGTAGACCCTTCTGGAGTATTTGTGCCTTCATTAACGAATGGAGGACAAATTCCTGTAACTTATTCGATTCCGGGATCATGTGCTAATGATTCAACAATGTATGTTGAGGTAACACCTTTGCCAGATGCAACAATTACTTCTCCTGATGAATTTTGTATAGTGGGTGGACCTTACCAATTAACTGCGGCTACAGCAGGAGGTACTTGGTCTGGACCTGGTATTACTGATCCAATTAACGGAGAGTTCGATCCTTCTTCTATTAGCTTAGGATCATATCAGGTGACTTACACACTTACTCAGCCTTGTTTCAATCAAGATAGCATGACAATTAATGTGATCACTCCTTTTGATCCTGAAATAACCCCTATAAGTGGTGTTATTTGTGTAAGCGATACGGCAGACACACTTACATACAATGTAGCAACAGGGCCATATAGTGGAACAAATTACACGGGAACATGGTCAGGACCAGGTATTATTGATCCTAATAATGGCGTTTTCAATGCATCACTAGCTGGTGTAGGTGTGCACTCGGTAACAGTTACTGTAACTACTCCGGGAGGAGGATGTTCAGGAACAGATGTTATTGACATTACCGTATACGGATTGCCAGATGCTTCTTTTTCTCCATCAGTTTATTGTGAAGATGTGAATGCAACAGAATACCTTAATCCGGCTACGCCTGGTATTGGATCTTGGTCAGTAACACCGGTTGCTCCAACTACATCAACTCTGAATATTAATACTGTAGGAGGTTTTGTTCCGGCTACTGAAGGAGCAGGAGTTTGGGTAGTTACTTATGAATTAACAGGCCAAAACGGTTGTTACAATAGTTATTCAGACACTGTAAGAATTGCAGAAGTACCAGAAACACCAATTGAGGTTCCAACTTCTTTTTGTGCAGGAGAAGATGTTGTTTTAATTGTTGATGGAAGCGTTGGAGATAGCATTATCTGGTATGATGCAGCAGCAATGAATCGCCCAGGGGATTCTGTAGCTACCGGAGATACCGTGTATTTAGGAATGGCACAAACAGGAGTAAATGAAAGGTATTGGGTAACAGCATCAAATTATGGTTGTGAAAGCTCACCACTTGTAATTGATGTTACAGTTAATCCTAGTCCTTATGCCGACTTTACAATAAATTACGTTGATACTTTGGGTAACTATAATTCATACGTGCCAGCAGGATCATATGCAGTAGGATATGCCCCGCTAGATGTAGAGTTCTCAGTTGTAAATCCACAACCTAATGAAGGGTATACTTGGTCATTTTGGTTAGGATGTGACAATGGAATTGTTGGTAATTCAGGGTGTCCTTGTCCTCCGGTAAGCAGCTTTGATACGTTAAATGACGGAAGCATTGATTATACTACAGTTAGACCGGTAGAGGCATACAGCTATGGTTGTGAAGGATCATATCCGGCAGCTTTAATTGTAGAAAATGAATATGGCTGTAGAGATACTGCTATTACTCAAATCGATGTGATTGGGTCATCATACATCTACAATGTGTTTACACCTAATGGTGATGGGCAAAATGATTATTTCCAAGTTGTTAAAACTGGTTTGGTAGATTATAAATTAACCATCTACAACAGATGGGGTAGAAAAGTTTATGAGCAAACCGAATCTTGTTTCAATGGAGATCCATATTGTGGTTGGGACGGAAAAGTAGACGGAACTCCCGCTGATGATGGTGTATACTTTTGGGTTGTTGAAGGAACAACAACGTCAGGTAACACTGTTGAAGACAAAGGAAATGTAACGCTAATAGGTTCCGGTAGATAACAATCGGATTAGAATACTTTCTATAACTTGCAACCGGAGGGAATTTAATTTCCTCCGGTTTTTTTTTGAAAAAATTGCCGGTACATTGTTTTGGACTATTGATTTTTACTCAAGCTTTTAATAATTCAATTGATGTGCCGGCTACTTCATTTCAATTGAATTTAGTGTTGATTCGTGTACGATTTGAGTCGAGTATACGTTTTGTGACAGTTCATTTAGTTCACTTTGTAGTATAAAAACACCATGAAAAAGATGTTTTACCATCCTTACAGCAGAAGAAAGAAAATAGTAGCCATATTGCTCTTTTCAGTACAACCCTTTGTGTTCTATGCGCAAAATGCTGGGACAGAAGAGCAAACAAATGCTAATGCTCCTGAAAATTTGAATTGGTACAATCAAGATCCTGAGGAAGATGATATAATGGGGGTTGGGGCAGAAAGAGCCTACGAATACCTTAAAGAAAGAAAATCAGAAGTTCGAGTTGTAGCAGTATTAGACTCAGGTGTTGATATAGATCACAAAGATTTGAAAAATAACATCTGGATCAATGAAGATGAAATACCTGAAAATGGAATTGATGATGATAACAATGGTTACATAGATGACGTTTATGGTTGGAATTTTTTAGGCAATGAATCAGGAGAAAACCTCGTGTATGAAAATTTAGAATTTGTTCGTAATGTAAAGCGTTATGAGCAACGCTTTGGTGGAAAAAAATCTACAGAAATTTCTGATGCTGACAGTGCTGATTATAACAAATACATTGAGCTGAAGCACAAAATGGAAAAAGAGCAGAAAAAAGCCAATGAAGAGTATAAAGATATTGCACCTGTTGTTCAAGCTGTTAAAATAGCTTCTCAATTTGTGGCTACTTACCTTAATAAAAGTGAGTATACCATTGAAGAAATGGAAGCCATTGAGACAGATTATGAGCCACTTGTTCAGTCAAGAGACTTGTTGGTAGCATTTAGGAAAGATGGTATTACGGAGGAATATTTAGAAGAGTATTTTGCACATGTTCAGGCCAAAAAAGAATACTACTACAACTCAGACTATAATGGTCGCTTAATCATAGGAGATGATCCTTCTTCGATTAGTGACTCAATCTATGGAAATGAAATTGTTGGTGGAGATTATTCAGATCATGGAACTCACGTTGCAGGAATAATAGGAGCCGTTAGAAACAATAATTATGGAGTAGATGGAATCGCAAATAATGTAAAGATAATGCCCGTAAGAGTTGTTCCCGATGGAGATGAGAGAGATAAAGATGTAGCTCTGGGAATTCGATATGCAGTAAACAATGGAGCGAATATCATTAATATGAGCTTTGGGAAACAATATTCTCCATACAAAGAGATGGTAGATGACGCCATACAATATGCGAAAGATCACAATGTGTTAGTGATTCATGCTGCAGGAAATGAGTCAGATAATATTGATGAAGAAATGTATTATCCTTCAAATATTTTACTCAACGGAGATACACTAACGGCAAACTACATGATTATAGGAGCCAGTTCAGCATCCCGAAAAAAAGATATGGTAGGAGATTTTAGTAATTATGGACATAAAATGGTTGACTTCTTTGCTCCTGGTGTAGATGTTTATTCTACAGTTCCGGGGAATAAATTCCAAAGCAATAGCGGAACAAGTATGGCTTGTCCTGCAGCTAGTGGAGTGGCGGCATTGGTATGGTCATACTTTCCTGAACTATCAGCTGAACAACTTAAAACCGTGCTGGAAAAATCAGTATACGTACCAAAACGAAAAAAAGTTCTAAATCCGGATAGTAAGGGTAAAAAGAAAGTAAAGTTTAGCGATTTGAGTCAAACAGGAGGGATTGTTAATGCATACCTTGCTATTAAGTATGCAGAACAACTTTTGGCGAATGGAGAGTAGAGTAGGTTAACGCCTTATGCGATTAAACTGCTAGAATGCTATTTCTCCCTTGTAAGAGTGAAACTTCTTCTTTACATTAGAAGAGAGGGATTAATTTTGCGTTTTGCTCCAATGAATGTAAGATGCATTAACATAACAACTAAAGGGTATGTCAATTACAATTTTTCCAAATGAGTTACTTGTTTTTAGTGCAATAATTACGTCAGTTTCGGCATTATTCTGGAGGTTTCCTCCCAAACAAATTAATCAGTCTTATGGCTATCGTTCCGGTCGCTCAATGAAATCAGAAGAGGCATGGGAAGCAGCCAATCAATATGCTTCTCGTAAGTTATTGGCAATTACAACAATCAGCTCGGTGCTAACCTTATTTTTTTATGCCTATTATGAAGATGCCATGAAAGATTATGGAGCAGTTTATGGATTGGCATTTATTAGTATGTCGGTCTTTTTAGTTGTGCCTATGACTGAAAGTTATCTCAAGCGTCACTTTTCAGATGATGAATAATTCAGCTGTTCGAATAACAATCATATTTGGAGTAATAGGTCTCAGCTGGATTTTTTTCTCAGATATGATCGTTGGAATGTTTTACACGGACATTGAGAAAAGTCAGATGGCTCAAACCATCAAAGGAATGGCTTATGTAACAGTAACAAGTTTTATTTTATACTTCTTAATCAATAACTCTCAAAAAAAGTTATCCTCTTCAATTGATCATTATCGAAACCTCTTTCAAAATAACCCTAATCCTATGTACATCTACAGTTTACAGAACTTAAGAGTACTAGAGGTCAATGAGGCTGCACTTAGAAAATACGGGTTTACCAGAGATGAGTTTATTGGAATTAGTATAAAAGATATTCGTCCATCTTCAGAACGTAAAAAGCTAATTGAAAATATAGCAGAAAGTAAAGCGCTTAATCAATCTTTTGAAACTTCTGGTCCTTGGGTTCATATTGATAAAAACGGAAAAGAGATGTTGGTGATTATTTCTTCAACATTAGCCGGTTTTTATGGTAAACAAGGGCGTTTAGTAATGGTTAGAGATGTTACCGAAGAAAACCAATCGAAAGAAAAGCTGAAAGAAAGTGAAACCAGAATGGAAGAAGTACTGAATACAGTAACAGACGTTATCTGGTCAAATGATTTCGGAAAAGCTAAGGTAGCATACGTTAATCAAGCTGCAGCTAAACTTTATGAAGTACCGCTGGAAGATATTGCGAATAACCCAGATCATTGGAAAGACTTTGTAATTGAAGAAGACCAAGAAATATTGAATAAGGGAATTGAGACATTTCAACAGCAAGGTTTTGCAGAAATAGAATACCGCATTAAAACAGGAGAAGAAAAAGTTAAATGGCTCAATAACAGATGTTGGTTTACCCGAAATGAAGCAGGGCTTCCTGTTTCATTAAGAGGAGTGATTCGAGATATCACAATTCGTAAAAAAGAGCAAGAAGAACGTAAAAAGCTCATTAAACAATTAACTGACTTTTCATTTGCTACAGCACATTCGGTTAGAAGACCACTTTCTAATATCCTAGGAATGGGAGAAGTAATGAGGCATAAAAAAGAAAGAGCACTCTCCGTTGATGAGGAAATGGAATTAATGCTTACTTCTGTAAAAGAATTAGATCAAGAACTCCATAATATGATGGAGATGATAAAGAGCAAAGGAGATCGTTTATCATGATAAAATACAATGACTTTGTAAAGGTTGAGATCAGAACAGGTACTATCGTACAGGTTAAAAAACACGAAAAAGCCATAAAACCAGCCTTTAAGTTAGAAATTGATTTTGGTAGTAGTATAGGTGTCCTTAAGTCATCGGCACAAATCACAGATTTCTATGATCCTGAAAACTTAATGGGAAAGAAAGTAATTGCAGTTGTTAACTTACCGGATAAGCAAATTGCCGATTTTAAATCAGAGTGCTTGGTGTTAGGAGTTCCAACAGAAAATGGAGTTTCTTTATTAAGTCCTGATCATTCTGTTCCAAATGGATTAAGGATTAGCTAATTTCGCGGAACATAATACAAGAATAGATGGCTAAATTATTGAGAATCTTTCCCCCTCTTGTTCTCTTTATACTAATCTTCCTGTCTGTTATCGGTTATTTTAGTAAGACATTTTACTTCGCAGAGCTGGCGTCCCATTTTAATGTACAATACGCAGGTATAAGCATAGCACTATGCCTCATTTTTATCTGGAGAAAAGTTTGGCTCAAATGGTTTGTGTTGGCAATTGTTATTGCTGTAATTAACCTTATTCCCATTTTTCAACTGTATACGGGTGATCAGCCAGCAACAGATGCAGCTAGTTTTAAATTGTTGTCAATTAATCTGCTTAGGTCAAATGAAAATTCAGAAGAAGTACTATACTATTTAAATGATAAGAGCCCTGATGTAGTTGTATTGATGGAGTACACACCTAATTGGGATAAAGTTCTGGATACGCTAAAAAAACAATACCCTTTTCGGCATGCGGTACCATTGGAAGGTAATTTTGGTATAGCTGTGTGGAGTAAAGTAGAAGCTGTTTTTGAAGAACGTTATTATGCAATGGATGAAGTACCAAGTATAAAGACGAAGTTAAAATGGGAAGGTGAAGAAATCGACTTATTGGCAACACATCCTACGCCACCAACAAATCCTTTTGATTGGGATGCAAGAAATATTCAATTTGAACGAATAGAAAAAGAACGCATTAAAAACATTAATAAACCGTTTGTTTTAATCGGTGATTTTAACACGACTTCTTTTACCGGAGCATTCAAAAAGCTCAAAGAAAATACCTTGACTAGAGATAGTCGAAAAGGTTTTGGTTTACAGCCTACTTGGCCCACATGGAACAAGCTGTTTTTTATATCACTAGATCATTGTTTGGTAAGCGATGAAGTTGTTGTGATCAACAGAAAAACCGGAAAATACATAGGATCAGATCACTTACCGATTGAATTGAACCTTACGCTGAAAAATCGATTATAACCATCTGATTCCTGCTGAAATGGTTAACCGATGATCCAATGTTCTTTTAGAAGCTGCTTCTGAAAATGAAGGGTCATACAAGTAAACAGACTCATCATAGAACGAGGTCATCCATGCTGCATCAATAAAGAAGTTCCTGTGTCTAAAACCTCCTCCAAAAGAAACAGTATTTCTGTTAGAGCCCATATTGGAATAAGACGAGCTGTAGGGAGACATTTCAAAACGGTATCCTCCACGAATGGCAATGTTGTTGATTCTATACTCTCCTCCAACACGCACATTGTGTGCTGTTTTAAAAACACTTTGAATACTTGAATTCAGGCCGTCAAGGTCGTAATCAGAAGCATTGAGTTTAATTGTACTGTAATCAACCAATTCATAGTCAACATTAAGTAAGCCCTTTTTACCAACAATAGCTCCTCCGCTAAGCATAAACCTCCAAGGAGTTCTTATGCTGTAATTGGTTTCATACACCGGAGTAGAAAAAGAAAGTGCTCCTACTCCTCTGAAATTTGAGGTCATGCTATTGCTAAAAACATCGTCTACACTATAAAAAGTAGGCGAATGAATTGCTGCACCTACCCTTAGATAGTCATTGATGCGGTATACCATACCCAATTTTGCATTAAATCCATTTCCGGAATTTTCATATTCCTCACGTATTACGATGCTATTGAGCGTATCCTCGGCAGGATAAGTCTCTGTATAAGTAGAACTGTAAGAATAATTCAATGTTACGAGAGAAATCGAGCCGCCAATGAAAAAGCGATTGTTGTAATTACCACTGTATGCAAAAGTAACTTCACCTTGAGATCCACTGGTTTCAATTTCCTTTCGCTGAAAGGCATCAAAACTTTCAAGATTTACAATGTATTGATATTCCGAGGGAGAAATCATTACCGTATCAATTGCAAATGTTTCCCATGCAGCCCAAGTATTCAAGCTGGCATAATCAGGTATATCTTCAATGGGAATCAAATTGTTGTCCAATTCGTAGAGGTAACTATCCAATATGGAAGTAGTGTTATTTTGCCCCGCATAGCTTGTTTGAGAGTTGTGGTTGTTAACTCGGCTATAACTTACTTGCCATGTAGAGCTTAACCAGCCAGATACCCTGTTTTTATCAGCAGCATGTGTATAGCTGAGGTTGTTGAAATTGAAATTTGCTTTTCCATCTTTTTCTGTTGTTCCTAAGTAGTCAGTTTCATTATTGTTGATGAAAATACTAGGAGAAATAGAAACCTCAGACCGCTTAAACAATGCCAATCCTGCTGGATTTGTGCTAATAACGGACGCATCAGCTCCCAAAGCACCAAAAGAACCTCCCATAGCATTAAATCGGGCGGTACCTACATTAAACGTTCTGGCATAACGTAGACCATCTAGTTCATTTTGCGCCCAACCATTTAAAGCCGTAACGAAGCTGAATAGATAAAAAAACGTAATTTTTTTCATATTTATCTTCTACGCGTAGATGAACCTGAGCTAGATCTTGAACTACCAGAAGAGGAACGTGGAGAAACAGAAGAGCCACTTCCACTGCTAGGTGAAGTAGTGCTTCTTTCATAAGTTGGTGTCTCAATAGTAGATCTGGTAGATCTTTGATAACTATTATTATTTGAGCGTGTTGAACGCTCGTATGTCGATCTTCCTGATTGCTGTGTAGCCGAGCCTGATCCTGATGAACCAGAAGAAGGACTACTACTGATTGAAGAGCGAGACGAAGTGCTGCCAGAACTAATTGTTGATCTGGAAGAACTTCTACTTACGGAGCGTGTATAATTATTTCCGGTACTTCTACTACCTGAAGAAGAAGAGGTTGTTGTAGATATACGGCTAGAGTTACTTCTTGTACTTGAATTCGTATTGCTATTTGTTGTGAAAACAGGCTTTCTATTGCTGCTGGCAACAGAAGAACTCTCTGTAGAAGAACTTGTGCTTGCAGTTCTTGCCGTACGTTTACCACTAGATGGAGAAACAGCTCCATCTCGAGTATTTCTCATGTAGCTAGAGGGGGTTGCTGAGCTTCCTGAAGATATGTAAGAACTTCTTCTAGGAGAATTAGGAGTGCTTACATTTGACTCAACAACAACTGTTGTAGGGTAATAATAGCCATAAGGGTTATATCCTCCATAATAATAAGGGTAAGCGCCATAATAAGAGTATGGGCTATAAACATTGTATCCCCAATAATCATAATAAGAATAGGGATATCCGAAAGTCATATTATAAGAATAAGTGCTGTAATTGTCATAGTAGTAGGGGTTGCCATAATTGTAGCTAGAATAATACCCCATGTTAGAAAAACCATATCCCAGTCCTAAACTCCAGTTAAAACCATTTCTGGGATAACTGTTATAACCATAGGGATCATAACCATAGTAACCGGCACCGGCTACAGGGTTATAAAAATTTCTTATTCGAGAAGAGTAAGAATCATCCCAATAATAATCTGAGTAATTGTCTTCTGAAATTCCGCTGGTAGATGATGAAGGCGAAGTGCTTGTATAGCCATCTTCATCATAAGAAGGGTTCACATAATCTACTTGGCTTGTACGATCGGCAGAATTAACCTTAGGAGGAACTAAGTAATCATTTGAAGCAAAATAGACATCATCTGTCTCATATGATCCGGTAGATTGCCACGGCTGCTGAGCACATGATGCAGCAACAATGGCCAAGAGTGATATGTATGTTAAATGTTTCATTGTACTTCGGTGTTTCATTAGGAATCGCTACTAAAATAAAACCAAAAGCTGATTAGAAGTCTCAACGTTTTGTTAAAGGAGTAATTCAATGAATAAGCGGTAAAATTATGGATTATAACCCAATTATACTCCTTTACTACTATAACAATCAAATCCTCAAAATGTTACAGATATTGCCGATTTACGCGCTTTTTCAGGTGAACTGACTTACATTTGTTTCAGCTAAAAATGGAAATAAAATTATGGCCAAAGATTTCACAACCAGAGCTGAAGATTATTCAAAATGGTACAACGAATTAGTTGTTAAAGCAGACCTTGCAGAAAACAGCGATGTTCGCGGTTGTATGGTAATTAAACCATATGGTTACGGCATTTGGGAAAAAATACAACAGCAGTTAGACAAGATGTTTAAAGCTACAGGACATCAAAATGCTTATTTCCCGCTGTTTATTCCCAAATCATATTTAAGTAAAGAAGCAGACCACGTTGAAGGTTTTGCTAAAGAATGTGCTGTAGTAACGCATTACCGCTTGAAAAATGCTGAAGATGGTAGTGGAGTTGTTGTTGATCCAAATGCAAAGTTGGAAGAAGAATTAATTGTTCGTCCAACTTCAGAAACCATTATTTGGAACACCTATAAAAACTGGATTCAATCTTACCGCGATTTACCTATTCTGGTGAACCAATGGGCAAATGTTGTGCGTTGGGAAATGCGTACGCGCTTATTCCTGAGAACTGCAGAGTTTTTATGGCAAGAAGGGCATACTGCTCACGCAACTAAAGACGAAGCAATTGCAGAGTCAGAACAAATGCTAGAAGTCTATGCAGATTTTGTAGAGAACTATATGGCAGTACCTGTAGTAAAAGGCTTAAAAACACCATCTGAACGTTTTGCAGGAGCATTGGAAACATATTGTATAGAAGCTTTGATGCAAGATGGTAAAGCACTTCAGGCAGGAACATCTCACTTTTTAGGACAAAATTTTGCAAAAGCATTTGATGTTAAGTATGCCACCAAAGAAGGGAAACAAGAATATGTTTGGGCTACTTCTTGGGGAGTTTCTACCCGATTAATGGGGGCTCTGGTAATGTCTCATTCAGATGATAACGGATTAGTTTTACCTCCAAAATTGGCACCTATTCAAGTAGCAATTGTTCCTATTTACAAAAATGAAGAACAGTTTAATGCCATTTCAGAGAAAGCAAAAGCCATTCAGGAGCAATTAGAAGACCGTGGTATTTCAGTGAAATTTGATGATCGGGATACCCACAAACCGGGGTGGAAATTTGCAGAATATGAGTTTAAAGGAGTTCCGGTTCGAATAGCAATTGGCCCTAGAGATCTTGAAAACAACAATGTTGAGGTTGCCCGTAGAGATACTCTTGAAAAATCGTTACAGAGCATGGATGGAATTGATGCATACGTTGCTCAGTTACTGAAAGACATTCAGAAAAACCTGTTAGATAAGGCAAAAGCTAGAATGGAAGAGAAAACCACACCTGTTAATAGTTGGGAAGAGTTTCAGGAAGTAATCGATAATAAAACAGGTTTTGTAAGTGCTCATTGGGATGGTACTGCAGAAACAGAACAAAAAATTAAAGAGCTTACAAAGGCAACCATTCGCTGTATTCCATTAAACAACCCGCAGGAAGAAGGAAAATGCGTATTTTCAGGAAAACCTTCAACACAACGCGTGTTGTTTGCTAAGGCGTATTAATCCTGTTATGGCAACTTCCAGACAAGAAGAAATATTTGAATCATTTAAGACAAAGTCTTGTGTTAAGCAAAATGTATATGCTCAAACACAAATAGTATTTAACTGGGTAAAAGAAGCGCTTCAGCAGATGGCTGAGGCGTTTCAAAACCAGATTTCTTCTGTTGATGAGCGTGTTGAAGTAGAGTACAAATCAACCGGTAACTTTGAAGCCGAAATAAAGTTTGGCGGAGATGTGCTCATTTTTCATATGCATACCAATGTATTTTCTTTTCCTCAAGATCACTTTTTATGGAAGACCAGTTATTTGGAAGAAGATGAAATGAGAGCTTACTGTGGGGTGATTAATATCTACAATTTTTTGTCAGATTCATTTAAGTACAATCGTGAAAATGATTTGGGTTATCTAGTTTCAAGAATATTTGTGAATAAAGACAACCATTATTTTGTTGAGGGGAGAAAAAATCTTGGAGTATTACACAATGATTTTATCAATACTGAAATTTCACCCGAAAGAATAAAAATGATCCTTGAAGAAGCGGTAGAATATAGCTTGTCTTTTGACTTGTTAACACCTCCTTTTCAGCAAGTTCAGCTGGTAACTGTTGATCAGATGAAAGCACTCTCAAATAATCACAAACTCAGAACAGGTAAGCGATTGGGCTTCAAATTCAGTTGGGAAAATGATCCTTCGAAAGAAAAAAGTTGAATTTTTTTTATCGTTTTCTTGATTGTAAAAATAGATTGTCTATATTTGCCGTCCGTTTGACAAGAATGGTCCGTTCGTCTAGGGGTTAGGACGTCACCCTTTCACGGTGGAGACACGGGTTCGATTCCCGTACGGACTACAAAAAAAGGGTTAAAAACATTTGTTTTTAACCCTTTTTTTATGCCCATTTTTTTCATTCTTGAAAAGAAGCTTTAATTTAAAAAAAGCCTACTGTTGTGACCTCTTTCTTAGAACGGATATGCTATATCATCTCATTGGGATAGTTTAGTAAGAATCGCGTTTGTTTTTTTGGGAAACTGGCAGAATAAAAAAAGACCAACCCGATTAAAGGCTGGTCTTTCATTCTTAATAATTATTGACAATCAAACTCCGTCACGTTTGTTAGAACGAGAGTCAGAGCATTTTTGAAGAAAGTCCGTAGTGTAAAGATTGAAGCTTCCGAAACGTTCGGGGTGATATGCTTCAATATTGAGAAAAGGAGTTTTACCACTAATTAATTCGGCTATTATGCGGCCAAAACCTCCTGAAATTGCAACTCCTGTACCTTCACAGCCAGTTGCAAAATAAAAATCGTTAATGCGTTCACTTTTTCCAAGTATAAATTTCGAATCGGCTGTATAAGTAGAAAAACCAGCTTCGTAATGCGCAATTCCTGTTTCTTCCAATTCGGAAAAAAACTCCATAAACAACTTGCCTTCATCAAGGAGAATATTTTGTTGTTCTTCAGCAGAAATGTATTCGAAACCATTCAGGTCTTTAGGAAGCTCACGCGGGTCAAAAGCTTTTGATGCTTTATCGCGGATGCCAAAAAGTAAAGCTCCTGTTTCTGGTTTTGTATAAACCATTGCATCCGGAATAACAGTCATGGGTTGATTTGCTGGAAATAACCTCTCATCTGTTTTGGTAATCCAATATAAACTACGAACAGGGGAGTAGGGTAATTGTATTCCATGAGGAATACTCAGAATATTTGACCATGCTCCTGCAGCGTCCACCACAACATCTACTACAAGACGTTCGTCATTTTCGAAAATGATTTGTTTGACCTTATTGTCTTTTACCTCAACCTCTTTAACGTCTTTGTATTGAATAATTGTTGCTCCACGTTGTTTAGCTACCTGTGCATAGGCATACGCCAGTACATGAGCGTCTAAAAACATATCATCCGGATAAAAGAGGCTGTCTTTAACCTTTGAAGTATCCATCCATGGGAGTTTTTGTTTAACAGTATTCGGAGAAATCCATTGCTTATTAAGTTTAAACTCATTCCCCACATTTTCTAATGCTTTGATAGATGCATATGAGGTGTCAGAAGAAACAACCTGAAGGCTGCCAATTCTTCGTTCACCTAACGGATTGCCCAATTCTTTACTTAATTGTTCAATGGTTCGGTATGTTTCCTGAACCAATGCCATTGTAGCGGGATCTTTTCTTACTTGTGTCAATAAAGAAGCAGCCCAAGAAGCAGCTCCTGATCCTACCGAATAGCGGTCAATGAGAAACACTTCAAAATCACTATTCTTAGAAAGGTAGTAAGCACAAGAAGAACCAAGAATACCTGCTCCTATAATTGCTATTTTTTTCTTTTTCATAAACCAAATTAGTTTGAGTCACAAAGTCAAATCATGTTTCTCATAAGTAAACTTATTGGGTTCCTAAAAGTGTAAAGTTTACAATGGATGAATCTTCATTTGTATTGAACTACTAAAAAGCTATTTCATCAACACTGCCACTTACGATGATAATGCGGGTAAAATAAAAGTATCTCTTAGTTAAGTAGCGATAAATGTATGTGGTATTTGTGTTATCAAATAATGAGGACATTAACAGTAGAAAGTAGGTTCCTTTTGCCAATATTTTTAGAAAAGAGTATTTATAGTCATTTCCAATTCTGAAAAGAACAAAACTCCATTTGTTTCTTTTGCGGTTGAACCCTACCTTCGAAAGCCTTGAAACAAAGCTCTCCCTTTTGAAAGAAAGATTCAGATATAATACTACTCCAGAGCAGTATAAAGCTCCTGCTGATTTATGCCATTGCATTGGGCATGATAACTATTACAAGGCCAGAGCTGTTGATTTTCAACAACGCAATCCACACCATAGGGTTCCTGAATATTATTTAAAATATGCCGATAAATACCTGCATAAATTTCGCTATGCTACCAGAGACAGATTGTCGTATAAAGGACAAATGTGGCTCGATAAGGTATTAGAAGAATTACAACGTTTGTTGGAAAAACAATTGCAGTTATCTCCTGAATTAGAAACTGACGAACAAAAATTAACTGATTTTGCTTTCCGGGCACATTTGCTTGCTTATGAGAAAGCCGGAATTTTTGAGTTGAGCTTAAAAGATAAATTAGTCATCGTTTCTACAATTCACCCTAAAGATTACCTGAGTAAAAGAGGACTTATACAAGTGCAAAAAGCAGTTTTTTATCAAATGCATTGGTATTGGCAATTTCCCGGGATGATCAAACGTCAGTGGGAAGAATCTTTCAATGAAGTGTCCATCTCGTAGTAAATGTGTTCAAAATTGTTTCTGTAGTTAACCGTACAGCAGTGCTAAATTTTCCGTTTGGTACGTGATAATAATACACACGTAACAAATGAAATTCAGGTTGTTAGCGAGAAAGGTTTATTTTTATTCCGAACAAATTCAAACCTAATTCTCAATGAACACTTTAAAATTAGAGGACAATAATCCTCAAGTCGTTGTATTGCAACATTTGCTCAACTTACACGGTGCTGATCTCAATCCCGATGGCGATTTTGGAAACAAAACAAAAAAGGCTGTAATAGCATTTCAGGAAAAACATGTAGATGAAGACGGAGTGCCACTTTCTCCTGATGGTATTGTTGGGAATAAAACTTGGTGGGCTTTGGTATTTGGAGAAGCCAAACAACCAATTCCTGAACCAACACCGTTAACAGATCAAGACTCATATACTGTTCAACGCATGGCTACCATACACCCCGATTTAAGGGATGAGCTTAAAGCGATCTATCAAGCAATTTTAAACCAAGGAGTAGCTATACGTTTCACTTCTGTTTTTAGAAGTTTTGAAGAGCAAAATCAGTTGTATGCTCAAGGCAGAAATGGCAATGCTGGTAATATTGTTACCTATGCCAGAGGTGGTAGCAGTTACCACAACTATGGTCTTGCTGTAGATTTTTGTTTGTTAGTGGATGGAGGGAAACAAGCTTCATGGAGCTTGAAAGCCGATTTTGATAAAGATGGACAGGCAGATTGGATGGAAGTAGTCCAGATTTTTAACGATTATGGATGGGAGTGGGGCGGTAGCTGGTCTCGCATCAAAGACTATCCACACTTTCAAAAAACGTTTAATAAAACCACGGCACAGTTGAAAGAACTGGTAGAAAGCGGCAACACATTAGAAGGGAAGTATCCCCAATTATCATAATAATATAACAAACAGCAAGGAACCATGAAAAAAATCCGCATTTTATCACTAGATGGTGGTGGAATCAGAGGAATTCTGCCCGGAACAATTTTAACTTACCTGGAAGAACAAATCAGGAAAGAATCAAAGAATGAGAAAGCAACCATTGGCGAATATTTTGACCTGATAGCGGGTACCAGCACTGGAGGTATCTTGTCATTAATCTACCTCTGTCCAAATGATGACGGAACGTATAAATTTACAGCAAAAGAAGCCGTTGATCTCTACCTCGATCAGGGAGACGATATTTTTGATGTTTCTTTTAAAAAGAAGCTGAAAAGCCTTGGTGGAATAGCTGATGAAAAGTACGATGCAGATGCCTTGGAAGATGCTTTAAAAACATATTTAGAAGACACCAAACTAAGCCAGGCATTAAAGCCGTGTTTAATTACTAGCTATGACATTCGTAATCGGAAAGCACATTTCTTTAGTAGTGCTGATGCGGCTACCAATCGCATTTACGATTATTACCTGCGCGATGTTGCGCGTGCAACTTCAGCCGCACCCACTTATTTTGAGCCCGTACGTATAAAATCGATTTTCGGAACGCCACATTCGTTAATAGACGGAGGTGTATTTGCCAACAACCCAGCATTGTGTGCTTATGCAGAAGCGCGTACAATTGAGTTTTCCAAAGTGTTAAATAATTCAGAAAAACCAGATAAGCCAAAGGCAGAGAATATGCTGATTGTTTCAATTGGAACAGGTTCAGTTGAAAAATCGTATCACTATAAAGAGTTTAAAGATGCCAGTTTGTTAAAATGGCTTAACCCTTTAATTGATATTATGATGAGTGGAAACTCTGAAACGGTAGATTATCAGTTGAAACAGATTTACGAAACCCTTCCTAAAGAATATAGCGAAGACTATTACCGCATTCAACCAAAAATCAATTTGGCGGATAGTGAAATGGACAATGCAGAATTGAGTAACCTTACAGCTTTGCATGAAGACGGGTTAGCTGCTGTGGTTCAGTATAAAGATCAGTTGGATGCAATTGCCAAAAAACTAGTCAAAAACCACTAGCCAATCAGTTGTAATTTTCCCACCAAAACGAGGTAGAAGCCTGTTTGCCAATGTGCATAACCTCTCCTAGTTGAGGTGTTTGAAAAGGAACGTTTTGTTGCTGAGCAGCTTTTACAAAACGCTCTATAGGATTTTTCCAGGCATGGGGGGCTAAAGAGAAAGCTCCCCAATGTACTGGAACACTCATTTTTGCTTGGCTATCTTCAACTGCTTGTACACTTTCTTCTGGCATCATATGAATTACACTCCATAATTTATGGTACTGTCCACATTCAACAAAAACGATGTCAAAAGGCCCCAGCTGTTCCCCAACGGTTTTAAAGTGTTGGTCGTAGCCGCTGTCTCCGGTCCAATAAATAGCTTGATGTAGTGTTTTTAACACCCAACCTCCCCAAAGCGACTTTTCACGATCTAGAATACCTCTTCCAGAAAAATGGCGTGAAGGAGTGAATGTAATATCAATACCTTCAAATAAAGCAGAGTCCCACCAATCAAAAACAGAAATTTTATCAGGAGAAATTCCCCACGAAATTAAGTGACGATCTACACCCAAAGCAACATAAAACAAGCGAGTTTTCTCTTTTANCTTTTGAATGCTGGCCAAGTCCAAATGGTCATAATGATCATGAGTTAACAANATCAANTCAATTTCAGGCAATTGATCAATGATTTCCAATGTGTTTTGGCTAAAACGTTTGGTAGGAAATGGAGCAATAGGTGAAGTATCAGATCCCAGCATAGGGTCTATGAGGATGTTTTTACCATTAAGTTGTAGTAAAACAGCAGAATGCCCAAACCATACGTATTTAGCTTGCTCAGGGAGNTTGTTCCAACTGTCTANATCAAAAGGAATAAGAGGTAGAGGTTGCTCAGGAGTTTTCACTTTTCGATTCCCCATATTTTCCCGAATAAGNCCGGGAATGTGTTGAAATGATAAACTCATTTTCGTAACCGATTGGTTNGCGAATTTCTTGCCGTTCCATTGTTTAGAAGAGGCNTACTGTTCCTTATGCACAGCACTTGGGTGTTGCCCAAATTGCTTATGAACACGTGTGTAAATAATAATGATGGGCAAGCCAATAAAAAAGAGAAGGGCGAGAATTAAACCAATAACCATAGCTAGTTTTTAGATTAGAAAACAAANGTCAATTATTCTGTTGCAATAGTGCCTTGAGTTAAATAAAAAACAATTTAGTGGTTAGCATCTAGCTCAAGTGTTCTACTACTTTTGACAAAATTCAATTTCAATAGGGAGTCATGAGTTTTATACTACAANCTAACTACTACCAAAGTTTAAAATCAACCTCATTTTTCTTAAANTCGCTATTNGCAATAANCGGCTTAATTCTAGTTGAATTNTTAGCATTTGGATATGGGGTCCTCGTTTTTCTAAATCCAGCATTCTTTTTGGGTTTTATTCTACCGGTGCTTTATGGAATAGTATTCTCNACTGGCTTTCGNGCATTGGCAAGACTATTTCACGTAAGAGAAAAAAAGTTCATTGTAGCACTAGGTGTNCTACTNAATTTAATTGGCATTTATTCCTCATGGGGAGTGTACTTCCTTTGGAGTATTGATCCTGANTTAGTTAAGGCTNNTTTTATNGAGAACTTCTTNATTATACTTGAACCAAGTAATTTTTCAGAAAGTTTAGTGTCTCTATACCACCATAACTATTTAGAAATAGGTATGATAGATTGGAAAGTAAATGGAATATTCTTAGTTATTGCTTGGTTNTTGGAGTTCGTCATAATGTTTACAGTACCATTTCTTCTTTTTAAGAAAATAAGAATAACCCCTTATAGCATCAATTTTAACAAGTGGTATCCTAAGTATGTGCTTTACGATGAGTATGGTTACGTTGAGGATNTAGAGCACTTTAACATGCTGGAAGGGCAAANCATTGTTGAAAAAATAAAAGCTCTGGGAAGAGGAGGNCCTTCTCGCATNACAAAAGTTTGTATCTATTTTATAGAAANTGAAAATGAGCAATATATCTCATTTGAAAATGCAACNCGCGATTTAAGCGGAAANGGAGAATTGGTAGATGTGAGAATTCCTCCGGTTAAAATCGAAACAAAACAAGCCTTGGAAATCATTAAAGAGTTACATGGCAAAAAAAGATGGTTTGCAGATTACTAACCGAGTTGTAGACGAAGGTATAGTGCATAGAATTGAAAAACTATTTAAATNAANTGTNGTAGTTTTATGTANTNTNNNTGAATTGAAATNCNCAATAAAATATATTTGCTTATATTTTNACNCCTATACTAGTTTACTAGGTTNCCTGCTCNTTACCTTTATCCATTGTATAAAAACTTCATAGGGATTAGTCTATGTACTTTGATNGTGTACCAACTGAAGATCAGTGTTACCTAAAAAAAGAATTATATCAACTTCTTAAGGAGCAGGAGCAGGTATTTGATTTTGTTCAAAATGCGGCTCTGGATGGNCTATGGTATTGGGATCTTGAAAANCCTGAAGAAGAATGGATGAATCCGAAATTTTGGATTACNCTTGGNTACGACCCTAGCGAAATGCCACATAAAGTAGCTGCGTGGCAATCAATCATCTTTCCCGAAGACAAAAAAACAGCACTTGAGAATGTTCAAAAGCATTTAGAGAAGCCTGATTTTGCCTATGATCAAGTAGTGAGNTANAGACACAAAGATGGTCATACCGTATGGATTCGCTGTAGAGGAATGGCCATACACAACAAAGAAGGCAAGCCTGTTAGAATGATAGGTGCCCACATTGACATTACTCCGCAAAAAGAAGCTGAACTGTCTTATTTTCAAAAACACTTAGACATTGAAAATTTAGTAGAAAAAGTAGGCTTGGTTATATGGGAATGGAATTANNAGACTGGAGAAAATTCTTCTATCAACAACTTNGGAATGCTTTTAGGNNTGGNAGNATTNACNAAAGAAAAGCTCACAATTGCAGATTGGTGNGNCCTTATGCACAAAGAAGACGCTGTTAAAAACAAAGTCATTCTTGANGCCATGGTTAGCGGAGAACAAGACGAATTTGAATTTGTTGCCCGCATACGTGATAATGAAGGGAGTTGGAGGTGGATAAAAACAAAAGGCAATGTACTGAGTCGAACTGAAAAGGGAGTTGNAGAAAAAATATCAGGGTTTCATTTTGATGTAACCNGTGAAATAGANAATGCGNGAAAGTACCGCAATGATGAAGAAAANCTCAATTTNATTTTTGANTCAACNCAATTGGGGTGGTGGGAATTTGATNGCGAAAAACAAACCATCAGCCTNTCTAAAAATTTCATTAACCATTTAGGATATTCAGTAGAAAAAGTAAATAGCTTCAGTGCACAAGACTGGTTTAATTTGATTCATCCCAATCAGAAAGAACAAGTTGTATCTGTATTAACGGAAGCATTGGACCAAACAAATGTCTTTGAGCAAGAATTCCAATTAAGAAAAGCATCTGGAGAATATAAGTGGATTTTAGCGAAAGGAAAGTCTGGATGCCAGAATTTAATAGTGGGCTTCATTAAAGATATTTCAGATCGGAAAAGAGCAGAAGCTAAACTGCTGGATACTGTTAGACTTACCAAACTTTTTGTGACAGAGTCTCCTGTTGCAATTGCTATGTTTGATCGGGAGATGCGNTATTTGGCGGTGTCAAATAGNTGGTATGAAGATTACAACATNGANGCTGANAACATNATTGGNTGTTCTCATTATGAAATTTTCCCTGATGTAAAAGAAGANTGGAAAGCACACCATCAACGTTGTTTAAAAGGTGAAGTNCTTCGCTCAAGNGAAGATTTNTTTCCAAGNCACAATGGNNCTAACCAATGGNTCACTTGGGAAATAAGACCTTGGTATAATGATGGGNNAGAAGTTGGTGGAATNTTAATGTTTACGGCAGATATAACAGAGCTAAAAGAGAATGAACTCTTGTTGGCGAAGTATCAGAAAATGCTGGAACGTACCAACGAAATTGCTGTAATTGGTTATTGGGAAGTAGATTTAGCCAATGATTCTTTCTACATGAGNAAGGTAACGAAAGAAATTCATGAACTNGAAGANAACNATANNCCGCAAAGAGACGAAGTCTTTTTGTTTTACCCACAACCCTACAGAGATCAGCTNCAAACAGCATTTGACCATTCTGTAAAAACAGGAGAACCCTATGATTTAGAGNTGCCATTCATTAGTGCAAANGGAAATCAAATNTGGATAAGAACCATTGGTGTTCCNGTCATGAAAGATGANAAATGCCTTAAAATAGAAGGNTTTATTCAAAACATTNANAATCAAAAAACAGCATTATTAGAGCTTAGNCTTCGTGAAAAACAGTTTAGACAAACGTTTGACTTTGCTGCAAACGGAATGGCNATTGTTGGTTTGGAAGGTACTTTTATAAGNGTAAACAGTAGCCTTTGCGAAATTGTAGGCTATAAAAATGAGGAGTTGTTAAAACTCACGTTTCAAGACATTACNCATCCTGATGATTTGGAAAAAGATCTGGATTTGGTCAATCAATTGCTGGAAGGAAAGAAAGGCAATTACCACCTTGAAAANCGCTANTTNAGNNNAANNGGNGAAATNGTNTGGGTNNNNCTTTCTGTTTCGCTTGTGAAAGATGAAGAAGGAAAACCGTTACANTTTTTAGCNCAAATCAATGATATATCAGCNNNAAAGAAAGCNCAACTGCATTTAAAAGAAAGTATCAATAAACTCAAAGGNATTCAAGATGCGAGTACTCAGGTGGCCATTATTGAGACAGATTTAAATGGAACAATCATTACGTTNAACAAAGGCGCTGAAAATTTATTACAATACAATTCAAGAGATGTTATAGGTAAGCGAACACCGCTTTTGTTTCACCTGAATAGTGANATTCATAACNATTTAGANGCGTTAAGTGCTCACGATTCATCTTNATCATATTCTAATGGGTTAGACGNACTTTTTGCGGCAGCTAAATCAGGNAATNACGAAACNCGNGAGTGGACATATGTGCGCAAAAACGGATCTACTTTTCCGGCAATTGTTTCCATTAGTCCTGTTAAAGGTTTCCATAACGAAATTACAGGNTATTTAGCTGTAACTACNGATATTACNAATGTAAAACAAGCTGAGGCTGAANTAAAAAGTTTATTGGCTGTAACTCAAGAACAGAACGACCGATTATTGAACTTTGCCCATATTGTATCNCATAATNTAAGGTCTCATTCAGGTAACATCTCTATGATGTTAGATTTGATGTTTAAAGAAANNCCNNNTTTAAAAGACGATAGCTATTTTCCTNTNCTACGTAAAGCAGCNGCAAACCTTAAAGAAACAATTGGACANCTTAATGANGTNACNNTGATCAATACATCACTTGATGAGAAAATTNTANAGATNNANNTNTANTCNTGNATNGANAAATNTAATNACCANTATTCAGAGGNNTAATNTTAGATACANATGCNNNAGTNNATAANAANGTNCCNNAAGGNTTNAAAGTAAANNGNATTNNNGCTTATATGGATAGTATTGTACTTAACCTAATAACAAATGCNATTAAGTACAGAAGNCNGGAAAGNCAGCCTGAAATAACAATTACAGTTGATGAATCTGACGAAAAAAATGTGCNGATTTTGTTCAGTGATAATGGTTTAGGTNTTGACCTTAANAGNNANGGNGCAAAACTTTTTGGNATGTATAAAACCTTTCATNNAAATAAAGANGCNAGAGGNGTNGGNCTTTTNATNACTAAAAATCAGNTTGAGGCAATGAGCGGAACAATAGA
Organism: Crocinitomicaceae bacterium; assembly: GCA_002705995.1. Lineage (GTDB taxonomy): Bacteria > Bacteroidota > Bacteroidia > Flavobacteriales_G > Salibacteraceae. Next base: position 331,694 of record PAJI01000006.1, on the reverse strand, counting down.
AGTAGAGAGCGAATTAAATAAAGGAACAANATTTAAAGTAAACCTCCCCAAATGAAAAAAATAGACATAGCTTGNATTATCGATGATGATCCAATATTTGTATTTGGAGCNAAGCGGATTATGGAATTGGCCAANTTNTGNAATAACTTCCTNATNTTTNATAANGGAAAAGANGCNNTNGANACNTTAAANCCTAGNNTNGANCATGGTAGANNAGAAGATTTACCGGAAATTATTTTGTTAGACATTAACATGCCNATAATGGATGGCTGGGAATTCTTAGATGAATTCGTGAAAATTCCTTTGGAGAAAGAGATTAGGATTTACATTGTAACATCATCAATAGATCCAGCTGATACTAAAAAGGCCGAAGAATACAACAACATTACCAATTACATTGTAAAACCCATTACAATTGATAAACTGAGAGAAATCTTAGAAGAAATGTAAAAAGCGCTATTGTTTCTTTTTTCTTCTGTAAAGGATAAAGAGAGCAACAATAATAATCAGTGTTACAGCAACAATAAAGCCCGGATAATTCCAGAAATATCCGGGTTTTTGGTTGGCATCAACATCAATATCTTGAGGTACTTGAGCAAGTACAATTGATGGAAAGAATGCCAATTGTGAGAAAAACAAAATCCATTTATTTACTTTCATATCTATTCTTAGTTTAAAAGTTAAAGTGTTGTGAATGTGCTATTAAACTAACAAGAGCCGAAAGCAGATTGTTTGATTTAGTAAATAAACGGGAGTAAACGTTTTGATTGAGATTGATAGCTGATGTAGCTATCACCAAACTTTTCGGTGAGTAAGTTTTCTTCGTAATGTAATTTCAAGAGTAAATCTACAGTTAAGAGTAGGTAAGTGATTATACGATCAATACTGTAGTGTTCAATAATTAGGGGTAAAAAGGTTACCAAAATAGCAGTGTACATAGGATGTCTTATCCATTGATAAGGACCTTTGATAACAAGTTTAGCAGCTGGTTTTACTTCAGGAGTAATACTAATTTGTGAAGTCTTTACCATGATTAAAATGGCCCAAACTCCAACGAAAATCCCCAAGCATTCTAAGAGCAACAAAAAAGTGTGTTTTGCGAACACGTTTCCGGTAAACAGCAAATAAAATATGCATCCGAATTGAACGAGAACGAAAAACACACCTTTTCTCATCTTGCGTCAGGTATTACCTGATTATTTGATGTTTAACTTCTTTTTAAGTGCTTTAGGTAAAGCATCTTTATGCAGCATAATNTTCATTGTCTTGTACTTNACATACGCTTCAGAAGCAAAGAAATAACCATCAATACCAGTATCAAATCCAGTACCCCAAGAGTTTTTTACAATGTAATAAAGCGTACCGTTTTGGTCTGTTACAGAACCTACAATGTGCATTCCATGGTCATCGGTAGTATGATAATCATCAAATGCTTCTTGNCGCATTTCCGGTGTAATTTCTTTCTCCTCACCAGGACTCATAAATTGATTTCCAATCTTTTCAGCACCNGCATCNCTAAAGAATTCATTGTCACTTCCTTTACGTTTAATGGCATCTTCGTTTTCAGGAACAATAGCTAAACCATCGCGGAAAGAAAATCCTTTCTCNCTTACATCGGCAGCCCATGCTACACCATAACCATTTTCAAGGGCNCTGTTCATNACTTCAACCATTTCATCCAGTTGAACATTGTACACTTCGCCACCCAACCAGTTATCAGGAACTTCTAAAACAAATGGCTCATAAAACGGATGATGAGTAAAAGAAGAAAGCGTAANATAATCGTCAGGGTTAACACCTAATTCCTTCGCATAACTTTCAGGAGTGTAAGATTTTCCTTTGTATTCAAACGTCTCAGGAAGTTCACCCAAATAGCTGTCTAAAGCNGCATCAAAAGCTTTGTGCCATGCCGTACTAAGCGTTTTATTATCGATAACAGCATCAACAATACCNTTCATCATACCATCCAACTCACTGTGAATGTGTTTTTCCGTTCCGTATTCCAATCCGCCATAAGCCGNCTCGGGAACCATTCCATAGTTTTTCCACACATAAACTACATCATGAAAAGCACCACCCGGGCCAAAGTTGAGGTTACCGTGCATGCGTACATATTTCTCAGCCTTATCGCTGTAGGTATGACGAACTACAAACATTTCAGAAAGGTCATATTCACCTTTGCCCATTCTNTCTAACTCAGATTCAAAGAATGAAAGCGCAGAAAAACTCCAGCAAGTTCCTGAACGGTATTGGTTCTTAACAGAAGTAGCTTCAATCTCATTTTGAACAGTAAAATAGTACTTACCGCCTTCTTTGTTGCGTAGGGTGTCTTGATCTTGNGCAAATAGAGGTTGTAAACAGCTGGCTCCTGCAAATGCAGCTACAGCCAATGTCTTAGAAAATATATGCATAACTTATTTTGAGTTTAACAATGAATTTAAGAGCCCCGAATTTACTAGTTTCTGTGGATTCGATAGCTGGTTTTGATTTGTTAGCATGTAGAGTGTTGATTTACATTTGATTAATAGCTCTGAACGTATTTTTGATCTTCTTTATCTCAATTCAGCTCAAGAATTACCTTTGCGGCTATGAGTAGAGGTTACATCAACTTTATATTACCACTAGCCTTACTTTTTTCAACAGCATTCATATCTCCTCATGCTTTTCATGTATCTATTTTGGAAGTGAAGTATAGTCCAGAGAATAGTGAATTAGAATTTGCGGCAAAACTCTTTACGGATGATTTGGAGAGGGCAATGCGTGAAGAAATGGAGCTAGGAGTTTTGAACATTGGAGGAGCTCATGAAGCTGAACAGTTAGACTCAATGATTNTAGCCTATCTTGATGANCATTTTGAAGTTAAAGNAAGTTCAGNCCAACAAGAAATTCCTTTTAAATATGTAGGCCGTGAAGGAGATTTGGATGCCCAATGGGTTTATTTCACTGTGCCGGTTTCAAAAACACAAAACCACTATAACTTATCCTACACCGTGTTCTTCGAAATCTTTGAAGACCAAAGGAATGTCATTCACTTTGAAACTCCGGATAAAAAAGACAGTTTTGTGCTAAGTGGGAAAACCACTTCTACAACGATTAACTTATGAGTCAATTTAAAGTATACCTTCAATTGGGTATGGAACATATTCTGGATATAGAGGGATATGATCACATNCTCTTTTTGGTAGCACTACTCGCTGTGNATACTACCAATCGTTGGAAAGAGGTCTTAATTCTTGTAACAGCCTTTACACTTGGACACACACTTACTTTAGGCATTTCAGCCGTCAACGGGCCTTTGATTAAAGCCGAATGGGTAGAGTTTTTTATTCCAGTAACCATCTTTATCACTAGTGTTTTCAATTTGTTAAACCCAGCCTATCAGCAGCATAAAATGAAAGTAAGGTATAGTATTGCCTTGGGTTTTGGATTGATTCACGGAATGGGGTTCTCCAACTATTTTAGAATGTTGTTNGGGAAAGAANCCTCAATCATTCANCCACTTTTTGCTTTCAANTTAGGAGTNGAAGTGGGGCAATTAATCATTGTNTCAATTATTTTGGGAGGGATTTATATCACTATAAAANTACTAAACCGCAAACAACGCGATGTGAGTTTGGTTTTAAGTGGAGCGGCAGCTGGTGTTGCGCTCATATTGATGTTAGAAACTGGGAGAAGTTTATTATGATAAGAAAAGTCGGAATTACTTTAGCCGTTGTGTTGATTGGCTTTTGGGGGGCTAAAGCACAACAAGAAAACTACAACTACTCAAAATTNAAACAACTTTACGAAGAGCTGCCAACACCTAATGTGTACAGAACAGCNTCCNGAGCCCCTGGGCANGAATATTATCAGCAGCAAGCCGATTATGTGATGAACATAGAGCTCGATGATGATAAGCAAANAATTTATGGTCAAGAGACCATTACCTACACCAACAATTCGCCAGATGAGTTGACCTACTTGTGGGTGCAATTAGACCAAAATGTGCGTGCACAAAACTCGATGACTTCTACAATTTCTACGAGCAGTATGCCAGAGCAGGTTACTTTTAACACGTTAAAAAGACAGCATAACGATTTTGATGGCGGACACAAAATTCAGTGGGTAAAACAAACCAATGGAACCGATCTTCCTTATACCATCAACAATACAATGATGCGCATCGATTTGCCTCAACCTCTTAAAACAGGTGGTAAATTTTCATTCAAAGTAAAATGGTGGTACAACATCAATAACCGTATGGAAATTGGCGGTAGATCAGGGTATGAGTTCTTCGAAGAAGACAGCAATTACCTGTACACCATTGCTCAATTTTATCCTAGAATGGCTGTCTATAATGATGTTGACGGATGGCAAAACAAACAATTCTTGGGAAGAGGAGAATTTACCCTTCCATTCGGAGATTTTAAAGTAAGCATCACCGTTCCTGAAGATCACATTATAGGAGCTACAGGAGAGTTGCAAAATGCATCAGCTGTATTAACCGCAGAGCAGCGCAACAGGATGAAAAAAGCACAAGATGCTGAAAATCCAGTATTGATCATTACCGAAGAAGAAGCTCGCGAAAAAGAGAAAGAAAAGAAAACAGGAACTAAAACTTGGGTATTTCATGCCGATAATGTGCGCGATTTTGCGTTTGCATCATCACGAAAATTTATGTGGGATGCCATGGGCGTTAACGTTGGCGGAAAACGCACGTTGTGCATGAGTTATTATCCAAAAGAAGGCAACCCACTTTGGGAGCAATATTCCACTAGAGTGGTAGCACATACGATTAAAACGTATTCTAAGTATACCATTGATTACCCTTATCCAGTAGCGATTTCTGTTCATTCAAAATCAATTGGAATGGAGTATCCTATGATCTGTTTTAATGGTGGAAGACCAGAAGCAGACGGAACCTATTCTGAAGCTGTAAAACACGGAATGATTTCAGTAATTATTCACGAAGTGGGACACAATTTTTTCCCGATGATCATTAATTCAGATGAACGTCAGTGGACATGGATGGATGAAGGATTGAACACTTTTGTGCAATACCTTACAGAACAAGAGTGGGACAGAGATTACCCTTCGCGTAGAGGGCCAGCTCATAAAATGGTGCCTTACATGAAAGGAGATAAAGCCGGAATGGTGCCAATTATGACCAACTCAGAATCTGTAAAACAATTTGGAAACAACGCATACGGTAAACCGGCTACAGCATTAAATATTTTGCGTGAAACCGTGATGGGACGCGAGTTGTTTGACTATGCCTTCAAAGAATATGCAAGACGTTGGGCGTTTAAACATCCAACTCCGGCAGATTTGTTCAGAACAATGGAAGATGCTTCGGCAACAGATTTGGATTGGTTTTGGAGAGGATGGTTCTTCACTACCGACAATTGCGATATCGCATTGAACAATGTAAAATGGTATAAAGTCAGCTCAAAAGATCCGAATGTTGAAAAGTCAATTCAGCAAAAATTAGATGAAGCAGAAAATCCTGGTGTAAGCCGATTAAGAAACGATTCTTTAATTGAAGAAACAGTTGTAGAACGTGTTGAGGATGCGAACGATTTTTACAATTCATACGATCCATATGCAGTAGACCAATTGGACGAGGAAGTTTATGAAAATTACATCAACAAGCTTTCAGAAGAAGAGGTAGCGTTGTTAGATACCAACATCAATTATTATGAACTTGAATTTGAGCTGGTAGGAGGTTTAGTGATGCCGGTAATTCTAGAATTTGAATTTGTTGATGGAACAACACAATACGTGAATATCCCTGCTGAAATATGGAAAATGGGTGATCAGAAAGTCACTAAAATTTTCTCTTTCGATAAAGAAGTTGTGCGTGTCGTGTTAGATCCATTGTTAGAAACAGCAGATACAGATCGAAACAACAACTATTGGCCACCCCGTATGGAACCAACTCGTTTTGAAGTGTTCAAATTACAAAATTATGGACGTTATGGCCGACAAGGAGAAAATCCTATGCAGCGCGTAAAACGCATTCAAGAAATGAATGCTTCAGAAGCTGCTCCAGCAGAATAATAGACAGTATACAGAAGATTTGAATAGCCCTGTTAGCAATAGCAGGGCTTTTTATTGTTTAAAGGTTTGATTCACAGCTAAAATGTTTTGCGTTATTTTAGCTTTCCAACAAATTCCTCATGAAGAAAATACTCATTTCATTCCTCGCTCTTACTTTCGCTTCACACGCATTACAAGCTCAAAAGAAAGAAGACAATTATTTCCTGAAGTCGTCACAACTTAATGCCTTAAAGTTTAGAAATATTGGGCCAGCCATTACTTCCGGTAGAGTTGCAGACATTGCTGTAAATCCTAATAACCATGATGAGTGGTATGTGGCAACGGCATCAGGTGGAGTGTGGAAAACCACCAATCACGGAGTAACCTTTTCGCCCATTTTTGATGGAGAAGGATCGTACTCTATTGGATGTGTCACGATTGATCCCAACAATGAACATGTAATTTGGGTAGGGTCTGGCGAGAACAACAACCAAAGATCCGTATCCTATGGTGATGGAATTTATAAAAGTACCGATGGCGGGAAAAGCTGGAAGAATAAAGGGTTAAAAGCTTCGGAACATATTGGTATGATTAAGGTAGATCCGCGCAATAGCAACGTAATTTATGTAGCTGTTTATGGTCCTTTATGGAGTGCTGGCGGAGACCGTGGATTGTACAAATCGGTAGATGGTGGTGAAACCTGGAGTTTGATTCTAGAAGTAGATGAACACACGGGAATCAACGAAGTGCATTTTGATCCGAATAATCCAGATGTGATTTATGCCACAGCTCATCAACGCAGACGTCATGTGTATACTTATGTTTCAGGAGGAGAAGGTTCAACCATTTATAAAAGTGTAGATGCTGGAGCGCATTTCAAAAAAATCGAAAATGGATTACCAAAAGGTAAAATGGGAAGAATCGGAATGGCTGTTTCACTAGTAAATTCTGATGTGCTCTATGCCATTGTAGAAGCTGAAAGTGGAAAGGGTGGCTTTTTTCGTTCAACAGATAGAGGGGCTAGTTGGAACAAAACAGATGATTATGTCACTTCAGGAAATTATTATCAAGAATTANNGCNNNAGANNNGNTATGATGTAGATAAAGTGTATGCCATGGATACCTATTGCCGCATTACNAAAGACGGAGGNAAATCCTTTCAGCGTTTGGGCGAAAGCAATAAGCATGTCGACAATCATGCAATTTGGATAGATCCTAANAATACCGAGCACTTAATTATGGGGTGNGATGGTGGAATTTATGAAACCTATGATGCAGCGGTTAACTGGCGGTTCTTTGCGAACCTTCCTGTTACGCAATTTTACAAAGTGGCAGTAGACAATGCAGAACCATTTTACAATGTGTACGGNGGAACTCAAGATAACTTCTCTTTAGGNGGACCATCGCGCACACTTAAAAATTCTGGAATAGACAATTACGATTGGTTTGTAACCAACAATGGAGATGGATTTGAAAGTGCCATTGATCCTGAAGATCCCAATATCGTTTATGCGCAAGCGCAATACGGTTGGTTGGTACGTTANGATAAAAAAAGTGGACAAAAACTCGGTATTCANCCTCAACCNCCTGTAGGAGANGCCTACCGTTGGAATTGGGANGCTCCGNTNTTCGTNAGNCCACACGATGCAAAAACACTCTACTTTGCCGCAAACAAAGTATTTCGATCTACCAACAGAGGAACAGCATGGGAAGTTATTTCTCCAGACCTAACNGCCAAAAGAGACCGCAACAAGCTTAAAGTGATGGGCAAAGTGCAGAGNATTGATGCGGTNATGAAGAANAAATCAACATCCATTTATGGCAACATTGTAGCACTTTCAGAATCGCCAATTACCAAAGGTTTATTGTATGCAGGAACNGATGATGGATTAATTCAGGTGACTGAAAACGGAGGAGGNAAATGGCGTAAAATAGCAAGCTTTCCAACGGTTCCGGAATACACTTATGTAAATGCNGTCTTAGCTTCTCAGCACGATGAAGCAACTGTTTATGCNGTATTTAATAATCACAAAAACGGTGATTTTAAACCTTACATTCTTAAGAGTTCTGATAAAGGAAAAANCTGGACTTCAATNACCAATAATTTACCAGAGAGAGGTTCTGTTTATTGCATTGCAGAAGATCATGTCGATAAAAATATCTTGTTTNCAGGAACTGAATTTGGTGTGTTTGTAACACTCAACGGAGGTCAAAACTGGGTGCAGCTAAAAGGTGGATTACCCACAATTGCGATTCGCGATATGGCCATCCAAAAAGAAAAAAACGATCTAGTGTTGGCTTCTTTCGGTCGCGGATTTTATGTGTTGGATGATTACAGTCCNTTGCGCTCCATGACAACAGAAAGTTTGAAAGAACCTTTCCATTTGTACAATAGTCGACCNGGATTGGTGTTTACCGAAAACCNTAAATACGGATACGATGGCATTGGCTTTCAAGGAGCATCGTTTTACGTAGCTGAAAATCCTGAGAACGGAGTNNCTTTCACTTATTCNTTGAAAGANGGTGAGAAAACATTGAAAGAAAAACGTCAGGAGAAAGAACAAAAGCAAGCTAAAGACGGTGAAGAGGTTGTATATCCCACCAAAAAGGAGATTAAAGCAGAGGAAATAGAAGAAAAGCCTTATTTGATTTTTAGCATTTCAGATGAGTCNGGATATGAACTGAGAAGGTTTACNAGCACTCCGTCAAGCGGCATCAAGCGAGTNAATTGGGATGGAAAGTTAGCTTCCATTGCAGATGTNAATACGGGTGGAGAACCTTTGACCAATTCCAATGCATCGTATTACGCAATGCCNGGAACNTATTATTTATCTGTGTTAAAAGTGGTGAACGGTCAACTCAACGATACTTTGGCAACTCGACTTCCTTTTGANTTGAAAACACTCAATGAAAGTGTTCTTCCCGAAAATCAGGNAGAGAAGTTAGCNTTTCAGCGCGATTTGGAAACCTTTAGAAGAGAAGCCAATGGAATTAACCGTTATTTNCANCACTTGAAGAGCAATGTNCAANAGTTGAAAGCGGTTGTGCGGAATACNCCCAACNTNGACTTAACCGTATTGANCCAGTTGAGANCATTGGAGTTGAAATTGCTTGAATTGGATGAANCATTNCATGGNNATCACAGTCTTTCAAAACATGAATTTGAAACCACACCGGGTATCATGAGNCGTGTTGGGTTAACNGTTTGGAACAGCTANGGNAANCAACAAGAGGTTACCGAAATTCANCGGAAAGACCTTGAGGTTGCCAGAAAAGAAATGGTCGCTGTAAAGCAAAANCTAGAGAAAGNAAAAGCAGAAGTGCAACAATTNGAAGAGCAATTGATCAAAGCCGGAATTCCTTATCCTTCAGATGTATTGCCTCAAATGGATTAGAAAATTAGTTGTGGCGACATGCCGTATTCCACGTATAACTTGAATTAGCTTAGTTTTGCGCCAAATTGCAGCGATGAATAGTGACGAAACATACAAAGAAGGGGAAGAGCAAGAACAGGAAGAAATGGTGGAACACCACCGTTATGTAGCCGATCCCGGTCAAACGCTTTTAAGAATTGATAAATTTTTGAATGATCGTTTGCCTAAAATGTCGCGCAATAAAATTCAACAGGCTGCAAAATCGGGCAACATTTTGGTCAATGGAGAAGTCGTTAAATCGAACTATAAAGTAAAGCCCGATGATGAGATTTCTTTGGTATTTACTCACGAAAAGGAAGAGTTTACTGTTGAGCCAGAGCCAATTCCATTGAACATTGTTTACGAAGACGATGAGGTTTTAGTCATCAATAAACCAGCCGGATTGGTTGTACATCCAGGTCATGGAAACAAAACCGGAACACTAGCACATGGTCTGTTGCATCACATTCGTAATTTACCAGAAAGTCCAAGTGGAATTGATCGTCCGGGAATTGTTCACCGCATCGACAAATTAACCTCAGGATTAATGGTTGTTGGGAAAACCGAACATGCCTTAAACAGTTTGGCTATGCAGTTTTTCAACCGTGAAATTGAGCGAAAATACTGGGCTTTGGTTTGGGGTAATTTGGAAGAAGACGGTCGCATTGAAGGACACATCGGACGAAGCTTGAAGAACCGTAAAATGATGGACGTATTTCCGGATGGAGAATACGGTAAAACCGCAATAACCAATTACAGAGTACTTGAAAAGTTGTTGTACGTTACTTTGGTAGAATGTAAGTTAGAAACCGGTAGAACCCATCAAATTCGTGTGCATTTCAAATACATCGGACACCCTTTATTTTCTGACCCAGAATACGGTGGAGATCGCATTTTAAAGGGAACAACATTTACAAAATACAAGCAGTTTGTTCAGAATTGTTTCGATACACTTCCCCGTCAAGCATTGCATGCGAAAAGCTTAGGATTTACACATCCAGGTACAGGAGAATGGATGTTCTTCGAAACAGAATTGCCCGAAGATTTCGAAACCGTATTGGAAAAATGGCGAAAATATTCGCACTACAGAGACGAGTAATTAAACCTTCTCTTCTGCTGTTTTTTTAAGGTATTCTTTGTGTACGCTTTTGTCAAAAATAAAAGGCCCAAAAGGGACAACCGAAGCCACAAAGGCTAGAAATAAGCGGAAGAATTTCCATTTCAATTCCTGACTAGTTAAAAAAGCCATGGCAATGTATGCCACAAACAAGCCTCCGTGTGCCCATCCCACATATTTAACAGCAAGTGGCAGATCAAAAACGTATTTTAAAGGCATGGCAATCAGTAGCAATACCAAGAATGAAATTCCTTCAGCAATGCTTACATAACGAAAGCCGTAAACAACTAATTTATTGGGTTTTTCCATTTTCAAACTATTTAAACTGGAGCTTCAACATCAGCAATAAACCATGCTTTATCTCCTACTACAACCAACCACTCAACTTTCCACCAAATTCCTTCTTTGGCCATTACTGTAAAAGCGTCAGAGCGATTTTTACTTTCGTTAAAGTCAATTCCGTTTTTGATCAATTCATCATTGGCATTCGCAACATGCGTTACATATTTTCCCTCAATCGAATAGAGGTATTCATCTTCGTGAATCACATGCTTGGGTAAATCAGCGCGCAATTGTCGAATACCTCCGGAATAGTGGTCTTCAATAATGTGTTTGGGAATAATTACGTTGTAGGAGCCCAATTGAATCATGAACAATAAACTTGAAATTCTCTGCGAAATTAGTGTTTTGTTTGGTGGTGAAGCTACTTTTGCAAGATGAAGGTCGCCATAATTGGAGGAGGAGCTGCCGGTATTTTTGCCGCCATTTCCGCTAAAACACATCACCCCGAAGCAGTTGTTGAAGTCTTTGAAAAATCTGATCGTTTATTGGGAAAAGTAAAGATCAGTGGAGGGGGCCGATGTAACGTTACGCATCATTGTGATAGAATTAGCGAAATGGTGAAAAATTATCCACGTGGAGACAAATTCCTCAAGAAGGTATTTGGACAATTCTTCACAAAAGATACCATTGCATTTTACGAATCCAGAAGTGTTTCGTTAAAGGTAGAGTCAGATGGTAGAATGTTTCCGGTAACCGATAATTCCCAAAGCATTATTGATTGCTTGTTNCAAGAAGCACAGCGATTAAAAGTGAAGATCCAGATGAANCAGCGNATCAAATCAATGGCAGTTGAAAATGAAAAAGTAAAGTTGTCATTTCCAAACCGAACAGAAACCTTTGATAANGTAATTGTCGCTACTGGTGGAAGCCCCAATAAAAAAGGACTTGAATGGCTTGAGTCTTTGGGGTTGAGTATTGTAAACCCTGTTCCTAGTCTGTTTACATTTAACCTTCCAAAAGATCCTATTCGAGACTTAATGGGATTAGCCGTAGAAAATGCATTCGTAAAAATTCAAGGAACGAAGTGGAAGGCAGAAGGCCCTTTATTAATTACCCATTGGGGAATGAGTGGACCGGCTGTCTTGCGGCTTTCTGCATTTGCTGCCGAATGGTTAAGTCAAGAAGGNTACAACTATCAAGTTGTTGTCAATTGGTTGAACGAACCCAATGAAGAAATTGTAAGAACAACCCTTAACAGTTGGAAAACGGAACATCCAAAAAAGAAAATAATCAATTTAGGATTCGATGGAATTCCAAACAGGTTGTGGNCTTTTTTATTGNNAAAGTCGGGCATAGATACGGAGCAGAACATAATTGATATACCTAAAAAAGACATNAACCGATTGATCAATCACCTTACCAATGATGTGTANGAGGCCAAAGGAAAAACAACTTTCAAAGAAGAGTTTGTTACCTGCGGTGGAGTAGATCTAAGTGAAGTNAACTCNAAATCGATGCAAAGCAAAAAANACCCTCAATTGTATTTTGCNGGTGAAGTNCTNAACATTGATGGAGTAACCGGAGGCTTTAACTTNCANGCTGCTTGGTCTACCGGATTTGTGGCTGGTAAATTATTAGATTAAAGTTGAGCCGGAACTAAATTCGCTTTTCGGGCAGANTCTTTTTGAGCATCCGTTAACCCATGATCAAAATTGTACAAAGCACCTTCCCATGTTCCGTAGAGTGTATTGGGTAATGCGATGTAGTTTTTGCCCATTTCAGTTTGTAAACTGTCTACCAATTGCTTTCGATGTTCATTAGACTGTTTGTCCCAGATGTGTTTGTAATCGCCAAGATTATCACCAATGTANAGTACTACATCATAACCCGTATCAAGAACAGTTTTTCGTCTTTCTGATTTATCAGAAGTTGTTGTTTTTAGAAAAAAGTGATTGGCTTCAACNTGAGGCATTTTCAAGTTATTCATGTTTTTCATGGTTGCAGTTAATGCACTTGTATCACGATTGGAAATGTAGAAAAGACTTACACCAGCACTGTCAGCAAAATTTAAGAACTCAACAACACCAGGAACAGCTTCTGCAGCAGCAAGGTCAGTCCATTGTGCCCATGTTTCTGATGAATATGCATTTCCACTTGTGATTTGCCAAGCTGTATAAGGACTATTGTCCAATACAGTTTCATCCAAATCAAGTATTACGGCAGGTTTTTTNATGCCTTTGTTCAAAGCAGTTTGTAAACGCAAAGCAGCTAAATCATAAGCTTGGTAACATAAAGCTTTGTATTCGGCAGATTGCTGCGTGTANAAAGTNGCAGCAGTTAAGTATTCTTGAGTATTGGTTGTTTCAACTTGAGTTTGACCTGTTTTANGAGCNGTATTTTCTTTAGGAGAACAAGCAATTAAAGAAAGAAAAAACAAAGGTAAAAATGCGGTGTATTTCATTTGTTGAGCATGANTTNATGCAAAAATAACCGGACAATTGAAATGCTCAATAAAAANGCAATTAAACTAAGGTGAAGTTATTTACTGGTAGTTGTAAAAAGTAAATCCTTTACCCAAGAAGCAGCAATTGAAGCAATGTTTTCTTCAACCGGTTCTTCCTCTTCAGCAGGATTCTCAAGTTGTGGAATNTGGCTAAATTGTCCAAAAGGAACTTGACTTTTTANTTCATTCTTCCAATAATCATAATTGAAAGCAACAACTAAAGAAAGCACAACGGCNAACANTGTTATTGAGAAATAAGGAATTTGTTTTTTCAGGGTTTGCATGTAGCAAAATTAAATGAATTAACTTCTAAAATCCAAATAATCAGAAAGGTATAAATGTTAAAAAAGCTTGTGCCTTAATTGGCACAAGCATAATCGGTAACATATTGACGAATTTTTTCCAGAGGTTGNTGGGCTTCTTCTTTGGTAAGTACACCTACCAAAGCCAGCATTTCTTTTACCTCTTCAAGTGCATTGTCAAACGATTTNGCNTCAATATTCCAAGTTAATTGGTTGAACCACTCTTTCGTTTCTTCTTCTTTAAGCCCAAAACGATNCGCAATGTATTTTACAGAAGCCTCAGGAGAAGCNTTNAAATTTTTTGCTTGNTCATTCACAGCACAAAGAATGTTTTCNATAGCCTCAGGATGATGCTCTAAAACTTCATCTCTTACAGCAACCACAAAACAAGGCCATGGAGTANGACATTCACCCATNATGTCAAACTCNCCATTGTCTACATAAGGAGCTGTTGTGAANTTTTCCCAAAAGAAAATATCNGCNTCNCCATTGGCNANAGCNTCTCTTGCNCCGTCTAAGTTTTTGATCACTACAAAATCATCTTNATTGATGTTTAAATTGTGGTGAACTGCATTGACGTAAGCCATTAAATGTGAGCCGCTCTTATACCTTGAGATCGCATATTTTTTTCCTTCAAGGTCTTTTTGAGAATGGATAGGAGCTCCTTTTTTGGTATGAATCCCCCAACGTAGCGGAGAAGTAACAAAGAANTGTACAATCTTAGCCGGACATCCGTGAAGAATGTCAGCGGTAATGCCTTCGGTAAGTAAAACGGCAATATCCAATTCACCAGATCGAAGTGCTTGGGTCATTTCTCCAGTGCCTCCGTGACAATTTTGCCAGCTTAAAGAAATGTTGTGTTTGTCTAGAGTGTTGTTTTCTACAACTAAATTCCAAGGTGTGTTAAAGTGTTCCGGTACGCCACCGGCTTTTAAATTAAGCATAAGTAAATCCTGTTTTAATACAACAAAAAAAGCGGTTGACCATTTGGGTCAACCGCTTTTGTATATTTTTCAGTCAGACCCTATGATCCCTAAGGATACATTAGGAAACCTGACCAATCGTCACGATTTTCTGTAGTACGCTACAAATTTCAGTGAGAAATTTGAAACATGCAAATTATATCAACGAAATTCTTCGATTTACAAAATCTTCTACCTTTCTAAACATTTGAAAAGGCTCATAGGTACGCCAGTTAAGATCATTCAATTTTCCACCGGAAACAAAGTACTGNTCTAAGTTATCCTGTTCAAAATCGCGCAATACATGTTCTTGAAAATTCACNAAAGCAATCCANCCTTCTTCAATATCGTCAAACCANTCTTCATAGTANGAATCGTCTGATAAATGAAAATTCAACACATTTTCCCCCACCAAAATGAATTTGTTGATGCCCTCATCAATCAAATGGTCAATAATGTTGCGCTTGAAAATCATAATATCGTTGTACAAACAATCATTCCACTCGCCAATCATTTCAATAACACANAATGAGTCATCGTAATCAGCATAAAGCAGTTTGATAAACANCGTAGCTGACCCCATATTATCCCATTGCGGNTGAATAAGGTGATTGTAAATCTGATCTGTAAATTCAAATTCACTGTATTCACGGCCAAAGAATGGAGATTGANGGTCTGTTTCTGCCGTATAATAATTGCGCCAATTCCAATAAGGTTCGATTGAATGCATGCTGCAAATTTCGGAGTTTTACAATGCGAGACAATATGCTCAGAAATCTTTTTTGTTAAGATTTAGTTGATAACGAATTTAGACCAATNGCATTGTGACAAGCGGTTTATTCACATCCNNAGACAATCCTTATTTTTGGTCGCAGATCTGCTTATCAGATAAGGCATTNATCCTATCAAAACACATTACAAGTTTACCAACCGATTGAAAAAAGAATTATGAAAAGAGGCTTTTTATTACCACTNCTACTGCTTTTATTGACTCTTAAAGTAACAGCAAAAGAGGGGATGTGGATTCCTATGTTGATTAGCAACATGGAGAGTGACATGCAAACCATGGGGATGAAATTAACTGCGGAAGATATTTACAGTGTAAATCATTCGAGTTTAAAAGATGCAATTGTTCACTTTGGGGGAGGTTGTACGGGAGAAGTAATCTCTGAACAAGGATTGATTTTAACCAATCACCATTGTGGGTATGGACGTATTCAAAGTCATTCGTCTGTAGAGCATGATTATTTAACCGATGGATTCTGGGCGAAAGAAATGAAAGATGAATTGCCAAACAAAGGCTTAGAAGTCACTTTTATTGTTCGTATACAAGATGTAACAGAAGCTGTATTAGAAGGCACGGATGCAATTGAAGATGAAGTAGAGCGTCTGAAGATGATGGAAGAACGTAAAAAAGCGATAGTTGAAGAGGCTACAAAAGATACGCATTACGAGGCTTTTGTAAGAGCATTTTACTATGGTAACCAGTACTTCATGTTTGTTACCGAGACCTTTAAAGATATTCGCTTGGTAGGAGCCCCACCGTCATCAATAGGTAAATTTGGTTTTGACACAGACAATTGGGTTTGGCCGCGTCATACGGGAGATTTCTCAATGTTTAGAATCTATGCAGATAAGGATAACAATCCGGCAGAATATTCAGAAGACAATGTGCCATATCAGCCCAAGCATCACTTACCGGTTTCTTTACAAGGTTATGATGAAGGTGATTTTACAATGGTTTACGGATTTCCGGGAAGAACCGAAGAATATGTAACCAGTTACCATGTTGATTATATTTTGAACAAGAGCAATCCGGCAAAAATCAAAATGCGAGATGCTTCACTGGGAATTATTGGAGATGCAATGAACCAGAGTAAAAAGCTAAATATTCAATATGCAGCTAAGCAATCGAGAATCTCAAATGCATGGAAAAAATGGATTGGACAATCGAAAGGGTTGGAAGAATTAAACGCGGTTGAAAAAAAGAAAGAGTTAGAAGCTGATTTTCAACGCCTGGCCGACAGTAAAGAGGAGTGGAAGAAAGCATATGGCAATTTATTACCGGAGTTTGAAACGCTCTATGCTAACTGGCAAGAGTATGCTTTTGCAAGAGATATGTTGATTGAAATTTATTACTATGGTCCAGAAATTATTCGCTTCTCACAAGAGTTTGAGCCATTGTTAAACGATTCTATTTCAGAAGAAGATTTGGAACAATTAATTGAGAAGTTAGAGCGAAAAACGAAAGGCTTTTTCAAAGACTATAATTCAGCGGTAGATGAGCAACTAATGGCTGCAATGATGCCATTGTATTTGAGTAATCTTAATGTAGAGTTGAGACCATCAAAAGCTTATGACCACTTTCAAGACAGTGAAGCTTATACGGCTGAGTTGTTTGAAAAATCAATTTTTTCTTCAGAAGAAAAGATCATTACGTTTCTAGAAAAGTTTAAAAAGTCGAGTAGAAAGAAATTAGCGAAAGATCCTGCGTTGTTGTTGGCAAAAGAACTATTAGACACATACACAATGAATGTGCGCAATGAATACGGAGCATTGGAACATCATATTGATGCCTTAATGGGAGAATATATGCAGGGACTTATGACAATGTTGCCCGATTACAAAAATTATTACCCTGATGCCAACAGTACTCTGCGTGTTACTTATGGTAAAGTAGTAGGCTATGCCCCAAAAGACGGTGTTTATTACGATTACTACACAACCATTGACGGTATCATGGAGAAAATGGATACTACAACGAAAGAATTCGATGTTCCGGAAAAATTGGTGGAGTTATATGAACAACAAGATTTTGGAATATATGCAGATGAAAACAAAGAATTAAGAGTTTGTTTTATTGCCAGTAATCATACCAGTGGAGGAAACTCGGGCTCTCCGGCCATTAATGCCAATGGCGAGTTAATAGGATTAAACTTTGACCGTACTTGGGAAAGTACAATGAGTGACTATTTATTTGATTCGGAAAGGTGTCGCAACATCATGGTAGATATCCGGTATGTTCTGTTTATTGTAGATAAATATGCAGGAATGGATAGACTGATTGATGAAATGACATTGGTAAAGAATCATCCGAAATATGAAGATCAGCTAATCGAAGACTAAAATAAAAAAGGCCACTCATTGAGTGGCCTTTTTACTTTACAGACTAAATGTCTTTTGCCTAAGCAAGTTCGTTGATTGTATACTTCATGTTGTTGAACGTAAAAGAGTCTCCTTGCTTTTTTCCTTCCATAGCGGTATAAATAGGAGCATCAAGAGCCAAGAAAAAGTACTTCTCTTTATTGATCTCAACAGGCTTAATCGCTTTAGAGATAAAGAAGTTTCCTTTGTTCGTTTTAACCAAGGCAAGCATTTCTACTTGTTCATGAGGCTTTTCAAACTTATAATTCTTCATGGCCTGAATGTCTTTTCTGACTTGTTCAGCCTCTTCTCTCATAATTGTAGCTAACTGCACAGATTCGCTTTCATGTCCTGCTTCACCGGTTTCAGTCTCAGCAACATCATCTTTATCTTGTTGACCTACGTTAGCTTCGTCCATAAGGTCAGTATATTTCTCTTCCAATCGCTCAACAGCCTTGTCTACAATTGCTTGTTTAATTTCAAGGATATTCATTGTTATAGTTTTCAGTTAGAACAAATAAATAAAAAACGCGAATAAAAGGAAAATGAACTGACTTCGCCACCTTTTTGAGGCTTCTAGGAAGTGTTTTTCTGTTTTTTTAACAACAATTAATTCAAATGTGTTGATTTGCAATGACTAAGGGGGAGCAATAAAAATGCATTTTTATAAAATAAAAAATGAGTAACTTGTTGTGAGCTAAAAAGAAAAGCTTATTTTTGCCCTCCATTTAGAAAAGCGACAGAAAGAATTTTTATAGATATGGCAAACCATAAGTCAGCACTTAAGAGAATCAGATCGACTCAAGTTAGACGTTTGAGAAACCGCTACCAACACAAGACAACTCGTAATGCTATTGCAGATTTACGTAGCACTACTGATAAAAAAGTTGGTGAAGAGAAGTTGGTAAAAGTAAGTTCAATGTTGGACAAACTGGCTAAGAAGAATGTGATTCACAAAAACAAAGCTGCCAACCTCAAATCAAAACTTACAAAACACGTTAACGGTTTGAAATAATTTTTCATTTCGTTTTCTAGCAATATTAAAGAGCCTTCACTTTCGTGAGGGCTTTTTTATTTTCCATCTCAGATAAATTAATAACTTTTTGCGATGGAACTGCACAATTACACTTCTGGATTATCCATCAAATCTTGGGCTGAAGACGATAAGCCGCGTGAAAAACTTCAAAATAAAGGACGTCATGTTTTAAGTGATGCCGAATTAATAGCCATTTTAATAGGTTCTGGTACCCGTAAAATATCGGCAGTAGAACTTTCAAAAAACATCTTATCTTCAACTTCAAATGACTTACATGCTTTAGGTAAATTGTCTGTTGAAGACCTCATGAAATTTAAAGGTATTGGTGAAGCAAAAGCTATTACAATAGTGGCTGCACTAGAACTTGGAAGACGAAGAAAAGCTGCTGAACGCGAAGAGCGGATAATTATTCGCTCAAGTAATGATGCTTATCAAATCTTTTCCCCAAAAATGATTGACTTACCGCATGAAGAATTTTGGATAATGTCGTTGAACAGAGCAAATAAAGTAATGGGATTACATAACATTAGTAGAGGAGGGGTAAGTGGAACAATTGCCGATTCAAAAATTATTTACAAGACTGCTTTAAATGATTTAGCCTCTTCGATTATTCTTTGTCACAATCATCCCAGCGGCAATATTCGTCCTAGTGAGTCTGATTTACAGCTAACTAAAAAGCTAAAACAAGCCGGTAAAGTTTTAGACATTTCTGTGCTAGATCATTTAATCATTGGTGATGAAAGATATTATAGCTTTGCCGATGAAGGGATGTTATAAAAATCATGATTGTACTCTATTCTCCTTACATCACACCGCGGGTAAAATATGCCGCAGCTTTAATTTTTGAACGTTTACTAGGTGTTGAATTATCCTTTACTGAAGATGCGAATAGCATTGAAGGAGAAGCAGTAGTGAAGGTGAATTATTCTAAACAGGATTTGCCCGGTTTCTTTCAAATAATGCCTTGTGGTTTATTGTTTGAAAATATGCTTTCCGATCAAGATTTGTCTTTTTCGGAATGGAATGGTTTACAGGTTTTTTATTTAACAGAAGGAGACCTGCCCTTTGATATCTTGTCAGCAACATTTTTTCTGGTGACACGCTATGAAGAGTATTTGCCACATCAGCGCGATCAACATGACCGTTTTGATCCTAAACGAAGTGTGGCGTTTAAGCATGATTTTTTGCGTCAACCTTTGGTTAATCAATGGGTAGAGGAGTTACGTAGCGTTCTTGCTAAAAAATATCCTCAACTTCAAACAAGAAAATCAACATTTCGTTTTATCTCGTCTATTGATGTCGACAATGCTTATGCATACCTTGAGAAAGGACTGATGAGAACTGTTGGTGCTTTTACAAGATCGATTTTAACACTAAACGGAGCAGATATTCGTAAACGTTCAAGAGCTATTTTAGGGCTAGAGAAAGACCCTTTTGATGTTTTTGATTATTTGATTGAGATTAAGAAAAAACGTAAACTAAAAACGATTTTTTTCTTTCTGGTGGCAGATTACGGACTGAATGATAAAAATGTATCTATTAGTAGCAGCAAATTTAGGTCATTGATTAAAGCTGTGAATGACTATTGCCCGGTTGGAATCCATCCGTCTTATGCCAGTTATGGCAGCGAAGAAATTCTGAAAAAGGAGATCAAACGCATAGAGCAGACCATTCATATGCCAATTCAATTCAGTAGAAATCATTTTTTACGTTTATCCTTTCCACGTTCTTACCGTCAACTGATAGAAATGGATATTTTGGAAGATCATACTATGGGGTATGCAGCAGAATTGGGATTCAGAGCAAGCATTTGCACACCCTATCCGTTTTACGATTTAGACTTGGAGCAATCGACCAAATTAATGATACATCCATTTTGTTTGATGGAAGGAACAGTGAAGTATTATTACGGACAATCACCTGAAAAAGCGATGGAGCATTTTAAGCCAATTATTAATGCTGTAAAAGATGTGGGGGGAGAACTTGTCGCTTTATGGCATAACGATTCACTTTCTGAAAACGAACCGTGGATTGGTTGGCGAAAAGTTTATGAAGAAATGATTGATTTCGCTTTAGCCGAGTAGTCTTTGGTAATACATTCACCTATATTTGTGTAAAATTCTTCATTCTTATGGGTAAAGTCATTGTCTTAGGGGAGGAAAATTCAATTTTTAATCAGTTTTTGTATGAAATGCGAAACATTAAAATTCAAAAAGATCGTTTACGCTTTCGCAAAAATTTGGAAAGATGTGGTGAAATCTTTGCTTATGAAATCAGTAAAAAACTGGAATATAAGACAGAAGAAGTACATACTCCCTTGGGTGATACTACCGTAGAGCTGATTGATCAACAGCCTATTCTTGCTACTGTTTTGAGAGCAGGCTTACCGCTTCATCAAGGGCTGTTAAACTATTTTGATCATGCTGATAACGGGTTTATCTCAGCATACAGAATGCACCACAAAGACAATGAATTTGAGGTGAAAGTAGAATATGTATCGTGTAAATCATTGGAAGAAAAAACACTAATACTTTCAGATCCAATGTTAGCAACCGGTAATTCAATGGTGTTGAGTTATCAAACGCTTATTGAAGAATTTGGAGAACCTAAAGAAGCCCATATTGTTTCTGTAATTGCAAGCACTGAAGGTGTAGAATTTGTTAAAAACGAATTACCAGATAATGTAACCATCTGGTTAGGTGCAGTTGATGATGAAATGACAGCACAATCTTACATTGTTCCGGGGCTTGGAGATGCCGGTGATTTGGCATTTGGCGAGAAGGAATAATTACATTCAATATATTTCATGGTTGAATTATTATCTGAGATTGGGACCATTTTACTGCTAATTGCAATTTGTGGTACCAAGTTTCTTACGGGGCCGGCCGTTGTATTGGCAGCAGGCTATCCTATGGTTCCTACAATGATTATCACTTTTGTTGGAGGTTCAATCGGGTCAATCTTTTTCTTCAGATTAGGAACTACCATTTTTAATTGGTGGCAGCGTATTTTTCCACCCAAAAAGAAAAAGAAAATCTTTTCGAAAAAGAACCGAACAATAGTGAGGTTCAAGAATAAATTTGGAGTAATGGGACTGGCACTTTTAGTCCCTTTAATTTCTATTCCAATTAGCTGTTTTATTGCAGCCAAATATTTTAGACACGACAGAAGAGCTATCCCTTCTTACATAATAGCTGTTGCAGGATACAGTGTTATTTTGACACTCTTTAGTGATCCAATTATTCAATTGATAAAAAACGCATTTTGAAGTACAAGCATATCTTTTTCGATTTAGACAGAACGCTTTGGGATTTTGAAAAGAGCTCTCATGAAACGTTGTTAGAAATTATAGATGAATATGAATTAATTCGGCTCGGAGTTCCTTCAAAAGAAGAATTTATAACTGTTTATCTGGATGTGAATGAAGCTTTGTGGGATTTATATCGGAAAAATGAGGTTTCAAAAGATGATCTAAGGTCGAAAAGATTCTATCGTACACTGGAGCACTTTGGAATTAAGAACGATGAGTTAGCGCATTCCATAGGACATTATTACGTAGAGCAAAGTCCAATAAAACGCAATTTGTTTCCAAATACGTTGGAAATGCTCAATGAATTGCAAGGGCAGTGTGAAATGCACATCATCACAAATGGATTTGAAGAAGTGCAGCAGGTAAAAATGAAAACTTGTGGTTTGAAACACTATTTCAAAGCAATTGTTACATCAGAAAAATCGGGATGTAAGAAACCTGATAGTAAAATTTTTGAGCATGCATTAGAACTTGCAGGTGCAAATGCTAATGAAAGTTTGATGGTAGGGGATGATGTTCCTGTTGACTTACATGGAGCAGCAGCTGTTGGCTTTGATACGGCTTATTTTAATCCTCGAAAACGTCCAACTCCTGAACGCGTTACTTTTGAATATTTTGATCACAAAGAATTACCACAACTAGTTAGTTAGCCGGAATTTCAGCTAAAACAGTTCGGTTTCCTTTTACTTTTTGCTCAAGGTCAACTTTTATTTCAGTACCTAAAGGGAAGAAAATGTCTACACGAGAACCAAACTTAATAAAGCCCATTTCGCTGCCTTGTTCCATTTTATCCCCCTCTTTGGCATAACAAACAATTCTTCTGGCCAAAGCACCTGCTATTTGTCTCAAAAGCAAAGAAAGCCCATTATCGTTTTCTACAACGACAGTGGTACGCTCATTATCTGTTGACGATTTTGGATCCCAAGCAACTAAATATTTACCCGGGTGATATTTCATGTATTT
The DNA here is from genome assembly GCA_002705995.1 of Crocinitomicaceae bacterium. GTDB lineage: Bacteria > Bacteroidota > Bacteroidia > Flavobacteriales_G > Salibacteraceae. The sequence continues at coordinate 308,644 of PAJI01000006.1, read as the reverse complement.
GATAATTCCGCTAATTGGTAACCAGTTGATGTGTACATTAACTGGAGACATAAAAATAGAAACCTGAATACGCTCATCTTTGAAATATTCAGATTCTGTAGCGTTTTCGATAACAACAACTTTTCCATCGCAAGGAGCAAATACTTTTGTTGCATCAAGTTGAGGAATACTTCTATCGGGTTTTCTAAAAAACTGAAGCATTACAACAAGCAGGAAAGTTCCCAAAGCCCACAATAAACAACGAACAATAAGGATGTCTTTTACGGCAAGTTCTGCAACAAGTCCTAAGCCAATAAACAAAACAAGAGCGATGAGAATACTGGGAGTTCCCTCTTTATGGAGTGTCATGTACAAGAGAATTAAATACTACTAATAATGTAAAGGTATAGCGCAACAATGGGTGCGGCAAGCAAAACTGCATCAAAGCGATCTAATATACCACCATGTCCTGGTAAAATGTTACCAGAATCTTTAACATCAAGGCTACGCTTGAGAGTACTTTCAGCCAAATCGCCTAGTGATCCAAAGGCAGTTATTAGTAAACTAATGACAATCCAATGTGTAGTAGCGATTACAGGGGCATATATTGAGATAATAAAAGCGATAATTAATGCCCCAAGCATACCACCCAGCGTTCCTTCCCATGTTTTTTTAGGAGAAATACGTTCAAACAATTTGTGTTTTCCAAATTGCCTTCCAACTAAATAAGCAAATGTATCATTGGCCCATATTATGAGGAAAAATCCCAGTACTATTTCAGATGAGTAACCTGTGTCGATATCATAATAAGGAGCTAGTCCTAAGGAAAATAACGCTCCAAATGGTAAAGCCAAGTAAAATAGAGGGAAAATACTGAATGCTATATTTTGGAATGGATTGGCGGATTTTCTGAATAATTCGGCAACAAAGATCAAAACAATACCTAAAATAATAGGGGCAAGTAATAGCAGTATGGGAACCTCCAATGAAATGGATAAGAACAATGTTAAACTTGCATATGCAGAAATGATGCTTCCAAACCACCTTTGTGGAGAAGCTACTTTTTTAATCAATTGAGTAAATTCTAAACTACCCAATAACACAATGATAAAAAAGAGCCATGCAGTAGCTGCATAGCTCCATAAAATCATCGTAATAAAGGTGCCTACAAATACAACACCTGTTAGTAATCTTTGCCAGAAATTGGACACCGGAGTGATTTAATCAATTATTGACTTTGCGTTTTCAAAATCATCTTCGTGAACATAAATTCCAGCTTCTAGTTTACTGGTATTTAAATTCGGAAATTCAGAGTCTTGATGATTAAAGAATACACATTCAATATTGCTTTCCTTAAGTTTTGCTTCAATAACCTTAACTTCAAAACTATCGCTTGAAGCATATACTAATTTCCAATTATTATCCATTGCTTTATGTTTAGGTAAGTTTAAGCTTTCTGGTTGTTATTCTCAGAATTGTTTTGCTTGTTCTCTATCGTACTTTCACTGTTTCCTGTCTCTCCAGAAGGAGTAGTAGTAGAGTCAGTGTCTACAGTTTTTTCAGAGCCGTTTTCAGTAATACCATTTGAAAGGTCTTCAGTTACAGCTTTTTCATTTTCTTCCTTCTCAAAAGGACGCTTCCCAAAGATCTTTTCCAAGTCTTCACGGAAGATCACTTCTTTTTCAAGAAGTACTTCTGCTAATTCGGTAAGCTTGTCTTTGTTGTTTTCCAGTAATTCAATAGTACGTTGATACATACTCTCGATGAGCTTACTTACTTCCTCGTCAATCAATTCTGCAGTATGATCTGAATAAGGCTTCTGGAAAGAATAATCCGATTGTCCGGATGAATCGTAATAGCTAATGTTTCCAATTTTATCATTCAAGCCATACATTGAGATCATGGCATAAGCTTGTTTGGTTACTTTTTCCAAATCGCTTAAAGCACCCGTAGAGACTTCATCAAAAATCACTTTTTCAGCAGCACGTCCACCAAGAGCAGCACACATTTCATCTAACATTTGATTAGAAGTTGTGATTTGTCTTTCTTCCGGTAAATACCATGCAGCACCTAACGATCTGCCTCTTGGAACAATTGTAACTTTTACCAATGGAGAAGCATGCTCAAGTAACCAAGATGCTGTAGCATGTCCGGCTTCATGATAAGCAATCACCTTTTTCTCTCCGGGAGTAATGACTTTACTTTTCTTTTCAAGTCCAGCAATGATTCTGTCAACTGCGTCTAAGAAGTCTTGCTTATCAACACTTGTTTTATTTCTTCTGGCAGCTATCAGAGCAGCTTCATTACAAAGGTTTGCTATGTCTGCACCAGAGAAACCAGGAGTTTGCTTCGCCAAAAAGTCAATGTCTAAACTCTTATTTAACTTAAGGTTCTTAAGGTGAACATTGAAAATGGCTTTACGCTCGTTCAACTCAGGCATGTCAACATGAATTTGACGGTCAAAACGACCTGGACGTAAAAGAGCTTTATCCAAAATGTCGGCACGGTTTGTAGCTGCAAGTATGATTACACCTGTGTTAGTGCCAAACCCGTCCATTTCAGTTAAGAGTTGGTTCAATGTGTTTTCTCGTTCATCATTTGCTCCCTGCATAGGGCTTTTTCCACGTGCTCTACCAATAGCATCAATTTCATCGATAAAGATGATTGAAGGAGATTTTTCTTTGGCTTGTTTGAATAAATCACGAACACGTGAAGCACCAACTCCAACAAACATCTCAACAAAGTCAGACCCTGATAAAGAGAAAAACGGAACTTGAGCTTCACCGGCAACAGCTTTAGCTAATAACGTTTTACCAGTTCCGGGAGGGCCTACAAGTAGAGCCCCTTTTGGAATTTTAGCTCCAAGCGCAGTATATTTTTTAGGATTCTTTAAGAAATCTACAATTTCTTTAATTTCTTCTTTGGCTTCTTCAACACCGGCAACATCGTCAAAAGTTACTTTAACACTAGTGTCTTTGTCAAAAAGTTGAGCTTTAGATTTACCAATGTTGAAAATTTGTCCTCCAGGGCCACCGCTACCACTCATTCTGCGCATCAGGAATAACCACAAACCAACAATTACGGCTATTGGTAAAAACCAACTGATGATATCTCTACCCCAGGTCTCTTCAGTTTTTGTATCGTATACAAAGTCTTTTGATTCCGCTTTTTGTTGATTCTCTCTTTTCCATCTTTTGATGTCAGAATCGATAGTTTCTTTCCAAGGGCCAACTTCAAAAGAATAATGTGGACCGTAGGTATCATTTTTTAGGAAAGAGTCATCTAAATCCAGATGTTTTTTGTGAAATTCTTTGTTGAGCGAATCTTTCTTGATGAAAAGTTGCCCGGATTTGGCGTCACCGTCTTGATTGTATACAATAATCTTGCTTACATCTCCGCTTTTTAAAAGGGCTTCAACTTCTGAAGAAGTAATGGAAGCTGTAGAAGAATTAAAGGTTGGTAGTAAATTGATTGAAATTAAAACAATGGCAATGATGATATAAATCCAATAAAAATTGAAATTACTTCCACCACCTTTAGTAGGTTTCTTTCCTCCTCCTGATAGCTTTCCCTTCATTTTGTTAAACTGATTACTATCTTTTTTTTCTTCACTCATAATTTAATTCGTTACTCAGTTATCTCTGTAATTTTGGCATCGCCCCAGAGATCTTCAATGTTGTAAAATTCTCTATACTCTTTTTGAAAAATGTGAACCACTACGTTGAAGTAATCAAGAATAATCCATTCGGCATTTTCGTATCCTTCTCTATGTGTGGGTTTTTCTCTGTAATTTTTTAATATTTCGTCTTCAGCAGCATTTGCTATGGCTTCAACGTTCGTATTGGATGAACCATGGCAGATCACAAAATAATCGCAAACTGCATTACTTACGTTTCTAAGGTCTAAAAGTTTAATTTCTTGTCCTTTTTTTTCAAGAATGCCATGAATGGCTGTTTCTGCTATGTTGGTTGGTGTAGGATTGTTGTTTTCTTGCTTCATTCAAATAACCCAATTAAGCTTGCAAAAATAAGGAATTAAAAGTGCTTAATGTCTTTATCTTCCAAATCAAAGATGCATTTTTAGCCCATGAAAACACTATTTGTGGGACAACGCATCATTCGTTTAAGTTCGGTTGATTCAACCAACAACTATACCAGCGAATTGGTGCGACAAAGTGTCATACATGAAGGAGCTGTGATAACAGCTGAAGAGCAATATGCAGGGAAGGGGCAGAGAAGTAGGGTTTGGAATAGTGCTTCAGGTCAGAATTTGTTGATGAGTGTTTATCTAAAACCAACTTTTTTAGGCGCTGATGAGCAGTTTTACCTTACAAAATTAATCTCGGTAGCAGTTAAAAAGGTGTTGGATGAGTTTATTCCTGGAAGGGTTAAAATAAAATGGCCCAATGATATCCTTGTCGGAGACGATAAAATAGCGGGTATTTTAATTGAGAATACACTTAAAAGTACTCAGATCTCAAGAAGTGTTGTGGGGATAGGTTTGAATGTCAATCAGACCGATTTTGGGGATTTGTCAAAAGTTACATCACTTAAAGCAGAAACAGGTTTATACCACCCTCTTGATTACTTATTAGAGAAATTGTGTATTCAAATAGAGAGCCTTTATTTTAAATTGAAGGAAAATAAAAAGGCTTTGAACGATGTTTATCTCGAATCTCTTTACCGAAAAGGAGAAAATGCTTTGTTTGACAACAACGGAGAAGAAGAAGAATTTGAAGTTGTAGGAGTGCAGAGTGGAGGAGAGTTGGTTTTAAAAAATAGCGAAGGAGTTGAAGCCCCCTTCGCCTTTCATGAAATACGTTTTATTCGTTAATTGCTTTTAGCTCGTCAACTAACATATTGAAAAAGTTGGTAAGCGGCTGCTTGGCCATCATACTCAACATAGCATTCATTTTACCTTCAAATTCTACGTAACAATCAGAAGTACTTTCTCCATTGTCACTCATAATGATAGATAATGTAAAAGGAAACGGATTCTTGCCATGCGAAACCAATTTTACTTTTGAAGCATCAGCATCTTCGCGCTTCATGCCAATTGTAGCAAGTCCTTTTATGCTAAATGAACATGTTTCTTCAGTTGACTCCCAGTTTTCAATTCTATCCTGAGGCATCAACTTTTCCAATTTATTCAAGTCGCTGAAGAAATTTTTTATTTCTTCTCCAGAACTATTAACAGTTACCGTTTTACTTTTAATGGTAGTCATAATGTTGCTTTATTTTTCGGGTGTCCATTCAGAAGGGTTCGCACGCCAAGCTCTTAATGACTTCATGTCGTTACCACCAATGAGGTTAGAATCAACAGCTTTTTTTATCAGCATTTCATAATTGGTAAGCGTAAAATAAGGACAAAGTGCTTTTTTCATATTTTCCTCGGCAACATCAAAATTGTACGAGAATATAGCCACTAGACCTTTAACAATACAGCCATTGTCTCTAAGTGCCTGAACAGCTCTTAAGCTACTACCACCGGTTGAAATAAGGTCTTCAATAACAATTACACTTTGACCTTCCTCTATTACACCTTCAATTTGGTTGGTTAAACCATGCTTTTTAGGTTCGGGACGAACATAAACAAATGGAATTCCCAATTCTTGTGCAACCAAAGCACCAATAGCAATACCACCGGTAGCAACACCTGCTATCACATCAGGAGTACCAAAATTCTCGTCAATAGTTTTTACAAACTCCTGACGGATAAAGGTTCTGATCTTTGGATAACTCAATGTTTTTCTGTTATCACAATAAATTGGAGACTTCCATCCTGAAGCCCATGTAAAAGGTTCTTGAGGACGTAGCACAACTGCTTTTATTTGAAGCAGAAATTCTGCTACTTTGAGCGCGGAATCTTCTGAGAAATTCATGACGCCAAATGTATAAAGTTTTCGTAAACAATAAACCGCTCTTACTTACAGACAACGAGGAAGAGTATCGCAATGCAGTTGCAGCGAAAGAACGTTTTACTTCTAAAAAACAATTGTCTCGTTTGTTAGACCAGTTTGAGAAAAAGAGTGGTCCGGATAAATTAGTTGTTCACCATTGGGACATTGATGAACTGTTTTATTACCTCAGAAGAGCGTGTAAATACATACATGCAGCCGGAGGGGTTGTTAAGAATAGTGAAGATCAATATTTATTGATTTTTAGAAACGGGAAATGGGACTTACCTAAAGGGAAGCTCGAAAAAGGTGAACATCCTGAAGTTGGAGCTTTACGCGAAATTGAAGAAGAATGCGGTGTTTTTGGCCTTGAAATCTTTCAACCATTGGCTGTGACTTACCACACTTATTGGATGAAAGACAAGCGTGTTTTGAAAAAGACATGGTGGTATGAAATTGAAAGTGATTATAACGGTGATTTTATACCGCAGTTAGAAGAAGGTATTACCGAAGTGAGGTGGATGAACAAAACTGAGGTAAATGCCATCAAAAACAACACTTACAAGTCAATTAAAGAGGTGATTGAAAGTATTTCATTTGAGTGAAATCAATCTATTTAACGAAGCCTTTCTTTACTGTAATCGTTGATGAGCATATAGGCGGGAGTATCTCCTTTTTTAGGATTTGTTTTCAACTGGTTTAATAGCTCAAACATTTTTATGGGAGGGTCTGAAGGAGCTATTAATAGCTTGCCATAAGGGTCAATAAGAAAGTACATAGGGGCAGTGTCGATACCATATTTGCGCAAAACACTATAATCGAGGTTAAAGTGGAGCATGTCCCATTTAAAATTGTAAGGAGCAATGGTTTTAAAAGCTTCTTCTTTGGAGCGATTTATGGCAACGCTAATGAAATGGATATTTTTTTCATTTTCTTCATTTAGGCGTTGAATTAACTTCATGTCTTTGATAGATTCTTGACTCCAGGGTGCCCAAAATTGGATGTAAACAAATTTACCTTCGTAGTCGGTGAGTACTTTTTCATCTCCTTCCAGAGTTAAGAATGTGAAGTTAGGAGCTTTCATCCCTTGTTCCAATCGGTGAATTTTTTCCAAAACTAAAGAGGCAATTTCTCTGTGAAATTCAAATTCACTTGAGGTTTTTACCTGATAGAAATACAGATCCCAAACAGATTGAGGAATTTGAGCAGAGTTGTAATTGCTGTAAGCATATTGAAGCATAAGATACTCCCGGATATCATCCCGTTTGGCAAGAATAGAATCACTGGCAAGTAGCTTGTCGAAAGCTGTTTTCACATCACCAACTAACTTGTTTTTTGTAATTTCTTTTGTTCTAGTGATCACTGTTTGAACCCTTTCGCCCAATAGGTGTGTTAAGAAACGAGTGTATGAAGGGTGATGATAGTCAATTGGTTCCTCAGCCAGTAAACTGTCAAAGTAAATGGCCGTAGAAGGTCTATAAAGCAATTCAATATCTGCCAAATTATATTGAATAAGCTTCTTTAGGTAGGTAGAATGCTTACCAAACACATCAAAAGAATCTCTCACCAATTGTTTCAATGAGTTGAGTGCAGAGTCTTGTCTGTAAAATAAATAGGTTTGATTAGAGTCAAGAAAAACATCACAAAACACTAGGAAATCACTTTTGGCCTGCCATTCTTCAAATGTATTGTGGGTTTGAATTTCAATAGAACTGATCTCAACAGGAGTAAGTATATCTTCCAGATTTTCTGGAGTGTGAAGCTTTATTTCGTAATTGGAATTCTGCTCTATGTGTAAAGGAATCTCACGATCTGCAACGCGTAAATATCCCGTAAAACTGTAGTGAATACCATTGAATGAAAGCTCAAAATTTCCTGAATCATCAATTTGAGTGGAGGCAAGTGAAACCTTACTGTTGGATATAAAATCATGGGCGATTAAGACTTCTATCTTTTCATGGTAATAGTTATCAATGTTACCTTTTATAATGACTTGAGCAGAAGCCGTTATAGTACAGAAGATTGTGAAAAGAAGAAGTATAAATCTCATTATTTGTGCAATGCTTTTGGTAAGAAAGGGTTAGCATTACCACCAAATTTGATAATCTCTCGAACAATAGTTGACGAAACAGCTGAATATTCAGGCAAACTGATTAGAAAAACAATTTCAAGACTACTTTCCATTGTCATATTCAGTACACCAATTGTTCTTTCATATTCAAAGTCAGCAGCAGTTCTTAAACCACGTAGGATATAACGGGCATTTACCTTTCGACAGTATTCCACTGTTAAACTTTTATAGCGATCAATGCGAACATTCGGAGTGTCTTTAAACACTTCTTCCAATTGCGCATAGCGTTCTTCCATAGAGTACATACACTGTTTAGTAGAGTTATCTCCAACAGCAACTATGATTTCATCAAACAATTTAGCGCCACGTTTTACAATGCTTTCATGTCCAATGGTAATAGGGTCAAACGAACCAGGAAAAACCGCAATTTTTTTCATAATTATTCAGGTTTAAAGAAAGAGAAGTTAACAGAACTGTATTTACGGTGCATCAGTAGATTCGGATGGTTTTCAAACTGAATGTCGTCACCGTGTTCAAGAATTAAAATTCCGTCTTGAGCTAATAAGTTGTTTGCTATAATTAAATCTGGTAATGCAGAAAGGTTCTTAAGTGCATAAGGAGGATCTGCAAATATGAGGTCAAAACTCTCCTCTGTTTTTTCAATAAACTTAAAGGCATCTGCTTTGTATGTTCTCAATTGATCGAACTCAAGAGATTTAGCCGTGTCAAAAACAAAACGGATACAGCCAAAATGTTTGTCTACACTTAAAATATCTTCTGCTCCACGTGATGCAAACTCAAAGCTAATGTTTCCTGTTCCACAAAATAGGTCAAGAACCTTTAGTTGCTCAATGTGAAACATGTTTTCAATAATGTTAAACAAAGCTTCTTTGGCAAAGTCTGTAGTAGGCCTAACAGGAAGCCTGGTGGGAGCAACAATTCGCTTTCCTCTGTATTTTCCTCTGATTATACGCACAAGTACAATTGAAAAAGTTTAATAAAAGGCAGGTGATTTTCCGCGTCAACACTAAACCCTGAATTGATCTTCGCTGTATTGATAGACTGAATGTATCCTTTTAAAAGAGTCAATGTTTCGTTGTCTGTATTACCGCTAACTTCAACTAAAATATCAGCAGGGTTGAGTTGAAGTTGTTGAATGGTGTATAGAGTGTAATAAGCAATATCTTCAGCAGTCTGACAAGGGAAATGATTCAATAATTGTAGAGTCCCGTCTTTAAAAGCTGCAATTTCTACAGTGTTAGTGGTAACATTAATGCCGAGAAAAGAAGCTTCATTTTGATGATGGACTTTATGATGCGTAATCCATCCTGAATTAAGGAAAGTTAAGTGACCGGTAGGTAGTGATTGGTTTAAGGCGGTAATTAGTTGCTGATCTATGGCGTAATTGATGTTTAAATCCAAGTCTGAAACAGATTGGGAATAGGTTGTATATCCATCCGGAATATCGTGGATATAACTCAAGGCACCTGTAATATTATTGTCTAAATGAAAAGGTTTTGGAACAGGGGAATAAAAATCAGTATTAAGACCAATAATCAACTTTTTAAACACTCCCTTTTGAAGCTCTAGCTGTTCTATAAAAGCAATAATAGAAGGGATAAATGAATCTTCTTCAGAACTGGGGAGTTTTTGACAGTTAATAGCCGAAAAGTGCTTTTTGGAAGGGTCGAGAATGCAGAATTGAACAGTCTCTTGATCAATCGCCAAAAAGCCATAATGCGAAGAAGCAGCTTTGACGTCAAAGCTGCTTCTAATTTCGGGGTATTGTTTAAAAAGATTGTTCAATTAACGTTCCTCTTTCCAGTTACCAGATGTTCTTGGCTCGTCTAGAGAACCAACAATCATAGGCTCATTTGGATCAAATGGTTTTGAATCGCGAATCTCGATAACAGGAACTAACATGCTGTTTCGCATAATTTTGTTTGTTTCCATTTCATAGGTTGATCCCTTACCGTAAGGAACAAATGGAAGTGAATCCGGTACAAGAGGAATTACTTTATAACGCATATCAACATATTCTTTAGTGTAGATATTGTCATAAGCAGGAAGCTTAACAGTATCTCTTGAAATATCACCATCAGCTAAAGCTTGAGCTTCAGTTTTACCATCTGGAACAAACCCTGTCATTTTAACAGTTTTAATTGAGTCGTGCTTGATGAAGTGAATAAGCGTATCAAAACTTGAAGTATACTCACCATATTCTTTTTTGTAAGCAATCTGAGCTTCTCGAATATCTTTCAAGCGTTGAACTACACCAGCGTATATTTTGTCTTTCTTTTTGTTGTATTCAATAGGAGCTTTGATTGAACGATAGTTCATGAAACCTAATATTCCAGTAACACCAATCATTACAACAATTATCACAATGCTAATCATCTTATTAATAAACCCAAGAGCATTGAATAAAGCGACAACTCCTGTTAAAGCAAAAGCTCCTCCTCCGATGAGCACCATACCATTTTGACCTTGTTGTGTCCCAACAATTACAATCAGTAATCCTAAAAGGATAAAAAATACGGGAGCGAGGAATTTACTTATAATTTCTTTCATGATATTTTTATTGATACATAGTGTTTGATCGCCAACAAATCTACAATTTTTTTCAAATGATAAAAGTCAAGCTAATGTGCTGCTATACTTGGTTTTTAGTACAATTGTAGTATGGATGTTAACGAAGTAAAACGCCATCTATTGCAGAACCTTGATTTTGAACCTACGAAAGATCAAAATCTATTCCTCCAAAAAATAGGAATGTTTCTGGCAGACCCGAGATTTAAAGATTTATTCATATTGAGAGGGTATGCCGGTACAGGAAAGACTACAATGCTGTCTACAATAGTTAAAACACTTCCATCGCTTAAGTTAAAGACTGTTTTACTAGCCCCAACCGGAAGAGCTGCTAAAGTAATGTCTCTCTATTCGGGTACAACCGCATTTACAATTCACAAAAAAATCTATTGGTTAGATGAGAATACAGGAGAAATGCGCTTTTCACTTGGAAAGAATAAACATACCAATACCTTATTTATTGTGGATGAGGCGAGTATGATTCAAGGTTTCACTCCGGGATCATACAGTAATTTATTAGATGATTTGGTGAGTTACGTTTATTCTGGTAAAAACTGCAAACTATTGTTAGTAGGAGACATAGCCCAGTTACCTCCTGTAGGTTCTGAATTAAGTCCGGCACTAATACCAAGCTATTTTCGAGATGAGTTTCACTTTACAATAGATGGCGTAGAGCTAAAAGAAGTGGTAAGGCAAGAAGCTGATTCCGGAATTTTAGCCAACGCAACTGTACTAAGGGATAATATTGAAACAGAGCATTTTGAATTAAATATCTCAACTAAACCCTACAGCGATATACGCAACATTACAGGAAGTGAATTAGAAGAATACCTTAATTCTGCTTACAGTGAGTATGGAGAAGAAGAGGTTTTGGTGGTAACCCGATCAAATAAAAGAGCCAACCTGTTTAACCAACAGATAAGAAGCCGAATTCTTTATCGAGAAGAGGAAATAGCAGCTGGCGATTTGTTAATGGTTGTAAAGAATAATTACCATTGGCTTGATCCAAAATCAAAAGCAGGGTTTATTGCCAATGGAGATACATTTAGCGTCAATCGCGTTTTTGGATATGAAGAGTTTCACGGTTATAAATTTGCTAATGTCTCTGGCTATTTGGTAGATTATCCGGATGAACCGGAATTAGAGGTGAAAATTATTGTAGACACTATTCATGTTGAAGCCCCGGCACTTTCTCAAGAAGATAATGAGCGTTTATTTTGGTCTGTTTATGAAGATTATTTTGATGCAAAGTCAAAGTCTGAACGCATGCAAAAAGTAAAGAACGATCCTTTTTACAATGCTCTACAAGTTAAATTTGCTTACGCGGTTACATGTCATAAAGCACAAGGTGGTCAATGGCCGGTTGTGTTTATTGATCAGGGGTATTTGACCGAGGAAATGTTGAATAAAGAATTGATGCGTTGGATGTACACTGCTTTTACGAGATCAACTCAATATCTTTATTTAGTTAATTTTAATCAAAACTTTCTGGCCGATTAATTTTTTGTGCACTTTAGCCCCATGAAAAAATGGGTTGGTTATCAACTACTGCGATTGATGGGATGGAAGTTGACAGGAAGCATAAATCCTGCTATTGATAAGTTTGTTTTAATCGCAGCTCCACACACCAGCAACATGGATTTCTTTTTGGCTATTCCTTCGCTTTGGGCATTGGGCGTTACAGGCCGTTATCTCATTAAAAAAGAATTGTTTTGGTTTCCGTTGAACCTTCTTTTACGTCTTACGGGAGGTATTCCTGTTGATCGAAAAAATAAAAAGGTTGAATTTGTAGACCAATTAAAAGACCTTCTAAATTCGAAAGATCGCTTTGCTATTTTGTTTACTCCCGAAGGTACACGTTCAAGAGTTGAACGATGGAAAACAGGATTTTACAGAGTCGCTAAAAGTTGTAATATTCCAGTAGTGTTGGCTTATGCCGATTATGAGAAAAAGGAAGTCCACTGTGGTGAAACCCTTTACCCAACAGATGACTTTGAAGCAGACTTTGAAAAGTTGGAAGAATACTACAGTGAAATTACAGCCTGCTATCCCGAAAAATTTAATCGTAAGTTTTTTGTGAGGGGGGAGAAAGAGGCCTAAAAATCGATATCCATATCGAAGCGCTTTCTCAACTCGGCCAACTCAGGATATTTTTCTTTAAGGTATTCGTACTTATCACGATTCGTATAAAGTTTCTGCTCTTGTTTTAATTCTTTTACCTCATGTTGAATAATAATGTGGTAATTGTTGAGCTTTTCTTTAAGATAAGCAAGCAAGTATTGCTTTTCATTGTTGAACTCTAATTCACCTGAAACATGACCAACAGTAAACAGAATTGTTAATTGGTCTTCTTGCAAAACAGGCTCAGACTCAGACAAAATACTGAAGAAAAGTTGTTTCCCGTTTTTCCTTTCATTTTCTGCAAAATCCTTCCAAAGTGCAGTTAATTGCTCTTGTGTAAAAGGTGTTTTAGGCTTATTCGTAGGGTCGTCATTAGCGTCATTCTCCTCTTGCTTTTTCTCTTTAAAGGCATCTTTAATACGGGTTTTCCCTGAACCTTTAAAGTTGAGCATTCCATCAAAAGACTTGATTTTTTTACGCTCAGGAGTTGCTGGAGCTGTGGCAACGTTAGCTGCTACTTTGGGTTTTTCCTGCGAAGGGAGTGTAACTTGTGGTTGAGGGACTTCAATCTTCTTTTCCGGAAGGTTTTTATCCAGAACTATGATGGGGAATTTTCGCTCAAGCTTTTTTTTTTATCGCGAAGTGTAAGTGATGCAAGTTGCATCAATGTAAGTTCAACTAATAAGCGTTGGTTCTTACTTTGCTTGTATTTAACATCACATTCGTTGGTGAGTGTTAAACCATCAATCAAAAACTCACGGTCACACTTACTAACCTGTTCTTGATATTTACCAGCAATCATTTCTCCAACTTCTAATAACTGAAGCGTATTTGGATCTAAGCACACCAATAAATTTCTAAAATGCTCTGCTAAACCATTAATGAAATTATGACCATCAAAACCCTTGTTCAAAATAGTATTGAACGTTAAAAGGCAGTTCGAAATATCATTTGAAAGGATGTAATCTGTAACAGTGAAGTAGTAATCGTAGTCAAGGATGTTGAGGTTATCAATAACATCTTGATACGTAATTTTATTTCCAGAGAAAGAAACAATTTGATCGAAGATAGAAAGAGCATCACGTAGACCTCCGTCTGCCTTTTGAGCAACAATGTGTAGAGCATCTTCTTCTGCTTCCACACCTTCATTGGCAGCAATGTGCTTCAGATGTTCAACAATGTCTTGAATTTGAATTCGATTGAAATCAAATATTTGACAGCGCGATAATATCGTAGGAAGAATTTTGTGCTTTTCTGTAGTCGCTAAAATAAAGATAGCATGCTCAGGTGGTTCTTCCAATGTCTTTAGGAAAGCATTGAAAGCAGCATTTGACAGCATGTGAACCTCATCAATAATGTGCACCTTGTATTTTCCAACTTGCGGAGGTATGCGTACCTTATCTATAAGGTTACGAATATCTTCAACAGAATTGTTAGAAGCAGCATCTAATTCAAAGATGTTAAACGCAAAATCTTCGTCAGAAGAAGTGTTTTCGTCAGAGTTTATGGTCTTTGCCAAAATTCTGGCAGTAGTTGTTTTACCAACTCCACGTGGTCCGCAAAACAAAAAGGCCTTAGCAAGATGATTGTTCTTGATGGCATTTTGAAGCGTATCCGTAATAGACTTTTGCCCAACTACCGATTCCCAAGTAGTGGGTCTGTACTTTAAAGCCGATACCACGTAGTTTTCCATACCTGCAAATATAACTGAAGCAAATCCGATATAAACATTGGAGGAAAGGCTATTTTTGCACGGTTTATCAACAAAGCAGAAAAGCTTTTCGCTTACATTTTAATAATCAAACACTTTTCTTACTTTTGCACTCCCAAAATTTTTTGGGATTAATAGTTAATTAAACCTTTTTTTATGAATCGTTACGAAACTGTTTTCATTTTAACTCCCGTTTTATCTGATGATCAGGTAAAGGAAGCAGTGAAAAAATTCGAAGGTTTTCTAAAAGAAAATGGCGCTAATATCGTTCACCAGGAGCACTGGGGTTTGAAGAAATTAGCTTACCCAATTCAAAAGAAAACTACCGGTTTTTATCACCTTTTAGAATTTGAAGCTCCAGGAGATCTTCTTTCAACATTTGAAGTAGAATTTAAGCGTGATGAGCGTGTTCTTCGTTTTTTGACTGTGAAAATGGACAAAGACCACATTGCTTTTGCTGAGAAGCAACGCAACAAAAAAGCAGAAGCTAAAGCTTAATCAAACGCATTTAAAAGAAAGAAATCATGGCAGATAAAAATTCAGATATCAGATATTTAACTCCGATTAACATCGAAGTTAAGAAAGAGAAATATTGTCGCTTTCGCAAAGCCGGTATCAAGTATATCGATTACAAGGATTCTAAATTCCTTTTAAAATTTGTGAACGAACAAGGAAAGATTTTACCAAGACGTGTAACAGGTACTTCTGTAAAGTATCAACGTAAAGTTGCTAGAGCGGTTAAACGTGCTCGTCACTTAGCAATTTTACCATACGTAGGTGATATGTTGAAATAATAAAGAGGAAGTATCATGGAAGTAATTTTAAAAGAAAATATCGATGGGCTTGGTTACAAAGATGACATGGTAACTGTTAAGCCTGGTTACGGACGTAACTTCCTTATTCCGCAAGGAAAAGCAGTTTTAGCTACAGCATCTGTTAAGAAGATGCACGAAGAAACTCTTCGTCAACGTGCTCACAAAGCTGCTAAACTTAAGGAAGAAGCAGAAACATTAGCTGCTAAATTGAAAGACATGAGCATCAAAGTTGGTGCTAAGGTTGGTGAAAGCGGAAAAATCTTTGGTTCTGTTAACACTATTCAATTGGCTGAAGCTTTAAAAGCTCTTGGTGTTGATGTTGATCGTAAAAACATTTCAATTGTTGGCGATGACATTAAACAAGTAGGTACTTATGAAGCGAATATCAAACTACACCGTGAGATTACAGAAACTGTGAAGTTTGAAGTTGTTGGTGAATAATTAATTCAACACACAATATTTGAAAGCCGCTTTAGAAATAAAGCGGCTTTTTTATTTACTTACTACTCGTAACGAAGTGCGTCAATTGGATTTAATTTAGCAGCTTGTTGAGCTGGGTAATATCCGGCTACTACACCAGTAATCAGGCAAATTACAATGCCAAGAAGAATCCAGAGCCATGGAATAATAAAAGCGCTTCCCACAAGCATGGATACAACATTTCCAATGCTGATTCCCAGAACGATACCTACTAGCCCTCCCAGTTGGCAAATCACAATGGCTTCAATTAAAAATTGCCTTTTAATGGTGCTTTGCTTCGCACCGATAGCCATTCTTGTTCCTATTTCACGCGTACGTTCTGTAACAGAAACCAACATGATATTCATTAAGCCAATTGCAGCTCCTAATAATGTAATTAGTGCAATAAATGTTGCCACAACAGTAACAATAGATAAGTTTTCAATGAGCATATTGGCCAAGTTATCACTACGGTTAATGGAAAAAGAATCGTCTTTGCCGATTTTGTCTCCCCTTACAGCTCTAAAAGCCCCGGTTGCTTCATGAATGGCTGGTTCAATATGCTCAGGGCTACTTGTGAGTACGGTGATTGTATAATTCATATTGGGTGAGTTGTAATACTGTCTCCCGGTGGTGATAGGAATGACAATATTACGATCACCACCAAAACCAAAACTAGACCCTTTCTTTTCCAATGTACCAATAACGCGGTATTTCACATTTGAAATTCGGATTGACTTTCCGATTGGATCAACGGTTTTGAAAAGCGAATTTTCTACTTCATAACCAATTATAGCCACTTTCGCTGCACTTTCAACTTCTGTAGAACTGAAATTTCTGCCTTCACTCAAGGTAAAGCCATTGGTACTCAAATAATATTGATCACTTGCAAAAACAGGAATGTTAGGGTTTGTTTTTTCATCAAGGTATTTTACCTGAGCATTAAATGCAGCTTGTGTAGAGATAGATACGTCTGCCGGGTACTCATAATTCTCAAGAAATTGCATCGCCTGACTGTATTTAATGCTAGGTGCAACTTTTGTCTTTTTTCCTCTGCGGTGAACATTAAAATCTGTTCGGTTACGAATGGAAAAAGAATTAGAACCCATTGAAGAGAATTGCTTGTTAATGGCAATCTTTAGCGCATCAATTGAAGTAAGAATACCTACCAGTGCCGTAATGCCAAAAGCAATGACAAGGATTGTTAGTAGAGATCTCAGAATTTGACCTCTTATGCTGCGTAACGCAACCAGAAAATTTTCAAAATCTAAATTGTTCACGAGGTAAATTTAAAAGAACAATTGAAGCCGTTGGTAAAAATTGTATGAACGGTATTTACTATCGATATGACATCAAATAAATGCATTGAAGCACCCTAGATAATCCAAACTAATTAGGGAATAGTAATTTAGAATGAAAATAAGCGAATTTTCGCTAGAAATCCCTTTCAAGGCACATTCTAAACATTTAAATTCGCGTGCAATCGATAAATCAGTTACAATTAATAAAATACTGATCGCTTGAATGTTGCTGTTTCTTCAGCATAAATTTCAGATCAATTAATTTAAAACTTCTTTAATGAATACTTATAAGGATTATCTCAAGGAAATTGAAGAACGAAAAGATCAGGGACTTCATCCAAAACCAATTGATGATGGTGGTTTATTAAGTGAAATCATCGAGCAAATCAAAGACACTAATAATGAACATAGAGAAGATTCTCTAAATTTTTTCATTTATAACACCTTACCAGGTACAACAAGTGCTGCGGGTGTTAAAGCTCAATTTCTTAAAGAAATCATTCTGGGAGAAGCAACAGTTGAAGAAATTTCTCCAGAGTTTGCATTTGAGCAATTGTCGCACATGAAAGGTGGTCCTTCAATAGAAGTACTTTTAGACCTAGCGTTAGGAAATGATGCATCAATCGCTGAGCAAGCTGCAACCGTTTTGAAAACGCAAGTTTTCCTTTACGAAGCTGATATGGAGCGTTTGGAAAAAGCGTATAAAGCTGGAAGTCCAATTGCAAAAGAATTATTAGAGAGCTATGCACAAGCTGAGTTCTTCACTAAACTACCTGAATTAGAAGAAGAAGTTAAAGTAGTAACCTTCATCGCTGGTGTTGGTGATATTTCTACTGATTTACTTTCTCCGGGTAGTGATGCGCACTCAAGATCTGATCGTGAGTTACACGGACAATGTATTTTCGAACACAACAAAGAGCAACAAGCTGCTTTAGTAGCATTGAAAGAAGCTCATCCAGACAAACGTGTGATGTTAATCGCAGAAAAAGGAACAATGGGTGTTGGTTCTTCTAGAATGTCAGGTGTAAACAACGTGGCATTGTGGACAGGTGTTCAAGCTAGTCCTTACGTACCTTTTATTAACATCGCTCCAGTTGTAGCAGGTACAAATGGAATCTCTCCGATCTTCTTGACAACAGTTGGTGTTACTGGTGGTATTGGATTAGATCTTAAAAACTGGGTGAAAAAGCAAGACGCTGAAGGAAATACAGTTGTTGATGCTGATGGTGAACCAGTTTTAGAAGAAACTTACTCCGTTGAAACAGGTACTGTTTTAACAATCAATACGAAGACAAAAAAATTATACAACGGTGATCAAGAATTGAAAGACGTTTCTGATGCATTTACGCCACAGAAAATGGAATTCATGAAAGCTGGTGGTTCTTACGCTGTAGTTTTCGGTAAGAAATTACAGACATTTGCAGCTAGCACTCTAGGTATTGATATGCCTACGGTTTATGCTCCTTCAAAAGAAGTCTCTCATGAAGGACAAGGTTTAACAGCAGTTGAGAAAATCTTCAACAAAAATGCTGTTGGAACCACTCCAGGAAAAACATTATACGCAGGATCTGATGTTCGCGTTGAAGTAAACATTGTAGGGTCTCAAGATACTACAGGTTTGATGACTTCTCAAGAGTTGGAAATGATGGCTGCTACAGTAATCTCTCCAATTGTTGATGGTGCATACCAATCAGGTTGTCACACCGCTTCAGTTTGGGATAGTAAAGCGCAAGCTAACATTCCTAAATTGATGAAATTCATGAATGACTTTGGTTTGATTACAGCTCGTGATCCAAAAGGTGGATACCACGCGATGACGGATGTAATCCACAAAGTATTGAATGACATTACGATTGATGATTGGGCAATTATTATCGGTGGTGACTCACACACAAGAATGTCAAAAGGTGTTGCATTTGGTGCCGATTCAGGTACTGTTGCATTAGCACTTGCTACTGGTGAAGCTTCAATGCCAATTCCACAATCTGTTAAAGTAACCTTCAAAGGTGAAATGAGAAGTTACATGGANTTCCGNGATGTNGTTCATGCNACTCAACAACAAATGCTGAANCAATTTGGTGGTGAAAATGTGTTCCAAGGTCGTGTAATCGAGGTTCANATTGGTACTTTGACTTCTGATCAAGCATTTACATTTACTGACTGGACAGCAGAAATGAAAGCGAAAGCTTCAATCTGTATTTCTGAAGATGAAACGTTAATCGAATCATTGGANATTGCTAANTCTCGTATCCANATCATGATTGAAAAAGGTATGGATAATGAGAAACACGTTCTTCAAGGATTNGTTGATAAAGCAGAAGCTCGTATNCANGAAATCAAAACGGGTGTTAAGCCAGCATTGAAACCAGATGCTGATGCGAAATATTACGCTGAAGTAGTTGTTGACTTAGACGAAATGGCTGAGCCAATGATTGCNGATCCNGATGTAAACAACGAAGATGTTTCTAAGCGTTANACNCANGATACAATTAGACCTTTATCATACTACGGAGGAACNAANAAAGTAGACCTAGGATTCGTAGGTTCTTGTATGGTTCACAAAGGAGATATGAAAATCTTAGCGCAAATGTTGAAAAACATCGAAGCGCAAAAAGGTGAAGTTGTATTCAATGCNCCATTGGTTGTTGCTCCTCCAACNTACAACATNGTTGATGAGTTGAAAGCAGAAGGCGATTGGGATGTATTAGCGAAATATGCAGGATTNGTATTTGATGACGATCATCCTAAAGATACAGCTCGTACGAAGTATGAAAACAAATTGTATCTAGAGCGTCCTGGTTGTAACNTGTGTATGGGTAACCAAGAAAAAGCTGAGCCAGGTGATACGGTAATGGCAACTTCAACTCGTTTGTTCCAAGGACGTGTTGTAAAAGATTCAAACGAGAAAAAAGGTGAATCTTTATTGTCATCAACTCCAGTAGTTGTATTGTCTACTGTTTTNGGTAGAACTCCAACGCTNGANGAGTATGAACAAGCTGTAGATGGTATCGTNTTNACNAAGTTNAAACCNTCAAGTAAAAAATTGGTTTTAGCATAAAATCAATCAACTTATAGATTAAGCCTCGGGTTCAAAACTCGGGGCTTTTTTTATGCATTTATTTGGCTATTAAAATAGTTAATAGGGGGAGGCTTATTTATACCTTTTATAAATAAACAAGCAACACATCTGATTGTTATAATTACACGAAACAGAATTTTAAAATTCCGCGAAGCATTTATAATTTTAGTTCAAAATATTTTTGACATATGGGAGTATTCGATTTAGACATGATAAAAAAAGTATACGCCAAATATCCAGAGCGTATCGCAGCAGCCAGAAAGGCTGTTGGAAAACCTTTAACANTAGCNGAAAAGATTCTCTATACACACTTGGAAGAAGGAGATGCGTCTAAAGCATTTCAACGTGGTAAAGACTATGTAGATTTCCATCCAGATAGAGTAGCGATGCAAGATGCAACAGCTCAAATGGCGTTGTTGCAATTTATGCAGTCGGGAAGAGATAAAGTAGCTGTTCCTTCTACAGCTCACTGCGATCACTTAATTCAAGCTCACGTTGGCGCAGATAAAGATTTGCAAGAAGCCATGAACAAGAGTAGTGAAGTATTCAACTTCTTNGANTCNGTNTCTAANAAATATGGTATTGGATTNTGGAANCCAGGAGCNGGNATTATTCACCANGTAGTTCTTGAAAATTATGCNTTCCCNGGNGGAATGATGATTGGTACCGATTCACACACCGTAAATGCTGGTGGACTAGGTATGGTTGCTGTTGGTGTTGGTGGAGCAGACGCAGTTGACGTTATGGCAGGAATGCCNTGGGAGTTGAAATTCCCTAAACTGATTGGTGTTAAGCTAACNGGTAAATTAAATGGNTGGACAGCTCCTAAAGATGTTATTCTAAAAGTAGCNGGTATTTTAACGGTAAAAGGTGGTACTGGAGCAATCGTAGAATACTTTGGTGAAGGTGCAAAATCAATGTCTTGTACAGGTAAGGGAACCATTTGTAACATGGGAGCNGAGATTGGTGCAACNACTTCAACATTTGGNTACGATGAGTCGATGAGACGTTACTTGAAAGCTACTGGTAGAGAAGAGGTTGTGNAATTGGCTGATGAGGTAGCTGAACATTTAACAGGTGATGANGANGTNTATGCTNATCCNGAGAAATACTTTGACCAAGTCATTGAAATCGATTTGAGTACATTGGANCCACATGTTAACGGTCCTTTTACTCCAGATAGAGCGACTCCAATTTCTAAAATGCGTCAAGAAGCTGANGAAAATGGATGGCCATCAAAAGTTGAATGGGGATTGATCGGTTCATGTACCAACTCATCTTACGAAGATTTATCTCGNGCGGCATCTATTGCTCAACAAGCGATAGANAAAGGGTTAGTAACCAAAGCTGATTTTGGTATCAACCCAGGTTCAGAACAAGTTCGATATACTGCTGAGCGTGATGGCNTANTGAANATATTTGAAGATTTAGACGCTACGATCTTTACGAATGCTTGTGGGCCATGTATTGGNCAGTGGAANCGTGCAGGAGCTGATAAGCAAGAAAAAAACTCAATCGTACACTCATTCAATAGAAACTTTGCAAAACGTGCTGATGGTAATCCAAACACCCATGCCTTTGTAACTTCACCAGAAATGGTAGCTGCAATTGCCATTTCAGGTGATTTAGGATTTAACCCAATTACCGATAAATTGGTTAACAAAGATGGCGAAGAAGTAATGCTTGATGCACCGGTTGGTGAAGAGCTTCCTTCTAAAGGCTTTGCTGTAGAAGATAATGGTTATCAAGAGCCGGCAGAAGATGGGAGTGGCGTTGAAGTTGTGGTGAAAGAAGGGTCTGAAAGACTTCAGTTGTTAACTCCATTTGAGCCATGGGATGGTAAAAATATTTCGGATCTTGTTTTGCTCATCAAAGCAGATGGTAAGTGTACAACCGATCACATTTCAATGGCAGGACCATGGTTACGTTACCGTGGACATTTGGATAACATTTCTAATAANACTCTAACAGGTGCTGTAAANGCCTTTAACATGGAAACTGACAAAGTGAAAAGTCAGCTAACTGGAGAGTATGGAAGTGTTCCTGATGTTCAACGTGGCTACAAAGCCAAAGGCATCGGGTCTATCGTTGTGGGTGACTGGAANTANGGTGAAGGTTCTTCTCGTGAGCATGCTGCAATGCAACCTCGTCATCTTGGTGTTAAAGTGGTATTGGTAAAATCATTTGCTCGTATTCACGAAACAAACCTTAAGAAACAAGGNATGTTAGGTTTAACGTTTGCAGACGAAACAGATTACGACAAGATTCAGGAAGATGATCGTTTTGATCTAATTGATCTTGATCAGTTTGCTCCAGACAAGCCGTTAACAATCAAAGTTCGTCACAGTGATGGAAGCGAAGATACGATCATCGCAAATCACACGTACAATGCGAACCAAATTGAATGGTTTAAAGCTGGATCAGCATTGAATTTGATCAAGCAAAACAATAAATAAACGAAGCNGAGAAATTTGTTAGCTTATGAAGCCTCCGAGCAATCGGGGGCTTTTTTTGTAAAGAAAAATGAGCANTGNNTTTATTTCGCCAATGGNAGNGAAAAGCTAAATGAACTACCTTTTCCAACTTGGCTGTTTACTTGAAGTTTAGAGCCACATATTTCTAAAAATCGTCTTACGATAACGAGTCCAAGTCCTGATCCTGTTTCTTTATTTGTTCCCGAAAGCGAAGTAACAGGTTTATTATTGTTTAACTTTTCCAAAGTATCAGGGTCAATGCCAATGCCNGAATCTTTAACAGTAATAATTACAAGGTCATCAACAATTTCATGGGAGAGCATAACATAACCGTCATTTGGAGTGAATTTTAAAGCATTACTAATGAGGTTACGAATAACTGTTTTTANAGATTCGATGTTGGCTTCTACAAAAACAATTTCATCTGAAAAATCATGTTTTAACGTAATNTTTTTGCTTCTGGCTGAAACTTTAAANTANTCTACTTCCTTGTTGAAAATGGTTCTTAGNTTGACAGGGTTAATTTCGTATTTATCTGCTGTTGCTTGTTGACTTTTAGCCCAATCCAATAGGTTTTCAAGCAATTCCATAGCATCGGTTGCAGATTTTTGTGCTAAAAGATGTTTGTCTTCATCTTCNTGAAAAGGCTTGTAAAGAGACAATAAAGATTGAATGTTACCAATAGGCGATCTTAAGTCATGAGCAATAATGCTTAACAATTGNTCTTTGTGCGCATTTGATTTTGTGAGGTCTTGCTCTTTTAACTCAAGCTCAATTTTCAATTTTGAAAGACTTGTGTTTATACGTTTTATNCGCACCAACCATGTACCAAGTATCAATACAAAAACAATAATGGTTCCAATCAATAAAACCAGAAGGAGAGTAGCTGTTTCTTGTTTTTCAATAAGTCTTTGCTGAGAAGCAATTTCTTTTCGCTGACGGAGGTTCTCAATTTCTTTTCGTTCTAACTGATAATTGCTCCGGATTTTGGCAAGTTGAACCTGTTTTTCAGTGTTTAACAGCTTTTTCTCTGCATCCCGAGCTTTATGGAGATAGAGTAAAGCCTTATCGTCTTGCCCGAGCGAATCATAAAGGTTAGTTAAAATATCAAGGCCATTGATAAGATAAGTTTGTTCATTGTATTTCTCAGCATACTCAATTCCTATTTGTGCATATTCTAAGGCACTACTGTAGTCTTTCTTTAGTAATTTGGCCTGCGCCATATTAACAAAAGTAGCAGATCGATTATATCCTGAATTAACACGGTTGTTGTAATCAATCACTTGATTTAAATAATAAAGAGCACTATCGGGTTGCTTAATGTTGAGGTAGTGCATACCAATATTATTCAGGTTATTCATAATAGAATTAGAATCATTGATAGACTTGTAATAACGAATAGACTTGTTGAAATAAGAAAGTCCGTTTTTACCTAAGTATTCTTCTGTTAGTCCTAGGGCATTATAAACAACAGCAATTTGTCGAGCGTCTTCTTTGTGTTGGAGTTGGTAGTTAAGTACCTCCTGAAAATATTTCTTGGCGTCCTTGAAGTCTTCATTTGCCAATAGCACAGATCCCAAATCAAAGTTTACAAGAGAAATCATAAGTGAATCACTTAACTCTTCATAAATGTTCAATGAAGAATAAAGGTATTCACTTGCTTTATTGAGGTTTCCCATGCTACGATGAGAAACACCAGTATTTCTATAACAATAAGCAATTCTGGAGTAGTTTTCGGTGGCTTTGTAATGAGATAAAGCACTGTCAAAACTGTGAACAGAAGCATCGTACATTTTATGAATACTTTCAGCAATGCCTCTGTGAAAGTAATATTCTGCAATAAGAGAGTCGTTATTGTATTCCTTAGCGACCTCACCGGCTCTGTTTACAGCATCGAATGTTTTTTCTGCATCAAAGAAGCGGGCGTCAAGGTATATTTCAATAAAAGCGTCAAAGCGTTCTTTTGGTGAAACGGAAAGATCATTCCCAACATTTTTTAAGCTGTCAACATTGACTGCATATACACTAAACGTTGAGAAAAGAAACGTTAAAAAAAAGAAGGTATACCTATTCATTGCAGCACCGACAGAAAAATAATTCTTCGAAAATAGATAAAAATTGAATTGAATGGTCTAAGCCGAAAAAGCATCTCACAGGGAACCTGAATGAATATATTTGCAGAAGAAAAGAAATACAAGACATTGAAAAACGATCTGATATTAAGAGCAGCCAAAGGTGAACAAGTAGAACGAACACCAGTTTGGCTAATGAGACAAGCAGGAAGAATTTTACCGGAATATAGAGCCGTAAGAGCTAAATTATCAGGATTTAAAGAGTTGGTAGAGACTCCCGAATTAGCCGGTGAAGTAACCCTTCAACCTGTAGACATTCTTGGTGTAGATGCAGCAATTATCTTCAGCGATATATTAGTTATTCCAGAGGCAATGGGACTGCCTTATGAAATGATAAAAGGAAAAGGTCCTTGGTTTGAGAATAGAATTCGCTCAGAAGCTGATTTTAAGAAAGTACACAAGGCTGATGTAGGAAGTGACCTTAAATATGTTACAGATGCAATTAGCCTAACAAAAAAAGAGCTGAACGGAAGAGTTCCACTTATCGGGTTTGCAGGTGCTCCGTGGACAATTTTCGCTTACATGATAGAAGGGAGTGGTTCTAAAACCTTTTCAGAAGCTCGTAAAATGTTGTACACGAACCCTAAGCTATCACATCAGTTATTGCAACTAATTACAGATTCTACCATAGAATATTTAAAAGCGCAAATAGTAGCAGGAGCAGATATGATTCAGCTTTTTGACAGCTGGGCTGGAATTTTACCTTCAAACCAGTACAAAGAATTTTCGCTGAATTACATCAATCAAATCTGCGATGCCATTAATGAAGTGCCTAAAACTGTATTTGCAAAAGGAGCATGGTTTGCCCTTCAAGATATGGTTGATCTTAATTGCAATACCATTGGGTTAGATTGGAACATGAGTCCTGAAAAAGGTAGAGAACTGTTTGGCGATAAAAAGACGTTACAGGGAAATTTGGATCCATGTTTGCTGTATGCAGACGAAGAAACAATTGTTACCGAAACTAAAAACATGCTTAACCGTTTTGGCAGTCAAAGGCATATTGCTAATTTAGGCCACGGAGTCTATCCTGATACTGATCCGGAAAAGGTTAAAGTATTTATTAAAACAGTCAAGGAACATCAATATTAAAACTATGAAGAAAAGCATTTTATTCATTGCATTCTCAACAGCCATGTTTACTTCAGCCATGGCACAAAATAATTTAGTGCCTAACCCGGGTTTTGACGAAACCGAGAAAAAAGTAAAAGGTGGTCAGGGAGAAATTAGCCTTGCAACAGGTTGGTACTCGCCAGATGAAGAAAAACAAGCAGACTTGTTTTCAGAGACCGTAAAGAAAGAGTACGGACAGCCAGAAAACATAAAAGGATACCAAATGCCGGAATCGGGTTCAAATTATGCCGGAATTCGTGTTTGGGTGGGAAGAGGAAGTGATCCCATTACCTATATCCAAGCCAAATTGAATGATAAACTGATTGCCGGTAAATCTTACTGTGTAAGTTTCAAGGTGAGTCTAGCAGACTTGTCTAAATATGGTAATGCACACATAGGAGCCTATATTTCAGCAAAGAAACCTCGTAGTAGAGATTTGGAATCCGGAGAAGTAAAGCCTAACATTCAACACAGCACAAAAAGAATATACAAAGACACATACATGTGGGAAACCGTATGTTCTGTATTTAAAGCACAAGGTGGAGAAAGTTACATTACAATTGGAGGTTTTGTAACTCCTGAAGCTGTAAATGAAAAAACAGAAACAGAGCGTTTGAAAATGTCTTCTCAGTTTAGAGGTCAGCGCCAAACAGAAGATTCATACTTTTTTATTGAAGATGTAAGTGTGATTAATTTGGAAGAAATAGGTTCTTGTGATTGTGAAGCAGGAGAATCAGGAAACGAAATGGAAGTTGTTTACTCTGAAAATGTTGGTGAAACTGATGGCGATGTTGATCCTTCACAAACAATTGAGTTAATGAAAGTCTATTTCGATGAAGGTGTTGAAGAGCCTGTTTCAACAGAAGAGCTGGATGAGGTCGTTAACTTGATGATCAATAACCAAGGGTTACAACTAACTGTTATTGGGCATACTGATAAGAAAGAAGAATTGTCTACAACTGTTAATTTATCTGAACAACGTGCTAAGAAAATTAAAGCTTATTTAGTAGAAAATGGAGTAGAAGATACCAGAGTTTCTACAAAAGCGATGAAAGCGAATAGCGTGGTTGATGAGTCAGGAACTAAGATGGGAATGGCTAAAAACAGAAGAGTAGAGTTTGAAGTAAGCGGAGAATAAACGCTTTTAAACCAAAACAAATATTTAAAGCGCAGCACAATCAGGTGTTGCGCTTTTTTGTTTCCTTTGCGCCAGTGTCAAATCAGATTTACGATAAAAAAACAGTTAGAGGTTGGACCTTTTACGATTGGGCAAACTCCGTATATTCTTTGGTGATCAGTACTGCTATTTTTCCAATTTACTACAATAGCGTAACAACTCAAGGAAAAAGTGATTTGATCACCTTTTTAGGATTTGAAACCAAGAACTCTACACTTTACTCCTATACACTTTCTTTTTCTTTTTTAATTGTTGCATTTATCTCGCCATTCTTATCAGGTGTGGCAGATTATACTAACCGTAAGAAGTCGTTCTTAAGGCGGTTTTGCTACATAGGAGCTATTGCATGTGGTAGCTTGTTTTTCTTTGAAGGAGTATCAACCCTTTGGTTAGGCCTTTTAGCAACTGTGTTTGCTTCCATTGGTTTTTGGGGAAGTCAAGTGTTTTATAATGCTTACCTACCTGAAATTGCACCTAAATCTCTACAAGATAAAATCTCAGCAAGAGGTTATGCTATGGGCTATTTCGGAAGCTCTATTTTGCTGATATTATGCCTTGTATTAATAGAAGGAGGCTTCTTGGAAAAAGGCTTGGCAACTAGACTAAGCTTTTTATTAGTGGGCTTATGGTGGGCAGGATTTGCCCAAATTACTTTTTGGAGATTACCTGAAGCCAAAGAGCGTAAATCCATTCATTTCAGAACATTAATTAACGGATACCGAGAGGTTATTGGAGTCTGGAAGAAATTACAAGAAAGACCATACGTAAGACGTTACCTCATTTCGTTTATCTTCTTTTCGATGGGCGTCCAAACTGTAATTTTATTGGCAACATTTTTTGGCGATAAAGAATTGGGGTTAGACACTTCAAAATTGATCGTAACCATTTTGCTTATTCAATTTGTAGGAATTGCCGGAGCTTCTCTTTTCTCTTATTTATCAAACTTGTGGGGTAACCTAACTTCACTTAAAATAGCTATAGTGTTGTGGATTGTCGTTTGTTTATCGGCTTTCCTTTTGGAAAAAGAAGATCCGCATGTTGAGATCAAGTTTTACGCTTTAGGTGCACTAGTCGGATTGGTAATGGGAGGGATTCAATCTCTAGCCCGTTCTACTTATTCTAAAATGTTACCTAAAAAAGGAGAACACAGTACTTACTTTAGCTTTTATGACGTGAGCGAAAAAGTTGCAATTGTCATTGGAACGTTTGCTTATGGGTTTATTGAAGATCTTACAGGGTCAATGCACAATTCGGCATTAGGTTTAGGCATCTTCTTTATTGTATCAATTGTTGTTCTCCAGACAGTAAGTAATAAAGCCTTTATCCGCGACTAATAAGCATTTCATTATTTATCTTCGTGCCCTCAAATCATTATGATGAACCAATTCGATATTGCAATTGTAGGAGGTGGAATTGTTGGGGCAGCCACTTTTTACAAAGTCATTAAAAGAAACCCTCATCTCAGCGTAATTTTAATAGAAAAAGAAGGTGAATTAGCTGATCACCAAACTGGTCACAATTCAGGCGTTATCCACTCAGGATTGTACTATAAACCGGGAAGTAAAAAAGCAATTAACTGTGTAAAAGGGCGAAAAGAATTGGTCAAGTTCTGCCAGGAATACAATATTGAACACGATGTGTGTGGTAAAGTTGTTGTTGCTGCAGATGAAAGTGAGCTACCTATGTTAGATAAGATTTTTAACATAGGGTTGGAAAATGGCATTGAAGACATCCGTAAAATTACCGGTGAAGAAGTAAAAAAATACGAACCTTATTGTGAGGGAATTGCAGGCATCCATGTTCCTGTAACAGGCATAGTTGACTTTCGTGGAGCTACTAAAAAGATGGTTGAGTTAGGCTTGCAAATGAGTGCACAGTCAAAAGTTCAAATGAACGAAGAAGTACGGGAAGTAAAACGCACTGAAATAGGAAGTACTTTGGTAACCAATAAAGCAAGTTATAGCGCTAAATATGTTATTTTCTGTGCAGGCTTACAAGCCGATAGAATGGCACATAAAGATGGAGTAAAACTGAAAGAAAAAGTAGTAGGTTTTAGAGGCGATTACTATGAGCTTACTGATCAGGCAAAACATAAAATAAAGAACTTAATATACCCTGTTCCAAATCCTGCATTTCCTTTCCTAGGTGTACATTTTACCCGTATGGTTGATGGAGAAATAGAATGTGGCCCAAATGCAGTATTCACATTCAAGCGTGAGGGCTATGGCAAAACTGATTTTTCTTTACGCGATACTATTGACGCATTGTCTTATCAAGGAACTTGGAAACTGTTTTTTAAGAACATGAAATTTGGAATCAATGAGTACCGAAGAGCATTTTCTAAAAAATTGTTTCTAAAAACACTTCAGCGATTGGTTCCTTCATTAACAATGGATGATCTAAAACCCGGAAGATCTGGAGTAAGAGCACTGTTGTTGCTTGAAGACGGAGACACTAAAGACGATTTTAGAATTGAGTATACAGGGAACAGTATTCATGTGTTGAATGCTCCAAGTCCTGCGGCAACTGCATCTTTAGCAATAGGTGATGATGTTGCAGAAATGGCAGAAAAGCATTTTAAGCTGTAATACCAAAGATCAAAGTAAAAGCAAGGATATAAGAAAAGCTTAGTGCAGCAAAGCTAGTTATTGCACAATTCTGTATTTGTCTTTAAAAGCAGACCAATCCCAGATGAAGTTTTCCATAATATCATCCAAGTGTTTTAAAAATACAGGATTTGGAGTTTGCATGTGTTTAAAGTATTCTTCTTGAAAACAATTCAGATTGTATTTAAAAAAGAATGCCTTAGACATGGCATAATGCGTGTTCTTTGATGGATGATTAATGCGTGAAAAATAGCTTTGATATTTTCCAATCAAAGTTTTCATTTCTGCATGAGATAAACCAAGAGCATTTGCAAACTTTTTAGTGACCAAGTCAATTAAGCGTACATCTTGGTAGTCGTTAAATTGCTGGCTCATATATTTTAAATTTCCAGCAATAACGATCATTAAAAACTCATCTGAATTATCGGGGTTGATCTCAGGGCTTTTGACAAATGTAGAATCTGTATTGATTACAGCAGCAACATCTGCAAATCCTTCTTCTATCAACTGGAATACAGAATTTACAAAATAGTTTGCCAGTTGATCTTCAGTTACTTTCTTTTTAAAAAGTATATCAAACATACTATAGCGTTCAGTTCTTGTCTTGTGTGTTGTCTACTTAATTAACAAAATTATAAAGTTGGTAAGAGGGTTTTGAACATTTCCGATACAATTGTTAACAAAGTTATTAACGATTTAAATGCAATTGTGAATAGCTTTTTGGNCGTTGTAGTTTTTTAGGAAAGAAATAGCAAAGCATTACGGCTGTATTAATATGCATTCATTGGTTTTATCAAATTGTAAAATTGCTCTTAAGTAACCAAGGGGTTTTATAATTTTATCCACAAATAAGAGGAGTATGAAAAAGGTCTATCTCGTAAGACATGGAAAATCTTCATGGCTCAGTGAAACTGAGGTAGAAGATATTGACAGGCCATTGAAACCTAAAGGAGTGTTGCAGGTAGTTGCCACGGGCAAAAAGCTACGTAAAAAAGATATCTATCCAGATCTTATTGTAAGTAGTCCGGCTATGAGATCACTACACACGGCATTGATACTTGCCCGTGAGTTAGATTATCCTTTAGACAGAATAAGAATAAGACCGGAGTTATACGGTTCTGATGTTTCGGGCATTCAACAAGTATTAAAGCATGCCAAAGAAGACTTCGAGTCTGTGATGATATTCGGACACGATCCGTCACTGACCAACTTTGCAAACAGATGTACCAAAAAATCGAAAGAAAAAATTCCTACGGCATCAGTTGTGGGCATAGAATTAAAATGTGATGCTTGGGCTGATGTGATAGATGCCAAAGGCAAACAACTTTTCTTTATCAAACCTCAATTAGATAAATAAATCAAAGCGCATGCTTGAAGTTCTTGAATACATTTCAAAACCCGATTTGAATAAGAGCGGGAAATTTATGATTAACCGCGAAATAAGTTGGTTGGCTTTTAATGCACGCGTATTGCAGGAAGCTGAAGATCCCAATGTTCCGTTAATAGAACGGATGCGTTTTTTAGGGATTTTCTCTAATAACCTGGATGAGTTTTTTAAAGTAAGGGTGGCTACCGTTAAGCGGATGATTCACTTCAAAAAAAGCTTTAAAGATGCTTTGAATGTAGATCCTCGGAAACTGTTACAACAAATTCAGGAAAAAGTACTGGAACAACAGGCAGAGTTTCAACGCATATACAATAACCTGCTTGATGAGTTGGAAAAAGAAGGCATTCACATGGTTAACGAAACCGAATTGAATGCCGATCAAGGAGAATTTGTAAAAGATTATTTCAACCAAAAAGTTTGGCCCACATTGGTGCCATTAATGATTGACGATAAAACGGAATTTCCTACGCTTAGAGATAAATCGATCTATCTGGCAATTAAATTGTACCGTTCTGATAACCCTAAGAACATTCAATATTCATTATTGGAAGTTCCCAGCAGAACATTACCTCGTTTTTTAGTTATTCCAAGTATCTCAGACCGTAAGTATATTATTTTTCTGGATGATGTAATTCGCTATTGCTTGAAAGAAGTTTACGCCATTTTGAACTATGATCAGTTTGAGGCATATACCATCAAAATAACCAGAGACGCTGAGCTAGATATTGATGAAGACGTATCTAAAAGCTTTCTTGAGAAAATGAAGAAAAGCTTAAAGCAGCGTAAAAAAGGAGAGCCGGTTCGGTTTGTGTATGACGAAACAATTCCAAATGATCTATTAAAGTTCATGAAGAATAAATTGGAATTAGACTCAGATGATAATCTCATACCTGGGGGGCGTTATCACAACTCTAAAGATTTTATGGCATTTCCTAATCTAGGGAGAGCCGAGTTGGAATATGAGAAGTTTCAGCAACTGCAACATAGAGATCTAAAGCCTTATGAAAGTATCTTAGACGTTATTGGCCAAAAAGATGTTTTGTTGCATTATCCGTTTCAGTCTTTCGGCTATTTTATTGATTTACTGAGAGAAGCAGCGATAGATCCCAAAGTGAAATCAATCAAGATTACCATATACCGTTTGGCAAAAGATTCACGAGTGATTAATGCGCTAATCAATGCGGCTAAAAATGGCAAGAAAGTAACGGTTGTTTTAGAATTACAGGCTCGTTTTGATGAGGAGGCTAACATAAAATGGTCTAACGTATTACAAGACGAAGGAGTAAAAGTGCTTTTTGGAATCCCAGGATTGAAAGTACACTCGAAGTTGTGTGTGATTTCTAGAAAAGAAGCCAATGGATTAAAGCATTATGCAAGTATTGGTACAGGAAACTATAACGAAAAGACAGCTAAAATTTATAGCGATTTGTCCTTGTTTACCTCAGATAAACGCATCACGGCTGAAGCCAATAGATTGTTTAAAATGTTTGACGGGATTACTCATCGCCCGTTTGTATATCGTCATATTGTACCATCTCCTACACAGTTGCGTAACCGCTTAATTCGTTTAATCTCAAATGAGATTAAGTTAGCTAAGGATGGAAAAGAGGCTTACATTACCTTAAAAATGAATAGCCTTGTAGATCAGCAAATGATCGAAAAGCTTTACCAAGCATCAATGGCTGGAGTTAAAATAAGATTGATTATCAGGGGGATATGCTCTTTGGTTCCTAATGTTGAAGGGTTGAGTGAAAATATTGAAGCAATTAGTATTGTCGATAAGTTTTTGGAACATGCCCGAGTGTTTATCTTTGGAAATGGAGGAAATGAAGTGATGTACATTTCATCGGCAGACTGGATGGGTAGAAACCTTGACAATAGGGTAGAAGTAACTTGTCCGATTTACGATCCGCGCATCAAGCAAGAAATCAATGATTTTTTGAACATTCAATGGCGAGATAATGTAAAAGCCAGAATCCATGACGGATCGATGAAAAATGAAATGAGAGAACCTGCCGAGAACGAAAAACTGGTTCGTTCACAATTTGAATTGTACGAATATTATAAAAACCAGTTGAAGGAAGGAGAATAGCCTTGAAGATAAAGAAACTGGCTGCAATTGATATAGGCTCGAATGCCATGAGATTGCTCGTGTGCAATGTGATAGAAGAAGATGAAATCCCAACATTCAAAAAAGTAGCATTAGTTCGTTTACCCATAAGATTAGGGCAAGATGTGTTTATTGACCACGAAATTTCAGAGGCCAATAAACAGCGTTTTATCGATGGAATGAAGGCGTATAAATACTTGATGAATGTTCACCAGGTTGAAGGTTACAAAGCTTGTGCAACCAGTGCCATGCGAGAATCTGAAAATGGAGTTGAAATAGCGAATCTCATTAAAGAAAAAACTGGTATTTCGATTGATATTATTGATGGTGAAGAGGAAGCTCGAATCATTCAATCTGCGCATTTTAAAGACAAACTTTCACCCAAAAAGAATTACATCTACATTGATGTTGGAGGTGGTAGTACGGAAATAACCTTATTCTCTAATGGTCGTGTTGTAGATTCAAAGTCATTTAAAATCGGAACCATTCGTTTGTTAAATGACATGGTCAATGAAAAAGTATGGGATGACTTGAAACATTGGGTAAAGGAAAAGACTATTAATCTTCCTGAATTGGAGACCATTGGATCAGGGGGGAACATCAACAAAATTTATAAATTGAGTAAAAAGAGCTATCCTAAGCCTTTGAAATATGGAGAGTTGAAACAGATTCATAACCTGCTTTCAGAAATGACAGTAGATGAAAGAATCAAATCATTAAAACTCAATACAGACCGTGCAGACGTAATTGTACCTGCTTCAAGCATTTTTGTGTCAACTATGAAATGGGCAGAAAGTAAGGTGCTACATGTGCCCAAAATTGGTTTGGCAGATGGGCTTGTAATGGAGTTGTATGACCAACAGCTTGGAAAATAAAAAAGGAGTGAACATTATCACTCCTCTTAATTCTTTTGTTTTTCACTTTAATGTTTTACTGATTGCCTAAAATAATAGGTAGACCATCTTTACCACTACCCACTACAACAACCTTAGTATTTTCAGATTCAGAAAGCTTTAATGTTGCTTCAATACCGCGTTCGCGAAGTATTTTATCGGTTAACGATTGGCTAATAATTTCATTGGCTTTTGCCTTTCCTTCAGCTTCGATACGTTGACGTTCAGCTTCTTGTTTTGCTTTTTCAAGTTTGAACTCATACTCTAAAGATTCTTGCTCTTGTTTTAGCTTACTCTCAATAGCATTTTTAATCGTAGGAGGGAGAATAATTGAGCGAATCAGTATTTTGTCAAGCTGAACAAATCTCTCGTTTAAAAGCTTCTGAGTTTCCTCATATATTGCTTGTTGGATGGCATCTCTTTCTGTTGAATAAATGGCTTCTGGAGTATACCTTCCAACAACACTTCTGGTTGAACTTCTTAAAGATGGAATGACAACTTTATTAGCATAATCCATCCCAATTTCACTATGTAAGTAGCCTAGTTTAGACTTCAATGGACGATACCAAAGCGAAACATCAACCATAATTTCTAACCCGTTTGAAGAAAGAACATTCATGGTTTCAGAAACTTCCTGTTGTCGAACTTCATAGTCAATCATTCTGTTCCAGGGAGCAATGAAGTGAAAGCCTTCACCAAAAGGTGCTTCTTCTGGATTTAACCCTCCACCAAACTGACGAAAGATTACACCGCTGTGCCCTTCTTTGATGGTTACAGTCATACTATTACCAAAAACAATAAGTAGTATTACCGCAACTAAAAGAATAAGGTATGGAATGAATTTTTTAAAATTAAATTGAGGGGTATTGTATGAGTAATTGTCCATGATTTAATCGATTTTAATCATTGTATTGTTGTACACTTGGTCTCCTAATGCAGCACTAAATTCATAGCGGTCCCCATCAGTAGCTGTAATTTCAACCCACATGGTGTCTCCTTGTTTAAACGTTGTTCCATCTGGATGAGTAGTAGACTTTAAGGTTAAGTAATAAGAACAATCGTCTGTCCAATGAATTTCAGTAACTTCCATCCAATCATCGGTTAAGCTATATTCTTTTTGAACGTTACCGGTTCTTAAGATACGTACATCAGAATCTTTGGTGTAAGAATATTCTCCTTCGTGAAAGGAAGAGCAGTCTTTTTCTGATGAGCAACCAGATAAAACAGCCAGTGCTCCTATACTGAAAAGTAATTGTTTAAAGCTGAAGCTTATGTATTTTCTTTTGGGTGTTGATTGAGCTTTGTAATTCTTCCCCATTTGATTAATGTTTTTCGAATTATGTTAATGCTAATAGGTTTAGAGAGGTAATCATCCATTCCTTCTTGAATGGCTCTTTGTCTGTCTCCTTCCATTGCATTTGCAGTCATAGCAATAATAATAGGACGATTTTCTTTGTGTTGTTTCGTAATAATACGCGTTGCAAGATAACCATCCATTTCAGGCATTTGAACATCCATAAATACAATGTCATATTTCTGCCTGTTGACAGATTCAATAGCTTCAACTCCATTGGCTACCGTATCAGCCACATAACCTAATTTTTCTAATATCATGGTGGCCAATTTTTGATTGACCAAGTTATCTTCAGCAATTAATATTTTTAGAGGGAACACCTCACCAATCTCAAGCTGATCAATATCATCAAATGATTTTACTTTTTCCGGGGCGAAAATTTCTTCAAGGGCTTTTAAAATAACTGTATCTGTAAAATCGAGAGGAAATGTACCGCTATACTTTTCCGAAATAGATTGATCTATTGGTTGATTGGTAAACAAAAACTGAGGTAGTTGAATGACTAAATTGTTTAAAGTGGGATTAGAATATTGTGCTAAACGCTTTTCAAAATCACTATCAAAGAAAAAGGCTAGAGGCTGTTTGTTTTTTAAGACAGAAAACAGTTGATCCGGATCTTCAATAACTTTTGGTATTAGGCTCAACCCGGTTAATAATGTTTTAGCATGATTAACAAAGGAGTTTTCAGTACTGCCAATTATAACGGTTTTGTCTTTAAGGTTTGAAGAAAGACGAATAAACAAATCTTTATGGTCAACCGTTTCTGTTTCAATAGTGAAATAGAAAGTAGTACCCACATTCTCAGTACTCTCAACCCATATTTTACCCCCCATTAAGTCAACAAGTTTTTTACAAATAGCTAGTCCAAGACCAGTTCCTCCGTATTTTCTGGTGGTAGAACTATCAAGTTGACTAAAAGGCTTAAAGAGTTTGTTGATTTTACTGTAAGGAATACCAATACCGGTGTCGCTTACGGCAAATTGAATAAGACTTTGTTGATCAGATAGGCTTTCATTAAGTGTAGTAACGTTAACTTTTATCTCACCTTCATTGGTGAATTTAACGGCATTGTTAACAAGGTTGAGCAGCACTTGACGAACTCTCGTGATGTCTCCATGAACCATTGTAGGAACAGTTTCGCTAACAGTAAATGATAAGGTTACCCCTTTTTCTTTAGCCTTAGTTTTTAATAATTCGAATGTTTCTCGAATTACCGTTTCAATTTCAAAAGGATGTTTTTCAAGCTCTAACTGACCAGAATCGACTTTAGAGAAATCGAGAATTTCATTAATGATAGAAAGCAAGGTGTCTCCCGATAAACGGATTGTCTCTACGTATTCGCGTTGTTCTTCTGAGAGTTTAGTTTGGAGTAATAAGCTCGTCATTCCGATTACACCATTCATAGGAGTTCTGATTTCATGACTCATGGTAGCCAAGAAATCTGATTTTGATTTAGCAGCGGCAAGAGCATGTTCTTTCGCTTTTTCCAGCTCTTGTTGCTGAGTGAATGTTTGCGTGATATCACTACCAAAAAGCACTATTCCGGTAACATTCCCCAATGTGTTTGATAATGGATTAATGTAAAACTTTTTGATCCAGAGTTTTTGAGTAGGATTCCCAGAGGCTTTACTGTCAATTGTAATTGTGAATTTTTCACCTGATAAAGCCCTTTCAAATTGGAGTTCCCAAAATTCATGAAGCTCTTGAGGCAATAAACGCATAAGATTTTCACCAACAGAAGGGCGGCTCCCTGTGTAAATTTCAAACTGTTGAATGAAGTTTTCGTTAGCATAAATCAGTCTGCAATGATGATCTACGGACCATACAATATCATCGGTGTTTTCAATAATAGCCGAGATATTTGATTTGCTGATTTCGAGTTCTCTTGTACGCTCTTCAACTAATTTTTGAAGCTCTTGTTCTCTTCTTTTCTGATTGCTCAGGTGCCACCTTATTCCTGTAAAAATGAAAAGTAGCAGTGTAAATGAACTTACTATGATAAAGGTAACGGTTCTGTAAAAAGGAGTTTCAACTACAAAAGAATAGCTGCTGGTAGTGATTTTGTCACTCAATAGCGACCGGGTTCTGATCAGGAGTTTATACTCACGAGGAGTAAGCGTAGTAAAGCTAATTTGCCGGTTGTTCTCATCAACTTCATACCACTGATCATCAAAACCTTCTAGTTTGTACTCCATTTTAAAATTCTGGAAATTGTTAAAAATAGGAGTGCTGAGGTTAAGGCTCAGTCGCTTGTAATCATAAGGAAAATGTAACGTATCAGAAAAAGCCTTTTGATGACCGTCAATTTCCACAGAAGTGATAATTGTTTTAGAAGGAGTAATGTCATACACCCTATCAGGGTGAAAGATGGCAATATCTCTAATAGTAGGGAGGTAGAAGTTATTGTTCCAAATAACCCCTGAACTT
This sequence comes from Crocinitomicaceae bacterium, assembly GCA_002705995.1. Taxonomy (GTDB): domain Bacteria; phylum Bacteroidota; class Bacteroidia; order Flavobacteriales_G; family Salibacteraceae. Next base: position 270,950 of record PAJI01000006.1, on the reverse strand, counting down.
TGAAACCCTCCGTTAAATTCGTCATTTTCCAAACCATCTTGGTTTCCAAAATGAATAACGTCAATATCGTGGTCACGATTTCCGTTGATGTATTCTTTTAGCACATCGTATCGAACCACATTCATTCCGTTATTACTGGTCATCCAAAAATTGCCTTTGTATTCCCCAATCCAAGAAACCACATCACTAGATGTTGGAAATGATAATGGAATGTGAATGAACTCATTGTCTTCATAAAAGAAAAGGCCTTTTCCATATGAGCCAAACCATAAATTACCATGATTGTCTTCATGAATGTACCTGAAATGGTTGTATTCTATGTTTCCTAGTCTTTCAGAAAAAAAAGTGGTTTCACCTTCTTGAATACGAATAACCCCTTTGTTTGAACTCAGCCAAATACGGTTTTTATGATCTTTATAAATGAAATTGATTTTAATGTGCGGAATACCTAGAGAATCATTGATTGCATGGAACGTATTGGTAGAATAATTGTAAGCCAACACACTTTCATTCGTACCTATCCACATCTCATCTGAGTTGATTTGTCGAAAGCATAAATTGGTGTGCTTTACATTTTCTTCATAAGAAAAATGATCTACAGTTTCATCAGCATTAAAACGAGTAATTCCTCCACCAAATCCTCCAATCCATATGTTTTTCTTGAAGTCTTGGTAAATTGTCCATGAACATTCGCCCCCAATAGATTCGGCATTCATTTCATGGGCATTGATTTCATCTATGTTCTTTTTATAATGTTGAAAAGTACTGTCTTTAAAACTAACTTTAATAACGCCATTACAGTTTCGTGCAAACCAAAATGAAGAATCACTTGTCATTAAAACTCCATTGGTGCTAACTCCATTGTAGCTACTTGGAAGTACTAATTTTGAAAAAAGTTTAGGAGACAATATATTCAGACCATTGTCACTGGTACCAATCCATATGTTGCCATCTCTGTCTTCAAATATTGACTTTACAGCATTACTGGTTAAACCTTGCTGCATAGAACATAAGAAAGGTGCTTTCTTTCCTTTCTGAAAATAAAGAACTCCCTTAGAGGTTGAAGCCCATATATTGCCTTTAGAATCTTGCTTAATAATTGGTCCTGATGGAGCACCTACAAGATCACTAGCATGAATTGAACGAATAAAACGATTCCCTTTGAAAAAGCTAAAGGTTTCATAGGAGAAGAGACATACCGTGTCAGCATTGATAGGAGTTATTAAGTATTTGTTTTGGTTGTAATTATCGCTCTTATCTGTCTTGAACAAGAATTTTGTTTTGCCATTTTGGTAGGTGAAAATACCTTTTGAAGAAGAAATGTAAAGTAGTTCAGAAACGGAGTTATAAAAGAAATTATGGATTTTAATGTTTTTATCAGGAAGTTCAAGGTAAGTTTCAAATGTATCTCCTGTAAAGATGTAAAGCTTGTTTGCATTTGAGATAAGCGGTATACCCTTAGGACTCAATTCAATAGGAGTTCTGTATGCATTTTTATCGGGTAACTGAAATGAAGAGAATACGTTGTTTTCTAAACGGATAAGGTATCCTTCAGAACTGGAAGCCCAGATAACTCCGGAACTATCCATAACAGCACTTTCAATTCTTGAAGCATAGAGATTCTCTGTGTTTTTTGGGGTGAAAACCTGAAAATGTTGTCCATCAAATTTAACAATCCCCTCATTGGTCATTAACCAAATGAAGTTGTTTTTGTCTTGAAAGATTTCATTAACAGCATTTTGAGGTAATCCGTCTTTGGTTGTCCAAGACTTTATTTCATAGTGAAAGTCGTTCTGAGAAGGAAGCTGATGCACTTTCTGACCATTGGTGAATTGTACAAAACCAACAAGAATTAATAAACTGACTAAGTGCTTCAACATGAGAGAGTAGTATGCCAATTTTTCGATTATCCGAAATTAGCAATTATTGGGTAATATACAGCTTAAAGCAATTTATAGTTTTTGTATTCTCCGATTCGCCAACCAGTAGTTTTTTCAATCATTTTCAAAGCTTTAGCTTTACATGTTAAATTGGTTTTAGAAATATCATAAGAAAAAGACCAATTGGTTTTTCTTATGCGCTCCTGTATCACATTAGGATGAACTCCTTCAAAAAGAGCAAGCGAATCAATATTGGAATAATCAAACGTGTTAGCATCTCCTATTTTGCGTTCAACTTCTTCATCAGAATGCCACATTTTGTGAAAATTCTTTTGTTTAAGTAGTTGTTTTTCGGGAGGCTTTACCCAACCATAATGGTACATTTCAGCACCTGTTTCTTTAACTTGTAGCTTTTTATCGGCTTTTCGAAAGCCTTGTGCATCACGATAAGAGCGAATGTTTTTATCGTTTCTAATGATTCTGATTTCTTTTCTATACCACTTTCGAGAGTCCCCTATGTAATCATAAGAGCCATAAAAGTGGACATAATTAAAGAGTAACCCTTCGACTTTAGAGTTGTTAAGATGTTGATGCATAGCCTCACGCACAGTATCTATATACTTTTCATGCATGACCTCATCACCTTGAATGTAAAAGCACCAGTCTGTCTCTGAATCAATGGCGTCCAGAGCCTTGTTGGTTTCCTCAGCAAGTACTTTTCCTCCTTCACGGAGCGTCATGTCCCAATCAGTTTCTATGATTCTGATTTTAGGAGAATCAATAGATTGGATGAGCGCTAAAGTATCGTCTTCAGATCGGCCTACAGCTACCACAAACTCATCACATACCGGTAAAATGGAAGAGATGGCTTCAACTATCGGATAATCATAAATGATAGCATTGCGAACTATAGTAAAGCCGGTAACTTTCATTAGCTATTTACCAATTGAATTCCGGTATAATTCGAAGGAGTGATTGTTTTTAATGAAGCTTTAAGCTCATCGCTAATTTCTAACGTATCAATAAAAGCTGCAATTGATGTTTGAGTAACAGCCTCGTTTTTACGTGTAAGTCCTTTTAATGCTTCATAGGGTTGTGGATAGCCTTCACGTCTTAATACAGTTTGAATAGCTTCAGCTACAACAGCCCAATTGTTTTCAAGGTCAGCTTGAATTGCTTTTTCATTCAACAACAACTTGTTTAGCCCTTTTAAAGTAGACTTATAAGCAATAAGCATGTGTCCAAATGGAACACCAATATTTCTAAGTACAGTAGAATCTGTTAAATCTCTTTGTAGTCTAGAGATAGGAAGTTTGTTGGCTAAGTGATCTAAAATAGCATTTGCTATACCGAGGTTACCCTCTGAGTTTTCAAAGTCAATAGGGTTTACCTTATGAGGCATGGCACTGGAACCAACTTCTCCGGCTTTAATTTTTTGTTTGAAATACTCTTGAGAGATGTATTGCCACACATCTCGATTAAGGTCAATTAAAATTGTATTAATGCGCATTAGGTTATGACACAATGCGGCAAGATGATCATAATGCTCAATTTGTGTAGTGGTTTGTGCTCTGCTTAATCCTAAATAATGGTTTGTGAAATGATTGCCAAAAGAAACCCAGTCTACTTGAGGATATGCAATATGGTGTGCATTGAAGTTTCCGGTAGCACCTCCAAATTTTGATGAAATTGGAAGTTGGCGCAATAATTTTACTTGTTCGACCAAGCGCTCAACAAATACATAGATTTCTTTGCCTAAACTGGTAGGAGAAGCAGGTTGTCCGTGTGTACGGGCAAGCATAGGAATGTCTTTCCATTCGATAGCCAATTTATTCAAGGAGTCAATGAGTATATCTATTGTAGGAAGTACAGATTGTTCCAGAGCATCTTTTAAACTTTTTGGAACAGCAGTATTATTAATGTCTTGAGACGTTAAACCAAAGTGAATGAATTCTTTGAACTCAGCCAATCCTAATTGATCGAATTTTCCTTTGATGAAGTATTCTACCGCTTTTACATCGTGATTCGTTGTTTTCTCAATTTCTTTGATCGATTGAGCATCCTCAACTGAAAACGATGTATATATATTACGCAAATCTTCAAAAAGGCTACTGTTTACTCCCTTCAATTGAGGTATTCCGGCTTCGCACAAAGCAATAAAATACTCAACTTCAACTAGAGTTCGGTATTTAAAAAGAGCATATTCTGAAAAGAATGCAGAAAGCTCAGAAGTTTTTGAATGGTAACGTCCGTCAATAGGAGATATAGCTTCTAACGCAGAAAAATTCATAAGATTGGCGTATCAAATTTTAAATAAAGGCGCAAATTTATCTAAATTATAACTGTTACAGCTAATACCTGTAGGAATAAGAATTATGAGTCGATAGAATTTAATGTTTCAGTGAAATGTTAAGAAATCGAAAAGTTGAAAAAAATCATAGGTTTAAATGGGCAACCTAATTTTAAAATTTCGTCAATAAGGTTGAAGTGCGAGAATGAACCCTGAAGAAAAAGCGGATTTAGAGCAGTTAGTTGAAGATTGTAAAAAGGGAAAGCGGAAAGCTCAACACCAGATTTACAAGCTTTTATACAGCAAGATGTTGTTAGTATGCCTTCGTTATTTCAAAGATGTAGACAGTGCAAAAGATATCTTGCAAGAGGGGTTTATTAAGTTGTTCTTAAACATTCATAAATACGATGGAGGTGGGTCTTTTGCCGGATGGGCAAGAAGGTTAATTGTGAATACGGCAATAGACGAACTCCGTAGAAATAAAAACATCCATTTTACATCAGTAGATGAAACTGAGTATGAGTGGTTGGAAGATGATGGTGATGATGAATTAATCTGGAATGAAGTATTGATGCGTGAAAAAGATCGCGTTTTAGATGCGATTCAAGATTTATCGCCAGCATATCGAACTGTGTTTAATATGTATGTGATAGAAGACTATTCACACAAAGAAATTGCTGATAGCTTGGGAATAAGTGAAGGAACCAGTAAATCTAACCTTGCTAAGGCAAAAATGAAATTGAAAAAAGTTTTAGGCGAGTTACAATATTAATATGGGAAAGAATAAGTTAACTGCGTTTGAAAAGGGCATGAAGGATGCTTTGGAACAAGTAAATGTTCCTTACGATGAAAGCAGCTGGGATAAAATAGAACAGCGCCTGAATGAACTACAACCTCAGAACGGAAAAACAACCGGATATAAAAAATACTGGGTGGCTGCAATATTTGGTGTAGCCATGTTGGGAAGCTTAATTTATTATTACACAACAACAGAGCAAAAAGCAACATTAGCTTCTAAGCAACTAGTGCATAATAAACCAAATTCACCTCAAGAAGGTGCTCAAGCCCCTGTTGCAGAAACTACCAAAGACAATATTACCGAGAACGTCCCCCATGAAACGGCTACTTTATCTGAAGTTGAACCAACTATAGCTGTTGAAACAGATGAAGAGGGAGCCAATACTTCAAATTCAAACACAGATCCTGTAACAACTGTTGAGACCAATGAAGAAGAAACTTTATCCGAAACAGAGCTTAATCAGGATGATGCTTTACAAGAAGAAGTTGTTGAAACAGGTAATGTGGTAGACATCTCTGAAACAGAAATTGACCAAGTAGATGTTGCTGAAAACTCTTCTACTAAAGAAGAAGAACACGTGATCAATGAACCAGAACTTTCTGCATTGCCAAAACCTAGCGTTAAGCTTGCTGCTACACAATTCTGTGAAGGAGATTATTTGCATGCAGAACTTGAAAATTCTGCTCAATATGACAAAGTAGTTTGGGTGTTTAGTGATGGAACCCAAAAGGCAACCAACAAGTTTAACAAGCAGTTTAAGCAAGCAGGGAATTACACATTACAGGTTAAGGCAACTGTTAAAAACAGAACGATTGAATCTGAGGCAATGCCTTTTGAAGTGTTGAAAACCCCTAAAGCATCATTTAAGTACAATCTTAACAACGAGTTTGAGCATGAAATTCCATATGTTTCATTCTATTCTACAACACCTTCAGTATCGCTTTGGAGATGGGATTTTGGAAACTCACAGAACAATTATGCCTTTGAAGAAGAAACACAACACGTTTACCGCAAAAAAGGAACTTATGATGTGTTATTGTATGTAGAAAATGAGTTTGGTTGTTCAGACAGTAGTAGACTTACTGTTACAATTCCAGAAGATTATAACTTGTTAGCTCCTAATTCATTCTCACCGAATGGAGATGGACTAAATGATTCTTGGATGCCGGCAACACTTTCTGCCAACAGAAACCTTGAGTTTAAGCTGGAGATATTGGATAAAAACAATACTGTAATTTACAGTACAACAAAAGCTGATGCACCATGGGATGGCGTTGTCAATGGTAAAGCGGCACAATACGGAGATTTGTTTTTCTGGAGAGCTATTGTGAAGGAAAAAACGGAAAATGCTGTCTATGAATACGGTGGTCGCATTGTCATTTCGAAATAATGAGATAAAAAAGCAAAAGCAAGGANAAANCTTCACTAAAAGAAAAAGCCTGTTTAGAATTCTAAACAGGCTTTTTTTATTTGGTATAAAAAAGTTTGAGCTTAATTAAGCATCAATGTTAGCATATTTTGCGTGCTTTTCAATAAACTCACGTCTTGGTGGTACATCATCCCCCATAAGCATAGAGAAGATTCTNTCGGCTTCAGCACCACTTTCAATGTTTACTTGGCGAAGTGTTCTGAATTCAGGATTCATTGTTGTNTCCCAAAGTTGNTCTGCATTCATNTCCCCAAGACCTTTGTAACGTTGAACAGAAACACTACTCTCGTTACCCTTTCCTTTCATCTCTTGAATAAGAGCTGTACGTTGCTCTTCATTCCAAGCATATTCTCTCTGGTTCCCTTTCTTAACCAAATAGAGTGGAGGAGTAGCAATGTATATGTATCCTTTCTCAACAAGCTCTTTCATATAACGGAAGAAGAATGTTAGAATCAATGTTTGAATATGGCTACCATCAACATCGGCATCACACATGATGATTACCTTATGGTAACGAAGGTTTGAAGTATTCAATGCTTTGGAGTCTTCTTCAGTACCTACTTTAACCCCAAGTGCAGTATAGATATTTTTAATTTCCTCGTTTTCGAAGATTTTATGCTGCATGGCTTTTTCCACATTCAGGATTTTACCTCTAAGTGGCATAATCGCTTGAAATTCGCGGTCACGTCCTTGCTTGGCTGTTCCACCTGCAGAATCTCCCTCNACAAGGTAAATCTCACATTTAGAAGCGTCTTTTGATGCACAGTCAGCTAGTTTTCCNGGAAGACCTCCGCCAGACATAACATTCTTACGCTGTACCATTTCACGTGCCTTACGAGCTGCGTGTCTGGCTTGAGCTGCAAGAATAACCTTCTGTACAATGGTTTTAGCATCCTTTGGATTTTCTTCTAGGTAATAAGCTAACATTTCACTTACAGCCTGAGAAACAGGTGCGTTTACCTCACGGTTACCCAATTTGGTTTTGGTCTGGCCTTCAAATTGAGGNTCAGCTACTTTTACCGAGATAACAGCAGTTAAACCTTCACGAAAATCATCTCCACTAATGTCAAATTTTAGCTTGTCTAACAGACCGCTATCATCTGCATATTTCTTGAGTGTATTGGTTAAACCACGTCTAAAACCAGAAAGGTGTGTACCACCTTCGTGCGTGTTAATGTTGTTAACATATGAATGAATATTCTCAGCATATGAGTTGTTATAAATCATAGCAACTTCTACAGGAATACCATCTTTTTCTCCTTCGATGTAAATAACNTCTTGGATAATTTGTTCGCGAGTAGAATCAAGAAACTCAACAAACTCTTTAAGACCACCTTCTGAATAGAATTCAGACTTAATGGGCTCACCATTTTCATCAAGTTCTCTTTTGTCACTTAGCGTAATTCGAATCCCTTTGTTTAGGAATGCTAACTCACGCATACGATTCTCCAACGTTTCGAAGTTGTAAACCGTACTTTCGAAAATTTCACTGTCAGGCTTGAAAGTAACCTCAGTTCCNGAGATNTCNGTTNCNCCNATTTCTTTAATGTCNGCTAANGGCTTTCCTTTAGAGTATTCTTGTGTAAAGATTTTACCATTACGATGAACAACCGCTTGNANATGNATNGAAAGTGCATTCACACAGGAAACACCNACACCGTGCAAACCTCCGGAAACTTTATACGTATCCTTATCGAATTTACCACCGGCATGGAGTACNGTCATNACAACTTCAAGNGCAGACTTTTTCTCCTTTTCGTGATAATCGGTTGGAATACCACGACCGTTATCTACTACAGTTATACTGTTGTCTTCATTGATGGATACTGAAATGGTATCACAGTAACCAGCTAAGGCTTCATCAATAGAGTTGTCTACAACCTCATAAACAAGGTGGTGTAGCCCTTTGAGACCAACATCACCAATATACATGGCAGGACGCTTACGTACCGCCTCTAAACCTTCGAGTACTTGGATATTACTCGCAGAATATTCTTTCTTTTCTGTTGGGTCCTTCTTTTCTTCACTCATAAAGCATAATTATTTCGTCATGCTGATCTACAGCAAAAGGATCTGTTAATAACAAAGATAACATTCAAAAATGGCTCAATGCCTTGATTTTACTATGAATAAGCCCTACTTATTAACACGTAATTAACAGCGNAAAAGATGGGNTTTATTCTCCCCAAAACGAATAAGAAACTCCCGCTAAAAAGCTGAAGCGTTGAGTTGGGTAATTGTTGTATTTCTCGTACTCGATAGCAGCGAGATTATTGAATTGAATAAAGCCAGATANCTTCTTGTTTAAACGATATTCAGCACCAATGTTAATGTCAANAGTGCCATCTAATTCCTTAGCATAAACCCCAGCTTCAACACGATCTCCATCAGAAGCATTTAGCGAACGGGCATATTGTTTTGAGATGTAAAAGATATCTGCTGTCAAGATGATCTTGTCTTTTAAATCGTAATTTCCGGTTACAGTTGCTTTAAAGGTAGGCATGTGCCATACTTCAGGCTGATTTTTGGCATTGTAATCCCAAAAATCACCACGTGCAATCAATTTTAACTTTTTAATGTTGTTGTAACTGATTTCCCCTGAAATGTGTGTGATATCAAGGGTGTCATAAAGTACATTAAAAGTACTGTTGGTAGGGAAATAATAAGTGGGGCCTCCTGGTTGAATGTCATGAAAGCCATCATAAGCGTTTACAAACATGGCAACATTGGCCACCTGAGATCTACTTGCACGAAGGTTAAATGCTAATGTTGAGTTATAAGCTCCTCGAACTCCTCCATACACTTCGTAACGGGTATTTTCATTTGCTAAAGCAGATGCCGGATTAACGTATGGGTTCTGCAGTCGGAGAGTGTTGAAATTTTGACGTTCTAATCCCCCGGTAACACCAATGTATGGAATTAATAAATCACCAACTACGTTATATTTAATGTGGGCGTTGGGGTAGAAACGATATTCCGTTTCGTTTTCAGCTTCAACCATTGCCTTTAATCCAACACTAATTCTCCATTTTTCGCCACGGAAAATAATTTGTGGGTTCAACTCGATAATTAAATTGTTGGTAGTATCATAGCCAGAAGAAATGTCGTTAAAGTCTAAAGCTGCATTTAAAATGCCTTGTTCTTGGCCAAAAAAGCGGTCTAGTTTGGCATCTAAACGAGCAAAATTCTCTTGTGTATTGTAGTTGTCTTGTAGGTTATAATAATCAAAGTTAAAGGCATAATTCAACACGTTTGAATCGGCAAAAAAGCTTTCCAACATTAAGTTAGCATCTACCTTGGAGTAATACTGCTTGATGTCATTGTCTTTAATGTCATCGGCACTCATTACGTATTGATAATAGCCATCGTCAAAACCATAAAAGTGAACAGCATCTCTGTTGTAAGCAATCTTGCCACCAACTTGATGGGCTCTTAAAAAGTAGTTACCATGTGCTTCAACACCATTCGTACTGGCTGTACTTGTTGCTACATCCTTAATGTTTCCTTGCGTTCTAAGGTGGTTTAAACGAAGTCCGTATACCGCGTTTCTGGAACGTAGATTATTAAGGTAAACATTTGCCATTGTTGTTCCATAGTTTCCAAAACCTGCACGAGCATAACCTCTGTAAAGACGCTCCAAGGGTTCTCCTTTCATACGAGCAGCTTTAATACTGTCAGGAGTAAATGTAGTAGGAACCGTCTTTGATAAAAAGTCATATTTGAACTTCAGCTCAGGGATTTCCACTGATTTTACCTTAGGCTCTTCTAAGATTTTAGAAGCATCAGAAATGGTAGGTTCAAAGTCTTTTTTAATAAGAATTTCTCCTCCCTTAAGCGTGTCTTCTTTTACCTGTGCAACCAAGGTTGAAGCCATGCCGGAACATAAAATCAATATGAGTGAATGAATTAACTTATTCATTGTTTTCGTCATTTGAGTTGGGTAAATTTTCTTCAACAGGAAGTTCTTCTTCAAAAAGCTGGTCATAAGAATCATTTCCCATGTCAATTTCCATTGGAGTTTCCTCAAGGTTTTCAGCAGGTTTCTCTTCATTAACAAGGGCATCAAGTTTTTCATTGGCTTCTTGCAATAAAGATTCATCGCCTTCATAGTTCTCAATAATACTTTGTAAAGTGGCTTTAGCCTGGAAAGCATCACCTTTTTCACGGTAGACATCCGATAAGAGGATTAGCCCTTTAGCCAACCAGTATTCATAAGAAGGAGTTTGATTCACAAGTTCGAATACTTCGACTTCGGCAGAATCCAAGTTACCCGTTTCATAAACCATGTAAGCAATGTTGTATTGCGATTCTGCTGCTTTTTCTGATTGTGATGATGTAACAATGTATTCGAAATGAATAATTGCAGAATCGCGTTCTCCAATACTTTGATAAGACTTGGCCATTACAAAATGTGCTTCTTCTCGGAGTGAAGGTTTGATCTTTTCAATTTGGAGCACTATTTCAGCTGCCGATTTTGCTTCAGGATATTCTTTTAGCTTATAGGTTGTACGCATAAGCCCCACGGCAGCAGCTAGCTTATTCTCAGGATATTCAGCTACTTCTTTCATCAATTTGTAATTCTCTTTTGCTGCAGCAAAATTTTTGTTGTTGTAATTAATGAAAGCGGCTTTCACCACAGAAGGCTCTGTAAAGCTGTTGTAGTTTAAGGCAAGTACATTTTCGAAATTCGTTAAAGCTTCTTCAGTTCTGCCTGCCTTATAGAGACACTCACCACGGTAATAATTGGCTTCAAGTGTGAAAATAGGCTGTGCAAATTTATCGAGGTATTTTCCTAGCTTATCAATTGCAGCATTGCAATCAGACTGCATGTAAAAACGCTCTGCAGATTCATAGGTTAATGAGTCTAATGCCGCATCAGAAACATCCATAAAGGCCAGTGTATTGATATAAGACTCATAACTTTCAATATCGCCTAAATCGGTATAAATATTCTCGATGAGCTGAATAGCTCCTTTTGAATCGGTATAATTAGGGTTTTCATTAACCAATTGTTTACTGGTCTCTAAAGCCGCTTCATATTTACCATTGTTGTAGTAAATTGTACTAATATCCATTAGGGCTTTTTTGCGGAAAGAGTTGTATTTGTCGCTTTCAACTACCAAGTTAAAATAGGCCAAAGCATAAGCTGATTGGTTTTGATTCATGAATGTTTTTCCCAATTGATATTGGGCAGCATCCAAATAGTTAGAATTGGGGTATTCGTCTGTTAATTGCTTTAAGAGTTCTATTTGCTTTTCGGGTTTGCGTAAAACACCTTGAGCCATGGCATATTGATACAAAGCGTAATCAACATCTCTTTTGCCATATTCAATTGCTTTTTCATAGAACTCTAATGAGATGTAATAATCTTTATTAATGAAGTAACAATCTCCAATTCTAATGTAGGCATCACTAATACGAAGTGAATCGGTATTTTTAGTGAAGTCTACATATTTTCTGAACCAGCGAGCTGCATCTTTATAGGTTTTGTTTTTGAAATAAGCGTAACCAATACCGTAATGTGCTAATTCAAATTCTTCCAGTAAAATAGCCTGAGGCTTGAAAATAAATGTTGTATAGTCATCGATAGACTGGTCGTAGTTTCTCAAACGATAGTTCGATTCAGCCATCCAGAAATAGGCACTGGTTGTAAGTTCTTGTAAAACAGGCTCCGTCAAGGATTTTTCAAACAACTCAATAGCTTTTGAATAATCTCCATTTTGAAAGCGCTCTACAGCATTGTTGTAGACCAAGCGTTGATAAACTTCTTTTAGCTTGATGTTTTTGTTTTCAATGCTTTCCAACGATTTAATAGCTGTACTGTAGTTTTTAGCACTCAAATAGATGTTTACCAGGTAATTGTAAACTTCTTCAGAACGATCTGAATTGGGATAAGCTTCTAGGTATCCCAGAAATGCATTTACTGCTTCGTTGTAAGGGTCATAAGATAATTCGTAAGACAATTTAGCATAAGAGAAGAAGGCATCTTCTGTAATTACCTGATCAATATTGATCTCATAAGCTTTTTTAAATGCAGCTTTAGCCGCCTTTTTATCTTCGTTTTTCAAGTAGCAATCTGCCATGTAATAGGTAGATGTTTGGGCATACTCATCTTCCTCGTAGGTTAGCTTTGATAGATAAGTGATGGCCTTATCACAGTCTCCTACCTGATAATAACAATATCCCAATTGGTAATTGTCCTGACGAGGAATTTTGCGGTTGGCAGCTTTATACTGTTCAAAATAAGGAATAGCCGCTTCGTATTCTCCTTTGTGATAATGTGCTTCACCAATCAACCTAGCAATTTCAGGAGCTCTTTTCGTAGTTGCTTGCTCTAAGAGTGGAGACGCATAGCTAATAAGCTCATCGTATTTTTCTTGATGGTAAAGAATTTGAGTAATGTAGTAAGGAACAACTACTGCAAATTTTGGATGGTCTTGAATTTTTCGGAAGGCATTAAGTGCTGTTTCGTAATTTTTTTCAGAGTAAGCAATGTGTCCATAATAATAGTTAGCCGGAGCAAAATATTCGTTCTCGGTATCCTTTATCTCGTAAAAGTTTTTGGAAGCGGCTTCTTTATTATCCAGTTGAAGGTGAGCGTATCCTGAACGGAAATAGAATTCGGAACGCTCCTCGTTGGTCAAATCGTAGACGTCAAGATGATCGTACCATTCCAAAACCCGTTCCCACTCTTTTTTTCTGAAATTATAACGACCTAACAAAAAATAGGCTTGCTTAACCTTTGGACTTTCTGGGTAATTTAAGATGAACTGTTCCAGTAAATATTCAGCATTTCTGTTAAACAGTTTTAGTGCACACAAAGCTTTGTAAAACGATGCATTTGCATGAATTTCAGAGTTTTCATCGTCTTCGTGCTTCAACACACGTTCAAATGCTTTGATTGCCGCTCCGTATTTTTCTTTGTCAAAAAGGTCTACAGCTTCTTTATATGAAGCAATATTATTGGTGTATACCTGACTTTGCTGTGCAAAAACAGGCACGCTTAAGATCATGAAAATCAGTAATGTGTAAATGCGCATGCTCACTTTTAAAAGGAGTTCTGTCAATTGATCGATTAACTATGTAAAAGTACGCTTATAGAACCCTTTTAGTGTGTATGTGGAGGTGAGTTATCAACTGGTTTCTGTTAACTATAATTTTAAGTTCAGAAGAAGCGAAATGCTTTAAATCATGGCATTTATCGTTAGTTTTACCCTCGAAAAACTTAGGCTATGGAGACACAACCCGTAATTCAATTAAGTAATGCCAAGATCTTTCAGGGTAAACTGTTGATCTTAGATGAAGTAAACATCAATATTGATAAAGGACAGTTTATTTATTTAATTGGAAAAACCGGTAGTGGAAAAAGTAGTTTGCTGAAAACACTCTATGGAGATTTGCAATTGAAAGATGGTGAAGGAGAAGTGGCTGGGTATGATTTGAAAAAGCTGAAAAACAAACAAATTCCTTTTTTGAGAAGGAAACTGGGAATCATTTTTCAGGACTTTCAATTGTTGAGAGACAGATCGGTTCATGATAACTTGATTTTTGTAATGAAGGCTACTGGCTGGACAGATAAAAAGAAGATGAAAGAACGCATGGACGATGTGTTGGAAAAAGTGGAGTTACAGAATAAAGGGTATAAAATGCCTCACGAATTATCTGGTGGTGAGCAACAGCGTGTTGCCATCGCAAGAGCTTTAATCAATGATCCTGAATTGATTTTAGCCGATGAGCCAACCGGAAACTTAGATCCTGCAACATCTGATAATATCATTCACTTATTAAGTGATATTAGTATGAATGGTACTGCTGTGTTAATGGCAACACATGATTACAACTTAATGGAAAAATTCAAATCGAAAACCATTAAGTGCGAAGATGGAAAAGTAATTACAGAGTAATTGATGCGCATATGTTTTCTGTGCTAATTCCGGTTTACAATTTTGATGTAACCGAACTTGTAAAAACACTTCATCAACAAGCCGTTGCTACCGGAAATCCATTTGAGATTATTGTCTTTGATGATAATTCTGAAGAAAAATGGAAAGCGTTGAACAAACCTGTTCAAAAGCTAAAACACGTAGAATTAAAAGAATTATCGGTTAATCTGGGAAGGTCAAAAATTCGCAATGCTTTGGTAAAAGCAGCAAAGTATGATTTTTTGATNTTTATGGATTGCGATGTGGAAGTTCCTTCTCCTTATTACATTCANAAATACCTCGATCACAGGTGGTATGAAGTCATGTATGGAGGGAGAACGTATACAGAAGAACCTCCTGAAGACATTGATTACTTGTTGCGTTGGAAATATGGAGAAGACCGNGAGCAATTATCAATGGAAGACCGTAATGAATGTCCTTATAAAACATTTTTGACNAATAANTTTGCGGTTCAAAAGAAGGTGTTAGAATTGGTTCCGTTCGATGAAACAATCAAAGGTTATGGCCATGAAGACACTTTATTGGCATTGGAACTAAAACAACGCGAGATTTCTATTCATCACATTGATAATCCTTTGGTGCATATTGGTTTAGAGCCTGCTGAAGAATACCTTCAAAAGACTGAAAATGCGTTGAAGAATCTTTGGAAGTTGTACCGTAAAAATGCCATAGCTGATAGTGATGTGAAAATCTTATCGGTATTGATAAAGCTAAAGCGCAAAGGNCTCTTGTTTTTGGTAAGAATNATTGGCTTTTCAATGAAAAAACGCATGCTGAAAAACCTCTATTCAGCTGCTCCCAAATTGTGGGTGTTTGATTTTTACAAGCTCTACCTTTTGGCACGCATAGCCTCTTCAACAGCTTCGTAAACTGAGAGTAATNNTGCTTCTTCGCCTTGCCAACTATTGGTTTTAGAAGCTTCAATTGCATTTTGATGCAATTTTTCCCAATACGAATTGTCTTCAATCAAACGATTTAAAGCAGNAGCAATTTCGTCTGCTTCAACATGCTTTACCAATGCAGCAATTTCGTGTTTAGCATTGAAGTTGACATACTCAGGGTAAGCCATAGCTAATTGGGGAACACCATTGTGCATGTAGTCAAAAAAGCGATTGGCAAGAGAATATTGGTTGCTTAATCCGGCATTGGTAAATAAGGTAATACCAACTTTAGCTNGTTCTGTAAACTGNTCTANTTTTTCNGGAGCAACATAACCTTCAAACGTAACTTTATCTTCAAGCTTTTCTCGTTTGACTTGTTCNATCAGCGCTTGGTAAACATCTCCTTTACCACAAATCACCAAAGGGTAATTTACCTGATGCATGGCAGAAATTAGAGTGTCTAAACCTCTACCAACATTTACAGCGCCTTGGTATAAAATATANTTTCGTTCTTGAGAAAGGTTGCGCTCTTTCCAAACGGTTGCATTTCGAACAATTTTTAAATCTACACCATATTTCTGGTGGAACATATTGGCATATCCTTCAGATACTGTGTAGCCGTATTTCACTTTTGGAACGATACTTTTNTCTAACCAGCTCCACACTTTGTGCACTTTAGGACGCGCAACAATTTCTTCCATCTCGGTAAAATATTCGTGTGCATCATAAACCAATGGTTTGTTTCTGATTTTAGCNGCTAAATATCCAGCTAGAATACTNTCAAGNTCAATGCTGCAAATNACATCACANGGNACANATAGCAAATAGAAAAANAAGCGAATGTTGTGTTCAGCGTAGAAGAATANTTTNTTNTTNAANAAGTTCTTCAACCTTTTTTGAGCAAAAGGTCGCTCTGCTAATGGAGTAGAAGTGTTCAATTTTCTTCCAACGAGCGTAACGTCATGGTTGGCGTTGGCTAATGAAGTACAAATNCGCTTCATGCGTTGATCGTAAGATAGATCATTGGTTACCGTGCAGATAATACGCATTTAGATTTCGTTTCTCCAGTTAGAAGTGAGGTGAATTTTTTCACCGTTTTTCCATGCATATGGCGGGTCAAACGGAGGAAAGTAAGTTGCTCTAATGTAGCGATCTATTTTTTCTTCNGGCCATGAGAGATCAATTTCTTTAATGGTATTNATCTCCTTTCTTAGATGAAAAGAAGAACCTCTTTCNGTTTCCAATTCTTGTTGAGGAATGGCTTTGTAATCACCTTTAAGAATAGAGGTGATTTCGTNTTCGAANAATTGTTTACTGGCTTCAAGNGTATCTTGATATAAAGAGGTTACAGTNGNATCTTTGGATAAAGGCCAACGCTTTTCNGCAAGAATTGCTCCNTCATCAATTCCGGGAGTCATCAAATGAAGNGTNGTTCCAAACCATNTGGCTTCATCAATAATGGCAAACGAAAACTGATTNCANCCTCTGTATTCTGGCAATGGAGCCATGTGTAAATTGATGGCTGNTTCTTTAGCTGCACNTAGTTGTTCAGCGTTTAAAATCAGGTGATATTGAACTGAAANAATAAAGTCAATATCTGTTNGGTTTTCTAAAAGAGTAGGAGAGTCCCAAATAGGAATATTGTTTTCTTCAGCAATAGAAAAAACTGTTGATTTAGTGCTGTTTCCAATAGATCGGTTATTGGTCAATACGGCTATNACCTCAACATCAGCTGTTGAAGCNATGCTTAATAAAGCCTCAAGACAGTATGCNCCAATTTCTTTGCTACCTAAAAAAACAACTTTTTTCACTCTGCTAAAAATAGGAGCACAAACCTAATGAAATCTACACATAAAGCGGTTAGTAACTCTGGNTTTGCTTTACTGTTGTGAGTAATAATTCCTACTACTTTTGATCAAATTCTTGTTATGATCATTCACGAAAATCGTTCGCTTAAACCGTATAACACTTTTGGTTTTGACGTTAATGCCGATAAACTAATTGAAACTGTATCAGTTGGAGAAATTCAGCAANTAGTTGTTGATGGTGAACTGAAAGAAAAGTCAACGTTGATTTTAGGAGGTGGAAGCAATATTTTATTAACGNATGATTTTAACNGAGTTGTGTTGTTGAACAGAATTCCAGGAATAGAATTAGTTGATGAAAACGAAGACCATNTTTGGGTAAAAGCCGGTGCGGGAGTTATCTGGCATTCGTTTGTGCTGTATTGTATNGAAAAAGGCTGGGGAGGGATAGAAAATCTATCGCTAATTCCNGGAAGTGTTGGAGCTGCTCCTATGCAAAACATAGGGGCCTATGGAATGGAAATTAAAAACACGTTTGAGTCGTTAGAAGCAGTTGATAGATCTACTGGAGCATTACACACATTTAGNAATGGAGACTGTGANTTTGGTTATAGAAGTAGCATTTTTAAAACCTCACACAAAGATCGATACATCATTGTTTCGGTAACATTTAAACTGAATAAGCATCCTCAATTCAATACCAGTTACGGAGCTATTGAACAAGAGTTAGAGCGAATGCATGTTACTGAACTATCANTGAAAAATATTTCTCAAGCAGTAATTAATATTCGNCANCAAAAACTGCCTGATCCTAAAAAAATAGGAAATAGTGGTTCGTTCTTTAAAAACCCGATTATTTCAAACCAGAAGGTTGAGTTGCTAAAGCAAGAGTTTGAAAATATTCCGGTTTACCCGGTAAATGAAACTGAATCGAAAGTTGCTGCTGGTTGGTTAATTGATCAAGCNGGTTGGAAAGGCAAAACGTTTGATACTTATGGTGTACACAAGAATCAGGCTTTGGTTTTAGTAAACTATGGTGGAGCAACAGGGCAGCAAGTTTTTGATTTGTCTGAGCAAATCATAGAGGATATTAAACGCAAGTTTGGCGTTGAGTTAGAACGTGAAGTGAATGTTGTGAAATAAAAAAATCTCCTCACCCTAAGGCAAGGAGATTTTCTGTACAACTAATTATTCTAAAGCTTAATTTTTATTCTTCTTCATCTGCTGACTTTTCTTCAGCAACAGTTTCTGTTTTTGCTTCTTCAGTCTCGGGAACTAAAACACCTTTTTCTAGTAAGATGTTGTACCAACGAAATACTTTTTTCAAATCTGAAGAGTAAACTCTTTCTTCATCGTATTCAGGAAAAGCTTCTGAAAAACGATCTCTTAAAGCTTTAACACTTTCATTAGGATTTAAAGAAATCTTCCCATCTTCAAGGTCGTAAAGCATTTGAAATACTTCACCAAGCGGAACATCTTCTTCTAATCCGTAAATGCTAATNTCTTCAAGAGCACTTACTTTATCAGAAGCATACGCTGGGAAACGTTTGCCGTCTTCTAAAGACTCCACTATAATTCCATTCTTCATTTGCCCGACCATTTTAAATAATCCGGACTTTCCTGAAATTGCTAAAATTCCACTAATATTCATGTAGTACTTTATTTGAGGGTGGCAAATTTAAAAATATATCGCACCTTGAAAAGCCCCTAGAACTTTTCAATTTTTTTAGTGATTACACCTTGTTCTGTTANAACTTGCAGAATGTATAATCCTTTTGCATTAGACGGAATTTTAGTGTGAATGGTTGAGTGATTAGAATAATTTTTTTCAACAATGAGTTTCCCCTGTAGATCATACCATCTTACTTGCTGAATAGGTGATGAATCATTCTGTACAGTTATCTCATCATGTGTTGGNTTAGGGTAAACTAGAATGCTTTCATCTAAAATACTTTCTGCCACACTCATAGGAATGGAGCCATTGTAACGTTTGTAGGCTGAGTCTGCAGCAGCTTGTATTGTCGCTAAATTAGTTCCGGCCACAACAGCAAAAACCACTTTTGCCGTATCTCCNGGTTGTAAAGTTCCAATTTGGGCAGAAACTACTTGTGCAACATCATTGCCTTCATTATAAGCATATCCTGCTCCGGGNCGATATTCGCTGAGAGTTCGGTATTTTTCATTAGAAAAGAATCCATCAAACATGTTTACGCCTCCGTTTCCACCTAAAACATTATCAATTCCGTATGGATTAAAAGAAGAAGGATAAATAAGTTGAACGCCTGCATATTGATCATCATCAGTACTACAATTGGTGAACTTCATGTCGCGCTGATAATCTGTATGTGTGCGGTTAGCACTGTATTGATTAATGTCAAAATCCATGAACAGGCCAGCATAAAGGTTTTGTTTGGCTATAACATCTTGGTTAACGATCTTATATTCTAAGATGACGTAGTCTTCATGCCCCTCATCTGTGTAGGCATATGCCTCCTGAATAACGAATAATTGTTGNTCATCAGCAGGAGTAAGAGAGTCAANAAACGTAGCTTGGAACCTTATGGCCTCGCTGCCGATAGTTGAAATTTCAGAGATACGGTCTACAGTAGCAAAGTCAAGCGAAGTGGTGGTTGAATATTCACGAATAGCGTCTGAAACGTTAGTGTCTGAATCAATGGATCCAAGCATTAGCCCTCCCTCGTATAACATAGAAGGCTCATCGTTGTATTTTAACCCAATTCCCTGTGTTTTATCATGATCATTATATCCTATACGGCTATTGGAAGCAACAGTAAGAGCTAGGTTGTTGACGTTGATGTTGACAAAATCGTTGTTTACTANAATGGGGTAGTAATATGCTGTAGAGTAAGANCNGTCTGAAATGGTTAACTTCAGCAATACAGAATCATTTACGGTGGCATTAGGAGAAACTATAAATTGAAACGGAACACTTCGGTTATGGGTATAGCTATATGTTTCCAGAATACCCATATTAAATAAAGTAGAGGTGAAGTAGAGTGCATTGCTAGAGCTCTCAATGGTTAATTGGGCTGTTAAATTACCGCTTGTAGCAAGGTAATTGGTAAATGTGGCAGTAAACTCAATGGTATCACCAATGGCATATGCATCATCATTATTGTCGGTGAAATTTGTTTGAGAAACAACAATACTTGGTTCGGTAATTAAACCATTAAGTGCAGCAGCCATGTTTAATCGTCCGCTTCCTAGTTTATTTTGATAGGTAGCATTAGAACCAGAAATATCATCAGCAGTTTGCTTAAGACGTTCACCGGTTTGCATGGCTGTTAATTCAGAATATTCAGCTCTTAGTAATGCAGCAGCTCCTGCAACAATAGGAGTAGCCATAGATGTTCCTGTTTTTACATCATAGCCGCCACCATCTACAGTGCTATAAATACTAGATCCAGTCGCCATTAAATCTACCCAATAGCCATAATTTGAAAAAGATGATTTAGTGTCGTCTAAGTTTACAGAACCTACCGCAAATACGTAATCGTAGGCAGCTGGGTAGTAATCTTGTTCTAGCCCATTATTTCCTGCTGCTGCAATAACTAATGCATCTTTATTTAAAGTGGCATAGCGCACTATATCATAACCATAGCTAGAGTATCCNGCACCTCCCCAAGAACAATTAATGATTTTAGCTCCTTTGTCTGCTGCGTATACAATACCTTCATAACCATAGTCAATGCTAGATCCTTCTCCAACCCTTACGGTTAAAAACGGACAATTAAATCCAGTTCCTGCGACTCCGATTGAGTTATCTGTTGAGGCAGCAGCTAANCCTGCTACATGTACTCCATGATCGTTTAATGTTGCNTGAGGTTCATTGTCATTATCAANAAAGTCCCAGCCGATGTAATCATCAATGTAGCCGTTTTCATCATTGTCNGTACCGTCAATGGGTTCATAACCGTCTACTTTCATATTATCCATTAAGTCTGGATGATCCATATCGGTACCTGTATCTACAATAGCAATACTATTAACAGTATCACCGGTTTGAGTATCCCANGCAGTGTAAGCATTAATTAATGAAAGGTAGCTTTGAGAACCAATTTCAGCGTCATTAGGAGTGTAGTCTACGGTATAAGAGGGTTTGGGTTCNGCATATTCAATCTCATTGTAACGCTGTAAAAACAGTACCGCTTTACCAACAGACNCATTGTTTTTTAATTTAACCTCATAGATTAAACTCAAATCAACCAAGTTTGAATTTCTGGCAATNTCAATTCCGTGATTAGGCCATTTACGCATAACTGTTTCAGCGTGCTGCGTTAAANAATTCTGAACAGTAGAAATGGATACTCCGTTTGAAGTACATATGTTTTTGTAAGCCGGACTAACTTTAAAAATAAGTGTTTGCGGAACTGTTTGGGCAATTCCCGTAAAGGTGGAAAGCAATAAAAATCCGATAAGTAATTTTTTGATCATGCCTTAATTGAATTGTATGAAGGAAGCTCTTCCAGAAAAGTATAATCTTTCTTCTCAAGGTCTACTTTACAACAGTAGTGACTTATTCCATTTGTTACAACTAAATACGGAACTTTAAACGTAATGTTGTACCGAGCCACTTGGTCAAATGCTGCTTGAGTTATTTTTACTTCAGGCGCTTTGCATTCGACTAATAAAACAGGGTATCCGTTTTGATTGTTGCATATTACATCAGCCCTTTTATACGTTTTATGCACTCTAAGTCCTTTTTCAATTTGGATCAATGAACGTGGGAATTGATGCTGCTGGATTAAGAATTCAACAAAATTTTGGCGTACCCATTCTTCAGGAGTCAGAATAATGTATTTTTTACGAATGGTATCCCAAATAGTGGTCTTACCATTCTCAAGTCCGAATTTAAAGTTGTACTCTGGAAGATTTAGGGCTTGCATGCTGCAAAAGTAATGGAACAAAAAATTAACACACTATGGAAAATAAAGATCAAATCGTAAACAACTGGCTTCCNCGTTATACCGGAACAAAAATTGAAGATTTTGGAGATTATATACTGCTNACNAANTTTGACAATTATGTAGAAAAGTTTGCAGAGATCATGGGGGNNGAGGTAATGGGAGAAGATAAGGCCATGCCCAATGCCACAAAAGATGGTCTTTCAATCATTAATTTTAGCATGGGNAGTCCCAATGCCGCAACTATAATGGATTTGTTGAGTGCCAAGATGCCTAAAGCAGTATTGTTTTTNGGGAAATGNGGGGGATTGAAAAAGAAGAACAAAATAGGAGATATTGTTTTGCCACTTGCAGCCATTAGAGGAGAGGGAACATCCAATGATTATTTTCCCCCTGAAGTTCCTGCATTGCCAGCTTTTACACTACAAAGAGCNGTTTCNCACACTGTACGCGAATACAATTTAGATTATTGGACAGGAACCGTTTACACTACCAACAGNAGGGTGTGGGAACATGATTTGAANTTTAAAGAATACCTGAGAGAAGTACGTGCAATGGCTATTGATATGGAAACTGCAACCATATTTTCAGTAGGATTTTTTAACCGGATTCCAACCGGAGCATTACTTTTGGTGACCGATCAACCCATGATTCCTTCAGGAGTAAAAACGACCGATAGCGATAATAATGTAACGCGAAATTTTGTGGAAACNCATGTTAAAATTGGTATCGATTCACTTTTGGAAATAAAGAATGAAGGGAGATCTGTGCGTCATTTGAGATTTGAATAATAATTCATGAGTTTTAATAAGATCATTTCAGACATAGANACCCGTAATTACAAACCTATTTACATGCTTNATGGCGATGAGCCATATTACATAGACCGCATAACGGATAAGTTAGAAAAAACGGTTTTAGATGAAGCTGAGAAAGAGTTTAATCAGGTCATTTATTACGGTAATGATATTGATTTTGATCAGTTAATTGAAGCGGCAAAGCGGTTTCCAATGATGGCTGAACATCAATTGGTAATTGTAAAAGAGGCACAGAACCTCAAGAAATTTGAGAAGTTTTTGGATTATGCCAAAAATCCAATGCCTTCAACCATTTTGGTGTTTGCTCATAAATACAAATCAATCGATAAGCGCACTGCAGTTAGTAAAGCCATTACAAAAAACGGAGTGGTCTTTGAATCGAAAAAACTGTATGAAAATCAAATTCCGGATTGGATCAACAAATACCTAGCGGCTAAGAATTTTAACATCACCCCNAAGGCATCTATGCTTTTGGTAGAGTTCCTTGGAAACGANTTGTCTAACATTGCCAATGAACTGGATAAGTTGATGTTGAATATTCCGGAAGGAACAACTGTCAATGATCAGCATGTACAAGACAATATCGGGATCAATAAAGACTTTAACTTTTTTGAATTGCAGAATGCATTGGTCAACCATCATATTGACAAAGCACATCAAATAGCNCATTATTTTGCACAAAGTCAGAAAGAACATCCTTTAGTGGTAACACTTTCGATGCTCAATTCTTTTTTTGCTAAAGTATTAGCCTACCATTTTACAAAACCTAAAGACCGTACGCGAGACCGTTTGGCACAAATTCTCAAGGTCAATCCTTTTTTTGTGAAAGATTACCAACAGGCAGCAAAAATTTANAATGGGAAAAAAGTNGTCCGAAACATAGGCTACTTGCGCGAATATGACCTTAAATCAAAAGGAGTAAATAACTCAAGTTCTGATGACGGAGCACTCTTAAAAGAGCTAATTCCCAAATTAATGCATTAAATTGCCAAACCTTCTGTTAAAAAATCCGTTTACTCAACCATCATTCCCTGTTTTTAATGAATGAGTCAGCCTAACGAATTAACAAATGTCTCATTCAATGAATTAATTACATTTGGCATTTTCAATTTTCACACTATTATGCGAAAAATTGCTACGGCACTATTGTTTACTCTACTCTCTACACTATCAATTTTAGCTCAGAACACAGGAACAATCAGGGGCTTTGTATACAACGGAGAATCAGGAGAACCCATGATTTTTACCAACGTTTTTCTTGAAGGAACAACGTATGGAGCACAAACAGATGTNAATGGATATTACTCCATTTCAAAAATTCCGNTAGGGAAGTATACATTAGCTTCAACTCAGGTAGGTTATGATACAGCCAAGATTGAAATCAATCTGAAAAAAGATCAGATCATTACACAAAAGCTGAGCATTAAAGAGGTAGCAGTCAACCTAAAAACATTTAGTGTAAATGCNGATAAGCAAGAACGACAAACAAANCCTAAAGTTTCTGAAATAACACTTACTCCTGAAGATATTGATCACATTCCCTCGGTAGGNGGTGAAAAAGACCTTGTTACAGGTTTAACAACGCTACCTGGTTTTATCTTAACAGGAGACCAGGGAGGTCAGTTGTATGTAAGAGGTGGTAGTCCAGTTCAAAACAAGGTACTATTAGATGGAATGATTATCTATTCTCCATTTCACTCGATTGGACTTTTTTCTGTTTTTGATCTGGATGTTATNCGTAATACAGATGTNTANACNGGAGGTTACAATGCAGAATACGGAGGAAGAATTTCATCGATAATGGACATTACCACCAGAGACGGGAATAAAAATCGCTTTGGAGGAAAAATCAGTGCAACCACTATGGGGGCAAAAATGTTGTTGGAAGGACCTTTGAAAAAGCCTAAAAAAATTGGNGGATCTTCNACGTCATTTATCATTTCAGCAAAAACCAACTATCTAGAAAATAGTCAGCCTATTTTTTACGATTATTTAGATCGTGACTTACCTTACACGTTTACCGATTTGTACGGTAAAATATCATTCAANGGTGCAACGGGGAGTAAGNTAAACCTCTTTGGGTTTAACTTCGTTGATGACGTAAACTATGAATTGTCTGATTTGGGTTGGACCAGTTCAGGTGCAGGTGGTAACTTTTTGTTAGTACCACAAGGNTCAGCAGTANTGGTTGAAGGTAATTTTGCGTACTCTAATTACGAGATAGAACTTGTTGAAACGAATCGAACGAGGAGTTCTGCTATTGCAGGGTATAATGCGGGCTTAGATTTNACCTATTTCATTAAAGATAATGAGATTAAGTATGGTGCTGAACTTGTTGGTTTTAGTACCGATTTTAGCTATGTAAACTCTTTAAACAGAGTGATAGAGCAAAATCAAAACACCAGTGAAATTGCAGGTTACATCAAGTATCGATGGAATAAAGGGAAATTGATNTTAGAGCCAAGTTTCAGAGCACAGTATTATGCTTCGTTNAATAACTTTAGTCCTGAGCCTCGTTTGAGAGCGAAATACAATATTTCTAATGATTTTCGTATAAAAATGGCTGCNGGGTTGTATTCTCAGAACCTTATTTCAGCGAATAGCGATTTAGATGTTGTAAACCTTTTTAACGGATTCTTAGCGGGGCCAGANAATCTGCAAGACGAGTTTGAAACAGAAGATGACGGTGTACGTGATGTTACCCANAAACTTCAAAAAGCACAGCATTTAGTNGCCGGTTTTGAGTGGGATTTAACCAATAACATGAATATCAACGTAGAAGGATATTACAAGATATTTACACAGTTGAGTACTTTAAACAGAAANAAAGTATATGANGATACTCCTGAGAATAGTGAACAGCCAGACTANCTTAAGAAAGATTTTATCATAGAAGAGGGAGAAGCATANGGTGTTGATTTTACTTATTCNTATAAGTACAAGCGNTTCTACTTGTGGTTTGTNTACTCGTTNGCTTATGTAGATCGNTGGGATGGTGAAATTTCATANAATCCAGTGTTTGACAGAAGACATAATATCAACATTGTTGGGTCGTACACATTTGGTAAAAAACTCAANTGGGAAGTTAGTGCCCGTTGGAATTACGGTTCAGGATTTCCGTTTACACAAACACAAGGGTTTTATGAGAAATTCGACTTCCAAGATGGTATAGGTTCAGACTATGTAACCAGCAATGGAGANATCGGAGTTGAGTATGCAGACGTAAATGATGGGCGTTTACCATCATACCATCGTTTGGATTTAAACATTAGAAAAACAATTGCTCTAACAACTAATTCTGAGTTAGAAGTAAATGCCGGTGTAACCAATGCATATAACCGTAGCAACGTATTTTACTTTGATCGAGTGAATTACGAACGCGTAGACCAGCTGCCAATTATGCCAAGTTTTGGCTTTAGCCTCACATTTTAATTCATCTTCACTGCTACTTTAAGTAGTTGTGAATTCTTTTTGATAAAAAGGCTTCCGGGGAGCGGGTAAATAATGCTACCTTTGAACCCCGTATTCAATAATTTCAGTATTGATGGCGGCATCTTGTAAATACATCTTCGTAACCGGTGGGGTTACATCATCCTTGGGAAAAGGAATTATTTCAGCATCTCTTGCAAAATTACTTCAGGCTAGAGGCTATTCGGTAACCATTCAAAAGTTTGATCCATATATCAATGTGGATCCGGGAACATTAAATCCGTATGAACACGGAGAGTGTTATGTGACTGATGATGGTGCAGAAACCGATTTGGATTTAGGACATTATGAGCGTTTCTTAAATGTTCCTACATCACAGGCAAACAACGTTACTACTGGTAGAATTTACCAGAGTGTAATTGATAAAGAGCGTAGAGGTGATTATTTGGGGAAAACCGTTCAGGTAGTACCTCATATTACCAATGAAATTAAAAGACGTATCAAACTACTCGGGAACACGGGTAAGTTCGATGTTGTGATTACAGAGATCGGTGGAACCGTTGGTGATATNGAATCACTACCATATATAGAAGCTGTTCGTCAGCTACGCTGGGANNTGGAAGACGATAGTTTGGTGATTCACNTAACGTTAATTCCNTACCTAAGAGCTGCTGGGGAATTAAAAACGAAACCAACGCAACACTCCGTTAAAGAGTTATTGTCTTATGGCGTTCAGCCAGATGTATTAGTATGTCGTTCTGAATATTCATTGCCAGAAGATGTGCGNAAAAAGCTGGCTTTATTCTGTAACATTCGTCAAAATGCGGTTATNGAGTCATTAGATGCCTCATCAATTTACGATGTGCCATTACTGATGCAAAAAGAAAAGCTGGATAAAGTTGTTTTAGAGCGTTTCGGATGGCCAACAGATAAAGACCCAAAGTTAAATACNTGGAAAGAGTTTTTAGATAAAGTTAAAAACCCAAAACACGAAGTTGAAATTGGTTTGGTCGGTAAATACGTTGAGTTACCGGATTCATACAAATCAATTGTNGAAGCATTTACNCANGCAGGGGCTAAAAACGAAGCAAAAGTTCATTTGAAATGGATTCATTCAGAAAGTGTAAATGACGAAAATGCTGAAGAAAAATTAGGCAGTTTAAGTGGGGTNTTAGTAGCNCCTGGCTTTGGTGAAAGAGGAATAGAAGGTAAAATTGCAGCCATTAAATATGTGCGAGAAAACAAGGTGCCATTCCTTGGAATTTGCCTTGGAATGCAATGTGCNGTTATTGAGTATGGTAGAAACGTTCTACAGTTAGAAGATGCACATACTACTGAAATTAATCCCGGAGCTAAAAACCGCGTAATTGATATCATGGAAGAACAAAAAGGAATTAGTGACCTTGGAGGNACCATGAGGTTAGGAGCTTATGTATGTAGCCTTAAAGAAGGTTCTAAAGTAGAAGAAGCATACGGACAATCTGAAATTAGTGAACGACACAGACATCGTTTCGAATTTAACAACCAATACCTTGAACAATACGAAAAAGGAGGGATGGTTGCTACAGGAAGTAATCCGGAATCAGAATTAGTGGAAATTGTAGAAATTGAAGATCATCCATGGTTTGTAGGAGTTCAGTTTCATCCCGAGTATAAAAGTACGGTGGCCAATCCGCACCCGTTATTCTCACGTTTCGTAAAAGCTGTTGTTGAACACAAACAAGAAGAGGTAAAGGCGTAATTGATCTTAATGGCTACATTTGCCCGCTCTAACAATTTGAAATGGATAGAAAATCAGTAATTGGCTTATTACTCATCGGAGTAATTTTTATTGGATGGAGTTACTTTATGTCTCCTTCAGAAGAAGAATTAGCCGAACAAAAAAGAATTAATGATAGCATTGCTTTAGTTGAAGAAAAAGCTAAAGCAGCGGCAGAAAAAGCCATCAAAGAAGATGAATTGGCGGCTAAGCAAACAGCAGAGAACGACTCTGTAGCTTTGGCCAATGACTCTATTCGAGAAGCAGAGTTAAAAAATCAGTATGGAGCAATGTACAATGCCATTAATGGTAGTAAAAAGTACAACAAGATTGAAACTGATTATTTAATTGCAAATTTCTCAAACAAAGGAGGAAGGCCTGTAGCTGTTGAACTTAAAAAGTTCAAAACATACGATAAATACATGGGGCAGGAAGATGCCGGCTCATTGTATTTGTTTGATGAAGATTCTTCTTTTTTCTCATTCGATTTCACTTATCAGAACAAACATTATACAACAGATGAGTTGTATTTTCAATTGGCTGAAACTCCTAAAGTGCTTGGAGATAGCACGTTTGTCAATTATCGCGCATATATAGGAGAAGGAAAAAGCCATTACATAGAAATGGCATACATCTTCCCTAAAAGTGATTACATGATTGATTTTGATGTCAATTTTGTAGGGCTAGATGATTTGATGAGCGAAAACGGAAACAAGCTTTCTCTTGACTGGGATATTAAATCCCCTAGTAAAGAAAAAGGGATGCAGCAAGAACGTAACAAAACAACTGCATATTGGAAAGAAAAGGGAGGAAGTGTTGATTACCTGAGTGAACGTAGCTATAAAGTTGAAGACGAATTTGAAACACCTTTGAAATGGGTGAGTTTCAAACAGCAATTTTTTAGCACGGTTCTTATTGCAGAAGATGAATTTTCTCCACAAGGAACAGTAGTAGAAACGAGAAGTACAGAAGGGTCTACCAAGTACGTTAAGCAAATGGTGAGTAAAATTACTGTGCCATTTAACAACGGTACAGCGGATATGAAAATGTTCCTTGGCCCGAATAAATATAACCTTATAAAAGAATATGACCTTGATTTAGAAGACCAAATTGATTTAGGTTGGGCAATTTTTGGATGGGTAAATAAACTGTTGGTAATTCCGGTTTTTGATTTATTAGATGGACTGAATTGGAGCTATGGAATTATTATTATCATCCTTACAATTTTCATTAAGCTTTTACTTTTCCCGATTACGTATAAAACGTACATGTCAAGTGCTCGTCAAAAGGTATTAAAGCCTGAGATGGAAGCCTTAAATGAAAAGTATAAAGATGCTGACCCAATGAAAAAGCAGCAGGAAGTAATGAAACTCTATCAACAAGCAGGAGTTAACCCATTATCTGGTTGTGTGCCTGCTTTGATTCAGATGCCATTTCTTTATGCAATGTTCCGCTTCTTCCCAGCATCAATTGAATTGAGACAGCAAAGCTTTTTGTGGGCAGAAGATCTTTCTACCTTTGATGCCATCTTCACGTGGGATACACAGATTCCATTATTAAGCTCGTTTTACGGGAATCATATGAGTTTACTAACGTTGTTGATGTCTATATCAACCTTCTTTTATACGCGTTACAACTCATCAATGAATGTAGCTCAGGGGCCTCAGGCACAACAAATGAAAATCATCATGTATTTGATGCCTTTAATGCTTCTAGGTTTCTTCAACAATTATGCTTCGGGCTTGAGTTTGTATTACCTCTGTGCAAACATTATTACTATCCTTCAACAGTTGGTAATCAAAAACTACATCATAGACGAAGAAGCCATCCATGCTAAGATTAAAGCAAACATGGAAAACCCAAACAAGAAAAAAGGGCGTTTTCAACAACGTATGGATCAAGTGATGAAGCAACAGCAACAACAAAACCGTAAGAAGTAGTATGAGGGTTCAATTACACATTCTTGGTGTTTTATTCTTTTTGATAGCAATGGTAAGTTGCAAGACAAAAGAAGTTTCAAAAACTTCGAGTGTGTCTCAACAAGACGAAGAACTTATTACGGTTAAAGATCCATTGCTGAAACAATTTCCTGAGGGTAATGTAATTGTAGAGGTAGTAACAACTCCTTGTTTTGGAGAATGCCCGGTATTTGATTTTCATGTAGAAGAAAATGGGAGAGCCTATTTTAACGGAAAGCGTTTTGTTGAGTTTGAGGGTAAATACACTACAAAGTTGACTGATGATCAGCTGGATTTAATTTTTAAAAAGGCGAAGAAAATCGACTTTTTTGAACTTGAGAGTGTATATGATGAAGAAAATGTAATGGATTTACCAGCTACGTATGTTTTTCTTCGTAAGGGCGATCAGTCAAAAAAAATCAAGGCAAGGTACAATGTACCGGAAGACCTAAAAAGTTACAATAGGTGGCTGGTAGATTGGATTCAAACGTTACAGTGGAACCCCGTAGAGTAATTCAATTGATTAACGACTAACTGTCAAGTTTAGGTGTTACCGCCTCGTTCTCTTTGTCAGACATTTCTAAAGTAGCCATAGTGGCACCAACTGTGGCAATAATAGCCATAAATCCGGCTAAGGTTGATCCTATAATAGGTATGATCAGTGTAGAAGCATAAAGTGCTCCAATACTGATTGCAATGCCTTTTTGTTTTCGAACATAACGGGCACTTTGAGCAACATTGTATTTTCTTCGTTCATTGTAATAATCAATGAACGAAAATCCGTAGAAATAAGAGCTTACAAAAAACATTAAAAGGGGAGAGAACCACCCTATAATTGGGATGAAGGCAATTAAAAAAGTAATGCCAACCCAAAGCATTTCAATGCCAAAATTTCTGACGGCAACGAGAATACCTCTCCAGATGTCTTTTAAAAACTGAGAAAATTGGAAGGGGTAATCTGTTTGTTTTATTGTTTTTTCTGTTCGTTCTGAAACATAAGCTAAAACAGGAGAAAGTAGAATAAGAACAATAAACCCTCCGAAATAAGCAAATAGGATAAAGAATAGAATTCTCATTCCAATCTGGATAATCCAATAAAGAGATTCGTTTAAATATTCACCACCCCAGAAGTTCCAGTTTTCCTTTTGAATCCAATCCTCGGCTAAAATAAGTTCAATAAGAGATCCTATAGAGGCAAAACCGGCAGAAAATAGAACAATATTAAGAGCAATTGGAATAAGAAAAAGCCACCCCATTTTATGTTTAAAAATGAATGGGATGGCTTTACGAAATGCTTTTAATCCAAGCGAAAGTTGATGTAGTACGTTCATTGTTGAAATGATTCAAGACAACGAATGTACCGAATAGAATTTATTTTACCACATTGATTTGTCCATGTACATATTGATCAAGTCCTGTGTGCTCAGTATATCTGATGTAGTAGACATATGTTCCTGACTCAACTATTTCACCGGTGTTATTCATTTTACCGTTCCATGGATCGTTAGGGTTATTGGTTTGGTAAACCAAATTGCCCCATCTATTGTAGATCAGCATGCTAAATCCTTCAGTTTGAATCCCCTCACCAACAAGACCAAAATAATCGTTAATGTTATCTCCATTTGGAGTAAATGCATTAGGAATATAAACTGTGGTTTTGTAATCGATGTTAATGTATTGATATGCCGTATCCATACATCCATACTGGTTTTCTACTACCTGTCTGGCACTAAAAGATCCAGTATCAGGAAATGTATATGAGAAGTTACGTTGCGCAATTGAATAACCATTTTCAAGGTCATAAATAACAGATGTAGCTCCTGAACTTTGATCTACAAAATTGACTGTTGGGTTTAGTATATCCGGAAAGTAAGGATTGTATGTAAAGCGTGCAGTAGGCACAGGCCAAACATTTACCAAACATTCATAACGTTCAACAGTTTCACATCCGTGTTCAGTAGAAACTTTTACCCAAACATCATTACAGCCTATTCTTCGGAAGGTGTGGCTGATAGAGTCTTCCATGTTAATACGTTCCCATTCATCACCAAAATTCCAATCGTAATTGAATGCAGAATTAAAGTTATTCACCCTAAAATTAACTTCAAGTGGGTAACAGCCTTCAGTAGGTTCTGCAGTAATATCAACTTCAGTTTGGTTACCTACAACTATAGTAACAGAAGCAGTATTTGATGGAGTGTAGCAATTGTCTGTTATAGTAACAGTATATGTAGTCGTTGTTGTTGGTGTAACGGCTATGTACGATCCTTGCCCTTCTCCATTATCCCATGTAAAAGTATATTCTCCATCGCCATTTCTACCGCTAGCAGCTATATAAGCTGGTTCTCCGGCACATACGGTATCAGGTTCAGCATCTACTTCAACTTGTAGCTGAGGATAGCCACCTACCTGAACCCATGCAGAATCAAGGTAAGAAGGACTTCCACAACCATCTGTTATCGTTACATATGCCCAGCCTGATGTTGTGTAAGCAAAGTTTCCTTGAGAACCATAATCACCATTCGACCATTGGTAAGTAAAATTACCGTCTCCTCCATAACCAATAGCTGAGGTTATAGCAATGTCACCCGGACAAATCGTGTCAACCGGATAGGTATCCCCATCAAGAGGCTCTCTAACATATATAGTAACCATGGCGGTATCAATAGGACAGTTATTCGCATCCGTTACCGATACAGTATAGGTCGTTGTTTGTACAGGATTAACATTTGTTGTTTGAGAAGTACCATTATTACTCCATGAATAACTATATGGAGTAGTTCCACCAGTAGCGTTTGCTGTAAGTGGTGTAGAATTACTAATGCAGATTGTATCAGTCCCAGTAGCTGTTACGGCAATAGAATCCGGTTCGCCAATTGTAAATGTCGCAGTATCAACACAACCATTAGCATCGTAAATAATTACACTATCATAACCGGCACACAGTGCAGAAGCAGTTTGAGTAGTTTCACCACTTGGCCATAAGAATGTATAAGGGGCAGTTCCTAATGATACAAAAGCTGTAGCCGAACCGTCACAATTGACAGCATAACATGTTGTATTCACAACATTTCCCACGTTAGACAGCATTGCCGGAACTTGAGTCATATTAATGTTTTGAGTAACAGTACAGCAATTACTGTCAATAATTTCAATCATATATGTTCCTACCACAAGACCACTAATGGTGTCAGGCGTTGAAATACTGTCGTGTTGTTGAAGAAGGTTTCCATTGGCATCGTACCATTTGTAGGTCCATGGGCCAGGGCTGGTAGATACATCTGGAGTAACTATGATTTGCCCGTCACTACCAAGTGGACAAGATACTTGTTGCATCGAAATGGATGGTTGCTGAGCATTACAACAATAGGCATCGCAAGCAGGACGAACATAAACTGATAATGTTGTGTCATAAATACAGCCAAAATTATCTACCATACTAAAGGTGTAGTCAATAGTTGAGTCAAATACAGTGGGTTGAACAACTATTGAATCTTGAGAAGTAAATACAGCATATGTATTGTGGTCCCAATAAGTAGAATCAACTCCAGGATCATACGAAATAATTGTAGGTGGTAATATGGTTGAGTCAAAGTTAATTTGCCAATTAAATAATGTTCC
The DNA here is from genome assembly GCA_002705995.1 of Crocinitomicaceae bacterium. GTDB lineage: Bacteria > Bacteroidota > Bacteroidia > Flavobacteriales_G > Salibacteraceae. Next base: position 237,413 of record PAJI01000006.1, on the reverse strand, counting down.
ATCATCAGCAGCCCACTGGTCAACAACAGTTAAACTCCAAGTACCATTAATAGGACAACCAATAAAATTTGATAAGGGCGTCACAGTAGTGTAGCTGGAGGAATCCATAGAGGTGGTAGCTGCACCAGGATTCCCATTACACGAAGATGTAGTAGCAATACTGTTAGTACCAGAAACTGCGACCATTGTTCCGTAAACTGGAGCTGTATTAGGCCATCTGTAATTCCATCCTAAACCCGGAGTAGGAGGGTTATTTGTTGTCAAGCAGGGTTGACCAAGATTGGTTCCACCACCACCTGGGAATTGTTTGAGTACAATTTGATTACCGCTTGGACATTGGACCGAAATTTCTAAATCACCAATAAAGGTATGCTCCATATTAACAACAATTTCTGCAATGTCATTGATGCTTTGTATGGAGTCAGAAGGTTGAAAAGAGGTAATCAAAATATCACTAGTATATGAACCAGGACTAGCTCCCGAAGCATCGGGCAAACCGATAGAGTCACCACTAAACGGTGGAATATAATTAGACCATCCTACCGAGCTAACATTTCCATTTAATGTCACATTATCACCATAGCAAATTGTATCATCAGATTGGAATGTTCCCGTAAAATCAGGGTAAGTAGATACACGAACAATTTGAGATATGATATTTAAATTACTGCAACCTTGTATATCTTCAGCTGTTACTTCAATGTAATAAGCTCCTGCTGAGTCAAAAGGGTAGTCAAATACTGTACCTGTAGTGTCAAAAATAGTATCAAGATTTTGTCCTTCAAGTACCGCCCACGAAAAAGTTGTTGTTGCATCTGATTGGTTGTACCATGTATTATTCATGGTATAATTTCCAGAAATTTCAAAATGAACAGTGTCTTGGTAACAGATATCAATGTAACCTTGACTATTTGTGTCAGGAGATAACGAATCAACGTCAATGTAAAAATTCTGACAAGGAGTATTACAGCTTATGGCTCCTGCCCAGCCATTACCTTCATCATTACCATCAGATGTGAAAACAAAAGTCAAACAACCGGAAGGATTGGTAGTTGGACTTGCTGCAACTAATCCAGGAGAGATGGTATTGACATCATAAACCCCTATCAACGGAGCAGATGTGCTATTTCCATTATAAACAGTTAAAAAGTCTCCGGTTCCTAATTGAAAAGAAATGAAGTCAACAGATACAAAGTTTCCTGATGTGGGACAAATTGTATAAGTGTATGTTTCATTAGAACTGTATGGTGAACTGGTTCCACCTCCACCACTGTCAAAGAAAAAATCAGAACAGCGAGTAGCAGATCCATTCGACATATTTATGTTTTGGGCATAAATTCCAAATGGTAGAATAATGAGGGAAAATATGTAGAGTAGAGACTTTATCATTTTTGAGTTTCTTTAAAGAACAACATTAATTGTTTTTTAGAGGTTAAAACCAGAACACTATTTGTGTTTTCTATGCGATAAATAGCAGCTTTTTCCTCCAGTCTGGGAGAAGCATATTTTAAAATATTGAAATTAATTCTTAGGGCTTCCGGATCAATAGTTGCTAGTTCAGAAGAAAGCTCACTTACGCTAGGTAAAGCTTCAAGCTTATAATCGGGTACATTATCTAGAACTTCGTAACCATGTTCAACATAGTAATTGAGGTAATTCATAAATTGAGGCGAAGTAGATTCGAGTTCAGCAACTTTTTCAGCACCATAAAACTCAATAATTCTTTCATCTGTTTGTGAAAATAATACACCAGAGGAGAAAAGAATCAGAGACAAGCTACTAATAACTCTTGTTAAATTTTTTAACATGGACTTAATTTTTGATTGTTATAAGGGTATAAGTAGTTTAACAAATATAAGTGTAAAGTGGAAGTTTTAGGTTACATGTTACTAACGAGGTAAGAAGCTTTTGGTTGCTTTGCATAGCATTGATTTTATTCATGACCTTTTAATGTTTAACGTCTACCGAATTTTCTAATTTTGGCCTTGAAATGTAAAAAGTGTTAATAATTAATTTAAAATCAATAGATAAATGAAAGTTACTGTAGTAGGTGCTGGTGCGGTTGGCGCTAGTTGTGCAGAGTACATTGCAATTAAAAATTTCGCTTCAGAAGTTGTTTTGTTAGACATTAAAGAAGGTTTTGCAGAAGGTAAAGCAATGGACCTAATGCAAACAGCATCTTTAAATGGTTTTGATACAAAAATTACAGGAAGCACTAATGATTACACAAAGACTGCTGGCAGTGATGTTGTAGTGATTACAAGTGGTATTCCGCGTAAGCCAGGAATGACTCGTGAGGAGTTGATTGGTATTAACGCAGGAATTGTAAAAGAAGTTTCATCAAACTTAATCGCACAATCTCCTGATGCAATTATCATCGTAGTGAGTAATCCAATGGACACTATGACGTATTTGGTTCACAAGTCTACAGGTCTTCCTAAGAATAGAATTATTGGTATGGGAGGAGCATTAGACAGTGCACGCTTTAAGTACAGATTGGCAGAGGCTCTTGAAGCCCCTATTTCTGACGTTGACGGAATGGTGATTGGTGGCCACAGTGATGTAGGTATGGTTCCTCTAACAACTCTTGCTACTCGCAACAGTGTTCCTGTAACTCAATTCTTGAGTGAAGAAAGATTGAACCAAGTGAAAGAAGATACTAAAGTAGGTGGTGCAACCCTAACTAAACTTTTAGGAACATCTGCATGGTATGCTCCAGGAGCAGCAGTTTCTGGCTTAGTTCAAGCCATTGCATGTGATCAGAAAAAAATCTATCCATGTTCTACATTCCTTGAAGGAGAGTATGGTCTATCTGATATTTGTATTGGTGTTCCTGTTGTGTTAGGAGCTAACGGTATCGAAAAAGTAGTTGAAATAGAACTATCAGATGCTGAGAAAGAAGCATTGAAAACAAGTGCTGAAGGCGTTTCTAAAACTAACGGTTTGCTTGAGCTTTAAGCAAACTTGATAGCATTAAGGTAAAGGGGGATGAAAAATCATCCCCTTTTTTTATTGGTCAATAAAGCGGTTTTTAAGCCTTTCATCGGGAATCCAACATTCATTTTTCTTTCCAAACCATTTATACCTGTTTCGGGCAATCCAATCGTAAATCAAATCACGAAGGGCTTTCGGAATAACTGAAAAAACGTTCAATAAGAAATAAGGAAAGGCTAAACGAGCGGCTATTTTTAATGCAGCTGTAGACTTTATGTAGATACCATCATGATCTACTAATACGATGCTGTCCACTTTATCTGTATTAATGTTACTGTTTTTGAGAAGCTGTATCCCAATATCGCTTTGTAAACTGGCGAGTTTGAAAATGCCTTTCGGATCACGTTTAATAATTTCCTGCACCGAGCCATTGCATAAGTTGCAATAACCGTCAAATAATACCACAGGATAGGGCGCTGATGCGTTCATTATATGGGATCTTAAATTTCTAAAAAGTTAAATTTTTATTGCAAATAGTTGATTTTGTTGGTGTTGTGTGTAAGGTTTACAGAACCTTCTTTGCAGTTAGCAATAATTTTATTGAAGTTCTATATTTGCAGGCTTAATTAGGAAAAGGAAACCTTTCATTTTAACCAACATCAAAATGCAAAATAAAAGCGCAATTTGGTTTTTTACAATTCTTTTAACACTTGTATGTCTTTATCAGATATCTTTCACTTTTGTGGCGTACGGTGTTGAGAATGATGTAGAAACACAAGCCACTCAGAAAGCTGACTCTTTAGCACAAGCTACTTCTCTCGATTCTTATCAAGTTGATTCAGCTCGTCAGGCATACGAGAATGAAATTCTTCTTAACACAGGAGCTAAAGAAGTTTATCCGTTGTTTGGCTATACGTATGATTACGTAAAGAGAAGAAAAATCAACTTGGGACTAGATCTTCAAGGTGGTATGAATGTAACGCTTGAAGTTTCGGTAATCGACATGTTGAAAGCAAAAGCTGGATCAAATGCCAAGAGACCAGAATTTATAGCTGCAATTGATCGTGCGAAAGAACTTCAGAAGGAATCATCTGACGGCTTTGTTACGCTTTTTGGACGTGCTTGGAGCGAAGTAAATCCTGATAAGAAAATGGCTTCGGTGTTCAGTACCTTAAACAACAAAGACATTATATCTGCAGATGCAACCGATGATGAAATCATTGATATTCTGAATAAAGAAGCACAAGAAGCTATTATCAATACTGAGCAAGTACTTCGCAAACGTGTTGATAACCTAGGAGTTGTTCAACCAAAGATTCAAAGACTTTCTAATAGTGGAAGAATCATTGTTGAACTTCCGGGGATTAAGGATAAACCAAGAGCAAAAAAGATTCTTCAAGCAACAGCTCAACTTCAATTCTGGGAAACATACAACTATCAAACAGATATTTATGGTGCTTTTGCTGAGGCTAATGATATGTTAGCCAGTAAAGTTGAAGTTGCTGCTGATGATGAAGTCTCAGAAGAAGAAAATGCTCTTTCAGCAATAGAGAATAGTGGTGCAGAAGTTGATACTACAGCTAAAGAAGACTTACCGCAATCAGCAGATCAAGACACATCAGGTGTAGAAGATGAATTTTCAGAGTTATTAGATGATGATTCTTCTGCTGTTGCTGACACTACTCAAATGTCTCGTGAAGAGATGAGAAAAGCGAATCCGCTATTTAGTTTGTTAGATATCCCAAGAGAACAAGATGCTAGTGGGCAAGTAATGCCTGCGAGAGGCCCTGTAGCTGGTTATGCTTTAACGAAAGATACTGCTCAAATAGGTGAATACTTGAGAAGAAAAGATGTTCGCAAGATCATCAAAGCAAGTGCTCCTAGAGTTAAATTCCTATGGGGTGCAAAGCCTCAGGTAGGAACAAACAATGTTGAGTTCTATACACTTTACGCCATTAAAGTTCCTAAAGATGGTAATGCACCATTAGAAGGTGATAAAATCACTAATGCTAATGTTGATGCTGATGATTTCGGACAACCGGCTGTTTCATTGTCAATGAATACAACTGGAGCTAAGGCTTGGAGAGAGCTAACGCGTAAATTAGCTGAACAAGGTGCTAGTGGACAAAAAGGTTACATTGCTATTGTATTAGATAATCACGTGTACAGTGCTCCGGGAGTTGATGAAGAAATTCCAACAGGAAACACAAGAATATCAGGATCATTTACGCTTGAAGAAGCATCTGATTTGGCTGGTGTGTTAAGTGCTGGTAAATTACCAGCTCCTTCTAACATTATCGAAGAAGCAGTTGTAGGACCATCTCTAGGTCAAGAAGCAATTGATGATGGCTTAAGCTCATTTTTGATAGCTCTTGCTGTGATCTTAATCTACATGATTTTCTATTATAACCGTGCTGGTATCGTTGCAGATATCGCATTGATTGCCAACCTGTTTTTTGTAATAGGTGTGCTTACTTCATTAAAAGCTACCCTAACATTACCTGGTATTGCAGGTATTGTTCTTACAATAGGTATGTCTGTAGATGCCAACGTACTTGTTTATGAACGAATTCGTGAGGAGCTACAAGCCGGAAAAGGATTGAAATTAGCCATCGAACATGCCTATGGTAAAAATGGTGCAATGCCATCGATCATTGATGCCAACATTACTACATTGTTAACAGGTATTATTCTGTTAGTGTTTGGTACAGGGCCAATTCAAGGGTTTGCAACAACATTGATTATCGGTATTTTAACATCATTGTTCTCTGCAATATTTGTTACAAGATTATTGTTTGAACTTAACCTTGAAAAATCGAAGAAGATTTCTTTTTCAACTAAAATGACTGAAAACGTATTGAAAAATGCGAAATATGCTTTTGTTGGAAAACGCAAATTGTTCTACGGAGTATCAGGTGTTTTAATTGTAATCAGTTTAGCATCATTATTCACCAAAGGGTTAGATTTTGGCGTTGACTTTAAAGGAGGTAGAACATATCAAATTCGTTTTGAAAATGCTGTTCAGCCAGATGCTGTAAGAGATGCTTTAGCAAACGTTTTCATTGACGAAGATGGTACAAAGCAAACTCCTGAAGTTAAGGCTTTTGGTGCTTCAAATCAGGTATTGGTAACAACCAAATACATGATTGATAGTGATCAGGAAAACTCTGATGAAATTGTAGAAGGTAAAATAAATGATGGCCTTAAAGTTGTTGGAGACAACTTTGAGATTATGCGATCTCAAAAAGTAGAGGCTACTATTGCCGATGACATTAAAACAGATGCTATCTGGGCTGTGCTGTTCTCATTGGTTGTGATCTTCATTTACATCTTAATTCGATTTAAAAAGTACCAATATTCATTGGGTGCAGTTATAGCAATGACTCACGATGTGTTAATCGTATTAGGAATTTTCTCTCTAGCATATGGAATACTACCATTCTCATTAGAAATTGATCAGGCATTTATTGCTGCAATTCTTACTGTTGTGGGTTACTCTATTAACGATACGGTGGTTGTATTTGACCGTATTAGAGAGTATTTAGGTATACATAAAAATACGGGTTATGATGAAGTGGTAAACAAAGCATTGAACTCAACACTGAGCAGAACAATCAATACCTCTTTAAGTACATTCTTTGTGTTATTAATGATCTTCATTTTCGGTGGAGAAGTAATTAGAGGATTTGTATTTGCATTAATGGTAGGTGTTGTTGTTGGTACTTACTCTTCAATTTGTGTGGCAACACCAATTATGATCGATTTACAATCGAAGAAAGATAAAGAGCTGAAGCACTAAAGAATGCTTTGACAGAATACCAAAGCCTCTTCCATTTGGAAGGGGCTTTTTTCGTTATCTTTGCAATCTTTCATTACAAGTATGATACATCCAATTTTTCTTTTCTTGAATTTAGGCGGAGGAGAGATTTTCTTCATCCTATTAGTAGTGTTAATGCTCTTTGGGGCAAAGAAAATTCCCGAGTTTGCAAGAGGCTTAGGTAAGGGCATCAGACAATTCAAAGATGCCACAGATAATATCCAAAGAGATATTCAAGATAGCGTTAACGATATCAAAAAAGACGTTGATATTAACCGACAGCTAAGAGAAGAAAATAAGAAAGAAGATTAATCCATTAAACAATAACAAGCTGTAATGGCGTACCTAATTTTAATAGCCGGTCTTGTTTTGCTTGTTTTTAGTGGAGAAGTTCTTGTCAAAGGGGCTGTTCGTCTGGCTTATAAATTTCATATTTCCACACTGGTTGTAGGAATGACGGTTATCTCATTTGGAACATCAGCTCCTGAGTTACTGGTAAGCATTCAGGCAACATTATCTGGTCATCCTGATATAGCTATAGGAAATGTTATTGGATCTAATATCGCTAACATTGCTTTGGTCTTAGGAATAACAGCTTTGATTTTTCCTATTCCGGTTGAGCGTAACTCTATTCGCATCGATTGGCCAATGATGATGATCGCTTCTTTACTGCTCTATTTTTTTGTGTTTGATCTGAAGATGGTTTGGTGGGAAGGAATTATACTTTTCTGCATATTGCTGGTGTTCGTTTATTTTTTAATCTACTCCTCAAGAAAGAAAAACCGTAAAGAACGCGAAAACCAAGAAGAGGAGAAAGATGAACGTTCGTCTAGTCCTATCTACAGAGACTTATTGTATGTAGCTATTGGGGCTATCGGCTTGATGTTTGGTGCCGATTGGTTAGTTGATGGAGCTGTTGATATAGCCAAAAGCTTTGGAGTAAGTGATTTGGTCATTTCTGTCACAGTTGTAGCTTTTGGAACATCAGCTCCCGAACTGGTTACATCTGTGGTAGCCGCTTTCAGAAAACAGACCGATATTTCAGTTGGAAACCTCATTGGATCTAATATTTTCAACATTATGGCCATTATGGGAATAACCCCATGGTTTAGAAATATTGAGATTAATGAGGTAGTACTTTCAAATGATATCCTGTGGATGATAGCCATTTCAGCAATTGTTCTTCCAATGATGTTGATCAACCGGAAGGTCACTCGTTTAGAAGGTGGGATATTGCTTACAGTGTACCTCGCTTACATCTATTTCTTATTGCGGTAATTGTGAAAATATTTTTTTTCGAGATGCTCATTGTTTTTTGAGGTGTGTTGAAAAAAATAATTTGAAAAATTCCTGATCGGGGTGGCTTAAACGACTATTTTTGCTCAAAATTTTGAAAAAAATGGCAACTTTAAGATTCACCGCAATTGAAAAGACGCTTTCTCGCGAAGCAAAGGAAGTCAAATTACCTTCTGATAAAATTTCTGATTTTTTTGGAGAGTTAGTATTCAACAAAGGAGCAATGAAGCAATANATGACTTCAGAAGCTTATGATAGTGTTGTTGAATCAATGGAAACTGGAAAAAGATTAGACCGTGCAATGGCAGATCAAGTAGCTGCNGGAATGAAAGCATGGGCTATGGCCAAAAAAGCAACTCACTATACTCACTGGTTNCAGCCTTTAACAGGTAGAACCGCAGAAAAACATGATGCTTTTTACACTCCTTTAGAGGATGGTAGCTCGATCGAAAAATTTCACGGTGAGCAACTCGTGCAACAAGAGCCAGATGCCTCTTCTTTTCCTAATGGNGGGATCCGAAATACATTCGAAGCTAGAGGTTATACNGCTTGGGATCCTACTTCTCCGGCTTTCATCATAGGTAATACATTATGTATTCCAACTATTTTTGTGAGCTATACNGGAGAAGCGTTAGATTATAAAGCACCTCTTTTAAAGTCTTTAGCAGCAGTAGATAAAGCAGCAGTAGAGGTACTTCAATNTTTTGATAAAACGGTTACTAAAGTCAATGCTACTTTAGGNTGGGAACAAGAGTATTTTCTTGTAGACTCTGCATTGTATGCGGCAAGACCAGATTTAGCATTAACAGGAAGAACACTTTTTGGACAAGGTTCTTCAAAAGGTCAACAGTTAGATGATCATTATTTTGGAGCAATCCCTGATCGTGCATCTAGCTTCATGCATGATTTTGAGCAAGAAGCATTAAANCTNGGCATTCCTGTAACAACACGTCACAATGAGGTAGCACCAAACCAATTTGAATGTGCTCCAATTTTTGAAGAATGTAANCTAGCAGTAGATCACAACCAGCTTTTGATGGATGTNATGGAAAAAGTAGCNCACAAACATNATTTCCGTGTGTTNCTNCATGAAAANCCATTTGCTGGNATGAATGGTTCAGGTAAGCANAATAACTGGTCATTAGGAGCGAATACTCCAAAACATAGAAANCTATTAAGNCCAGGTAAAACACCTAAGACCAACCTGAGGTTTTTAACATTCTTGGTGAATACTATTTGTGCCGTACAAGAGCATGCTGATCTTTTAAGATCTGCAATAGCAAGTTCAGGTAATGATCACCGCTTGGGAGCAAACGAAGCNCCTCCGGCAATCATNTCAATTTTCATTGGATCTCAATTAACTAAAATGTTGAATGAGCTTGAGGCTAAAATTGAAAGTGCTTTAACACCTGATGAAAAACAAGAGCTTAAAATCGACATAGGTAAGATCCCNGAAATCTTATTNGACAATACNGATAGAAATAGAACTTCACCTTTTGCATTCACNGGAAATAAATTTGAGTTCAGAGCTGTAGGTTCTTCTCAAAACTGTGCTCAGCCAATGATCGTGTTAAATGCNGCNATGGCTCAGCANTTGAATAAATTCAAACTAGACGTTGATGCAAAAGTGAAAGAAGGAGAGAAGAAAGATGATGCAATTCTTTCAGTTCTTCGCGAGTACATTAAGACATCTAAAAGTATCCTTTTTGANGGNAATGGATANAGNGATGATTGGGTGAAAGAAGCCGAACAAAGAGGTTTGCCNAATGTAATAGGNACACCNCATGCGCTAAAGGCGTTAGTAACTGATAAAGCAATCAAATTATTCTCAGATTTGGGAATAATGAATGAAACAGAAATTAAAGCTCGTTACGAAATCAATCAAGAGAATTACAAACTGAAAATTCAGATTGAATCTCGTGTTATGGCTGATATGGCACTCAACCATATTATCCCGGCAGCATTAAAATATCAGTCTCAATTGATAGATAATGTTGCAGGATTGAAAACCATATTTGGTGATGAATTTGACAAGCATGCTAAAAGTCAGAAAGCCATCATTACTGAAATTTCAGAAAGAGTAGATACAATTAGAGAGTCTGTTTATGAAATGATTGAGGCGCGTAAAAGAGCAAACGCGCTTGAAACAGAAGAAGAGCAGGCAATTGCCTACAGAGATGACGTGATGATGAATTATTTTGACAAAATCCGTTATCAGGTTGATAAGCTTGAATTAGTTGTGGACAATAAAGACTGGCCTTTGATTAAGTACAGAGAATTATTATTCACTAAATAATAAATACATAAATTAATCGTTAAAGCCCGCATCAAATTATGGTGTGGGCTTTTCTGTATAGTAAAATATTACTATTTTGGTGCACTTGAAGACCGTTCATCAATTAATTACTATCTTAATCAAACATTCCGAACATATGAAATTCATTAAAGCTATCTTAAGTTTAATGACAGTTTTAATGCTTCTAAGTACTTCTGCTATGGCGCAGAAAGACTATACCGCAGAAGCAGACATGGCATTTAAATATGGTTCATATTATGATGCCATTGAACTATATAAGCAAGCATATACAAAAGAGAAGAAAGCCGAAGTTAAGAAGCGAATTCTTAACAATATCGGAATGGCCTATTATTACATGCAAGATAATGACCAGGCAATAACATGGTTGGGAAATGCTATCAAAGCTGGTTATGAAGATGATGAAGCAAAATTATTTTTAGCTGATGCACAGCGTAAGTCAGGTAAATTAGACGAAGCAACTGCAACTTATCAAGATTATTTAGAAGATCATCCAGAGAGTAAAAAAGCTAAAACAGGAGCTGAATCTTGTAAGTTAGCGCAAGAATGGAAAGATAACCCTACACGTTGGGAAGTTCAACCAGATCCTTTATTGAATTCTAAACAGGCAGATTTTTCTCCTGCTTGGGCTGATCGCAAAAATGAAGCAATACTTTTTACCTCTACCCGTGAGGGGTCTGTAGGTGGTGGAACTGATGGTATTACTGGACAAAGTTTTTCTAGTATTTGGTACACTCAGCAAGACAAAAAAGGAAAATGGATGGTGCCTACAGCACTAGGTGAGAATATTAATACAGCNGAGGCCAATGAAGGTGCNCCNGCATTAAATGACAGATACAATACNCTTTATTTTACACGATGTGCTTTTGTTAAGAAAGAAGTAGTAGGNTGTAAAGTTTTCTCNGCAAGAAAAAGAGGTAGAGATTGGGACGTGTCTGAAGAAGTGGTTCTAGTAGATGAAGATACCATTACAGTGGGACACCCNGTATTAGCCTTTAAAGATGAAGTTATAATTTTTGCTTCAGATATGCCAGGAGGTATGGGAGGTAAGGATCTTTGGATGGCAACNTATGACTCAAAAGAGAGAGCGTTTAAAAATCCTGTTAACTTGGGTAAAGACATTAACACTGCTGATGATGAGATGTATCCNTATCTCCATGAAGATGGCAGATTGTTTTTTGCTTCGAACGGACACCCAGGAATGGGAGGTTTTGACATTTTTTATGCAGAGNCAACAGGCGATAAGAAATGGGGCAAAGTAGAGAACATGAAGTATCCAATTAACTCTGTGAATAATGACTTTGCNATCATTTTTGATGGTAAGAAAGAAAAAGGATACTTTTCTACNGATAGAACTGGCGGTAGAGGAGATGTTGACTTATGGTCGTTCCGTATGCCTCCATTGAAGTTTATTATTGAAGGTGTGGTTTCTGACTTAAAGACNGGTGANCCAATCCCNGGAGCAACTGTTGCTTTAACAGGAACAGACGGAAGCTCTGTTGAAATTGCTNCCGATGAAATTGGTTTTTATCAGTTTGACCAAAAGGAAGAATCTGAAGAACGTTATATACAACCAAATACTTCATACACGCTTACAGTATCAGCAGAAGGATATTTGAATGGTAAAGGACAAGAAACAACAGTAGGAGTAGAAAANTCAACTCGCTTCAATAAGAACTTTAAATTGCAACCAACTGGNGGTGTAATTGAATTCTCAGAAGTNCGTTACGATTTAGGTAAAGCTGAACTTCAGGTGAATGATAGTGTGAATTCTAAAGATTCATTAAATATGCTNTANCAAACACTTATAGATAATCCNACAATTGTAATCGAATTGATGGCACATACGGATAGTCGAGGCAGAGCAAGTTCAAACATGGATTTGTCTCAGAGACGTGCNCAAAGTTGTGTGGATTATTTAATAACCAAAGGTGTTGATGAAGCTAGNTTAGTAGCAAAAGGTTATGGTGAATCACAATTGAGAATTACTGATGAGGAAATTGCGAAATTGCCAACTGAAGAAGAGAAGGAGGCAGCTCATCAGAAAAACCGTAGAACAGAATTCAGAGTCTTAAGGGATGATTATGTTCCCGCTCCGGATGAAACTCCTGAAACAGGAGAAGGAGATGCTTCTGANGCTACTGGTGAATCAGAACAATAGATATACAAAATAGTTGATGTAAGCATCCTGCATATTGCAGGATGCTTTTTTATTTTGCAGGCATGAGTAAAGAGAATCAATCAAAGTACGATGCACGTGGGGTGAGTGCAGATAAGACAGATGTCCATAATGCAATCAAGAACGTAGATAAGGGGCTTTTTCCAAAAGCATTTTGTAAAATAGTACCTGATTACTTAACAGGCTCAGAAGAACATTGTGTGGTAATGCATGCTGATGGAGCAGGAACAAAAAGTTCTTTAGCATATGCTTATTGGAAAGAAACCGGAGATTTATCTGTGTGGAAAGGAATTGCTCAAGATGCTTTGATTATGAACATAGACGATTTGCTATGTGTAGGAGCAACTGAAAATATTTTACTCTCATCAACCATTGGAAGAAATAAAAACCTAGTTCCCGGAGAGGTGATATCGGCAATTATCAACGGAACGGAAGAATTGATAGCAGATTTGAGAACGCATGGTGTAGAAATTATGTCTACAGGCGGTGAAACTGCAGATGTTGGAGATTTAGTAAGAACAATTATTGTTGACTCTACTGTTGTTGCTAGAATGCCTAGAAATAGGGTGATAGATAACGCAAATATCAAACCAGGGAATGTAATTGTAGGTTTAGCTTCTTTTGGAAAAGCTTCATATGAAACAGAGTACAATGGAGGTATGGGAAGTAATGGGCTGACTTCAGCTCGTCATGATGTTTTTGCTAAAGTAGTTGCTGAAAAATATCCTGAAACATATGACCATGATGTACCGGAAAATCTAGTTTATTCTGGCGAAAAGCAATTAACAGACACTGTTCATGGTACTACACTAAATGCCGGTAAATTAGTTTTATCACCAACAAGAACTTATGCTCCTATCATCAAAGCTATTTTGAATCAATACCGCGATAAGATTGATGGAATGGTACATTGTAGTGGGGGAGCACAAACCAAAGTGCTTCACTTTGTAGAAGATGTTCATATTGTAAAAGACAATTTATTTGAATTGCCTCCACTTTTTAAATTAATTAAAGAGCAGAGTGGTACAGATTGGAAAGAAATGTACAAAGTCTTTAATATGGGGCATCGTATGGAAATATACACCGATGAAGCTACAGCTATTGAAATGATTAAAATAGCAGCATCGTACAATGTAGAAGCAAAAGTTGTAGGTAGGGTAGAAGAAGCGAGTGAAAAGAAATTGACCATTCGGTCAGAATTTGGAGAATTTGAATACGCATGAAATCAGATAACGAATTATTAATTAAGCTTCAAGCTATTCAAGATCGCTTTGAAGAGGTTGGTAGAATGATTACTGACCCTGATGTGATAGCTGATATGAAGCGTTACGTTAAGCTAAACAAAGAATACAAAGACCTTGAAGAAGTCTCAAAAGCATACAAAGAATATAAGCATGTAGTTGAGAACATTGATTCATCTAGAGCCATTTTGGCAGAAGAGACAGATGAAGAGTTCAAAGAATTGGCAAAGGAAGAGCTACAGGAACTTGAGAATAGAAAAGAAACATTGGAAGAAGACATTAAAATAATGTTGATTCCAAAAGATCCTGAAGATGATAAAAATGCTATTGTTGAATTGAGAGCAGGAACAGGAGGAGACGAAGCTTGTATTTTTGTAGATGACATGTTCCGTATGTATACCATGTATTTTAAGGAACGTGGTTTTTCTTTTGAAATAATAAACTCAACCCCTGGTTCTGTAAAAGGTTATAAAGAAATAGTCATGGAAGTCTCGGGAGAAGGTGTCTATGGAACTTTAAAATTTGAATCAGGAGTTCACCGTGTGCAACGTGTGCCTGAAACAGAATCTCAAGGCAGAGTTCATACATCAGCTATAACAGTTGCCGTATTGCCTGAAGCAGAAGAAGTCGATTTTGAGTTGAATATGTCGGATGTAAAAAAGGATACATTCAGAGCATCTGGAGCAGGTGGACAGCACGTTAATAAAACAGAATCAGCAGTTCGTTTAACACATATTCCAACGAATACAGTCGTAGAATGTCAGGATGGCCGCTCTCAGCACAAAAATTATGAGAAAGCCCTTCAAGTATTAAGATCAAGGTTGTATCAGGCAGAGTTAGAGCGTGTTAATCAGGAACGTTCAGCTCATAGAAAGTCATTAGTTTCCAGTGGTGATAGATCGGCAAAGATCAGAACCTACAATTATCCTCAGGGTAGAATTACAGATCACCGCATCAATAAAACGATGTATAATCTTAACAATTTTATGAATGGTGATATCCAAGAGATGATTGACGCTCTAAAAGTTGCTGAGAATGCAGAAAAGATGCAAGCAGGAGAAACATTATAAACAGTAAGTAAAGAAGAGGGATGACAAGAGAGGCTTTAGTTGCGGAAATTAAAAGAAAGAAATCGTTTTTATGTGTTGGTCTTGATACTGATATCACTAAAATTCCTGAGCATTTATTAGAAAAAGAAGATCCTATTTTTGAGTTTAACAAAGCCATTATTGATGCTACCCAAGAATATTGTGTGGCCTATAAACCCAATTTAGCATTCTATGAATCTCAAGGAGCTAAAGGGTGGCAATCGTTACAAAAAACCATTGATTATATCCCTGATAATATATTCACAATCGCGGATGCAAAGCGAGGAGATATAGGAAATACTTCAAAGATGTATGCGAAAACATTTTTTGAAAATATGTCTTTCGATTCTGTTACGGTAGCACCTTATATGGGAGAGGATTCAATAACACCTTTTTTATCCTTTGAAAATAAATGGGTAATTGTTTTGGCTCTTACCTCAAATGCAGGAGCTAAAGATTTTCAGTTTACAGTCTCAGAAGAAAAACATCTTTTTGAAAAGGTGATGCATAAAACGCAAGAGTGGTGTAGTCCAGATCAGCTCATGTTTGTTGTTGGAGCAACAAGAGGTAGTGACATTGATATTGCACGCCAAGCAGCACCTCAAAACTTTTTTCTGGTTCCGGGAGTAGGTAAACAAGGTGGAAGTCTTGAAGATGTAGTCAATTATGGGATGATCGATGATTGCGGCTTACTGGTAAATAGTAGTAGAGGCATTATTTATGCTTCATCAGATGAAAATTTTGCATCAATGGCATCAACTAAAGCAAAAGAACTACAACAACAGATGGCTGAGCAGCTTATAAAACATGGCATTGTTAGATGATTTGTCTACTTTTAGAGAAATCCTCCATCTATGCAGGAAGAACTTCTACATCACATTTGGAATTACCAACGATTTACAAAAAATAAACTTCAAACTACAGAAGGAGAAAGTGTCTTAATACACAAGTCCGGAGTTTTAAATAAAGATTCAGGACCAGACTTTTTCAATGCATTGATAACGATTGGGGAAACCCAATGGGCCGGAAATGTAGAAATACATGTGAAATCTTCAGATTGGTTCAAGCATAACCATCAATCAGATAAAGCATATTCAACTATTGTTTTGCATGTTGTTTGGGAAGATGATATAGACTTTTTTTCTAAACAAGGAATAGCTACAATAGAGTTAAAATATAGAGTTCCAAAACTGATTTTGGAGCGTTATAGAGAATTGAACAATCTCAAGTCAATTCCATGCGAAAACTTAATACATAATGTAGATGCTTTTATGATACGTCAATGGTTAATGAGATTAGCAACCGAGCGGCTAGAGCAAAAATCAAAAGTAATCATAGGCTATTACAACAGCACCAACAGCAGTTGGTCAGAAACATTTTATTGGGCTTTAGCAAGAAATTTTGGTTTTAAAGTTAATGGGGAACCTTTTGAGTTATTGGCCAAATCATTACCGCTGTCTATATTGGCTAAACACAAAGACAATCCAATGCAAGTTGAGGCACTTATTTTTGGTCAATCAGGTTTGTTAGATGCAAAATTTAAAGACGAGTATCCTCAAACTTTACAAAAAGANTANTCATTCCTTAAAAGAAAATATAGTCTAAAGCCTCTTTTNCCCGAAATCTGGAAGNGAAGTAAAATGCGCCCATCAAACTTCCCAACTATTCGTATTGCTCAATTTTCAGCATTGATAGTAAGAGCNGAACAATTGTTTTNNAAAGTGTTGTCAACGGGTAAAATTTCTGAGACTAAAATATTTTTTGAAGAACTCGAGCCTTCGAATTATTGGAAATACCATTATAGCTTTGATGGAGATACTCGAGTAAAAAGAAAAATATTGGGAGAAGCNTCAATAAACAACATCTTAATTAATACAATAGCTCCTTTATTGTTTGCATATGGACATTTAAGAGATGAATTGTTTTACAAAGAGCGTGCAATAGAACTATTGGAAATGATACCTTCAGAATCTAATAACATCATAAAAAGATGGAAAGCATTACATTTGGAAGTTGAAAATGCTGCTGATTCTCAAGCTTTGATTCAATTGCGGACAATGTATTGCAATGAGAAAAAATGCTTAAATTGTAACATCGGCAATCAAATACTTAAACCATTATGATCAATAATATACTNGCATTCTTTGAAAAGCAAGCTTTTGGAGTTTGCGAATGGTGGGGTCATAAANTGGGAATTAACTCTAACAGAGTGCGTATTTACTTCATCTATTTTTCATTTATCNCTTTCGGGTCACCTTTCATCATTTACTTAATCATGGCTTTTGTTTTAGAAAACAAAGAGTGGTTTAAGAGTAAGAAATATACCATTTGGGAAATTTGAGACGGTTTACTTGGAATTATAAATATTTCAAGCAGATTTACTATTCTCTATTCTTGATAATAGTAATCATATTTGTAGGTACGGCAGGCTTCATGTTTGTTGAAGACTATAAATTGATTGAGGCATTTTACATGTCTATCATCACACTTTCAACAGTTGGTTTTCAAGAGGTNAAACCACTTTCNGATGAAGGCAAATTATTTACGGCATTTCTTATCATATCCAGTTTCGGTACTTTTGCTTTTGCCATAAGTTCCTTAACCAAATCATTGGTTACTGGCGAGTATAAATATTACTTTAAAGATCTAAAAGTGACAAAAGCAATTGAGAATCTTTCAGGACATACAATTGTATGTGGTTTTGGTAGAAATGGAAGACAGGCAGCAAAAACATTATCCGGCTATGGTCGCCAATTTATAATTGTNGAAAGAGACGATAGTGCAATTGAATACATNAAACAGTTTCCAGAGCTCCTTTTTGTACAAGGCGATGCTACTTCCGANGAAACATTATTCAAAGCTGGGATCNATAANGCAGAAGCATTAATTACAACTTTACCTAAAGATTCTGATAATGTTTTTGTGGTATTAACCTCNAGAGAGNTGAATAGAGATTTGACAATTATTAGTAGAGCCTCCGAAGATTCTAGCGAGAAAAAAATGCGCATAGCAGGAGCTAATAATGTAATTATGCCAGANAAGGTTGGAGGAGCTCATATGGCTTCTTTAGTTGTTACTCCNGATGTGGTAGAATTTATTGATCACATTTCTGTGATGGGGCAGCACGAGTTCAATCTAGAAGAAATAAAATTNAAACAATTACCTGCGGATTTTCATTATAAAACAATTCGTGAGTTAGAAACCAAGTATGAGACCGGGGCTAGAATTATAGGATTTAAGACTCCTGAAGGGAATTATATAGTAAACCCTTCTCCCGATATTGAACTAATTCCAAATTCCAAATTATTTGTATTAGGAACTTCTGAGCAGATCAATAAATTGAAAACTATTTTCGCAAATTCATAGCAATGAAAATACTGGTCACAGGTTCTAACGGTTTGGTAGGAAGCCATCTCGTAAAGCGTCTAGTAGAATTGAAGCAAGATGTCGTAGGAACGAGTTTAAATGCCAACCGAATTCCTAACGAATTNCTCAANTTTTNGTTTTATAAATGTGACCTCACAGATAAAAACCAGGTAGACCAGCTTTTTGAATTGGTTCAACCGGATGTTGTTTTCCATTTGGCGGCAATATCACAAGTAGATTTATGTGAAAAAGATCCGAAGTTGTGTGAAAAGGTGAATGTTGATGCTACTCATTATGTCATAGAGCAGGCAGAAAAGTACAAGTCACATTTGGTCTATATGTCTACTGATTTTGTATTTAAAGGGGATAAGAAAGGGGAATATTCAGAAGAAGATANTACCCAACCCGTAAGTGTTTATGGGCAATCAAAGTTAAAAGCAGAGAACTTGGTAAAACAGTATTCAGGCTCATGGAAAATTATCCGTCCGATACTNATTTATGGAAGTTCNCCTTCGGTTAGTAGAAGCAACATTGTTCTTTGGGTGAGAAAAAGTTTACAGAATAATGAAGCTATCCGTGTAGTTTCAGATCAGTACCGTCAGCCAACTGCTGTTAAATCAGTTGTTGATGCATGTATTTTAGCTATGAATACTGAAAGAAACGGAGTATATCATATTGCAGATAAAGATCGAGTGTCTGTAATTGAGTTCGCTATGAAAATAGCCACTTTTTACAAGTTGAATGAAGAGTTAATTTCTCCNGTATTCTCTTCAGAGCTCAATCAGCNAGGAAAAAGACCAACTCAAACATTTTTTGACCTGTCAAAATCGATAGAGTTGTTAGGATACTCTCCTAAATCTATAGAAGAGGGGCTAATTGACTTTGAATCTTTTTGATAATCCATAGATAAGCCCCCAATTCTTTAGGGCACTCCATTCTTCCTTTATATATTTGACGAACTTCAAAATCAATGTCAACTATNTTATATGAAATTATTAAGGTTAATTCTACCAATTTTATTCTTATCAATTACATTTCAANTATCTGCTCAAGAAGAACAAAATCANTCTGAAAACGAAGAAAAAACGTTTAGTCAACGAATCGATGCTGTTGTGCAACCTCTTGTAGACGGNATGTCTAGTGTTTTGTTTTTTGACCCCTTTGAAGCAATCGGAGTATATGATCCTGTAGTATATAAAGAAGATGGAACTCCTGTCCTNAAAGAAGATGGANCTCCCTTAAAGAAAAATATACCTCTTATTGTAGTTTGGCTTGTTGTAGGAGCTTTGTTTTTTACAGTGAAGATGGGGTTTATCAATGTCAGAGGAATTCCTCATGCTATTCAATTGGTGAGAGGAGNTTATGATAATCCAGATGATGAGGGAGAAGTAACNCACTTTCAAGCATTAACCACAGCNNTNTCNGCAACTGTNGGNTTAGGAAATATNGCAGGTGTNGCTGTTGCAATNAATACNGGAGGTCCNGGAGCGATGTTTTGGTTAATGGTGGCTGGTTTTTTAGGAATGTCAGCAAAGTTTGTAGAATGTACNCTTGGCGTTAAATACAGAATTATAAAAGATGGAGTTGTGTCCGGAGGACCAATGTATTACCTGAGAACAGCCCTTGATAAAAGAGGATTAGGAGGATTGGGAAAAGTATTAGCAGTATTATTCGCAATTCTATGTGTTGGAGGTTCATTTGGTGGAGGAAATATGTTTCAGGCAAACCAAGCCTTTGCTCAGCTTTCTGGTGAGTTTGCTGGAATGCAAGGACATGGTGCTATTTTTGGTTTAATNTTAGCCGTGTTAGTTGGTATTGTGATCATTGGAGGTATTCGAAGCATTGCCAAAGTAACTGATAAAATTGTTCCAGTGATGGTAGGTGTGTATGTGATAACTGCGCTTATTATAATTGGAATGCATTGGTATAGAATCGATGATGCATTCGGTAAAATTTTCATGGGAGCTTTTGATCCTGGAGCATTAAAAGGAGGTTTTATTGGTGTTATGATTATAGGTTTCCAAAGAGCTGCATTTTCAAATGAAGCGGGAGTTGGATCTGCATCAATAGCACACTCTGCATCAAAGACAGACCATCCGGTTTCAGAAGGAATTGTAGCCTTAATAGAGCCGTTTGTTGATACTATAGTTGTATGTACAATGACGGCACTTGTAATAATCTTTACAGGCTTTGCTGACGGAGAATCTGCNTTAGGAGGTTCTGAATTAACAGCGGCAGCATTTTCAAGCATCTTTCCATGGTTTAGATATGTGTTAATTGTTGCCATTTTACTGTTTGCTTTTTCTACAATGGTTTCTTGGTCTTACTATGGATTAAAAAGTTGGACATTTTTGTTTGGGCATTCTAAAGGAGCTGAGTACTCGTATAAATTTTTATTCTTGGTATTTATTGTAATTGGGGCGGCATCTAGCCTTGGAGCAGTACTTGATTTTTCAGATATGATGATCTTAGGAATGGCTTTTCCAAACATTCTTGGCCTTTACATNCTATCAGGAGAAGTTAAAAATGACCTGAAAAGTTACTTCCAGAGAATTAAAACCGGAGAGATCAAAAGATTTAAATAGATCAACACATAATTTATATTGAATAAAGAAGCTCGATGATTCATCGGGCTTTTTTATTTTTAAGACATGAAGGAAAACTGGAAAGATGCCTTTTCCTTCAACCGTAGAGAAAGAAGAGGCATCACCGTACTGTTGATTATACTATTAATTCAAATTTCATTTTTAACCTTTTGGAAGTACCTGTTTCCACCGGAACCATTTCGGTTTACGATTGAAAAGCTAGAGACTGAACCAATTGATAGTATTATAGTAGAAGAGAAGCTAACTTCCTCTGATTCTATTTTATACTTCTCCTTTGATCCCAATACGGTTAAAAAAGAGGAGCTGTTGAATATGGGATTAAAGGATTGGCAATCGACTCAACTAATCAATTATAGAAATTCAGGAGGACAGTTTAAAATTAAGTCAGATGTAAAGAAGCTTTACTTCGTAAATGATTCTATTTATGAGTTACTAAAGCCCTTTATTCATCTTCCTGAGAATTATAGTAAAGAAGTTGTAACAATATCCGAAGACGATTTAGCGAATGCCCCTAAGACAGTTACTGAGAATAAGGACACTCCTTACAGAAGAGATGATTGGGAAAGAAAAGTAAAGATGCCCCAAAGAGCGAAAGATACTTTTTCTGTAGCATTAAATATTTCAGATACATCAGACTGGAAACAGTTTTACGGAATTGGAAGCGGGTATTCCAAAAGGATTATCAAATACAGGGAAAAGTTAGGAGGTTACTATTCTGTGAACCAGTTATATGAGGTTTATGGGCTGGATTCATCTTTAGTAAACAGAATTAAACCTTATTTAAAAGAGGATAGACAATTTGTTGTTAAGATCAATATAAACAGAGTTTCAGAGTACAAACTTTCGAGACATCCTTACTTTACTTATAATATGGCGAAAATTATTGTTGAGAGTAGAGAAGAAGATGGTAATTATAAATCATTAGAAGATTTACTTTCTCGAAATTTGCTAAATAAGCCTTTGTACGATAAAATATATCCGTATATATCTTTATATTAGACAAAATATTTTGTGAATTGTCAAAAAAGAATAATAAAATTTTTAGATAAATGGATTTTAGCCTGACAGAAAATCAAAGAATGGTTGCCGATATGGCAAAATCTTTTGCGGAAAAGGAAATTCGACCCTATTTTATGCAATGGGACGAGTCGCAAGAGTTTCCGAAGGATGTTTTTCGGAAAATGGGAGAACTAGGTATGATGGGAATTGTAGTTCCCGAGGAATATGGTGGGGCAGGCTTAGGATATTTTGAGTATGTTACGGCTATTCAGGAAGTCGCTAAAGTTTGTGGATCTATTGGTCTGTCAATGGCTGCTCACAATTCATTATGCACGAACCACATTTTACAGTTTGCTAATGAGGCTCAAAAACAAAAATATTTGCGAAAGTTGGCTTCTGGAGAGTGGATTGGAGCTTGGGGATTAACTGAAGCAAATACAGGCTCTGATGCCATGCGTATGAAAACGGTAGCCCATAAAGAAGGGAATGAGTGGGTGTTAAACGGTGCAAAGAATTGGATCACACATGGCATATCAGGTGAAGTAGCTGTTGTATTGGCAAGGACAGGAGAACTTTTAGATAGTAATGGAATTTCGGCCTTTATCGTAGAAAGAGGTACGCCTGGATTTAGTGGAGGTAAAAAAGAAAATAAATTAGGAATGCGTGCATCAGAGACAGCAGAAATGATATTCGATAATTGCCGTATTCCGGAAGAAAATCTGTTAGGAGAAGTTGGAGATGGCTTTAAACAAGCGATGAAAATTCTTGACGGTGGGAGAATTTCAATTGCTGCTTTAGGGTTAGGAATTGCCAAAGGAGCTTATGAAGCTGCTAAGAAATACTCTAAAGAAAGAGAACAATTTGGTCAACCGATTTCTAACTTTCAAGCAATAGCCTTTAAGTTAGCAGATATGGCTACTGAAATCGAAGCGGCAGAATTGTTAACACTGCAGGCATGTGATTTGAAAAATAAAAATGAAAAAGTAACAAAAGAGTCTGCTTTTGCGAAATACAATACTTCTGAACTAGCAGTAAGAGTTTCAACTGAAGCTGTACAGATTTTTGGAGGTTATGGTTATACTAAGGATTTTCCGGTCGAAAAGTTTTATAGAGACTCGAAACTATGTACGATAGGAGAAGGAACTTCCGAAATACAAAAACTAGTAATTTCAAGAGAAATTTTAAAATAGGGCTTGTTTGCTTAATAGTAATTACTACATTTGCAGCCTTAACGTAAAGGAGGTGTAAAAGAATTATGCTAATTATCCCAGTAAAAGAAGGCGAATCTATAGAAAGAGCGCTTAAGAAGTATAAGAAGAAATACGAAAAAACAGGAGTTGTTAAAGAACTTCGTAACAGACAGCGTTTTACGAAACCTTCGATAGTTAAGCGTGAGCAAAAGCTTAAAGCTATCTACAAGCAACAAATGCAACAACAGGAAGATTAATTTCTTCTTAACATATTTTTACAATTAATTAAAAAAAGCTACTCGTTATCGGGTAGCTTTTTTTAATTTTATGAGTCCTGATAAGGACCTAAATGTACGAGCAAGAATTTCTTAAATACCTGTCTGTAGAAAAGCGATATTCATCGCATACGGTAAAGTCATATCAAAATGATTTAAGGCAATTTATTCTGTTTTTGAATAAAGAGTTTCAGGTATTGGCTCCTGCAGAAGTTACACATCATTTTATACGTGCTTGGATTGTCGATTTGATGGAGGTAGAGGGGTGCACACCTTCAAGTGTTAACCGGAAATTGTCAACTCTTCGAACATACTTCAAGTTTCTTCTAAGGTCTTTGCTTATCAAAGCAAACCCAATGACAAATATTACAGCTCCTAAAAAGGCAAAACGTTTGCCTGAGTTTGCTGCTGAAAATGATATTTTACAATTGTTCAATGCCGATGTTTTTGAAGACTCATATAAAGGGGCGATGGAAAAAGCCATAGTTGGCTTGTTTTATCAAACAGGTATTCGATTGTCTGAGCTCATAGAGTTAAAACTACAAGATGTCGACTTTAATAAAGGCTTTATTAAAGTTTTGGGCAAAGGTGGTAAAGAACGTTTTGTTCCAATAGGAAATGAGATGATTCATGAATTGGATCAATACCTCAATTATAAAAATAGCATTGAACATAATAATGAGGAGGAGTTTTTCTTCTTTACTACAGAAAAAGGAAAGAAATTATATCCTTCAATGGTGTATAAAACCGTAAATCGATGGTTGTCTGAGGTAACGACATTAAATAAAACCAGTCCACACGTGCTACGTCACACTTTTGCAACTCATATGTTGAATAGAGGGGCTGACTTAACAACGATTAAAGAGTTGCTTGGACATGAGAGTTTGGCGGCAACGCAAGTATACACGCATAATTCATTTGAGAAATTAAAAGATATTTATAAACAAGCTCATCCCAGAGCGTAAACAAAGGAGGTTTATATGAAACTTATCATTCACTCAATTCATTTTGATGCAGATAAAAAATTGACCGACTTCATTCAGAAAAAAGCGGACAAATTAGAACAGTACTATGATGGTATAGTGTCAGGAGAAGTCTTTCTAAGGTTAGATAAGTCTGAGACAAAAGAAAATAAGATAGTTGAAATTAAATTGGAAGTTCCGGGTAATAACACATTTGCTAAAAAGCAGTCTAAATCATTTGAAGAGTCTACAGATTTATGTGTTGACGCATTGAGAAGACAATTGGTTAAACTTAAAACAAAGCAAAAAGCATATTTATAGTAAAATATAGTTGCTTGAAAATCAATAAGGAAAGCACAATAGCTAGAAAAAAAAATAAAATAGTTGTTGTGCTTTCTTTGCAAAAAAGATTTAGTTGAATACATTTGCAGTCCTTTTGCGAAAAAGGGGTGCTTTTTAAAGAAAGCAAACAACCAATGCCAATGTAGCTCAGTTGGCCAGAGCAGCTGATTTGTAATCAGCCGGTCGGGGGTTCGAATCCCTCCATTGGCTCAGTTCTTTTAAAGTTATTTCGGTCGGGGAGATACTCAAGCGGCCAACGAGGACAGACTGTAAATCTGTTGGTATACACCTTCGCAGGTTCGAATCCTGCTCTCCCCACTTAAAAAGCGGGAGTAGCTCAGCTGGCTAGAGCATTAGCCTTCCAAGCTAAGGGTCGCGGGTTCGAATCCCGTTTCCCGCTCTTTTTAATTTTTTGTGAGCAGCCGATGTAGCTCAGCGGTAGAGCACTTCCTTGGTAAGGAAGAGGTCACGGGTTCAAGTCCCGTCATTGGCTCTGTTGCAGTTTAGGTTAGTAAACAAGGGAAATTTAAATATTAAAGGAAGACTAATTAAATAATTCTAAAGCTATGGCTAAAGAAACTTTTGACCGTTCGAAACCGCACGTAAACATTGGAACTATCGGTCACGTAGATCACGGAAAAACTACTTTGACTGCAGCTATTACTACAGTATTAGCTGAAAAAGGATTCTCTGAAAAAAGAGACTTTGATACGATCGATAATGCTCCTGAAGAAAAAGAAAGAGGTATTACAATTAATACATCTCACGTAGAATATACTACTGAGAATCGTCACTATGCACACGTTGACTGTCCAGGTCATGCTGACTACGTTAAAAACATGATTACTGGTGCTGCCCAAATGGACGGTGCTATTCTTGTTGTAGCTGCTACTGATGGTCCTATGCCACAAACTCGTGAGCACATCCTTTTAGCTCGTCAGGTAAACGTACCAGCATTGGTTGTTTTCTTGAACAAAGTTGATTTGGTAGATGATGAAGAGCTTCTTGAACTTGTTGATATGGAAGTTCGTGAGTTGTTGTCATTTTACGAGTATGATGGTGATAACACTCCAGTAATCGCTGGGTCTGCTTTGGGAGCACTTAACGGTGAGCCTGAGTGGGTAGAGAAAGTAATGGAACTTATGGCTGCTGTTGATAGTTATATTCCACTTCCTCCACGTGATGTAGATAAAGATTTCTTGATGCCAGTTGAAGACGTTTTCTCAATTACAGGTCGTGGTACTGTTGCTACAGGTCGTATTGAGTCAGGTGTTATCAATAGTGGTGAAGAAGTTGATATCATCGGTATGGGTGCTGAGAAAATGAAGTCAACTGTAACTGGTGTTGAGATGTTCCGTAAGATTCTTGACAGAGGTGAAGCTGGTGATAACGTAGGTATCCTATTGAGAGGTATTGATAAAGCTGATATCCGTAGAGGTATGGTGCTTTGTAAGCCAGGTTCTGTAACTCCTCACACGAAGTTTAAAGCTGAGGTTTATATCTTGAAAAAAGAAGAAGGTGGTCGTCACACTCCATTCCATAATAAATACCGTCCACAGTTTTACCTTCGTACAACTGATGTAACAGGTGAGATTGTTCTTGAAGAAGGTCGTGAAATGGTAATGCCAGGTGATAACCTTACAATTACTGTTGAGTTGATCAATAAAGTTGCCCTTAACGTAGGATTGAAATTCGCGATTCGTGAAGGTGGTCGTACTGTAGGAGCTGGTCAGGTTACTGAAATTATCGAGTAATAAGACGCTCAAAAATAAAAGTTTGACAGGAAAAGGTGTCCCGTTTTTACGGGATACCTTTCTGTCTAATAGGTTTACGGGTGTAGCTCAATTGGTAGAGCACTGGTCTCCAAAACCAGCGGTTGTGGGTTCGATTCCTACCGCCCGTGCTAGATAAGATTTAAATAGATGTCTGATATTAAAAAATATGTTCTTGAGTCAGTTGATGAGTTAAGAACAAAAGTAACTTGGCCAACTTGGAAAGAGCTGCAAGGTAGTTCTGTTCTTGTTTTGGTAGCATCATTTATTATTGCTATTCTGGTATACCTTATGGATTTAGGGTTTGGTCAATTAATGAAAGCTGTCTATAAGACCTTCTAAAACATTTTCTGTTAGCGATGAGTGAAAACGACAAGATAAAAAGAAAATGGTATGTAGTCCGTGCTGTTAGTGGGAAAGAGAAGAAGGTTAAAGAACAACTAGAAGTTGAAATTAGCCGCTTGAATTTAGAAGATTATGTAGCCCAAGTTCTTATTCCAACTGAAAAAGTCTATCAAATTAGAAACGGAAAAAAGATTAGCAAGGAGAGAAATTACTTTCCAGGTTATGTCTTAATAGAAGCTTCACTAGTAGGTGAAGTTCCACACATTATTAAAAATATTACCAATGTTATTGGCTTTTTAGGTGAGACAAAAGGAGGGGATCCTGTACCTATGCGTCAAGCTGAGGTTAATCGAATTTTAGGTAAAGTCGATGAATTAGCCGATAGTGATGAAGAGGTTAATATTCCTTACATCGTTGGAGAAACTGTTAAAGTGATCGATGGTCCTTTTAACTCTTTCTCTGGAATCATTGAAGAGATCAATGAAGAGAAAAAGAAGCTTAAGGTGATGGTGAAGATTTTCGGAAGAAAAACACCTCTTGAGCTTAGCTACATGCAAGTAGAGAAAGAATAATTTGTATAAAGATTTTGAGGGTTGTGAAGTCTATAATGCTTCCCTTTGCAGCCTTCAAACCCGCGATAAATAAAAACAACAAATGGCTAAAGAAGTAAGTAAAATCGTAAAGCTTCAAGTTCGTGGTGGTGCAGCCAACCCATCACCTCCTGTAGGGCCTGCATTAGGTGCTGCTGGGGTGAACATCATGGAGTTTTGTAAGCAGTTTAACGGTAGAACACAAGACAAACAAGGTCAAGTGCTTCCTGTTGTTATTACAGTTTACAGTGACAAGTCTTTTGACTTTGTTATCAAAACTCCTCCAGTTGCAGTTCAACTTAAAGAGGCAGCTAAGATTAAATCAGGCGCATCTGAGCCTAATCGCCAAAAGGTAGCAACCTTAAGCAATGATCAGATACGTCAAATTGCAGAAGACAAAATGCAAGATCTTAACTGTTTTACAGTTGAATCAGCAATGAAGATGGTTGCTGGTACGGCTAGAAGCATGGGTATTCATATTAAATAATAGCTAGAGAGCTTAAAACACTTCAAAATGGCTAGATTGACCAAAAAACAGAAAGAGGCACTTTCAAAAATTGATGCCGATAAAGCGTATTCACTTGATGAAGCCTCAGGGCTTGTAAAGGAAGTGAGTAACTTTAACTTTGACGCTTCTGTTGATCTTGCTATACGTCTAGGTGTTGATCCTCGTAAAGCAAACCAAATGGTACGTGGCTCTGTGACTCTTCCTCATGGTTCTGGTAAAGAAGTACGTGTATTAGTACTTTGTACACCTGATAAAGAAGAAGAAGCTAAAGAAGCTGGTGCTGATATGGTAGGGCTTGACGAATACATCGATAAAATCAAAAATGGTTGGACTGATGTAGATGTGATCATTACTATGCCTTCAGTAATGGGGAAAGTTGGTGCTTTGGGTAGAATTTTAGGTCCACGTGGACTTATGCCAAATCCAAAGACAGGAACTGTAACCATGGATATTGCTAAGGCAGTAAAAGATGTTAAAGCAGGTAAGATCGACTTTAAAGTTGATAAGTACGGTATTATACATGCTTCAGTAGGTAAAGTATCTTTTGATGCAAGTATGATAAAAGAAAATGCCAACGAATTGTTACAAACTATAATTAAGCTTAAGCCTTCGGCAGCTAAAGGAACTTATGTGAAAAGCATTTTTATGTCTAGCACAATGAGTCCTGGAATTGCTATTGAACCAAAATCAGTTGGTGCTGCAGGTTAAGTCCTAATTATAAAGTCTATAGATCATGACTAGAGAAGAAAAAAACAAGGCAATTTCTGATCTTACTGAAACGCTAGCGAGCAAAGAGATCATCTATTTAGCTGATATCTCTGATCTTGATGCAGATACAACTTCAAAGTTAAGAAGACAGTGCTTTAAAAGTGATATCACTCTTCAAGTGGTGAAAAACACTTTGTTGAAAAAAGCAATGGAATCTGTTGAAGGAAAAGACTTCAGTGAACTATACGATGTTCTTAAAGGGAATACTTCGATCATGTATTGTGAGACTGCAAATGCTCCTGCAAAATTGATCAAGGATTTTCGTAAGAAAGCTGAAAGACCAATCTTGAAAGCAGCTTATGTTCAAGAAGCAGTTTTTGTAGGTGATGATAAAATTGATGCTTTAGCAAGCTTGAAATCGAAAGAAGAGCTTATTGCAGATGTTATCATGCTACTACAATCTCCAACGAAGAATGTGATTTCACAACTTCAATCTGGAGGTCAGAAATTAACAGGTATTTTAAAAGCCCTCTCAGAAAAAGAGGCATAAGAATTAATTTAAATTAGTAAAAACGTTTCCAAAACTCAATAAAAATGGCAGATTTGAAAGACTTTGCTGAGCAGTTAGTTAACCTTACAGTTAAAGAAGTAAATGAACTAG
Organism: Crocinitomicaceae bacterium; assembly: GCA_002705995.1. Lineage (GTDB taxonomy): Bacteria > Bacteroidota > Bacteroidia > Flavobacteriales_G > Salibacteraceae. Next base: position 208,220 of record PAJI01000006.1, on the reverse strand, counting down.
CTGATATCCTTAAAGAAGAATATGGTATAGAACCAGCAGCTGCGGCTGTTGCTGTTGCTGCAGGCCCTGCAGGTGATGCTGGTGCTGCTGAAGAAAAATCAGAATTCAATGTAATTCTTAAAGCAGCAGGTTCTTCTAAACTAGCAGTTGTTAAACTTGTTAAAGAACTTACAGGTTTAGGACTTAAAGAAGCAAAAGAATTAGTTGATGGTGCACCTAAAGCTATTAAAGAAGGTGTAGCTAAAGACGAAGCTGATGCTCTTAAGAAACAACTAGAAGAAGCAGGTGCTGAAGTTGAGCTTGACTAATTCAGGCTTTTAACTGAATAAAAATTACTAAGGTTTAGNCCCTTTTTAGGGTCTAANCCCTTCTGCGTTTATGGCTGTATATTGTATGATCAATCCATTTCACGTCCATGGCTGATATCAAGGAAAGAATAAATTTCGCGTCCACTAAAAACCAATTAGAATATCCTGATTTNTTGGATATTCAGGTGAAGTCGTTTCAAGACTTTTTTCAATTAGAAACCTCACCCGATAATCGTAGTGACGAAGGCTTGTTTAATGTTTTCAGTGAGAATTTTCCAATCACTGATGCAAGGAACAACTTTGTACTCGAATTCTTAGATTATTTTATTGATCCACCAAGATATTCAATAGAAGAAACCATTGAAAGAGGGCTTACATATAGCGTTCCTTTGAAGGCTAAGCTCAAATTATATTGTACCGATCCGGAACACGAAGATTTTGAAACAATTGTTCAGGATGTTTATTTAGGGACTATTCCTTATATGACTCCAAGAGGATCATTCATTGTGAATGGTGCTGAACGTGTTATTGTTTCTCAATTGCACCGTTCACCGGGAGTATTCTTCGGACAAAGTTATCACGCAAATGGTACTAAATTATATTCTGCGCGTGTAATTCCGTTTAAAGGTTCATGGATTGAATTTGCAACGGATATTAATAGTGTAATGTACGCTTATATCGATCGTAAGAAGAAGTTNCCTGTAACAACTCTTCTTAGAGCGATTGGTTATGAAAGCGATAAAGATATTCTTGAAATCTTCAACTTAGCTGATGAAGTTAAGGTTACNAAAACNGGATTGAAGAAACTTAAAGGNCGTAANCTTGCGGCTAGAGTTTTGAAAACTTGGTTTGAAGATTTTGTTGATGAAGATACAGGTGAAGTNGTATCGATTGAACGTAATGANGTTATTATTGATCGTGAGACTGTTATTGAAGATCATCACATTGAAGAGATTTTCGATTCAGGTGCTAAAACGATTCTTCTTCATAAAGAAGATATCAATTCAGCTGACTTTACGATCATCTATAATACGCTTCAGAAAGATCCTTCAAACTCTGAAATTGAAGCGGTNGAGCATATTTACCGAATCTTACGTAACTCTGAGCCGCCAGATGAAGAAACGGCTCGTGGAATTATCGAGAAATTGTTTTTCTCAGATAAACGTTATGATTTAGGAGAAGTAGGACGTTTTAGAATTAATAAGAAATTAGGTCTTGATATTGATATGGATATGCGTGTTCTTACTAAAGAAGACATTATCCAGATTATCAAGTATTTGATTGAATTGATCAACTCAAAAACTGAGGTTGATGATATNGATCACTTAAGCAACAGACGTGTAAGAACAGTTGGAGAACAATTGTACAATCAGTTTGGTGTTGGNTTNGCTCGTATGGCACGTACTATTCGTGAGCGTATGAACGTAAGAGACAATGAGGTGTTTACGCCAATTGACTTGATCAATGCAAAAACACTTTCATCTGTAATTAATTCGTTCTTTGGAACNAATCAGTTGTCTCAGTTTATGGATCAAACCAATCCATTGTCAGAGGTAACACACAAAAGAAGACTTTCTGCATTAGGACCAGGTGGTCTTTCTAGAGAGCGTGCNGGTTTCGAGGTACGAGATGTTCACTATACACACTATGGTAGACTNTGTACTATTGAAACACCTGAAGGACCAAANATTGGTTTGATTTCTTCACTGTGTGTTTATGCGAAAGTGAATAAACTTGGNTTTATTGAAACACCTTATAGAAAGGTAGCTGATGGNCAGGTTCGCTACGATGATGAAAGTATCACATACCTTTCTGCTGAAGAAGANAATAATATGACAATTGCTCAGGCAAATGCACCGGTTGCAGACAATGGTGCGTTTGAAAATGAGCGAATAAAAGCACGTTACGAAGGTGACTTCCCGGTTGTTGAACCAGATGAAGTTACTTTAATGGATGTTGCTCCTAACCAGATTGCATCAATTGCAGCGTCTTTGATTCCTTTCTTGGAGCATGATGATGCAAACCGTGCCCTAATGGGATCTAACATGCAACGTCAGGCGGTTCCTCTTTTAAGAGCAGAAGCTCCTGTTGTAGGAACAGGTCTTGAAGGTCGTGTTGCACGAGATTCAAGAGTTCTTATCAATGCTGAAGGAACCGGTGTTGTAACTTATGTTGATGCGAAACAAGTCAAAATCCGTTACGAGCGTAACGATGATGATGAGTTGGTAAGCTTTGACGGAGCTGAAAAGACATATAATCTGATCAAGTTTGCAAAGACTAACCAAGGAACATCAATTAACCTTAAGCCAATTATCCGTGTGGGTGATACGGTTCAAAAAGGTCAGGTTCTTTGTGAAGGATATGCAACNCAAGGNGGNGANCTAGCGCTAGGTAGAAACCTGAAAGTAGCTTTCATGCCTTGGAAAGGATACAACTTTGAGGATGCGATTGTTATCTCTGAAAATGTTGTNCGTGATGATATTTATACNTCNATCCANATTGAAGAGTTTACGCTTGAGGTTCGTGATACGAAACGTGGTTTGGAAGAGCTAACAGCTGATATTCCAAACGTTTCTGAAGAAGCTACTCGTAACCTTGATGAGAANGGTTTGATTAGAGTAGGGACAGANATTTCAGAAGGAGATATTCTTATTGGTAAGATTACTCCTAAAGGAGAAACTGATCCAACACCTGAAGAAAAATTATTGAGAGCCATCTTTGGTGATAAAGCCGGAGATGTGAAGGATGCTTCATTAAAAGCTCCCCCCTCAATGAAAGGTGTTGTTATNGATAAAAAACTTTTCTCAAGAGCAATNAANGACAGACGTCAGAAAGCTCAAGAGAAAGAAGTTCTAGATAAGTTTGAGCAGGANCACCAACAAGTTCTTGCTGAACTGAAAGAAGGCCTAGTTGAGAAATTGTTCCAAATCGTTAATGGTAAAACTTCTCAAGGAGTTCATAACAACTTCAAAGAAGAGATCATTAAGAAAGGAACTAAATTCACTCAGAAGCTATTGATGAGTATTGATTACTCTGAAATTAATGCTTCGGGATGGACAACNGATGACGATAAGAACGAATTAATCAAGCGTTTGTTTGTAAACTATAACATCAAAGTAAATGATGCTATAGGTGTACTTAAACGTAAGAAATTCCAAGTATCAGTTGGAGATGAGTTACCTGCAGGTATTGTTCAACTTGCTAAGATTTACGTAGCTAAAAAACGTAAATTAAAAGTAGGTGATAAGATGGCAGGTCGTCACGGAAACAAAGGTATTGTGGCTAAGATTGTACGTCAAGAAGACATGCCTTTCCTTGAAGACGGAACTCCAGTTGATATAGTTCTTAATCCACTAGGGGTACCTTCTCGTATGAACCTTGGTCAGATTTATGAAACTGTTCTTGGTTGGGCAGGTCGCGAATTAGGAGTGAACTTTGCTACTCCGATTTTTGACGGTGCTTCAGTTGAAGAAATTGATGATTGGGTGAAAAAAGCTGGTATTCCTGAATTAGGTAGAACTTACCTATATGACGGAGGTACAGGAGAACGCTTTGATCAGCCAGCAACAGTAGGTATCATTTATATGCTTAAACTTCATCACTTGATTGATGATAAGATGCATGCCAGATCTATCGGACCATACTCGTTGATTACTCAGCAACCACTTGGTGGTAAGGCACAGTTTGGAGGTCAGCGTTTTGGTGAGATGGAGGTATGGGCACTGGAAGCTTTCGGTGCATCTAACATCTTACGTGAAATCTTAACAGTTAAGTCAGATGATGTTGTAGGTAGAGCAAAAGCCTATGAAGCAATAGTTAAAGGAGAGCCATTACCAGAACCGGGAATTCCAGAATCATTCAACGTATTGTTGCATGAAATGAGAGGACTTGGACTGAATATCTCTCTTGACTAATCGTACTTATTGTTGTTTTAAGAACTTAATTCCATTTTAGATATGGCGCTTAAAAAAGATACAAAGGTTAAAAGTAACTTCAACAAGATTACCATTTCGCTGGCTTCGCCAGAGATGATTCTTGACCGTTCAAGCGGTGAGGTTACAAAGCCTGAAACAATTAACTATCGTACATACAAGCCAGAGCGTGATGGTTTATTCTGTGAGCGTATTTTTGGTCCTGTAAAGGATTACGAATGTGCTTGTGGAAAATACAAACGTATCCGTTACAAAGGAATTGTATGTGATCGTTGTGGTGTTGAAGTAACTGAGAAAAAAGTGCGTAGAGAACGTATGGGACACATTTCTTTGGTTGTTCCTGTTGCTCATATTTGGTACTTTAAATCTCTTCCAAACAAGATTGGTTATTTGTTAGGATTGCCATCAAAGAAATTGGATTCGATTATCTATTATGAAAGATATGTTGTAATCCAAGCTGGTGAAGCAAGCAAGCCTGATGGAGAACCTCTAGAGTACCTTGATTTCCTTTCAGAAGAAGAGTATTTAGATATTCTTGATACACTTCCTAAAGAAAATCAATACTTAGAAGATAATGATCCAAATAAGTTTATCGCTAAAATGGGTGCTGAAGCACTTCATGATTTATTAGCGCGTTTGGATTTAGATCAACTTTCATATGACTTGCGTCATAAAGCAAATACTGAAACTTCTCAGCAACGTAAAAACGAAGCTCTTAAAAGACTTCAAGTTGTAGAAGCTTTCCGTAGTGCTAACGAAAGAATCATAAACCGTCCAGAGTGGATGATTGTTAAAGTAATTCCGGTTATACCACCTGAATTACGTCCTCTAGTTCCTCTAGATGGTGGTCGTTTTGCAACTTCAGATTTGAACGATCTTTATAGACGTGTAATTATTCGTAACAACCGTTTGAAACGTCTACTTGAAATCAAAGCTCCAGAAGTAATCTTGAGAAACGAGAAACGTATGCTTCAAGAAGCTGTTGATTCATTGTTTGACAACTCTCGTAAATCGAGTGCTGTTAAAACTGAGTCTAACAGAGCTTTGAAATCTCTTTCAGATTCATTGAAAGGGAAGCAAGGTCGTTTCCGTCAGAACTTGTTGGGTAAACGTGTTGATTACTCTGCTCGTTCTGTAATTGTTGTTGGACCAGATTTGAAAATGCATGAATGTGGTCTTCCAAAAAACATGGCTGCTGAGTTATACAAGCCTTTTATCATCAGAAAACTGATCGAAAGAGGTATTGTAAAAACAGTAAAGTCTGCGAAAAAAATCGTTGATAGAAAAGAGCCTGTAGTTTGGGACATTCTTGAAAATGTATTGAAAGGACATCCTGTTCTCCTTAACCGTGCACCAACTCTGCACCGTTTAGGTATTCAGGCATTCCAGCCAAAACTTGTTGAAGGAAAAGCAATTCAACTTCACCCATTGGCATGTACCGCATTTAACGCGGATTTTGATGGTGACCAGATGGCGGTTCACCTTCCATTGGGGAATGCTGCAATTTTGGAAGCTCAGTTGTTGATGTTAGGTTCACATAATATTTTGAACCCAGCAAACGGAGCACCAATTACAGTTCCTTCACAGGATATGGTTTTGGGGTTATACTATATCACAAAACCAAGAGTTAGTGATGCTACCCGAACAATGAGAGGTGAAGGCATGACTTTCTATTCTGCAGAAGAAGTAATCATTGCTTTTAACGAAGGCCAACTTGAAATGCACTCAACAATTAAGTGTAAAGTAAAAGTTGTAGAAAATGGTGAAATCGTAGATAAGATTATTGATACTACTTGTGGACGTGTAATGTTCAATGAAGTAGTTCCTGAAGAGGTAGGTTTCATCAACGAATTGTTGACAAAGAAATCACTTCGTACTATTATTAGTGACATCCTTAAATCAATGGGAGTAGCCAGAACAGCTCAATTCCTAGATGATATCAAAGGATTAGGTTACTACTGGGCTTTCAAAGGTGGATTGTCTTTTAACATTGGTGATGTAATCATTCCAGACGAAAAAGAGACGCTTATTGCAGCTGCAACTGAAGAGGTTGAAGAGATCATGAATAACTATAACATGGGTCTTATCACTAACAATGAGCGTTACAACCAAATTATTGACGTTTGGACACATACCAATTCTAAGTTGACCAATACTTTGATGAACCGCTTGAAAAACGATAACCAAGGGTTTAACTCAATCTATATGATGTTTGACTCTGGAGCTCGTGGTTCTAAAGAACAAATTCGTCAGCTGTCAGGTATGCGTGGTTTGATGGCGAAACCTAAAAAGTCAGGTGCACAAGGTGGTGACATTATTGAAAACCCAATTCTTTCAAACTTTAAAGAAGGACTTTCAATTCTTGAGTACTTTATCTCTACTCACGGTGCTCGTAAAGGTTTGGCAGATACAGCATTGAAAACAGCTGATGCCGGTTACTTAACAAGACGTTTGGTAGATGTTGCTCAAGATGTTGTTATTACTGAAGAAGATTGTGGTACACTTCGTGGTCTTTTAGCAACTCCATTAAAGAAAAACGAAGATATCGTTGAGTCGTTATACGATAGAATTCTTGGTAGAGCCTCTGTAAACGATGTTGTTCATCCTGAAACAGATGAGTTAATTGTCGAAGCAGGTGGAGATATTACGGAGAAAATTGCTAAGGAAATCGAAGCTGCCGGAATTGAGGAAGTTGAAATCAGATCTGTATTGACCTGTGAAACTGTAAGAGGGGTTTGTGCTACATGTTACGGACGTAACTTGGCAACCGGTGGTGATGTACAGATGGGAGAATCAGTTGGTGTTATTGCAGCACAGTCAATTGGTGAACCAGGTACACAGCTTACTCTTCGTACATTCCACGTTGGGGGTACTGCTTCTAACATTGCTTCAGAATCTAAAATTGAAGCAAAAGCTGATGGTACAATTGAAATAGAAGAGTTAAGAACTGTAGAACGTGAGAATGACCTCGGAGAGAAAATTGACGTTGTAATTAGCCGTTCTGCTGAGATGAGAATTGTTGATAAAGACAATGTTACTGTTGCTACCAATAATATTCCTTACGGTTCTGAGCTTAAAATTAAGAGTGGAAAAGTTAAGAAAGGAGATTTAATCTGTAGTTGGGATCCATACAACGCGGTAATCCTTTCTGAAGCCAAAGGGAAAATTGTTTTTGAAAACATTATTGATGGTGTTACTTTCCGTGAAGAATCAGATGAACAAACTGGTTTCCGTGAGAAAGTAATCATTGAACGTAGAGATAAACGTAAGAATCCAACAATTAAGATTTTTGATAGTAGCAATACTGAATTAAAATCATACAGTATTCCTGTTGGAGCCCATATCATCGTTGATGAAGGCGAGGATATCAAGATGGGTAAAATTCTTGCGAAGATTCCAAGAAACTCTGGTAAGTCAGGTGATATTACCGGTGGTCTTCCACGTGTAACTGAGCTATTTGAAGCACGTAATCCATCAAACCCAGCAGTTGTGTCTGCTATCGATGGTATCGTATCATTTGGTAAGATTAAGCGTGGTAACCAAGAGATTATCATTGAATCTAGAACAGGTGAAATTAAGAAATACTTGGTATCTTTATCTAAGCACATCCTTGTACAGGAAAATGACTTTGTGAGAGCTGGTCAGGCACTTTCTGATGGTGCAATTACTCCTTCAGATATTTTATCGATCATGGGACCTACAGCGGTTCAGGAGTACATTGTAAATGAAATTCAGGAAGTATACCGTTTACAAGGGGTGAAAATTAACGATAAACACTTTGAAACCATTGTTCGTCAGATGATGCGTAAAGTAGATATCGTTGATCCGGGTGATACTAAATTCCTTGAGAAACAATTGGTAAACCGCCATGAATTTGCAGAAGAAAACGACTGGATTTATGATAAGAAAGTTGTTGAAGATGCAGGTGAATCGGATTCATTGAAAGCAGGTCAAATTATCACAGCGCGTAAATTAAGAGATGAGAACTCTCGATTGAAGCGTAAGGATATGAAACAGGTTATTGCAAGAGATGCAGTTCCTGCAACGGCCAAATCGGTGCTTCAAGGTATTACCAGAGCTTCTCTTCAAACAGATAGTTTCATGTCAGCTGCTTCCTTCCAGGAAACAACAAAAGTGTTGAATGAGGCTGCTGTTAACGGAAAAGAAGATCACTTGTTAGGCTTGAAAGAAAATGTGATTGTAGGGCACTTAATTCCTGCAGGAACTGGTTTGAGAGAATACAAAGATTTAATTGTAGGTTCTCAAGATGAGTTCGATAAGCTTTCAGCCAAGCGAGACAAAAGAGAAGAAATCATCAAGTAATTGATTTTATATGAATTGAAAGCCCCGTTTTTCGGGGCTTTTTTTTGCTAAATACATAAGAGATGAGCGAAGAGAAAAAAGGACAACAATTAAACATTGAGTTAACAGAAGAAGTAGCAGGTGGTACTTACTCTAACTTGGCAATTATTACCCATTCACAAACTGAATTTGTAGTCGATTTTGTGCAAATAATGCCAGGAACACCAAAGGCGAAGGTACGTTCGCGTATTATTTTGGCACCTCAACATGCAAAGCGCTTAATGAGAGCTATGGCAGATAATGTGGCAAATTTTGAACAGCAACATGGAGAGATAGAGGAACCTGATGGGAGAGATCAAGGAATACCTCTGTCTTTTGGAGGGCCAACAACTCAAGCTTAATCCAAAGCCTTTTGGTTAAAGATAATGTATCCGAAGTTGAGTAAGATTGTAATAGGAGTCGTTCGCTCAACTGTAACATTAGGTACATTATGGTAATAGTTAACCCCCAAACTAAAAGGCCCTAATGGACTTTTCCACACAGCCGTTGCACTAGCTATAGTGTAACGGTTGTCCCAAGGATCTCCAAATTCAGCTTTAGACGTAGTAGAGTTTTCAAGAATCATTTGGTAAGGTTGAAATATGTAGCCTTCCAATCTTAAGTGAATTTGCTCTTTAATTCTAAATATAAATTTGTGCCCCACCGCCATATATTTAAAGGTGTGGAAGGTTTCTAGGAACAATGTTTTGCTTTCCGGAATAGGCTGAAAAGAAGGAGCTCTCAAAATAGTGCTTGTATAGTTCGAAAAGCGAGGTTGTTCACTATACACCCCTTGAAACGAAAACCCTAATCGAAGTCGCCCTTGACTTTTATAGTAAGTTTCCAAATACAATTTGAATTGTAGCCATTCCTGCCATTCTCTGTAGGCATTAGATTTCTGAGATGTAGACCCAGGAATATGATTCTCAACTCCATTAACATATCTTGCTCGCAAAGAGAAGCGAGTACCTTCGGTAGCATATTGCTTGTCGTCTAGAGTATTATTTTCAAGCATTGCATATGCTGAAAAGCCGTTAAACTCAGTTTTGTCAACGGTGTCTTCCGGAGCAAAATCTTGTGTTTGATAATAATCGTCAACTAAATGAAAAATGTTGCCACCAACGGTTAATTCACCTCTATTAGAGTATGGAATACCAATTTTGATGTTACCGTACGTTTCATTTTGAATAAGGTAAGATGGTCTGAATTCTTCAAAAAAGAAATTTCGACTTCGGTAATAGTTCCAGCGATGTATTACAAATTCTGGCTGGATAAAAATGGGAACTCTTCCAGGAATATCATAGCGAAGTAGTGTTTTTGATCCTGCATATAAGCGACCATACATACCACTGGTATACGCTGTAATTCCACTCTTTTTAAGCCGGTTGTATTTAACAGAAAGAAAAATGTGGTTAATAGGACTGGTAGATAGATTTCCCCCCAAGCCAATGATCAAATCTCGTTCCCGTTGAATTTTTAAATTCATGGTATACGAAGAATCTGAATTTTTAGAAATAACGGGGTAAACACTTTTAATCTTCGAATCTCCGTGAAGCTTAAAAAACGATCTTCTCATGTCTAATGAGTCAATCTTTGACGTTCTGTGAAATGGATTAGTAAGTGTTTTCCGAACGTAATTTACTTGCTTTTCAGAAAGCCCTTCAACTTCAACAATATTAAATTTTAGGGGAATGAAACTGTGCGTAAAAGTTTTTCTTCGTTGCGTTATTTCTTCTTGAGTTACTCGCCTATTGATTTTTTCTTTTAAAAAATCAATAACCCTTATTGTCGCAGCATAGCCAGAATCAACAGCATGTTGAGCTTTCTGAAAGTTAAAAACACCAAAATCTGCATTGGGAGCTATAATAAAACCATTTTCACAATCAATTTTATAAGTGGTTCTGCTAACCATCATGTTTTTTATTTGGGAGAATGGATTTTCATCATCAGGTGGCTCTAATGTGTTGGCTACACTACTACCAATAACAAAGTCAGGGTTAAAATCATCACACATAATGTCGGCAGGGAAATTATTGTAAAGCCCTCCGTCAAAAAGTAGTTTTTTATCGACATAAACAGGTCTGAGGTAGAAAGGGTAAGACATAGAAGCTCTAACAGCTTGACTTAGGCTACCAGAGGAGAAAATAACTTGTTCTTTATCACTAATGTCAGCAGCAATACAGCGAAATGGAACAAAAAGACTATCAAAATTATAATTTGCAGCAGCAGCAGATGGGGCAAGTTTTTCGGCAATTGCATAATCAATTGGTGCTGGGTCTATAAGATTTGTCGGGAATTTTGCCTTTAGTGTACTATCGTCACGGGCAAATTTAAAATTGATTAATCCAGCATCTTCCTGAATCGTCTGGTAGTAGTAAACATCGTTGCGGTTTATTTTTCCGTGAGACATCTCTAAAAATAGAGTGGAAGTAACATAGGCTTCTATTTGTTCTGGACTGTATCCACTGGCATAAAGGGCACCAATAAAAGCTCCCATGGAACTACCAGTAATATAATCGATAGGGATATTATTTTCTTCCAGTGCTTTAATAACACCTACATGCGCAAGAGCATCGGCTCCACCACCACTTAAAACAAGTCCAACTTTTTGTGTCCTAGCAGGAACAAAAGCAGTTAGAAACAGAAGTATTAACCAAAGAGATAATCGATTCACAGTTGAAGCAATATAAGTGCAAAACTATAAAACCTAATGATTGTAAATTGAACAAATAAGACGAATGGAAAAATAGATGGATTACCGGAGTAACCTTATTATTCAAGCGTTAATTGTTCAATATATTTTTTAAGATGAAGCATTCTCGATCCATACCAAGAAAACATTTCTCCGTCCACAATTATTGTTTTTGAGTCAGGCAATTTTTCAACAAATTCAGAAATGTGTTTTTGTTGAAATGGATAAGGCTCACTTGAAAGAAAAATATAGTCTGGTTGGAGTTGTTGAAGTTGCTCAAAACTAGTTTCAGGGTAACGAGGAAATGATTCAAAAGCATTTTTGAAGCCAATCAATTGAAGAATTTCATCGATAAAAGTGTCTTTTCCAGCAACCATCAGAGGATTATTCCATATAAAATAGGCAACAGATGCATTCGCCCCTTTTTGCATAGTTGATAGTTGATGGAAATCGTTTTTTAACTGGCGAACAATTGTATTTGCTTCAGTTTTTCGGTGAACAAGATCTCCAAAGGCTTGAATCATTTCCAAGGCATCTGAAAGTGTTTGAATATCACTCATCCATACCGGAAAGCTTTCGGAAAGAGCTAGAATTTCTTCTTTATTGTTTTCCTCTTTATTGCCAATAATAAGATCAGGAGCAAGAGCTTTTATTTTATCAATACGAAGCCGTTTGGTTCCTCCAACTTTTTGTCTGTCCTTAATTTTTTCTTTAGGATGGATACAGAAGTTTGTAATGCCAATTATTTCTTCATTTAAACCAAGATCGAAGAGTAATTCTGTTTGAGAAGGAACTAGAGAAACGATTCGCAGAGGTTGCTCAGGAATGAGCACCTCGCGATTCATTTGATCTATAACTTTTCGACTCATATCAAGTCAAAGCGCTTAATACATCGTGCTTGGTAATAATGTGCCATCTGTTGTTCACATTCACTAATACTGCGCTGTTGTCTTTATTAATCAGTTTAGAAATGTCTTTAATTTTTGCATTAGCATCAACAACAGGAAATGGAGGACGCATTACATCTCCAATATTTTTCTCCGTAATTGATCCATCTTCACAAATGGCTTGGAAAAGGAAAGCATCGTCCAATGATCCAACAATTTCATCTCCTTTAAAAACAGGTAGCTGAGAGATGCTATTGTCACGCATTTTATCAATAGCGTGTTGTACCAATTCTTCCGTTTTAACACCGATCAATGCACTGTTCTTTCTATCTTGAATTAAGCTAGAAGCTGTAGCGTCTTCTGTATTTAAAAAGCCGCGGTCTTTCATCCAATCATCATTGAATATTTTACCAACGTAGCGACTTCCATGATCGTGGAAAAGAACAACGACAACATCATCCTCAGTCAATTCATCTTTAAGCTGACGAATGGCCGCAAAAGCCGATCCGGCAGAATAGCCTAAAAACAACCCTTCTTTTTTGGCCAATTCGCGTGCTACGAGTGCACCTTCTTTGTCGGTTACTTTCTCAAAACGGTCAATTAAACTGAAATCAACATTCTTTGGTAAAATGTCTTCTCCAATACCTTCTGTAATGTAGGAGTAGATCTCATTTTCATCGAACTCACCCGTTTCATGGTATTTTTTGAAAACCGATCCGTACGTGTCAACTCCCCAAATTTTGATATCAGGATTCTTTTCTTTCAAATATTGCGCAACACCTGAAACAGTTCCCCCAGTTCCAACTCCAACTACAAAGTGTGTGATTTTTCCATCGGTTTGTTCCCAAATTTCAGGTCCNGTTGATTCATAATGCGCCAAACGGTTACTGAGGTTATCGTATTGATAAGGATAAAAAGAATTAGGGATTTCTTTATTCAAACGCTCAGCAACAGAATAATAAGATTCNGGATGCTCTGGTGGTACATTGGTTGGACAAACNTATATTTCGGCTCCCATAGCTCTNAGNATATCCATTTTTTCTTTGGATTGCTTGTCACTAAGTGTACAAATCAAACGATATCCTTTAACGCAAGCAGCTAAGGCAAGTCCCATTCCAGTGTTTCCTGAGGTACATTCGATGATTGTTCCTCCTGGCTTTAATTTTCCTTCCTTTTCAGCATCTTCAACCATTTTTAGCGCCATTCTGTCTTTNACAGAGTGTCCGGGATTGAAGTATTCTACTTTAGCTAAAACTGTAGCAGGAATGTCTTCTGCAATTTTATTNAGGCGTACCATTGGNGTGTTACCAATGGTTTCTATGATATTGTTAAAGATTTTCTTGTTTGGAGCCATTTCTGACGATTTTCTATTGATTTGGTNACAAAGTTACCGCTTATCAATTAAATCGAATGGCTTTAACAGGTGAGATTTTAGTGATTACGTANGAAGGCACAATGAGCATCAGTGTACAGGCGATAAGAGTACCTACATTTAACAAAATGATATGAAAAAGGTTAATGTTGATAGGAACTTGCGAGAGGTAATAAATTTCTTCATTGAGGGTAATAAAACCATAGTGTTGTTGAAGAAAGGCCAATCCAATTCCAATGATATTTCCCCCCANCAAACCTAATGTGGTGAGNTAAGCAGCATTGTACAAAAATATTTTNCGAATTGTCCANTTTCTGGCNCCCATTGATTTTAGAACACCAATCATATTTGTTCGTTCAAGGATGAGGATCAGTAAAGCTGTAGTCATAGTAACCCCAGAAACCAATAGCATTAGAGTAAGAATAATGGTAATGTTGATGTCTTGAGATTTNAGCCAGCTAAAAATATCGATGTATTTATCCGTAATTTTTTCGGTACGTAATGCAAAACCAACTTCATCGCGGATAATCTCATCCATTTTATCAAGGTCTTCATAACGTTTAAGGTTAATCTCAAATCCTCCAACTTGGTTTTTACTCCACTTATTGATTTTTTGAATGTGCCTGATATCGGCTAAAACAATGCGTTCATCAAACTGAGCAAGTCCAGTATTGTAAATTCCACCGATGTAAAATTTCCGAGGTCTGGGATGGTTATTTTCCACGAAGTAGATGTAGACTTTATCGTTTAACTTGAGTTTTAACCTGCGCGCAGTATACTCAGAAATCAAAATGGAATCATTAACAACNCTATCAACAATGTTTAAGGCTTTCCCTTCAACTAAGTTTTGGGCAAAAAATGACCAGTCAAAGTCACTATAAATGCCTTTAACCATTACACCCGATAGTTCTTCTTCTGTTTTTAAGATTCCCGCTTTATTGGCAAAAACNTGAATATTATTGACTTCGGGAACACTATTGATTTCAGGATAAAAAGGTTGNTCTATTTGCACAGGGGTATCATCAATGCCACTATTTAACGAAAAGTTGCGAAGTTGAATGTGTCCGCCAAATCCAATGGCTTTTGAGCGTATTTCTTGTTGAAAACCTGTAACAATNCACAGCGAGAGAATCATAACAGCAACACCGAGAGAGATGCCGAGAATGGAAATACGAATGGCCGTTTTTGTTCCTCCCCGTTGTTGATTAGAGGATTTTCCCCAAATCATTTTTCCTGCTATAAATCGATCTACGTTCAAGGTTTAAGCTGTAGTATTATTTTTGTACGCTTGAATTTTTTTAATCCTACAAAAATACGTCCTGATAATGCGCAGCGAAGTTAGTAAAATCGCTATCACCCTTTTTCGAACCTTTCTTTTTTGTCTTCTTTTTTTGAATGCGGCACAAGCGCAAGAAATTAAAGTAGGAGCAGAACGNTTTGATCAATANATNGGTCTACTNAGAAATAAGCACATTGCCNTTGTAGCCAACCAAACTTCAGTAGTTGGTAAATCACATTTAGTTGATACGCTTTTATCAATGAATATTGACATTGTGAAAGTGTTTGCTCCTGAACATGGATTTAGAGGTAAAGCAGATGCAGGCGAGCATTTTAAAGATCAAAAAGATGCTAAAACAGGNTTACCGATCTTGTCNNTATATGGTTCAAAGAAGAAACCAACTTCATCTGAACTTGCTAATGTTGATGTTGTTTTATTCGATATTCAAGANGTAGGAGTACGTTATTATACTTACATCAGTACAATGCATTACATGCTAGAAGCCTGTGCCGAAAACGATATCGATTTCATCGTTTTAGATCGTCCCAANCCGCATGGTTTTTATGTTGATGGNCCTGTTTTAGATTTAAAATATCAATCGTTTGTAGGTATNCATCAAATCCCACTTGTACATGGNTTAACAGTAGGAGAGTTGGCTAATATGATTGTTGGAGAAGGCTGGTTGAAAAATGAAGTGACTTGTAACCTTACTGTTATTACTTGTGAGCATTATACACACAGTATGCATTACAATATTCCCATAGCCCCATCTCCTAATTTGCCNAATCAACGTGCAGTTTACCTTTATCCATCATTAGGGTTATTTGAGGGAACTGAAATTTCTGTGGGTAGGGGNACTGATTTTCCGTTTCAGGTAATCGGAAATCCGGATTTAAAGGTTGGAGACTATACGTTTACTCCTCAACCCAANGAAGGGGCATCTTATCCTCCTTTTAAAGGAATAAAATGCAATGGATTAGATTTAAGAGAGAAGCCTGTTGGTGTGCCTGAAGANACGCATTCTATCTACCTCAACTGGCTAAAAGTAACTTATGATAACTACGAAGGAGATACTCCCTTTTTTAANAAAAACAACTTCTTTAATTTATTGGCAGGAACCGATCAATTGAGAAAACAAATTGAAGAAGGAGCTACAATTCAAGCAATCAGAGAAAGTTGGAAACCTCAATTAGAGGCGTATAAAAAGATGAGAAAGCGCTATTTATTGTATCCTGATTTTGAAGAATAAGATAAGTTGGNGTGAACCAATTTCATTTAACGGAGTTTTATAATTTCGTTAGATAGAGAACAAGCGATAACCCAAATAGAATTTAATTTTATGACAACGTTACAAGAAGGAGATAAGGCACCTGATTTTACAGGAAAAGATCAGGAAGGGAATGAAGTATCATTGAATAACTTTAAAGGAAAAAAATTAATTCTTTTCTTTTATCCAAAAGACAGTACTCCGGGATGTACGGCAGAAGCATGTGATTTGAGAGACAATTATCAGGCATGGTTGGCTAAAGGTTTTGAAGTATTGGGNGTAAGTGCTGATGATGAGAAAAAGCATCAAAAATTTATTGCTAAAAATGAACTGCCGTTTCGCTTAATTGCAGACACGGAAAAAGAAGTCATTAACGCTTATGGTGTATGGGGGCCAAAGAAATTTATGGGCAAAGAATANGATGGAATTCACCGCACTACATTTGTGNTTAATGAAGAAGGTGTGATTGAGAANATCTTTAAAAAAGTAAAGACAAAAACACATTCTGAACAAATTTTATCGGAAATGGAAGCTTAACGTAAATAGATTACGTTTTGGGCTTCTACTTTTGAGCCATCAACAAANATTAAAATAAAGAAACATGTCACAGGATATTGCAAAAGAGAAATTGAAAGCGCTTCAACTTACCATGGATAAGTTAGAGAAAACTTATGGTAAAGGAGCTATTATGAAGTTAGGCGACAGTGCCGTAGAACAAGTTGAAGTTATCCCAACAGGATCTTTTACTTTGGATATGGCATTAGGAGTTGGTGGATATCCTCGTGGAAGAATTGTTGAAATTTATGGTCCTGAATCATCAGGTAAAACCACATTGGCTATTCATGCTATTGCAGAAGTGCAAAAACAAGGAGGTATAGCGGCTATAGTTGATGCCGAGCATGCTTTTGACCGTTTTTATGCTGAGTCTCTTGGGGTTGATACTGAAAACTTGTTGATTTCACAGCCAGATAATGGTGAACAGGCACTTGAAATTGCAGATAACCTAATTCGTTCGGGAGCAATTGATTTATTGATTATTGACTCTGTAGCGGCATTAACGCCTAAAGCAGAAATTGAAGGTGAAATGGGAGACTCAAAGATGGGGCTTCAAGCACGTTTNATGTCGCAAGCTTTGCGTAAACTAACAGGATCTATCAGTAAAACNCACTGTACAGCGATATTCATTAACCAGTTAAGAGAAAAAATTGGTGTAATGTTCGGAAATCCAGAAACAACAACAGGTGGTAATGCNCTNAAATTTTACTCATCTGTTCGNCTAGACATTCGAAGAACCGGGCAAATCAAGAGTGGTGATGAGGTTATNGGGTCAAGNACACGTGTGAAAGTGATCAAGAATAAAGTAGCCCCTCCGTTTAGAAAAGCCGAGTTTGATATTATGTACGGAAAAGGAATTTCAAAATCCGGAGAAATTATTGATTTAGGTGTAGATTACGGTGTAGTGAAGAAAGCAGGATCTTGGTTTAGCTATGGAGATACCAAGCTAGGGCAGGGGAGAGATGCCGTAAAACAGTTAATTGAAGATAACCCAGAGTTNGCTGAAGAAATCGAAGAAAAGATCAAAGCTGCCATTCACGAAAAGGCAGAGAAATAAAGCAATACAAAATCGTAAATTTGAAGCCCGTGTGTGAAAAATACACCGGGCTTTTTTCATGTTCTGTAATTAAGTAGAACACAATTTTAATTTATGAAGAAANCNATTCTATTGGTTGTTGTTTTAACCAGCGTTTTAACAGCCTGTGAAACACCAACAAAAGAAACAAAAGAGAAAACAGAAACTCAGAGTCAGACAGTTCCGCAGGATCCAATAGCTGTACTAAANGATAAGATAAAGGCATCTCCNAATGATGGGGNCTTGTATTTGGAGCGTGCAGAGATCAAAAAACAGCGTAACGATTTCCAGGGAGCTATTTATGACATTGATAGAGCTTTACGNATAGATAGTGTTAATGCTGACTATTTAATGTTTAAAGCTGATGTCTATAAAGATTCAAAGCAAATCATAGAACACAAAAATTACTTAGAAGAAGTTCTGGAAAAGAACGATCAGGTGTTAGATGCTTATTATGATTTAGGGTTTCTATACCTAGCCTCTGGGAATTATGAAAAAGTATATGAGCTGGCTAATAAAGCATTAAAGATAGATGTGCATTATGCTCCGGCTTATTTTATTAAAGGGTTAGCCTATCAAAAAGAAGGAAAGTCNAAGCTGGCATTTTCTAGTTTTAATACAGCTGTAGAGCAAGATCCGGGGTATTACGATGCATACGTGGAGTTAGGGTTAATGTATGCCGAAGCAAATGATCCTTTAGCATTGGCTTATTATGATAATGCTATATCGATTGATAGTAGCAAGGTTCATGCAATGTATAATAAAGGCATGTATTTACAGGAGCATGGAGAGTATAGAGAGGCGTTGGAATTGTACGATCGATTGCTANACTACAATGCTTCGTTTTACAATGCTTATTACAACAAAGGGTATATCTATTTGGAATATCTAGAGAAAAACGATTCTGCTGCGTATAATTTTGGGATGGCGTTGCAAATATTCCCTCAAAACTANAGGGCACTTTATAANAGAGGATTGGCTCATGAAAGAACAGGTGAACTTACATTGGCAGAAGCTGATTACAGAATGGTATTAAAGATGAAACCAGATTATGATTTGGCAGCTGAGGGNTTNAGCAGAGTTCTTGATCGATAAGAGATTCTAAAAAAGATAGGAAATAAAAAAGATAGGAAATAAAAAAGGAGAGCAATTGCTCTCCTTTTTTTGTAATAATATCCAACTGATTCAACTTTATTTTACTTTGTCTACTACAGCTTTGAATGCTTCCGGATTGTTAAGCGCTAAATCGGCTAAAACTTTACGGTTCAATTCAATGTTGTTTTTCGCCAACTTACCCATCAATTGAGAGTAAGACATACCGTTTTGGCGTGCAGCAGCGTTAATACGCTGAATCCAAAGTTTTCTAAAGTTTCTTTTCTTTTGTTTACGACCAANGTATGCATATTGCATTGATTTCTCAACNGCATTTTTTGCAACGGTGTAAACATTCTTTCTGCGGCCCCAAAAACCTTTGGCCTGCTTAAGGATTTTTTTTCTTCTTTTTCTGCTAGCTACAGCGTTTACTGATCTTGGCATAATTTTAAAGTTTTTTGGTATTGAGCGGTTTGCAACAATGCAAACACTTTAAATGAGCTACAATCCCTGGTTAACAAATTAATAAAACCTAATTCCGAAGAATTATTTCATGTTCAATTGAAGCTTGATGTTATTCTCATCAGCTTTATGAACTAGAGTTGCATTGGTTAAAGCACGTTTTCTTTTCGTATCCTTTTTAGTAAGGATGTGAGATTTGTACGCGTGCTTTCTTTTGATTTTACCAGAGCCTGTAAGCTTAAAACGCTTTTTAGCACTGGCGTTTGTTTTCATTTTTGGCATGATTCAAAAAATATTGCGTTGGATATTATTTCTTAACTTTTTTAGGTGCGATAAACATAATCATACGTTTACCTTCCATTTTTGGCATAGACTCCACTGTCCCATACTCTTCCAAATCTTGAGCTAGCTTAAGCAGCAAAATCTGTCCTTTATCTTTAAATAAGATAGAGCGTCCTTTGAAGAAAACATATGCTTTCAGTTTAGCTCCATCTTCAAGGAACTTAACAGCATGTTTTCTCTTGAACTCGTAGTCATGATCATCAGTATTCGGACCAAAACGAATTTCCTTGATAACGACCTTTTGAGTTTTTTGTTGAATCTCTTTTTTCTTCTTCTTCTGTTCGTAAAGGAACTTTTTATAGTCCATAATTTTACAAACGGGCGGATCAGCATTTGGTGAGATTTCAACTAGGTCTAATTCTAATTCTTCAGCTAATCTTAATGCTTCAGAAGTTTTATAGACTTTTTTCTCAACGTTATCGCTAACTACACGAACTTCATTAACACGAATTCTATCATTAATTCTGTGTTGATCTTGTTCTTCTCTTTTCTTAAAAGGTTTTCTTCGTTTTATCGTTTTGTCCTCCTATTAATTAATAAACTTTCGATGTTACTCGAATTCGCCAATTTGGCTATTTACCTCATTTTGTATAAGCTCAATGAAGGCTTTGGTATCCATAGAACCAACATCACCCTCACCTTGTTTACGAATTGACAGTTCTCCGCTTTCGTGTTCTTTCTCCCCATAAATAATCATGTATGGGATTTTCTTTAACTCGGTGTCGCGTATCTTTCTGCCAATCTTTTCATTACGGTTATCGACCAGCGCGCGAATATCGGAATTATTCAAGACTTTTGAAAGCGCTTCAGCACCTTCGTTGTATTTCTCACTAATTGGAAGAATAGCTACTTGTTCAGCCATTAACCAAAGTGGAAATTTTCCGGCACAGTGCTCAATCAATACAGCAATGAATCTTTCCATTGATCCGAAAGGAGCACGGTGAATCATTACTGGTCTGTGTTTTTGGTTATCAGCACCAGTATATTCTAGTTCAAAACGCTCAGGAAGGTTATAATCTACCTGAATGGTTCCCAATTGCCACTGACGACCAATAGCATCTCTTACCATAAAGTCTAGCTTAGGACCATAAAATGCAGCTTCGCCATATTCTACAACTGTTTTTAATCCTTTTTCAGCAGCAGCTTCTTTAATGGCATTTTCAGCTTTATCCCAGTTTTCAGTACTTCCGATGTATTTATCAGGATTCTCTGGATCTCTTAACGAAACCTGAGCGGTAAAATCTTGAAAATCGAGTGTTTTGAAGATGTACAAAACAAGGTCAATAACTTTAACAAACTCTTCTTTTACCTGATCTGGAGTACAGAAAATATGTGCATCATCTTGTGTAAAACCTCTTACA
Organism: Crocinitomicaceae bacterium; assembly: GCA_002705995.1. Classification (GTDB taxonomy): domain Bacteria; phylum Bacteroidota; class Bacteroidia; order Flavobacteriales_G; family Salibacteraceae. The sequence continues at coordinate 187,255 of PAJI01000006.1, read as the reverse complement.
CGTGTTAATCCATGAAGCTCTCCACTTTGCTCGTAACGGTAAACTGTTCCAAACTCTGCATAGCGAATTGGAAGGTCTTTGTAGGAGTGAGGAGAAGATTTAAAAATCTCACAGTGGTGAGGACAATTCATGGGCTTAAGCATGAATTCTTCACCTTCATGTGGCGTTGTAATCGGGCGGAATGAGTCTTCACCATACTTGGCGTAGTGACCAGAACATTCATACAACTCTTTTTGAGCAATATGAGGTGTAATTACCGGATCATATCCCGCTTTCTTTTGTGCTGCTTTTAAGAAACGCTCCAAACGATCTCTCAGCGCAGCGCCTTTAGGTAACCACAAAGGAAGTCCTTGCCCAACACGTTCAGAAAATGTAAAAAGCTCTAATTCTTTTCCTAGTTTTCTATGATCGCGTTTTTTGGCTTCTTCCAAACGTTCCAAATATTCAGAAAGCTCTTTCTGTTTCGGGAAAGTAATTCCGTAAATACGCGTTAACTGTTTACTGTTTTCGTCTCCTCTCCAATAAGCACCGGCAGTATTCATTAGCTTGATGGCTTTGATGAAACCAGTGTTAGGGATATGAGGACCACGACATAAGTCAGTGAAATTTCCTTGTGTGTAGAAAGTAATACTACCGTCTTCTAAGTCTTTGATAAGGTCAAGCTTATACTCATCTCCTTTTTCTTCAAAGTAAGTTACGGCATCAGCTTTAGAAACAGCCTTTCTAATGTATTCGTTTTTTTCACGTGCTAACTCTAACATTTTCTTCTCGATTTTTGGAAAATCGTCAGAAGAGAAAGATTGCTCACCAAAATCTACATCGTAGTAAAATCCATTTTCAATGGGAGGTCCGATACCCAGTTTAATTCCAGGGTAAAGAGCTTCTAATGCTTCAGCCATAAGGTGAGCAGAAGAGTGCCACATTGTAGATTTACCTTCATCATCATTCCAGGTCAATAACGTAAGCGTGGTGTCTTCGGTTAAAGGGCGGGTAGCGTCCCACACTTCTCCGTTAACTTTTGCTGCTAATACGTTTCTGGCTAATCCCTCACTGATGCTTTTTGCCACATCCAGTGCAGTAGCCCCTTTCTCAACTTCGCGTTGAGTTCCGTCTGGTAATGTGATGTTAATTTTTTCCATAATAATTTTAAGGGGTGCAAATATAAAACGGCTCTATTGATTTTGCTTGTTATTTATGCATTTCATGCGTTTTATAACAACTTCTTTAATGATTTCTTAATCAGCTATTGATTAAGCGGGTGAAAACCAGTCCGGAATTTTTTTGAAATCAACATTTCCACCGGTCAAAATCAATCCGATCTTTTTATTGCGAAACAATTCTCTTTGTTTTAGAACAGCAGCCAGTGTTGTTGCAGATGATGGTTCCACAATAATTTTCATACGTTCCCAAATGAGCTGCATAGCATGTTTAATCTCACGATCATCAACAGTAATGATTTGATCGATATGTTGTTGAATGATAGGGAATGTTTTGGTTCCCAGTGAGGTAAGTAATCCGTCTGCAATTGTATTCGGATTTGTTTGTGGAATAAGCTTTCCTTCTTTCAGTGATTGAAAAGCATCATTGGCACCAAGCGGCTCAGCGCCTATAACCTTGGTTTTAGGAGAAAAATAGTGTGTTGATAGCAATGTACCACTCATTAATCCGCCTCCGCCAATAGGGGCAATAATGTAATCGAGTTGAGGTTGGTTTTCTATGAGTTCGGCAGCGCAGGAAGATTGCCCTAAGATAACACTGTAATTATTATAAGGATGAATTTCTACAGCGCCTGTATGTGCAATAATTCCTTGAAGTGTAGCTTCACGACTCTCTAAGTTAGGAGTGCAAAATGTAACTTCTGCTCCATATTGTTTTACAGCTGCTATTTTAACTCCGGGAGAGTTGTCTGGCATAACAACATAAGCTTTTATGCCTAGTAATTGTGCTGCTTTTGCTAATGCCTGGCCATGATTGCCACTTGAATGAGTGGAGACACCTCGTTGTTTTTCTTCATCGGTTAGTTGAAGCAAAGCGGTAATAGCACCTCTAAATTTAAAAGCACCAACTTTTTGAAAGTTTTCCGTTTTGAAATAACAAAATGCTCCTGTTTTAGCATTGATTTGGCTACTACTTAGTACTGGTGTATGGTGAATGTATGGGGCAATTTTTTTGCGATTTTCTAAGATTTCAGAGGCATTTGGAATATGAGGAAATTCTGGCATGAATCAAGTATTCAAAAGGGATTGTGAAAAGTATAATTTATGGGAAAAGAAAGTGTAAATGTAGCGCCTTCGCTTTCAACAGAAGAGCAAGTTACTTCGCCACCAAGTAAATACATTGTTTTCTTTACAATAGCTAAGCCAATACCTGTGCCTTCAATGTTGTCTACATTAGAGGCTCTGTGAAACATCTCAAATAAATGCTTGAAGTCTTTTTTTGGGATTCCCATACCGTAGTCTGTAACAGATAATTGAATGTTTTCATCAATATGAGAAGCCTTAACAGTAACCGTATCTGCCTGTTGCGAGTATTTTACAGCATTCGTTAATAAATTAAGTAATGCTTGCTTTAGTAGTTTCTCATCTTGGAAAATGGTTTCAGGTACATTGTCAGCAACTTTTAAATCAAGCTTATGGTGAGCAACAATACCAATTTTAAGGTCTTCCCAAGTATCTTTAATAATGTTAGCTATCGAGCAATGTTTGGGCTCAATTTGAAAATCGAGAGATTCAGTTTTCGTCATAAACAGCGTATCGTTTAAAATAGCTGTAAGGCTTTTTACAGATCGTGCAATAGTACTGGTATGGTGTGTTAATTTATCAGGGGGAGCATTCTTTTTTATATGGTAATCAATAAGTTGTGCAGAGCTAAGGATAGTAGTTAAAGGCGTTTTAAATTCGTGAGAAACAATACTAACAATCCTTGTTTTTAGTTCATTGAGTTCTTTCTCTTTTGCCAATGATTGTTTGAGGTTGGTTTCTACAGCACGCCTGCGTTCAACTTCAGCTTGCAATAATCGATTGTTTTTAGCCAATTCCTTTGTCCGTTCGTCTACTTTATCTTCTAGTTGTTCATTAAGTACTTTTAATTGCTCTACCAACCTGTAGCGATGCATGGTGGTTTCAATAGTGGTGTAAAGCTGAACAGGAATAATGGGTTTTAATACATAACCATTAGGGTCAGAACTTAGTACTCTTTGCAAGGTCTCTTCATCAGATGAAGCGGTAGCATAAATAACAGGAATATTGTATCTCTTTTTGATGATTTCAGCAGTTACAATTCCATCCAGTTCACCGGGTAAAGAAATGTCCATCAGCACTAAATCAGGAGAGAGATTCTCCATTTGGGAAATGGCAGATTCACCATCATAGGCAATTCCTTCAACTTCGTATCCCACTTTTTTGAGTGTCTGACTAATAAAGAGAGCCGTTACTTTGTCGTCTTCAGTAATAAAGATTCTAAATGACATTCGTTTTTATTTGTCTTCCCCGGTTAATATTTATTTTAGAATAAAATTTGTTGTGTTGCATTAGTCAAACATGGCAATACAATATACTATTCAAAATTGAAACCGATGGCTGAAAAGATTACAGTAATTGAAGATAATGCGGATGTTAGGAATAATATCAAAGAAATTTTAGAAGCGGAGGGCTATCAGGTTTCCATTGCCGAAAATGGTGAAATCGGTTTAGAGATCATTAAAAGAAATCAGCCTCATCTTGTGATTTGTGATATTATGATGCCTGAAATGGATGGTTATCAGGTGCTTGAAAAAATTAGAGTAAATCCAACAATTGCGGCAACACCCTTTGTATTTCTAACGGCAAAAACTTCAAAAGAAGATTTAAGCAGAGGGATGGAGCTGGGAGCTGATGATTACATCATGAAGCCTTTTACGATAGAAGAATTAATTTCAAGGATTCGAATTCGGTTAGACAAAAGGAAAGAAGTATTGAGAAGGTCGGAAGAGAAGTTGAAAAAGCTAACCGATAACTTAGGCCTTCCTATCACGAAAGAAATCAGTTCGCCTCTTAAAACAATCAATGCAATTTCAGAAATGATTATGACTGAGCATTTCAATATGGATAAGTCTGAAATTGTTGAATTTGTTACGCTGGTAAATAAGGCTGGCCTTGACTTAAAAAATATAGTAAGTAAAACGGTTAATTACTATCAGATTGAGAAGCTGGTAAATGATAAAGAGGCTTTTGAAGCTTTGAAAAATGAACAGGTAGTCGATACTCAAGCTGTACTGAAAGAAGTATTGGAAGTTGTTGCTGAAAATTATCAAAGAGCATCAGATGCCGTGTCATCGATAGAACAGGGGAGTATAGCTATTCCTAAAGATTATTTTTCACAGGCAATTAAAGAATTATTGAGCAATGCATTCGCCTATTCAACAAAGGGATCGATGGTGAAAGTTGTTTCCGGCATTGATGGAGACAAGTATCAGGTTACGATTTCAGATGAAGGAATGGGAATGACAGATGACCAGATTAATAACATACTGGCTTTTGGTGCAAGTTCAGAAGGAGCCTCTGAAGGAGGTGTAGGCCTAGGACTGTACAATGCTAAAAAGATTGTAGAAGTTTTTGGCGGAAGCCTTACGTTTAATGCTCAAAAAGGAATTGGTACAGTTGTCAAAGTAACGTTACCGGTATATTCTTAATTGCTTTTATTATAGCTTATTTTGCTTGGCTTTAACAGATGTTTTAGCCGGATTCCAAGGGTCGTTATACGATGATTTGAAAATCAATTCTTTGATGTAAGCTGAAGTTCTAATCCACCTTAGATAGTAACTGTTGTAAAATACCATAGCAGGCAAATAGAGGTAGTATTTCCATTCAGAACTTTTTCGTTCAGTAATTACCATAATTAATGTGAATTGTATCAAGTCGGAAATAATGTAAAGAATAATTTTTAGAGGAATAACCAAAGCCAAAAGCCCGATATTATTGAATAAAATATCAAAAATGTAAATCCACCAAAGAAGGTCGAGAATAACATTAAAACCAATGTTTTCAATGAAGGAAAACAGGTTCATAAGGTCAAAATTAGCAGTGGGTAAATAAACATCACTGTGCTTGCGCATTCTAAAGCGAACAATAGATTTTGACCATCTCAGGCGTTGTTTAGATAAGGCTCTAAATTTTACAGGGGCATTTGTTAGTGCGATAGCTTCAGGTTCAAAATGAACCTTATAGCCCATTTTTCTAAACTTAACCGTAATATCACCGTCAAGACCAGGGCCAATATCCCAGCCGCCAATTCTTTTTAAAGCTTCTGTTTTGAAAGCTCCAAATGCACCAGAAATAATACGATAAACCCCCAATTCGGTAGATACAATTCGTCCCATTGAAATGGTGCTGAGGTATTCAATAGCTTGAAGTGTTGCGCACAAACTTTCCTCGGCATTCCGAACTTTGATGTTCCCACCAACGGCTCCGATTTCCGGATCCATATAAAATGGAATTAAAATTTTTTCAATTGCATCACGATCAAATGAAGTATCGGCATCTAAGTGAACTACATATTTTCCTTTACAATACCTTAAAGCAAGGTTGGCGGCAGAAGCTTTTCCACCACGAACATCGTTACGGATAAAACGGTCAATTTTTCCTAACTCTTCCAGGTTTTTACCAATAATAGGCGTGTTGTCGTCAGAGCCATCATCAACAATAATGAGCTCAAAGTTTTGGTAAGATTGCTCGTTAAGAGAGTTGACCAACTTGTAAATGTGTTCACCTTCATTTTTACCGGGAACAATAATGGAAATCAACGGATTCTCAGCTCGTAGTCTTTCTTGCGCTTTTTGTCGCTTAAACTTTCTGTTTTTAATGTTGAGGATGTAAGAGTTTACAACCACAAAATCGAAAAGCAAAAAACGGGGAATCTCCAGAATAAAGAAATACCAGAAAACCCTTACAACTTGTAAAGGTGTCTGTTCATTCCAATATCCAAAGAAAAATTCCCAATAATCATTCATTACTTTTTAAGAATTGAAGCTCTTAAATCATTTAATATCGATTGCTGATCAGAACCTTGTTGGATAGGCTTCACATTCGCAATCACTTCAATGTCATAGTCCTTCAAATTGTTCTTCAACAATTGCTTAATTGAGGATGACAGGAAGTCTAATTTAGCTTTTGCTTTATTGGCAGGAGCATCAGGGAAAAGGATAAAGAACGAGTTCACAGATCTTGAAAGTACTGTAGAACTGTCTGTATTTCCTGAAACGAAAGCAGAAATTTCTTCGATTAATTTTTCGTAACGATTGCCCAGCGCCATTTCCATGGTTGTTGAAATACCAATACGAATTAATCCAATGTTACTTGAGACTTTATTTTGACGTACACGTTCGATTTCAAAGCGCAAGAATGTACTGAAGGTAGAATAGGTAATAAAACCACTGTAGACAATATCCTTAGCTTTCTCAGTTCCTTTAGGTTGAATGGCTTCATCTTTTCCTTCATCGGTTAAAACAAAGGTGAAGATGTCATATTCTTGTAGACTTTCAAGGTCGTTTGAGTGTCCACAATGCATGCATTCTGCTTTTAAATCTGGCTCTTGAAAATAATTGTCGTTATCCAGGCATTTGTACATTACCGAAGGTTTGTCATAGTCTACACCGATGTGGCGGAGTGTTTTATTACACTTTGGACAAACCATTGACTCGCCTTGCATAAAATCGCCTTGAGGGCCTACATATGCACATACAAAGTGGTGAATCAGGTTTTCGGTAATTAGGTTTGCCGATCCACTTTTTGGATCCAATTCTTTATAGTTCAAAAAGCCGGAATGACATTTTGAGCATAAATGCATTCTGTCTTGAAATGTAGCCGAGAAAAAGTCTTTTTCCATGGCTTCTTGCAGTGTGTCAATTTCCAACTTTGGTGCTTCCTCTTCAAAGCCAGAAGAAAGAATAGGATATTTATAACCAATGCGTGAAGTACGGTCTTTAATAGGGCGCAAAGGACGATTACGCGTAAACATAAAACGAAGCACTTTCACCAATTGTTTGTTGGTGTTTCTATTGGCAGTATATGGCTTAAGGCCACTTTTTTTCTCTTGAATGCGTTCAATTGTTCTATTCAACGATTCTGGTTGAACCATTGAAATTATTCCATCAGATAATTCTTCTGTTTCCATATCTTCCAGCTTGTTTAAGCTAAGAATGAACAATGGAATAAGGTAGATTGATTCAATATTTGATGAACGGATTTTTTTCAAAAGGCTTTTTGCACCTTCTGCATCAGCCCAATCAAGTATTAAAGCGTCATACAAAGGAATCTTTTTGAAATCAAATTCTTGAAAATCACTGATAAGGATAATTTCCTTACCGTAGTTGTTTTCAACTTTTGAAACCTTTGTTTTTTCGTTTTTTGGATTAAACATCTCTTTTGGGTCTTTAAGGGGCTGTTAAAAATACTTAGACTTGGATACGGTTACATTGATTTTGTAAAATCTGAACCATTTATCAGTGTCATCAATTTTTAAAGGGATGACAATGGCTCTAATTCTACGTTCTAGGTCAGATCCTGTTTCGTAAAGACGATCAGGAAGGTTGGTTGTTTTTACATAAATTTTATCAATAACACCTTTGCTCTTGGTACCATCGGGGAAAGTAATATCTACAATATCACCTTCATTAATGTAATTCAGTGCCTCTTGCTTAAAGTATGCTTTGATGTGTACATCTTTAAGCTCAATCATGTCCATCACCAGTTGACTTTCGTAAGTCGTTTCATCTGGCTCTGCATAGATTTGAGAGATCATACCACCCTTAGGAGCATAGTAAGGAATATTCAAAGCATCGAAAGTAGCGCTTTCTCCGGCTTTGTTATTTACAAAGTTAGCCATTGAAGAGGCACTACCCACTTGAGTTTCTTCATTGCTATATTCAGGTTTTATAGCTCTTATCCCCAATAGGCGGGCATTGATTTCATTTAAGTATGATCTTAAATAATTGATTTCCTGATTTAACCCTGAAATGCTGATTTTAAGATTCTCCACTTTATCTTCTGCTTCTTGTAATTTTGAAGGAGGATAAATGTCTAGAAAAACTTCTTTCTTAAGACGATCCATACCTTGTTGCAATTCATTCATGGTTGCTTTGTCCTTGTTTAATTCAAGAGACTTAAGGTTTAAATCGCGCTCAGTTGAAATTTGCTCTCTTAATAACCAGTTTTCAGTTGATTTTGAGTATTCATCATTGCGGCTACCATTGTTTATGGCAATATTGACCCCATCATTTTCTTTGTAAAAGTTGTTGCGGTAATAGAACAGAATGTCTCCTTTTTTTACGGTGTCACCTTCTTCAACATTATAGCTATTAACAATAATGTCTTCAGGGAAGTTAACGTCAAATTTGTGGATAATGACCTCGGATTCTGCTTTAACAACTAGGTAACGACCAATAAAATAGGAACCGAAACTAAAGATCACAACAGCCAAGGCAGCAAAATAGATGATTCGATCCCAGTTAATTCCTTTCTTAACAGGAGTCTCCTCGATGCCTTTTATGACACTTGATTTTGAGTTAAACTTAAATTTTTTCATTTCAATCCCATTGATGAATTATAATCTAGGTCAAATAGTGTGCCCAGATCATGTACCGCTAATTTTGAAAGCGGAACTTCTTCGGCCAAAGCTTCAATGAATTTTTCCATTAAGAGTCGGTTCATAAAATCCTTGGTGCGCAAAGCTAAAATTGTCTTCTCGCTATTGATGGTGAATTCTTCTGTTGTTTTTCTTTTAATGAATTGTATATCAGGTCTTTCGTAGGCCATTAGGTAGACGAAATCACAGGCTTCATATATTTTTTCTAATGCTCCTTCGGGGTAATAAAGTGGAATTGAAGCTGATAATTCAAGTCCGTTTTGAGTGGCAAAAGCTTTTGATTGAAATAAGATATCAATCAAATTGGTAAGGTACTTTTCTTTGTTGGTGTCCCAATCTGGGAATGTTTGTGGTTCAATATCAAAATGAAACCCACTAAATCCTAAATCATACAATTCGTTAAGTTCCACTTGAAGTTCTCCTTTTCCTTCATCTGTAGCCAATGAATTTTTACCAATCATTCCGATGACACTGATGTTGTATTTACGGGCAAGCTTTAAGAAATCGGCAATTTTAGCTTTGTCAGGAGAGGTTCCGGGAGAGAGCATAACCTTTTTTATTTCATTGACTTTCAAGTAATGAATAAGAAAGAGGTTGTCTTGCTGATTAAAGAATTTAGACCAGATATAGGTTTCTCTCTTTTGGTTGTATTTGAATAAAAAATCTTCATGATTAATTACACTACAATAAGCCATTGGATTAGGATCATCGAGGTAACGTGTGATGGAAAGCATTTTTAAATAAAGTTGCTGCTTAATGTCCAGGATTTCAATTTCATTGGCTAATAACTCATCCATGTATTGAATGGCATTAAGTGGACTAAAACCGGGATCATTAAATTGGTACTTAATGATTTCTTTGCGCAAACGTTCTTCTATTCTGTAGCGTGAATAATAAAATTCAATTAATTGCTCCAACTTGTACTGATACTCGTAATAATAGTTCAGCAACTCATGATCATCATTTTTCTCTTTTGTAACGGTAACTGATTCTACATAAAGTTTTTCGGCCTGCTTGATTTCGGCTTTATTTCCCCAGCGTATTGGAACTCTCAGCCTAGCTCCAATAGAGCTGAAATTTCGATCAAAAGCTTCGTCTTGAGCAATGAAATTATAGCGATAAAAAGGAGTAAGCGAAATGTCTTGTAAACGATTATACTTGATGTCAATGTTTTCTTTTTCTAAGGCCAATATTTGGCTTGAAACAGGTTCTGTGCTGTCTAACAAAGTATGTTGAAATAACAACTGAGGGCTGGGTTCAAGAATAGGCAATGCATCAGCGTTAAAATACTCATCTAACTGAGTATTAAACATGATGTTCTCTCTCAAAATAGTGTTATAGTTAGACCATTTACTGTATTGTTTTTCAGCACGTGTTTTATGTGCCTTCATTTCAATAATGTCTTCCCAGCTTTTTTCTTTGCTGGAATAAAGCATTTCAGCAATTTGAACTTGCCTTTCAATAAGGTTAATACGCTCATCAATACGTTCTAACTTTTTGAGGTTGAAGAGGTAAATGATGTAGTTATATACATCCTCGTAATTGTCAGTTACTTTAGTTTGATTTTCTTGCAACTGCACAATCTTCATTTCATTTTCAAGCTTTTTAGCTTTGAGCTTGTTGTCAATAAAACCATTGTTTAGAAGATTCCAATCGATGCCAAGGTTAAGACGTTGGATGTAAAAAAGATCTTCAGTTTCTACAAAACCGGGAGTGAAATTACGGTTATAGTAGGCATTAAAATCTAAACCAATGTCTCCATTTAGATCTTTAACTTGAGCTTTGCGATACATGCTGTCAGCTATGTAACGGTTAATAGAGTCGAATTTTTTTTCAAAAATAACATCAACCAAGGCAGTATCGTAATCCGCTCTTTTTGATTGATATTCTAAAATTTGATTTTCAAAAAGGTCAGTAACCTCACGAATGGTTTCATCGTGTTTGGTAAGATCAATTTCACGTGTGTTATCCTCAGAGAAAGTTAGTCTATAGGCTTTATTTCTATTCGTTTCAGCTTCGTTTTCAGCTTTTCCTTTTCGCTCTCTAACTTCTCGTAAGCTAACTCTGGTTCCATTTTCATAAGCAATTACAAAAGCCTCAGGGAAACCTTGGTCTCTGATGCTAAGCATTGCCTTTCTAGCTTGATCTAACGTTGGGAAAGTACCTGATGAAAAACGAAAATTTCCATTGGGTAATTTTTCACGATTAAGCTCTTGAAGTTGCCCGAACTCTTGCGGAACATTCTCATTAAATGAAGTTCCAACCTGAACAGTAAAGAAGAGCTCTTTGGTAGCATTAACATTCTTAACCTGCTGTTGAGAAAAGCTGTTTAGAGTGCTTAAGCACAATAGTATTATTAGTATGAATAATTTATTCCTCACGAATTTTTGATTGTAAAACTATCTGATTTTCATAAACCTTATGCCATTAATCCTTATTGATTGTAATGGCTTGAAAAACAAAGGGGTTAACTGATGAGAGAGAAAAATAAGTAAAGAGTCTGTATTCCCAAATTGGGAGGAGAGTTTGAAAAGTAGATTTTCGATAAGCTATTGTTGGGTTTTATTAGCTCTAGCTCCTTAGAAATTTATAATTTTACGTTATTCTTTAGAGAAGACAAGTAACAACAAGCCAAATTATGAAAAACAAAAGAGTAGACCTTGCGTGCGAGCAATGCACTGTGAGGAAATTCTCAAGGTTCGCCATTCTCCAAAATGACGAATTAAACGAAATGACCTACAATAAAACCTGCACGGCCTACAAAAAAGGTCAGGTTTTATTCCATGAAGGTACCCGTCCTTTAGGGGTTTTTTGCCTACATGGAGGTAAGGTTAAAGTATACAAAACCGGGTATGACGGTAAAGATCAGATTATACAAATCGCAAAAAACGGTGATTTGCTAGGCTACAGAGCTATGATTTCTGATGAGATGTATCCGGTTACTGCTGAAACACTGGAAGACACAACTGTTTGTTTTATTCCCAAAAATGACTTCATACAAACCCTTGACGATTCTTCTGAATTGTCGCGTTTGTTGCTGAAAGAGGCATGTAAAGATTTGGGGGTTATGACAGAAAGCCTAACAAATTTGGCACAGAAACCAGTAAGAGAAAGGTTGGCAGTTACACTGCTGATGCTAAAAGATACATACGGAGTTGATGCAGTTGAAAATGGGAGTGTGGAGATAAACTTAACCCGAGAGGATTTAGCGAACATTGTAGGAACAGCAACAGAAACATTGATTAGACTGTTGCACGATTACAAAGAAGAAGGGTTGATTGAATCGAAAGGACGAAAAATTAAAGTAATGGATGAAAAAGGCCTGGTAAAGGTGGCTAACATCTATTAACAATATTAGAACATGACAATAAAAAGCGCTTTCGGGCGCTTTTTCTTTTTGATATATATCAGTTTTTTTGATGATAGGGGTCATTTCAAACCCCTATAATTAATGTGAATTTTGAATAACTTAAAATCGATAAATTAGGATGAAGAAGATTTTAGTACCAACGGACTTTTCAGAAATATCATACTATGCAGCTGAGGTTGCAGCTCAAATTGCCAAAAAGCATGATGCGCGCGTGTATCTAATGCACATATTGGATATGCCAGATGGTTATGACGTGCCTAAAGATATGGCAGAGCAAATTTTTGTAATGAAAAGAACGAAAATGGAGTTTAGAAAATTGGTGAGTCAGCCTTTCTTCAAAGGAGTGAACTTAGCAGAAGTTTTACTCTTCAACCAAGTTTCAGATTCTATTACCGAACATGCTAAGGAACATGAGATGGATTTGATTGTAATGGGCTCAAACGGTACAAAGGGACACAATGCTTTCTCAGCCGGATCCAATACACAGAAAGTAGTTCGCTATTCAGATGTTCCTGTTTTGACGGTTAAGCACAGACAAGAAAACTTTGATCCGAAATCAATTGTATTTGCTTCTAACTTCTTTGGTGAAGCAGAAGACTCGTTTACACCAATTGCAGATTTTGCCCAATTTTTTAATGCGCAATTGCATTTGTTGAAAGTGATTACACCTTCAAATTTTGAGAATACGGGTTACAGTAATCATGTAATGGAGGCATTTGCACAAAAGCAACACCTCAAAAATTATACGCTCAATACCTATAACCATAAGAATATGGAAACAGGGATTTTAGAATTTGCAACGAGTACTAATGCAGATGTGATTGCTATAAATACACATGGCCGCAGAGGGATTTCTCATTTGGTAGCCGGTAGTATTGCAGAAGACGTAGTGAATGAAGCCAATGCATGCATATTAAGCGTAAAGCTTCCTAAAGTCCCAACTAACGATAACATCTTATTTCCGGGGTAAACACTAAACCAAAACGCTATGAGAGTTGGTAAAAAAATATTGGTCATTATTAACGAAAACGAAGTCTCTTTGAGTGCTTTACGTTTTGTTGAACAACTGTTTGATGATATCAATAATTATATCAACATCATTTACATAAGCGATAAAAACCTGGAAAATAAAGCCTTAACAAGTGATGTTAGTCCAATGCGTGTAAGTGAAGTTGAATCAGAACAGCTTCAAGCCGTTTTAGAGGGCTATTTGAAAAAAGGGCGCAACGGACATTTAGCAAAATTTACATTGCATAAACAGGTTGGCAACAATAATGAAGTGTTTATGTGGAAATGCACGTATGCTGATTTGATGGTGGCTACACAGTCAAGTTATGATTCGTTGATTGCTGGTACACCAGATCAGGGAGCATTACTGATTAAGAACCAAAACTGTAGTCCTATTGTAGTTGTTCCTGATGATTTTGAGAAAATTGATAATATTCTTATCGCATACAATGCAAAAAAATCAGGAGTATCTTCAATTAAACAGTTTTGTTACCTGTTTGAGAATTTTTGTTTGTCTTATGATGTGAACCTGCTTTCTATTTTTGAAGATGGCGTTAATCCTTTTTCAATGCGAGAAGAGCGTTTGTTTGTGGATTATTTGAAGCAACACTGCCAGCGTTTAGCAGTTCACAAATACATAGGAGGTGAGCAGACCGATATATTGAAAAGCCATTTGGATTTTTCAGACAGAACATTGTTAGTAACCAATGAAAGGTTGATGGGAGATGTCTCAAAAATCTTGACCAGCAACGCAGCAATTTCATCGGTGAAAGATATATCTTCGGCTCAGTTTATAGCTTATCAATAACCTTTACCGGAAGTAATTACATGAAAAAGATTTTAGTTCCAACAGACTTTTCAGAAAATGCAGAAAATGCATTCGACTATGCTGTAACCATGGCCGGAACTGAAGAAGTTGAGTTTATTTTATTAAATGCTTATCACGCTCCAAATGCAGGTACAGGAGGAATGCTGGTGAGTATTACAGATGTGTTGCGTGATGAATCAGCAAAAGATTTAAAAGCAGCAGTTGCCGACTTACAAGAAAAATACACAGGTCTTCAGATTAAAGGAATATCACTTTATGGTGAGTTACTTGAAGTTGTTGATCGTGTAATCACATCGGAAAATTGTGATGTAGTTGTAATGGGTACTCAGGGAGCATCAGGTTTAAAAAAGGTGCTTGTAGGGAGTAATACCGAGAAAGTTATACGCGAAGTAAAAATTCCGGTAATTGCCGTTCCTGAAAACGGAGAGTACAGCGGTTTTGACCATATTGTTTTTGCAACAGATATGAAGGTTATCAACGATGCCCGCATTATGAATCCGTTGTTGGATGTGGCAAAGAAATTTAAAGCCAGAGTTTCTGTATTATACGTTGTAAAAGAAGGTACAGAGCCTAAGATTGATGAAGATATTGAAAGACTACGATTAGAAGACTATTTTGAAGATATAGAACATTCTTACCATGTGGTTTTTAGCAATGATGTAGAAAAAGGAATCAGTCAGTTTCTGGCAGATGAAGGTGCTGACCTTTTGGCCATGATTCCACGTCACGTGGGATTTTTTGATCGCTTATTTAAAGGGAGCATTACTCAGAAATTTGCATACCATACGAAAACACCTTTATTGGCTATTCACGATACGAAAGAATAAAGCAAGAGATAAAAGAGGAAATAAAAAAAGCCGGTTTGAAGATTCAAACCGGCTTTTTTATGGAAAATATTATTGAGGTTATTTTTTCTTCAATTGAATAATGTTCAATTTGTTGAACACCTTGATAACAACATAAACCGGATCAACTTCGTGCCAACGTTTACCAAAATTAGGATCAGAACCGTTTGCATGGTGATTATTGTGGTAACCTTCTCCCAACATTAAAATGTCAACAGGAAATAAGTTTTTAGAAGTGTCTTTTACTTTGTAGTTCACATAGCCAATTTTGTGTGCAAACCAATTGATGATAACACCGTGAAAAGGTCCCATTACAAAATGGATAGGAAGTAAGAAATACAAAAACCAAAGAGATCCGTCTCCAATAACAGAAATCATTAAAACGTAGAAGGCGATGTATACCAATCCCCAGCCAACTCTACTTCCCCAAGAATCTGCAAACTTATCAAACGACCACCATTGAGGTAAATCTTTAATAAAACGAGGATTGTATTTGATTTTTTCATGCCACATTCTTGAGTAAAGCACTTTCGTACGCCACATCATGTGCCATAGGTTTTTTGAATGTCTTGGAGAATGCGGATCCTTCAACTGATCAGCATACATGTGGTGTTGTCTGTGCATAGCACCATATGTGTAAGGACTAAGGTATGAAGACCCTTGGAACGCCCAAGTCAACACAAAAAATACGCGCTCCCATGTTTTACTCATGTTAAACATCTGGTGAGATGCATAACGGTGATTAAAAAACGTTTGAGTAAAGAGCGAGAGGTACCAATGCCCAAAGAAAAAAACGATGATCCAAATTAATGTAGTATTCATTTATAAAGAGTTTAAGAGATGTCAAAAAAATTGTTTCGCAATATAAGTATCTCAATTTATCCGCAACGTTAATGTTACAGATTTCATTTTGGATTATACTTCAATAAACCGTTAAGAAAGGTGCTTTAGGATTGGTATTGATTGATTGGGTAAGCACTACAAATGTATCGAAAATAATTCGAAAAAGGGGAGGTTAAGACACCTTGCCTTCATAATGATAGCCTAAATCATTTACTGTTGCTTCAACTTTTTGAAGATCAGTTTCTCCTGAAATGACAGCTGTTTTTTGTTCAAGGTTTACAGCCACATTTGTTATACCTTCAAGTTGACTTAAGTTCTTTTCTACACTAGCTTTACAGTGATTACAAGTCATTCCGTCAATTTTGACTGTTACAGTACTCATATCTTGTTGATTTATAGTGTGCTTTTGCACAGGTTTATATTTATTTCTAAAATGTTGAATAAAAACGTTGATCATTAAACCTCCCAATAAAATACTTGAGGCGTATTGCAGCCATAAAGGCACTACATGAGAGTGGGCTCCGTGAATCATATCCAAGCCAAGTGTAAACCACGAAGCAGGTAAAAACTCATTGATGATAATTCCGGATAAAAAAGCTCCAATGATGATAGAGGCTAGGTAAGTGATTAAAGCTTTTTTGCCTAATGATTTCCCAATTACAGTAATGGTTCCTGCATTGGTGGCAGGTCCAGCCATAAGGAATACAAAAGCTGCTCCGGGCGAAATTCCTTTTAACATCAATGCTGCCGCAATAGGAACAGAGCCTGTGGCACACACATACATGGGAATAGATGCAGCAAGAATAACAATCATGTTAATGTATTCATTGCTAAGGTACTGGTTAAAAAAACTTTCAGGGATTAATGCCGTAATCAATGCAGCAATAACTAACCCTATTGCCAACCATTTGGCAATGTCAGCTAAAAATTCTACAAATGCATAGTGTAGCATGCGTTGGAATTTGTTGTCGTTTTTACGAGAAGCAACATTGATTGAAGGAACTGGAGGTTCAACTTCATGATCTACTTTATTGGTTACAGCTCCGCCAATAATTCCGGTAATAAAAGCAACAATAGGTCGAACAATGGCAAAGGGCAATCCCATTAAAGAGTAGGTGATCAAAATAGAATCTACTCCGGTTTGAGGAGTAGAAATTAAAAATGAAACAGATGCTCCTTTACTGGCTCCGTTTTTATGGAAAGAAACCCCTGTTGGAATTACACCACAAGAACAAAGCGGAAGGGGAACTCCCAATAAAGCGGCATTTATTACCGATTTGATGTTTTTCTTTCCAAGGTACTTGTTCACTTTATGTTTTGGAAAGTAAACATGTAAAACTCCAGCCAATAAAAAACCGAGCAAGAGGTAAGGACTCATCTCGTTAAATAACGCAATGAACTCTTTAAAAAAGGATATAATGTACTCCATTAATGCTACTGCTTGTCAATATACTTTTCTCTAACACTGGCAGGAATAGGAATAGGTTCACCACTGGGATTAATGTTTACAAATGTGGTTTGCGTAGAGCATACCACAGCTTCTTCTTCAGTTCTAACATTGGTTTGGCGTGCTTCAATTTTCAATGTAATTGAAGTATTTCCAACCCGAATAATATCACCATATATACTAATGATAAAGCCAACTTTAACTGGTTTTTTGAAGATAACTTCATCTATTTTAATTGTAACAACATTGGGGTTTCTGCATATTCGAGCTGCCAAACAACCGGCAGACTCATCAATCCACGAAAGCATTACACCACCAAACAAATTCCCATGGACACCAATATCCTTGCCCATGCATATTTTCTGCATTATAAATTCCATGCCTTATTTCTTGGTGCAAAGTTAAGAAGAAAGCTCGCTGTAACGGTTCTACAAAAACTGTTAAAAAGAGCATAACACCAAGCTGTGTAAAACTTGCAATAACGAAGCATTTCATCCTTTGATTTTTAGCGTAGTTTCGAAAAAAAGAAATTCCATGCGTGTTCATTTTATAGCAATTGGGGGAAGTGCCATGCACAACCTTGCAATAGCCCTTCATAAAAAAGGTTTTGAGGTAACAGGAAGTGATGATGAAGTGTTTGAACCTTCAAAAAGTCGTTTAGCAGCTCACGGTATTTTACCAGAAACAATGGGGTGGGATGCAACCTGTATTACTAAGGAAATTGATGCTGTTATTTTAGGAATGCACGCCAGAAAAGACAATCCAGAATTGCTAAAAGCGCAAGAATTAGGAATTCGCATTTACAGCTATCCGGAATACATTTACGAGCAGTCAAAAGAAAAGATTCGTGTAGTTATAGGTGGAAGTCATGGTAAAACTTCAATTACAGCAATGGTTTTGCATGTGCTCAATTACATAGGGAAAGATGTAGACTACATGGTAGGGGCACAGCTTGAAGGGTTTGATACGATGGTGAAGTTAACCGATGATGCGCCCATTATTGTTTTGGAGGGCGATGAATACCTTTCTTCTCCAATTGACCCTAGCCCGAAGTTTTTATGGTATCGTCCGCACGTGGCTTTAATCAGTGGCATAGCATGGGATCACATCAATGTATTTCCAACATTTGAAGAATACGTAGAGCAATTTAAGTTGTTTATTGAAAGCATTCCAGAAAGCGGAAGTCTTGTGTACTGTGAAGTAGATCAGACCGTTAAGAATCTGGTAGAATCCGTTAAGCGGGATATTCATAAAATACCTTATGCTACACCTTCTCATAAAATTACAAACGGAATTACTTACCTTAAACACAACAATGAAGATGTTCCGTTACAGGTGTTTGGAGCACATAATTTGCAAAACCTTAATGGAGCAAGAAAGGTGCTGAATGAAATTAATGTTTCGGATGTAAAGTTCTATGAAGCCATTCAAAGTTTTAAAGGTGCTGCAAAACGATTAGAGGTAATTGCCCAGAGCGAAACGTCTATTGTGTTCAAAGATTTTGCGCATTCGCCTTCAAAACTAAAAGCAACAACTACGGCTGTTAAGGCACAATATCCTGATAGAGAGTTAATAGCTTGTATGGAGTTGCATACTTTTTCGAGCTTGAACAAAGAATTTTTACAGCAGTATAAAGGCACTATGCACGCGGCTGATAAGGCAATTGTTTATTTCAACCCACATACACTAGAGCATAAGAAATTGCCAGAGATAACAAAAGAAGAAGTGATGCAGGCTTTTAACCGTGAAGATTTGGTAGTGATGGTAGATTCCGAACGCTTACAAAACTACCTCAAAGGGTTAGAGTGGCGTTTTAAGAATTTACTACTCATGAGTTCAGGGAACTTTAATGGGATTGATTTAAATGATTTTGGTACTTCTTTACTCAAGAAAACAGAAGAAGAAGTGTAACACTTTTATGCCACTCACGTCATATTAGCATGAGGTTTAAACCATTCATAATTGTATTTCTGCTACTGATAAGCTTTACAAGGCTTTGTGCTCAATCTCCGCAAGGGCTTTATGGTCTAAACATGAATACACTTGATAATGGAGAGTTGGAAATAGAGCTTTATCCTATTCATGAAGAGCGTTTAGGAGAGTCTTATGTAGTAGATACAGTATTCGATAATGAAGTCTCCTCGTTAACCTATCGGTATACTTACATAAGACACGAGGAAATTTATGAGGGTAACAATCTGTACTTGTTTCTTGATAAATCGATTTTTAGAAATGAGGAGAATGTGGCTCACAAGGCTAGGCGAAATGTATGGGTAATTGATGGCGGTATTTATAAGATACAACGCAAAGGAGAGTTTAGAATTACCAATGAATTGGATGAAGTAATTTTGAATCTAGACAGTGACGAAGAACAAGGGGTGAGGCTAAATGTGACAGATAATTGTCCGGAAGCATTGGTTGCATTGGCCGTTCGGGAAGCAGTAGAGACAGAAGTACAAAATTCAAAAGCTGATGTGGCTGTAGACATCACCTTGAATGTTCTCATTTTTGTGGTAGAAGTGTTCGGTTCGTTTTAAAATTTGGTCAAAGCTTCGTAAACCTTTTGTGTCGGTAAGCCTACTACATTAAAGAAACAGCCTTCAATTTTTTCAATTCCAATGTGGCCAATCCATTCTTGAATGCCATAAGCACCGGCTTTGTCAAAAGGTTGGTAATGGTCTACGTAATGTTCAATTTCTTGTTGAGATAGTGTTTTGAAAAAGACTTGAGTAGTCGTTGAAAAATGTACTGTTTTAGAAGTGCTTTTCAGAGAAACTCCGGTAATTACTTCGTGTTGCTTACCCGATAATGAAGAAAGCATCTCAATTGCTTCAGCGCGATCTTGTGGCTTGTTCATTACTCTATTGCCCAAAACAACGGTGGTGTCAGAGGTAAGTACTAATTCGTTTGGAGCTAAATTTCCTTCAAAAGACTCTGCTTTTTTTAAGGCCAAATACTCAGCTATTTCTCGCACCGGCATAGTTTCAGGAAAAGATTCCTCAACATCTTGGGTGCGAATTTCAAATGCTATACCTAACGTAGCCAATAATTGTTTTCTACGGGGTGATTTTGAACCTAAGATGATGTTATACGATGTGATCATTGCGCAAAAATTTGTCCCGAATCAATCATATACCAAACCAATAAAGCATAGCATAATCCGATAAATGAAACAAGCTTATTGAATGTAGAGGCCCAATGAAACCCTTTGGCATCTTTTGCCATGAAGGTAGAGGCAATAAGGCCTAAGGTCAAAGCCGAAAGTACAATGCAGTAAATAAACGTATATTGATCCGGTAAGTAATGATACTGCACATGCCATAACGCGGCTAGAAAACCTACATAAACAGCTGTAATTACTCCTTTTGTGACGGGTATTCCGAATTTTATGGGCAGTGTTTGAGCACCAAATTGCTTGTCTCCTAGAGCATCTTCAGCATCTTTAGTAATCTCGCGTGCCAGTGTAAGAATGGCTGCAAAAACAGCAAATCCAATGATCCAGTAAGCTAAAAAGTTGAAGTTGAAATCTTCAAAGCGTTTGAGTTCACTCACGTAACTAAGTTGTAGTTGGGTAACTTCAAACAAACCAACGATTAGTGGAACCAATGCAGCAAGAAAGGTAATGATGAGGTTGCCTAGTAAGAAAGAACGCTTGTAAGCAATGGAATAAACATAAAGTGAAGCAACCGCCACCAAATGAAACATGGCCAAAAACATATTTCCGGCTTGAATTGCCATAACTAATCCAAGAATTGTTCCGGCTCCAAATAGAATGTAGGCAACAGTTGTGTACTTTTTAACTGAAAGATTGAGTTTTACCATTGGGCGCTCAGGTGCATTGATGCGGTCAATATTCACATCCATTACATCGTTGAAAACGTAGCCTCCGGCTGTAATTAAGAGAACAGATAGTACAAGTAGCGCAAACTGAAAATTGCTCATCTGTGAATGTAAGTCTACTTCAAGCATGTTGCTTAAGGCTTCCAGAAAGGGAATAATAATGCTGTAGCGCATAAAACACATGGTCAATGCAACCATGATTAAATTAACAGGGCGAATCAATTGTAATTGTTTTACCATGAGAAGTCTCCGTCTTCGTTGAACCATTTGTCTTGTGTACGCAACACTTTTTCAATGATGTCTCTTACACAACCTTTTCCTCCTTCAAACGGTGAAATGTAGCTACATATTTCACGAATTTCATGAGCAGCATCTTGTGGGCAGGTTGCTATTCCAACATGTTGCATCACCTCATAATCAGGTAAGTCATCGCCCATGTACAGCACTTCTTCCAATTTAAGGTCATGCATAAGGCAAAACTCTTCTAGGCGTTCCATTTTGTGCGATGATTTCAGAAACACATCATGTACTCCTAAATTGAGTAAACGTTCTTTGAGCTGAATGTTATTGCCTCCGGTAATGATTCCCAATTTAAACCCTTTGGCCGCAGCAGTTTTTAGCGCGTACCCATCCTTAACATTAAGTGTTCTTACCATTTCGCCACTGGGCATAATGGTTACCGATCCATCGGTTAAAACGCCATCAACATCAAACACCAATGCTTTAATGTGTGGGAACTGTTTTAAATAATGTGTTGCCATGTAATTGTTGCTGTGAAAAGAGGCTCGAAAATAAGTATTCGTAGCAGAAGAACATCCGAATTTGAATTAAAGAAGTAGCCTAAAGCTGGCAATGATGGCTTTATAATCTAGAGGTTCATTTCCTTGGTAAAACATTTCCCAACTCCGGTAGCCCTGATTCACGTATGCAGTGTATGAATAATATTCCCCATCTCTGATTTCTACCACAAAATATGTTTTCTCACCAAACCTTCCTGCTTTGGTATCTACAATCTTAAAGTTAGTTCCAACTGAGGTGTTAATTCGTTCGAGATCTTGTTTTAAATACTTCAAATTAGCATCAATAGAAGGTTGGGTAATTTTTCCAGTAGTTGCCTGTGAGAAAAATAAAATATTTGCTTTTTGATCATAAAACAAGTGAAGCTTACCTGTTTTTTGTTGGTATAAAGTAGAGATTTGAACTTTTCTGAAATAATTTAATGCTTCGTTACTGCTATTGATATCGTCTAGAAGCAACTTGTCCAGTTCATTAGAATCAAATTCAAAATAATCATAGCTTTTAGGAATGTTGACTATTAGGTGAAGAGACTTGATTTTCATGCCTTTATACTCTGAATAGTCATACTTTGATTGGGGATTCGATGAACAAGATAGAATTATGGACGAAATCAAAAAGAAAATAAGTGATTGGCGCATGTTGTTAAAGTCAGATAAGTGTTAGAAAGTCAAAATAGATAAATGAAAGGTGATGATTGTAAGTTAAATAGTGAATCAGTTGCCTTTTTGAATACTCTTCGTTAACAAAGCATAAAGGTGTTGGTAATCAGGGTAAGGTTCAAGCATTGAGAGGTGCTCTTGAATCACCTTCTCATCGTTACGTTTAGCCGGACCGGTTTGAGCATCTTTAGGATGGTGAATTTTTACCTTGTCTAAGGTTTCTTGAATTAACGGTAAAATGAGGTTGAATTCCAATCCCTCTTTCTCCATTAATTCAGCAGCTATGCGCATCATGTGGTTGGTAAAGTTATTGGCAAAAACTGCTGCAATGTGCACTTTTTTACGGTTGGCAGAAGTTGCTCTTGAAACATGGTTCGACAATTGTTCTGCCAGTTCAATTAACTTGCCTTCTACCTCTGGAGTGTTGCCCTCTATCAAAAACGGAACAGCAGAAATATCCATGGACTGATCTTTGTGAAAAGATTGTAGCGGATAAAAAACACCACTTTTTTTACTGCTTTTACTCAATACATCAACTGCAGTAGTACCAGAAGTGTGCACTACAATTCCATTGACCTGAATGCTTTCGGCTACTCTGAAAATTTCATCGTCTTTAACAGCTATGAGGTAGAGGTCTGAATTTGTTGAGAGCTCCTTAACAGTATTGCAAACGTTCGCATTTACCTGTTTGGCTAATGCGGCTGAGTTTAGAGGAGATCTTCCCGCAATTTCAACAATGGTATGTCCGGCATTTAGTAAAGCTTTAGATAAATGCGTAGCTACATTTCCAGAACCTACAACTGAAACCTTGAGCGATTTCATGATTTACGCTGTTGTTGAATGCGGTTAATAATGGCGATGATTGTTCCAAAGAACATAACCAAGGCGCCAACCCACAATACATTGATGTAAGGAAAAACCGAGGCCTTCATAATTACAAAGTCTTTTACCTTGTTTTTGGCTTCGAAGACTTTAATTCCAATCTTTTCTGCCTGCGGATCAATTTCAAAAAGGTCAATTTTTAGCCCGATTTTATCAATCACATCAGGAAAAGAAACGGCACGTGTTCCAATTGCTGCAAAGTGAGGATGAACAACATGCATTTCCGTATCAAAATCGTAAACTACCAGTTCGCCTTCAACCAATAAATCTTGATCACCAAGGTTGTAAGAAGCTTTTTTCTCAGGATCACTAATACCGCGAATTCCCTTTAAAATAATAATGGCATTGCTAGCGTAAATGGTATCGCCAATATTGATGTGATGCTCGTCTGGTTCGTGATATTCTTCTTTTTGCACCTTACGGTCTTCAATAACAGCATAGGTCAAATGCGTAAAAATATCTTTGTTCCAGTAATGCTTTGTAGAAGGTTCTGCTACATTCCCCATGCGATCGTTCAACTGAATGAATGGGCGAAGTGTAAATTCTTTTTCGTTGTTTTTATTCAGGTAATCTACGTTGTAGTACACATAAATACCTTCTTTCTCTTTGCCACGGTAAATAACATTGTAGTCGCTCATTCTCACCGTGTCATCTAACATCAGTAGAATGTTCTCGTTGTTTTTGTACGTACTGTCAATGGTAGAAATGTCGTAACGCGTAGTATTTTGAGAAATAATTTTTTGCCCGCCCATCGAAATCAAAGCGCCAACAAGCAAAAGTCCAAAACCAATGTGCGCTATGGTTGATCCGGCTTTAGGGATTTTTCCACGAAAGACTTTGATGAGGTAAGAAAGGTTACCAATGACAGCGTATAATCCACTGAATAGCATCAATAAGTACAATGAGTTCCCAATGCCTACGCCCAAACCAATTCCGATGGTTAGGAGCAATGCAAAAATCATATCGCGAAGCACATTGCGAATAAAGACTTTGAAATCTGTGCGTTTGTAATTGAGGTACTGAGCAAAACCAATAATGATTCCGATGATGATTGCAAAAGGCAATTGCCATTTGTTGTAATGTGCTTCAGGATCAGCTGGCGGTGCCAAATCAAGTCCGAATAGTTTATTCCAAACCGGAATAGATGTACTGAATGTAATTTGAAATGAAGAAATCAACAGCACCAAGCTTCCGATAAAAAGCCAGAATTCACGACTCCAAAGCGGATCTTCTTTTTTCTTGGGCATGTCCTTCGCACGCCAAATGATCATTCCTATTGAAAGTAATCCGTAGAAAGCAAAAATAATGACCAATTGACCGCTTAATCCTAAGTCTGTAAATGCATGAACAGAGGTCTCTCCCAATACTCCTGATTTGGTTAAGAAGGTAGAGTAAAGGATGAGGAAAAACGTTAATGTTGAAAGAATATATACCCAAAGTAACGATGTTCCTTTGTTCTTTTGAATCAACATAAGATGACCAGCTCCAACAAAAGTTAGCCAAGGAACAAGTGATGCATTTTCTACGGGATCCCATGCCCAAAAACCACCAAAGTTTAACGACTCATAGGCCCAGGCACCACCCATTAAAATTCCAATGCCCAATATTCCAATACCGAAAAATGTCCACGGTAGAGCAGGCTTTAACCATTCTTGATAATTGCGTTTCCAAAGTCCGGCAATGGCATATGAGAATGGTACTAATGTAGAAGCAAATCCTAAGAAGAGAGTAGGAGGGTGAATTGTCATCCAATAATTCTGCAACAGTGGGTTAAGTCCACTTCCGTCAAGAGTATCCATGTAATTAGGGCTGTTGAACAACGGCAGATTCATAAAATCAGGATGTTCGCGTAACAACACTGTAAAAGGGTTACTTCCTATGCGAGAATCAAAAAAGAAGATGCCTAAAAGCATGCTTAACAAAAAGACTTGTGCTGAGCTAAATACAGCCATTACAGGCTGTTCCCATTTTCCTGAAGTGAAGATTAAAATGTTGCCAATTACCGCATGCCAAAAAAGCCATAGAATAGTAGAGCCTTCCTGTCCTTCCCAAAAACTAGAGAAAACATAACGCATGGGCATTTCAGAATTGGAGTGCTGCCATACATAATGGTATTCAAACATGTGGTTGGTGAGCATGAAAAGTAACATTCCAACAATACCAAAAATGGTAAGACCATGTGTGTGAAAAGCAATACGGCCAATGCGTTTCCAGACCGGATCGTTATTTTTTGCTCCAAGTGTATAAGCAATGGTGGCCAATAAAGCTGTTGTAAAACCAATGACTACAAAAGAGTTTCCTAATGCTCCTGCCCAGAGTCTTTCTCCAACGTATGTTATATCCATGTGTAAAGCCGATTAATCGGGTAGTGCTCCAATGAGCAATCTGTAAAAAGTGCGGTAAAAAGTCAGGCTAGGTTACTACAATGCAGCGCTTCTCTTCTTTTCCTGATCAATTTCTTTCATTTCATCAGGACTCAAAAACTTGTCACCATTCGCATCGTTGTATTTCGAAGGGCATTTCATCAAAATTTCACGCGCATGAAAATCATCGCCTTGTGCTTTTCCAATGAGCACAATTTGCTCTGAGCGTTCAAAATCTTGAGGCTTTGCTTTGTGGAGTTGTACATGACGTTCTTGGCCATTGTTGTCAACCATCCAAAAGCTAAATAAATCGGCATTAGACTCCGGATTGTATTGCATTTCCTTGTCTTTGTCTAATTTACCAACTACATGGTATTCTTTGCCTTCATTGCTGAAAGCTTCGCTAAAATCGGCATACGTACTACTATCATACAAAGTGCTTAAAATGGCACCAATAGCAACAGCAATAATGATAATACCAATGATGTGAGACTTTTTCATCGTTTATGCTCCTCTAATTCTTTTTCTAGCTTTCCAACCTTACGGTCAAGGGTTATCAGGTAAATAACAATACCTGTAAAAATGATAGCGATTACAGCCACCACTACATATATTTTTCCGTTAGAACGCATCACATCGGCCATTTCAACTTCACTGTTCTGAGCAAATGTTGAAGCGCCAGTGAGTAAAAGGCTAAAAAGCAAAAGTGTTTTACGGATGTATGTTTGAATTTGTTGTTTCATACCAAATGCTTGCTAACTGAATCAGTTTCTTCAAGAGTATCTTTAATGCGTTTCATGCGAAGGCGCAACTGGAGCATCCAAACACCCAACAACGTCCAACCGATAATGGCCGGGTAAAATACCAAACGCATAGACGAGTCTAAATCTTCTTCGTAAGCAGAAAACCCAGGGTTGCCGCCATTTCCGGGATGTAAAGAATCTGTTGTTCTGGGTAAGATGCCTAAGAATACAACAAGCATTACAAAAGCAAAGATGTTGTATACGGCTGCAATTTTTGCACGTTTTTGTTCTTCGTCCATTGAATTGCGTAATACCATGTAAGCCAAATAGATGAGTAAGGTGATAGCTGCACCATTTAATTTTGGATCACTTACCCAAAAAGTACCCCAGGTAAAACGTGCCCAAACACTACCGGTACTAATGCCTAAAGTGCCCAAAAGCAAACCAATTTGAGCAGCATTGTTTGCTACATCATCGTTCTTAAGTGCGTAACCCCGTAAATATTTAATGCTGTAAATGGCCGAAACGGTCATTAAGATCATCATGCCAAACCACATGGTTACATGATAAAAGAGATTTCTGATGGTTTCGTTGAGAATATCCAGCCGTGGAACTTCCAATAAAAGACCACCTATCAAGGCATACATGACAAACAAAATGCCTAGAAATTTCCACCAGTTTTTTTTGATTCCTCCCCTCATTTTTAATCGCGCCAAAGGTATGGAAATAACAAATAGGATAAAGTGACAACAATCAGGTTTAGAAGCAATAGCACTCCTATGTATTTGAAATTCACACTCCACGCTATTCCGTCAATGGCATTTTTTGAAAATGTTAACAAAGTAATGAGCAAAGGCAGTATAATCGGGAAGCCTAAAATGCTCATCAACGTAAGGTTATTATCGGTCTGTGAGGCAATAGCAGAGATCAACGTAAGTGTGCTGGAAAAGCCTATAGCGCCCAAAAGTAAAGCGATGAAAAACATCAATTGATTTTGAACCAGGTTGCCAATGAGCAAACTGTAAATAACATAGCACAAAACAGAAAGTACACTTACTGAAAGTGCATTGTATACAATTTTAGAAATAACAATGCTTTGAGGACTGGCCAGTGTATACATGTACAATTGCTTGCCTTTGGTTTCTTCAGAAAAGCTTCTGGCAATGGCACTGGTGGCTGCAAAAAGCAAAATAATCCAAAGCAGTGCGTTCCAAACAGGAACTTCAACCACTTCTTTAAACGATAAATAGGCAACAAAAATGGTAGAGACCACATATAACAATACACCACCAAAAGCAGCTTTACTGCGCCATTCGAGCATTAATTCTTTACGAACGAGGTATGTGACTTCTTTTAACATGTTGTCCTCTAAAAAGGAAAGCAGGTGCAAAACTAAGTCAAACTACTTTTGTTTCTTCACCAACTGAATAAAAACAAACAATAACAGCATAAATAAAAGAGTATATGAAGACTTTTCACGATTTTACAGTAACAGACATTGATGGAAATAGTAAACAGTTGAGCGATTTCAAAGGCAAAAAGCTAATGGTCGTAAATGTAGCCAGTAAATGTGGACTTACTCCTCAGTATGAAACATTGCAAGAGTTGTATCAAGAGTTTGGAGGAGATAACTTTGAAATTATTGGTTTTCCTGCCAACAACTTTGCAGGACAAGAACCGGGTACCAATGAAGAAATTAAGCAGTTCTGTACATTAGAGTATAATGTGAATTTTCCTATGATGGCAAAAGTATCTGTTAAAGGAGAAGAGCAGCATGAGGTATATCAATGGTTAACACAAAAAACACAGAACGGTGTTGCTGATGCAGAGGTGGAATGGAACTTTCAAAAGTTTTTAATTGATGAAAATGGCCATTGGGTTAAGTCTGTTCATCCGCAAGAAAGTCCTGCTGCAACTGAAATCATTGATTGGATCAAAGGATAACAGTTCTTGTTTGTACCGGATAGCTACCTTTGCAAAATAGTTGTATCAACATGTAATTACAACGTTTTAAGTATTAAGCAGTCAACATGAAATTAGATATACTCGTTTTAGCCGCTCATCCAGATGATGCAGAATTAGGTTGTTCAGGAACCATTTTAAAGCACATCAAACAAGGAAAAAAAGTTGGAGTAGTAGATTTTACACGCGGTGAGTTAGGAACACGTGGTAGTGCAGAAATCAGAGACCAGGAAGCTGCAGACAGTTCTAAAATCTTAGGATTAAGTGCACGTCACAATCTGCGCATGGCAGATGGTTTTTTTGAATACACCAAAGAAAATCAACTGTTGATTATTGAGCAAGTGCGCAGGTTTCAACCGGATGTAATTCTAATTAACGCAGAAAACGACCGCCATCCTGATCATGGCAAGGCCTCAAAGCTGGCATCAGATGCTATTTTTCTATCGGGCTTGCGTAAAGTTCCTACCACATGGGAAGGTCAGGAGCAAGAAGCGTGGAGACCAAAATCGATATACCGCTACATTCAGGATTACTATGTAACCCCAGATTTGGTGGTTGATGTAACGGATGAATGGGAAACAAAAATGAAGTCTGTTATGGCTTTTAAAACACAGTTCTACGATCCTGAATCTGATGAGCCGGAATCTCCCATTTCTTCTAAAGAATTTTTGCAACAAATTGAAGGAAGAGCCATTCAGTATGGTCGCCTGATTGGTGCAAAATATGGAGAAGGCTTTACTACTCAACGTCCGGTTGGCGTCCATAACCTGTTGGATCTCTTGTAACACGTTTTTATGCTAAAAGCACACGAACTACAATATACCTATCCTGAAACTTCACCCCAAAAAGGGCTGTTCAGCATTTCGTTTGAACTGGAAAAAGGAAAAGTGTTGGCCGTTACCGGTCCTAGTGGAAGTGGAAAGTCAACGTTACTTAAAGCCGTTTACGGATTGGTTGATTTGGAGAAGGGCAGTGTTGAGCTGGAGGGTGAAAAGGTAAAAGGGCCTGCTTACAAATTACTTCCCGGACATGACCGCATGCGCTTGGTCTATCAAGACTTTAAGCTATTGTGGAAACACAAGGTATATGACAACATTGAGCAGCAATTGCGCCATTTGTTAGATGATGAAAAGCATGAAGCCGTCTTGTATTTCCTTCAATTGTGTGGATTAACAGAGCACCAAGCCAAATTGCCTGAACAACTAAGTGGTGGTCAACAGCAGCGTTTAAGCATTGCAAGAGCATTAGCCGGAGATCCGGAAGTGTTGTTACTTGACGAACCTTTTTCTCAATTAGATAACGTATTACAAGCACAATTAATGCAACATGTGTTAGAGCATGTGCGCCAAAATCAATTANCGGTTTTGTACACTACACATGANCCTAATGAAGCCCTCCAACATGGCGATGAAGTGCTTTATATGGAAGGAGGAAAAGAAGTTCAAAAAGGAGTAGGAAAAGAATTGTTTTTCAAACCGAAAACAATTTCAATTGGANATTACTTTGGTATACTCAATGTAGTTGAGAAGGAGGTGTTTGAGCAATTGTTTGGAGAAACCAACCTGCAACATTGTATCGATGATAATGTATTGNTTCGCCCTAATCAAGTGCTANTGGCAGAAGATGGANTTGCGATGCAAATAGAGCACATNGCCTTNGCAGGGNCTGATCAATTGGTTGTGTTATCCAATGGTAAACAAAAAATAAAAGCGGCATTTTCAAGTGCAATGCCGCTTTCGGAAAAAGATGAAGTAANGGTGAAATTACTTCCCAATCCTTTNTTTACTGTGCAATAAAGCATTTTTGATTCAACATCTGGCCATCAGTTGTTTTAACAACTGCAATGTAAATTCCGTTGAGGTTCGAATAATNGACTTGCATTTGTTGACTATTCTTAGTTGTTTGTTCCATCACTTTTCTTCCTTGGANATCAAAAAGCTGAAAGTTAAAATCAGTGGTTGTTGCTGAAGAAATTTCAAACAGGTTGGGCCATTGTTTCCAGGTTAAGTCAGGTGTTTCACCTAGAGNACCAACACTGGTTTGAACACCCAATATCCATTCAATGATGGTGGTTTTGGTAGCAATAGTTGTTTCCGGNTCATCTCCATCATTAAAGAAATGATTCAGGCCNCTCAACTCTACAATAACAGTTGTTGCNGGATCTAACGAATAAAAAGGTTGTGCTTCTGAAGGAGGTACGTTGAAATCATCTCCACCTTGTAATACCAATAAAGGCAGATTAGCAGCATTATAATTGAAGATCACAGAATCGGTTAAATCAATCCAGTTTTTCCAAAANGGTTCGTAAGCGCCCATAAGTGCTTGATTGTTTGGCCAACTTCCATCACGAACCATTCCCATAGCAGTTAAAACATCAGAATAATACTGATCTCCGGTTGCTGTATCTTGGTTGCAGAGGTAACTAATGTCTCTGTTTTGACGAGCCAAAATAGTGTCAATAGGCGTTGTGTTTCCTCCCATTGAAATGAGCCCGTTAATATCGTTGCGTTGTTGNGCTACAACTGCAATAAAATTTGAACCTTGACTATGTCCCAATAAATAGATTTGTTCTTGATCTACGGCAGAAAACCCTTTGATAAAATCAACAGCAGCAGATAAATCATCGGCAAAATCGTTNACAAGTATTGTTTGAGGATCAAGTGTAGNNGCATGGGTNTANGTACGCTTGTCGTATCGAAAAGTAGCAATACCGGCTAGAGCAAATGAATCTGCCAAATCTTTGAACAACATTGAAGTTTCNTTTACCATATCGGGNTAAAGACAAGCTCCGTTACTTCCTGTAGGTGTAAACGATTCATTTCTGTCATTTGCTCCTGAGCCGTGTGCCAATACAACAATAGGATATGTGTCATTTCCGGCAGGTAGNGTTAACGTTCCGTTGAGTGTAAGACTTCCCGATTGAAAGGTAGTGTCAAGGATTTGNTGAGCCTTTATAATGGGCGTAAAGCCGCAGATAAATAGNGTGAGGAGGATGATTTTAGTTTTCATACGATAGGATATAAGTTGTTATAAAGAAAGAATAGAATGATTTCAGAAATGATGAATGCNGCAATAAAGAGNACAATTGCTTTTACACCAGATGCATTGGTAGAAATGGAAAATGCTTGGTACATTAAATAAAGCATGTAGATCAAAAAGGGAAGTGATAAAAGTGCTGTTACAATAAGAGGGATAAGGTCAGAAGGAATTTCAGGNTTTTCTCCCATNTGNTTGAGCATTGCTTGAGAAGAAGCTCTTGTNATACCNGAGAAAGANATCAATANAGTCATGATGAGTATTGGAGCTCTGGCTAANAATTGCGTTCCTATTAAGTCGATAATTCTAAAATGCTTTTTAAGTACTAAAGCGGCCAATGACAATACACCGGAAAGTACCAATACATCAATGAAAGGTTCTAGAAAATAGATGTAGTCTGCTGTTTCATACCCAATGAATTTTAAATTGATAGAACCATTAAAGTGAAGCTCATTCAGCATTGCGATTACAGATGCCGCAACAGAAAAAACNANACCTATCAACAAGGCTTTTTCACCTGCGATGTAATGAAAAGGTCGAAGTAATTTATTCCACATTGTTCAAAGCATTTAGTTTTTCAATGATCTCGTCTAGCCGGTTGCGCACTAACGGATAACTCCGTTCCATCCACTTGGCCATTTGTTTAAGGCTACCACTCGATAAAACAAATTTCAAAATGAAATCNTGGTCTTCTTTCGANAGTTGAAGCAGGGCAGGCATGTCGTATTGTCCTTCTACTTCTGTTCCACAAGCAGAACANGCCAACCNTTTTACACCAAGAGGGCTTTCACAGCTTGGACATTTGGTGGGTAAATTTGGTTTTTGTTTCATTTTTGTTTTAATAATTCGAAACAAATTTAAATAAAGTTNAATAAAAANTAAATAAAGTTAANTTTTTGGTGTAAAAAAATGAATTCANCGCCAACTTGTCAGACTATTTGTAGTGGCACACCATTTGACTTTTGGGTTGCGATAGCTTAAAACAATAAACTCAAAATACTAAGACCATGGCAACAGGAAAAATTGACGTACAAGCAGACAATATTTTTCCCATTATCAAGAAATTTCTTTACTCAGATCACGAGATTTTCTTGAGAGAATTGGTATCCAATGCAGTGGATGCCACCAGCAAACTAAAAGCCCTTTCTAAAATGGGTGAATTCGATGGCGATTTAGGCCGTTTGTTGGTAGAAGTAAAAGTGGATAAAGACAACAAAACCATCACAATTAGTGATAATGGTGTTGGGATGTCTCAAGAAGAAGTTGAAAAGTACTTGAACCANGTAGCTTTCTCTGGAGCAGAAGAATTCCTTAAAAAATACGAAGGTAAAGCCGAAGACACAGGCATTATCGGACACTTTGGTTTAGGGTTCTACTCTGCATTTATGGTAGCTTCAAAAGTGGAGGTAGTTACCAAATCTTTTGCTGGAGGCGATGCTGTAAGGTGGGAATGTGACGGAAATCCAGAGTATACAATTTCTGCAGCAGAACGTGNNGAACGCGGTACAGATATCATCCTTCACGTAGCNGAAGATTCTGAAGAGTTTTTAGAAGAAAGTCGCATTAGCGGTATTCTAAACAAGTACTGTAAATTCCTTCCGGTTGAAATTAAGTTTGGGACCAAAACCATTAAAGTAGACGACCCTGAAGGAAAGACAGATGAAGATGGAAAAGTTGAGCAGGTAGACCAAACGATTGATGATATTATCAACAATCCTTCTCCGGCATGGACAAAAGCTCCGGCTGATTTAGAAGACGCAGACTATGCCACTTTTTANCGCGANNTNTATCCAATGAGCTTTGAAGAGCCATTGTTCCACATTCATTTGAATGTAGATTATCCGTTTAAGTTGACCGGAATTTTGTATTTCCCNAAACTGAAAAACAACATTCAAATGCAGCGCGATAAAATCCAGCTGTATTCAAATCAGGTATTCATTACNGATGCGGTTGAAAACATCGTTCCTGAGTTTTTAACCATGTTGCATGGGGTAATCGATTCACCGGATATTCCACTGAACGTAAGCCGTTCTTACCTTCAGGAAGATGGAAATGTGAAGAAAATTTCAAGCCACATTACCAAGAAAGTAGCCGATAAACTAGTTTCCATGTTCAAAGAAAATCGTGAAGATTTTGAAAAGAAATGGGACGACATTAAAGTGTTTATCGAATACGGAATGTTAACCGATGAAAAATTCTTCGATCGTATTCAGAAAGCATTCTTGTTAAAAGATGTGGATGGAAACTATGCAACCTACGAAGAGTTTAAAGAGTTGGTAAAAGACCTTCAAANAGATAAAGACGACAATCTTGTATTCCTTTACGCAAATGATGTAGAAGAGCAAGATGCTTTTATTGAACAGGCGAAAAACCGCGATTACAAAGTGTTGATTTTGGATAGCCCGTTAACTTCTCACTTGGTGCAAAACCTTGAGATGAAATGGGAAAAAACCAAGTTTACGCGCGTAGATTCGGATACAATTGATAAGCTAATTCCTAAAGAAGAAAACATNGAATCGAACTTAACCGAAGATCAACAAAAAGAGTTGCANCCGGTGGTTGAATCAGTGGTGAACAAAGAGCAGTTTACTGTAGTGTTCGAAAGCTTGAAAGAAGACGATGATCCGATGTTNATTACACGTCCTGAGTTCATGCGTAGAATGAAAGAGCAACAACAAGTTGGTGGCGGAGGTGGAATGTTTGGTATGAGCAATATGCCAGACATGTTTAACCTTGTGGTGAACAGCAATCATCCGTTAACCAGCAAAATATTGCTTGAGCAGGATGGTGAGAAGAAAAAAGCATTAGCTAAGCAAGCTGTTGATTTGGCGAAACTTTCACAAAACATGCTGAAAGGTAAAGAGCTAACAGCTTTTATTAAGCGTAGTGTTAATTTGATCGACTAACAATAGAAAAGTGGGAACTTCGGTTCCCATTTTTTGTTGATACAACCAACTACTTCAAATAACAAACAGACAAGTTTAAAATGGCAAAATACGGTAAATGGCTAGGCGGAGGATTAGGCTGGGCTTTTGGAGGTCCGATAGGAGCAGTAATTGGCTTTGCCTTGGGATCTTTTTACGATAGTAGTGTAGGAGAAGCTGTAGGAAAACCGAATTCAGGAAATCAATACAGTAGCGGAAGAGGGGGAAGTGCATACGGGGGAAACCCTTACCGAGATGCTCAACAAACACGTAGCGGAGATTTTGAAGTTAGTTTATTGGTGTTGTCAGCAGCAGTAATGAAGGCTGATGGCAAAGTATTAAAGTCAGAATTGAACTATGTAAAAGATTTTTTAACCAAGCAGATCGGAGAAGCGAATATGAAACGAGCACTTCCGATGCTGAAAGAAATCTTAAAGCAAGACATTTCCATCCGTCAGATCAGCATGCAAATTCAAGCCAACATGCCACATGCCATGCGTTTACAGTTGATGCATTATTTGTTTGGGATTGCCAATGCCGATAAATACGTTGATAGCCAAGAGTTACGTGTACTGCAAACCATTGCAAGTTACATGAACATTTCAGGAAAAGATTTCCAATCTATAGCCGCAATGTTCAAAGCAAAAGACGTGCAATCATCTTATGAAATACTGGAAATAACTTCTTCTGCTTCAGATACAGAGGTGAAAAAAGCGTACCGTAAAATGGCGGTGAAATACCATCCTGATAAAGTCTCGCAATTAGATGAACAATATAAAGAGGCAGCAAAAGAGAAATTCCAAAAAGTACAAGAAGCTTACGAGCAGATAAAAAAAGAAAGAGGAATGGCTTGATTCTGTTCTTAATTCATTCTTTAAGCCATTTAAAAAGCGTTACTTTCGCGCAAACCAATTTTAAAGTTAGAACCTAATTTTTATGAAAAAAACAGCATTCGCAATTCTTTTGGCAGCAGCAGGTTTTACTGCATGTAACCAAAACGCTGCATCAGACCAATCAGCATTTGACGGTACTCTTAAAAATGAAACAGATTCTGTAAGTTATGCTTTAGGCGTAAACTATGGTACATGGTTGGGAAATGGAGATTTTAAAGATGTTGATCTTGAAGTGTTCATGGCTGCAGCTAAAGCGGCAAGAGATGGTGATTCTTCAATTGTAATGAACAATGAAGAAGCGAACCGTTATNCACAGAATGTTGCACGTGTGCGTCAGGAGTCTAAAATGAAAGAACAATATGCAGATCGTATTGCTGAAAACAAGAAGTTCTTACAAGATAATGCAACCAAAGAAGGTGTTAAAACTACAGCTTCAGGCCTTCAGTATGAAGTAGTTGAAATGGGTAGTGGCGATAAGCCAACACTAACTGATATTGTTAAAGTACATTACAAAGGAACTCTAGTAGATGGTACTGTGTTTGACAGTTCATACGAAAGAGGCCAACCAGCTCAATTTGGCGTAAATCGCGTAATTCCGGGATGGACAGAAGGATTACAAATGATGCCTGTAGGTTCAAAATTCAAATTCTATATTCCAGCAGAATTAGGATATGGTGAGCGCAATGCAGGGTCAATTCCTCCTTATTCAACATTGATTTTCGAAGTTGAATTATTGGATCTTAATCCGCCTAAATAATCCACTAAATACTATGAAAGCAAAGTCAATAATAGCACTGTTGTTAGNCGGAACCACACTGGCAAGCTGCAGCGTTTTTAAAGGAAAATCTAAAAAAGAGACAACAGAAATGAGTGCAGAAACAAAGGTAGATAGTTTAAGCTACAGCCTTGGAATGAGCATTGCAGCTAACCTTAAACAACAAGGTTTAGATACTGTAAATACAGATGCTTTAGCAGAAGGTTTTAAAGCTCAATTTGAAGGAGATAGTACAAAATATTCGGTTGAGCAAGCCAATCAAACCATCACAGAATATTTTACAACAATGAAAGAAAAGCAAGCCAAAGAAGCTGCAGCCGATGGCGAGAAGTTTCTTGAAGAAAATGGAAAACGCGAAGGCGTTACCGTAACAGCTTCCGGACTTCAATACGAAGTGTTGAAAGAAGGTACGGGAGTTCAGCCCGATGCAACAGATAAAGTAACTGTTCATTACAAAGGAACTTTGATTGACGGAACTGTATTTGATAGCTCTTATGACAGAGGTCAGCCAGCATCATTTGGTTTGAACCAAGTAATTCGCGGTTGGACTGAAGGTCTTCAACTGATGAAAGAAGGTGCTAAGTACAAGCTTTACATTCCTTATCAATTAGGATATGGTGAGCGCGGAGCCGGTGGATCAATTCCGGGATATTCAACTTTAGTATTTGAAGTTGAATTGATCAAAGTAGACAAGCAGTAAGCAGAAGCTACACTATAATTCATAAAATGCCGTGCATTCATGCATGGCATTTTTTTTGTTTATACCCGCCAATATCATCCAACCTGAACACATGAAAAGTAAAGTTGTACTCTTTTTACTCATTGGCTTTATCCCTACATTTTTAATGGCCCAGAGCCAATTCACAGATTTTAGCGGACAATTACACTTAGGGGCAAAACTGGGTTTCCCTCAAAACGAATTTGCTGCCAAATATCCCAACAATGCCTTCTTTGGTTTGGGAGGAGGAATGTTGTTTCCACTATTTGATGATTCTCCATTGGATTTAGGAGGCCAGTTTGAATATTACTGGATCGGAAGAGAAGTGGAGACAATGACATTAGAGAACTCCAGTTATGGTGAGTATGAAGTAGAAAGTACGGTTAATGGGAGTATGATTCCACTGTATTTAAATGCGCGTATTATGCCGTTCAGAAGATTAACCGATGTTATTAACCCTTATTTCGAAGGAATAGCAGGAGCACGCTTCTTTAGCATAAAAACAAAAATAGAGGTGGACGACTTAAGTGGTGGAACTCAGCCCGATCCTGAGACAGATACTGAAACCAGAACATCTTGGAGTTATGGCTATGGTGGAGGTTTTTTGGTTAAATTGGTAAATTCCGTTTACCTGGATCTACACGTGCAAAACATATACGGAACTCAAACAAAGTACCTAGATCCCAAGTCAATAGAGTTTGATGATAATGGAGATCCGGTGTACAGAAAAATTGAATCTGAAACCCAGGTTTTGACGTACAGTTTGGGAGTTAACTTTGTGTTTTAACCTTCCTTATCTTGATTTTTTTCATCTCTTTTCTGTTCAACAGAATATTGAGAAGCGGTGGCAAAGTCTGTTCCTGTAGGACGTTCAAAAATTTCCAAGTCAAAATAACGAGCAGCAGAGAGGTAATGGTCAAAAAGATCGCTCATAATGTACTCGTAGTTTACCCAACGTTGGTCTTTACTAAAACAATAAACTTCTAGAGGAACACCAATTTCAGTAGGTTCAAGTTGCCTAACCATCAAGGTCATTTCTTTGTGGATAGCGGGATGCTTTTCCAAATATTCTAACATGTATTTTCTGAAAATACCTAGGTTGGTCATATTTCTACCGTTGATGAGTTCAGACTTATCAATGTTGTTCTGTGTATTGTAATCGTTAATGTCATGCTGACGATGATCAATATAATCTGCAACCAATTGGTATTTGCGGTAGCGTTCCAACATTTCGGGAGTACAAAAACGAACACTTGAAATTTTGAAGCTAATAGAACGTTTAATGCGTCTTCCATCGGATTCTTGCATTCCGCGCCAGTTTTTAAAAGCATCAGAAATAAAAGCATAAGTAGGAATGGTTGTAATGGTCTTATCAAAGTTTTGAACTTTGATGGTGGTAAGGTTGATCTCAATCACATCTCCATCGGCACCATATTTCTCAAAACTTACCCAATCACCAACTTTTACCATATCGTTGGCAGAAAGCTGAATAGATGCAACAAAACCTAAAATAGTATCCTTAAATGTTAGAATTAAAACTGCAGAAGCCGCACCCAATGCTGTAAAAAAGGTAACCAACGATTTCCCGGTTAATTCGCTGACAATAAACAGAAATCCAAAAACGTAGTTGACAATGTTGAGTAATTGCGTATAACTCTCAACCGGCTTGTCTTTGAACAAAGGAATTTTGCGTAAAATCTTGTTCATAGAACGCAAAACAGCTTGGAAAAATAACACAAATGCTACAATGATGTAGATGTCTATAACCTCTCTGAAAAACAGGGTGTAATCTTGAAAATCTGAAAAGATGACGGGAAGCACAAAACGAATGAAGATAGCAGGCGCAATGTGTGCAATGTTTCTAAAAACATGGTGCTCAACTAAAATATCGTCAATGTCAGTTTTGGTACGCGATGCTATGCGCGATACTGCTTGTAAAATAATTTGCCGGGCAACCTTGTCAACGACCCAAGCAATGGCAGCTACAATAAAGATTAGAGCAATAAGCTTAACATAAATGGCATAATCCTGAGGAACCCCCCATTTGATTAACAACTGATAAATCCAATCAGCAACATCTTTTCCGTAGTCCATAAACTAAGATTTGTGGGTGCAAAAATAGTAAGACTTCAGCGTAAACTTTATTTCATGTGAGTAGTTTAATGTTAGTCGTAAGAACTTCTTACATTTAAAAACTATGTTAGGATATAAATTCACAAAATACATTGACCAAAAAAAGAAGCAAACTCCATTTGAACGGTTGTTTGACATCTTTATGGAAATGTTGGTGTACACTTCGGGCGATGTAGATGAAGCATTGGATTGGTTGCGTGAAGTAGATCAGGAACACAACCTTACGAATGATGACTATACGCTAGATGATTTTATCGAAGACCTTAAGAAAAAAGGGTTTATAGAGAATGATGGAAACGGACAAGGCGGACCGCGCAAAATGACGGGTAAAACAGAACAAGTAATTCGTCAGCGTTCGCTTGATCAAGTGTTTGGAAAACTAAAAAGATCCTCTTCAGGA
This sequence comes from Crocinitomicaceae bacterium, assembly GCA_002705995.1. GTDB lineage: Bacteria > Bacteroidota > Bacteroidia > Flavobacteriales_G > Salibacteraceae. Next base: position 148,168 of record PAJI01000006.1, on the reverse strand, counting down.
GGAAATCATAAAACTAATTTTACGGGACATGGAGATGAGCCTTCAAGCGATAGAAGGCCATTTAATTTTGGTGATCGCATGGAGCAAATTTCGTTTACAGATTCCATCCGAAATGCTCAGATAAATCATGGAATGGACAACTTTCACCTCACCGAAAATGATTTGGAAATTGTAGAAAACGAGCACAAGTCTCAGGCTTCTACCGTATTGATGATAGACATTTCGCACAGTATGATTCTCTACGGTGAAGACCGCATTACTCCAGCCAAAAAAGTAGCGATGGCTTTGGCAGAGCTCATCAAGCGAAAATATCCGAAAGATTCGTTAGATATTGTGGTGTTTGGTAACGATGCTTGGGAGATTAAAATTAAAGATTTGCCTTACCTTAAAGTAGGTCCTTATCATACAAATACTGTTGCAGGGCTTGAGCTAGCAATGGACTTGTTGCGCAGACGTAAAAATGCCAACAAGCAAATTTTCATGATTACAGACGGCAAGCCCACCTGTTTGATTGAAAATGGCGAATACTACAAAAACAGTTTTGGATTAGATCCTAAAGTGATCAACAAAACCCTTAATCTGGCTGTTCAGTGCAGAAAATTACGCATCCCGATTACAACCTTTATGATTGCTCAAGATCCCTACTTGCAAAAGTTTGTAGAAGATTTTACGGTAGCCAATCAAGGGAAAGCCTTTTATACCGGGCTAAATGGCCTAGGTGATTTCATTTTTGAAGATTACGAATCCAATAGAAGAAGAAACGTTAGATAAATGATCAAAACGGAAAAACCAGCGATCAAAACACTGGGAGAGTTAAAAGCTTCCGGTTACGAAAGCACGTCTATCAAAGACGAATTGAGAAATAACCTCATTGAAAAAATGAGCAAAAAAGAAAAAGTGTTCGATCGTGTTTTGGGATACGATGATACCGTAATCCCAGATATTGAACGCGCTATTTTATCCAAGCATAGCGTGAACTTATTGGGCTTACGCGGACAGGCAAAAACGAGTATCGCCCGTGCAATGACCAACTTATTGGATGAATGGATTCCGGTGATAGAAGGTTCTGATTTGAATGATGATCCTTTTCAACCGCTTTCCCGTTATGCCAAAGATGTGATTGCTGAAAAAGGTGACGATACACCAATAGACTGGTTACATCGCGAAGAGCGCTATACTGAAAAATTAGCCACTCCTGATGTTACCATAGCTGATCTGATTGGTGATGTTGATCCTATAAAAGCAGCCAATTTGAAATTGAGTTATTCTGATGAACGTGTAATTCATTTTGGACTCGTACCGAACTCGAACCGTTGCATTTTTGTGATTAACGAATTACCCGATTTGCAAGCACGGATTCAAGTGGCGTTGTTTAACATTTTGCAGGAAGGTGACATTCAAATTCGCGGATTTAAATTGCGTTTGCCACTAGACATTCAATTTGTGTTTACCGCTAACCCTGAAGATTATACCAACAGAGGATCAATCATTACTCCGTTGAAAGACCGTATTCAAAGTCAGATTATTACACACTATCCGAAGTCGATAGAAATTGCCAAGCAAATTACGCAACAAGAAGCCCGAATTACAGACGAACAGCGTAAAAAGGTATCTGTAGCTCCCTTATTGGAAGACATGATTGAGCACATTGCTTTTGTAGCGCGTGAAAGTGAGTACATCGACCAGAAATCTGGAGTTTCGGCTCGTTTAACCATTTCTGCATTTGAAAATTTGGTGGCTGCTGCCGAACGCAGAACATTGGTCAATACGGAAAAGAAAACCAATGCTCGCATTAGTGATTTGTTGGGAGCTATTCCTGCCATTACGGGAAAGGTAGAGCTGGTCTATGAAGGAGAGCAGGAGGGAGCGATTAGTGTTGCTTACCAATTGATTGCACAAGTTATTCGTAAAGTGTTTCCACAGCATTTTCCAGATCCTGATATGATTAAGCGCAAGAAGCAAGAGAATCCTTACGCAACAATTATCAATTGGTTTTCTACCAATGAAGTAGATTTGGTAAATGACCTTTCTAACCGCGATTATGAAAAGACATTGTCTGAAGTGCCCGGACTAATTGATTTGGTCAAAAAATACCATCCTAAAGCCAATGCTAGCGAGCAGTTTCTGTACATGGAATTGGTATTGCACGGATTGGCAGAATATTCGCTGATCAGTAAAAACGTATTGGATACCGGTTTGTCATTCAAAGACATTATGAACTCTATGTTCTCGTTTAATCGCGATGACGATTTTGACTACGATGAGTAAATAACAGCTTAACAGTAAGTATAATAAGTTAAAGCCACTGAATTTTCAGTGGCTTTTTTAGTATTCTGGTGTCAGAATAAACGTACTAGATGAGGGATGTGATTTTAGACGATATAACAGATATCGTATATTAGTTCTGAACAACCCAAACAAATGAAAATATTCACTATCCCAACTGAAACAGGAAAGTATGCTATTCCACTGCTTATTTTTATTACGTTCTTCTCTCGTTTACCTCAATTACTAAGTCCTAATTTGTACATGGATGGAGACGAATGCATTGTTGGGTTAATGGCGAAACATTTTATGGAAGGGAAAGAGCTTCCGCTGTTTTTTTATGGCCAATCGTATGGCTTTTCGTTTTTAGAAGTGCTTCCCATATCAATGTTTTATGCATTGATGGGAATATCCATTTTGGCCGTAAAACTAGCCATGTTATTGCTCTTTACCATTGGGATAGTTTTCTTTTACAAAGCACTTGCTCGCATAGGAAATAGAAATACACACTGGGGAGCTTTTTTAGTGACATTATTACTGGTTTTTTCTCCTACTTATGCCATTTGGTCAATGAAAGCAAGGGGAGGATATTTAACCGCTTTTATGCTTACCTCTGTTGTAATGTTTTTGTTGTTTGCTCCCAAAGAAAAACAGTCTATAGCTCCCTCAATCGTAACCGGATTATTACTCCTAATTATTTACGAAGCACAGCCATTGTGGTTAGCCGGGCTAATTCCATTGTTGATTTATCGCGATTTTCAAATAAAATCTTTTAGGTCTGCACTATGGAGAATCATTGGATTGGTTTTAGGAATAGGCGTTTTTTCATTTTTGAAAAGAGGCTTGACTCACTTTTGGATACCTCCCAAAATAGGTTTTTCCAGCATTCATTTTGAGTGGGTAAAGAACATTCCGGAAAATGTGTTTTTGGCTTTTACTGGTAGTTACGATTATACAGAGTACATTGAACCAGAATTGATTACACAATTACTGAGTAGTATTACTAGTTATAGTATTCCTGTAGTCTTTTTGATTGGAATTGGTGTAATGGTGATCAATAGAAAACTAAACGGGCTATTTCTGGTTTCGAGCGTGTCAGTATTGTTCTCACTAGGGTATTTAGTTGTTGTTGATGGTTCTAACCCGCGTTACATTATTCCTTTACTAGGGTATGTTTTATTGATGATTTATTCAGTAGCCGTAATGTTGAAAAACAACAAGTTCATTCCTGTTGCTTTTACCATTGTCATTTTGATGGGAGCAGTATCGCTTTACCGCTTTAAAGATCATGTTTATTACGACAATGTTTCGGAACAGCAGTTGGTTCAGTTAATGGAAGCTCATGATGTGGAATACCTTTTTAGTAAAGGAGGTTTGTTACAATGGAAGTTGATGTTTTATACTGAAGAAGAAGTTGTGGCTCGTTATGTGACCAATACAGACCGTTACCCCGAATATGTTGAAAAAGTGAACCAAGCCTATCAACAATCTGATACCAATATTGCTTTGGTAGGGTATTATGATGAGGCATTGGTACAATCATCAGATCAGTTTATACCCGTTAATAAATCGTTTTATTTCTACAATAACCCTCCTAAAGAGTTATTGCTAAAGCTTGGCTTTCAGTTGTCAGAAGAATAATCTTTCCATTCACTGTAAAAGTAAATGATTCTTATTGTTAGCCTATGAGTTGGAGTAATACCAGATAGTTGGTCACTACCCAATAAAAAATTATAACTGTAATTAATGTGTACCATTCCCGCTAAGCTAAAACCAATTTCGGGTAAAATGCCTGAAGAATAAGTTTTGAAACGATCATTGAATAAAATGTAGCTCAGATTAGCGTTAAAAAAGGCAATATTCCCTCCTATTCCAATTTTTGGCGCCACTTGAAAATAGGTGTTGTATGAAGTCTCAATTCCAATTTTTGAATAGTAAAAAGCCAAGAACTTAAAATTATATTTTCCGTCTGAAGGCATTCCTTTATAAGGCCTCATGAGCGAGGTTCGTACTAAGCTAATTTCATTTGAAAAAGGCTGATGAAAATGTCCGGCTACAGATACAGCCCAATCTCTATTTGTACAAAAAAAGTAGCCATCGCTATATCGTTTATCTTGTGAATAAGAAAGCAAATAGAAGCCAATAAAAATGATTAAAAGAAGAAATTTCTTTGAGAGGACAGATGTACGTAAGTAGGGGAAATTCATTTTAATAAAGAATAAGTCTACAGGCCTAAAAAAGAGTGAATATATTCTTTTGCAGCTGTTTCTGCTCTTGTTCTGGCGGAGGTAGCTGTTTTACAGATAAGATCGTGGTTATTCGAGCTGTCAATTTCTAACAAGTCGTTTTTGGCATCAGATACAGCCCACCACCAACGGTCATCATCCATCATTTCGGCTCGAAGAATTAAGCCCGCCCATCGGGCAGAGCAATCATCTTCCAAGTCTCCATACCACTCAATGTCTTTTTGCGAAAGTATTTTCCGAATTTCAGGATGCATATATTTCGATTTTTGAGCTAAGTATGATTTTGAAATTCAAAAAAACACATAATCTGTACAATTTTTCATATTTGCACGAGTTTGTGTAAAGTTTTGATATCCTTTATACCCTCATTGTTAGGTAATCTTACATCCTCCCAAAGCTTTATAACTGTAAAAATAAAGACTTCTTAAAAAGTTTGAGACAGAAGTCTGGTAATATGTAGATCTATGGTGTATAATGTTTTACGAAAGATCAGTTTCGTAATCTTAGGAGTAGCATTGCTTAATTTATTTGCTTATGCGGTTGTTTACGTTCATGAAGGAGGTGAAAATCTAGGATTTCTTACACATCCTCTAAAAGAATTTTCAGAATTCCCCAAGGTTATTTTTGAAGTAGCTCAAGAGGTTGAAAAGCCAGAGTATTCAATTGTAGCAGATTCTAATTTTCTGAGTGAAAACAAGATGTCCTATGATTTGTATGGAATGAATGGACGTGTTGAAAAAGGAAATTGGCTGATAAGCCTTAAGAACCTCAGAAACGATAGTATAATTCACGAGTGGAACCTCTTGGAAAAAGACTTTCATAAAACAGATAGAGAGTTTACGCACAGTGAACCTAGAGGACCTATTTTGCTAGCAGACAAGTCTGTGATTGTAACTTGTGATGAATCAAAGAACATGTTTAGAATTGACAAAGATTCAAAGGTGATTTGGCACAATACAGATCAGCAATACCATCATGCAATTAACCTTTCGGCAGATAGCAATATCTGGGCAAGTTCAAGAATGAAGTTAAGCAATAAAAAGAATCGATTAAGTTATTGGGACAATAGCATTTGTAAAATAGATCTCAAAACCGGGGAGACATTGTACAAAAAATCAATGACAAAGGTTTTTCATGAAAATAACTTGGAATACATGCTGTTTGGGAAATCAAACAGGATTCATGATTCAGGAGAAGACCCTATGCATTTGAATGATGTTGAGCCCATATTAGAAGATGGGAAATATTGGAAAAAGGGGGATGTCTTATTAAGCTTTAGACACATCTCGGCAGTACTGTTGTTCAGGCCATCAACAGGAAAAGTGATTCGAGTAATTCAAGGTTCATTTTACGGTCAACACGATGTGGACATTCTCAATGATTCAACCATTACAGTGTTTAACAATAACATTTCAACCATCAAAAAAGGTACATGGGGTATAGACACTTCTTTTGTGGCAGTTAACGAAACATTTAATCGTATATCAGGAGTGGTGGCATATCATTTTAACGACTCTACATTTACAACACTCCTTTCGGATCAATTTGAAGAAGAAAAAGTTTACACTTTTACGCAAGGCCTTCATCATGTATTGTCTAACGGTGATGTTTTTGTCGAGAGCCAGAATAATGGAAAAATTTATGTGCTCAGTAAAGAAGGTACGCTACTTAAGAAGTATTACAACGACTTAGAGGACATTTATGTGCAACGTCCGCATTGGACAAGAACTTATGAAGACATTAACTTTTTAAATCAGTAAATAGCATGTTACTATACATTGGACCTGGAGTTGGAGTAGCTACAATTGTTATTGTAGGAATTGTTTTACTCATTGTTTTAGCAAGTATTCTAGTTGTTCTCTGGAGACCCATTAAGCGGATGATCTCAAGATTCAAAGGGGATAAATAGATGAGCTACATTTATTATTTGCTGGTTCTTTTAGGATCAGCACTTTTTTGTGTAGCCGTTGTTTTTCTGTTGCAAAAGCCATTTTTCAAATTGGCTGTAGCAGCTGTAAAACAGATGGATATTTTGCTCAACCCAAAACTTGATGAGCGTGAAAAAGACCGTTTGATTTTAAAGAACCTTGGTCGTCTGTTATCTCAACTTTTCATTAACCTATTCTTGTTTTTTGTCACCTTAGCTATAGGCGCTTTACCAGCTGTGGTTTACGTTAAATATGCAGAGGTTGAAACTCCTGATGTTTCTTCGCTCTATTTCTACCTTAGTATGCTCATTGGGAGTTTGGTACTTTTTCTACTCAAAGGCAAATCAAAATCAGACTATAGCTATTGGTCCAAATTGTTACACACCATCATTTTGGATAATTATTCCGTAGGACAATTTCTATTGAAGCGTGAGCTGAAAAAGAACAATGTAAAACCATCAGACAAACCTTTTATAATGGTTACGGGGCTGGCCAGAGCCGGAACAACAGCATTGACCAACTTACTCTATGAACCAAAAGTTTTTCATTCCATTAGTTATTTGAATATGCCTTTCTTAATGGCTCCTAACTTGTGGAAAAAGGTTTACAATCCTAAAAAGGTAAAAGAAAGAGAGCGTGCTCACGGAGATAACGTAACATTTAGCGAAAGTTCTATTGAAGCTCTGGAAGAATACTTTTTTAAAGCTTCATTAAATGATGCTTATGTTCATGAAAAATCGTTAGCGGTTCATGAGATAAATGATGATACTTATGCTCTCTACTTAAAGTATCAGCAGCTGTTTAAAGCAGAAGATTCAACGCACTATCTGGCGAAGAACAACAATTATATGTTGCGTTTAGATGCTATGAATAAACGTAAAGCCAACAACAAAGTTATACTTCTATTTAGAGACCCCGTTGAGCATGCAAAGTCTTTAATGCGTCAAAATGAAAACTTCATAGCACAGCAAACAGAAGATCCTTTTGTGTTGGATTACATGAATTGGCTAGGGCATTATGAATTTGGACTGAACCAAAAAGAATTTGATTTTGGCTTAGAACGTTTAACCGATAATTATACAAAAGACACCTTAAATTATTGGGTTGCTATTTGGTTGAACTATTATCAGTATGCACTGCAATTTGTTCGTTTGGAAAATTTGGTAATAGTCGATTATCAAGATTTGTTACATTCTCCTAATCAGCTCAAAGCAGCTTTAGCACAATACTTAAACCTTACATTAGAGAATACTCAAGAAGAACCTTTTCAGCAAAAAGCAAAACCAAATACAGATATTACTGTAGATGCAGTACTTTCAGAAAAGGCTTACGCTGTATTTCAACAGCTAAAAGAACTCAAGTTAGAGTTGAAACATTAAGGAGTCACTTAATTGTTGACTTCTGCCACATCGTCAGCAACATCCTTTTGGACAACTATTTGTAGTTTCAAGAGTATGAAAGTCAGACACGTTCATGAAGCACCAGTTAACTCTTGGAAAAAATCAATTTGGTTTCCTGCTTTGGTGGTTTTGTTAATGTGGGCTGTTTTTCTTGTTGAAAACGGATTGGGAACTTCATTTTACTATTTAGGTGTTTATCCTCGAAAATTACGTGGGCTGTTGGGAATCTTAACCGCCCCGTTTGTACATGCAGATGATGAACACATCTGGGGAAATACATTACCAATTTTTATACTGGGGTGGGCTATATTCTATCATTATAAAGAAATCGCCTTTAAAATAGTTTTACTCTCAACTTTAATTACTGGTTTTTGGGTGTGGGTAGCTGCTCGTCCCAATTGGCACATTGGCGCATCAGGAGTAATTTATGCTTTTGCTGGTTTTTTGTTTACCAGTGGAGTTATTCGCAAAAACAAATACCTAATGGGCATTTCATTGGGAGTTGTCTTTCTATATGGTCATTTGATTTGGAATGTATTGCCCTTAAAAGAAGAAGTCTCGTGGGAATCTCATTTGTTTGGCGCGTTTGCCGGAATCTTGCTCGCCTTTTTTTATCGAAAAGAAGGAATTCAGCGCAAAACCGAAAAATGGGTGGAAGAAGAAAATGATCTGGACGATGACAACCCTTACTGGATGGTAGATGAGAAAGGGAGAAGGTTGTATACCCCATTGTCAGAGCGACCTGAAAAAAAGACTTCGGAAACAACCACTATTCATTACACCTATATTCCCAAGAAACCAGACTCAAGCAAAAAAAATAACTTGGGTTAGAAACCTCCATTGCATTATTTCCCTAGAAAAAGGAACTTTTCATTTATATCTTCAAAGCTTTTTAGTTTAAAATGATAAATAAATAGTTTTTGCTATTTATTTTGTTGATTTAGTGCATTTTCATGTGTTTTTGTTAATTAATTATCAGTTTTAAGGTATAGTGTTTGTCAATTCCTTATTCAATGTGAACTTATTGCAACCATTCCTTTACGAATCGGTTAACAGTGTTTGAGATTAAAAATGCATTCGTAATTTGAATCTCGAAAACTGAACAAACTATGCCATGGGGTGAATTTATAGTAAACTATGAATTCATGTCATTGGTCTCTCTTCTAACGCGAAATACATATTAAACTGGTTACATGAAGCTTTGTGGGTGAAAGACTCCAAGGCCAATATGTAACACCTGATACACCATTTTTTGAATCCCCTTGCAAGGTTCAAAGAAAGTTACTGCTTGATATTTAATTATTGATTATTCTAAAGTTTTTAAACCATGAAAGTTGTTGTTATTACAGGGTCCGGAGGACTAGTTGGCGTTGAGGCCGTGAAATTTTTTTCAGACAAATTTGATGTCGTAGTTGGAATTGATAACGATTCCAGAGGTTATTTCTTTGGTAAAGGTGGTTCTGTGGCCAAAAACATAGAAAAGCATTTACAAGAAGTAGATAACTATGTACATTATCCTGTTGATATCAGAGATAAAGATAGAACAGATAAAGTTTTTGGAGAATATGGTACTGATATCAAGTTGGTGATTAACACTGCTGCACAGCCAAGCCATGACTGGTCAGGAAGATATCCGCTAGAAGATTTTGAAATCAATGCTTTGGGTGCTGTTAACATGTTAGAAAAAACACGTCAACATTGTCCTGATGCCGTTTTTATTCAATGTTCATCAAGTAAAGTTTACGGTGATGTTGTGAACAAAAACGAATTCATTGAAACGGAAACACGTTACGATTTCCCAACAGACCATACTTATTACGAAGGTTTCCGTGAAGATTTACCAGTAGATCAATCGTTACACTCGCCTTATGGTTCAGGTAAATTGGCATCTGATTCAATGTCACAAGAGTATGCTCGCTATTACGGAATGAAAGTAGGTATCTTCCGTCCAAACTGTATTACAGGTGGTCCTCACTCAGGTGTTGAGTTACACGGGTTCTTATCTTACCTCGTAAAATGTACTACAACATATAATGTGTTTGGTTATAAAGGAAAGCAAATCAGAGATAACATTCACGCTTACGATTTAGTAAGAGCATTTAACGAGTTTTATCTTGATCCTAAGCCAGGTGAAGTATACAACCTTGGTGGTGGTAGAGCAAACACTTGTTCTATTCTTGAAGCCATTGATCTTGTAAAAGACATCACAGGCAAAACAGTAGATTATGTGATTTTAGATGATCCTCGTGTAGGTGATCACATTTGGTGGATTGGTAACAACAGTAAGTTTATTGCTGACTATCCAAACTGGTCAATTACAGTTTCTCTTGAAGAAATCATTAAAGAGATTCATGAAAATGCAATCCAGGCACGTCAAAAAGTTATTGCATAGAAAACATCTCTTTCTATTTATAATATCATTTGTAATTGCTCTCTCAGGAAGCCTAACTTCCTGTGTAGAGCAATTGCGTTCTAAATGGTATTTTAAAGAAGCAGGAACGCTTTTGTGGTTAGATGAGAGTTACTCAGACGAAACCATAAAAGCTGCTATAGGTGAGGTGCTCGATCATTCATCAATGATTGTAGCTCAAGCCTCATGGTCACCGTCAGAAGCATCTCTTGATAATACCATTCAATGGTATGCTCAATTGGCAAAAGATCATGGAAAAAGTCTAATGGTTAATGTAGACTGGTTAGACAATGACCGCTTTGAGACACGTGGTGGAGATTGGAGTTTTGCCGATGAAGAAGTTCGTCAGCAATTTCAAGATGAACTGAAAGCAGTGGTTACCAAATATTCGCCAGATTATTTAACGGTTGGTGTTGAAGTCAATTACTATGGCCTTACAGACAGTGAAGGGTATAGTGAGTTTATAAAAGTGTACAATGCGCTGAAGCCTGAACTCAAAAAATTGCATCCTAAAATTAAAATAGGGATGTCTTTTCAATTAGAGTTATTGGTTGGTCAGCACACCAATTGGCAGCAAGACTCAACTTTTGAAGGTCTTAATGCAGTTGTAGAAAACCTCGATTACATTGGAATATCAACCTATCCTGATGTATACATCCCCAGGGGAGAAGAACTGGACGCCCTTAACCACCTCGACAACATCTGTGCTACTTATGATTTACCTGTTGGCATTACAGAAACAGGCATCAGTACGCTTCATTTCAGTGATGAACAACGCATAAGTTATGTACAGAACATCTTTTCTAAGATGGAAAAATTAGACATGAAATTTCTTGTTTGGGGAGCTATACTTGATGACACAAAAGAATATGAGGAAGAGAGTGAATGGAAAAAATCGATCGGACTCATAAAAGCATCGGGTGAGCGTAAACCGGAACTAGAAGATTGGGAAACATCAATTGTAAAAATAACAAACTAAAAAAGTGGAACTCTGCATCTTAATACCTGCAAAAAATGAATCGGAAACACTTCCGGGAACAATAGCTAACCTGCACATAGCTTTGAGTACGGAAATAGACTACAATATATTGGTAGTTAACGATCATTCGGATGACAATACGNTAGAAGTATTGGAAGAACTTTCTCAACAATACCCAACGTTAAACTACGTAGATAATGATGGCAATCCTGGAGTTGGAAACGGAATTCGCTTTGGGTTAGACCGATGGAAGGGAGACATTATTGCCATTTGTATGGCCGATGGATCGGATGCTCCAAGAGACATTTTAGAGTCTTACCGATTAATTGCCGAAGAGCATTACGATTGTGCTTTTGGATCTCGCTTTATGAAAGGAGCTTCANTATCAGATTACCCAATGGTAAAGCTAATTCTCAATCGTATTTTTAACAACATGGTGAAAGTACTNTCAGGGAATAAATACAACGACTTTACCAATATTTTTAAAGTTTACCATAGGAGAGTAATCGAAGGAATTCAACCTTTGCAATCAACCGCATTTAGCATTGGGTTAGAAATGAGTTTGAAAGCTTACAATAGAGGATATAGAATTGCTATTATTCCTATTTCCTGGACACAAAGAACAGCTGGAAAATCAAAATTGAACTTGAGAAAAAACTTCAATGCATATGTGTTTACACTGAAGAATTGTTTGAGAAATGCATAAGAAAAACGTGTATCTGTTTGGGGGTATTTTAGCCATTTACCTNGTTATAGCNCTTTGGTATGCCGGTAACCAAGGTTATTGGCACGATGAGATTTTTACGCTCACTTTTATGAAAGGAATTAGTGCTTATAACTTTGAAGGAAGTACTATTAATGAGCTAGATTGGGGTGTGCAAATAANAACACTNCAGGAAATATACCAGCAAGATNCCTTTTTCNAAAATTTTCCATTGCTAATTATGCACGAAGGGCATCCCCCGCTATATTACATCGCCTTAAAAATTTGGAGCCTTGGCTTTGGTCACACAGAACTTTCATTAAGAGGGTTTTCAATTTTATGTGGTTTACTGATATTAATTGTAGCATTTAACATNGCTAGAGAAAAAATTGAAAATCAGACATTGTTCTGGTGTGTAATGCTTTTCATTGTCTTTAANCCATTTCTATTTTACTTTTTNGCAGAAGCCAGAATGTATGCATTTGCATTGCTAATGGCCGTGCTGAGTTTTAGATTCTGGCTAACCTATACAAAAACAGGANCTGTTCGGTCGTTTGCTTTTGTAGGGTTTTGTATCAGTTCGGCATTATTGCTTTACTCACACTACTATGGCGTATTNTTTCTAACAACGTTGGTGCTGTGGGATGTTTTTAAACNTGGATTTTCTCTGAAAATANTCTACTACGCCATTCCCTTCTTGTTGTTTATTCCTTGGGCGGTGATCATTCCTAAACAGTTGGGTTTTCACGATGTACACTGGACAGANGGAGCACTTTCTTTTTTCCCGTCATTGATCGGGTTTGTCAAAGGAATAGGCCATTTATTNATTTCTCCNGTTTCAGAAATGAAACTGTACGAGCAAATTATTTTGGCAGCAATAGTATTAGTAGCCTTGTTTTATTTGCTGAAAGAAGGGAAAGCCNTNTGGATTTATTTGACGTTGTTCATTGGCTATTGCTTACAAGTTTACTTNTTCGACCANTTTTTCGATCATCATTCAATCATCGTTCCCCGTTACTACATTTTTATCCTCAGTATTTTCTATTGGTTTATAGCANTGGCATTTAAAAANATGCCTCGTCAGCTAACGGTAGCAATTACGTTGGTTTATTGCGTTTTGGCCGGTATTGTTTTCAAAGAGATTCTCATGAAAGAAAGAGCCATTAANCAGATGAACAGAGAAATGGCCAATTACATTGATGTGTCATTTGAACCCGANAACACAATTATTGTAGTAGAACCAGAAGGTCCTGTAACATGGGCTATAGCATATTATATCAAAAAGAATTTCACCATTGTTTCGGCAGAGCATTACAAGCCTGTTGAAGGAATGTCTCCTGTTTATGTAGACGAGCGCATAGGTTTTGAATTTGAAGAGGATAAGTTAAATAACGAAGAACAAAAAGGGATGAAGCTCATACCCTTTGTTGGAATCTTCCTTTATCATTACTAGCTATGAAACAATTCTTGCTGTTTCTTTCATTGGGCATTGTCTTAAGCCTTGTGCTTTCTTCCGGGCAAATTGAAAATCCGGATACGCATTTAAGATTAACTCAAACCCGGCTTTTACTTGAAACCGGTCATTTTGGTTTGCCACAAGACGTTGGAGTAGACGTGCATGGAAATGTAGCCATCAACGAAGAAGGACAACGACAAATGGTTTACAATCCCGGNCAAACATTGTTGTTTGTNCCTATCTACAGCTTTTCAAAACTGGTTGCTGCAGATGATGCCGATACGTATTATACAGCAGCTTTTCTTGTTTCNTTTCTCAATTACATTATTCATGCGCTAAGTGCTTTTTTNTTGTTTAAAATAGCTTTAGNCATAGGAAGCTCGTTGAAAAATGCTGTTTTTCTGGCGCTTTTGTTTGCGTTAACATCCTACTCGTTTGCTTTTGCACAATGNACCTATGAGCATCACTATGAAATGTTTTTTGTCTTATTGGCCTACTATTGCGTCCTTGACAAAGGACTTAAATATGGAGCGCTATATGCAGGTTTGGCCATTTCTGCCGGAATTATTTTCAGATCCACTATTGTAATAGCCGTTCCTCCTTTACTTTTCTTACAACACCAAAACAAAGAAAGAATTCAATTATTGCTGACCAGTGGAATAGGAGTCATTGCTATCATGTATTACAACTATTACAGATTTGGNCATCCATTAGAAACAGGTTATTCATCGGCTTGGCAATTGGCTTTTGGAGACCACGTAACCGAGTTTTGGTCTTTGGCAAGAGCTCCTAAGGGAATTTATGGTTTGTTGCTTTCACCAGGNAAAGGACTCCTTGTTTTTTCACCAACAATACTNNTAAGTCTATGGGGAATTAAGATGTTCTGGAAAAAGCATAAAAGGTTAACCATTGCTGCCGGAACATTGGTGATNTTCTANATAGGATTGTTNTCNATGAATTTTGCTTGGCACGGAAGCGTATGGTCTTTTGGACCCAGATACATTTTGCCTATTGTTCCGTGGTTGTATTTGCCCGTTGTAGAGTTGCGCATGGCAAGAAAGTGGAAGAGAGGCTTTATTGTTGCCGGAATGCTGTCACAAGTACTTTTAATCTCTGTGAATTATAAACGAGAGGTACTGGATCAATTCATTACGCTTCATCAGGTAGAAGAAGAAGAGTATAGTTTTAACTTTCACAACATTCCTTATTTGGTTCAATTTGAACAACTCGTTAAAGTCTTTCCTAAAAACATTCATCACCTTAGAAATTACCAGCCTCATGCTCCNTGGACAAGAGAGCTAAGAACAGGCTCAGGAAGCGATGTGTTAAACAACTCCATTGAGAAAAATGCCATCAACTTTTGGTGGGTGAGAATTTTCCACTGGAACACTTCAATGCTGGCAAAATCATTACTCTTCTTTATTGTTATGGGAATTGTAGCAATCGAAGTTTTGTTCNTGAGGCGCACAACGGTTTATCATCTCAAAAGTAACAGACCCAAAAGCCATCTGAAATGATGACGGACAACACTGAAAAACACGCTCGGATTTACAAGTATGCCATTCGGCTAGTGCTTTTAATNGGAATTTTATTTCGGGTAATTGTTTTTTCTGTTAGCCCGCCCAATAATGCATATGATGACCATTTGGAAGTGGTAAATCTAATTGCAAAACATGGTTTTGATAGACCAGCTCCTTTTGATTGTTGGGAATGCTACCAACCTCCATTGTATTATTATTCAGGAGCAGTAGCTTTTAAANTGGCTGAGAGTTTGGGGTTTGATATAGATGTCCGTTGGAAGTTTGTTCAGGCCATTAATCTGGTGTTATCCATATTGGTNGTACTGATNTTTNATCAAATACTTAAAGAGTTCTCAATTAGC
The DNA here is from genome assembly GCA_002705995.1 of Crocinitomicaceae bacterium. Classification (GTDB taxonomy): domain Bacteria; phylum Bacteroidota; class Bacteroidia; order Flavobacteriales_G; family Salibacteraceae. The sequence continues at coordinate 132,899 of PAJI01000006.1, read as the reverse complement.
GATAAGTATAAGCTACTCTACCTTTCATTCATCGCAATTTTACCGAGAGATATATTTACAGCAGCAATGTCTGGAAACGATTACATGCTCACCTTTTCAGCNATAGCAGCACTGTTGTTTTACATCAAATCATTGAAACAAATTNAGCAAGGAAATGCNGGAAAACAAGGGTTGAAAAATTTTGTACTACTGCTGCTTTTTTCCTTGTGGGGAAGTCTAAGCAAACAACATGGCATATTGCTNTTTATGTTNCCNTTCTCCATCGTAGGATTGTATGTTTTGAACAAACAGAAAAAATGGGCTTTTAGGGTGTTAACTCCTTTGTTTCTATTCACTGTAATAGCATCTTTTTCTGAGGAAGCCTGGAAACACAGTCAAACTGGCCACTTTTTAGTCAGTAATCAGCATTATTATGATTATGCCGATAATCAGTTTCCCGGATCATTGGATCAAGTAGAGTTTTTTAGCTTCAAACTCATGTCCATTTTTGATGATCCTTTTATTTCAGATGAAACGGCCGTTTCATTTCCCACTGAATTATTTGCAAGAACATTCTTTGATTATGAATGGAGGTTTTTTAGTCCGCAAATACCCGTTACCAANCTAGTTGGAAAAACAGCTTATGTAATAGGCGTCTTGTGGCTGATCTATTTTATTTGGACAACNATTCAAGGANGTTCAATTCAGTTAAAAAGAGTGGCNAAGGGAGAAGTGAATTATAGTATGNCAATTGGCTATTTGNTGCCATTTGCTTTAGTGGCATTGTATTTTGCTGTCCCGGTAATTCAGACCTATCGCTATCCTTATTTTTCAAGTATGAAGTCGATGTTTATGCTTCCNGGCATTGTCATCTTTATAGCAATGCATTCATTGTTGAGTAAAAGAATAGAACTGTCAGCTTCTTTCTCAGCATTGTTTACCATACTAAACCTTGCTTACGGTATATTTTTAACAGCTGTGGTTTATATTTTTCTTGAGATTTCAGTTTCCCACCTTTATGGCCCCATGTGGGGAGGACATATGCTGTAAGCANTGANTGGATTAGTAAGGAGTTTTGTCCTCTTTGTCTTCCCAAGNTTTGAAAACTTCTAACGCTTCATTGCGCAACATGTTTACCATTGGAATGCTGCGGTCTTCTTTTTCTTTATCGATTTCTTCATAGATAAACTGATCATCAAAGTTGACAGCAGCAGCATCTTCTTTGGTACAGGCATAGTATACATTTTCTGGTCTGGCCCAATAGATNGCACCCAAACACATCGGACAGGGTTCACAAGAGGTGTAAAGTGTACAGCCATCCAGTTGATAACTGTTGAGGTTTTTGCAAGCATTGCGAATGGCTACAACCTCNGCATGTGCCGTNGGNTCAAATGTTCCGGTAACNTCATTNTGTCCTTTACCAACAACTTCACCATCTTTTACAATGACGCAGCCAAAAGGACCTCCGGCATTTTTTTGCATGCCTTCTTTGGCCAATTCAATGGCCATGCGTAANAATTTTTCGTGTTGTTTGTTCATGGTTTTAAGGCATAAAAAAAGGAGAGTAAAACTCTCCTTATATAATTGTGATCACTTTAGATCTTAGTTGTTCAGCATTACAGGCATTACCANCATAAGAATGTCTTCATCATCATCTGAAGCTTCAGGCAATAGTAATCCAGCTCTGTTAGGAGCACTCATTTCTAAGCGCACCTGATCGGTATCTAAGTTGTTGAGCATTTCTAGCAAAAAACGTGAGTTGAAACCAATCTCCATATCCTCACCAGTGTATTGACACGTTAAACGTTCAACCGCCTCGTTAGAAAAGTCAAGATCTTCTGCAGAAATATTTAATTCACTTCCGGTAATTTTTAAACGTACCTGATGTGTTGTTTTATTAGAGAAGATAGATACACGTTTAATAGAGCTTAAGAAAGCCGTACGATCAATCACCAATTGATTGGGGTTTTCTTTAGGAATAACAGCATCGTAGTTNGGATACTTTCCATCAATCAAACGACAAATCAACTCTGCATTATCAATTCTGAAATGTGCNTTGGTTTCGTTGTACTCAAGGTTAATAGTCGTATTGATACTAGACGTAAGGTTTTTCAAAAGCGTTAAAGGCTTTTTCGGCATAATAAACGCAGCACCTTTATCTGACTTTACGTCATTTCTACGGTAACGTACCAATTTGTGTGCATCAGTAGCCACAAAGGTTACATTGTCACTTGATAGTTCAAAGAACACNCCACTCATTACCGGGCGAAGTTCATCATTACCGGTAGCAAAAATGGTTTTGTTAATGGCATTGAACAAAGCTCCTGATTCAATATCAAGTTTTGAAGCACTTGAAATNGTTGGAACTTTTGGAAATTCTTCACCATCCTGACCGCTCAATTTATACTTACCATTGTCTGATGAAATTTCAATACCGAAAGTTTCATTGTCAATGGTAAAGCTCAATGGCTGATCTGGAAAAGTTTTAAGCGTATCCAATAAAAGACGAGCAGGAACGGCAATGTTTCCGTCTTCTTCTGCTTTATCTAATTCTATGCGGGTAATCATTGTAGTCTCTAAATCTGAAGCAGAAACCACTAATTGATTTTCCTGAATTTCAAAAAGAAAATTATCGAGAATCGGAAGGGTGTTGCTGTTGTTTAAAACACCACTGATCGATTGTAAATGCTTTAAGAGCGTAGAACTTGAAACAATAAATTTCATCGTTACTTGTGTTTAAGTTACAATAGAAAGCAAATATAAACGAAAAGCTTTCGGCTGAAAGGATTGAACCAACCTCATGTTAGTGATTTTTCAACAATGTATTGCTAAAAGCGAAAGCAACAAGAGCATTAAAAAAGCCTCTTGAATTGATCTCCAAGAGGCTTAGTGTATGTTATTCAGCGAACTACTTAATTATGATTGCTGTATATTTCTAAATATTCTTTTGCCTCTTCTAATAACTCTTCACCATCAGAATCTTTGATGCTGTACTCTTTTTCATCGGTATGGTGCTCTTCTGTAACAAACTTACCATCTTGATAATAGTACATCTTGTCAATTTCACTTTTGTCTTTCCCAGGTTCTCCTTCGCCATTGTCTTCAATGGTAGCAAGAATTAGCATGCCTTTGTCAAAGTAGAATTCTTCGGTTCTTTTAGAGATTTCTTCGTAAGGATAAGTCTTGATGCGTAGTACGTTTCCGTCTACTGTGTAAACATGAATTTTAGACCACTTCTGTTTGATTTTTGATCTTAGTTCTGTCGTTTCAATGCTAACGGGTTCAATATCCTTGATGGCCGTTTCAATTTCATTGCGTTTCTGATCAACAGCGGAAACTACAGCATCAGCATCTACCACCGCTTCTTCTACCATTTCTTCAACTTCTTCAGTAACAGTTTCTTTGTGCTGTGTTTCAGTTGGTTCTTCTTTTGGAGCTGCTTGCTGGCAAGATACGGCAGCCATTAAGGTGAGTCCACTCAAGGCAATACTTAATTTTTTCATGATGTGTGTATTTTGTTTAGGATACTCTAAAGTACAATATCTGCACTACATGAAAAGAAAGACATCTGGCAAGAAGGAAATTTTTATTCTCCTTCCTTTCTAAAATAGCCGAGAGGAACCGTTAACGGATCAAAAACATGGTACTGAATCAGTACAATTTCTTTGTCATTGATTAAGCCATACATGCGGTCCATATCATAATCAATACTGTCTCCCCAAAGATCAGTATGGCCTTCGCTAATGGGGCGTTTGAACCCACGAATTTCGCGCACATTTTCAGCAGTATCCTTTAATGCAATAATGAAATCTGGTGTGGCATGCGTAACCAAAGAATCAAGGTACTCATCGCTCTTACCCGTATTTACAGTTTCAAAATTCACTTTCTGGAACCTGTTCAGGTAATCTTTCACTTTTAGCGAATCAAATCCTAATAAAGGTTGACTTTGGCTATTCATCAATTGAAATTGTCCGCCTTCAGCATGGTGAATACCAAATGAGTTTTCAGGAGCCATCGGATATTGAACAGATAATGCTGCAATGCTTTGAGGCTTATTGTGGTACACCACATTTTTACGGTAATCGTCTTCAAAGAGAACATAGCGCGGGTTCAGGAAGCCATAAAACCCTTCTATGTGCATTAAAAAAGGAACTTCAGCTCCTTCTACAAGCATATAAGATCCCGAGTGAAACTGATCGGCAGTACCCAAATAATAAACCTTAGATGGAGTAGAACTATTGTTCTGATAAATCTCAACCTTAGTTCCGTCAGAGGCCATGTTTTTAAGCACATTTTCAATGGCATTTTTAGAAACAGGAGCCTTAACAGTAATCATTTTAATGGTTGTCAGCAGGTTGTCAATAACATCTTGTCTGGCTTCAAATTTACCATTGACAGTCCATTTACCCGAAGGCTGGCGAACAAGCTTTATTTCATTGTCCTTCTTGTCAGCCATATAAATGGTTGTTACTGAGGCAGTATCTTTTACAGCAAAATTACGAGCATCTGTTGTTATTGTAGTGTTGGATGAATTGAAGTAAAAATAACCACCAACAGCGGCAAGCACAACTAAAATCACTAAACTGATTAATGTCGATTTATTCATAATGCGAGTATAGATTTTATTTTGCGTATAAGCGCTTTCTAATGTAGAAGTGGATGACTCCAAAGAGTAAGATGATCAAAATAGGAGCTACCACGTTTGTAATTTGCCAGTTTAAACGTTCGCGCTTGGCTTTCTGTTTATCCAACAAACGAATTTTAAATTCTTTTCCTCTGGCATTAATCAAACCATCATCGTCTAACAAGTAATTCATGCAGTTAAGAATGAATTCTTTATTACCATACGTTCGGTTGGTATAACGATCATAACCCAATTCGTAATACTCATTCGTATTACGGTTTACACGGTTTCTAATGATGTCTGCATCAGAAATTACAACCATTTTGGTTGGTGTGCTTTCTTCTTTAAAACGAAACTCAGGATTCTCAGAAACATCCGGAGAAATTCGATTCTTAAATACAGACTCAAATTTCCCTTCGAGAAGTACAGCCACAGCTTTTTCTCCTTGTACATACTGGCGCTCATCTGGTGATTCGCGCAATACATTAAGCGATATGCGAGCCGGAGCTTTAACCACTTTTGTGTAAGGAGAAGAGGTTAATAGCACTGTTTTTTCAACCTCCGGGTTTTTCCCTACAAAATCAATTGTACTGGCAAATTGCGTTTTAACTGCATCTATATTATTGACAATTGGGTGCGTATTGGCTGGCCCAACCATTGGCGCATAATACCAAGGGAACAATTCCTGACGCGGTTGATCTCCAACCATTCCAGTAACAATAGGAATGGGGAAAGCCCTTAAATCCATCACCAAATCAGGGTTAATGCGGGCACCATATTTAAACAGTTGATCGCTGAGGTTAACATCCTTTGGAAGCCCCATTGTCATGGTATACTTCTGAATAGAATCCATGCTTGCTTGCACCGGTTCAACCAACCACATTACTTTACCACCTTTCATNATGAACTGGTCAATCATGTATTTATCTTTCTCTGTAAAGCTAGAATCAGGTCCGGCAATAATAATNGCATTGGCCAGTTGAAGCGCATCAAGCTGTCCGTTAATTTCTTTAAANTCAATGTTNTAATATTCGCCCAACGTATTGGAGATATCAGCCAACTCATCNGGACTTATTTCTGATTGCCCTTTAATGAAATAAACATTTTTAGCTACCGCTCTGGTTGCTTTGCGAAGGGTAGACATGAGCTCGTATTCCAATTGCTGAATGGCGTTNTTGACCATTACTTCACGCGGAACGCCCATTTGAGAAGAGATCAACTGAACAGGAAATTCTTCACCCCGGTAAGAAATTAATGCCCCNGGAAAAATGATTTGTTCGGTTTGTTTATCTCCGTCTCTGCTGCGTAGGTTGTTGTATTGCAATCCCTTTTCAGAAAGTTCTCTATAGATTGAATTTCTTACTTTTTCATCAGGATCAGCAGATGGGTCAATAAATTCATAAGCCACATTGTCTCCGGCATACACCCGAAATTCGTCCAGCATTTCTTGTGTTGCATCGTGCAAGCGATTGTAATCAGCTGGCANTTCACCATCAAGGTAAACCTTGAAATAAACAATGTCGTCTAAGTTTTTNAGCTCCTCAATTGTAGCATCTGTAAGCGAGTAACGTTTTTCTTCCGTAAGGTCAAAACGCTCAAATACAAAGTCACCAATAAAGTTGAGAAGGAATAAAATAACAACTCCGATAATGAGCTGTAAAATGTTCAGACGCTTTCTTGAAGCGGATGATGATTGATGCTTTTTTCCTGCCATAATTACCACTTTCTGCTTTCAAGTTTCAATTTGGTGAGCATAAGGAAAAAGGCAACTAAACTGCCAAANTAGAGCAGATCTCGTGTATCTACAACGCCTCTGCTAATCGATAAATAATGCTCAAACATACCTAGCTTTAGAACCACGCTGTCATACGATCCGAATAAATCGTAGCTGGCAACCTGCTCAATTCCGAAATACATCAGAAACGAGAAAAAGACACCAAGAATAAAAGCTACAATTTGATTTTCGCTCAACGAAGAAGAAAAAATACCAATGGCAATAAAGCCACCACCTAAAAAGAGCAAACCGAGGTAAGAACCCCACATTGCACCGGTATCAACATTTNCCTGTGGTTGTGCCAGTGTGTTTACGGTGTAGTAATAAACCAGTGTTGGTAAAAGNGTNAGCACAATCAATGCAAAACCNGCAAAGAACTTGGCCAAAATAATTTGCCAATCNCTCAACGGCTTGGTCAAAAGCAGTTCTAATGTTCCCGTGCGGTGTTCTTCAGAAAAAGAACGCATGGTAATGGCCGGAGCCAAAAATGCAAATACCCANGGGGCAATAATGAACAATTGGTCAATATTGGCGTAGCCATTGTCTAATGTATTTCCGGGAAAGACCCACATGACCAAACCTATGGCAGCCAAAAAAACNGCTATTACAATGTAGCCGATGAGAGAACTCAGAAAACTNTTGATTTCCTTTACAAGTAATGTAAACATATTTCTTCCTTACAAAGCGGACAAATTTAGGTTTTTATATGAAAGGCATCCTCTTCTGATTTTCATACGAAAGAAGACCTTTCTTATTGCACTATAAATCAAAACAATCATTATAAAATGGNTGTTCTGTATTACATTTGCAGCCCCAAAATTGGGATATCGTTTAGTAAACAAACAAAATAAAAATCGTTATGAAAGTCTTAAAATTCGGTGGGACATCTGTAGGAACCCCTCAGCGCATGAAAGAAGTAGCCAACATCGTGAACGATGGTGAGCGAAAGATCGTGGTGCTTTCTGCAGTTTCTGGAACTACCGATACGCTGGTTCAGCTCGGTAAATTACTGTATCAATCAGATATTGCCAAGTTCAACCAGAAGCTTAGCCTGATGGAAGAGCAGTACTTTTCATTTATTGACGAATTGCTTACAGACGAAGATTTAAAACGCCAGGCACACGAGATTTTAAGTTCACACATGAACTTTATCGATTCATTTTCGNGAGACATGTTTACCGTGCATGAAGAGCGTGCAATTTTGGCACAAGGCGAATTGTTGAGTACAGCATTGTTTCACTTGTATTGCCAAGAGCAAAAATTGAATGCTTATNTGTTACCTGCGCTAGATTATATGCGCATCACCAATGCGAGTGANCCGGATGATTATTACATCAAAGTGAACTTAGAGCGTTTGTTGAAAGAGCACAGTTCATTTGACATNTACATTACACAAGGTTACATCTGTAGAAATGCCTACGGAGAGATCGATAACTTAAAAAGAGGTGGAAGCGATTACACNGCTTCTTTAGTTGGAGCTGCTGCTGAAGTAGATGAAATNCAGATTTGGACAGACATTGACGGAATGCACAACAACGANCCTCGTTTTGTAGACAAAACATCACCAATAGACCACTTAAGTTTTGATGANGCTGCNGAGTTGGCTTATTTCGGTGCGAAAATNTTGCATCCATCAAGTGTACGTCCGGCTCAGTTGAAGAACATTCCGGTGCGTTTGAAAAACACGATGGATCCTGAAGCNGAAGGAACGTTGATTTCTACAGAATCGATTCAGAAAAACATTAAAGCCGTTGCCGCTAAAGATGGCATCACGGCCATTAAAATAAAGTCAGACCGTATGCTGTTGGCTTATGGTTTCTTGCGTTCCATTTTCGAGGTGTTTGAATTGTACAAAACGCCCATCGATATGATTACAACTTCNGAAGTGGCTGTTTCTCTTACGATTGATGAAGATGACCAATTGGACAACATCATTAAAGAATTGGAAAAATTTGGNAAAGTAGAAGTAGATCGTGAGCAAACCATTATTTGTGTGGTAGGTGATTTCTTAGCTGAAAAAGCTGGGTTCGCAGCAGAAATTATGACTGCTTTGAAAGANATTCCATTGCGTATGGTATCCTACGGAGGAAGCAANAANAACGTTTCTGTTGTAGTAAATGCNTACGATAAAAAAGCNGCATTAATGGCGTTGAANGAAGGTTTATTTGCAGATCAAAACGAGGAGGCCTAACAGATGTTTACGAAAGAAATTCTTGCAGATTTCGCACAGCGCGAAACCCCATTTTATTATTACGACCTTTCTCGCTTAGATCGCATCTTNAGTGCGGCAACATCTGAAGCTGAACGTTACGGTTATCATATCCATTACGCTGTAAAAGCCAATGCNAATCCNNAGATTTTAGATAAAGTAAAATCGTTTGGAATGGGCACCGATTGTGTTACCGGACAAGAAGTTCAGGCCAGTTTAGAGGCTGGTTTTGAACCNCAAAAAATAGCTTTTGCCGGAGTAGGAAAGAGCGATAAAGAAATCGAATTGGCGTTGAATGCCGGTATCTTTTCGTTCAACGTAGAATCGTTGGAAGAACTAAAGGTAATTGAAGANNTAGCGGCTAAATTNGNTAAATCAGCTCGCGTGGCTTTGCGCATCAATCCNGATGTAAATGCCAATACGCACAAATACATTACCACCGGATTGGAAGAGAATAAATTCGGAATTAACTTTTGGGAATTGGAAGATGTTTTAGCCTTTTTGAANAGTGCAAAACACCTTGAGTTAACCGGAATTCACTTTCACATCGGATCACAAATTACAGACCTTTCTGCGTTCAANCACCTTTGCCTGCGTGTGAATGAAATTCAAAATTGGTTTCAGGAAAAGAAAGTNGAATTAAAGCACATCAANTTAGGTGGAGGTTTAGGAATTGATTACGAACATCCAGANGAAAAACTGGTTCCTGATTTTGTGAATTACTTCCGCATTTTNCATGAGTTTTTGGANCTGAAGCCAAAGCAAGAAGTGCATTTTGAATTGGGACGTGCTTTAGTAGCGGCAGCCGGAGATTTAATTGCNNGAGTGTTGTATGTGAAAAAAGGAGTGAAAACCAATTTTGCCATTTTAGATGCTGGTATGACGGAGTTGATTCGTCCGGCATTGTATCAGGCGTATCATAAAATTGAAAACATTACCTCAACAGCTTCTGATCAAGAAAAGTATGATGTGGTTGGGCCAATTTGTGAATCGAGNGATTGCTTTGGAAAACAGGTAATGTTACCAGAAACTCAACGTGGAGATTTGATTGCTATTCGTTGTGCAGGAGCTTACGGTGAAGTAATGGCATCCAATTACAATTTGAGACCTAAGGCGCCAAGCGTATTCAAATAACGCCCGAGAATCTTTAATTTCGGGCGCATTCAAAATTCCCGAAAATGAAAAAAACGATTCTTCTTTTTACTGCGTTATTGACGTTTATTGGAGCTCAGGCACAAGAAATTCAGCATTACATCGCAGATGATAAAGCCATTCCGCGTGANCATAATGTAGATTTTACGCATGCGCTGATTGATGTTCGCTTTGATCCNAAGGCGGGTAAAGTCATNGGAGAAGTTCAGCATACGTTCAAGANCATCCAACAAGAAGTNGATTCGCTTTATTTGGATGGCCCNGGNATTGAGGTGAAATCNGCTACGTTTGATGNCGAAACAATTGTTCCTGAAACAACCGAAGAAGGATTGATNTTTCGCTTTGAACAACCTTTAACGTGGGGAAGTGAGCATCAGTTGACGATCAACTACGAAGCTTATCCGCAAAAAGGGATTTATTTCATCGGGTGGAACGATACGACCAATCGCAGTCGCAAGCAAATCTGGACACAAGGNCAAGGNACNGATAACCGTTGTTGGTTTCCGCATTACGANACNTTCAACGATAAACTCATAACCGAAACCAAGATCACATTTGATGATGACTATAAGGTGTTATCAAACGGAGAGTTGCTGAAAAAGAAGAAAAATAAAGATGGAACGGTAACATGGCACTATAAAATCAGTCATCCACATGCGTCTTATTTGGTGATGATTGGTATTGGTGATTACAGCATNAAAACCATTAAAAGNGAATCTGGAACACCAATCAATTTATACTACTATCCCGATTGGGAAAATAGAGTGGATGTTACCTACACNCAAACCAAAAGAATGTTNGATTGGTTTGAAGACTACATTGGCNTGGACTATCCGTGGGGTTCATACAGTCAAATTCCTGTTCAGGATTTTCTTTACGGAGCAATGGAGAATACTACAGCAACCGTTTTTGGAGATTTCTTTTTTACGGATGATCGCGGGTTTTTAGATCGCAATTATGTGTACGTCAACGCACATGAGTTTGCCCACCAATGGTTTGGAGATTTGGTAACGTCTCGTTCAGGAGAAGCACATTGGTTGCACGAGAGTTTTGCTACCTATTATCACGGATTATGGACAGGGCAAGTATTTGGACAAGATGCNTTTGACTGGATGATGCATAACANCCAAAATGTAGCGTTGGGAGCAGGAGAAAAAGATGATTANCCCATTCGTCATTTGTCAGCGGGTTCTGGAAGACATTACATGAAAGGTGCATTTGTGCTGAAAATGCTAAACTACGTGTTGGGTGAAGAACAATANCGAAAAGTAATTCAGGATTACTTGAATGCTCATCCCTATCAAAATGTAGATACGGAAGATTTGTTAACACAAATTCAAACCTCATTAGGATTGTCGCTCAANTGGTTTTTTGATGAGTGGGTTTACCGTGGAGGAGAACCGCATTATAAAGTAGACTTTATGGTTACTGAAGCTGAAAAGGGAAAACAAGGTGTTTTTTCAGTTGAGCAAATTCAGGAACAGACCGAAACTGTTGGCTTGTTCGACATGCCAATTGTTTTTGAAATCCACTTGAAAAATGGAAATACATTAAGCAAGAAAGTNCGNATAGATGAAACACTAGAGTGGGTGANGTTTGACCTTAGNATGGAAGATGAAGTCGCTTATGTNTTGTTCGATCCGAACAATGAGGTTTTAAANCATGTNACGTTTGAAAAAAGCCCTGAATATTTGCTNGAGCAGCTGANAAGTGCAGCGTACATGATAGATCGTTACGATGCGGCTGTCGCACTGAATAGTGTTGCTTTAGAGCAAAAAGAAGCCGCATTATTACAGGCATTTGAACAAGAAAAATTCCATGCTGTTAGAGCAGAAGCTGTGCGTCAATTGATCAATCAGGCCCCAATTGAGTGGCAAAAAAAGGCATTAACAGATGCAGATGTTGAAGTGCGTAAAGCTGCTGTTGGAACTTTAAGTTCGGTTTCAGAAGAAATACTTCCTATAGTTGAAAGTCGCTTGGCAGATTCTTCATACANAATTATTGAGCAGACATTGAATCTATTGGCAGCTCANCATCCTGAAAAATTNCCGGAGTATTTANANCANTTGNAAGNNNTAGAAGGCAATAACCACAAAAATATACGTCTGGCATGGTTAAAATATCAATTGATGCTGCACCCCGGAGATGAACTATTTGAAGCGGAATTAACAGATTACACAAGCAATTCCTTTGAGTTTATCACCAGACAAAATGCNGCTGATCTGGCAAACTCGTTAAATGTATTTAACCAAGAGTTGTTTTACAATTTGATGGATGGAGTATTAAACCGAAACTCTAAATTGCGCAATTCGCACCGAAAAGCAATTAAATTTTACGCTACTCAATACNCCAAGAAGCAGCAGATGAAAACATGGCTAGAAGCCTCTTCATACTCGGCTTCAGAAAAAGCGAAAGTGGAGCGTCTTTTCTAAGAGTTTTGAGTTTTTATATGAAGCTGATTAAGCTTCAAAGCATCAGTAGGTTATGCCTGAAGTANGCAAGAACATTGGTAAAATAACCAATGGTTATAGAGTGATTATTTTTGCCAATTAAAATAGCCGTAAAATAATTTACTTGTATTTAAAAAAGATGTAATTTCGCGCCCCGTTTAGACAAGCATAATTAGAAACCCTTACAATGAAAAACTACATTGTTGTACCTGTTGATTTTTCACCNATCAGCAAGATTGCACTGCAGCAAACGCAGAANTTAGCACAACTCACTGACTCTGAGATTGTATTGCTTAATGTAACNCCTGTTGGAAAAGAAGAGGAAGCTTACAAGAAACTCGATGAATTTGTTGCTTCGGCAAACCTTAAAACCGGAGTGAAAATCATTAAACGTGTTGAAGCNGGTAGAGTAGTTCCAGCNATCTTAAAAGTAAATGAAGAGCTNGACCCCATTTTAGTTGTGGTAGGATTTAACTCGAANGAAGGTTTCTTCGACCGCATGGGNTCTAACACATTTGCNTTAATCAGTAAAGCCAGACGTTCNGTAATNACNATNAAAGGNGANCAACACCGCGATGGATGTAAAACAATTGTTTTACCGCTGGATTTAACCAAAGAAACACGTCAGAAAGTNCGTCATGCTATTTGGGTAGCGAAGTTATTTGGAGCAGAAATTAAGATTGCCATTGTGCATGAAGACAAGACCAAGATGGATCAAAAGTCATTGAAATTTGCTGCATTTCACGCTGTAGATCGCATTAAAAAAGAAGGTGTTCCATGTTCTGAATACCACATTGATGGAAAGAATATTGCAGCAGAAGTCTTGAAATTTTCAGAAGAGCAACAAGCAGACCTTATCGTGATTATGACACAACAAGAAAACAGCATTAGCGACTTTTTTGTAGGATCTGTTGCACAAAATATAGTGAACAAGTCGAACATTCCGGTATTGAGTATTACTCCAAAAGAATCGACTGTAAGTTCTTGGAAAAGCTAAAATTAGGGTTNATTTAGGTTTAATGGTTCAAAAGAGAGGTATTGGGATGTGCCTCTCTTTTGTTTTTTANGGCAATACCACTTTACGGTCTACACTCCACGCTTGAGGACGATCATTAAAATGAACTTTTGTTTTTGCCCACACTTCTTTGAATAGTTCTGAATGACGATAATTTTCCAAATATTCAGGAGCTTGCCAATAACTGTAAGTCATAAATATGGAAGGATTGTCAATGTCTTGAAGCAGCTCTAAATGCTCACAACCTTCAACACCTCTAATGCGTTCTTTATAATTGTCAAACGTTTCCTGAAAAGTGNTAATCGCTTCGGGTNGAAACGACATTTTTACTATTCTAATGATCATAAAATTCTACGCTTACCATTTCACTTACACCAACACCAAGAAGCTTATTGGCTTCACCTCCGTTGATGGCAATTTCTAAATATCCGCTAGAACCAAACAAGGCTACAACATCGCCTTCTTCTACATCGCTGTAGGTTTGACTAATTTTCTTTACTCGGAAAGAAGGATCGCGGAAGGTAATTTCAAAAGTTCTGTTTTGTCTGGCCTGTGCAAACATCTCTCGCGTAATGTTAGAGATAATGTTACCGTATGAATCGATGTACAAAACTCTGGCGCGAATCATATAATGATCGATTACAGGTTCAAACACAGCCGCGGGGCGCAACATGCCAATTTCTTTCCCCAACAATTCAACTTTTCCACCTCTAGACAAATGTGCTGCAGCCGGAAGAAAAACATCGCGAGTAGGGAAGGTTAATGTTCCTCCTTCAGAAGGAATGTAAAGCGAAAAAACCCTATCCGGAAGGTCTTGTGCAAANACTAANGAGAACAATCCGTTATCTGCACCAATAAAATAATGCCCGTTTTTTTCAACAACAACATGGTCGGTATCAGGCGTACGCTCTGATTTTACACCAACAATGTGAATGGTTCCTTCNGGGAAGTTTTGCCAAGTGTTTTTGACAATAAACGCACCGGCACCAATGTCGTATTTGCGCACATCGTGTGTTATGTCAATCATCTTNACATCAGGAGCCTGCTGCAATAGCTTACCTTTCAAAGCGGCTACATAATAGTCGNTGGTGCCCAAATCTGTTGTTAATGTGATGATCGCCATAAGGGTCAACAATTCTAAAGGGTTGATGTGAAAATCAGTATAAAATTGGCTTATTTTTGCCAGTGCGAAATTAGCTTAAAGTAAGGACAAAAAGCCATGTTTTTTCACGTCTGTTTTGCAATTTTGCCAAAGGATGAATTTATTTGATTCATCGAGAGAAACTTAAAATAGTTAAAGAGAATTTGCAAGAAACAATNATTCAGTTCGATTCGAAAAACCCCGTAGAAATTTTTGGGGTGAACAATGCGCACATCGATTTAATCAAATCGTACTTTCCAAAGTTGAAGATTATCGCCAGAGGAACAAGCATCTCTGCTGCCGGTTCTGAGCGCGAGCTGGAAAAATTCAATGATAAAGTAGCGCTACTTGTAGAACATTACAACAAATANCATCACTTAACCGAAACCAATATTGAATTGCTAATGAGTAGTAAAGGAGAGGAAGTTTTACATTCTCCTCAGGGTTCAGATGAGGTGTTGGTATACGGTGCAGATGGTAAATTGATCAAGGCCAGAACAGCCAATCAGCGTAAAATGGTGCATGCTGTTGATCATCACGATATGGTATTTGCCATTGGTCCGGCAGGAACGGGTAAAACCTATACGGCTGTAGCATTGGCTGTAAGAGCATTGAAAAACAAAGAGGTGCGTAGAATTATTGTAACACGTCCTGCTGTTGAGGCGGGAGAGCATCTTGGTTTTTTACCGGGCGATTTGAAAGAAAAGCTNGATCCGTATTTACAGCCTTTGTACGATGCATTGGGCGATATGATTCCGGCAGACCGGTTAGAATCTTTCATGGAAAAAGGAGTGATACAAATTGCTCCGTTGGCTTTTATGNGNGGTAGAACGTTAGACAATGCATTTGTAATTTTAGATGAGGGCCAGAATGCTACAACGGCACAGATGAAAATGTTCCTTACCAGAATGGGACGTAGTGCTAAGTTTATTATTACCGGAGATGTAAGTCAGATTGATTTACCTAAGGCACAACATTCCGGTTTGATTCAAGCACTTCAAATTTTGACAAAAGTAAAAGACATTTCGATCATTGAGCTAGATGGTAGCGATGTGATTAGACATAAATTGGTGAAACGCATCATTGAAGCCTACGATAAAATGGATCAATCGTCCAATCCTACAAAACGAGTTTTAAAGCAAAAAGATGAGTAATACAATTGGTTATACGGAGTTTAATTTCCCTGGACAAACAGGTGTATATCATGGGAAAGTAAGAGAGGTTTACAGCATTGATGAAGACATTTTGGTGATGATTGCCAGCGATCGTATTTCTGCATTTGATGTGGTGTTACCAGAGGGAATTCCATTCAAAGGACAGGTGTTGAACCAAATAGCAGCAGGCTTTTTAGATGCTACAGCTGATGTTGTTCCGAACTGGAAAATCAGCTCGCCAGATCCGAATGTAACCATTGGTAGAAAATGTACGCCTTTTAAGGTAGAGATGGTTATTCGTGGTTATTTGGCCGGGCATGCGTGGAGAACTTACCGCGATGGTNTACGTACGCTTTGCGGTGTAGCTTTACCAGAAGGATTGAAAGAAAACGACAAGCTTCCTGAGCCAATTATTACACCAACNACCAAAGCATCTGAAGGACACGATGAAGACATTTCTCGTGAAGAGATTTTAGCACAAGGAATCGTTTCTGAAGAAGACTATGTTCAGTTGGAAAAATATACCAGAGCATTGTTTCAGCGCGGAACAGAAATGGCTGCTGATAAAGGATTGATCTTAGTAGATACGAAGTATGAATTTGGGAAAGATAGCAATGGTGTAATTACGTTAATCGATGAAATTCATACACCAGATTCTTCGCGTTATTTCTATGCTGAAGGCTATGCAGAACGTCAGGAAAAAGGAGAGAAGCAAAAGCAATTGTCGAAAGAATTTGTTCGCCAATGGTTAATCGAAAATGGTTTTCAAGGGAAAGACGGACAACAAGTTCCTGAGATGACTGAAGAGTATACTAATTCTGTAAGCGAACGCTANATTGAATTGTACGAAAAGATTACAGGAAATCAATTTGAAAGAGCAGAAACGAGTTCAATTATGAACCGCGTTGAGCAGAATATNATTGANGCATTAAAAACCCTGCGTTAANCAGGGTTTTCTTTTAAATGTTTTAAGAGCTGCTTTATAGCAAAGACAAGCACNACAATTACCGTAATTCCGATAATGAACTGCATGTATTTTCCTCTGTTATTGGCTTGAGATAATAACCTTTCCCAAGCTTGATGCGGTTTCATTAACTCAAAATCCAAAGATTCACCACTCGCTTCAGTTGTACTGTTCTGNAAAAACTTAGGNAGAGGCTTAGCTGTATTGATGCGTAAATAAGCCACTGTTCCGGCAGATACGTAGATGTTGTCACCTTTCCATGTAATNGCATCTACAGGTTCNGGTAAAACCTTTTCAACGCTACCATCTTCGTCTACTTTTACGAGGTAATACTCTGTGAAATAATCTTCTTTTTGAAGGTGGTAACCGTTCATAATCTCACGGTAATTCATCCCTAAAGAAGATGAAGCTTTTTCCGAATCACACCCGGTTAAAACGAATAAAGCNGCAAAGGCCATTAACAACCAGTTTTTCATCCCAATAGTTTATTTTGAAGTGCTTCATAAATACTCTTNACAACAGGAGTGTTTTCCTTTTCTTGATTTTCTTCCAAAAAGGAGCCTACCATACGAATAGCTTCTTCCAATTCAGCATGTGAACCAGGATCATCTGCACTGTCAATTACAGTAAGACATTCAAATGCTGTAATGTAATCTTCATTCAAGGCNGTTTCNGTAATGGGNTTAATATAGCCATTGATGTTCAATCCTGATTGCCACAATGCTCCTATCAAAAACTGACGATAACCTTTCGTTTTTGGNTCTTTTAAAGCATCTATAATTGGTTCTACCGTTTCGTTGTCTTTTAGGTTGTTAAATACATCAATTACAGCAGCTGTTACAGCTTCAGATTCTGAAGTAACCATGGTGTGCACCAAATACTCAACAACGGTATGNTCACCGTGTTTTTTTACATTTTTCAATGCGTTGAGTACAACCACCTCTTCACTAGACTGAAGGTCTTTTTTNATTTCAGTTAGTTTCTTTTTACGCATTTTCTCCTGCGTTGGAGTNAGCGGTTTTTTTGAGGANAATTCTTCTTCCATCATAGCTCTAAAATATTGTATGTCTTATTGATTGTATTGGCGNGCTCCAAAAATGGCAGATCCAACACGAACCATATTNCTTCCNGCTTCAATNGCAATTTTATAATCGCCACTCATGCCCATGGATAAGGTCGTAAAAGCACAATTGCCCAAATCAAGCGTNGAAGCCTTCATCTCTTCGTAGAATTTTTTCAGTTGAGTAAATTCATTATGAATTTGAGTATCATTGTCGGTGTTAGTGGCCATTCCCATTAAACCCACAACTCTGATGTTTGTCATCTCTTGAAATTCATCACTAGAGAAAAAAGTACGCGCTTCGTTAAAGTCCATTCCAAATTTAGAATGCTCGTCTGCAATGTGAATTTGGACTAAACAATCAATAATNCGATCGTTTTGAGCAGCTCGTTTGTCAATTTCTGCTGCTAAACGAGGACTATCTACAGCGTGAATCAAATGCACAAAAGGTGCGATGTATTTTACCTTATTGCGTTGTAAATGCCCNATAAAGTGCCAACGAATATCTTTAGGTAAGACTTCGGCCTTATCTGTAACTTCTTGAACTTTGTTTTCACCAAAATCTCTTTGTCCGGCAGCATATGCTTCTTCTAGGGCTGCATTGGGTTTGGTTTTGGAAACCGCAACCAAAGTTACTGCTTCAGGTATAGATGTTTTGATTTCAGCTAAGTTCTCCTTAATGCCCATGAACGATTAAATTTTGTGCAAAAGTACACATATCACATGGGATAAATAACAAGGCCGCTACGTAGTTTAGGTTCAATCCATGTGCTTTTAGGAGGCATGAAGTTATCGGTGTCTGCCACCCATTTTAAGTGTTCTATGCTTACAGGATAAAGTCCAAAGGCAACTTTGTACTTTCCACTATCAACAGCAGTTTTTAAGCCTTCCATACCCTCTAAACCTCCTTTGAAATCTACTCGATTGTCTGTTTTTAAATCGGTAATGTTTAAAATAGGGGCAAGGATGTTTTCCGATAAAATATTCGCATCCAGGCTTTTTACAGGATCATTGGCATCAAAAGAACCTTCTTTGCAATGTAGCGAATACCAACAACCATTGAGGTACATGCTCAGGTTATGTAGCTTTTGAGGAATGCATAAGGTATCTCCCAATTCTTCAACATGAAAATGCTGACGTATTTGTTCTACAAATTCCATTTCAGAAAGTCCGTTAAGATCTTTAACCAAGCGGTTGAAATCAAAAATTTGCATGTGACTTTCAGGAAGTAAATACACCAAGAAGTAATCTGTAGGCTTTTCAAAATCTCCGCGTTCCTCATGTCCTAATAATGCCGATGAAGCTGAGCGGTGGTGCCCATCAGCAATGTATAAATTGGGTACATTCTCAAAAGATTCAGAAAGTGTTTTAATATCATTAGGGTTGTCAATGATCCAGAAACGGTGACGTACTTCATCGGTAGAAGTGAAGTCAAACTCAGGTCGGTCTGAAAGGTGAGAAACTAAAATTTCTTCAATTTCAGGAACATCAGGATAAGTCAATAAAACAGGCTCTGCATTGATACGCGTAGCCTGTAAATAATCTTTAAACATTTCTTCACGAGCCGTAATGGTGTGTTCGTGTTTTTTAATGTTTCCGTTGTAATAATCATCAATAGAAGCACCTGCAACAATTCCGGTAAACAAGTGTCCATTTTTGATTTGCTGATAGATGTAGTAATAATCGTTGTCGCATTGGTGAAAAATGCCACGGTTAACAAACTCTTCAAACTTATCTCTTACAGCNAGATACTTGTCTTTTCGATCAGCGTCTTTTTCTAATTCATGGTCAGGATTAATGACATGTAAAAAAGTATAAGGGTTNTTGTTGAGTTTGTCTGATAACGACTCGTGGTTATAGGTAATGTATGAACGCGTAGCTACCAAGTGCACTTTATCGCGCGTAGGAAGAATTGCCTTAAACGGTTTAATTTTAGCCATTGTGTGTGAAAAATTTACTTGTAATGTGTGTGCAGACGTGTGAAATCTGGGGCGTAAAAATATAAAATGGGAATGGTTTGAAATGGACGTCTCNCATTTAATTGGTCAATGGGAATAAATGAAATTAACTATTGCANCTTTCCCNAAAATTAAGAGAGAATCGAATTAGNTTTTCTTTAATACCTGTAGTGTTTGTAATTGATTGGAATAGTTGTGTTTGGAGCAGTGTGTAACTGATTGTACGGTTTAATTAAAGCCTTTCATAACGGTTTNTGAGGTTGNGATACNGAATAAAAACAACCCAATCAATAAATCCATGAAAACTTTCTATCTCTCTATTCTTTCTTGCCTTTTATCTAATTGCATTAAATGCACAAGTAACCTTAACGCTTGATTATGAATTTCCCTTTTTTAGATGATCAACAATAGAAAGAACAATTTAGCGCCTTAACTTGTATTATTTACTAGTAATTGTTCTTGATTAANATTTATACCTTANAGTGTCAATGAAAAAGCTTTTTTATGCAGGATTAATAGCAATGTTTTTCTCGGGTTGTTCACTTTTTCACCCGCCTTCAAAACTCTATACGGAGTCAATAAAAGAAGAACCGTTTGATGCAATAATTGTNCCAGGTTATCCATATAACCAACACAATGATTCTGTNTGGAATCAGGTGCATAAAATAAGGCTAACATGGGCGAGTTATTTGTATAAAGAAGGCTATACCNAGAATATTATTTTTTCAGGTGGAGCTGTTTATACCCCATACGTAGAAAGTAAAGTGATGGGATTATATGCCAATGAATTGACAATCCCATCAGAACACATTTACACAGAAGAAAACGCAGAACACAGTGTTGAAAATGTTTATTATTCATACCGTGTGGCAAAAGAACATGGNTTTAAAAATATAGCATTGGCTACAGACCCGGTTCAAACAAAAAACCTTCGCCACTTTATTAGAAAATATGATTTNCCGGTTAAATTACTTCCTATTATGTTTGATAGTATAAGAAGTGATTTGGATACTGATTTGCGACTTATTCATCCGGAAAAGGCTGAAACGCTTAAAAGNTTCCAACCTTTAGACGAAAGAGAGTCACTTTTTAAGAGACTAAAAGGAACTTTTGGTAAACACATTGTATGGCACAAAGAAGACCTGAAAAAGCAAAGGTTCGTTAGGAAATTTAGAAGAGAAGGAAGATTAATAGAATCAAAGTAGAAAATGAATTTTCTGAATTGTTTCTAATTTAGCATAACTGAATTAATTAAATCATTTAACAAAAACGATCATCGTAATGAAAAAAGTGAAACTTGTTTTAANTGCTCTACTACTTGGTACGCTTTCTTATGCACAGACTGCTGCTGATTTTTTTAACCAGTCATCAGGATATACAGTAGCATGGAAAGGTGTTGATTATACACATGTGAAGATCTTAGGAGACTTTGGAGGAAGATCTGCTGAACAGGTTAAAAATGAATTCTTTGAAAGCTGGAATTATGTTGTTTTAGAAGAATCAGAAAAGTACAACTGGGCAGAAGCTTTGAGAACTCCTAACTTGAAGAATGATGTAGGAATGATAATGGAAAAAAATAAAGAAGCTGTAACAGATGATATGGTTGTTTATTCTGCTCCTGAATATTCTGAAGAAGACATTCAGGGCTTTGTTAAGGAATATACACCTACAGAGGAGGGGGAGATAGGAGTTGTCTTAATTGCTGAAGCATATAATAAGTTAAAGCCTGAAGGACAATATGCATTTGTCGTATANAACACCAAAACTTTGGAAGTGTTAATGCAGCAAAAAGTAACGGGCAAGCCAGGAGGNTTNGGTTTGAGAAACTACTGGGCAGCAACAATCTATAATGTTTTAGAAAAAGTGGAGAAAAACTACTATAAGAAATGGAAATCTTCTTACAAGTAAGGAGAATGAAATACATAAAAATCAAAAGCCGTATTCATTGCAATGAATACGGCTTTTTTATGCTTAAACAAAAGTGATTAACCTTTGTAATGCGCTGTAACAATATCAGCGATNTCNCCACCAATACGATCTTGAGCTTCAACAGTTGCAGCTCCGATGTGTGGAGTTAAACTTGCNTTTTCTAANGCTAANACATCTTCNCGAGGAGTAGGTTCATTCACAAAAACATCTACACCGGCATAAGCTAATTTGCCACTTGCTAGTGCTTCAATCATTGCATCTTCATCAACTACACCACCGCGAGCAGTATTCACCAAATAGGAACCATTTTTCATTTTGTCAAACTCAGCTTTACCTAATACAGGTGTCCCATCAGCTTGCGCAGGAACATGTAGGGTTAAAAAGTCTGCTTGAGTCAAAACATTTTCCATTGAAGTGGTTGATACAGTTGCTTTTGCATCGATACCTTCAATGCCAAGATCTAATTCAACTGTTTTCTCCTCTTTGTTACAAGCAACTACTTTCATACCGCAACCTAAAGCGTATTTTGCAGTATACTCGCCAATACGGCCAAAACCGATAATACCCAGTGTTTTGCCGCGAAGCTCAACACCTTTACCGTATTTCTTTTTTAATACTTTGAACTCAGAAGCACCATTAGCAGGCATTTGTCTATTTGCATCAAATAAACCTCTTGCAATGCTAAACATGTGTGCCATTACCAATTCAGCTACAGCCTGTGAAGAAGAAGCAGGAGTGTTGAAAACAGTAATTCCTTTTGAACGGGCATATTCAACATCGATGTTATCCATACCAACACCGCCACGGCCAATCATTTCTAAACCGGGGCAGGCATCTATAAGGTCTTCGCGCACTTTTGTAGCACTTCTAACCAATAGCACTTTGTAGTCGTTAGCGTTGATAGCATCAATAAGATCTGCTTGTTCAACTTTATCTGTTATTACTTCAAAACCGGCTTCTTCCAGTTGTGTTTTTCCCGATGGAGAAATACCATCGTTTGCTAAAATTTTAATCGCCATAATTACTTCCTCTGAGGAGTTCGGTTAACTATTTAATTTTTTCATTACGTCTACTAATACCTGTACACTTTCAATTGGAAGAGCGTTGTACATAGATGCTCTATAACCTCCAACTGAACGGTGTCCTTTCAATCCGTTGATGTTGGCAGCTTGCCACATTTCATCAAACTGATCTTTTTTGCTCTCATCCGTTAATACAAATGTTGCATTCATGTTTGAGCGGTCTTCAACGGCTGTTGTTCCTTCAAACAATGGGTTGCTGTCAATTTCGTTATAGAGTAATGCTGCACGTTCTTCCGCTTTTTTCTGCTGAGCTTCAAGTCCACCCTCTTTAATCATATAACGAAGGTTTAGCATCGCTACATAAATAGGGTATACCGGAGGAGTATTGAACATGGAGTCTTTTTCAGCATGTACTTTTAAGTCTAACATTGAAGGAATAGAACGTTTAACTCTTCCTAAAACTTCATCTTTAACAATGTAGAGTGTAGCACCTGCAGGACCTAAATTCTTTTGAGCACCAGCATAAATAATATCAAAATCAGCAACATTAACAGATCTGCTAAAAATATCTGAAGACATATCGCATACTACAGGGATGTCAGATTTTGGAAAATCTTTCATTTGAGTACCAAAAATGGTGTTGTTTGATGTTAAGTGAAGAAAATCAGCATCAGAAGGAATGGTATATCCTTTAGGAATGTAGTTGAAATTTTTATCAGCAGAAGAGGCGATAACTTCAACATTTCCTAACAATTTAGCTTCTTTAACAGCTTTTTTTGCCCATGTTCCGGTTTCAACATATGCTCCTTTTCCGCCTTCAGGCATCATGTTGTAAGCACTCATTAAAAAACCTAAACTAGCACCTCCCTGTAAAAAAAGAACGGTATATCCTTCAGGAACATTCAGTAGTTCTTTTACTAAAGTTATGGCTTCATCCATAACAGCAACAAAATCTTTGCTACGGTGAGAAATTTCCAGAATAGAAAGTCCAATTCCATTGAAATCGGTTACTGCTTTTGCAGCTTCAGTAAATACATCCTGAGGTAAAATGCAGGGGCCTGCGCTGTAATTATGAACTTTAGACATAGCTCTGTTTTTTATGTTTTATTTGAAATAAACGATGCGAAATAAGAAAATCTTTCGCACATTAACTTAATGTTAATATTAATATTGAACAAGCTTTGTTAACCAGAAGTTAGGAGCAAAAAAAAGCGGCACTATGGCCGCTTTTGAAATACGTTATTAAGGGGAGAATTAGTTGTTTTATTGTGCCGAGTATGTTGCAGTGAAAACATAGGTAGAGTCGCCATCCCAGTAATCTTCTTGCGAAACAACCATAGTAGTTGCTGAAAGAGAAACAAGATCCATAGTGTCTGAGAAAAGACCATCACTCAAAACAATTTTTGAGTCATTATTAATAAATGCCCATGTACCAGATCCAATCACATCAGGATCATTAGGATCACATTTTGTAGCACCTTCAGTTTCTTGGTAAGTGCCATCAGAGGCAACTATAATAAGATCATCTTTGTCACAATCGTCAAAGTAAACGAACAAATCTTCAGAATAGTAAGACTGATTGTTGTACATTACTTCACCAGTCATAGATGTAGCCTTCCAAGTTCTTGAAATTTTTTGTGTGTTGGTTAAGCTTGAACCAGAGCTGCTGTCATCATCGTCATCCTTTGAGCAGCTAATGATTGTAACCCCCATTAAGAGGACTATGAAAGCTTTCTTCATAATAATTTGATTTTAAGTTTGTAAAATATAAAACGGGCGAAAAATAAATTAAAAATTACAAAAGCAACTATTCTCGGTTAGACTCTGAAGAAGAGGCTGGTAAATTCTTTCGGGTTGGGCTGTTCCAGTTTTTGTTGTTTTTTTCTTGGCGGATGTCGATTTGCTCAACAAATTCCCAAGAGCCATCACGTTTTTGTTTAAAAGCATCGTAAGTAAAATCTGGTCCGTAAAATTCGTAAATACCATCCATGCCATCTTTCATAGGAACAAGGTGATCAAAAACAATCATTTCCTTTTTAGGATGATAACGCAAGGACATAAAAGCATCTTCTGCATATTTAAAAATAACCCTTCGTTGCATTCTTCTGTTGAGTTTAAAATGAGTAACTCCAAATTTAGGTTCACCTCTTCCGTTGAAATAAAGAATATCAATGATTTTGCTATTAAGCATAGGTGAGGCTCCGTCCCAACCCAAGAGAATATACTCTGTTCTTTTTTTTGTTTTGTTTGGGATAATCTCGTAATAAAGAGCTCCGTACCAAGAATCAGCATCTAGTGTTTTATATTCAGGGCTGTTGAGGTTTGATTTTCCATCGTGAAGTTCAAACACAGTAGTTGTTTTTTCTTTTTTGTCGTGTGTTTGAATAAAGGCATAATAGGCATAGAATCCTTCTCCTTTGGGAATGTTCCAGTTAATAATTCTAAAACTATTATCAGGAGCATATAAGTCACCAATAAAACTTACACTATCCAATTGTGTAAAAAAGCTACGATCAGTATTTAAGAAGTTGCGAATAGCAATTCGAAAAGTGTCATTTTGAAGTGCCAATAGCTCTTCATCCTGAGCGTTAATCATGCGCAAGCGTAGAGCCTTTAAAAAGCTAACTTGATCTTCAATGCTTTCCTGAGCGTAGATAGTAGAAGTGGAAAAAAGGAAAATAATGAAGAGATATATCTTTCGCATAGTTTTTCTTTAACTACAGCAAAAGTAAATTATTGTGGCGTCTTACCTTTGCCTTGGTCTAGGAGAACATAAGGATTAAAAAATGACGAAAGCAGAAAGAATTGAAGCTCTGGCAGAATCTGGCCAGGCAATAGCAAAATTGTTAAACCAAGCAGAAGAAGGGAGAGATACAGCTCATCATTTTGAAGAAGTGGTTAATATGGCTTTTTACAAGAATGGTTGGTTTGATAAAGAGAACGTTCACACAATGCTAAAAGAAATTGTTGCAAGTCTTGATAAAGGAGCTTTGAAACAATGGAGTAGTGAGTTGCCTGAAGAAAACCGAACTCCTAAGACTATAGGTGTAATCATGGCGGGAAATGTACCAATGGTAGGCTTTCAAGATTTATTGAGCATATTGATTACAGGCAATAAAGCAAAGGTGAAGCTATCCTCTAAGGATGAAGTTTTAATCCCTTTTTGGTTTAATATTCTTTCAGAAATTAACAATGCGTTTAAAAACGATGTAGCGTTTTTTGAAAACAGAATAGGAGAGGTTGATGCAATGATAGCTACGGGCAGTGATAACTCTTCGCGCTACTTTGAACATTACTTTGGGAAATACCCTAACATTATTCGCAAGAACAGAACTTCTGTAGCCATCTTAACAGGAGATGAAACAGAAGAAGAGCTACACGAATTAGGACGAGATATCTTTACATACTTTGGTTTGGGGTGCAGAAATGTTTCTAAAATATATGTTCCCAAAGAATATAAATTGGATGCTTTTTTCGAAGGCATCATCAAATGGGATAAAGTAGCAGACAATAAAAAGTATTACAACAACTACCAATACAACAGAACCGTTTACCTTTTAAACCGTGAACAAATCCTCGACAATAATTTTGTTATTCTGAAAGAAGAAGAGGCTTTGGTTTCGCCCATTGGCGTATTATTCTACGAACGTTATGGTTCTTTAGAAGAACTTACTCAAAAGCTAAAAGCAAAAGAAGAGCATATCCAATGCATTGTTGGAAAGAACAATACCAATTTTGGAAATGCACAATCTCCTCAATTGGATGATTATGCCGATGGTATAGACGTTTTGTCATTTATTTCTTTGCTGTAAGCACAACTTCAATTTGTTTTTTTTGCGAATTGGGTTTAATTTGCCCAATTCTAAACAACAAGAAGAAATAATTCTTAAGTGAGCGCATGAGTTACCTTAAATCCTCTATAGTACTACTATGTACATTGCTTTTTTCAACGTATACCTATTCTCAGTTATGGACAGAAGATTTTGAAGGAACAAATCCATACGCCAACTGGGACACCAATTCCACCGATTTGGGAGCCTTACAAGGAGGGACGATTGAAAACCATTGGGTCATAAACAATTCATATACAGGTATTACAACACCATTTCCGGTGTCAAATACTCCAACACAACCAGCAGGTATAAGCAGTGCCAATGGTAATTATTTACACATCGTCTCCAGAGGACTTGAGGCAGTAGGAGCTACCAATGCAAATTTCACATATGTTTCTTCAACCGCTGGCGATAGCTATTTTACAGAAATGAATACTGATATTAATACAACTGGTCAAACAGGTGTGTCATTATCGTTTTGGTATTTGAATGAGGCTGAAGGAACAGGAGGGACATCAGGACAAGTTTATTATTCTACTGATGGAGGTGTTAACTGGACACAGGTAGGAGCTTCACTAGCTGGAATTAGCACATGGACACAAACAACAATTACAAACGCGGCATTTGACAATCAGGCAACTTTAAGATTTGGCTTTTTGTTCATTAACCCTATAACAGGATCTGATCCTTCGTTTTCTATAGACGATATTTCGGTTGATGTTCCGCCACCCTTATCGGCAGCTGTAACAACACCTTCCCCNTTACCTGATACAATTTGTCTTGGAGATGCAATTACATTTACGGCAGATGANAANGGAGGAGCTGTAACTCAATACCAATGGAATTTTAATGGTGCGAATGCNGGTCCTCAGTCAGTAACTACTCAAACGGTTAACTTTACTGCCGGGAATACAGGTACGTATACTTTTAGATTAATAGTAGGAGATGGAACGGATTTAGATACATTGGATTTTGATGTAACAATTAACCCCTGTACATCACCAACTATTGCTTTCTCCGGTACGCCAACACAAGTTTGTCAAGGATCAACAGTAACATTTACCAATAACTCTACGGCTGGTTCGCAACCAATTACTCAATACAGTTGGAATTTTGATCCTAATGGTACAGGTAATGGAGGTTCTCCTGCAACGTATACAGGGCAAAATCCACCGGCTATTACTTACAATACNATTGGGACATATGATGTTGTATTAACATTGACGGATGCAAATGGTACATATAGCGATACGATGTTTAACTACATTCAAGTAGTTAGCTGTCCTGTACCAGTNGCTTTATTTCAAGCAAATTCTACACAAATTTGTCCTTCTGATTGTATCAACTTTACAGATCAAAGTTCAAACATGGGAGCTGGAGGGTCGTATTGGCANTGGTCATTCCCAGGCTCAGATTCNGCAACNTCGAGTCAGCAATCGCCNTCAAGTATTTGTTATCAAACTCCGGGAACTTATGATGTTCAACTGATTGTAACGAATCCTAACGGAAGCGATACTCTTCTTATGGAAGATTATATTCANGTTGATAGTTGTTTGGCTCCAGAGGCGCGTTTTGTGGCTGANAAAGACAGCATTTGTCAGGGAACTTGTATTCAATTCTTTAACAACTCTATTCGAAGNAACGAATTTCAATGGAAGTTCTTTAATGCTGATGTAGCTTATGATTCTACAACTGTNAAAAATCCAATTGTCTGTTATTCAGATACAGGAGTTTTTGATGTTCAGCTAAGAGTCATTAACCAGTATGGTGTAGACATCTTGTATTTAAATGATTATATCAGCGTGGCAGCATTCCCTGAAGTTGTAGCATCAGATGATAAGATTATATATGTAGGTAAGAGTGTCGAGTTGGAAGCTTTTGGAACNGCTACCAATTANACTTGGACACCAGATTACAACATTTCATGCGTTAACTGTAGAGAAACTACAGTATCGCCATTGTTGAATACCGTTTATTATGTGACCAATACAAATGATCATGGCTGCTCCACAACAGATTCGGTAAGAGTTTCTGTAGATCAAATGTATTTTGTAGGAGTGCCAGATATCTTTTCTCCTAATGGAGACGGACAAAACGATGAGTTAAGAGTTCGTGGAAATGGGATTGAGTATTTAGAGTTTTATGTATATGACCGTTACGGAACACTTGTATTTGAGTCACGCAATCAAAGTCATGGTTGGGATGGAACATACAAAGGAGATGATGTTCAACCGGGAGTATTTGTATACTACGCTAAAGTCACACTAATTAACGGTCGCCAGGAAATTATTCAGGGTGATGTAACCCTTGTCAGATAAAAAATTGTTCTCTCATATGAAGAAACTTTATACGTTATTATTGATGAGTGCTTTAGTAGGAATGATTGCTCCTGCCAATGCACAATCAGACGTACACTTTTCCCAGTACTACGCATCACCTATGCAGATTAACCCGGCTAATGCTGGACTTTTTTCCGGAAAATTGAGATTTATAACCAACTACAGAAGACAATGGGAAACTGTAGGTGAGGTATATCAAACAATAGGAGTATCGGCAGATATGCTGTTAGCTTCAGATGTGTTTGATGAAGACTTCTTTGGATTAGGACTTTCATTTGCGCAAGATCAGTCAGGAGCTTCTGGGTTTTCTCAAATGAATGCGATGCTCAACGGATCTTATACTAAGATTCTGGATCCTTATGGAGACCATTACCTTACTTTAGGAGCTCAAGTTGGTTTTGGACAACGTAGNATATCTGTTAATGGTTTGAACTGGGACAATCAGTGGACTAATTCAGGATTTAACTCAACTTTGCCATCAGGAGAATATTTCTCGGATGATGCCATGAGCTTTTTGGATATTGGAGCAGGAGCTAACTATTTTTTCTCTGTATCTTCTGATAATGTGAAAGGGAATATTGGAGTAGCAGCATTTCACTTAAATCGTCCTGATGTTAGTTTTATGGGAAGTACGGAAAAACTTTACGTACGCTATGCTGTAAACGGAGGCTTGTTTTATTTTATAGAAGACAGAAACATTGGGTTCTATCCAAACTTTTTATACATGACACAAGGNCCACATNCATTAACNAATATTGGTATAGANTTTAAATGGAGATTTAGTGAAGCAACCCGTTATACAGGTTTTAGAAAAGAAACTTCATTGTCGCTAGGGTTATACCACCGCTTTCAAGATGCAGTATATCCTATGATTAAAATCTCTACCGGAGGATTTACACTTGGAATTAGTTATGATATGGTTACAAGTGATCTTCAAGTAGCTTCAGGAGCGACAGGGGGACCAGAATTTTCAATCATATACAGAACAGGATACAANAGTGGTTCTCGTAGCAATGTGAAGAACGCTAAGTTCTACTAAGAATAGGANTAAAAAATACTTAAGAAAGAGATATTCAGAGTCCCTTACAGAAATGTAAGGGACTTTTTTTGTNCCCNATTTTTTGAAAATGAAAAAGTGNGAGAAGCCTTAGCCTTATCTTTATTGAAATTCATAACACCCAGCATCAGGNCTACTATCTCTTAAATTTCCAGCTAAATCTATTGTAAGAGTATCTGTAAGTGTAGGAGAGCCTACACCAATAGCCTTCGAAACACTATATAATGAGAAGTCCATGTTNCTGGCATTGTAAAATAAAGGATCATAGTAGCCAAAATCAGCTTCAGGGTTGATGACACAATTCTGGTAATGAAGATTGTTTTCTGTTTCCAACTCTGTTTTTAAAACACAATGATCAAATACGTATTCAAAAGAGCTACCGTCTAAAGAATCAATTTCAATTTCTTCCCTGTTATTTCCGTANACAATTGAGTTTTCAACGTTAATGTTTAANGGGAGAAACTGATCAACTCCATATGCATCGTTATAGCCATTTGTAGCAAAAAAAGAACCGGAAGAACGGCCTCCGTAGCTCCAGTAATTGGCAAAAGTGCAATGCAAAAAGTTTAAGTTACCTCCACCTTGCACAGCTACCAATTGATTTTGACTATTCGTAAANAGGCAGTTTTCAGCCCTTACATTATAGTTTCGGGCAAGTATCCCCAANCCATCCATTTGTTCAATANTGGTGTTTCGCAAGATTAATTCATTAGTACCTACCGAAGGTGTAGTAACAAAAGGCCATTCNTCGGCTTGAATTCCGATGTANGCATTTTTTATAATGGCATAGTTGAATGTAGAATTTGTCTCACTTTCATTAATCCAAATTCGATCCCATTGTCCGGGTACATCATCGTAATAGTCTTCCAATCGAATTCCCTGAAAAACAACTTCATTGTCTTTTTCTCCCTCAACCTGAATAGAAGCATGAGGGCTTACCCACAAACCTGCACCATTATACAAGTGAATTTGAGTACCGGCTGGAATAGTAACATTTACAGCAGAATCAATGTAGAGGTAACCAAATATGACATGTGGTTTATCGTTGGGAAATGTAATATTCGTAGAAATAGGAAAATACTCATCGTATGAGATAATCTGGCTGAATTGAGGAAAACCGGAAACATATTGGTCAGGATAATAATAGTATGCATCTTGACCCCAGGCTTCAAGCACTACCTCTTTAACAGCATCATCTGTAAGAAATTCTACAGCATCCAACTCAACGAGCGGGCTGTTTTGGTTTGTAGGATCAACAGTAACTTCTATAAAAATAAAAACACTGTCATTGGCTTTGATTTCAATGTCTTTGACTTCATCTCCCGAGGTACCGTCAACATTCATCCGAAACATAGAATCGTCTCCCTTCTTGATGCGAATGGTGTTGATGGATATATCTTCATCACTTTTGTTATGAACTTTAAACCGTTTTGTAACAGAACCCAGAGTAGTAAAAACGGTATCAAAAGTGAGCGTATCCGTTGAAAAAGAAAGGTTAACCCCACCGGTTTTTAAGTCATCCTCTTTTCTGCAGCCAAACAAAAGAAGCAGAATCAAAGTGCTGAAAAATAAAAAGGAGAAAAAAGAATTCTTCATGTAAGCAAATGTAAGACTACAACCATTACGATCAGCTGTCCGATTTATTTTGTATGCTTGTACTTGCAAAGAAAAAAAGAGATTAACAGCAAAATGTTAATGATTTTAATTTGAGATTATAACAGTTTGTGTATCTTTGCACTCCAATTTTCTAGAGACACAGAGATTATGAAAAAAGATATACATCCAAGCAGCTACAGAAAAGTAGTTTTTAAAGACATGTCTAATGATTATTCATTCGTTACAAAGTCTTGTGCTGAAACAAGTGATACAATTGNGTGGGAAGATGGNAATGANTATCCANTANTNAAAGTTGGANATTNCNCANAAATCNCACCCNTTCTTCACTGGTAANATNCAGTTNGTNGATACTGCAGGTCGTATCGATAAATTTAAGAATCGTTACGCACGTCACTCTAAGAAGTAAAATCTTAACTATTTTATAGATTGAAAAGCTCCGTATTCCGGGGCTTTTTTTGTTACTTGGATTTTCTTTAAACTCAAGCAATGAACATAGTATTTTTTGACGATAGCCAACGCGATTATTTATTACCATTAACCTTTACAAGACCAGCATCAGAGTTGCGTATTGGTATTTTAACCATTCGNGANAAATGGGAAAAACGTTTGAATACGGAAGGTTCTTGGCTTACTCTTCCTTATCTGTCTAAAAAATTTGGAGTTAATATCACCGGTGATAACTTGTTGATCAATGGCCGAGTGTTGCCAACTAAAGACTTAATTGAAACCATAAATGATTTAGAGCTCCAAGAAGGTTTGTTTAAAGGAGATATTCTTATTGCAGCTAGGATAGATGAACAAGGTCTTACTCAGTTGAAATCTGGAAGTGAGTTAGAAGAATTAGAGTTGGAAGGGTATGATTACGAAAATGAGGTAGAAAGCATTGACTATTGTTATGACTTGTTTTTGAAGAATAAATCGGNTTTAGNAGATGATTTTGAGCTACTCACAAAAGGAAGAGTTTCTCAACCCATAGATGATTTGACTAAAATTATAGGAGATCCGGCTAAGGTTTTTATTGAAGAGGGAGGAAGTGTTTCTGCTACTATTTTGAATGTAGAAGATGGTCCTGTTTACATTGGAAAAAATGCCTCTTTGTTAGAAGGTGTAATTGTTCGAGGAGGCTTAGCTGTTTGTGAAGCAGCACAAGTGAAAATGGCAGCTAAGATATACGGAGCNACTACAATTGGTCCATATTCAAAAGTAGGAGGAGAGATTAGTAATTCCATTTTAATAGGCTATAGCAATAAGGGACATGATGGCTTTTTAGGAAATAGTGTACTNGGAGAATGGTGTAACCTTGGGGCAGACACCAATAATTCTAACCTTAAAAATAACTACGGAGAAGTAAGTCTTTGGAGTTATCCGGATAACGATTACAAAACAACTGGACTTCAGTTTTGTGGGCTTATTATGGGAGATCATAGTAAAAGTGGTATCAATACCATGTTTAATACNGGAACTGTTGTTGGTGTTTCGTCCAATATCTTTGGAGGAGGTTTCCCGCCTAAAATGATACCTTCCTTTGCCTGGGGAGGAGCAGAAGGCTTTTCTGAATTTTTACCACACAAAGCATTTGAAGTGGCAGATCGTATGATGCAGAGAAGAGCAGTACCATTTGATGAAATGGAAAAAGAAATTCTCGATNATGTGTTTGAATTAACACAAGAAGATAGAGACAATAATTTTTAAGGCGAATCAATCAGACACTTTTACAGAAAATCGACTTGGCACAGCGATTGACTATTCTATAGGGGCATGAATTCTCATGCACTAAACTGACATTTTGACCAGAAGGAAACAATTATATGAAAGATAACTTGGATTTTGGATTAGTGGGATTTAGCGGGATGATAGACGATGACACCGAATTTATTCCCTTACTATCCAAAGACGATGAAGATTCTATTAATAATGAGGCATTACCGGAAGTACTGCCAATATTACCACTTCGTAACAATGTACTTTTTCCAGGGGTAGTTATTCCTATTACTGTAGGGAGAGATAAATCGTTGAAGTTGGTAAAAGATGCNTATGCCGGAGACAAAACCATTGGGGTATTGGCTCAGAAAGATGGAGCCGTTGAAGATCCTCAACCAGAGCATTTGTACGCAACAGGAACGGTTGCTAAAATCTTGAAATTGCTAAAAATGCCTGATGGTAGTTCCACCATTATCATTCAGGGGAAAAAACGTTTTAAAAGAGGGCTAATCACCCAGGTAGATCCATATTTAGTAGCAGAAGTAGAAGGTGTGGTTGATGTAAAAGTGCCAGAGGAAGATGAGCACTTCAATGCGTTGGTAGAGTCAATTAAAGATTTGTCTTTGAACATAATAAGACAAGCTCCCAACATTCCTACTGAAGCTTCTGTAGCGATTAAGAATATGGAAAGCCCAAGCTTCCTGATCAATTTTATTTCTTCAAACATGAGTATGAATGTTGAAGAAAAACAAAGTTTGCTTCAGATGACAGANTTATCGCTTAGAGCGAATAAAGTACTGGAAATCCTTACCCGTGAATTACAGTTGCTGGAATTGAAAAATGATATCCAATCGAAAGTGAAAACGGATATTGATAAGCAGCAACGTGAATACTTTCTGCATCAACAAATGAAGCAAATTCAGGAAGAGTTGGGGGGGAACCCATTAGATCAGGAGCTAGATGAATTCAGAGCAAAAGCACTAAAGAAAAAATGGACTAAAAAAGTAGAAGAGGTTTTTGAAAAAGAACTTTCCAAGTTGGAGCGAATGAACCCCACAGGTGTGGAATATTCGGTACAATCTAATTATTTAGAAACCATCTTGGATTTGCCTTGGAGTGAATACACCAAAGACAAATTTGACCTTAAGAGAGCAGAGCGCATCTTGAACAGAGATCATTACGGACTTGAAAAAGTGAAAGAGAGAATTCTGGAACACTTGGCCGTATTGAAACTTAAAAATGATATGAAGTCGCCAATTATTTGTTTGGCAGGCCCTCCGGGAGTGGGTAAAACTTCATTAGGAAAATCCATAGCAGAGGCTATTGGTCGTCAATATGTGCGAATGTCCTTAGGTGGGTTGCGTGATGAGGCGGAAATCAGAGGCCATCGTAAAACCTATATTGGCGCGATGCCTGGTCGTGTAATGCAATCGTTGAAAAAAGCAAAATCTTCAAACCCTGTTTTTATTTTAGATGAAATCGATAAAGTAGGACAGGGTACACAGGGAGATCCTTCTTCGGCTTTGTTAGAAGTGTTAGACCCGGAACAAAACGATACTTTCTACGATAACTTTGTTGAAATAGAGTATGATCTTTCCAAAGTAATGTTTGTTGCCACAGCTAATAATTTGGCTGCGATACAACCCGCTTTAAGAGATCGTTTAGAGATTATTGAAGTTACGGGATATACCGTAGAGGAAAAGGTAGAAATTGCGAAGAAACACCTTATTCCAAAGCAATTAGAAGAACATGGAATTTCTTCAAAAGACTTCAAAATCGCTAAAAAAGTATTGGAGAAACTAATTGAAGAGTACACACGAGAATCTGGAGTTAGAAATTTAGAGAAAAAAATCACCAAACTCATTCGTCAAATTGCAAAGCACATTGCAATGGAAGAAGAGTATAGTCCTGAAATCAAGGCAGAGGACTTGTATAAATACCTAGGTCCCGGGCATTCAAAGGATAAATACGAAGGGAATGATGTTGCCGGGGTAGTAACAGGTTTGGCGTGGACTGCGGTAGGTGGTGATGTATTGTTCATTGAATCGAGCATTACTAAAGGAAAAGGCAAGTTAACCCTTACCGGTAGCTTGGGAGATGTAATGAAAGAATCTGCTATTGTAGCATTGGAATACATTAAATCTCATGCAGACATGCTAGGGCTGAATGAAGAGGTGTTTGAGAATTATAACATTCACATTCACGTTCCTGAAGGAGCAACTCCTAAAGACGGACCATCAGCGGGTATTACAATTCTTACGGCTCTGGCAAGTTTGTTGACGCAACGCAAAGTGAAGTCTAAGTTAGCTATGACGGGTGAGATTACTCTTCGAGGAAAAGTACTTCCTGTGGGAGGAATCAAAGAGAAAATTTTGGCAGCTAAAAGGGCTAATATCACAGAAATCATTCTTTCGGAAGAAAACCGTAAAGATGTTGAAGACATTAACGAACGTTATGTGAAAGGGCTAACCTTCCATTACGTAAAAGAAATGTATGAAGTGGTAGATAAAGCACTTTTAAATGTAAAGGTCAAAAATCCAATTAAAATACAGTAAAACAGATGTTTAACAGAAAGCCGGTTTAGCCGGCTTTCTGTTTTATACAATAAACTTTTATTCTGTTCGTATATTGGCTGTACATTTACCCGCACAATGAAAAATGTCGCTTTATTCATTCTCCTGTTTAGCTTCGGACTTGTATCCTATGCACAAGTTGGCGGCCAAAGCACCTATACATTTCTAACAATGCCTTCATCTGCCAGAGCAGCATCAATGGGAGGCGATTTCATTTCGATTAAAGACAGTGATCTTAACTTGGTAGTAGATAATCCGGCTTTGCTGGACAGCAATTTGCACAACCACCTGACTCTTTCTTACATCAATTGGTTGGCAGATATCAATATCGGATACGGAGCCTACGCAAGAAATTA
Organism: Crocinitomicaceae bacterium; assembly: GCA_002705995.1. Classification (GTDB taxonomy): domain Bacteria; phylum Bacteroidota; class Bacteroidia; order Flavobacteriales_G; family Salibacteraceae. The sequence goes on along the minus strand of PAJI01000006.1, from coordinate 96,992 downwards.
TAAAGGTATAGGTACGTTTAGTGCAGGATTACAATACATTAATTACGGAACCTTTAAACAAGCTGATGCGGCAGGTAACATTACTGGAGAATTTAATGCCGGAGAATATGCCGGAGATATTTCTTATTCCAGAACAATAGACTCTAACTGGTCTGTAGGAGCAACTGTGAAATTGATTTACTCTAACATGGCTACGGTTAACTCATTCGGATTTGGGTTTGACTTTGGTGGACACTATCAGAACAATTCAAAGAATTTTCAAGCAGGTTTAGTTGTGAATAATCTGGGGATGCAGTTGAAGCCTTATTACACCGGAAATCGTGAGTCACTTCCTTTTGAAGTGCAACTGGCTGCTTCGCAAAAGCTACCGAAAGCACCATTGAGGTTTACCATGTTAGTAGGAAACATGCAACAATTTGATCTCACTTACGATGAAACGGAAGACGGAGAACCTACTTTAAACCCTTCTGGAGGTACCAATACAACAGAAAAAGACGGAGGGTTAACAGTGGACAATTTAATGCGCCATGTTGTATTTGGAGCAGAAGTACTGGCCTCTAAAAATTTTCACATTCGCTTATCTTATAACTACAGAAGAAGGCAAGAAATGGGCGTAGCTGCCAGAGGAGGGTTAACAGGATTTTCTGTTGGTGTAGGGTTTAAGATCAGAAAATTCCATATTTCTTGGGGCTTGTCTCAATACCACTTGGCAGGATCTTCAAACCATTTTACCATTACAACTAATTTGAGCGAATTCAGCCGTAATTAAGCTAGGGCAGTTACTTTTGCGCCATGCAAAAAATCAACATTGCCATAGACGGTTTTTCTTCTTGTGGAAAAAGTACCATTGCAAAGGCTTTAGCCAAAACATTCAATTACATTTTTGTTGATACCGGAGCGATGTATCGAGCAGTAACCTTATTTGCCATTCGTAATGAATGCTTTGATGAAAAGGTGCTCGATGCTCAAAAGCTAATCCAGTTGCTAGATCAAATCGAAATAGGATTTGAGTACAACTCACAACACGGTAAATCTGATACGATATTAAATGGCGAAAATGTTGAGCAAGAAATCAGAGGAATGGAGGTCTCTTCACGTGTAAGTCCTGTGGCTACTGTTAAAGAAGTACGTGAAAAACTTGTAGCACAGCAGCAAAAGATTGGAGAAAAAGGTGGTGTGGTAATGGATGGGAGAGACATCGGTACTGTTGTTTTTCCTAAGGCCGAATTGAAGTTATTCATTACGGCAAGTCTTAAAGTAAGAGTGGAGAGAAGGTATCAGGAATTGTTGCAAAAAGGAAAGCATGTCACTTATGAGGAAGTAGAAAATAACCTGAGTGAACGCGATAAAATAGATACTGAACGCGAAGTTGATCCGTTAAAACAAGCCGAAGATGCTGTTTTGATTGATAATTCAAACCTTACTCAAGAAGAGCAAATGACCATGATTGAAGCTTTGGCAAGACTGCGTATGTTGAATGCATAAAAAGATATATAACTTTTTGATTCTCTGATAAAAGAACTACTTTTGCAGCCCGTTTCTCTAGAAGCGGGCTGTTTTCGGTAACAGCTCATTGTTAAATCACTCGTACATAACCGAATAAGTGCGATACAAGAAAAAGCCAATCATGGCAGAAGAAAAAAAAGAAAATGCTGCTGAAGAAGTAGCAAACCAAACTCCTGAGGCAACAACCGATGCCCCAACTCCAAAAGCAGAAAAAGTTGATGTAGAAGCAGAAGCTTCAAAAACAGAAGAGACTGAAGAAGCTCCTAAAAAAGAAGCTATTGAGGTTCCAACTGAAGCAGTAGACTACAAAAGCGTTGAGCCATTGGATGATTTCGATTGGGATTCAATCGGAAAAACAAAAGACAATTACAAAGAAGAAGCTCGTAAAGAGATGGAAGAAGCGTACAACGAAACGCTTACTTCAATCGCTGAACACGAAGTTTTAGAAGGTAAGATTGTTACTTTAACTAAAAAAGAAGCTGTAATCAACATTGGTTACAAGTCTGAAGGTATCATTCCTATTTCTGAGTTCAGATACAATCCTGATCTTAAAGTAGGTGATGGTGTTGAAGTATACGTAGATAGCCAAGAAGACAAAAACGGTCAGTTGGTTTTATCTCATAAAAAAGCACGTACGCTTAAAGCTTGGGATAACGTAAACGATGCTAAAGACAACGAAAAAGTAATCAACGGTTACGTAAAATGTCGTACTAAAGGTGGTTTGATTGTAGACGTATTTGGTCTAGAAGCATTCTTACCAGGTTCGCAAATTGACGTTAAACCAATCCGCGATTACGATCAGTTTGTAGGTAAAACTATGGAATTCAAAGTTGTTAAGATCAACAAAGAATTCAGAAACGTAGTTGTATCTCACAAAGCACTTATCGAAGCTGAACTTGAGCAACAAAAAGCTCAAATCATGCAACAGCTTGAAAAAGGTCAGGTACTTGAAGGTATCGTTAAAAACATCACTTCTTACGGTGTATTTATTGACCTTGGTGGTGTTGATGGTCTTATCCATATCACTGACCTTAGCTGGGGTCGTATCAACCACCCAGAAGAGGTTGTTGAACTTGATCAAAAAATCAAAGTTGTTATCCTTGACTTTGACGATGATAAGAAACGTATTGCTCTTGGTCTTAAACAACTTCAGCCACATCCATGGGATAGCCTAGACGAAAACCTTAAAGTAGGTGATAAAGTTAAAGGTAAAGTGGTTGTTCTTGCAGACTACGGTGCGTTTGTTGAAATCGCTCCTGGAGTTGAAGGTTTGATCCACGTTTCAGAAATGAGCTGGAGCCAACACTTGAGAACTGCTCAAGATTTCTTCAAAGTTGGAGATGAAGTTGAAGCTGTAATTATGACTCTAGATCGCGAAGAGCGTAAGATGTCATTGTCTACACGCAGATTAACTCCAGATCCATGGGAAGCAATCGAAGGTAAATATCCAGTTGAAAGCAAGCACAAAGGAAAAATTACCAACCTTTCTAACTTTGGTGTATTCGTTGAACTTGAAGAAGGAATTGATGGTTTGATTCACATCTCAGATCTATCTTGGTCTAAGAAAATCAATCACCCATCTGAATTCTGTAAAGTAGGTGAAGATATCGAAGTTGTTGTTCTTGAAATCGATAAAGACAACAGAAGATTATCTCTAGGTCACAAGCAATTGGAAGAGAATCCATGGGATGTATTTGAAACAGTATTTACTGTAGGTTCAGTACACCAAGGAACAGTTCTTTCTGATGCAGACAAAGGATATATCGTTGCACTTCCATACGGAGTTGAAGGATTCTGCCCAAACCGTCACGGTGTGAAAGAAGACGGATCTAAGATCAAAGTTGATGAGCAAATCGACTTCCAAGTGATCGAATTCAACAAAGATGCGAAGAAGATTATCGTTTCTCACGCTCGTCTTCACGAAGAAGCTGCTGAACTAGAAGCAGAAAACGATAAGAAGAAAAAAGTAGCAAGATCTAAGAAAACGCGTCAAGCTGTAAGATCGCTTAACGATAACCAAGAAAAAACTACTCTTGGTGACTTAGATGCACTTTCTGCTTTGAAAGAGCAAATGGAAGATGAAGAAAAGAACTCTAAGAAATAATTCTTAGGAATCTTATTCCATAAAGTTTGAAAGCCGTCTCAATTGAGACGGCTTTCTTTTTTTGCACGAAACATTTTTGTGAGTTTCAGAAGCGTTTTGTCAAAAGTGTTAGGAATTCGAGCAAACTTCTCACCTTTTTCTCTCAATACAGCCAACGCACTGAAATAGCCTGCATTATACACATCATCGGCATGGCTACTATCTAACAAACCGTACTTTCGAACACCCTCCGGTTCTATGAACATATCACAGCGTTTTACACTGTTTAAAATGGTAGAATTTACGGTTAATTGAAAAGATCTTGAAGCTACATCAATGAGATTCATATCTTTTGTCTCTTCCTGAATAGGGCTAATGTTAACACCGATTATTTTCTCGCATTTGTTGAGTAAAGGCTTTACCGGTAAATTGTCATACACCCCGCCATCACAATAAAAATAGCCGTCTATTTCAACCGGGGCAAACAATACGGGAATACTTGCAGATGCAACAACCCGTTCAATAATATTTCCAGAATAAAAGTAATGCGGGCAACCCTTGTTCAAATTCGTAGCTGTAATGGTAAATGGAATAGGAAGCTCCTCAATGTTAGTGACATCGAGATTTGTTTCAAGTAATTTGATAAGCCCATCAAAGGTGAAAAGGCCTTTTCTGGGGAAATGCAATCGCGTAAAACCCATAACATCCTTGCTTTTTAGCAATTCATGAATGTCTTTTGGAGGAATTCCACTGGCATACATTGCACCAGCAATAGCACCGGCACTTGTTCCGGCTATAATATCGGGTTGAATCCCGTGCTCGTTAAGAGCTTGTAAAACGCCTAAATGAGCAAAACCACGTGTGCCGCCTCCACTTAAGGCTATTCCAAAATGAGCTTTGTTTTGTTGCATAAGTTGCTGTATACCGAATCTTGAACATGATAACCGAGAGAGATACTTTTATCTAACATCATACAAGCTTGAGTCGTATCATTAAGTGCAAAATAATTAATGCCCTGCATAAAATAGAGCTCTGCATTGTAAGGAGATTGTCCAATAACATGTTGTAACAAAACTAAGCTACTGTCATTCATTCCTGACTCTTGAAATACTACAGCTTTTAAGGTCTGATATTTCAGGTTTTCCGGTTGATGGTTAAGTACTGTGTCGGCATGGAGTAAAGCATTTTCGAAATCACGAGAATTGAGTAAAAACTCAATTAAAACAACCCGATCTTCATCAATCATTTGTTTTTTCTTAAGTAGTAAATTCAAATAATAAAACGCTTTTTGAGGGTCCTTTTCAAGCCAATAATCAGCCAAAAAACGAGTGACAGCAGAGTCTTGTGTTTCATCTCCCGGTTTTTGCTCGTATAAATAGGCTGCACTATCGGGGTTGGAAGTTTGCAAACGTTCCAATTCTGCTTTTGAGAAATCTGTTTGAACATTTTCTGAACAGGCATAAAAGCCAATAGAAATGAATGTCAATAGAGTAAAGAAGAATGTTGTTTTTACAAATTGCATAGTGCTTGAAAGTTAATGAACGTGAACGTTTTTCTCTTTACGATTTGCTATAAAATCATGAACAATTAAGAATAAAAAAGCAATGAATGACAAAAAAGCTCCAACCCAAAAAGCATATTTAAAATTGGCAGCGTTGTTATCGAAAATAGAGCCTGAAGAATAGGCTCCAATTCCAATACCGGTTTCCAAAGCAATGTATAAAGTTGCCATTCCCCGGCCACGGTGTTTTTCGTTACTGAGGTCTATGGTCCAGGCAAAAGCTGTAGGAGAATTAATTCCAACCGAAATACCAAATAAAGCTCCAGCGATTAATAATTCAGAGTAACTGGTTACAGTAGAAAGGTAAATCATCGCCAATGCAATCAATGTTGTAGACACTTTCAGTAAGTGTGTACGCTTAATTTTATCTGAAATTTTTCCTGCTAGAAAACGAATGCCAAAAGAGCTCAATGTATAAACAGAAAAGAAAATGCCTTTATCAGCCGGAGCTAAACCAATGTGAATAGAAAAATCAGGAATTAAGGTAAGAATTGCCCCAAAAGAAAAAGTAGTGAAGAGCATAACAACTGCAGCAGGTAACACTTTTGGGTCGATAATTTCATTCGGCTTAATGGCCAATAGCTTTGGTGAAAACGATTGTTTTTTAGGCAATGTCTCTTTCATTCCGGCCAATACTAAAACAGATAGTAATCCCATTGCAGAAGAGATGTAAAACAAAATGTCAAGCCCTAGTGAAGCCGCTATTTTAGAACCTAAAAACGGACCAATTGCCATTCCCATACTATTGAACAAGCCAATGAGTCCCATAGCTTCACCTCTCCGCTGAGCGGGTACAATGTCAGCAATGTATGCTGTAGTAGCCGTAGGCTTAAAACCGGTTGACATTCCGTGGAAAAATCGCAGTAGAAAAAAGGCAAAAATAGTTGTAGCAAAAGGGTAGAGAAGGCTCGAAACGAAACAGACCAATGCACCAAAAATCATCACGGGTAACCGACCAATTGTATCGGCTAATTTTCCGCTAAAAGGTCTGCTTAATCCTGCAGTTAGCGTAAACAAACTAATGATGTAACCTTTGTAATCAGCACCTCCCATTTTTGTAAGGAAGTCAGGGAGTTCAGGAATGATAAGGTTGAAAGAAGTAAAAAACAACATGGTGCTCAGGCAGAGCATCATAAACTGACGGGTATAAATCGATTGTTTTTGCGCTTGTGCTACCATTCTGTAATTTCTCTGCAAATGAAACCTTTTTAGAAGGATATAGAATAACATTAATGGATTAATAAAGTAGCGGCTTAATGCTTATTTCATTTCGAATGAGAGAGCAATCGCAGTTTTCTTTCTATTTTGGTTCACACAAAACATTTGACAATGAATAATCACGAAATTGATTACCGAATTATAGGAGAAGAAATGCAATGCGTAGAGATTGAACTCGACCCGCAAGAGGCTGTAATTGCAGAGCCCGGAGGTTTGATGTTTATGAATGACGATATTGAAATGCGCACCATTTTTGGAGACGGATCACAAAAAGACAGCGGTTTCTTTAACAAAGTTTTTTCAGCCGGAAAACGTGTTTTAACCGGTGAAAGCCTGTTCATGACAGTATATGTTAATCAAGGTTACAAGAAGAGTCATTGTACATTTGCTTCCCCTTATCCCGGAAAAATTATTCCAATGGATTTGAGTGAAATGGGAGGAACAATAATCTGTCAAAAAGATGCTTTTTTATGTGCTGCACAAGGTGTGGAAGTAGGCATTGCTTTTCAAAAAAGATTAGGAGTCGGTTTCTTTGGTGGAGAAGGTTTCATTATGCAAAAACTAGTTGGTGATGGAATGGCCTTTGTTCATGCCGGAGGAACGATTGTTGAACGTACATTACAACCTGGAGAAAGAATCAAAGTGGATACAGGGTGTTTAGTGGCATTGTCTAAAGAAGTGGATTACAACATTGAGTTTGTGGGAGGTATTCGCAATACATTCTTTGGTGGAGAAGGCGTCTTTTTTGCCACATTAACCGGTCCCGGTAAAGTCTGGATTCAATCATTGCCTTTTAGTCGTTTAGCAGAACGAGTAATTGCTTCGACTCCTAAAATGGGTGGAAAATCAAAAGGCGAAGGAAGTATCCTTGGCGGATTGGGTAATTTGTTAGATGGAGATAACAGCTTTTAAATGGAAATACAACAGACATATATAGAAGTACCAAAGTCAGCTAAGTTGTGTAAACTGGGTAAATGGACTAGAGAAACTCAAAATACGTGGTTGTGTTTACACGGTTATGGATTGCTTTCTCAATATTTTATCAGGCATTTTGAACCATTAGATGATGGTTCTAATGTTGTATTGGCACCTGAAGCCTTGAGCCATTTCTACCTAGATGGTACTTATGGCAGAGTAGGGGCTTGTTGGATGACCAAAGAAGAACGCGACCGGGATATTATCGATAACATGCATTACATTGATACGGTATATCAAGAAATTCCGCATGAACAAAGAGATAGATTAGTGGCTTTAGGATTTTCACAGGGAACACCAACCATTTTTCGCTGGTTAATTCATCGTAAACCAACTATAAAAGCTGCTGTTGCATGGGCAAGTGATATTCCCAAGGATGTTTTAACCCCAGAAGGTGTAGCTTATCTAAATCAATTTCCGGTTTATGTTGTTTTAGGAGATGAAGATGAATTTGTTTCACCTGAGCGTTTGGAAAAACTAAAGGCCGTGCTTCAAGACTCTGGCTTAAACTATACTTTTATTCCTTTCAAAGGGATGCACAGGATTTTGAAAGAGCCCTTAATTGAACTTTACAATCACATCAATGAATAAGCAAGCAAAGAGAATTTTAGGTTTCGTATTGGGAATATTGTTTCTCGTTTTACTGTGGTACATCCGGAGTGTAGTAACCTATATTCTTATTGCTATTGTATTTTCATTGGTAGCGCGTCCGCTGTTAAAGTTATTGGATAAGGTTAAATTAAAAGGAAGAGAATTGCCCAATGCCCTTAAGGCGATTGTTACACTTATTGCACTTTATTCCATTATTGGAGGCTTGGTAAGTGTATTTGTTCCTGTTCTGGCCAGTGAGATCAAGATTATTTCAAACATTGATTACCAGCAAGTTTGGGAATCGTTGAAAGATCCTATTCATCAAATGGAATTAACCTTTGCCGAATACAATATCCAAACTGGAGATCAAACTGGAGAAGAGTACTTAAAAGAAAAAGTGCTAAGCGTGCTAGATTTATCTCAGGTATCCGGATTGTTTACCAATTTGATTAGCGGTTTGGGAAACATCTTCATTGCATTATTCTCAGTCACTTTTATCACTTTTTTTCTGTTGAAAGACCGTTGGATTGTGACCAATGCTATGGAGGCCATTACTCCTGACAAGTACATGGAGCAAATGCATTCTGCCAGTGCTAAGATTAAAAATACACTAACGCGTTATTTCTTAGGCTTGGCCGGACAAATCACATTAATTACGTTACTGGTAACTGTTAGTTTATCAGTCATAGGGATTGAGAATGCCTTGGTGATTGGTTTTTTCGCAGGGTTAATCAACGTGATTCCTTATTTAGGACCAATGATAGGAGCAATATTTGGAATGGCAATTACGCTTACAACTAGCCTAGACCTTGATGTAAGCACTGAAATAGTGCCGTTATTGCTCAAAGTAGCTTCTGTTTTTGCAATTGTTCAATTGCTCGATAATTTTGTTTTTCAACCTTATATTTTCTCGAATAGTGTAAGCGCTCATCCACTAGAAATCTTTTTGGTGATAATGATTGCTGGTACTTTGGCAGGAGTTACCGGAATGATTTTAGCTGTTCCAACTTATTCTTTCTTACGCATTATTGGGAAAGAATTCTTTTCTCAATACAAAGTAATTCAGTCTATTACAAAGAACGTTTAGTCGTTTCCATACGTTTTTTCGAATGATTAACTAATTGTTTAGTTGTAAAACTAATTTTTTAGTTATAGGTTTGACCTATGAAAAATTCAGGGAAAGAGTTGACCAAAGCAGAAGAGCAGGTGATGCAAGTTCTATGGGATTTAGAAAATGGTTTTGTGAAAGACATTTTAGAAAATCTCCCAGCTCCTAAACCGGCATACAACACAGTATCAACTATTGTAAGAATACTGGAATCCAAAGATTTTGTAGGGTATGAAGCCTTTGGAAAAAGTCATCGTTATTTTCCCAAAATTTCAAAAGAGGCTTATGCTCAACAAATAACAGATCGTTTAGTAAAGGGGTATTTTGGTGGTTCCATTGAAAAAATGCTTTCCTTCTTTGTTGAGAAGAAAAACATGTCGATAAGTGATCTGGATGAGTTGTTGAATAACCTCAAAAAAGAGAAAGAATGATTCGTTATCTGATCATATCTCAATTGGCTTTGGTAGCACTTTGGGGCGGATATGAGTTTCTTCTTCGAAAAGAGAAGAACCATAAATCTAAGCGTTATTACCTCCTTTTTTCATTGTTTTTTTCGTTGGTTGTTCCACTGGTAAATCAAATGAGTAAAATACCCGATAATGTAGCATATAGCTGGGAAGCTCCGGTATTTGAGTACAATTTAAAATACGTTGAGAGTTCTGTTCTTACAGACCTTGAGACTATTGTGTTATTGGGGTACAGTATTGTAGCGGTAATTATCTTATTACGTATGGTTTTGCAGGTAGTTTCTTTAGTTAAGTTGCTTAAAAATGCTCCTCATTATCCTGAGCTAAATCGGGAAGATGTTTTTCAAAGTCCGCTAAATAGTTCGTTTTCATGGATGGGGAAAATATACCTAGAGCAAGATCTGCCTGCTGAAGTGGCAAAAGTAATCTTGTTGCATGAAGACGTTCACAAGCGACAATGGCATGTATTCGATTTAATTGTATCCAATTTATTCATCATTACATTTTGGTTTAACCCTGTTGTTTGGTTATTCAAAAAACGCATAGAAGAAGTTCATGAAAACGAAGCCGATGCTATTGCTGCAGCTAGTGTTGGAAGTCGTTCTTACCAAGAAATACTCATAGCAAAAGCTTTGAATGTTTCTCCGCAAATTTTGGCGCACCATTTTACGTTAAAATCACTTTTACAAAACAGAATTAAGATGTTAAACAGAACTATAAATCCATTTCGATCAAAACTAAAAACAGCATTAACACTCCCTGTAATCATTGGAATGATTGTTTTTGCAGCATGTTCTAAAGATGCTGATACTACTTCAACGGCAGTTGATGCTGAAATTCAAGAAGAATTAAAATACGACATAGCTCCGGAGTATGTAGGAGGGCAGGAAGCATTGTTTAAATTCTTGTTGAATAATTTAGTTTATCCTGAAGAGGCTAAAAATAAAGGTGTTGAAGGAACTTCATACATCGCTTTTACAGTAAACACTGATGGCTCAATATCTGACATCCATTTGGCAAGAAACAATGAAGAGCCCTCTCTAGACGAAGAAGCTTTGGCAGTGATTGAAACCATGCCTGATTGGCAACCAGCAATGAAAGATGGGCATCCGGTAGCGGTTGAAATTAAACTACCAATTATGTACCGTTTGAGTCCAAAGGAAAAAGAAGAAGTATAGATAGAAACAGTTAAAGCGGGTTAACGCCCGCTTTTTCTATGAATAAAGTTGAGGGTTTGTTTCTCATGCCATTGAATGTTCCTAAGCGGTCTTTGCTCAATAAACCCTACATGACCACCATTTTTTGGTGCTAACAAGTGAACATACTCATGATTTTTGGCCACTTCAAAAGGATAACATTTTTCTGAAAGGAAAGTATCGTCCAAAGCATTAATGATTAGTGTAGGAACAGCAATGTTTTCCAATTGGTACAAACTGCTACATGATTCGTAATAATCACTGGCATCTTTAAAGCCATGAGCCGGAGCAGTGTACATATTGTCAAAATCGTAGAAATTCTGGATGCTATCCAAGTTGATGGAAATTCCACTTTGTGTAATGAGCTCTTTTTTGGCGTCAATTTTTTGTTTCAATTGACCAATAAATCGCTTGAGGTAAATGATGTTTCTTTTTTCGTGGAGTACATCTACAGAACTGGCTAAATGGCAAGGCGTTGAGATAGCCACAATGTTCTTTACCTCTTTGGGCATTGAAGCACCTTGTTGTCCTGCGTAAAGTAGCGATACATTACCACCAAGGCTGAAACCTATAATGTGAATGGTTGTGTATCCTTTTTCAATGATATTCTGAACCAAAAGCCCTAAATCATCTGTTTTGCCACTGTGGTATGATCCAACGGTTAAATTGGGCTCCCCGCTACAACTTCTAAAGTTCAAAGCAAAAACATCTGTTTGGTGGGGAAGAAGTGCTTCAGCCATGCCGTAGATGTAATTAGAAGAAGAACTACCTTCTAATCCGTGAACAAGAATAGCCGCAGTAGGTTGATTTTTATCGCTTGCTTTGGCTACATCTATATCAATAAAGTCTCCATCAGGCGTAGAAAGGCGATAGCGGTTAAACGTAAAACCTTCAAACTTGCGCAGCCTGTTAGGAATAATGGTATTAAAATGAGGATTTTTTACCCACCAAGGAGCACTGTAACTAGAATCTAAAACTGGCAATGAATTACTTTTTTCGTTTTAATGCATAGAGATCAACTCTGCGGTCTTTCAAGTTCTTTACACTTCCGTATTCGTGTAATTCTTTCAAAGCATCCAAGTCAACATCAGCAATCAATGTCATTTCTGTGTTTGGGGTGGCTTCGGTCTTTATTCCATTGGTAGGAAACGCAAAATCGGCAGGCGTAAACACAGCAGATTGAGCGTATTGAATGTCCATATTATTTACACGTGGTAAGTTACCTACACTTCCGGCTATAGCTACATAACATTCGTTTTCAATGGCTCTGGCCATAGCGCAATTGCGTACGCGGGTGTAACCATTTTGTGTGTCAGTAAGAAATGGAACAAACAAAATATCTAAACCTTCTTCAGCTAACATCCTTGGAAGTTCAGGAAACTCAACATCATAGCAAATCAAGATTCCGATTTTACCGGCATCTGTTTCATACGTTTGCAAATGATCGCCTCCTTGCATTCCCCAATACGACACCTCATTTGGAGTAATGTGAATCTTCTCATACATTTCATAGGAACCATCTCTACGGCACAAATATCCTACATTGTAGAGGTATTGATCGCGTAAGTATGGCATACTTCCCGTAATGATGTTAATGTTGTAAGAAATAGCAAACTCGATGCATTTGTCGCGCAACTGCTCAGTGTATTTGGCCAATTCACGAATGGCATCTGCTTCGCTGAGGTGATTATGATCTGCCATGAGCGGTGCGTTGAACAGCTCAGGAAAAAGCACAAAGTCACTTTTGTAACCAGAAACCGCATCAATGAAAAATTCCATTTGATCAAAAAGTGCTTCTATATTGGCAAAATGGCGCATTTGCCATTGTACCAAGCCAATACGTACCGTTGATTTAGGTACTTGAATTACTTTTTCTTCTTCCGTATAATAGATGTTGTTCCACTCCAGTAAGGTGGCGTATTCTAAAGATTCAACATCGCCAGAGAGGTAACCTTTCAAGATTTTAATCACGTGAAAATCATTGGAAAGCTGAAAGCTCAAAACGGGATCGTAAATCTCCTTGTCTTTTACTTTTTGAATGTACTCTTTTGGAGTAATCTCCTTGGCATACTTCGCATAATTAGGAATTCTGCCTCCTGCAATAATGCTTTTTAAGTTGAGGTTTTCACACAACTCTTTACGGGCATCGTACAAACGTCTACCCAAACGCATGCCGCGTGCTTTGGGATGTACAAACACATCAATTCCATATAATGTATCTCCATTAGGATCGTGTGTGTTGAACGTATATTTCCCAGTAATTTGAGCATAGGTATGATTATCTCCAAACTTCTGATAATCTACAATTAACGATAAAACAGCGCCTACCATTTCATCGTCAACAAACACTCCAATTTGTCCGTCAGGAAAGATTTCAAGCAGTTTTAAAATGTGCTTTTCGCTCCAGTAAGAATTTTCAAGTTGTTTGTAAGCAGCAATCATAGCTGCTTTTAAATCCGGATAATCTGAAGCTTTCAGGTGACGGATAGCTATTGTAGCATGAGAGTTTTCCATTCAATATTTTAAAGGTTCATAGAAGAAACAATGGCATCGATTTTCTGTTCTAATTCAGCCTTTGCAGAAGCATAATTTTCAACAGTATCCAATGTTCCTTTTACACTGATGTAGAATTTAATCTTTGGTTCAGTGCCCGAAGGTCTGGCGGTGATAACACTACCATCTTCTAATAAGATTTGAAATACATTGCTGGCAGGGAAATCAATACTTGAAGTAGAGCCTTCAACAATGTCTTTTTCTTCGCTGGTTTGGTAATCAATGGTTTTTACCACTTTAACACCATTAACAGTTTCAGGAGTTTTTTGTCTGAAGTCAGCCATCATTTGCTGAATTTCATCTGCTCCGGATTTTCCTTTTTTAGTGATTGAAATCAGACGCTCTTGGTAATGTCCGAATTGCGTGTAGATTTGAATCAGTTGCTCAAATAAACTGCTTCCTTGTGCTTTTGACCAAGCTGCAATTTCTGCTGCAATTAAAGAAGCGGTTACAGAATCTTTATCACGAACAAAGTCGCCAATCATAAAGCCATAGCTTTCTTCACCTCCACAGATGAATTTTTCTTTGCCTTCAAGGTTGCGAATAATTTCAGCAATCCATTTGAAGCCTGTTAAGCAGAAATAGGTTTTTACACCGTAAGCATCAGCAATGTCTTTTAATAAATTGGTGGTAACAATGGTCTCTGCAATGAATTCTTTACCTGTTAGCTTATTGGCTTTTTTCCATTGATCTAACATGTACCATGTGAGAACTACAGCCGTTTGATTTCCGTTTAACAACGTCATGTTGCCATCAAAATCACGAACGGCAATACCTATTCGGTCAGCATCAGGGTCTGTACCGATAACCATATCGGCATTGATTTTATCTGCTTTTTCTAAAGCCATGGTTAATGCTTCAGCTTCTTCAGGATTGGGAGAAACTACAGTTGGGAAATTTCCGTTGGGTTCCGCTTGTTCTTCCACTACATGAACTTGTGTGAAACCTGCAGCTTCAAGCGCCTGAGGAACAGCTTTTATCGAAGTTCCGTGAATAGAAGTAAAAACAATGGATAGGTCTTCTTTACCGTCATTGGTCATAGACTGAGCAACTACTGTTTTGCGGAATGTTTCGTCTAATTCTTCACCAATCAATGTAATGAGCGCATCGTTTGCTGTAAAGTTGACATCTTTAACTGCTACTTTACGTACTTCTTCAATTACATTTTTATCGTGTGGAGGAACTAGTTGAGCACCATCGTTCCAATACACTTTATAACCGTTGTATTCTTTTGGGTTGTGCGATGCAGTAAGCACAATGCCGCTATGACAGTTTAAATGACGAATGCTAAACGATAACTCAGGAGTAGGTCGAAGCGATTCGAATAAATAAACCTGAATGCCATTGGCAGAAAATACATCTGCTACAATTTTGGCAAACGTATCTGAGTTGTTGCGGCAATCATAAGCAATAGCAACTTTAACTTGCTCATCAGAAAAAGCTGTTTTCAAATAGTTAGACAAACCTTGTGTAGCTGCACCTAATGTGTATTTATTAATACGGTTGGTTCCTGCCCCCATAATACCACGCATTCCACCGGTTCCAAACTCAAGATCTTTGTAGAAAGCATCGGTAAGAGGTTCACCACCTTCTTCAATGAGTTGCTTTACTTCATTTCTGGTTGCTTCGTCATATATTGGAGAAAGCCATTCTTCGGCTTTTGCTGTCATTGTTTCTTCTGTAAGCATAATTGTTCAGATTAAGTCAATATTCAAAAATAATCAGGTCTGTAGAGGAAAAAAGCGATTTCGTAAAAATTAAAGGCAATTTAAAGTCAATTCAAAGGGGGAAACCTGAAAAATCGTCATTATGAATGGTTAAAAGACTGAAAAAATGTCTGTATGTTTTTGAAAATCAAGACATAATGTCTCTTTTGGTACAGTGGAATCGAAATTGATTTAGAGTGAGTGAAATAAATCAGAAAAAAACTTAAAAAATTATAGGAGATTAAATTATGACACTTTTAGCGAAAAATTACGGATTTCCAGGTTTTCCATCAGTATTTGATGATTTCTTTACAAAAGATGCATTTTTGGGGAAAAATACTGAGAACTATCGTCCTGCTGTAAACGTTAAAGAAAGAGAAAATGATTTTCAGGTTGAGTTAGTGGCTCCNGGTTTCAAGAAAGGAGATTTTAAACTGGAGATCAATCATGATGTGTTAACAATTTCAGCAGAGCATGTTGAAGAGAAAACAAAAGACGACAAAGAACGTTATTCTTTAAGAGAGTANTCTAAAGCATCTTTTGAAAGAACTTTCAGGTTACCTGAAAACAAAATAGATACGGAAGCGGTTAAAGCTGTTTACGAGGAAGGTATTTTAAATGTGTACCTTCCAAAAAAGATTGAGCAAAAAGCTCAAAAGAAGCTGATCGAGATAGCTTGATTAGCAGGGTAGGTTTAGGTTAGGTTGTAAAAGCCCGGTTTTTCCGGGCTTTTACTTTTTATAGAAGTTTATTCTTTCATTTCTTTCACCGCTGCAACTTCATTATTGATGTAGGTTACAATGTCTTCGCCCCTGTAAAAACCTTGGTGTTTTCTGCGGATAACACCTTCNTCATCAATGATAAATACGGTAGGAAATGCCGATACATCTGTTTGTGTGGCAAATACGCCATCAGGATCATACAAAAAGTCGAAATCAAAAGAGGCGCTGTCTGTAAAGTGCTTAAAGTTTTCCCACGTTTGACTTTTAGATTCTCTGTTTACGAAATAATAGTTAACCCCATCGGTATCTAAACCTTCTTTATTGGCCTGTAAAACATGCATTTCTTCAATGCATGGCTTGCACCATGTTGCCCAAAAATCAACAACAGTAATCTCGCCTTTAAATTGTTCGGTATTAATCGTAACAGAATCAGTGGTTAATAAATNTGTTGACTGAATGGATAAGGCTACATTGTCACTCAATGCCCAAGTAATCATTTTAGGGAAAATGAAGAGTGCAAAAAGAGCAATGAGAATAAAATAGCCGGCAGTAATTCCTGCTTTGAGTTGTTTTGTCCAATTGCTTTGTTCTACAATAATCCCCAAGTAAACCGAGANAAATCCCAAAAGAAATAACAAGGCATGATTCCAACTTTGAATAAGTACAAAAGCCATAAACAGNTGAAAAATAGACATGCTGGCGGCTTTTTTAACAGACACTCCTTTTTCTCCTTTTCTGATGTATCCGATCATAAAACCAATAACAACTTCTCCAATGAGAGCAAGGTTAATGTTGAGGTAACTCATCAGCGTAAAGGTGAAGAGTAGAAAAAGAAATCCGATTAAAAAGTCAATAAGAGCTTGCTTTAAACGATCGCTTATTGTTATAGCCATTTGTTTTAGAATTAAAGAGTTAGGTATTCGTTAAAAAAAATTTTTGCCTCCCAGCCAGTAACGTTCATAAGTATAGCGATAAATTCGGAAAGGATCTTCGTAATAGGGCTGAAACCATTGTTCTTTGGTGATCAGGCCTTTGGCATTGTAGACATATTTCTTAATCAAGAATAAGTCGGGAGTATTGTTGTTTCTAAAATGTTTTTCTTCAATGAGTTGTCCCTTTTCGTTATAGGTGAATTCATACTTGTACTTAGTTGCCTTTTCTCCATTTTGACTTAACAGTTTTTTGGATGAGCTGATGCTAACAACTTCTCCCTGAGCATTACTCTTTAGTGCTGAAGATTCAAGAACCTTTTTATTGGAGTTGGAGCAATCTGCTTTTTCCAACAAATACCAGTTGCTGTTGTATGAAAAGCAAGAAATTGCCTGTTTATTGGCATAAAAGTGATTTTCTGTAAGTTGATGGATTTTAATTTCGTTGTTTACTGTGGTAGACCATTCCCATTCAAGGGTGTCTGAATAACCAGTTTCATTTGTTCTTACCTGAACCAACCGATTTGATTGCACAACAGGGTATTTATAGTTGTTCTGATGGGTGAATAAAGCATTGGTATAATTAAATTTCCAAGTAGTAACCAACCCTGCTCGGTTAAAGTCAAGTGTTGCATATGGTTTAAAGACCGGTGTAGAGCCTTCAATTCCATCAAGCTTGGCCTCTTCAATCGCTACGTGTTTTACTTTAAAGCCTCTGTTGTGCTTTATGCTTTTAGGCGTAATAGCATCGTAATAGTATTGGGCAGAAGAAATGTTATAAAGTAAAAGGAAAAATAGAGGTAACACTTTTTTCATGAAGCTAAATTATTCTTTTGCCTTGAAAAGTTGGTTCTTTGTTACCATGATTAGGGCTTTGATAACAACTCTATTGCTTGTGCTTTCACTCTTGGCTCAGGCACAGCAAATTTCTGATTCATTACACCAAAAACGATTAAGAGCAGTAGTAGCTTCTGAAGTAGGACTTTATACCGTTTCTATGAGTGGGCTTTATGTGCTTTGGTACAAAGATTACGGAAGTTCTGGCTTTCGTTTTTTTAACGATGGAAATGAGTGGCAAGGCATGGATAAAATTGGGCATGCTACAACCTCTTATTACATTGGAATGTTGGGAATAGAGGTGTTAGATTGGACAGGGCTAGAGCATAGAAAGTCTGTGTGGTATGGAGGAATGTTAGGGTGGACTTTTTTAGCTACAGTTGAAGTTTTTGATGGTTTTTCAGACGAATGGGGATTTAGCTGGCCGGATATAGGGGCCAATACATTTGGAGCAGGTTTGGTGATCGGACAAGAGTTAGCTTGGGAAGAACAAAGGATATTNATGAAGTTTTCTTACACCCCAACCGATTACCCNAAATACAGNCCTGATTTATTGGGAGANGCATGGAATGAACAAATACTGAAAGATTACAACGGACAGACTTATTGGTTGAGTGGAAATATCAAATCGTTTTTGAATGAATCATCACGTTTTCCGGCTTGGTTGAATGTAGCAGTTGGTTATGGGGCTGATGGAATGTTGGGAGGCAGTTCTAACCCTGAAACTTATGACGGAGTCGCACTGCCTAGCTATAAAAGGAGTAGCCAGCTCTACCTTTCGCTAGATGTTGATTTGCGTAAAATTCCGACCAAGAAAAAGTGGTTGCGCGCTACATTAAATGCNGTTGGATTTTTGAAATTTCCGGCACCAACGCTTGAGNTTAGAACAGACGGGAGAGTNATTGCCCACGGCATTTACTGGTGAATNTTATAGCTTTCCCTGATCTATAAGGTGTTTTACTTTTAATATTCCAGCTACAGTCATAGAGTCGGCCATTTCTCCACGCATTACCATTTCAAAAGCTTCNTTAAANGGTATTTTCTTCAGCTGTAATTGTTCTGTTTCTTCGGGTTGTGCTTTTCCNAATGAAAGTTCTTTTGCNACAAAAACANAGCCTGTTTCATCACTTACAGAGTTGCTTAAATGAATCTCACAGATGTTCTCCCAATACCCAGCTGTAATTCCTGTTTCTTCCAATAACTCGCGTTGAGCAGATTCTAAGGCCGATTCGCTAAANGTGCCACCGCCTTCAGGAATTTCCCATGAATACTGATCGTGTGGATAGCGGTACTGTCCTACAATCCAGGTGTTGTAGTCTTCGTCAAGTGGTATAATACCTAGCGCTAAATTCTTAAAATGNACCTTTCCGTATATGCCATCATTGCCCGATGGGGTTTTTACAGTATGATGAAATACGGTAATCCAAGGGTTATCGTAAATCTCTTCTTCGGTTATCTTTGTCCACGGATTAACAGATTCTGAAAATTGATCAGGCATAATTGATGGTTTAAGATGCAATTAAAAGTTGGCGATAAAGTTAGGTTTCTCAACGAAGCAGGAGAAGGAATTATTTCAGCGATTAAGAACGATAAAGAAGTTATGGTTGAAGTAGATGGTTTCGATTATCCTTATCCGGCCAGCGAGCTTTTAATCATTGGAGAGAACAATGAAGTTGTGCGTGTTGGAAAAGATGNAGTTGACGATTCAACACCGGAAGATTACTTGGGAGAAGACAGCAATNGANTAGGCTATTTTTCAGAGTTATTGATGCAGCGTAAAAATCCAAAAGGCGTTCCGGAGATAGACTTACACATTCAGGAATTGATTGGAGACTATAGCAATTTATCGCACCATGAGATGCGTCAATTNCAATTGGAACATTGTAGAGGAGCGTTGGAAATAGCCATGCAACAAGGNGTGCAGCGCTTGGTGTTNATTCATGGAGTAGGAGAGGGNAAATTAAAGCAAGATGTACGCAGTTTGATTGATGGTTATCAAAACCTCAAATGGGAAGATGCTCCGTATAAATACTACGGTTATGGAGCTACAGAGGTTTTCGTTTTTCAATCTCAACGAAAATATTAGAAGTAAGAGAATCCTGAATTCGCTACTTTTGTAAGGTGCAAGTTACCTTGTCGCTCCGAGATTAATTTCGGAGAGGAAAGTCCGGACAGCATAGGGCAGCCTGCTACCTAACGGGTAGACATTTCTACGGAAGTGCTAGCAAGTGCAGCAGAAAGTATACCGCCACGCTTTGGTGTGGTAAGGGTGAAAGGGTGAGGTAAGAGCTCACCGGTGTCGGTGGCAACATCGGCAGCCAGGTAAACCTCAGGCGCTGAAAGACCATGTATACCCCGGCTTGAGTGCGGCTCGTGCGATCGGGGAGGGTAGGTTGATAGAGGTAATCGGTGACGGTTATCCCAGATAAATGACAAGGCACGACAAAATCCGGCTTATCGACTTGTACAAACATGAAGGGCGAACTTGATTTCAAGTTCGCCCTTCGCCATTTTATATGGTTTGCAATTACTACAGCTTACAGGTTGTTGTAAGTTTCTCCGTAATGCAACATTTGCTCCGTAAAGTCGGCCGGATAAGTCACTTTAACATCAATCATATCCTCGCCTTCCATAATTGGCTCTAACTGTGGATTAATGAAACCACCGTAAGGAGCAATGCCTAAGCTTTCACTACGCTTTAATACTTCTTGGTGCAATGCAGCATCAACCTGCACACCGTAGTTTTCAACCAATGCTCTTCCGGCTTCGTAATCGCCTTCAGATTTAATGCGTTGAATTTCGCGCAATAGTCTTCCGAATATCTCACGTAATTTTTCGTAATCGTTAATGCGGAAATAAGTTTTACCGTCTTTATCCAAACGCTCAATTACGTTATCGGCTTTACCTTGTTCAAATGCCCAAGATGCAACCAATTGGCGGTTACGCATGTGCGCTTCTTCCAATACCTTGCCCAATTCTAATCTACGTAATTGAACCATCATACCGTTGCGGATATAACTGTCGTATTCTGCTTTCCCAACATCAAGTGTTTCCATCAACCCTAAATCAATAAGTTTAGGATCTAAGATGTAATACAATGCCACCAAGTCAGCACGCGCCTCTTCTAATGTAGAAGCGTAGTTTTTAAGGGTTTGCTTTGGTGTTCCAATACCCTCGTTTAGTTTACCGGAAGCGTGCCCAACCACTTCATGCAATGCAGTGTGTAGTTTACCACCAAGCATGCCGTGTGCTTTAGCACGATCAACTTCTTCTTGTGTTAAGGCAAATTCTTTGGTATAACCACCACCACTTGCTTTGTCATAAGCAGAAATAATGTTTCCTAAAGAAACCGATTTAGAACCATGTGTTGCTCTAATCCAGTTAGCATTTGGAAGGTTAACCCCAATAGGAGTTGAAGGAGAAGCATCGCCACTTTCACCAGCTACAGCAACAACTTTATATGTTACCCCAACAACTTCTTTTTTCTTGTGCTCATCCATAATAGGAGAATGATCTTCAAACCACTGAACATTTTCCATAACTACTTTCATGCGCTCAGAAGCATCAAAATCTTTGATTTCAACTACACTTTCAAAAGAACCACGGTAACCCATTGGGTCGTTGTAAACTTCAATAAATGAGTTGATGTAGTCAATATCACCTTCGGTAGCTTCTACCCATGCAATGTTGTACTTATCCCATTTTTTCAAATCACCAGTTTGGTAATACTCAATCAAGAGTTGTAGTGCCCTTGCTTGCTTATCGTTCTCAGCAACAGTAACAGCTTGCTCTAACCAATAAATAATGCGTTTAATAGCAGCTCCGTATAACCCATCAACTTTCCAAACATGTTCTTCTAGTTTTCCTTCAGCCGTTTTTACCAGCTTAGAATTTAAACCGTAAGAAATAGGTTGCTTATCGTTATGATCAATAACAGACTCATAATAAGCTTCAACTTCTTTTTCAGAAACATCAGGAGAGTAGAAATTTGATGCAGAAGCTAATAAAAGGTCTTTGTTCGGATCAAGGCTTACTTTCTTGTTGTCTATTTCAGGGTTAAAAATCACATTGATCACTTCTTCTGAAAGATCAGTGTGAGTTTCGGAAAGTAATGTGGTGAAATATTCTTTTGAGAAATCAGGATTGATTTTATCCATGCTATAATGGTGGTGAATTCCATTAGAAAACCACACGCGCTTGGTGTAAGTCATAAAAGCATTCCATTCGGCAGCATTCTTATCGCCTTGATAGTTTTTCACGATGTTTTCAAGTGCTTTACGAATGGTAAGGTTATGGCGATAGTTTTGATCCCATATAATGTCTCTACCTTCATATCCGGCTTGCGTTAAGAAATAAACCAACTTTCGTTGTTGTGCAGAAAGGTTTTCCCAGCCGGGAATTTGATAGCGAATAATCTTTAGGTCAGCAAATTGTTCTGTTTGCCAAGAGAAGTCAGCTGTGTCTTCAACTAAAACCAATGCAGGTTTTTCGTCCATAGTACTTGTTTGTGTTTGCGAGTTATTGCATGCAGAGCTTAGAACTGCAGCAGAAAATATCGCAGAATAGAAAAGTTTATTCATTTGATAATGTTTCGGTTTGACCTCAAATTTAGCAAACCAAGTGAGATTGTAGCTCAGCGTTAAGCGAACTTATTTTTTTCTGATTTCGTGCTCGTGAGAACTGAGCTTGTACATGCGGTATTTTCTTATTTCGACTTGCTCTTTACCCGAAATAAAAATTAAGACAATGAGAATACCGGCAGCTAAATTACACCCGATGATTAAGTATGGGTTATCTGCCTTGAAAAGCTCAAGAATAACCTGTGTAACAATAAGGCCAAGGATAGAGATGAAAATGCGCAATAAAAGCAACTCGTTCCGCTTTTCGTAATCGGCATAGAACTTTCCGTATTTCTTTTTATGACGGTCTTGGTTCTTATTGATGAGGTAGTAATAGAAAAGAAGATGCAAATAGAAAAATGTGGTTTTAAGGAATAGAATCAGGTAAGCAAAAATGTTTTCCATTCCACTGTAACTTTCTGATGACGTTAGTAGAATACTTTGCCCAAACTTATCTTCACCAATGTAGAAGAAGGAGGTGGTTAACAAAATGAAAACGAGTAGAGACGGAAATAGGTGAACCTTGTATTGGTTCTTAAAACGCGGTTTGCGGTGCAATAAAGATTCATTGTAGAAAAAAAGCAAAGGCCCAATCAAGTAATTGGTAGAAAGGAAAAAGATGTAAAAAAAGGGAAGCATAACAACTAAGTCTAGCTTCATGGCAAACTCAGAGAAAAACAACAGTGAAATGGTTAACATCAAGAAACCAAAGTAGGATCTTGATTTTCCTTTTTGTCTGATCTGAAAAACAATCAGGCTGGAAATTAATGCTGCAGTAAGTGGCAGCATATAGCTGAAAACAGTTAATAGATTTAGCGTCATTTTTCTAAGAGAGTACAGAACGAACATAAAAAAAAGGCCGCAAAAAGCGACCTTTAATTTAAAGAGAATATTTTAGAAAACCCTATACCAGCTCTTTTTCAGCAAGATATCTTTCTGCGTCTAAAGCTGCCATACAACCTGTACCGGCCGCAGTAATAGCCTGACGGTAGATTTTATCTGCCGCATCACCTGCAACAAAGACTCCTTCAACGTTGGTTTTAGCAGTTCCGGGAACAGCTTTAATGTAACCGGTTTGATCCATATCAATCCAATCTTTAAAGATATCTGTATTGGGTTTATGCCCAATTGCTACAAAGAATCCCGTAACATCAATGGTAGATTCTTCATTGGTTTTATTGTTGAGCAAACGAGCACCAGTAACAGCATCACCACCTAATACTTCTAGTGTTTCCGTATTCCACAACACTTCAATGTTTTCAGTGTTGAAAACGCGGTGTTGCATGGCTTTTGAAGCACGAAGCTCATCGCGTCTTACAATCATGTAAACTTTCTTACACAATTTAGCAAGGTAAGTTGCTTCTTCAGCAGCAGTATCGCCACCACCAACAATGGCAACCTCTTGTCCTCTGTAAAAGAAACCATCACAAACAGCACAAGCAGAAACACCACCGCCAATACGTCTTAGGTGTTGCTCAGAGTCAAGCCCTAACCACTTGGCAGAAGCACCGGTAGAGATAATTACAGCATCAGCAGTAATCGTTTTACTACCACCGTCAATTTCAACTTTGTGAACTGGGCCAGAGAAATCTACTTTAGAAGCATATCCGCTACGGATGTCTGCATCAAAGCGTTCCGCCTGCTTTTTTAAGTCTTCCATCATCTGTGGGCCGTCAATACCTTCAGGATATCCCGGAAAATTGTCAACTTCAGTAGTTGTTGTTAATTGACCACCTGGTTCCATACCTGTATACAAAACAGGATGAAGGTCAGCTCTTGCAGCATATATAGCAGCGGTATACCCCGCAGGTCCTGATCCGATAATCAGGCATTTAACGTGTTCGGTATTTTCACTCATTTTTAAATTCGTTTAGGATGCAAAAATAATGCGTGTGTTAAACCTATTAAGGCTCGCAAATTACAATTCTTTTTATGTTTTAATAAGCGACATTTATCACAGATGTTTTAACAAGAGATTGATGTTCTTGAATAGAATTTGTGAAAAGCACTCGATGTATTCAACCTCACTAAACGTTTATTGTTCATCTGTTTTAAAAGCTCACGGGCAAATGAGATAATGCTAAAAAAGCACCGTAAATAAGCGCGTAAAAAATGTTGGATTGTCTCCTAAAAAAAACAATTGTTTATACCTTTCGCAACAACTGATACTTAAACTACACTGATATGGAACTATCAACAGAAAAAAAGCCGAAAGACCGTGTACTTCTTCCCATGAGCTATGATGTGGAGAAGCTAAAAGCAGATTGCAAAGAAATAAGAAAACATGGGTTTGAATACTATAATGTCATTCCTTTAAGAGCTCCGGCTCATGAGGTAGATGCTTCCAGACCTTTTCCACCTCCAGCAGATGATTATGCCGATGGTTCATGGACAGAATGGCTAAATACATCATACCTTGAAAATGCGCCATACATGGCTCAGATTGTGAAAGAATTTCAGGAACACACTAAGGTTACTTTAGTAAGGCTTCTACGCCTTCAGGCAGGAGCTACTGTTGCCGAGCATACAGACCCAACTTTGGGGTTAGAAATTCACAAATCGGTGGTGCGGTTAACCATTCCGATTTACACCAATGATGAGGTGACGTTTTACCTGAATCAAACTCCTGTTCCTTTGCAGGCCGGAGAGTGCTGGTACCTTCGGTTAACAGATCCGCACAAGATTGTGAACAACAGCTCAGAAGAGCGGATTAACTTAACAATTGATATGATTCCCAACGATTGGGTGAGGGCATTGATTGAGAAAAGTGAAACCAATTAACACATAACAGTTCAGGACTACCCATAAATAAAAAGCCGCTTACAAATTTGTAAGCGGCTTTTTTGTTGACAGAAAACCCAGTTTACCCGGATTATTTTTGAATAATTAATTTCTCAACTTTAGTTGTTGATCCAGCACGTAGCGTACACAAATAAATGCCTGAACCTAGGTCAGAAGCATCAACATCAATCATGTATTTACCGGCATCTTGCATTTGATTGTCTACCAATCTTGCAATTTCGCGCCCTTGAAGATCGTGAATAAATATACTCACTTTTGAATCTCCGCTAATTTCATAGCTAATTGTTGTATTGTCTTGCAACGGATTAGGATAAACAGCAAGGTTTGCTTCATGGTCAACTATAATTTTTGCAGAAGATGTTTTAGCAGAAGACTTCTCACATTCAATCTGAATTTCTTCGCAATACGTTTCTACGCAGCATTCATCTTCATTGTATCCTACAACAGTAACACACACTTCATAAGAACCAGAACCCGGGAACGTGTGAACAGGATCTTCTCCCGTACCAGTTGTTCCATCGCCAAAATCCCAGAACCAAGCTGTAATGTTGCGGTTAGTGTATCCTATAATTCCGTCAAATTGAATTTCACATGCATTGCATGATTCTGTCCATTTAAAGTAGTGTTCTATTGTACAAGAACCTGGCTCACAATTAATTTCAACCTTAGAGCAATAGGTATCAATACAGCACTCTCCGGTTTCGAAATTTACAGCAGTAACTGTAAGGCAAACTTCATAAGTGCCCGGAGAAGAATAGTAATGCGTTGGATTTTCTTCAGTAGAAGAAGTACCATCACCAAAGGTCCATAACCAGCTTACAGGAGTGGAAGAAGACCCGTATGAAGATTCGTCTGTAAAGTAGTAGTCGCAGTTACGACCAGCGGTAACATCCCATTTGGCTTCTACTTCGCATGGCTCAGAGCATGTTCCGAAATAAATATCATCAATACCAAAATCGTTACCACTGTATCCAGAATTGGTTTGGTTAATGCTGATTTCAATCGTGCCAGAAGAGGTCGCTGTCCAATCGGTACAAAATTGTAACCAGTTATCTCCTGTAGCGCTAACAGCAGAACCTACATTAGCCCCATTAATTACCATTTGCAAAGTAGGGTAGGAAGAAGTACTGGTTATTCTTGGCAAATGCCAAAAAGAGAAGGTGTAGGTTTGTCCTGCAGTAACTGATACATTGGTGAAATAGATTCGGTCAGGATCTGTTGAAGCACGGCCGTCTACCACAAGGTAAAGTCCGGTACTGTCACCAAAGGTATGGTCCCAGGTATCGTCAAACCAAGTTGAGGGATTGTTGCATTTTCCTCTTCCTTCGTCAGCTACGCATACACTAAAGTCTATACAGGTGCAACTGTAATCAAAATCGGTACTAAAACCGGTATTGCCAGCTTGAAAATCTCCATTGGTAATAAGGTTGTTTTCTGTACAGGTAGAATCACATTGGGCTTTAGAAAAAGAGGTTGTGAAAGTTAAGGCAATAGCCAGTAAAGCCATGCCCCATTTAGAGCGTGTTTTTGTTCGCATAATTTTGAGTTTGTTTGTTAATAAAGACTTAAAAGTAGTTAATGTTATAGGTTTAATGGTATCAAAATGGCGGATAAATAATTGAAGAACAGCCTGAAAAGTGATAGAGAGCTATTTTTGGTAGTGATGCCGGAGCGTTGTAGAGAAGCCGAAAGAGCGAATTGAAGAGGTGGAAATGTTGCCGGAGAACTACTCATCAGAGATGGTAATAATTTCTCCTTGATCTGCAACCACCTGATCGCCCCAGTTGCAAATGGCTTTCATAATGGGAATAAACGTTTTGCCAAATTCTGTAAGACTGTACACTACTTTAATAGGAGGTTTTTTGCCATAAACCTTCCGGTTGACCATTCCGTCTTTTTCCAATTGCTTTAACTGGATGCTGAGTGTTCGTTCAGTAACAACCTGCAAATCTTTTCTGAGCTCATTGTAGCGTTTTGGCCCTTCTATCAAATGGTGGAGAATAACCATTTTCCATTTGCCGCCTACAATAGACATTACTACACTGGTGCTACAAGGATATAGGTTCTTATTGTGCCGAATTAATGTTTTTTCTGAAGGCATGCTTTTTATAATCAGTTGTTTACAGAACTATCCAATCGGATAGCTCTTGTGGGCAAATGTACCTGTAAATAGTTTTGTAGCTATAAAAAGTATAGTTTAAAAAGAAAACAACAAATGGCATTAATACTATCGGCTCATCCAAACATTGAAATATCTATCTCTAACAAAACCATTCTGCAACAATTGGAACAATCCGGATTGGAAATTGAAGTTAGAGACCTCTCTCGGTTATACCCCCATTTTGAAATTGATGTGGAGGCTGAGCAAGCCGCCTTGCAACGGCATTCTACCATTGTTTTTCAGTATCCGTTTTATTGGTACAATATGCCGGCTATTCTAAAGCATTGGTTTGATAAAGTATTGACCTATCAGTTTGCTTATGGCTCAAAAGGCGATAAACTAAAAGGGCGCAATTTTCTGGCGAGCTTTACAGTAGGTGCTCCGGAAACGGGCTACAAAACCCTGGCAGACCATCACTTTAGGGTTTTGGAATTTTGCAAGAACATAGAGCAAACGGCCTATTATGCCCAAATGAATTACATAGACCCCATATTCACCTACGGACATTCGGTAAATGCCGGAATTGCTGCAACTGAAATAACAGCAAAGGCAGAGCAACATGCTCAAAAGTTAATTGCTCAACTGGAGTTGCTGGGGAGATGTTAATTTCAGAGGAGAGTGGATATATAGAGTTTTAAGTATTACTCCTGCTAAAATTAGTGTCTAACTATGTATAATCTAATTAATAGACTTGTGAGAAAAGAAAGTCTAGAAAAATAATTGTATACCTGTTAGTTACTTATTATGCAGTTTGCAAATTATTATATAATTTTTGCAATTAAATCACTGTATAAATTGTCCAAAGCAATTCTTTCTCATGATGCCTCTGGCCAAATGCATGGCTATCTTTTTCAACTTGAAAGAGCCCTTTTTCAATTAAGTCAGGCTAAGCCTGGTGGGAGAGTGGGAGTTGAAACTGGAGACGATGTAGTTTTACGGTCATTAGGTAAACAGGGTACTGAGCAACTTTTTGAGCAAGACAAACATTCTAACTCGAATAAGAAACCGTTTGCTGACTTAAGCAAAGACCTATGGAACACTTTACTTATATGGACATCGAACTTTAAGTCCAATAATATTGATATAGAAAGAACATCTTTCTTAATGGTTTCCAATAAAAAGCTTCCTATTAGTCGTTTCATATGGAAAATTAATAAAGCTTCCACTGACTCTAGTGCTCTAAGGTGTGCTGCTGAATTGCGAGAGCTGGGGCAAAAGCATCAGGGAAAGCTTAAACCAACTATAGATCAAGTTTTATCCTGTTCAGACGAAGAGTTAGCGCAAATTATAATAAGAATAAATGTTTTAGATATTGAAACAAGTCATAACCGAAATAGCTATAAAAAAGATATTCGGGATAATTTACGCTTAGGAAAAGATATTCCGTTTAACGAAACCTATCAGCAATTGATGGGCTGGCTACTTGATACTGTAATTGATTGTTGGAGTAACAAAAAGGAGGCATGGGTGACAGTCGAGGCATTGAATGAAAAATGTGGAGACCTAATAAAGAGATATCAGGGCAAGCCATTCATTGAAAGAGCTGTTGGTAGTATACCAATTAAAGACCCACAAAGAAAAGCTCAGAAAAAAGAGCGATTTGTAAAACAACTAAAGCTGATTAAATGCAAAGATGATGATTTACTTAGGGCAATAGATGATTACCTCCGTGCATCAGCTGAAAGAACTCGTTATGCCCAAGAAAATAGAGTGACAAAGCAGGATTTCGATGATTTTGAAAGGAATTTGATTGAAAGATGGATAAATATATATGGTAGTGAGGAAGATGATGAAAAACCAGAACAATCTGGGCGAAAAATATATTTCAAAACCACCAATCATAAGGAAAAACTAGCTGGAGTAGAAACAGAAGAATATTACACTACAAAAGGAGCATATCACCGACTTTCAAATAATTTATCATTAGGCTGGCATCCAAAATGGAAAGATTTGATGAACAAATAGAATTGGATGAATATGATATAGTACAAAATCATATTCTAGGAGCTCATATTATTAGAGAATTTGTTCGCTTTTATCAAAATAATTCGGAGGATAATAAAGGTCCAACATTAGTGCTAATAATGCCTTTACTCCCCTTAGTCTTAAATAAAGAGGCTAGAAGTAGTATTAGTAATAGAAGGTTTATTGAGGGGAGCCTCGTCAAAACCATTTTAGAAGAAAAAACACTGTATGCTGGCTTGCAAGAAAGAATGGAAAAGATGGCAGGTCAAACGTTTCAATCACTTTCAATTGCATTTTGGATGCAATTAATTGATTATGATGTTGAAAGCACTAGATTGAGAATGAAATTCAGTAAAAATCCTAAGTCTGAATTAGAAAGTGCAAAAAATTACAAAGAAATGCTTGGTGCGTCTAGAAGGTTAGGAACATGGTTTGCAAAACTCACTTTCGAAGAATTAATAACTGTACTCAAGATCAATTTTTAATATGGAATTTTACATTGAAAAGATAATCTTATGGCCAAAAAACACTGATTTAGAGCCTCGGCAGATTTCATTTAAAAAAGGAAAAGTAAATGTAATTACAGGAGATAGTGAACGAGGAAAGTCAGCACTAATAGCTCTTGTAGATTATGCGATGTGCAGTAGTAAATGTCAAATTCCAGTGGGTATCCGAGAATATGTAGAATGGTTTGGTGTTCTATTTTCTATCAATAGTCGTAAAATGCTATTAGCAAGACGGGAACCTGGAATACATCAGGCTAATGGAGATATGTACAAAAGAGAGTTTGAGAAGGCTGTAATAATACCTAATATTCTTAAGAAAAACACGAGTGTAGATGCAGTAAAGCTAAGACTTGATGAGATAGCAGGTCTCTCAGATTTAGCAGTAAATGACAATGAAGAGGGAAGTAGCGGATTTGGAGGACGTCCAAGTTTTCGAGATATGGCTTCATTTTTATTTCAACCACAATATATTATAGCAAACCAGAGTACCCTACTGTACAAAACAGATTCGTATCAGCATAGAGAAAAAATTAGAAATATATTTCCCTATGTTTTACAGGCAATAGATAATGAGACACTCAGAAATAAGGAACGCTTAAAAG
The DNA here is from genome assembly GCA_002705995.1 of Crocinitomicaceae bacterium. GTDB lineage: Bacteria > Bacteroidota > Bacteroidia > Flavobacteriales_G > Salibacteraceae. Next base: position 66,885 of record PAJI01000006.1, on the reverse strand, counting down.
AACTTCACAGAGAACAAAATGCTCTTGAAAAAGAGTATACGAGCATACAAAAGGGCGTTGAACGTTGGCTTGGAGAAATTCGCGGCACGTACATGAAGGCCAAAGAGTATGGGTTACTAACAAATCGGCCTTTTCCTGATGATGATTGGACAGCCAAAGAATTTATTAGTAATCTGAAAAACATACCAAGGGCATTAGATAAAAAGGGAGCTCCTACATTGCCAGAGGGTACAACAGAAAAAATAACTAGTAGAATTGCGGGGCTTAAAGATCAAGAAATAGAACTTTCTAGACGTCTGGAGGAGTTGCGTCATAAACAAGCTACGATAAAGCGAATAGCTAATACAAATGAACAATACTCTAAATCAATTTTAACACAAAATGAGAGACTTAAAACAGTAGGTTGGTTCAATAAAAAAATAAAAGAGCATGCGGATTGTCCTGTCTGTGGCTCAACCCCTAAAAATAATCAGTCATATATTAATGCATTACTTAGAGTAGGAGATGATTTGCGAGAAAGATCAGCTCAAGCTAACGATACTAAAGTTATTTTTGATAGCGAAATCGTTAAAGTTGGTAATCAAATAAAGGTAATAGAGAGAAAGATTAATAATATTCGGCAGGAACTTAAGCAATTAGAGTATGAAGACGGTAAATACAAAAATCGAGGTCAAACTATCAATGATATATATCGATTTGTAGGCTCATTAGAATCGAAACTAGCTTCTTATAATATCCTTACAGATGATGGAGATCTTGTTAAAAAGCTAAATCAGCTATCAAAAGAAATATTAGAATTGGAAGAGAAAGTTGATAGTTCATTGATTCGACAAAAAGAAAAAACAGCTCTTGATAGAATTCAATCATCAATTAGCCACTATTCAAAGCTGTTCCAAGCTGAACGTAGCGATGATCCAATTAAACTAAATACAGCTGATCTTACATTAGATTTTAGTACGGATAAAGGGCGCGTGGATGCTCTTTGGGAAATAGGTAGTGGTTCTAATTATATGGCCTATCATGTTTCTGCACTTTTGGCTCTTCATGAATTGTTTTTAAGATACTCTAATCATCCCGTACCATCCTTTATTTTTTTCGATCAGCCTAGTCAAGCGTACTTCCCCGAATTACAGGTAAATGAAGAAAGTATGTCACAAGCAAAGCAAGGCGATGTAGAGAGAGTGAAAAGAATTTTCAAAGTATTATCTGATGCTATAAAACGTACCCAAGGCAAATTGCAAATTATTGTACTGGAACATGCAGGCCCAAGTTTCTGGGAAAATTTTGCCGATGTACACAAGGTTGCTAGGTGGCGAGATGATGAAAAGGAAAAAGCACTAATACCTGATGAATGGAAAAATAGTTTTAATATTTCAGACTAAAACTCTATTACACTATATCTTATAATTTCTACTTTGTTGAAACCAGCAAGTCTCGAACATCAACATCGAGAACTGTTGCGATATGTCTAAGTACGGGAATGCTAGGCTGTGTATTGTTGTTGCAGTAATTGGTAACAACAACATAGCTTTTGTCAATTTTTTCAGCTAACCAAGTTTGTGTTCTGCCTTGCTCTTGCAGGACTTCCTTGATTCTGTTCATTCGGATTTTCTTACTCATTAATATATTTCCATATTGCTCTGCAATAACCATAGTTAGCAGAATTTAATATAGTGGATTTGAGTGTATCAATATATAATACAAAATCATGTTGTAAAATATTATAATATAATACATATTTGTATTGAAATACAATACATTGTTACAGTATGAAAACAAACAAAGACCTTGTCCTTACAATCATTCAGGCCGATTTAAAGCACCATCAATTGCTTAACGGGTTAAAAAGCATAAACCTCGAAACGGAAAGTTATTTTTTGGAACTGTATAAAGTAGTGGCGCATTTGATGGGCATTGGAGAAAAAGTTCCCGATCAGTGGTTGGCCATTTATGACAGTTACGTAGAAGCTGCAAGTAAACAACAGTTGACCAACGCCACCAATAACTTGCTGCCTGTTGCAGAAGAGTGTTATTGCTTGTTGCAAGCGCTGGGTAAAATAGAGCAGCGTTTGGAAGCTTAAGGTATAGAGTGCTGTTTGTTGGGCAATAAAAAAAGGACAACCTACCTTGAAGGTAAATTGTCCTTTGAATAAAGTCGGGATGACAGGACTTGAACCTGCGGCCTCACGCCCCCCAGACGCGTACTCTACCAACTGAGCTACATCCCGATTTTTAAGGGTGGCAAATATAAACTTTCAGTTGAGAAGTGGCAATGGGCACCAGCTTGTAAAAACAAAAGCTGCCCCTAGAGACAGCTTTTCAAATTTAGTTGTAGTACGGTTTCTAATGCTTCACCAACTTAAAAGTTTGATTACCGGTGTTTAGGAAATAAATTCCGGCAGCATAGTTTTCCATATTTATTGTTGCGTTACTTTCTGTTAGTGTAAATGTGTTTAACAGTTTTCCGGTAACATCTGTTAAATAAGCCGTTGTAGTTGTGTTTCCACTGCGTTGAATGGTAAACTCAGTTTCAAACGGATTTGGATAAATGCGTACACTGTTTCCTGTTAGCTCATCAATACCGGTTTCACAGTCTTCAACTGTAATAACGGTTTTGGTTCTTTCACTGGTACAATCGCCTTCTTTCACTTCCCAATCGTAGAAGAAATAGTAATAACCCGAAGCACTTGCAGAGCTTCCGGTAATTTCACAAACGCCTGAAAGCGTGTAAGGATAAACAGCTCCTGAATTGTTGCGGTATAAATTGATGGTACTTGTAGCTGAAACACCTAGTTGGTAGTTGGTTCCTGAAGTAACCTCAAAGTTGAGGTCAATTCTGCTTCCTCCAGAAGGAATGTTGATGACAGTATCTTGCAATACAGTTCCGCTGGCGTTGCGCAGTTCTATGGTACGGTTACCGGCACTCCCTGCAATGACATAAACCGATACCAATTTAAAATCTACAAAAACGTCAAAAATCTGGTATTGATAATTGTTAAAAATGTTCCCAGATCCAATGGTGTTGTCAGCTGGCCCAACATATTGAGACGGAGAGGCAAATACTTCTTCAATGTAAAAAGTAGTGTCGTTTTGGATTGTGCCAATGGTAACAGAATCTCCGGTGTAGAGCAGGTTACCTCCCAAAGGACTGTCGTACCACTTTAAAGTTCCTGAAGAGGTAGCAGAAACAGTAACATCATCGTTAATACAAACCGTTTGGTCTGCAACGTTTGGCGCAGTTGGTTTGGTAATGGTTACAAACGATGTTTTAGTTTCAGTATCGTTACCGTATTGGTTGGTTGTTGTTAATTCAACACTGTAAGTTCCGGATTGGGTGTAAGTGTGTGTTGGGTTTTGAAGGGTAGAGGTGTTTCCATCGCCAAAATCCCAAGCCCAAGAGGTAGGTTGATACAATGATTGATCGTAAAACGTGATTTCACCGGTACAGGTTTCTTGTGTGCTAGAGCTAAAATCACTTACCGGAGGAATGCTTGGAATGGTACAAATCCAATCGATTTTGAAACCAGCTTCATTAACAGACCCATCTGAGTAAAATAACAATGTAGCTGACCCACTAGGCGCATTTAGCGTTGTAGGAGGTGTGTTAGTGTTACAATACCTTCCCAATAAAGTACCGTTGGTGTTTGGGCCATCGTAAACTTCAAGGTAATCATATCCGCAGGTAGAAGATTCTGCTTCAACATCAAACTGGATGAACGTTAAATCGAGAGCAATTGCTCCTGTAGGGGCAATGGTTAAGAAAGAAACAATACCATCGTCATAATTAGCATTTGGCCCACCCGGATCGTAAACCGTTCCTGAGCAATAGGTTTGTGTAGGACCTGTGCCTGATTCTGGCATATTAACACTACACGGAATGCTAGGGTCGATATTGATGGTAACGTTTGTACTATCTGTTCCGCAGGCACCGCCATCAACCACTAAGGTTACTTCATAAACACCAATGTTGTTATAGGTATGCGTAGGGTTAATGTCTGTACTGGTTGAACCATCACCAAAATTCCAAGAGAAAGAAGCTCCGTTAGAAGAAAGGTTGTCAAAATTTACCTGAGCCGGAGTGGTGCAGAAATCGGTTTCAGAAGCCAAGAAATCACTTTCTACGTAGTTTGCATACGGATCTCCAACACCCACAGCATGCCAGGCATTGGTTACTGCTTCAACTTCATTGGAACATGCTCCAAATAAATCAATAGCAGAAAGAATAGCGTAGAAACGCGCATCTTCATATTCAGAACTTGAAGTAAGGTATACGGTTAGATTTCTAAATGCTACTGCTGCTGCGTCACTAATGCCAATACCAGTTACATTGTAACTGTCTCCCAAATCATTCGTACCGTTTTCGCCTTCTGTTAAAATGTAGAACCATTTGTTCTGAACACCAGAGTTGATGTGTACACCACCATTGTCTAACGTACCTATATAGTAATTTGTGCCACCATATGTATCCGGGTCTCCATAACTATTAGGGTTACTCATTGAACGAATTACAGTTCCTATGTCTTCACCAATTAACCAATCCCAACTGTTGGGATGAGCATAAGCTTCAATGGCAGCTCCGAAAATGTCGCTGAAAGATTCATTCAAAGCTCCAGACTCGTCTTGATAAACCAAATTAGCTGTATAAGAAGTTAGTCCGTGGCTAATTTCATGTCCGGTAATGTCAATAGCCGTAAACGGATTGGTAGAACCACTTCCGTCTCCATATGTCATACGCTGGCCATCCCAAAAAGCATTGCCGTAATTTACATCGTAATGGATGTAGCTTCTAAGCATAAAACCATTTCCGTCAATAGAGTTTCTGTTGTGTTCGTTTAAGTAGTAATCGTAAGTCATTTCTGCTCCCCAGTGTGCATCTGTTGCATATTCATCAAGGTTAGCATTGGCATTGTTCCAATAGTTATCGCTATCAGTAAAATCTACAGCTCCTCCGTAATTGGTACCTTCTTGCATGTTGAAGGTTTGAATACCGTTTCCTCTGCCAGACTCGCGCAATCTGTAACCACTACCGTATGAATCTGCAACAATTGTTTGGGTTCCACTGTAACCAGTAACGGCTGTTCCGGTAGCATCTGCATCGTGAATTAAGTTTTGACGAAAGATAACTTCGTTGGTAACGGCATCTACATAAACTTCGTTCTTAGAAAGTGGTTCATGGGCATAGATGTTGAATTTATAAGCCAATCTAAATGCATTGGTAAGTTTCCCCTCAACTGGAACAATTACCAAATCGGCTTTAGGAAAGGCAAAGTCTTTAAAATGCTCATCGTTAACTAGATCTTCTTCAACTTCCCATTTGTATTGTGTTGCTCCAATTTCGTTTAAAGCGGTTTGTAAAGCACTTGCCTCTGTAATTTGGGCTTGTGCAGTATTGGGAACGGTAGCGGTTAAATCGCCATTCATCATCACTACTTTTCCACCTTTAACGTGAAAAATGTATTGTGTTAAATCAATGGGGACACCTTTCCAGGTTTGGATGTACCTGTAATGGCTATATCCAAACTCATCATCTTTGCTATTTAACAATTGAAGTCCAAAGTAATGGTCTACCATCATTTTTTGGATGATTTGGATGGCTTTGCCTTGGTTAGGCTGTTGGTCTGTTATAAAGCGGATAAAGTTAGGAACCGGAGAATGGTCTTTCATTCTGATAAGGTCTGTTCCTGAGAGTTTATCATTCGCTTCAGTTCCGCGTAAAACATCGGAAGCCATTAAATGGAGTTGTGCAAATGCAAATAATGTAAACAGTAAAATTCGAGGGATCATAATGTAAATTAAATATTAAGCGATGCAATATACTCAAATAAGACAGATCAAATACATCAATCTTTTACCCTATTGGAAACCATACTTTTAGTGTATGTTCAAAAGGAGAAATTAAATATTGCATAATCTGTTTTGTGTGAAATATCCTTTTGAAAGTGTTAAGCCGGAAGTCTTCACTTAGATAAAAAAAGGAGGTTGCTTCTTGCAGCAACCTCCTTGGAACACACGAAAACTTAAGTGCTTCTAAAGCCCTAAGCTGTTTTGAAACATATAACTGGCGTCAAATATTCAATTACTTCAGCGTATTGGAAAGGCAGGAATGGGTGAAGCCGTTCCGAATAGAATTGAAAAGGTGAAAAACAGGGGGTGAACTATTTTACAACCTGTAGATGATGCCAGATGTTAATCCAAAACGCACAGAGCGGTTGTCTATAAAAGCATATCGCTGAAGGATGTCCATTCTTACAGAAGGAGCTATGCTTATTCGAAGGTGAGGTGTTAAAAAGTAAGCAACACCTATTTGTAAAGAGCCATCTAACGTAAACCGGTTAAAATCACTCAGCTCAGGAAATGAGGCGGCATTTTCTGTTGAAGTGCTTTTAGAGATAGAAGCAAGGTAGTTGGCATAAATGCCTATAGCACCATATGCATCCCATCTTCCAAAATGGTGTTGATAGCGCAATTTTAAAGGAACCTCTATCCAGTTTAAGCGGTAGCGGGCAGTGCTTCTCAGATTTTGAGTATCACTTTTATTAATGTAGGTAGTATCAAACTGGCTAATGTATGTTGAGTCTAAGAGTTGAACAAGGTTCGAGTCCATGTAGGTTGGAACCCCGTTGTTGAATGTAAAGTTATATTGCCATTGTAGGGTAGAGTCATAGTTCCAGTAACTGTTGTCGGTAACATCACTATCTGTCCATTCAGATATTTCGTCATATGTTTTAACAAGCTGAAAGTTTTGATGCTGGTATCCTACACCAACTTGGACAGAAAAATGTTTGTTGATTCCGTATTCGGCAAAAGCTCCGGCTGACCACAATTGTTGTGCATTCAGCTGCAACTCATCCATTACAATATCTTTTGGGTTAAAGTAATACTCACCATAAATGCCGTAGCCAAACTTCTTTGGTTGGGGTAATTTGCTGTTTTTCAAACGTATTTCTTTTATTTCAGGCATTGAAGCAGTCAACAGTTTTGTACCCATAACATCGATTCCCGGTAAGTAGCAAGCACCTATTTCTTGCTCGGTTTTTAGGGGGGGCGACATCGTATTGATGGTAGTAATAGTCGACTGTTTGTCTGTTATAGAACGTTGACTCCCTATTTGTGGGGAGATGTTTTTCGCCAAATTTTGCTGTGAGGCATTTTGAGTAGCTATAGCATCAGCAGTTGTTGTACTTGTTTCAACACCACCATGAGTAGATGATTGACTATTCTGAGCATGTATAGCTTCTTTAGTAGCTGTCTCATTTACAGTGGTGAAAGAATGAGATGTTGTTTGAGGAGAAGTGGTTGGAGTAGAAAGGTTTTCTTTCTCTTTTGGGTTGGTTTTTATTTCTTCTTGAGAGGTGATTTGTTGTGGAGACTGTGTGTCTTTACCACTTAAAGCATAAATAGCCAGCCCGGCAGAAATTACTGCAACAGGTAGAATTAGAAAAAAGAAAAAATAGCTTCGGTTTTTCTTTGAATTATTTTGGGTATCAATGTATTGCTTGGCAGCATTCCAGTATTCGTCTTTGTACTCATACTGTTTTTCAGCAAGCTTATCGCGAAGTATTTTATCCAAGTTATTCTCGCTCATAGCAACATTGATTTAATTCCTGATTTAATCAATTTGGCCATTGATTGTGTCAACTTTTTTCGTGCAGAAGACAACAACCATTTTGATGTTCCTTCAGGAATATCAATTAAAGCACTTATTTCTTTGTGGTTATACCCATCGATGGCGTATAGGTTTAAAACTTCTTTTTCTTTTTCAGGTAGCTCGCGGATAAGGTCTAGTATGGCGTCAGCATTAATTTGTTCGTTAATGTGGTCAAAGTTATGGTCGTTGTGGTTGATTGGATCATCAAAATCAACGGGCTTGTAATGGTCTTTATTTTTCTTGTTGGCTTTTAGCTCATTCAGTATAGTAGTGATCATTACTCGTTTTGCCCAGGCTTCAAATTGTTTAGTAGTATCGTGTTGTTTTAGTTTGGTTAGGATTCTGTAAAACCCTTTGTTTAAAGCGTTTAAAGCGTCAGGCTCATTGTTGTAATAACGCATGCAAATCCCCATAAGCAGCGGAAAGCACAACTTAAAAAGTTGGTTTTGTGCCCTTTCATCATTTTTGATACAACGTTTTATTAATTCCGGGTCAACTGTCATTGTATTAAGCCGGAAGAGTAACCAACTCTTCCGGCATTATAAACAATCATCTATAAACTACTCTCTACTTATCTGATTGTTGGTAAGTTAAGTTATTTAATCAAGCGAACAGTAGTAGAGCTTGTATTCGTTTGAATTTGTACAAGATAACATCCTTGGTCTAAGTTGCTGATATCAAATTTATTGCTTTGGCTAAGTGTTACAAGTGTGTTGCTCATTAGGCTACCGTTCATGTTGTAGATAGAAACATAAGCTGTTTGTCCCAAATCATTACTAGAAGGTACTAATGTAAACTCATCAGTTGCAGGGTTAGGGTAAAGTTGAAACGGATGAGAGTTAACACCGGCAATTCCTGAGGTATTGTCAATGTAAGTATCTACATGAGAAGAATTCACTTCAACACGAACCAAATCAGTAGAAGTTTCACTTTGTGTTAGCGTAACAACACCCGGTGTAGTTGGTATTCCGGGAACTTCGGTATACACTTTATAGGTTCCCAATGCCAGGTTTGAAAATTCAAAAGCTCCTGAAGCATCAGAAATGGTGTAAGCAACCGGATTGTCGTTATCATCTAAGAGTAAAACCAGTGCTCCTTGTACAGGATCGCCTTCAGCATTTGTTTTGTTTGCGCCCTGAGAAACTAATCCGCCAATAAATCCGGGACCTCCTGTATTTGTACCTGCAACCAATTCAAATGAAGCTGTTACACTATTTCCTTGACTAACAGTAATGGTAGCTGCATTTGTCCAGTGTAATTCGCCAACACCAGAAGTGCTGTTAGCATAATAAGAAGGAAGATAATCTGAATAAGATGAATCAGAAGTAAGAAGAGCGGCTTTTACAAAGTAGTTACCGGGTGCTACATTGGTAAATGAATAATTCCCTTGAGCTGTCATTGTACTATCTACAGCAACTAAAATAACTCCTGAAGAACTGTTACTTACATCTATAAGATAAACCATTGCCGATTGAACATTTGAACCGGAATAGGTTATTGTTCCTCCAATAGGTGGAGCAGGAATAATACCTGCATTAAAACTTTGACATGAAGAGTCTACACAACTAAAGAGCGAACTGGCAACAGCTACACATGCGGTATAAGAACCATATGTATTATTAATAACATAAGATACTGAGTCGCCAGTAGCGGTATTTCCGTTTGGAAGAACCCAAGTAATGGTGTAATTAGAGTCGTAACTGTTTGTCAGTGCATGAGTCACAAGAGTGTCTCCGGATACAAAGGTTGTAAACGATGCATCACAACTACCACTTGTAGGCGTACAATAATATTGTGTAGGGAATGTAAACATCCAGTTCCCAGGGTTAGTATAGATCGTATCACTAACAATAGTACTGTCACAATCTTCATAAGATAAAATAACCGGATATTGTCCGATGATAGATGTAATTGAAATTGTATCGTAAAAACCACCAGAAACATCAGTAACTGCGTTATGGGTAATCGTTGTATTGCTGTCAATAACAGTAATTGTATAAGGTAATAGCCCAACACCATTGCTGGTGCCGTAGTAATTAATCTGCCCCATTACTACGAAGTTTGTTTGTCCGTAGGTTATTGCAACGATGGCAGATAATAAGAATGATAGGAAAAGTTTTTTCATGATATTAAAGGATTTAAAGTTCGTATTCGAAAGGCCTTCATAGCTATAGACAGTTTGTGTTCTTAAAAGGGTTGGTTAAAAGCAAAAAAAAATCCTCCGAAGCCGGAGGATTTTTTGGAAGTTTCCACATAAACGGAGCTTTACTTGATAAACTTTTTCATAATGGTGTCATCAGTGGTTTTAATTTCAATGATGTACATACCACTTTGGTAGTTGCTCACATCAAGTGATTCGGCATTTCCTGATAGAATCACATTGGGTGAAGAATAGACGATTTGACCATTAATTGCACTTATTGTAACAGATTCAATTTTAGAATCAGAAGTGTTAGAAATATTCAGTTGATCTTTTACAGGATTAGGATAAACAGAAATAGTAGCCTGTAAATATTCCTCAATTCCAGTTCCTTCAGAAGGTACAATGGTTGTTGAGTTTGCATCAAAGTTGATATTAATAATGTCAGTTGTTTCGTTGGTAATCTCAATTTCAATAGGAGTAGTGATTTTTCCTTCTTTCTCTGGATAGATGTAGTACGAACCTATTGCAAGGTTGTCGTAAGAAAATTCGCCATTACTATTGGTTTGTACAGCAGTAACAGGCTCCATATTTTCATCTAGAATTAAAACATTCAAGTTTGGAACAGGATCTCCAACAGCTCCAGTTTTATTTGCTCCTTGAGAAATTAATCCACCAACAAAACCAGGACCTCCAGGGTTGGTTCCATGAATTAAGTAACCTGTTGAAGAGAAGGTAGAACTGCTGCTGCCTGACGTAATAACAATTTGATGGGCAGAACTCCAAAATAAAGTGCTATCGGCATATGTTGGTAAAATAGAATCGTAATACGTTTGACCGGGAAGTACAGCAGCTTTCGCTAAATATACTCCGTTGGGTACATTGTAAAAATAACTTTCGCCATAATTGGTAATATATACATCCGCACTATCAATAGCTGTTAATGTGCCTGCACTAGTATCGTGCTCGATGAGGTAAAGTCTAGTTTGTGTTACAATAGTTGTGTCTACATTAAGGTTGTAGAAACCAACTTTTACCTGACGCGATCCTTGTGGAGCTGTTATTGTCTGGCAAACGGAATCTGAACAGGCACCGTTGTTGCTTTCTACAACATGACATACAGTATATGTTCCGGCCTGACTATAATAATGTGTTGGATAGGTAGCGGTAGAAGTATATCCATCTCCAAAATACCAAGTATGATTGGGGTAATATCCGCCACCACTTGTGTAAAAAGAGATTCCATTTTGGCCTGAATAACTAAAAGAGGCGTCACAAACAAGTGAAACGGTTATGTTCTGACAACTGGTTTGAGTACACGTTCCATAAATATCAGAAACTGTTAAACATACTTGGTAAGTTCCTGATGTTTGAAAATCAAATTGAAAGTTAGCCCCATTAAGCGTATCGCCAGTGCTTAATGTCCATGTGTAGTTTAAATAGGGAGAAACAGTTGAGGCGAATCCGTAAACAATAGAGCTGGAATCTAGAAGTATAAAACTAGTATCACAACCTGGCCCTGGATCAATAATTACTGTATCAACAACAGATGTGGTACAAGTTGGAGAGTTCGCTGCATAGTGTGTTACGTAATATGTTCCTGGAGAAGAATAAGTATGTACAGGATCTTCTTGTGAAGAGTAAGAACCATCGCCAAAATCCCAATCATGAGCCTGATTATAAACAGCCAGTGCATTAAAGCTCACATTGTTTTGGCTGACATTGTAACTGAAATCAGCATTACAAGTAACGCCAACGTTATTAGGATCACAGTATACAATGTAGTTGGTGTAAGTTGTGTTGGGGGTTACTCCCGTAAATGTTTTAGATATGGTTGAAGAATCACAGTCGTCATAATAAATGGTAAGCGTTCCTGCAGCCGAAGACGATACAAGTGCAGTGTCAGAGAATTTTTTTCCATAGTAATGAAATGTTCCTGAGTTGTTGTAAACAGTCCCATTGTCAAAAGAGTAGGAAAGGTTACCGGGATATACACTATTGATTTGTCCGTTAGTGTCAACAAATTGGATTTCAAACATCAAAGAATATTGCTGTGCAAAGACTGCAACAAACGAGATGATAAACCCTAAAGTAAAGATTAGCCTTTTCATAAATGTGGATTTTTTTATTTGGTTATGGTATGTAGACAGTCTTAAAACTTAAAGGCGTTGGAAAATATCACACTTTTTTTCCAAAAAAATGGACAATGCCCCACAGTAGAAGCAAACCGACAGGAAATAAGATCCAAACAGGAATACCAAATCCGGCCGGTAGAGTACCGGCTAGCAGTGCTACACCGCCTACAGTTAAAGCATAAGGCATTTGTGTTTTTACATGATCAATGTGGTGGCAACTACTGGCAAGCGAACTTAAAATTGTTGTATCAGAAATGGGTGAACAATGATCGCCTAAAACACTTCCGGCTAAAACGCAAGAAACTACATTATAGAATACCATCAGTGTGTCTGCTTCTCCATAACCTGCAATGCTGCAGATGCTCCAACTTGCAGGGAGTAATAATGGATATAAAATAGCCATTGTTCCCCACGATGATCCGGTTGAGAAGGCCACAATTGCTGCTAATATAAACGTCAAAGCAGGAATAGCCCACGGAGCTACACTGTTAGAAAGCAATGAAGTTAAAAAGTCTGCTGTGTGAAGGTCTTCAGTTACTTCGGCTAAAGACCATGCAAGTGTTAAAATTAGAATAGCCGGAAGCATGGTTTTAATTCCGGATATTCCGGTATCAATAGCTTCGTTAAGCGATAATAACTTTTGACCAATAGAAAGTAAAAGAGCTGCCAACAAGCCGCTTAAAGAAGCCCATAATAAGGCTTGATAACTGTCTGCATTTCCAATAACTTCAGATACTTTNCGAATGAAGCCCCANGAAGGGTCAATGTTTTCCGTTGCATTGAGNCCNGTGTAGACTAACCCCCAAATGGTGCCGCCAACAACTACTAAAATGGGAATAATTGCATTGTATGATTTAGGTTTTAACNCTTCTCGCATTTCAAACTCATCTAAGTCAGTGTGTTTAGTACTATTGGTAAATTGATGCGAAGAAACTTCCCCCGTAGTTCTCGCTCTGTTTTCAGCTTTCCACATGGCNGAAAAATCAACCTGTTTTANAATCAACATTAACATGAAAAGCAGGGTAAATACTGGGTAGAAAGAGTATTGTAACGAATTGATGAAAATGCTGTAAGGACTTTGNGATAAACCTGTAATGGTTTCAACACCATCTGCAATGTAGCCTAACTCTGCACCAATCCAAGTGGTTACAAAGGCTATGGCAGCTATTGGTGCGGCAGTTGAATCTACAATATAAGCGAGCTTTTCGCGCGATATTTTTAAATTATCGGTTANGGGGCGCATGGTGTTTCCAACAACAAGTGTATTGGCNTAATCATCAAAGAAAATAGCAACACCTAAAAACCAAGTNGCCAACTGTCCTGAGCGAGGAGAGGTAGCATATTTCGAAATGCGATTGACAACCCCTTGCATGCCGCCATTTTTCGAAATGACAGCAACAATAGCTCCAATTAATAATGAAAATAAAACAACCGCTAAATGTCCCCAATCCAAGAGCGCATTTAAAATGTATTTGTCCAATACGGTTAAGAAAGCAGTGAAAATACCTGTAATTCCTTTGGTGTAGATGCCAATAATTGCAGCTCCTAAAAAGATGCCGGAAAATAAAGCTGTAATTACTTCTTTAAAAAGCAAGGCAAATAAGATCGCCAANANNGGAGGTAGAATAGACAACCACAAAGGAATTGGTGTTACCGGAGCGGATTGAGTTGTTGTTCCAATGCTGCATTCAATNTTTTCTTCAGNTGAAGAGAAAGTGTAAGGAATAACCAGTTTTTCTTCCTCAATTTTGGGTTGGATAGCTTTTCCGTTAACGATTACCGTTTCAACCGTTGTTGGTGCATCAACAGATGTAAGTGTAATGTGACTTTCAACATCTGCAATGATGATTTCCGGAAGTTCTATTTCAAAAGCTTGCACTGATGTGATGGCAAGCGTAAGGAAGCTGAGTAAAAGAAAAATGCGNTGTATCATACTGTTGCCTGCTAAAATAAACAAAGCATTGAATGAAACAGCGCATTTCATTATTCGGAATCGGATTAATTGATTAACCCTACTTTTTTACAAGCATTCAGNATTTTNTCTGTTGTGCGTTCAATGTCCATATCNAGTCCTACACTCATTCGGATAAAACCATCACTTAAGCCCATTTGAACTTGNTCTTCGTCTGAAATTTCGCTAGAAGTGCTGCTTCCGGGAGCACTAAACAATGTTTTGTAAAAACCTAAACTNACNGCAAGGTAACCTACATTACTGTTTTGCATTTCTTCCATNACNTCATAAGCTTTNGCCTTGGTTTCAGCATCAAACAACAATAAGCCACTATATCCATATTTAGCATTCATAGTGTTGCTCATTAATTGGTGTTGAGGATGTTCTGTATGNCCNGGATATTTCACCTTTAGGCCATGTTCTTTCATGGCGTTGGCAAGGTAGGCTGCATTCTTAGAATGTTGAATCATTCTGAGGTGTAAACTTCTAAGGTTCTTTAGTATAGAAGCAGAACGGAANCTGTCTAATACNGGGCCTAAAAGCATTGCNGAACCACTGTTTACATCCATCATACTATCAATAAATGCTTTTGAAGCACATACNGCACCTCCAACAGCATCACTAGTTCCGTTAATNAANTTGGTNAAAGAATGCACCACAATATCAGCACCCAATTGAATAGGAGAAAATACCATTGGTGTAAAGGTATTGTCCACTACTAAAGGGATGTTTTTGCTCTTGGTAATTTTAGACAATGCNGGAAGATCTGCAACCTCTAAAAGTGGATTGCTNAAAGCTTCACAGTAAACCAGTTTTGTTTTGTCGTTTAGTTTTTCAAGAACAGCATCAGTATTGGTAATGTCTACAAAATGAACCGTGATGTTGAACTTTGGAAGGTAATTCTTTAAAAAAGCATATGTTCCGCCATATATGGTACGGCTTGCAATAAGCTCATCACCAGCGTTACANAATTGGAGAATTACAGAAGTAATAGCNCCCATTCCGCTACCCATTACCTGAGCNGCNTCNGTNCCNTCCATNCGNGCNAAAGCATCTGCTAAATATTTGTTAGAAGGGTTCCAGTGACGAGAGTAGAGNTAGCATCCTTCGATTTCGTGCTCGAAGATTTCTTCCATTCTCCCGGCTTCTAAAAAGGTGTAGGTAGAACTGTCTGTAATAGAGGGGTTCACACCGCCAAATTCACCAAAATATTGGATGTCTTGAATTTGAGTTGCGGGGTCAAAATTCTTATCTGTCATAGCTTAGTACTTTTTAGTGCGGCAAAAGTGCTAAAATACTTCGATATTAAAATGAATTTTAGGATTTTGTCCTAACTCAAAATGAGGTGTGTTCTATTTCAGGAGATTAAGCCTCTACCTCAAGCTTAAAACCTACACCATGAACATTATTGATTTTAATGCCCGGATCAGGCTTAAGGTATTTGCGCAATTTGGTAATGAAAACATCCATACTTCTTCCTAAGAAATAGTCATCGTCTCCCCATACAATGCGCAAAGCNGTATCGCGCTCTAAAACTTCTCCTTGGTGCATGCACAATAAACGCAAAAGGTCTGCTTCTTTTTTGGTGAGTTTTTGTTCCTCTCCATTTCTGGAAAGGCGTAAGTTTTTATGGTCAAGTGTAAACGAACCAATGGTATAAATGTCTTTAGATCGCTCTTGGTCTTCTTTGAACTTGGTCCGTTTTAAGATATTTTCAATACGAAGTGTTAGTTCATCAATAGAAAAGGGCTTGGTAATGTAATCGTCAGCACCAATAGAAAGTCCTTCTATTTTGTCGTCTTGAAGTGCTTTTGCCGTGAGAAAAAACAAAGGCATTTCACCATCATTTGCTCTGATGTCTTTNCCCAATGAAAAACCATCTTTTTTAGGAAGCATAACATCAAGAATACAAATGTCAAACTTGTTGCGGTGAAAAGCTTCATAGCCTTCTTGTCCGTCTTTTGCCCAAATTACATGAAATCCGCGGTCTTCGAGGTTGTCTTTGGTTACAAACCCCAAACTCTCGTCATCTTCAACGAGTAGTATCGATACACTTTGAAAATTGTTCATCGTTCGAAAGGTAAGAATATTTTAAATCTGCTGCCTTTTCCTAATTCACTTTCCAGNTGAATGAATCCNCCGTGTTGTTCTACCATTACTTTTACATAATGTAGCCCAATTCCAAAGCCTTTTACATCGTGAATGTTGCCTTTTGGAACACGGTAAAATTTCTCAAAAACCTGAGCCTGCTCAGCTTTACTTATACCAACACCATTGTCTTCAATAATAACTTCTATTCCCTTTTTGGTGTTAAGTGTTTTAACCTTTACAATAGGAGAATTCGTACTGTATTTTATGGCATTATCTATCAGGTTAGAGATAATATTGGTAAGGTGCATTTCATCGCCAGTTATAATTGATTTTTCAGCACTTAAATCAACCTCAATAGCTCCTTCTTTAGCTTGAGCATTCAGCTCAAATGTTTGTGCCGCTTTACCTACAATATCATTAATGTCTACCTGTTGATCTTTTAGCCTAATGTTTTCTTTTTCAATGGTAGCAATTTGAAGAATACGTTCTACCTGACTTTGTAATCGTTTGTTTTCATTGTTTATAATGCGGGCGTAATTGTGCAGTTTTTCGGGTTTAGTAATAATGTCTGGTTTCAGTAAAACTTCACTCGATAATGAAATGGTAGAGATGGGAGTTTTAAACTCATGCGTCATGTTGTTGATGAAATCAGTTTTGATTTCGCTTAATCGTCTTTGTCTTAGAATGATGGAAATGGTATAAACAAAGAACATAATAACAATAACAATGAAAATAGAAGAATAAACCCAGAATCCCATTTTAGCAAAAAGGTCTTTACTTCTGCCAGGAAAGAGTACACTGAAATAGTGGCTATCGTTCATTTCCCAACCTCTTGGATGTGAAGCTTTCGGAATGAGGATTTTTTCTTCGGGATTGGCAATGGTTTTATTAAAAACTACAGAATCGTTAAAACAATCGTAGATGCTATATTCAAACGAGGTATTGATTTCATTGGAAGTAAATTCACTTTTTAGCAAAGATTCCAGGTAAAAAGGGTGTAAAGTATCGTGAATTCGCACTCGGTAAAGGTTCGTAGCCAGTTGTTCAACAGGGTCATAAATAGGAATAGTATCACCACTGTTTTTCTGAATTTCCTTTACTACTTTTTTGAGTGATTCTGTTACTTCATAGCTGAAATGACGTTGCTCAATTTCATAAGCCTTTTTTACCCAAACCACTTGAATTAAGATCAGTCCTACCAATAAAATGGCAGCAATAATAATCACTGATCGTATCGTTCTTCTTCCCATCTTAGTTCGAAGATAATTACTCTTTTATGAAAGAAATTAATGATTAACAAGTGGTTAACACAGAAGTGGAAGTTATCTGCTTAAAGGTACTAAAACGATTGTTGAACTTTTGAAATTCTCAAAATTAGAGTGAGAAGAGCACTGTAAATAAACCCAACAAAAATGAGCAAGAACAGCGTAATTGAACTCCATAAAAACGGATCGTAAATAACTCCGGCACTTTCTAACCCATCAACCATTTGTTGAATTTGTTCTGTTGTATATTCTAGTCCTTTTGCTTCTTCAACTCTGGCGTTAATCATTTCAGTATGCAGATTTGGCAAATATGTAGGGTTGATGAATTTATAGTACACAAACAAAAAGATAGAGTAGAAGAGAATATAGAGTGCTGTTGGTTGCAATGCAGCTTTCAATTCCATTACGAAAGAAAGTCGTTCTTGAGTGGCTTTACGTTGTAAGTATATCCCCAAGAATGAAGCAATAATAATCAGCAATAATGCAAGAAAGAAATTGTACTCATTGCCCCAATACATGGTGTAAACCGTAAATTTCCACAGGATAGAAATCAATAAAAAGACCAAGGCGATTTGATTCAATTTTTTCATGCTGCAAAGAAAATGTAATGTTTAAAAGGGAGCAACATTTCTAAAAACAAAAAAGCCTCTGCACAATGCAAAGGCTTTTGGGAAATTATATCAGGAAGAGTTCTTTTAACCGTTCATTGAGATTAAAAACTCATCGTTGTCTTTTGTTTTCATAATGCGATCTTTCAAGAAGTCCATGGCTTCAACAGAATTCATGTCGCTAAGATGCTTACGCAAAATCCACATGCGTTGCGTAGCCTCTCTGTCAAGCAGCAAGTCGTCTCTTCTTGTAGAAGAAGAAATCAAATCGATAGCAGGGAAAACTCTTCTGTTGGCAATCTTACGATCTAACTGAAGTTCCATGTTACCGGTTCCTTTAAACTCTTCAAAGATAACTTCGTCCATTTTAGAACCTGTATCTGTTAGCGCAGTTGCTAAAATGGTTAAAGAACCACCGTTTTCGATATTACGGGCAGCTCCAAAGAACCCTTTAGGCTTGTGCAATGCGTTAGCGTCAACCCCACCTGAAAGTACTTTACCAGATGCCGGTGAAACTGTGTTGTAAGCTCTTGCCAAACGCGTAATCGAATCGAGTAAGATAACAACATCATGCCCACATTCTGTCATACGTTTTGCTTTCTCCAATACAATTCCTGCAATTTTTACGTGACGATCAGCAGGCTCATCAAATGTACTGGCAATAACTTCAGCATTTACGCTACGTGCCATATCTGTTACCTCCTCAGGACGCTCATCAATCAATAAAATAATGAGGTAGCACTCAGGATGGTTATATGCAATTGCATTGGCTACTTCTTTCAATAATTGTGTTTTACCTGTTTTAGGTTGTGCCACAATTAAACCACGTTGTCCTTTACCAATAGGGGTAAAAAGATCCATAATTCGTGTAGAAGCAGAGCTTTTTGAATGTCCCGTAAGGTTAAATTTCTCTTGCGGGAAAAGCGGTGTCAAATAGTTGAAAGGAACACGATCTCTTACTTCGGCAGGTTCGCGACCATTGATTTTGGTGACTTTAATCAATGGAAAATATTTTTCACCTTCTTTAGGCGGACGAATCGTTCCTTCAACAGTATCTCCGGTTTTTAATCCGAATAATTTGATTTGAGATTGCGATACGTAAATGTCATCAGGAGATGGTAGGTAATTGTAATCCGAAGATCTTAAAAAACCGTAACCATCTTGCATGATTTCCAAAACACCCTCATTAACAATTAGCCCATCAAAATCATAGATAGAGTTGGCATCGCGGTGCTTATTGCTGTTGCGATCGTTTTTGTTATTGCGTTGTTGGTTGTTTTGGTGGCGATTGTTTTGGTGACGATTTTGTCCTCCTTGGTTTTGAGAATTATTGTTGTTCTGTTGTTGATTGTTGTTATCAGCAACTTCTTTTCGTTCTCTTTTAATAGGAGCAGGTTTGTCTTCTTTTTGAACTTGAGGCTTAGCTTCTGCTTTAGGCGCTTCGGGCTTTTTAGGTGCCTCAGGTCTTTGATTGTCTTGTGGTTTGTTAGACGCTTTTTCAGGAAATTGAATTTTTCCTTCGTCTTCTTTATTGGGTGTATTGTTGGCTTCTTGTTTCCCCTGAACTTTAATCGGAGATTTAGGCTTTACAATACGTTTACGTTTTGGAGGCTCTACCTCTGTGTTATTTTCGCTGTTGTTAGAAGGAGGAGTAGACGTTGCAGCAGGCTTGGGTTTTGGTTTAGGCTTAGTGTTTTCTTTTTTAGCGGGAGAGAGTGGTTTTACAGCTTGATAATCCAGAATTTGATAGATAAGATCTTGTTTCTTTTGCGTACGGTACTTTGGAATCTCCATTTCCTTTGCAATTTCTCTAAGCTCATCTAGCTTTTTGGAATTCAATTCTATGATGTCGTACATGTAAAAATAATATTAACTCGATAAATGTGCTGAGCGCACGAATTTGGAATTTGTTGTCAAAAAAGATTTTGATTGAAGATCAGAGGAGGATGAATGGATTTATTCTCCTATCTGCATTGCAAGTATACAAATTTTCAATAATCCTAAAGCAGAGAACAAATCTTTTTAACCAAATTTGCAGCCGAATTCAACTTTAAATCAAAAAAATAATGATTCAACGCATTCAATCTCTCTTTTTGTTAGTTAGCTTATTGGTTGTTTTATCGGGAACTTTTGCTCCGATTATTTCACTAAAAGGCGATTTTAAATCTGAAAAAGAAGCAGAAACAACTGATCGTTCGGTAGATGTTGAAATGAGTGGTTTCTACATTAAAACAGCTATAGCAGATTTAGAAGATCAATATAACGCAGAGATGGAAGCACAATTGCCACCAACTTTTCCTTTAGGACTAGGTTATTTGGTGTTGGTAATTTTAAACGGTTTTATCATTATTAATCCAACAGATCGTGTGCGCCAAATGAAGCTGATTGTGTTCTCAATTGTTCTTCACGTAGTATTACTGATAGGAGCTGTTATTACCGGAAATGCAGTTGCCAGTGTAGTGGAAGGGTATAATTCCTATTTTGAAATTAACTACTTTAATTGGGGATTAATAGCTTTACCAGTGAGTATTGTATTGTGCATTTTAGCACGTATTTTCATTAAGAAAGATGAAGAGTTAGTGCGTTCAGTCGATCGCATTCGGTAAACTAAAATCTTTTGGTCCTAATTCAATGACTTCAACGTCTTTGAATTCTCCGTTGTCAATTGTAAAGCGAATAAGTGTTCTTACTTTTTGAAAACCATGGTTTCCGGCAGCACCGGGATTCATGTGTAAACAGTTGATGTCTTTGTCATACATCACTTTCAAAATGTGAGAATGTCCGCAAATGAAAAGATCGGGTGGGTTGTTGTAAATCTCCTCACGAACAGGCGGAGCATATCTGTTAGGGTATCCACCTATGTGTGTAATCCATACATCTGTATTTTCAATGGTAAAACGCTGGTGCAGTGGGTGGGTAACCCGAATTACATGGTTGTCGATATTTCCGTATACAGCCCTTAGAGGTTTGAAAGCTTCGAGCTTATCCGTTACAGCAATATCACCAATGTCTCCGGCATGCCAGATTTCGTCTACATCTTTAAAATGATGAAAAACACGTTGATCTAAAAAGCCGTGCGTATCTGAAATTAAACCGATTTTGACCATGTTGCAATATTAGCCAAAAGGCAAAGAAGAAGGTGTTAAGAATCCTTATAGATGTATCTACAATCAATTGAATGGAACTAACTACCTTTGCGCGCTCATGCAGCGCTATTTCGCACACATAGCTTATAACGGAAAGCCTTATCACGGCTGGCAAATACAGCCAAATGCAGCTTCGGTTCAAGAGACTATTGAAACGGCTTTAAGTACTTGGTTGCAAGAAAAAATTGCCATAACAGGTTGCGGAAGAACAGATACGGGAGTACATGCATCATCGTATTATTTTCACTTTGAAACCGCCAAAGAATTAGCGGAAGAACAGGCTGTGTTTAAACTCAACGGACTTACTCCCGAAAGCATTGCTTTTTTTGATGTGCGAAAAGTGCCAGAAGCATTCCACGCCCGTTTTGATGCNCGAAAAAGAACTTACCACTATTTCATNCACACCAGAAAANATCCTTTNCTAAACGANAGAAGCTTCTATTTCAGAAAGCCGTTGGATGTGGATAAAATGAATGAAGCCGCTGAATTGTTGAAAGCAGTAAAAGACTTTAGCAGCTTTTGCAAATCAGGGTCGCAAACAGGAACAAACCTTTGCGATGTAACAGAAGCCGTGTGGNAGCAAACAAAACCGTATGAATTNCGGTTTACTATAGCTGCAGATCGGTTTTTGCGCAATATGGTTAGAGCGGTAGTAGGAACATTAATAGAAGTAGGNAAAGGTCAGGTAAAACCCGAAGAAATTGTTCAAATTGCAGCCGCAAAAGACAGNGGANCGGCAGGTTANTCGGTACCAGCTCACGGACTATTTTTAGCAGATATACAATACGAAAAACACGAAGAATATTTAGGTGAATGGCAAAATCAGTAACAGGTAAAGCATTTGATTTATCGCTCTTTAAGCGAGTTATGCGCTATGTGAAGCCCTATAGNGCGCGCTTTGTTTTTACCGGCTTATTAACCATACTGTTGGCCATTTTGGCTCCGCTTCGTCCNATGCTTATTCAGTATACGGTAGATCATTACATTACGGTTCCAAACAANGCCATGTTGTTGAACATGACCATTTTAATGTTGGTAATCTTGATAACAGAAGCTGCTGTTCAGTTTTTTCAAACGTATATGGCTAACTGGGTAGGGCAGAGCGTTATCAAAGACTTNCGCATGGAAGTCTACCGTAAGATTGTAGGCTTTAAGCTGAAATATTTTGACAATACAGCCATTGGAACATTGGTTACGCGTGCGGTTTCNGATATCGAAACCATAGCAGACATATTTGCNCAAGGTGTCCTCATNATTATTGGAGACATTCTGAAACTGATTGTNGTAATTGGTTTTATGTTCGCNATGGATTGGCGTTTGAGTATTTTCTCNTTGGCTCCAATTCCTTTGTTGATTTGGGCAACCAATGTGTTTAAGAATTACATTAAATCAGCNTTTGGAGATGTAAGAACAGCTGTCTCAAAACTCAATGCTTTTGTGCAAGAACACATTACAGGAATGAACATTGTGCAGGTGTTTAACCGTGAAGAGGTTGAAATGCAAAAGTTTAAAGGCATTAACGAAGACCACAAAAAAGCGCACATTAAAACCGTTTGGGCCAACTCTATTTTCTTTCCTGTAGTTGAGATTTTAAGNGCAATTTCTATAGCGCTTTTGGTATGGTGGGGAGCNAAAGAGGCCATTGCAGATACTGTAAAACCGGGAGATTTGGTTGCCTTTCTGTTGTATATCTANATGCTTTANCGTCCTATTCGTCAGTTAGCAGATCGTTTTAATACGCTGCAAATGGGAATGGTGTGTTCAGAGCGTGTTTTTAAAATTATTGATACNGANGCATCCATTGAAAATTCAGGAAATGTTGATCCGAAAAAGATTGTAGGAAACATTGAATTTAAAAATGTGTGGTTTGCNTACAACGAACCGGACTGGGTGCTGAAAGACATTAGTTTTAGTGTAAAAGCCGGAGAAACCATTGCTTTTGTAGGTGCANCAGGAGCNGGAAAATCTTCTGTAATTAACCTGTTGAGTCGTTTTTATGAATATCAAAAAGGAGAAATCTTTATTGACGGAACTTCGTTAAAAGACTTTCAGCTAGCAGGCTTAAGAGAAGAGATAGGGGTGGTGTTGCAAGATGTATTCTTGTTTTCAGATACAATTCACAACAACATCACGCTAAATAACCCAAACATTACCAGAGAACAGGTTATTGAAGCAGCGAAAATTGTAGGAGCACATGACTTTATTTCAAAGTTGAAAGAAGGCTATGATTTTGACGTACGCGAACGCGGAGGGATGTTATCCGTAGGGCANCGACAGCTATTGGCTTTNATNCGNGCTTACGTTTACAATCCTAAAATATTNGTGTTAGATGAAGCTACTTCAAGCGTAGATACNGANTCTGAATTNTTGATTCAAAATGCCATTGATCAACTGACAAAGAATAGAACNTCTTTTGTNATTGCACACCGTTTGGCGACCATTCAAAATGCNGATAAGATTATTGTAATGGAAAAAGGGCGCATTATNGAAATGGGGTCTCATCANGAATTGTTGAAGCAAAANGGNCACTACAAAACACTTTACGAATTACAGTTTACAGAACTGGCTTAATTTCAACTCTTCTGTTTTGTGCTTGTCCTTCTTCAGTTGTGTTTGAAGCAACAGGTTTAGCGTAATTGTATCCTTTTGTCACAATCTTTGAAGCCGAAACACCTTTGCTTAAAAGGTNTTTTTTGACTTCGTNTGCACGTTGTTGAGAAAGTACAACATTGTATGCCTTTGAAGCATTGTTGTCGGTATGNCCATTGACCTGAAATGTAAAAGCACTCATGTCTTCAATGTTACTTAGAAAAACATCGATGTTTTGTTGTTCTTCAGTGCTAATGGCAGATACATCTAATGGAAAATGAATTACCAATGCAGGAACTTCTTGANTAGTTNCGCTAGATTTTACAGGTTGAGTTTCCTGTNAACTTTGCTGAGAATTGGTCTCTTTTGGTTGTTGAGTAGGAGCAGAATCCAGTTGTTNAGTCACTTCTTGCNGAGCNGTTACAGGGNCACTTTTTTTCTTAATAATAAGTGCAATTTCATCNGGAACAGGATTCATGTTNAATTCTTTCATTTCAGATTGAAACGTTTCGAAATAAGTTTCATTTTCAGCTATAAACTCATCNACAGACTGACTTTTAAACGATCCACCTTCAATGAATACNCCAGAGTCTAAGTGTGCATCGTTCACATCTGCAATTCCTATTTTAATGTGGTAAATCTTACCGGGAACTACCTTTGCATAGGCCACCAATGGTTGAGTAAAACCATCTAACTCAATGGTATATTTAGCATCTTCAGATGCCTGCCAACGTTGATTGGGAATGTAAAACTCATCAAAGCGGTTGTAGTTAATGGTGTTAATGGTAACAGGAATGTTGGTACTGGGTAAAGTAGCCAAATTGGTTGATTCGTCAGTAGATTTATCGGTTAAGATAAATGCAAAAACATCGTTNAACGGAGAGCCAACATATTCATCGTATTCTTCAGAACCAAAGATGTAGCGAAAAGACATAATTTCACTATTGGCTACAAAGTCAAATTCTAAAACAGCCGCGTCAAAAGTTGTTCCGCGNGCATATACTTCAAGGTCATTGTCTCCGGGAGTATTGTTCATACCAGAGTAAGNCCCNTTTTTGCTAGGGCCTTGTAAACGGTCAACTGTTCCGGTACTTAAAACCACNCCCTCTTTCATGTCTATCGCACAGTCAGCACAGGTAAAGCTACCTCTACTGTTACGTGCTCCACGAAAAATNACACCGCTTACATTCATGTCTTGCCCTAGTAAAGCTTCTTTAACCAGCGATAAATTACTGGCATATGGATTTGCGGTATATTGNGCCAACAGTGTAGAAGAGAGAGCACAACCAATAATAATAAGTGCGGCTGTGTAACTAGTTGACTTTAATAAGTTGTTCATTGATAATTTCTTTATCGTTAGCTGTAACAATCAAATGATAAATTCCGGTTTCAAGTGCAGTAGTCGAGAATGAAAATTGGTGTTTTCCACTGGCAACATGTAGCTCTTCCCATTCTTTNATTANGCGACCACGATTGTCAATCAACATAAACTCAACATCTGCCGTAGCATTGAGCTGGAAAGCAACACTAAAACGCTCTCCAAAAGGATTGGGATAAATACTACTTGAAGGAATGGTCATTTCAAATACTCCGGTTTTGGACACNTTACAGTTTTCTGCATCAATTAATTCAACAGTNTATANATCTCCGTTTAAATCTACNGTTACGGTNTTGTTGANCAAAGAATCTCCATTCCAGAACAATTGATAAGGAGTTGCTCCTAAGTTTCCGGTAACCATNATGTTAGCAATGTTGTTGTGTCCTAAAATGTTTTTATTGGTGTCTAATGTAATNGTAGGTAAATCATAAACGGGAGCAGAAATCTCGCTCATCCATATAGAACTTTGATTGTTCGATAGNCCATAAAAGCCAGAAGTCCANACTTTGCCCGGTTCATTGTAAAGGCGTTGAATNCCAAAATAATCGCCCCAACGCTCATAGCCGGCAACAGAATAGTTTAACTGGTCTACGTAATTCTCACCTTCTTTCAACGTCATTACGTCTGAGTAACCATCACAATCACTGTAATAGACACAAGAAACTCCTGCAAAATCTGTTGGAGAAGTATGGTTGAATGCAATAATGGTTTCAGTCTCTTCAGTACCCGTACCGGTAAAAGCAATGTTTGGATAGCCATAATCGCGGATAGAATCGCCAATAACAGTACCNTCAAAAGTGGGTGATTTGGAAGTTACATTTGAAATTTTTCCGTGATAAACAGCAGCAAAACCAGTGTTGAAATTCATCGTATTTCCAACGTATTGAATGTTNCCATTGTGAAGAATAGCACCTAACATTCTAGAATCGTTAGTTTGTAGACCAGATCCAGATTCATTGGGATCCGTATCTTCTTGTCGNCCATTAGGAGGCATTCCGTAAGGNGCATTGGTAATGCCCAGTTGAACATTCATTTCAGCATTTCCTGAAGCATAACTGTCTGTTACCTCAATTAAGAAAATGCTATCGTTTTGAACATCAAAGTTACGGTTAGAAAGGAAGTACATATTAGGACCTAATGGTTCGGCACCTCCTTCAACAGGNCATAAGTTNCGGGTATATTTACCATCGTATTTTACATCATCCCAAAGTGTAACAGGAAGGGAAGAAACACCGCTAAAGGCATCTTCAAGAGGNACTTGCCAAATGATGGAGCCTCTAAACCCTGCTTGCCATGAAGAGTCGGCATCAATAAGGTTTACGGTATAAAAAAGGTCATTTTCAGTAATGGCAATGGCAGGATANTCTGTCCATTCATTTAAGCTTCTGGGGTTTCCACTGATTTCGTACATGTACCAAGTGTCTCCCGGATTATTGGTTGAAGAAAAACCAACAACAATNCTGCTGTCAGAAGGAGTTCTACCAGCTAAAAATGTCATTACAAAACGGTCGTTATTAGGATCGTAAAGTAATTTAGGATCAAAAGGGTAATCGTCTGAATCGAAATTGAGCGAGCTGGCAAAGTTTTGAAATGAAATGGTGTAGTTAGANGATGAAGGNTTAAAAATGGCNGTATCGGCATTTAGGTCATAAGCATAAACAATAGAGTTTACAGANACCATAAGCATTCCATCGTTTGAAATTGCCATTGTGTTGTCCAANGGNTTTCCCCCACGAATGGGGAATGCAGTATCTAACTGCGGAATATAAGGACCGTAAAGCCCATAGTTTTGNTCAACAATTGGNGCTGGAGCAGTAACGTTGNGCCCGATAATACCATNGGAAGAACGTTTGTTTTTTTGTTGAAGGTAATGCTGACGTGCTACCTGTTTTTGGCGCATNANGAATGATTTGTAAGATTCACCTCCNGGAGTAGGAGCTTCTTTTTCCGTTTTTAAAACAGCATTAAAAGTNGGTTTGAAGGTAGAAGGAGTAAACTCTCCTGTTTTACGAATAACGAAATCTTTTTTAGAGTAAGAGAGCTTTCCGTCCTGGCCAAAAGTTGTGATGCCCAACAAGAAGATGGCAAACAGGCATACTGCATGTAAAAGGTATTTCATTTACAGAGAGAATTTGAATTTGGACTAATGTACAAAATTATAGGAGCTATAAATAAGCCAAACGCAGAATACTATTAACAAAAGCTTTATTGATAGTTCTTTGTAATATCGGAGGATTCTTAGCAATTTTACTGCCTTTATTTTGTCCAGAATGAAACAAATTNTTGGCCGTATAGATCATGCCGATTTTCCTGAAATAGGCTATGAAAATGTTCAGGTAAAGATAGATACCGGGGCAAGAACTTCTGCCATTCATGCCAGTAGGATAAAAGTGGTTGAAAAAGATGGTGTTCAGTTCTTAAAGTGTTCTTTGTTGGGAAGTCGNAAACTTTTCACCTTTGAAGAATTTGATAGACGCAGGGTTAAAAGTTCAAATGGTCATATTCAGGAACGTTACCTGATTGTAACNACCATTGTTTTATTTGGAAAAGAATTNAAAACTGAGTTTACCCTTGCAACTCGTGCAGATATGACTTTCCCAGTATTGTTGGGAAGAAGACTACTGAGAAATAAATTTATTGTAGATGTAAGTCAGAAAGACTTATCGTATAGCTTAAAATTGACTCCTAAAGGAAAATGAAAATTGCCGTTTTATCTAGAAATCCCAACCTGTATTCAACCAGAAGACTAATTGAAGCCGCTGAAAAACGTGGCCATGAAGCAGTAGTNATTGATCATTTGAAATGTACTGTAGTNTCTGATGTTGGGCAATCNATTATTTATTACAAAGGCAAACAGTTAACCGATATCGATGCTGTAATTCCGCGTATTGGATCTAGCGTTACGTTTTACGGAACAGCAGTTGTTCGCCAGTTTGAAATGATGAAAGTATTTGCAGCTAATCCGTCAATAGCTATTGTACGCTCGCGCGATAAGTTGAGAAGCTTACAAATTTTNACCCGCCATCACATTGGAATTCCGAGAACCATTTTTGTGAACCACTCGCGCAATGTAGATAGCTTGNTAGAAGAGGTAGGCGGTGTTCCCGTAGTCATTAAATTATTAGAAGGAACACAAGGTGTAGGCGTTGTGTTAGCAGAAACCAGACAAGCTGCCAAGTCTGTAATTGAAGCTTTCTTTGGGCTGAATGCCAGTTTTATTATCCAGGAGTTTATTAAAGAAGCCGGAGGTGCAGATATTCGTGCATTTGTGGTAGATGGTAAGGTTGTTGGAGCCATGAAACGCCAAGGAGGTGAAGGAGAATTTAGAAGTAATTTGCACCGTGGCGGAACGTCAAAACAAATTAAACTGAGTAGAGAAGAAAAGAAAACAGCCATAGAAGCGGCAAAGGCAATGGGGCTTAATGTTGCTGGTGTTGATATGTTACAATCTGCACGTGGTCCGCTGTTATTAGAGGTGAATTCTTCTCCCGGACTTCAGGGCATCGAAGGTGCTACCGGAATAGANATTGCAGATAAGATTATTGCATTTATTGAAAAGGGTGCAAACCAACGCACCAAAGTAGATAAGGTAGGCGCTTAATGAAAAAGAGCTGGCTGATTGTNTTTTTTAGTTGCATTCAAATTGCAGTTTTTGCACAGTTTTATACCAATCCNGAGGTAAAAGACGGAATCTATTACACCATGGAGGCGTTGAGGAATAATACTCCAATTCCCTTTGATAGTGTAGAAACATCGCTTGATCAAAATGCACCTGATTTTTATGAAAAACTGCTCTTACAAGATGANATTANTGTTCGCGATTCTTCTGGAACCACANCATTAATTGCGTATGAAATCTTTGCCGTAGGAATAGAAGGAGTNCCCTTTATTCATGCCTATTACGACTATTATCGCTGCATTACATTCGGAAAACTCTGCTACTTTGCAACAGTAAATCCATTAAGCGGTAGAGAAATTGTTCCAACTTCAACAGTGTCTATTGGCACGTGGGGCGTAGGAATTGGTATAGGAACTCCCNCACANGATATTGCCAACCAGCAATTTATNTTTGATTTAGACAATGGACTTTCATCCGTGTTAACCAGAACNTCTATCATTGANTTTATAGCATCAGACGATGAGNTGTTGGCAGAGTATAAATCGCTAAAGCGNAAGCAGCAACGCGATCAGCTTTACCTGTTCATCAGAAGATTCAATGAAAATCACCCATTGTGGGATTAGTCGCTTAAAGCGTTTCAATCTTTCATTTCTTGCAATCGTGCANGTTGCATGTTTTACATTTGTGGCAATCAAACTTTAACTTATGTCTGACGATAAGAAAATTATCTTTTCTATGCAGGGGGTGAGCAAAATTCATCCACCTCAAAAACAAGTACTTAAAGATATTTATCTCTCCTTTTTTTACGGAGCTAAAATTGGGATTCTAGGTCTTAATGGTGCGGGTAAATCAACCCTGTTGCGCATCATAGCTGGCCGCGATAAAAACTACCAGGGAGATGTTGTTTTTTCTCCGGGGTATTCAGTAGGATACCTTGAACAAGAGCCAGAATTGGATCAAGAAAAAACAGTATTGGAAATTGTACAGGAAGGTGCCGCTGAGNTAATGAACCTGATCAAAGAATACGAAGAAATCAACGAGAAATTTGGTTTACCTGAAGTCTATGAANATCCTGATAAGATGGAGAAACTAATGGCNCGTCAAGGTGAATTACAAGATAAAATGGATGCTGCCGGAGCATGGGAAATTGATACCAAATTAGACCGNGCAATGGATGCATTGAANTGTCCGGATAAGGAAAAGAAAATTGGCGTGCTTTCNGGTGGTGAGCGNAGAAGGGTTGCCCTTTGTCGTTTGTTATTGCAACAGCCNGATATTCTTTTGTTAGATGAGCCAACCAACCACTTNGATGCAGAATCTGTATTGTGGTTAGAGCACCATTTGCAACAATANAAAGGAACTGTAATTGCTGTAACGCACGACCGTTATTTCTTAGACAACGTAGCAGGTTGGATTCTTGAATTAGATAGAGGAGAAGGTATTCCGTTTAAAGGAAACTATTCAAGCTGGCTAGATCAAAAAACAAAGCGTTTAGAGCAAGAAGAAAAGCAAGAATCAAAACGTCAAAAGGCGTTGAAACGAGAGTTAGACTGGGTTCGTCAAGGTGCAAAAGGCCGTCAGGCAAAAGGAAAAGCACGTTTGAAGAACTACGAGAAAATGCTGGCTGAAGACGTTAACGAGAAAGAACAAAAACTGGAGCTTTGGATTCCTCCCGGACCACGTTTAGGNAGTGAAGTNATCGAAGCAGAGCACGTTAAAAAGGCTTTTGGNGAGAAGTTACTTTATGAAGATTTGAACTTCAAACTTCCACCGGCNGGTGTAGTTGGAATTATTGGNCCTAACGGAGCTGGTAAAACAACCATTTTCAAAATGATTATGGATGAGCTACAACCCGATGAAGGTGAATTCAAAACCGGAGAAACCGTTAAGATTTCATACGTAGATCAGTCGCATGACGAATTAGATCCTGAAAAGTCTGTTTGGGAAGTNATTTCCGGTGGACACGATGTGATTGAGTTGGGAGGAAAGACAATTAATTCCAGAGCTTATTGTAGTAAGTTTAATTTCAGCGGTAACGATCAACAAAAGAAGGTAGGAATGCTTTCCGGTGGTGAGCGTAACCGTTTGCATTTGGCCATGAGTTTGAAGCAAGAAGCCAANGTATTGTTGCTGGATGAGCCTACGAACGATATTGACGTAAACACNCTNCGTGCTTTAGAAGAAGCCATTAACGATTTTGCTGGTTGTGCGGTAATTATCTCTCACGACCGNTGGTTNTTAGACCGTGTTTGTACGCACATTTTGGCGTTTGAAGGAGATTCACAAGTGTATTATTTTGAAGGTTCTTTCAGTGAGTATGAAGAGAACAAACGCAAGCGTTTGGGCGATGTAGAACCCAGAAAATTCAAGTACAAGAAATTGATGAAAGAAGATTAGTCAANAATTCAATCGATTTCATTCCAATAAACTTAAAGCCTCGGACAAATTGTTTCGGGGCTTTTTCTTTTTTTAGTTTAAGCCAGCGGAAGTGTAATNCTGAAAGTACTTCCTTTCTCAGGAATAGAGTCGATGTGCAATGTACCGTTATTGACTTTCAAAAATTGTTTTACGAGCATTAATCCCAATCCGGTTCCGGTTTCACCCTTAGTTCCCTCGGTGCTTTTATTGATCGTTTTACGCATAATTTGCTTCACCTTTTCAGCAGACATTCCCGCTCCCTGATCTTGAATAGAAAGCGTCACCTTGGTATTTTTCGCATTAGGTTCCGCACTAATTTGGATAAGGTTATAAGTAGAAGAATACTTAATGGCATTGCTGATCAAGTTTCGAATAATGATCTGTAAATGTTGAGGATCAAACTTCACTAAATAAGCATCAGAAATGGTTGTTTGAACCGTTATNTTTTTGGCATTAAGATTCATTTTATTGAATTCAATAGCACTTTTAACAGCTGTTGATAGATCTACNTCTTCAGGAGAGGGAGAAAGGTTTTCTAANTGCGTTTTAGACCAGTTGAGCACNTTTTCTAAACTCTGTTGAGTTTGATTCAGNGCAAGATCGATTTTGCCAAGGGTAGGAGCCAACTCTTTTTCAGAAAGCATTTCTTCTTTCATTAGAAAAACAATGTTNTGTACCTGACTTATTGGTGTNCGTAAATCGTGTCCTAAAACAGATATAATCTTATTCTTAGATTGTAAAATGTGTTTTCGCTCGCGATGAATGNGCCAACTGTAAAGAAGCAGTATNACCAATGCAACAAGAGAAACNCCTACAAAGNCAAGGATGAAGTTTGTTCGGCTAAGTTGTGTTTCCTGTTCTTCTTTTACGATCAATAGCTGTTTTTTCTCCTGTTCCAGTTGTTTTTTCTTCAGCAATTGCTCTTTGAGTTCAATAGAAGCATTGTTCACTTTGAAATCAATTTCGTTGAGGTGGCGCTCAATAGCATCTAATTCTTTAAACGTAGCATAGGCCTTTGCCGTGTTTTCAATAGATTCATAATGGTTCAGTANCGTGTTTAACAGCTTTTTCTGGAATAAAAAGTCGCTTTGAGCNTAGTCATCTGTTAACATTGTGCGGAGTAACTGAATCCCTTTGCNNGGAGCATCGGATACCANCCAAACCTTTGCAAGCGCATATTCTATTTCCAAACTGTCAATAACAGACAGCGGTTTATTTTCATACGATTGTTTGATTTCTTCAAGCTGTTGTACAGTCTTCTCTANCGAAAGTCCGTTTTGATGCGCCAGTTGCANACGCTCAACANCATAATACATTTCGTGTCCGGTACTACTAAAGAAACTGTTTTGTTGCTGAATAAGATCAAGGTAATAGGCTGCGCTNTCAAGACTCCCCTCNTGAAGGTATATNTCAGTNAGTGAGAGGTATAGCCCNTGAAGTTGAGCACCATCATATTCAGGGTCATAATCTTCTGCTTTCGAAAATAAGTCAATGGCTTCTCGTGCGTATTGTTTAGCCTTCTCCCAGTTGTAAAGTGCGTATTCTACATAGCTTACACTAGAAATGCCATAAGCAAGATCTAAAACAGGTGCNTCTTTATAATAGATGTATTCAATCGCCTTTGATGTTTGAATCTGGGCTTGTTTAACAGCTCCTTGNGCAAGAAGTGCGTTGGATAACAGAAGCAAAGCATCAGAAGTATAAGAAGAGTCGTGCAAGGCATCAAAGCTCTCTGCNGCCTTTGTTTGATAGAGAATTGCCTTTTCGAAATTATTGTTGAAATAGTGNGCTGTACCTAAAAACTTATATCCTAAAGCCTCATACCTTGGNAGGTTGCAATACCTACTTTGTTGCAATACNATGTTGCTGTAGTAGATAGAAGAGTCTGGATTGGTTTCAATTAAATCATAGGCCTTATTCGCAGCGGCATCCATTCGTAAAGAATCGCAATTAGGAGCAGCAGCAAAACCATTAAAGCTTGCAATTAGTAGGCTTAAGAATATGGTGCTATTTACTATGTACTTTAGGCTTAAACTCATAGAATAGTTAAGCACTNACCTGTGCTTTGGGGATGATGATTGAAAATGTACTTCCTTTTCCCATTTGGCTGATAATTTCTATNTCACCGTTATTGCGTTCCAGAAAATCGTGAATAAGCAAAATGCCAATNCCTGTTCCTGTTTCGTTTTTAGTCCCTCGCTTCGAAATGACATTTTTCTTGTGNAGAATTTGTTGGACTTCNTCACCACTCATTCCAATTCCCTCATCGGTAATATCAATCTTTACCTTGTTTTTTAAAGTAGAGGCTTTTATCGTAATACGTCCGTTAATATGGCTGTATTTAATGGCATTATTGATGAGGTTNCGCAAAATCAGCTCAAGGTGGGTAGGATCAATAAAAGCTAGAATGTTAGAAGNGGCTTCAANATTGATTTCAATTTTTTTGTCAGCAACAATCTTTTTATTGAANTGAATNCNTTGTCGAATTACCTGATCTACNNGNACAACAANNGGTTTNAATGAAGAGTTNTTCAGNACCAGNTTTGACCATTCCAAAAGATTATCNAGTGTTTCTGAAATATTACCTAGAGAAGTCTCAACCGAATTCATCAGATGATCGTGTTCTTCATGTGTAATAGCCTGACTTTTAGATAGTGAAACAATACTTTGTGCTTGCGCAATAGGAGACCTTAAGTCATGCCCTANTATAGAAATGATACGGTCTTTTGTATTCACCATTTCGGCTCGCTCTTTATAACTTCTNTAAATAAAGAAAAGCGCAATGCACATAACGGCTAAAGACAACGAAATAACAATCACATACTTGTTTTGCAATTCCAATGATTCNGCNTGACTTGCAGTAGTTTGCTTGTAGTTTTCATTTTCTTCTATTAACTGTTTTTCCTGCTCGCGTTTAAGGTTCATTTCATAGAGCAATAACTGCTTTTCTGTGTCNAAGTCAGTTATTTTTTGTTTGTAATTACCAACAAGCGTATTGTATTCCCAAGCATCTTTATAAGCTCCTTTTTGCGCATAA
Source organism: Crocinitomicaceae bacterium (assembly GCA_002705995.1). GTDB lineage: Bacteria > Bacteroidota > Bacteroidia > Flavobacteriales_G > Salibacteraceae. Next base: position 32,860 of record PAJI01000006.1, on the reverse strand, counting down.
ATTTTACTNAGTAATTCTAATACCGGAACCTGGCGGAGTAAGAGTTTACTTGAAACNGCATTTTTAAGTGATGCTTTAGCCCATTTTTCGGCAATGGCCAGCTTTCCGTTTTTAAGGGCACCTTTTGCTTTATACCACTGAAATAATGAGATAGAGTATTCATCACTAAGTTGCTGAGTGATTTGGATAGCAGAATCTAAATAAGCNATTCCCTTCTCGTAACTGCCAAATTGAATGTTNTAATCACCAATNTAACCAAGGTAATAAGCCTTTGTAACTTCACTTTGAAGTAAAGAGGTGTCATTCAACAATACTCTGGAACGAATGAGGTATTTGTGAGCACTATCGGGTTCGTTCAACTCCGTGTAAATAGAAGACAAAGAGTTGTAAATATCGATTTTCAACTCATCGTAATCTTGGTTTTTGATAAAAGCATTAGAGCTAAAAAGTTTGTCTTTTGCCGCATTGAATTGACCACTTTCAATCATGATTANAGCCATGTTGAAATCAATCAACGCAAGATTAATTGAATCGCTCAACGCTTGGTTAATTTCTGCTGCTTTGAGGTAGTAATCTAATGATGATTTAAGNGCNCCTTTGTCTGCATAGATGTTGGCAATGCCTAAATAAGTATTGGCCAATTCTGCTGAATCCGGATAGATTTCCAGTTTGTCTAAAGCGANTAAATGGTATTTCTCGGCAACATCAAANTTACATTTGATGTAGTTCGAAATGGCAATNAGGTTGATAGCNCTTATTTCTTGTATGTGAAAGTTGCACGANTTGCTGAAACTTAGCGCTTTTTTCGCATAGATAATCGCAGAATCGGGGTTGTTGTCGTAAAGAAGTAATGCTTTATCGTTNTACTTGTAAGCACTGTCTANGCAAGAAGAGTAATCGTCATTNTTTTGAGCCAATAGCTCAAATTGTGCTATTGTGAAAAAGAAAAGCAGCAACCACGGTGCAAATCGCTGAGTATATTTCATCCCTTCATCCTTCACTATTCCATTATTAGCTGTTAAAAAAATAAAAGTTTAAAGGCTAATACAATCATCACAACTCCCGTTATTCTCTCTATCCAAATCCCTANAGTACCAATTTTGGATTTTATATGCTTATTTCCAAATAAAATGGCAAGAAAACTAAACCACAATGCTGTAGCAATGGCCATGTATAAACCATAAGAGACTTGCCATCCTATAGGAGTCTGTTGACTNACAAAAGCGGTGTAAATGGTAATAAAGAACAAGGTAGCTTTTACGTTTAGAGCATTAACGAAGAAACCTTGCTTAAAAGCTTTTGAATGTGGTATTCCGGTGTTTTCGTGGTGATAGTTTTTTACCTCAAAAGGTTGAGCCTTNAAGGCCATTATTCCNAGGTAGATCAGGTAACCGGCTCCAATAAGCTTAAACATGATATAAGCCCATTCAAACTTCTGNATCAGTAATCCGAACCCTAATAAACTATAAATAATGTGGAGCAAAATGCCAGACCCAATACCTAAAGCCGTATAAATTCCAATGCGTTTTCCGTAGCGTAAACTTTGTTTAAGCACAATGGCAAAATCAGGTCCCGGACTGGCTACGGCCAACAGGTGAAAACCGGCTATGGAAACAAATTCTTTTGCAATGGATTCTGTTAACATGGAAAAGAGCTTAAATAAAACGACACACGTACAATTGAGTTAAATAACAATGTGTTCTCAAGAAAAGCGATAAATTGAAAAGGAGAGAAGATAAGAAGTTCATTTTTTACCAAAGAAAGAGCACCAGACCCTTAAATTTTTAGCNGTCCATTAATTTGATTCATAGGTATTTCGGCAAATGTACTTTAAAGCTTTCGCAATTTTCGATATTTGCACGGCAAAATTCAGAAAGCAATGGCTAAAGTTGGAATACCAAAGGGAACAAGAGATTTTGGTCCTGCGCAAATGGTAAAGCGCAATTATATATTTAATACCATTCGTCAATCGTTTCAACACTACGGTTTTATGCCGATTGAAACACCGGCAATGGAAACCACTCAAACCCTTTTGGGGAAATACGGTGAAGAAGGCGATCGATTAATTTTTAAGATCATGCCTCGTGGNGAGAAGGTGATGAAATCTTTCAACGAAACGTTAGANCAAGTNAATNNTGATGCTTCTCAAGAAGTTACAGGAAACACCATNGAAAGATGGGCNGAAGAAGCTTTGCGCTACGACCTTACTGTNCCTTTTGCACGCTTTGTAGTACAACACCAAAATGAAATTGCATTTCCGTTTAAACGCTACCAAATTCAACCCGTTTGGAGAGCAGACCGTCCGCAAAAAGGGCGTTACCGCGAGTTTTATCAATGCGATGTGGATGTGGTTGGTTCAGATAGTTTATTCAATGAGGTCGAATTGGTTCAAATCATTGATGAGGTATTTACCAACTTAAAGTTAGAAGGCGTTGAGATTAAACTCAACAACCGTAAGATCCTTACAGGATTGGCAGAAGTAATTGGTGCTGCAGATAAGATTATTGANATNACCGTTGCCATTGATAAACTCGATAAAATTGGGTTAGAGAAAGTCAATGCTGAAATGGTTGAAAAAGGAGTAAGTCCTGAAGCTGTTGAAGCACTACAACCCTTATTAAAAGTACAAGGATCAAGCACCGAAAAACTGGCNGAATTGGANCGNATGTTCACCGAATCTGAAACNGGGTTAAAAGGGATTGAAGAATTGCGTTTTATTCTCGATGCATGTGAAAACCTTGGAATTGAAGGCGTTCAGTTTGATGTTACTTTAGCCCGAGGATTAAATTACTATACCGGAGCCATTTTTGAAGTGGGTCACCCTGATTTTCCTTCAAGCATTTGCGGAGGTGGACGTTACGATGATTTGACCGGAATTTTTGGTTTGAAAGATGTTTCAGGAGTTGGAATTTCTTTTGGAGCAGATCGNATTTATGACCTTTTGGAAGACAAGCAATTGTTTCCACAAGAGGCTACAGCCGGAACAACNGTGNTGTTTGTCAACTTTGGAGAACGCGAAGCCATGCATTGCCTGAAATTGCTNAAAGAAATTCGCAAAGCAGGAATTACAGCAGAATTGTATGCTGATGCTGCGAAAATGAAAAAGCAGATGAAATATGCCGATACCAATTCTATCCCATTTGTAGCTATGGTGGGAACTCAAGAAATGGAAAGCAATNTNATTCAGCTTAAAAACATGACTACAGGAGAACAACAAGAACTAACGCTTACTGCATTGATAGAACAACTCAAGTAATAAGCTATTATATGTCAACACACTACATTACAGATTTTCATCTTTCATTAGAAGATGTTGAGCGCATTATTGGAAACAATGAAACGCTTGCATTGTCTGAGGAAGCTGCTGANCGCATTCAACTTTGCCGCGACTACCTCGATCAAAAACTAGCNGATAACGACCGCCCGATTTANGGAATCAATACTGGTTTTGGAGCTTTNCACAATACAGAAATTGGAAAAGAAGACCTTAATCAGTTGCAAGAAAANCTGGTNAAATCACATGCNTGTGGAGTAGGAGAGAAAGTTCCTTTANCCCATGTGAAGTTGATGCTGTTGCTCAAAATTCAAAGTTTGAGTTACGGACATTCCGGAGTGCAATTAGCAACAGTTAATCGACTCATTGATTTTTANAACAATGATGTTATTCCGGTTGTGTACCAACAAGGGTCTTTAGGAGCCAGTGGAGATTTAGCTCCTTTGGCACATTTGAGTTTGCCGCTTTTTGGTTGGGGAGAAGTGTATTACAAAGGTGAAATCAAGTCTACGGAAGAAGTCCAGAAAGAATTTTCTTGGGAACCCATAGCGCTTAAATCTAAAGAAGGATTAGCATTATTGAACGGAACGCAGTTTATGGCAGCTTATGCTGTAATGAACACGCTAAAAGCAAAGCGNTTTATCAAGCAGGCCGATATGATTGGTTCGCTTTCGCTTGATGCNTTTGACGGACGTTTAGAGCCTTTTTCAGATTTGCCACACATTGTTCGTAAACAACGCGGACAATTGGTAACGGCAAGGGCNATTCGTAAAATGTTNGAAGGAAGNGAAATTGCGAATCAGGCTAAAAANCACGTTCAAGATCCGTATTCTTTTCGTTGTATGCCGCAGGTACATGGAGCAACCCGAGATGTGGTTGAATTTGTAGAAGGTGTTGTTGTTAACGAAATCAATTCTGTAACCGATAACCCAACAATTTTTCCAGAGGAAGATGAAATTATTTCTGCAGGAAATTTTCACGGTCAACCGTTGGCATTAGCCATGGATCATTTGGCCATTGCCNTAGCCGAATTGGGAAGTATTTCAGAACGTAGAGTCTACAAACTTGTTGGAGGAGAAAGAGGCTTACCAGCCTTTTTGGTNGCGAAACCTGGCTTAAATTCCGGGTTTATGATTCCGCAATACACAGCAGCATCTGTAGTTAGCCAAAACAAGCAATTGTGTACACCGGCTTCTGTAGATACCATCGACTCTTCAAACGGACAAGAAGACCATGTAAGCATGGGAGCTAATGCGGCTACAAAATGTGCACGTGTAGTTGATAATGTAGAGAAAATTCTAGCGATTGAATTGCTCAACGCTGCTCAAGCTATTGAGTTCAGAAGGCCNTTAAAAACATCACCGGCATTAGAAATTTTGCTGGAGAAATACAGAGAACAAGTTCCATTTGTGAAAGAAGATGTTCAACTCTATACGTTGATTCATCAATCCATTGATTTTGTTCAGAACCTGTAGCATACGAGATAAAATATAGAGCAAGAAAAAAGGCTGTCNANNGACAGCCTTTTTGTGTGTTAAAAGTGATCTCAATAAGTTGGTTGAAACGAATCTTAGCATCAATTAATCTACTTCTATAAACGTTCACAAATCAAAACAGGTTGGGAAGAAGTAAGGTTTTGTAGGTTTATTTCCTGATAATTGAGTTGAACAGTTTTAAAATGAGTAGATTACAAGTNTGTGTTTTTTTATTCNGGTGCAGAAAAAGCATCTTCAGTAATNAANGTNGAATCCGTCAACGTATGTAAAAAAGCGAGTAGAGCTTCTTGTTCGTCTTGAGTAAGGTTCAACTGACCATCAACCCTGTTAGCTTTTTGCATAAGCACATCAACATTTGGNGAATTTTGATGNACTCCCGAATTGTAGAATTCAACAACTTCTTCAAGCGTATTCAAACGNCCGTCATGCATGTAAGGAGCTGTTAGCGCAATATTTCTCAATGTTGGAGTACGCATGAGCCCCATATCACTAGCATCTCCGGTATAGCCTCCAAGTCCGGGATCTTCTATGGTTTCNTGCAGTCCGTTGTTGTGAAAAATTAAATCAGTAAACAAAACAGTTCCATGGCAATGAAAACAATCNCCTTTCTCTGTAAAGAAAACAGATTCTCCCAAGCGTTCTTGAGCTGTGAAACTCAATTCACCTCTTTGCTTTTTGTCGAAACGAGAGTTACCGCTAATTAATGTTCTTTCAAATTGAGCAATTGCCTTNGCAGCAAGTAGAGAATCAATTGTAACCTCTCCAAANGCAGCTTNAAACAAAGCTACATACTCAGCATCGTTNACTAGTTTTTCGATGGCATTAGGCCATGTTTCATGCATTTCAATCTCGTTGGTAACNGGNTCTAAAGCTTGATCTTCNAGGCTTCCTTTTCTGCCGTCCCAAAAGAAAAAATCGCCCCAGCCTANGTTNACCAATGCCATTGCATTTCTAACCCCTTCATTGCCATTAATGCCGGTACTTAATGCATTACCGTGGTCAGTAAACGCATACGATTGGTTGTGGCAACTAGCACAGCTTTGAGAATTGTCTCCTGACAAAATAGGATCGTAAAATAACTTTCTTCCCAGTGNAACTCCTTCAAGCGTCATAGGGTTGTCAACCGGAATATCCATTGAAGGAAAATCAGACGGAATATTAAGTTCAATTTCAGTAGGAGANCCGGAAGAAGANCCTCCTCCGTTATCATCATCATTACAGGCCACCATTGTTACAATGGCCAAAGAGATGGTTAAGAATAGCTTGAATGATTTTTTCATGGTTGTGTAAAGTTAATGATTTGTAGCCTGTTTAATTAAATCTACTTGGAATATACCAGTTAAGTCCTANAACATAGCGATTGTCATTGGGAAACTGAGCACCGTTGAGTTCTTCTTTTAACGGAGGCTGGTATGCAAAATTGAGCGAAAACTTTTTCCAGAAAAGCATTCCGCCAAAAGAACCAAACCACACTTTTCCACCTGAATCTTCTACCAACTCATTATTGTCTAAATCTTGCTCTGCTTGTTCGTGGTAAAAACCGGCCTTGGGCATAAGCGTTAAGCTTTGGTTCAAAAGCGGAATTTGGTAGAAAAAATGAAGTGTCCAGTTTAAGCGGTTGGCAAATGCATATCCGGCAGGGTTGGTTGAACTCATTCTATAGCTAATGTTTGTACTTAANCCCAGTCTTTTATAACGTGCCATGTAATCTACAGCAGCAATTCCATCAACACTTCCTGTTCCTACTTGCATGTGCGGATCGTACATGTTTCCGTCTTCATCAGCAGCTTTGTAGGCTCCTGTTGGTAATTTTATTCCACCTCCTACAGAAATACGCTGTCGAAAATCGTTNACCGTATCGCAGGTAGTGTTGTGTANTTGATACATTCCTAATAAGGTAATATCACCAACTCCGCTAATAGAGTACTGTTCGTCTCCGTTGTAGAAAAGTTGATGTTGTGTAACCGGAACGTTGATACTTAATTGAACTCTTCTTACCGGGAAAAAATTGCCCCAAACATCAATGGTTTGAAAACGTTCTTGGGCATCNGTATCTGAATACAAGTAACCGGAGCCTGTATGNANTACCCGAAATTGTGGNCCGGCTAACAGAAAAGAAGATTGACTTCTATANCGATAATTAACAGCTATTGAGTGCTGAAAATCATTGGGATTAATGGAGAGGTATAAGTTACACAAGTCGCAAGCTAATGCGTTGAGCGACAANGGTAAAATGGCAACAAATAGCCATTTACGAATGAAAGATTTCATTGTGAAATGATTAACAATTTGACAAAAGAATTGAAAAAAAGGATGTCAAATTGCTACTGGGGAGGGGGAACATCTACAACCGAAAAAATGCTTTTAATGAGCTCAACTAAAAGCGGCTCAATGATCTTTTCTTCAACACTTTGTTGCTCTGGAGAAATTGAAATTTCTTTCGGCTGAATCCAGTTGGTTTCTGTACGATTATCGCGTAAATCAGGAGCCTTTTCGTTTTGATCTTCCTGAGCATTAAGNCGTTTCATCAATTCACANTGTCCGTTACAATGNAACTCAGGNTTGTCTTTGTTGACACAAAACAACTCNGCAATTTCAGAGCGATTGAGGTCAAAATGAACTTTAATAACAGAATGTACCAGCAGTGTACCCAAAAAGAGTACAATGAAAAAAACTGCAAATGTTTTTCGTGCCAGCATGGGTGCAAATTTAATTGCTTTTCAGTTTTATATCGTGATTTTTGTTACCGAATTACATTTCTTAGCACATAACCGTATAATGTTTCTCGGCAACAGCTTCTAAATTTTTAAAAAATTGAAGNACATCCTCTTTGGTTAAAACAGAATTGATGGTTACCAAACGGATAAATTGTTTTCCGTTTCTGGTTCCATAACTCACCATAGAAGCNGCTTCNTGATTNAGTAAATCNGCNAANTCTANTGCAGGNAAATCTTTATAACTGAAGCAAATACTNATNGANTTNTCATAACTAATGAGCTCATAATCTNCGTTGTTACGCACATATTCGCGTGCNACATCAGCCATTTCAAATTGGTGNTCAACAATGTCTGCCAACCCTCTAGTTCCTACAGCTTTCCACAACGTCCAAAATTTTAGAGCATCGTTGCGTCTGCCACATTGCAAAGAAGTTTTGCCGAGATTGAAATCATCTGTCTCNGTTTGGAAAAGGTAATCGGCATCGTTGCTAAAACTGTCGTAAAGGTGTTGTTTGTCTTTGCTGATAATAACCGAACACGTTAAAGGTGTCGAAAGCATTTTGTGTGCATTNACACTAAACGAATCGGCATGTTCTAAGCCTTTGATTAGGTGCTTNTAGTTTTCGCTGAAAANAACAGAACCACAATAAGCTCCATCAACATGTAACCAAAGGTTGTAGTTTTTAGNTACTTCACTAATGGCTTCAATAGGGTCAAAAGCACCCAAAACTGTTGTGCCNGCAGTTGCATTGACCATAAANGGATGNTAACCGGCTTCAATGTCTTCTTTGATAACNGCNTTNAAATGATCAACATCCATTTCGCCTTTAGCGTTGGTGTTAATGTAGCGTACCTGATTTCTACCAACACCAATGAAAGAAGCATTTTTAGGAATNGAGTAGTGCGATTCTTTTGANGTGTAAACCGTTANTTGAGGAGANACACCTTCATGGCGAATGTTTTTATTGAAAGCATCACGCGCCATTACCATTGCCATAAAGTTGGTCATCGAACCACCAGAAGCAATCGTTCCTCCNGCAGTTTCAGNAAAACCAATAAGGTTTCCGATCTCTCGAATAATGGTTTTCTCAACACCAACCATTGGCCCGGCAACCTTGTAGGTATACATGCTGTTGTTGAGCATTACAGCCAACAAATCGCCCAATATAGCCTTGCTTTTTCTTCCTCCGTAAAGTTGATTGAAAAACTGATGACTTGCCGTGCGAGGTGTACTCAACACCAATTGTTCTAAAGCTGCTTTAAAACGCTCTTCACCAGCTGGGTCTTGCTCTAACGAAAGGTCAAGACGATTCCAAAGTTCTTGAGTTGGAATGGGAGAAGTAACGGGTGAATTTTGCTCTGCTTCAAGAAGGGTGGTTGTGATGGCGTTAAACAGATCGAGATCTTCTTTTAACATAGTGCTGCGCTGAATTTTTGCTTGTGTGTGGTGCAAAGATACGATGATTTTAAAAGCTATTCAGAAAATTAGGAAACCTCATAATTCAAAGATTAATGCCTATTTTAGAAATCAACACACTACAAAACAAAGATTTACTGAGACTATGGATGAAATTACTTCAATTGAACAATTGTTAAAGCTACTTCCCGATTGTTCAGAAAAAGAATTTGTGAGTTTGGCTAGAAGGTTAACTATTCCTGTTGAAGCTTACTCACCTTACATGCATTTCAAACCGGAACATTATACGCGCAACTGCATTTCACGCTCTAAAGATTATGAGTTGTTGTTGCTTTGTTGGGAAGAGGGACAAGAAACAGCGTTGCATGGCCACGAAGGAGAAGAATGCTGGGTGAAAGTGCTCGATGGAAAAATTAAAGAAGAACTAGTGGTTGCCGACCCGGATACCGGAGCTTTAAAAACAGAAAGAATTATAGAACTTGAGAGCGGAGATATTTCCTACATGACAGATGAAATAGGCTTTCATAGTTTACACAACATTGGTGAAAACCGAAGCATGAGTTTACACCTTTACGTTGATCCAATTGAGCAGTGTAAAGTCTATAACGATGACAGAGAAGCTTTTGTGAATAAAAAGCTCAGCTATCACTCTTATGAAGGTAAAGTACTCTGAATGAATGAAGTTTTTACCCTTTGATTTGTTCCCTTTAGTATCAAAAAGGAAGTTAGTCACATTCTATTACACCTAGTTTGTCTATTTTGCACCGCCAATTTTTATTTCACAGAAACTTATGTACAGTACTAAGATAGCCGGAGCCGGATTTTATGTGCCAGATAATGTGGTAACCAATGACGATTTGTCAAAATTTATGGATACCAATGATGAGTGGATCAAAGAGCGTACAGGAATTGAAGAGAGAAGATGGGCCATTCCCGGAGGAGAAGACAAGCCTTCGACTATGGGCGTTAAAGCTGCGCGCAAAGCCATTGAAAATGCCGGACTTACACCAGACGACATCGATTATATTCTATTTGCTACCCTTTCACCNGAATATTACTTTCCGGGACCGGGTGTAACNGTTCAAAAAGAATTGGGCATTAAAGAAGTGGGAGCGTTAGACATTCGCAACCAATGCTCAGGATTTCTTTACGGATTNTCGGTTGGAGATCAGTTCATTAAAACAGGAATGTATAAAAACATNCTGTTGATCGGTAGCGAATTGCAAAGTCCGTTGATGGATAAAACAACACGCGGAAGAGCTGTTTCTGTCATCTTTGGAGATGGAGCCGGAGCAGTNGTTTTNCAACGTTCNGAAGAAGAAGGAAAAGGAATTCTTACCACGCATACACATGCACANGGNGAGTTTGCCGAAGAGTTAGCCATTCTTGATCCGGGGCCAACATTTTGGGTAGATCAATTGCTTGAAAAATCAGAAACTGCTGAGGAAGGTGAAAAACCTTTGGGGTACTATCCTTACATGAACGGAAACTTTGTGTTTAAACATGCTGTAACCCGTTTTCAGGAAGTNATTCACGAAGCATTAGCAGCTACTGGATATAAACCNGAAGACATTGATTTGTTGATTCCACATCAGGCGAATTTGCGCATTAGCCAATACATTCAAAAGCAAATGAAATTGAGTGACGACAAGGTGTTNAACAACATTATGCGTTACGGAAATACAACAGCNGCATCTATTCCNATTGCNTTGTGCGAAGCGATAGAACAAGACCGTTTAAAATCNGGAGATTTGTTGTGNTTGGCTGCTTTTGGTAGTGGATTTACTTGGGGAAGTGCTTTAATTCGCTGGTAATTTCTAATCAAGAATCGGCTTTTTGCCAAGCCATTACAATTCTGATTTCACCATAAGAATAATCATCGCTGAGTTGGCTTTTGGCTTCGCTCAACGATTCNAATTGAAGAGACGATAATGCTTTTTCCAGCGCCTTGAATTTGCTTTCNGGCATTAATTCCTGGGGCTGGATTTCTCCTTTTTCTACAAACTCCACCAAGTGGCTAAGGATGGTGTTGGGCACTAATTGTCTGCTTTCNGCAATGTCATCAACNGATTTTCCATCGCGAAACATTTGATAAGAAACCAACTTGCTGGGAATTTTATCGGCCACTTCAGCAGCCGTTTTTATCGATGGAGCTTCTAATTTAAATTGNAGTTCGTCCATTTCNGGTGTTTGCCCTTCCAGCGTACGCTGAATAAAGACTTTGGCGCGGTGCAATTTCTTGAGTTGCAAGTAAAACGTATTGGCCATGCCTTCCATTTCTTTCAGGTAGGTNTTGGTNTTTTTCTTCACTGAAGTTGTGGCNAAATGCTGNTTCATATCGGCATTGAGNTGNACCAGTTTCGGAGCCAATTCTAACATCATNGCNTCAAAATGTTCCTGAATATCGTTTACGTCAAATCCCGGTTGTTGGATGAGAAGCGTAAGGGTGTTGCGCTTTTCAGAAGAGGCTTTGATCAANGCTTCAATNTGGTTCAGCATTTCATTGGTCCAATCTCTGAATTGCAGTTTGGTGGCTTTAGTGGTTGACTTATCAAACGTGCTTAGGTGCGCCAGCCATTTAATTCTCAGGTTTTCCAATTGAACAGCATCGTCAATNAGTAATTGCAAATTGGCNTTGCGAGCTTGNGATAAATCGGTTTGTAANAGCTCGTCTGGCTTTTTCGAAGCGCTGAACTCGTTCAACAACATGTTGGGTGGAATGGTACGCGATGGAAGAGGAGAAGAAAGCACCAATCCATCCAGCGAACGCAATCGCGAAAGNGCCACATACATTTGNCCGGAAGCAAACGTNTCGTTGAGGTCTAAAATGGCTTTGTCAAANGTTAACCCCTGACTTTTGTGCACGGTAATGGCCCAAGCNAAACGCAGCGGATAGTGTTTAAACGANCCGATNACAACATCTTCAATTTCATCGGTTTCTTCGTTGAGTTTAAAGCGTTTGTTTTCCCACGTATAGGGNTCAACCATCACTGTTTTTCCTTCGTCTTCAAAGGCCACTTCAATTTCGTCTTCGTTGAGGTGTACCACTTTCCCAATTTTCCCATTGAAATACTGGCGTTCTCCGGTAGGATCGTTTTTGATGAACATCACCTGAGCACCTTTTTTCAACAGCATTTCTTTTGGAATAGGAAACATNGATTCCGGNTATTCATCTTCCACAATGGCTTTGTATGCATAAGCCGTTCCTTTCAAATCCTGCAGAGCATTAGCATTAATGGTGTCTGCCTTTCGGTTGTGCGTGGTAATTTGAATAANAGCTTCTTCTGAATTGGGNTTGAAATTGGGGCGGTAATAGCGGTTAAGGAGTTCAACNTCTTCTACTTTTAACTCTTTCTCGCGCATGCGGTTCAAAAGGTCTACAAACTCCTGATCAGACTGACGGTAAACGTGTTCGAGNTCAATGTAGGTTANNGCNGCTTGTTGGATAACACGTGANGAAAAGAAAAACGGACTTTCNTAAAATTCTTCCAGCAAAGGCTGTTCATCGTAGCGCACAACGGGAGAAAGNTGGCTTAAATCACCAATGAACAACACCTGAACTCCGCCAAANGGCAAATGTCTGCGTTTGCGCACATGGCGTAAAATCAAATCGATGCAATCCAATAAATCGGCNCGCAGCATACTCACTTCATCAATCACCAGCAATTCCAGTTCATTGAGCAGTTTCCGCTTGGGAGCACTCATTTTTAGCTTGGCCAACACCGTCTTCGGTGTGTTGATGCGCGTATTCTCTTGTTGTGCGGCTAATGCATTGTGTTCCGGCAAAAACGTCCCGAAAGGCAAATGAAACAACGAGTGCAACGTAACGCCATTGGCATTGATAGCCGCAATTCCGGTTGGAGCGGCAACCACTGCTTTTTTATAGGTAGTTTGAATCAAATGGCGCAACAAAGTGGTTTTTCCCGTTCCGGCCTTTCCGGTAAGGAAAACATTGTTGTGTGTTCCGTTGATAAAATCGAGTAAAAGTTGTGCTTTTTGATCGAAATGAATTGCCATTTGCTGTTTTCAGGTTTGGCCTGAAAAAGTACAAATAAAACGCTGCTCGGAAGGTATGGGCTTANGAAATGCTNACTTCAAGTCCNGCTGCACGAAAGGCTTGAAGCATGTGACGCGTATTGTGATAAATAACCACGCGCAAGGTATCGCCCAAGCGTAATTTGATCATTTTTGAAATGGAAATGGCTGTTTTGATGCGGGTTAAATCNTTCTGTTGTGCTNTTTCCAACANTTGNAGCAACTCTTTTTGTTGTGCAATGAATTTTGAAATNACNGCATTGTCTAAAGCCGAAGACTGAAAAACNGGNTTGGTTGATTTNAAGGTCTTCATCTTATTGAGCTTTTCTTTGGGCAACATGGTATTCGCAAAATAATTGCCNAACCAACTNCTNTTAAACTGGGTGTTTTTGGGNAATGAACTGTTGTTCATTTGTTGGGTTATNTCAGGAATGTAAAAGTCTCCGTAATAGTTCAAATGCTCCAGACANTCCAATGCGTTCCAGGCATTTTCATGTGGTTTTTGCAACAATTGTTGAGGAACTAAGAGTANCAATTGTTCTGCGCGCTGCAAGTTGGTTTGCGTTTGTTGGGTAAGGTCTTGAAGAAGTGAAGTCGTAGCCGTTTTCATGTCAATTAATTTTTAGCAAAAGTCAGCAGCATCGCAAAAAATTATCTTGATTGAGATCAAGATTTCTTCAACCTNGAGAGTGTTTCAGGAGCCATGCGTAAATAATGCGCAATGTATTTGTGTGGAATTTCCTGAAAAACTTTTGGACTACGCTGCAAAACCCTTTCATAGCGTTTNTGTGGAGAAGCNGTCAATAAATCCAGTTCGCGTTCCATTTGCTGATACACCAACTCTTGNAGAATTTGCACCCACAATTGGCCTAATGCTTCATCACTTTCNAACACTNTTACAAAGCGTTCTTTGGAGATGATTTTTACTTCGCATTGCTTCAATGCCTGAATGTAATANGGAGAAGGNGCNTTGGTAATGTAGGCTTCCAAATCGGTAACAAATGAGCCAGCATAACCAAAGCGAATGGTGTGCTCAGTAGCCTCATCGTCCCAACAAATGCGTAAACTGCCCGATGAAACATAGAACAAGCGTTGATCTGCGGTGTCTTTATGCTTGATGATTTCCATGCGTTTGAGCACCGTTTTACTGTTCCAGGTAAATTCGGGATGGAGCTCTATTGAATCGTGTAACTGCTGAATGGGGTTGCTCATATTGCGTGCATTTTCATCTTCGAAAATAGCCATTGACAATAAAATGACGGTTTGTAAACAATCGGTTTGTGAAATCCGTTTTACTTTCACAAAAACAAATAAAATTATGGCAACTGTAACATTAAAAGGAAATACAATAAACACTGTAGGCGAATTACCAGAAGTAGGAAGCGCTGCTCCTGATTTTACATTGGTAAAAGGCGATTTGTCAAAGGTGTCTTTAAGCGATTTTAAAGGTCAAAAATTAGTCTTGAACATTTTTCCAAGTGTTGATACTGGAACTTGTGCGATGTCGGTAAGAACATTTAACGAAAAAGCTGCGGGTTTAGAAAATACTAAAGTGTTGTGCATTTCGCGTGATTTGCCCTTTGCTCAAAATCGTTTTTGTGGTGCAGAAGGCATTGAAAACGCCATTACACTTTCTGACTTTGGAACAGGAAAGTTTGGAGAGGATTATGGTTTAACAATTAAAGAGGGGCCAATGGAATATTTACATTCTCGCGTGGTGGTTGTAGTTGATGAAGAAGGGAAAGTCGTTTATAGACAACAAGTACCTGAAATTACAGAAGAACCGGATTATGAAAAAGCGTTAGCGGCTCTATAATCGAAAAAGCATAAGACAAAGTCAGGGAATACGTGAAGGTTAACCAAATCGCGGAAGCGAGAAATCGAAGCGTGTTCCCTGATTTTTATCAGAATGAATACTGATTTTTCCTCCTAATAATTCTACAACTTTCTTCACAGTAGTAAGGCCAATTCCAGAGCCTTGTTTTCCGTAGCGATCTTCCTTATTAATGGTTTCAAACAGTTCGAATATTCGAACTTGATCTTCTTTAGCAATACCTGGGCCATTGTCTTTTACATAGAAGTGCAAAAAGTGTTGGTCTTCTTGTATGCCAATTTCTATTTCGGGAACATTTTTGTCGTTGTATTTAATGGCATTTACTACAAGGTTAAGCAGTACTTGTTCTAGCGCAGAAATATTCACCTTTATGTTTGAAAGGTCTGTGTTCCAGTTTAATTGAAAAGAGGACTTGTTTCCTATAAGCTGTTCAAATTTTTCTCTAAATTCCCAGAGATCAACATTCGTTGGAGTAATTTTTTCGAGTTTACTGCTCTTACTGTAGGCCAATAATCCTTCAACCATATCGCCCAACCGGTCTGCAGATTGCTTAATCATACTGAGAAATTCTTTCTCGTTATCGTCCATTTTATTCTCCATGCGCTCGTTCAATAAATCGGCAAGGAGCGAAATGTTTCCCAATGGACTTTTGATATCGTGGGCAGCAGTTGTTGCAAACTTTTCTAAATCTTGATTGGTCGATTTTAGCTCATCGTTAACCGTTTCTAATCGGTCTTTTTTACGCCTTAATTCAAGCAATGTAATCACTTGATCTGAGAGGATTTTAAGCGTTTCAACCTGCTCTTTTGTAAGCTGTTTGGGTTTGTTGTCTATCACGCACAAGGTTCCTAGTGGAAGCCCGTCTTCATTGACCAAAGGAACTCCGGCATAAAAGGTCACATTTGGGTCACCTGTTACCAGCGGATTATCGTGAAAACGCTCATCTTTCGTAGCATCAGGAACAACAAGCGTATTGTCTATGTCTAAAATGGCATGGGCACAAAAAGCATACATGCGTGGCGTTTCTGTAGCTCCCAATCCTTGAGCAGATTTAAACCACTGTCTATCCTCATCAATTAAGCTTACCAAAGCAATAGGCGTTTGGCAAATTTGCGAAGCAATTTTGGTGATGTTATCGTATGTTTCCTCCGGAAGTGTGTCAAGGATTTTATAAGACTTTAAAGCCTTTAACCGCTCTTCTTCTTGAGGGTGTTTTTCTGGGGTTTTCATGTGCTAATAGGTCAATTGATTGAAATTCAAAGTAAAGGATATCGTGGGGAATAGGTAGAAGTTATACGGATATTTCTATTAAATCGTATAGTGTACCCTTGGCAAAGCCGCTTCTGCATCCAATTTTAGCTGATCTCTTAGCTTCAATTTCAATTGGTGAGAGGCATTGGGCTCACCATGATTTAACAACACTTTACCTGGTCTTGTTTTGAAACCAGAGAGCCAATCGAGTAAATCGTTTTGATCGCTATGAGCAGAAAGGCTATTCATTTGTTTGACTTCGGCCCTTACGCGATACCATTCTCCAAAAAATTTAATTTCATGTGCATGTTCTGCCAATGATCTACCGCGCGTTCCCATGGCTTGAAAACCAGCTAAAAGAACAGTGTTCTTTGGATTATCAAGGTGACGTTCAAAATAGTGCAGAATACGCCCACCAGTTACCATTCCACTTCCGGCCAATACAATTTTAGGCGAAGTACTGGCGACCAATTCTTGAGATTGTTCATAAGACGTAATGAGGTAAACTTCGTCTTGAATCAGCTGAATAGCTTCTTTTGAAAGCGTATGCCACTCTGGAAAATCAAAAAACACTTTTGTAGCTTCAACCGCCATAGGGCTATCCAGAAAAATATTGAGATTGGGAATTTCGCCAGCTACTTTGAGTTGAGTGAGCAAGTATAAAATTTCTTGGGCGCGCTCTACCGCAAAGGTGGGCACGAATAAAATGCCTCCTTTTTGATGCGTATGATTAACCACATCTTTCAAAATATCTTTTGGGTTTTCTTCGGGGTGTAACCGATCTCCATAAGTTGATTCCAATACCACCAAATCTGCATTGTGCATGCGTTTGGGCGGGTAGAGGAGTAGCGGTTTCTGTTGCCCGATATCGCCAGAGAAAACAAGCGTTTTATCTCCAGCAAAAATCTCAACAATGGCTCCACCCAATATGTGTCCAGAGTGGTGAAATTGAAATTTAAAATGAGGAGTAATAAATACTACTTCAGAATTTTTGTGTGCAACAAACAGCGGCTTTACCTTTTTTGCATCTTCAATGGTATAAAGCGGCAATGCTTTTTTGTGTTTAGAATATCCGCGCTTGTTGGCTTCAGCAGCTTCTTCTTCTTGAATTTTACCGCTGTCTTCTAATATAATCTGCGTTAAAGCCACAGTAGGATCCGTAGCATGAATAGCTCCATTAAAACCTTGTTTGACCAAACGTGGCAAATACCCCGAATGATCGAGGTGGGCATGTGTAAGAATAATCTCATCAATTTCATGCGCTGGAACAGGTAAATCTTGCCAATTCTCTTCGCGTAAATGCTTTAACCCTTGGAATAAACCACAGTCTATCAATACTTTTTTTCCGTCAAAAGAGAGCAATGTTTTTGATCCGGTAACTGTTCCGGCAGCACCGTAAAAAATAAGATCTGGTTGGTTTGTTTTCATGTTCGAAAGTTACAATTAAGTGCGATGCTGGTTTACTGAAAAGAACTTGAAGAGAAGAAAATGAGCGTGAAAAGTCATCCAAACAATTTTAAAAATTGGAAATCATCAATAAGTTTCGTCAATTTGTTGAGCATCAAACTAAACCTAAATCCATGAAATCACTTTACATTCTGATTTTCTTTGTTTCAGTAACAGCCTTTGCACAAGCTCAAAAATTTGCTCCAATTGGTGCCAAATGGGTGTATTCGATGACGTATCAATTCTATCCGAACAACAATTATGTTGAAGTCAACTGTATTGGTGATACACTTATTGAAGGAAAAAATTGTCAAATTATAACCTCTCCTCAAGGAGACGGTTTGTACAATGTATCTATAACAGATAAATACGTTTACTCCAATAGCGATACCATCTTTATTTACGATACGGCATTACATGAATTTGGTGTCTTTCAGGTGTTTAATGCCCAAGTAGGAGACGAGTGGGCGTTTATTTATACAAATAACTCTACGGATTACAATTCTGGTAGCATTCCAGACACCATGCACTTTCATGTTGATTCCAATACCGTTGCTTATGTTAACGGAGACACGCAACGTGTGGTGCATACAACAACAGAGCTCCATTGTTCGAATGGAGGAACGCCTACTTTTTTTCAATTATTTAATTCATTCAATGAACGCATTGGTGATGTTAATTTTCCTTTTTATGTCGATGGATGTTTAGGAATATCAGACTTGCCATTTATACGAGGTTTGCGTTGTTATTCAGATGCTGAAATTGGCTCCTACGAAACGGGAATAGTTGACTCTTGCTATTATGTATACAATGGAACTTCAGTAGAAGAAATCAATGCTGAAAATGCAATTAACGTTTGGCCAAATCCTGCTCATGAAATGTTGAATGTAGAGTTAGTAGAAGGCGTTGAAGCATTGCGTTTAATCAATAGCAACGGTCAGGAAGTCTTGGTTCAGCAAGTCTCAAAAAGTACATCAACTCAAACCCTTCAACTGAACCTTTCAGCTTTGCCAGCAGGGATTTATCAGTTGGTGGCAACCAGTAATCAAAAAGTGTTGGCACGCACAGTAGTGAAAGATTGATGCGTAGAGTCGGAGTTGTCATCCAATAATTTGCGAATATTGCAGCAAACCTTATCGTTAACTGTTAAGCGATAAGATGAATTTGCACATTCCATGTTATTCAACTCCATAGAATTTGCCGTATTTCTTCCCCTCGTTTTTGGGCTGTATTGGTGGGTATTTAACCGCAACCAAACACTAAGAAATGCCTTTCTATTGGTAGTAAGCTATGTGTTTTACGGCTGGTGGGATTGGCGCTTTTTATTGCTCATTGCTTTTAGCTCATTGGTCGATTATAGTGTAGGCCTGTTCCTTTCCAAAACAGAAAACCAACAACAGCGAAAAATCCTTTTAGGCATTAGCCTTTTCACCAACCTAGGGCTATTGGGCTTTTTCAAATACTACAACTTCTTCATCGAAAGTTTTGCTGAAGCCTTCACCGTGTTGGGGCAACCGATTCAAGCAAGTAGATTAGCGATAATTCTACCAGTAGGCATTAGTTTTTACACCTTTCAAACCCTTAGTTACTCCATTGATGTCTACCGCAAAAAACTTGAGCCCACAACTAACTTTTGGGCATTTTTCGCATTTGTGAGCTTTTTTCCACAACTCGTAGCGGGACCCATAGAGCGTGCTACTCAGCTATTGCCACAGTTTTTCACTCCTAAGAAATTTGAGTACAACACAGCTGTAGATGGAATGCGTCAAATCTTGTGGGGGCTGTTCAAAAAAGTAGTCATAGCCGACAGTTGTGCCGTTTATGTCGATTGGGCATTTGCAGATGCCGCCCACCTTCCGGGAAGTAATTTGTGGATAGCAGCAGTTTTGTTTGCCTTTCAGATTTATGGCGACTTTTCGGGGTATTCAGACATCGCTATTGGAACAGCGAAACTCTTTGGCTTTCGCCTGATGCAGAACTTTGCCTATCCCTATTTCTCTCGAGACATTGCCGAGTTTTGGCGCAGGTGGCACATTTCATTAACCACTTGGTTTCGCGATTATGTTTACATCCCCTTAGGAGGAAGCAGGGGCAATCGCTGGCAAACTGTGCGCAATACATTGGTGATATTTGTTGTGAGTGGTTTCTGGCACGGAGCCAACTGGACATTCATTGTTTGGGGATTGTTGAATGCGCTGTACTTTTTACCACTCATTTTGCAACAGAAAAACCGCAGGTATTTAGAAGCTCCAGCGCTCAATTCCTGGAAAACACCAGTACAAATTGCAGTTACATTTTTCCTTACCATTATCGCGTGGGTGTTTTTCAGAGCAGATACCATAACACAAGCCATGCAGATTTTGCACCAACTATTTTCAACTTCAGTGTTTACCCTGCAACGCTTTGAAGGCGAATTCAACGTGCTGATCACTTTTGTGATGATAGCACTCCTCTTGGTTGTAGAATGGAGAGGAAGAACGCGGCAGTATGCTTTAGAAGGATTACAATTTCAACCTGCAGCATGGAAACGTAAAGCCGTTTACTTGGCGTTGATTTTCGCCATAGGCATGTTTATGGAAACCACAGAAACCCCATTCATCTATTTTCAGTTCTAATGAAAAAGTGGATCAGAAATAGCGTGTTGTTCTTTTTGCTGGTAGCAGTAGCCTATCCGGTGTTGGTGATTTTGTGGGGAGAACTCCTCCCGGTTAACGGATTCAAGAAGAACCTCATTTATGTGCAACAAGGTGGCGGTTTTACGGGAAAACGCTTGCAAGAAGTGAAAAACACATCAGAGGTTGATGTATTGTTTCTAGGCTCATCGGTTGCTTACCGCGGATTGGATACACGTTTTTACACCTCAAAAGGGTTGAAGGTTTTCAACCTGGGAACCAGCTCGCAAACGCCATTAGAAACACAGTTGCTGTTAGACCGTTACCTTCAACAACTTCAACCTAAATTGGTGGTGTACGCTGTTTCTCCCGAAGCATTTTCTGGTGATGGAGTAGAGTCGGCTTTAGATTTAATTGCGAACGATAGCATTCAAAAAGACATGTACTCATTAGCGCTGAGGTTGAACAACATGAAAGTGTACAATACGCTCATTTATGCGCAATACAAACAGCTCATGGGCAATCATTTGCAACAACATCCCGATTCGGTAAATGAAGTAGACCGTTACATTTTGGGTGGATTTACAGAACGAAAAATGGAGCATTTGAACCCACCGATTTGGGATACAATGGCATGGACATTTCAACCCGAACAAATTGAAAGCTTCGATACCATTTTAGCAGCATTTGCAACAGAAGAAATTCCTGTAATCTTGGTGCATCCTCCTTTAAGCCCTTCGTTTTACAAGGCACACACCAACAATGCAGCATTTGATCGTTTAATGGAAAAACGGGGTACTTATCAAAACTATAACACGATACTTTCGTTGAAAGACACGTTGCATTTTTACGATGAACTGCACCTCAATCAAGATGGCGTTGAATTGTTCAATCAACACCTCTATCAAAGCAAGGCATTTCAACAACTGCTGAAGTAAAGGTTGTATTCCCAACTATTTTTCTAATTTTACGTCTATCCCTTTATTCCTCTGTTTATTTGAAAGTATCGGTTTGCCCGATGCTATGATTGTATGAACTTACCCGTTGTGGTACCTAAATGGATGTCAAATGAACAGAAAAGATTTCTTAAAAGGCATGGGCTTAGCCGGAGTAGGCCTTTCACTTCCCACATCAAAATTATGGAGTAAACCTTTGTCAGGAGGAGATACAACCTCAGACAGTTGTGTGTTAATTCCTTCAGAAACAGAAGGTCCGTTTCCTTTAGACCTAACGGAGAATTCTGCTTTTTTTCGTCAGGATGTGCGCGAAGATAGAGATGGAGTTCAGTTCAATTTAAAGCTAAAAATCATCGGTCAATCCAATTGTGAACCCATGCAAAATGTGCGAGTAAACATTTGGCATTGCGACAAAGACGGACTTTACTCGGGTTACGACAACAACATGAATCCGGGTCAGGCCGGATTGACCTATTTGCGCGGATACCAAATGACAGATGCCAACGGAGAAGTGGAGTTTACCACAATTTTTCCGGGATGGTATGACGGGCGAATTACGCACATTCACTTTCAGGTATATGTAAGCTCATCGTATTCAGTGGTGTCACAATTGTCGTTCGATCCGGATACCAAGAACAGCATTTACACTGATAATTCATCGATTTACACCAATGGTGTAGACCCGATGACCTTTGCACAAGACAACATCTTTTCAGATGGTTACGATTACCAAATTGCCACATTAACAGAAAACAGTTCAACCGGTGGTTGGGAAAGCTACTTGGAAGTTACCGTTCAAGGAGAAGGAACTGTTGGCGTAGGGCACATCGAAAAACAAAATGCCAAACAGTTTTCATTAGGACAAAACTATCCGAACCCTTTTGTGGGCGAAACCACTATTCCGGTGAGTTTAAATCAAGCATCAGATGTAAGCGTAGACCTTTACGATATGATGGGACGCAAAGTTGCTTCAGTTGCACCACAGAGCTTTTCGTCAGGCGAACAGTCGATTACATTAAACATGGAAAAATTAGGCTTACCAACTGCCAATTACCTGTATCAGATAAAGGTTGAAAATTCTAACGGATCATATGTTGACAGTAAAATGATGACAGCCTCTCGCTAAACCTAAACCTATCCTCCCTGGTTCATTTTTACTTGTGTTAGAACAGAAAAGCAATTGTTTCTTTCCTATGGATCGAAGCAGTTGCTTTTTGTTTTGTATAAGCTTTTCTCAAGAGTTTCAATTCTTTCTCAGCAACATTTAAGCATTCATTTCATATGCTGTTTTTTTCTAAAAGATTACTTTAGAAGAGAACAAAACCATTGTGCAAAAATTGCATCACGCTAAAACGCATAGTTTACATCAAATCCTTGGCGAGAATCCAATAGGATAAGTGCTTTTCGCACAGTTGTTTTGGGAAAATAATGGGCATAAAAAAACCTCCTGATTATGGACAAGAGGTAACCCAAATGTTTTCACAACGGAATAATCCTTATTGTGAATCGCTTCAAATTGTTAAACGAATATAAGAAAACTAAGCTACAAATAGATGAAAAGAATTTTAGGACTGGATTTGGGCACCAATTCGATTGGGTGGGCGCTGATTGAAATCGATCATGAAAAGGGAATCGTAAAAATAATGGGATTAGGTTCTCGTATTTTACCAATGGATGCCGGAGAAGTAAAAAAATATAAAGAAGGAGGCAAAATTGATAGTACTGCAGCTCAAAGAACTGAAAAAAGGGGGGCAAGAAGATTAAATGAAAGATACCTTTTAAGGAGAGATAGACTCAACTTAGTTCTTAATTTGCTCAATACACTTCCCGAACATTACAAATTGGAAATTGATTTCACTAATAAAAAAGGTGAAAAGTGTGGACAGTTTAAGGCCAATAGGGAACCCAAATTGGCTTATCTGCCCAAGCAAAAAGGTGAGAAAGCGAAGTTTCTCTTTATGGATTCTTATAAAGAAATGCTTGATGACATAAATGATAATGGCGTTGAAAATGTAAAAGGAAAACGTATTCCTTATGATTGGACACTTTATTATTTGCGAAATAAAGCATTTTCAGAAGAAATCACTTTAGAAGAATTGGCATGGGTGCTTTTGAGTTATAATCAAAAAAGAGGGTATGAAAAGACAGAGGTAGAGGATAAATCAACAAAGGAAAACGAGATAGTTGAGGAACTTGATTTACGGGTAAAAGAGGTGATTCCCCAGGTTGACGAGGAAGGTAAGCACTTTTACAAAGTTCATTTAGACGGCAATGATAATTTTGTTTATAGTGAATACACTGATATTCAGATGACATTTAAAGATGACTTAAAAGAAATTATCAAAACCTCCAAAGTAGATGAGCAGGGCAATATTGATAACAAAAAAACAGAGTTCACGATTGTTGATATTTACCCTTTGGAAATAAAGGAAGTTCATTATGAAAAAGATGATGGAAAACACAAATACACTTTAATCTATCAAAATGGCTGGCACGAGATAAAACAGCCAAAGAATTACACCTTCAGGTATAAAAATGCGCTGGATAAACCTTTTGACTACATAGTAGAAACGGTTTATGACTCAAAAGGCCAACTGAAAAAGCAGCAGGGGAAAGAAAGAAAATTGCGAGAGCCTGATTTAAGCGATACCTCAAGTGATTGGACTTTGCTTAAAAAGAAAACGGAAAAAGAAGCATTGACTTTTAACATTGAACTAGGTTATAAGAATAATGACGGAAGTGCCAAAAACTACATATCCCCCAAAATCTATCATGTTCTAAAGAGTGATGCCAAAAGTAAAACTGGAAAACGTACCAAGATAATCGGAGGAATGTTTCAGGTTGTGGACAGGGATTTCTACCGTGAGGAACTCAACCAAATTATTGCTACACAAAAGCAATTTCATACGAGCTTAGAGGATAAACAAGTGTTTGAGCAATGTATCAAAACATTGTATCCCAAAAATAAAAACCATCAAGAAACTTTGTTGAAAAACAAAGATGCCATTCAGCATTTGTTGGTTGAAGATGTCCTGCTGTATCAAAGACCACTAAAAAGCAAGAAATCTGAGATAGCTAACTGTAAGTACGAAATCCGTTATTGGAAAGATGTTGTTAATAAGGATACCGGTGAAATATTTGAAAAAGAAGAGCCTGTTTACATCAAAGTGGTTTCTGCCTCACATCCTTATTTTCAGGAATTCAGGATTTGGGATAAGCTACATAATTTAAGGTTAATTCAACTTGAAAAGAAAATTGAAGGAAAATCGCTAACGAATCAAGACGTTACAAAAGAATACTTCCAAAGCAAAAAAGATTATCAAGAGCTTTTTGAAGAATTGAATAACCGAAAGTCTTTGAACCAAGACCAGTTTCTCAGCTATTGCAAAAAGAAGTTTAAGATTGATCATAAAAAAAATGACAGCAATTATGCTTGGAATTTCCCGGAGGATGAGGAAATAAAAGGCAATGAGACCCGAGTAAGTTTTGCCACTCGTTTTAAGCGGTGTGGATTTACCGAATATGCTGATTTTCTCACTCAGGAAAAAGAAAGGGAACTATGGCACTATTTGTATTCGGTGAGTTACAAAGAGCGGACGAATAACGACAACAAAAGCGGAATTACCTTTTTCAATAACTATTTTGGAGATTTTGATATTGATGAAACCGTCAAGGAAAAAATCGTCAATGATTTTGTGAACTACCCGCAATTCCCATCAAGATATTGTGCTTATTCGGAAAAAGCCCTAAAAAAATTGTTGCCGCTGATTCGGTTAAGAGAGGAGAAAGAAACAGACAAATGGGTAACCGAACAATGGTACAGAAAGTGGAAAGAGGGGCTTATTATCCGCGAAGAAGAAATACTTCAAAAGCTAAAAGGAATTGATTTTGGTGCGGAAAATATTGACTATTCCGAAGCAGTTGATACAAATGTTGATTTGAAGAAAGGGGAAATCCCGTTTCCCAAAGGTTTGTTTAATGCTTTCAGAGGTATTAAAAAGCCTGAAGATTTTAACAAACTCAACCTTACCCAAGCTTCCTATTTGGTGTATGGTCGTCATTCGGAATTGGCATTTGCCAAACAATGGGAATCCCCCAAACAAATTAGAGACGAATTGCACCAAGAATTAAAACAACATTCGCTAAACAATCCGATTGCCGAAAAAGTACTGCTCGAAATGATGCAGGTGGTGGCTGATATATGGGATTATTATGGCAGTGGCATTGAGAAATTCTTTACCAAAATAAACCTTGAAGTTGGCAGGGAACTTAAAAAATCAGCCAAAGAAAAAGAATCTGAATCCAAACGGATGTCGGGAAACCGAGCACAAAACAAGCGAATCCGTCAGGTATTAGAAGAGTTTTTGGCACATAATCCATATAATGCTAACCCGAAAAACCCTGACCATTTTGAGCGATTGAAAATTATAGAGGAAGGTGCAGAACACACGAAAAATACCGATAAAGAATTCTTTAAAGACAAGTCATACAGTAAAAACGATATAGAAACTATTCTCAAAAAAGCACATATCACCAAAGCAGATTTTGAGAAATACAAGCTTTGGATAGAACAAGGGTATCGTTCTCCATATTCAGGGCAAATGATACAAATAACAGAATTGTTTGATGGTGCGAAATACAATATTGACCACATTTTTCCTCAAGCCTCTATCACGAATAATTCATTGAGCAACAAAGTGGTTGTTGAGGTTGAATTAAACAAACTGAAAAGTGATAAAACGGCTAGGGCTTTCATTCAATCCCAAAAAGGACAGCCTTATTTAGGTATTCCGGTGTGTACAGAAGATGAGTTTGTAAGGATTGTGAAAACACAGTTTTCGGGAACGAAACGCTACATACTTCTTTCCAAAGACATTCCTAAAGGGTTTACGAATAGCCAAATGAACAACGCTCGTCATATTGCCCGAAAGGCTATGGAATTGTTGAGCCATATTGTGAGAGAAAAGGGAGAAGTGGAATTCCGTTCCAAAAACGTACTTCCGGTTACGGGGATGGTAACCACTGAACTGAAACGAGCTTGGAAGCTAGATCAAGTTTGGAGAGAATTAGTATCGCCAAGATATATTCGTTTGAATAAACTTATTCAGCCGGAATTATTTAATGAAGATAAAGAAGAAGACAAGTCATATTTGTTTGGTAGTTGGCAAAAAGCGAAATCAGGGCAAGATTATTTTGATTGCAATCTGGACGATAGCATTCGGGAAAAAGACGAGTCTTATAACATCAAGCGAATTGACCACCGCCATCACGCTTTAGATGCTTTAATTGTAGCCCTGTGTACAGAAGAACATGTGCATTATTTGAACAATGTCAACGCAAATAAAACAACTGAAAATTTTGGAGAGCAGAAGAAGTTGGAAAACTACCGACTAAAGCTAAAGCAAAAAATTATGTGGTCAAAACCTAAAAAGGAAAACCCAAAAGAAAACGATTGGTATTTAATGTTTCCTGGCGAAAAAAGGCAAGATAATTATGAAAACTCTCGCAGGGATTCTGTCATAGAAATGACTTATCACTTTAAAGAATTTGACTCATTTAATAGTGATTACAAAAAGATGATTTTGACGGCACTTCAACAGACGATTGTAACATTCAAACAAAATTTAAGGGTAATTAATAAAACCGTAAATCGCTATAATAACACACCTAATAGAAACAAGTTTGAACTGCAAAAGGGTAATGAAGTTGGAAATAAAGTCAATTGGGCTATTCGGAGGAGCTTGGGGAAAGGCACGTTCTACGGAAGGATTGATGTTGGAAAACGGGAAAAGAAACAATTATTAAAAAATATCGACTTCTTTTTTAATTATCCTGATGCAATAGTGGATAAAAATTTAAGAAGCCAAATTGAATCTATTAAAATTGAAACAAATTCATTAGAAAAGTTTGAACAAAAACTGAAAGCTAAATTCAAGAATGAGAAAGTAATGTGTATTGCTTTTCAGGCTGCAAGTAGGTTCAATAGCGAATTGAACATTACCTTTAATAAAGAAAAAATAAAGTCCATAACTGATACTGGTATTCAGAAAATTCTAAAACGACATTTAGAACAATTTGATACTGTCGAACTCCCTTTTGAAGAGGCTTTGGAATATTACGATGCAGTATTAGAGAAACATGAGTTAGAGGCCATTGTAAACAATAGCGAAACAGAATTCAAGTCTGTTGATGAACTTAAACAATATCTAAAAGCGAATGATTTTAAATATGAAAAGACGAATTATTCAAAACTAAATGTATTCATAGCACAAGTTTCAGAAAGGGATTTCCGAAATGAAGAACAGTTCAAGGTCAAATTAAAAGAACATCCTGAAATTGCTTTTACACCTGAAGAAATTGATAAAATGAACACTCCTGAAAATTTGAGAAAGCTTAATGTGAATAATAAAGGAGAAGAAAAAAATCATGCCCCAATTAGAAAAGTGAGAACTTATTCTGGGTTTGGAAGTGAGAAAAGAGTGAGTAATAACGAAAACTCCAATAAGTATAGTCAATTTGTAAGAGTAGATAAAGGAACCAATTTCTATATAGCAGTATATCAAATAGTTGATTCTTCAAATGTGAGTGGAAAAAATCCCAAAAGGGTTTTTAGAGAAATTAGTTTATTTGACTTAATAGATTTTCAGAGTTCAACAAAAACAAATGATTTACCTGTTGAAAAACAGGTTTTTAGTGAAGACGGAGTGAAGTATCAGTTTTTATTCACTTTAACACAAAATGACACGGTTGAAGTTAGTACGAATGAGGCTAAATTGATTTATGCATTTAATAGATTTACGGGGAATGAACTCTACTTTAGGCCAATAAATCACTCATCGGAGATATATAAAAATGAAGTGGATTTAAAACCAATTAATCCTAAAACAGGTAAAAATCCAGGATCTCAGGTAAATGAAACAACTAGCGTTAACGGAGAACAGATAAAAAATATTTGTTGGAAACTCAAAGTAGATCGATTGGGAAACATTTCTAAGGTGTGAACCAATAAACCAGACAGGTTTCTAAAACCTGTCTGGTTTTTTCTCTTCGGTTTAAGTAAACAATCAAAAACCACCTCCAAAGTTTCAAACTTTGGAGGTGGTTCAATAGCATTCAATTTTCAACCATGCAAAATAAACAACAACTAGAGCCTGAAGGGATGTACCACATCTACAATCGCGCCAATGGCCATGAGCAGCTTTTCTTGCATGCAGAGAATTACCGTTTCTTTTTAGAAAAATACCAGCACTACATTTCTCCCATTGCTCAAACGAGGTTCTACAACTCTTCCAAAGTTTGGAACTTTGGAAGAGTTGTAAAAGCAGAATAAAGACTCGAAATAGATGGAGAAATATTTTGAACATTTAAATTAGATCAGTCTGGTTTTCTCTTGATCAATAGATGGATTAAACATGCAGGATAAAAAAGCACAACTAGAGCCTGAAGGGATGTACCACATCTACAATCGCGCCAATGGTCATGAGCAGCTTTTCTTGCATGCAGAGAATTACCGTTTCTTTTTAGAAAAATACCAGCACTATATTTTTCCCATTGCTCAAACCTATTGCTATTGTCTAATGCCCAATCATTTTCATTTTGTAGTGAAGATAAGGAGTGAGGAGGAATTGCTAGGTTTTAGTAAAGCGATTAGAACGACAACTCTTCCAAAGTTCCAAACTTTGGAAGAGTTAAAAGGAAATGAAGAACTAAAAGAGCAAAACTTATCCAAGGCAATTTCTAAGCAGTTTTCAAAACTCTTTAGTTCCTACACACAGGCTTTTAATAAAGTCAATCACCGAAAAGGAAGCCTTTTCATGAAGAATTTCAACCGGAAGAAAATCTCCGATTCCAACTACCTCCTCAAACTCATTCATTACATCCATCACAACCCAGTAGAAGCTAGGCTAGCAACAACACCAAAAGATTGGAAATACACTTCCTATGCTGCATTCATTTCCAATGAACCTACTCAACTTGAAAGAGCAGAAGTGCTAGCGTTGTTCAATGACCGCGATAATTTCATCTATTGCCATCAAGAGCTTCCCCAATTGACGGGAATCGAACTGTTCTAAGCACGCTATACATTAAGTCAGGATTAATTTTTAAAGGAATACAGCCTTTTTTCAGTTGAAAAAGAATAATTTGAAGACGAACAAACCCAACTTTTTCTGAACCGAAGATGATAGATTATGATTAAACGCACGCTCTATTTTGGAACTCCTGCCTACCTCAAAAAAGAAAAGCAGCAACTAAAAGTTGAATTTCCGGAAGAAGATAAAGAACCCAAAACCGTTCCGATTGAAGATGTCGGCATGCTGATTCTCGATCATCCGAGGGTAACTGTTACCCAAGCTTTACTGAGTGCTTTAATGGACAACAATGCCGCTTTATTGAGTTGTGACGATCGCCACCTTCCCGGAGGACTGTTTATGCCCATGACGGCCAACCATGTCTATACCGAAAAATTGCGCTATCAATTAGAGGCTTCTGAACCTTTGCGCAAAAACTTGTGGCAACAAACCGTAAAAGCCAAGATCTTAAATCAGGCTGCGGTATTGTCCATTTACAATCAACCGGTAGAAAACATGCACTATTGGGCGGGGCAGGTCAAAAGTGGAGATCCTGATAATTACGAAGGGAGAGCTGCGGCCAATTATTGGAAGCGAATTATGGACGATCCCGAATTCAGAAGAGGTAGAGAAGAGCCTGCTCCCAATAACTTATTGAATTACGGCTATGCCGTTTTGCGGGCAATTGTCGCCCGAAGTTTGGTGTCTAGTGGCATGTTACCGGCCATTGGGATTCACCACAGCAACAAATACAATCCTTTTTGTTTGGCCGATGACATTATGGAACCTTACCGTCCATATGTCGATTTGGTGGTACTAGACATTCAGGAGCGATTCGAAGAGGCTGAGCTTGAACAGTTGACCAAAGACGTGAAAAGGGAATTACTGATCATTCCTACATTAGACATTGAAATTGAAGGAAAGAAAAGTCCTTTAATGGTGGGGATGCAGCGAACGACAGCAAGTTTGATGCAATGTTTTGAGGGTGTGAAACGCAAAATTGCTTATCCACTGCTATAATGAATAACCTTTTCCAAAGGTTCAAACGTTGGAAAAGATGGCCAATAGATATGAAATCAACAGAACGTTTTAACGCTTATCGCATCATGTGGGTATTTGTCTATTACGATTTGCCAACCGACACCAAAAAAGACCGTAGGCAAGCGGCTTTGTTTCGCAAACGATTGTTAGAAGATGGGTTTACCATGATGCAATATTCGATCTATACACGGCATTGCGCCAGTCGCGAAAATGCAGAAGTGCACATCAAACGCGTAAAACGCTCTTTACCACCGCGAGGAGAAGTGATTGTTTTTCAGTTGACCGACAAACAATTTGGCATGATGGAGTTTTTCAAAGGAAAAACAGAAGCCGAAAAGCCCGATACGCCTCAGCAATTGGAATTGTTTTAGCCTCTTTTTTGAAATTCTAAGTTTGGTTGTAACCTGTTGAAAATGAAAAAGGTCAGGCACGGTATGTTGTGTCTGACCAAGGTACAATTCAATTTGAAAGCGATTCACAACTAGCTCTACAAATTCGCCAATCACATCAAGTTGTGTCTGACCAAGGTACAATTCAATTTGAAAGCGATTCACAACCCGGCACACCTTGGTATTTCGACACATACGGTTGTGTCTGACCAAGGTACAATTCAATTTGAAAGCGATTCACAACTGTAATCTTCGAAAGAATCGAAAGAAACAAGTTGTGTCTGACCAAGGTACAATTCAATTTGAAAGCGATTCACAACCGCGCATGGCGTTGAATACAGCTTCTCTCTGTTGTGTCTGACCAAGGTACAATTCAATTTGAAAGCGATTCACAACTTGGGCGTCTAGCAGCAATATCTTGCTTCAGTTGTGTCTGACCAAGGTACAATTCAATTTGAAAGCGATTCACAACGCACAAACGCCTTTAATATGCTAACCATGTGTTGTGTCTGACCAAGGTACAATTCAATTTGAAAGCGATTCACAACGTATATCAAAAGGTATGTAGCTGGCATTGTGTTGTGTCTGACCAAGGTACAATTCAATTTGAAAGCGATTCACAACAGCGTGTTATAAAGTCAGCGCCTTCAAAAGTTGTGTCTGACCAAGGTACAATTCAATTTGAAAGCGATTCACAACGGAAGAACACAGAGGCTGTTGACTCATTGGGTTGTGTCTGACCAAGGTACAATTCAATTTGAAAGCGATTCACAACGAATTAATCGAGCTCTAGTATAATTGTTCCGTTGTGTCTGACCAAGGTACAATTCAATTTGAAAGCGATTCACAACAAAGCTGCAACGCGAACATTACGACATCTGTTGTGTCTGACCAAGGTACAATTCAATTTGAAAGCGATTCACAACAAATGTGAATGTGATATTTAATCGTTGCTTGTTGTGTCTGACCAAGGTACAATTCAATTTGAAAGCGATTCACAACTTCTTGATTCCATTTTAGCCCAATCATCAGGTTGTGTCTGACCAAGGTACAATTCAATTTGAAAGCGATTCACAACATCGGCATCAAACTTGTCTTTATTTTTTACGTTGTGTCTGACCAAGGTACAATTCAATTTGAAAGCGATTCACAACAGAAGGTTACACCGATGTGATTTCCATGCAGTTGTGTCTGACCAAGGTACAATTCAATTTGAAAGCGATTCACAACTAAACTCCTGAAAACCTTTAGTCTTCATGTGTTGTGTCTGACCAAGGTACAATTCAATTTGAAAGCGATTCACAACTATGCTGCGTCCAGTTGTAGAAGGTACTCGGTTGTGTCTGACCAAGGTACAATTCAATTTGAAAGCGATTCACAACTGAATGGCGCTCACACGCTCATTAACTTCTGTTGTGTCTGACCAAGGTACAATTCAATTTGAAAGCGATTCACAACAAGTTGAGCCAGCGCGCCACATTCTATATGGTTGTGTCTGACCAAGGTACAATTCAATTTGAAAGCGATTCACAACTTTTTATTGTTTTCTTGCGTTTTGTCTTACGTTGTGTCTGACCAAGGTACAATTCAATTTGAAAGCGATTCACAACAGTTTTTGATTGATGCGATCAAACTTTTTAGTTGTGTCTGACCAAGGTACAATTCAATTTGAAAGCGATTCACAACTAACTCCTCAGTTAATTCTCTCTTTACTTTGTTGTGTCTGACCAAGGTACAATTCAATTTGAAAGCGATTCACAACAACAGATTGGAGGATGTGTTATGATGATTTGTTGTGTCTGACCAAGGTACAATTCAATTTGAAAGCGATTCACAACTTCCTATATTCTCATCCAAAATAGCTTCTTGTTGTGTCTGACCAAGGTACAATTCAATTTGAAAGCGATTCACAACTAATCTTTCCGAATTTATCTCCTGAGTGTGTTGTGTCTGACCAAGGTACAATTCAATTTGAAAGCGATTCACAACTCAATTTGTCTTTTACGCTCTGCTACCTTTGTTGTGTCTGACCAAGGTACAATTCAATTTGAAAGCGATTCACAACTGTACCTACTATATGCAAGACTTTTTAAGAGTTGTGTCTGACCAAGGTACAATTCAATTTGAAAGCGATTCACAACTTTGTGGATTTCTACGTTTTTCCATTTTCAGTTGTGTCTGACCAAGGTACAATTCAATTTATTCACAGGTTTAATTTTTTATAAAAGGAGTTCATGATCCCTCTGGGATTGAAAGCTTGTGTTTTGATACAGGTAGCACTTTGCGCGAATGAGGTTATGATCAAGTTCTTCAGGTCAATTTA